>NZ_JBVYHY010000001.1:0-29405 GCF_056033865.1 Bacillus sp. FAU20
TTTGCCTGTACTTCGTTCGGTTGTGAAGCCGGATATTAACCACCACTGCCATGTATCAAAGTACGGTTTTCGCATTTATCGTGAAACGCTTTCGCGTTTTTCGTGCGCCGCTTCATTGGTCAAAATATCATTCAGTTTCAGCAGTTACTACAGGGCATTCAAATGAGTTGTATTGGAAATTCAAGTTCGAAAGCAGCGGTAGATATCGCTTTATATGATGTATATTGCCAATATCAAAATGTGCCGTTATATGCATTGTTAGGCGGGAAGAAAGAAATTCATACCGATATTACAGTGAGTGTAGATGAGCCTGTATTAATGGCAAAAGAAGCGAAGAAACATATAGAAAAAGGATTTCAAACATTGAAGATTAAAGTGGGTAAAGAGGCGCATTTAGATTTGGAACGTATTGAGGCAATTCGAAATGTGGTACCAAGAAATACGACATTACGTTTAGATGCGAATCAAGGTTGGAGTCCAAAAGAAGCGGTCTCTATCATTCAAGAGATGGAAAATCGTAATTTAAATATAGAATTTATTGAACAACCAGTACACGCGAAAGATTGGGATGGGTTAAAGTACGTCAAAGATCGTGTGCAAACGCCAATTATGGCCGATGAAAGTATATTTTCAGCAAGTGACGCATTAAAGCTCGTTCAAGGAAGATATGCAGACTTCATTAATATTAAATTAATGAAATGTGGTGGCATACGTGAAGCATGGCGTATTGCAGATATCGCAGAAACAGCTGGTGTGAAGTGTATGGTGGGCAGCATGATGGAGTCTTCACTTTCCGTTAGTGCTGTTGCGCATTTAGCGGCAGCGCATCCTAATATTCATTATTTTGATCTTGATGCACCGCTTTGGTTAATGGAAGAGCCAGAAGGAATGACGTATTCTGGATCAAAGATAAACCTTCAATCGACAGTGAATAGTAAGTTTTAGGAGAAGAGACTAGTAAACTATCTTTTAAGGGGGATAAATATGAAAAAAGTAGGAACTGCATTTTTAACAACTTTATTTATATTTTCATCGTTTACATCGGCAAATGCTGAAGAAAAGAAGGATAATAAAGCATTTATAGATGTATCTGCTGCAACGTTATGGACAGTACCTGATTCATTAAGGCCAATCGATACACCGAGTGCAACAAATCCAGTGGATCTATGGAAATGGACGAAATCAATGACACTTGACGAGAAACTATGGTTAACAAATGCAAATAAATTAGAAACACAAGCGTTACTCGGTCAAGAAGTAACTGTTATTGATAAGAAAGGTGAATGGGTGAAGGTATTAGTGCATGGACAGCCAACGCCACGAAATGAAGAAGGTTATCCGGGCTGGATGCCTGAAAAGCAATTAACATATAATCAAGAATTTGCAGATAAAACAAATGAACCTTTTGTGTTAATAACAAAGCCAACAGCGATTTTATATATAAATCCTTCTGAAAAACATAAATCACTTGAAGTCAGTTATAATACAAGACTGCCGCTATTAAGTGAAGACACAATTTCATACCGTGTATTGTTGCCAAATGGTCAGAAAGCTTGGCTACGAAAAAATGATGGAACGGTTTACCGTTCTCAAAATGATATTCCAACCCCGGCGGCCGATGATTTAATAAACACAGGGAAAATGTTTTTAGGTTTACCGTATATATGGGCTGGTACAAGTGGTTTTGGATTTGATTGCTCTGGCTTCACGCATACGATCTATAAATCGCACGGCATTACAATTCCGCGAGATTCTGGACCACAATCAAGAGCAGGAGTTGCAGTTGATAAAGAAAATCTACAAAAAGGAGATTTAATTTTCTTTGCACATGATCAAGGAAAAGGTAGTGTCCATCACGTCGCAATGTATATTGGTGATGGCAATATGATTCACTCACCAAGAGCTGAAAGATCGGTAGAGATTATACCGCTAAATACACCAGGATATATAGAAGAATACGCTGGTGCTCGTCGTTACTTACCTTAAAAATAGAGGGGGTTTTTAAATGAAAAAAGTTGTTCGTTACTCATTAGTTAGTATTCTATTCGTTTCTTCATTTTTAGTTGGTTGCGAAAAAGAAAAAACAACGACAAAGCCGAAAGATGACAAGAAAGTATTACAGTTACTAGAAACGGGTGAAATTCCGTCGTTAAACTCAGTGAAAGTCACAGATGCAATCTCGTTTAACGTTTTGAATAACGTAATGGAAGGACTATTCCGTCTATCGAAAAATGATGAAGTAATTGAGGCAGGCGCACAAAAATATGAAGTGAGTAAAGATGGAAAGACATATACATTCCAATTGCGTGATGCGAAATGGTCTAACGGAGATCCAGTAACCGCCCATGATTACGTATACGCTTGGAAGCAATTGATTAATCCAGATACAGCTTCTCAATATGCATACATTGCGTACGATGTAAAAAATGCTGAGAAGATAAATAAAAAACAACTAGGTCTAGATGAATTAGGAGTAAAAGCGAAGGATGATAAAACATTCGTCGTAGAGCTAGAACATCCTGTACCGTATTTTACGAAATTATTAATTTTACCATCCTTCTATCCAATTAACGAAAAATATGCGAAAGAGCAAGGTGATAAATATGGATTAGAAGCAAATAAAGCGGTATATAATGGACCGTTTACATTATCAGAGTGGAAGCATGAAGCTAGCTTTACAATGAAGAAAAACGATAAGTATTGGGATAAAAAAGAAGTGAAGTTAGATGAAGTAAACTATCAAATTGTAAAAGAAATTTCAACTGCGGTAAATTTATATGAAACAGATAAAGTTGATAGAGCTGTTATTTCTACAGAATTCGTAGATAAATATAAAAATAATAAAGAGCTAAAACAATATACAGATCCAGTTATGTACTTCTTCCGATTTAATGAAAATGTACCGATTCTTAAAAATAAAAATGCACGTCTTGCGCTAAGTACAGTTTTTGATAAGAAGGGACTCGCAGATTCATTTTTAAATGATGGGTCGGTTGCAGCAAACTATTACGTACCAAAAGGATTCTTAAAGGGCCCAGATAAGAAAGATTTTAGAAGTACGGCAGGTGAGTTTAATAAAACTGATGTAAAAAAAGCGAAAGAATATTGGGAGAAAGCAAAACAAGAGACAGGTACAAATGAAGTGACGTTAGAACTATTAAATTATGACTTAGAAAACTTTAAAAAAGTTGGAGAGTACATTAAAGAGCAGCTTGAGAAAAACTTACCAGGCTTAAAAGTGAATGTGAAATTACAGCCACATACGCAAAAATTAGCACTTGAGAAGAAGAAAGAATATGAAATGTCGTTATCACGCTGGTTACCGGATTATCCAGATCCAATGACTTATTTAGAAGTATTTCTTTCTGGAAGCAGTGTTAATAATACAGAATATGCAAACCCAGAATATGATGCGTTAATTAAGAAGATTAAAACAGAATTAGGTAATGATGAAAAGGCTCGCTGGAAAGCAATGCAAGATGCTGAAAAAATGCTACTTGATGATGCAGTAATTGCACCGGTATTCCAGCGTGGATTATCTTACTTACAAAAACCATATGTGAAAGATTTATATGTACATCAATTTGGTCCAGCTACAAGTTTAAAATGGGCAGATGTACAAAAATAAAAGAATGGGGAAACAGACTTCACGTGTGTGATAGTCTGTTTTTTTTGTACAGTTCCGAATGAAATATAGACATTTCATATGTTTTTTCACGACTTGAAAATAAAGTTATTACTAAAATTCCAGTGTGAAATTTATGTAGAATCTTGTATAATTAACGTGTTTCTATAGAAACATTTTCTTGCGCTATTTATATAGGGCTTAATAGAACAAGGAAGGAAATACATACATGTATATAATAGATAAATAGAATGGAACATGTATAGAGAAAAAGGAGAGAAAAGATGACGTGTCAAAAACAAGGGTTACAATTTAATAACAATAGAAAGAGGGATAGAAGATGAAAATGAAGCATGCTTTTGGTCCTATAATTTTAGCGTGTGTGCTTTTTTTCATTATCATTCTAATCCCATCGAAAAGTTTAGTATCGCTTATTAGTGATAAGAAGGTAGAAGATGCGGCAACTTCTTTACAAAAAGAGAAATTACAAAGTGTTTTCTTACAGCAAAAAATGTTAGAGAATTCACAGTATTTACCGATGTACGGTTCATCAGAATTTTTACGAATGGATGCATATCATCCGTCTAATTATTTCAAAGTAAATCCAGCTGGTTTTACACCGTTTTTAATTGGAACTGGTGGTACACAAAGTTTAGCTCATATTTTAAATATGACATCTACTATGGATGAATTAGAAGGTAAAAAAGTAGTCTTTGTTCTTTCACCACAATGGTTTACAAAGACTGGTGTATCACAAGGGGATTTCACTAATAATTTCTCCAAACAACAAGCATATCATTTTATTTTTAATGATGAGATAAATCCAGAAATGAAGAAGCAAATCGCGAAACGGCTATTAGATTATAAAGTTGTTCAAGAAGATGATATATTAAAAAATTCATTAGAAGGTATTGTATATAATGATACGAAACATAACATAAAAGCAGGTTTAGTTAAACCACTTGCTTATATGCATCGAAATATTTTAGATCATAGAGATTTATTTAACTCTTTATTTAAAATCGAACCGATGAAAGAGAAAACAAATATCGGACTTCGTTCAATTTCTTGGGAAGACGCACGTAAACACGCAGAACAAGAAGGGAAAGCAGAGTCTACTACAAATACATTCGGAATTGAAAATCCGTATTATCATAAGAATAATCTGAAGAAAAAACTAAAAGGTTTAAAAAACTTTAGAGCAAATGAAACATATGATGAATCACCAGAATACGATGATTTACAAATTATTTTAGATTTATTTAAAGAGAAAAATGTCAAACCACTCTTTATTTCTGTACCTGTCAATGGGCCTTGGTATGATTATACTGGATTCCCGAAAGAACGCCGTGAAGTGTATTATAAAAAAGTTCGAGAACAGGTTGAGAAAGCAGGATATCCAGTAGTTGATTTCTCTGGTCATGAATATGATAAGTATTTCTTAAAAGATACGATTCATTTGGGCTGGAAAGGTTGGATTTATTTTGATGAAGCAGTGCAGAAATTTAATTCTGAGAAATAAAGTATAGAAATCGGAATGGCTATGAGCCGTTCCGATTTTTTTAGTATAGAGGATTTTGGTGAGGACAATTTGGGAATGCATGTATATCTTGAATCTGTCTATAATCATAATGTTTCATTGCGAACTGGGCTTGATAAAGGTATTCATACACATATAATTGACCATCATGAGCTGAACATAATACACCAGAAGTTCCTTGCCCATTTATGAAGGAAATACCGATAGGGCGTCCGATTAAGTATAGTATTTTTTGCTGCCAATGCATAGGGGAATCACTCCTTTTTGAGATAATATACGAAAGAAATGATCAAACGGTTGCTTATCCATGTAAATGTAGATGGAAAGGTGTTATATAATTCTTGAAGATTAATTCATATATAAATAAATAAAAAACCGCTATAACTCCGAATGAATTTATAGCGGTTTTTGTTATATTCTTAAGCAAGATTTTTACGCTTTTTTGTCCATTTTTTTATAACGAAGTATAAAAGTATAAGTACGACGCCACCAATTGCGAATGATTTCACATAAGGACCAGCAATATCGTTAATATTTTCCCAATTTTCACCTAGTTTTTCACCTAAATAAATGAAAATAATAGACCAAGGGATAATCGCAAGTGCTGTTAATGTAGTGAAACGTAGTAAAGGCATTTTTGTAATACCAGCAGGAATTGAAATCGCATGACGCACTACTGGAATGAAGCGTGCTGTAAAAATGACGCCAGTTCCGTAACGATTAAACCAATCTTCTGCAGCATCTATTTGTTTTTTATGTATGAAAATATATTTTCCATAACGTTCTAATATAGGGCGTCCGCCGTATCGTCCAAGCCAATAAATAAAGATTTGGGCAATAACACCGCCAATTGTACCGAATACAACTGCGCCTATAAATGAGATACTTCCATTGAATACTAAGTATCCTGCATAAGCAAGGACAATTTCACTTGGGATAATTTCAATCATAAGTCCAAGCATAATGCCCCAATAACCTAATCCTTCAAAAAACGTTAATACTGAATGAATAAAACTACTTAACATTGTTGCACCTTCTAGTTTATGAATTTTTGAGTATAAGAACCTTTTATTTAATTACGTAAAAGGTTCACTATATGTAGATTATACCTTATTTACATAGGGGATTGCTATTTCAATTCTTTTATGTCTCTCATAAGTATTATAGTAAAGTATATAAGCTACGTTTTCATGAAGGGTTAATGAAAAGATTATTAAAAATTTCTCATATATCAATGATAATAGACTGAAAATTAAGTATAATGATATAGGTCTTTCATTTACAAAAATAGGAGGAGAACGTATGTATATTACAGATCCGATTTATGGACCAATCTCTATTCGTGATAGAGATATCCTTCGATTGATAGATACAAAAGCATTTCAAAGGTTGGCGAATATTAAACAACAAGGACATACTTATTTTTTACATGAGAACGCAATACATACGAGGAAAGAACATTCGATAGGTGTATATGTGCTAGTAAATAAAGTGATAGAACATCTTACTGAGATTGGTGACATACATTTATCGAAATATGAACGAAAGCTAGTATCTACTGTAGCCCTTCTACATGATGTTGGACATGGGCCATATTCACATTGTTTTCAGCAAATATCGGGTGAAGATCATAGTGAGTGGACGGTACGAATCATTCAAGAGGACGAAGAAATACGTACGATTTTAAATCAAACACCTAGATTATTAGATGATGTAACGAAAGCTTTAACAGAAGATGGAGTTTTTCCAATTATAGATGAGCTCTTATTTAATTCATTAGGAATGGATCAATTAGATTTTTGGAATAGAGATTTATATTACTCGTCGCTTGAATTAGAAGGTTTACAGATAGAAGAATTGATTGCTAACATGCGTTTAATTGACGGTAAACTTGTTATTGAAGAATCGGGAATCCCCTTCATCGAACAATTAATGAAAATGAAAGAAGGGCTTTACAATAATGGATTTGGCCACCCGTTTGTGATAGGAAAAGACATATTGCTGCAAACAATTTTTAAAATGATAGAGGAGAAAAATCTTTCGTTCTATACTCCTGAACTTCAAAACTTCTTTCATAAAGGAGAGAAGTTAGAAGTAGAAGACTTTCTTCCGTTACAAGATGAAATGATTTTAAATGAAATACAGTGCTTTGCAAAATCAGGTGATGTTGAAATAGGATCTTTAATTCAACTGTATGTTTCAGCAACCAAAAGTTTATCATTTCAAAAAGGAGTGGAGGGTGATTTTAAAAAGGAAAATAACAATTTAACGATAATAACTGAGAAAAAGGCGTACAGTTCATATGTAGGGAGTATTTACGTTTATAGTGAGGGGCAGTTAGAGGATATTTTAGAGAAATCAAATTTCATTCAAAAGATAGTAAAATTGCCTAAAAAAGAATATGCCTATTCTTTTTAAAGTGGTTTGAAAACATAAAATAGATGGGGTGGAAATGTGAACTGGAAAGAACGTCTTCTAGAATTAGATGATTTATCAATTATATTAGAATGGTATAACGATGAAGAATTACATAACATAGCAGATGTGAAACCATTTAAGCGATATACAATAGAAGAACTTCGGGAGTATTGGACTGAAAAATTAGCGCGGTCTTATGCAAGTTATCATGTAATAATAGTGAGAGATGAAGTAATAGGAAGAGTCGGATTAAAAAAGACGAAATATGATGATACCTATGTGATGGAATACTCTATTCTTATTGGCGTTTCGAATTTATATTCAAAAGGACTTGGAACAGAAATTACAAAGTATTTCATAAGTAAATCGTTTTTAGATTCCGATATACAAGCAGTTGTATTACAGGTAAGAGAAGACAACAAAAGGGCAATTCGTTGTTATGAGAAAGCTGGATTTAAAAAAGTAAAATCATATATAGAGAATGAAGTGAAAGTGTATGATATGCATAGAATTAAGAATGAGAAAATAGCACGGTAAAAAACAGTTAATTCTGAATGTAATGAGGGTTAGGGGGATATATGGAACCTTAAATGACACTACTTATAGATATGCGTAATACTACGGTTTTATATGAAACTTAAATTTAAATAAATCAAGCAAGCATTTGTTGTATATTTGGAACAGATGGTTGCTTGTTTTCGTTGTAAAAAAATAGAAGCATTTCTGCTCCTATTTTTTAAGGCTTCACATCTAAGTTCTGTAAAAATAAAGTTGCTGTTACGTAACGCTTTGCTAACATTTGTACATAAGCGGTATGTACAGAAAGGGTCGCAATAATAATAGCGTTACGAATTGCTTCGCGTTGTTCGTTATTAATTTGATCGAACTTACTTGCGATTTTATCAGCTTTTTCTTTTACGATGTTTTCAATTGTATGAACGGTATCTGTTGCATTTAATTGTAAGCAATTCCCTTGATTGAGTTCTTCAAATAAAGAAGAGTATGCTACATATAAATGAACAGGATTGATTAAATCATCACTTCGATCAGCTGGATCATTTACAATAAGGCGTAATAGCTTACGAATGGATTCAAAATCAAGTGCTGTTTTTAAATCTTCGACAATAAATAGTAAGGCTGCTTGTTCAATTGAATATTTTTTCCCTTTTTGAGGAGAGCCAATCATTTCTTTTATATCTCGTTTCACCCAGTTTTGCATAGCAGTTACAGAGAAACTTGTGTTTTCAATCTGATTGCCAAGCGCAACTATTTCATTTAAAGAAAAACCGACATCAGTATCGTCAATTTTAATCAGCTTTTCAAAAATAGGTGAAAGTGCGGTAGTAATAAAAGCTGTAACGCTTTGTCCGCTTTCAATATCTTTTTTATGTGACTTTGCCCAAGCTTCTTGTAAAATACCGAGAGGCTTTTTCGTATTCCATCCTCTTAGTGATAGAAGAAGGGTAGCCATTTCGTTTCGTGTGAGATGAAATGTTTCCATCTTTTCACCTCCAAAATAATAAAAAGTTCTTATGAACTTATAATATGTTTTGTTTCATTTAAAGTCAATTCTGTTTTGCTTAATTTTTCCTTTGTGACCAAACTGTTGAAAGTAAATAATACTTGCATATTTCGACAAAAGTTCATATAATAAGTTCATAAGAACCTTTAAAATGTTCTTAAAAACAAATCTATCATTCTGAATTTACTAGAAAGATAGATTTCACATATATCTATATAAAAGGAGAATGGATATAATATGTTGAAAAAACTTGTAGCAGTAATGACAGCATTCATGGTTATCTTTGGGGCTAGCAGCTTTATGTTCGTAGATCATGCAGCAGCGAAAAGTTACAAATCTGGTAAAAAATCATTTACACCAAGTTCAGGTCAAAAGTCAAAAGTTGATTTAAACAAAAAAGACTCAAATGTAAATTCCCAAAAAACGACTCCAGATTCAAAAACGAAAGCAACAAACACGGCACCAAAAAGTAATAAAGGAAGCTTTATGAAAGGTTTATTACTAGGTGGTCTTGGTGGTTTACTAATGGGTAGCTTATTTGCAAATATGGGAGCTCTTGGTTCTGTATTAGCGTTTATGGTAAATATGTTAGTAATGGCTGGTATCGTAATGTTAGCAGTTCGTGCATTTAAATACTTCAAAGACCAACGTAAGAAGAAGGCAGATGAAGTAGCATGGAAACAATAAAAATTTCTGAACAAGAGCTTATAAATGCGCTTTGTATATATATCGCTGAAAAAAGACAAGTGGGTCCAGAAGAAGTATTAGTTGAACTCATGTATGATGACGACTACGGTTTCTCTGCGGAAGTAGAGGTAAATGGTCGCCAGCAAATTTTAATTCAAGCAAACTTAATCGAAGCTTTACGCTTATTGCTTGACAGAGAATATAATGTCAATTCATTCGCAGCGAGATTACAACTTGAATTAGATGACGAAGAAGGTATTTACGCATTAGCGAAATTTAATAACTCAGATGAGTAGAGAAGAGAGCTGTTGAGAATAATCTCAGCAGCTCTTTTTAGTATGTGCATATGTAGATGAGTAATCACGCCAAATTTCATTCATTTTTCGTCTACCGATATCTACCATCGGATTAAACTGAATTGCAGCTTTCTGACGAATAAAGCGAACGTTTTGAATGGCGTGAGATAATTGTTGGTCGACTATATCACGTTTTTTGCTTGCATATTTAGCAATAGATAGACCTGCAACTGTTCCTTGCGCCATCGCAATTTTTCCGCTTTCAATGCCTGTAATATTGCCGGCTACTAATAAACCGGGAAGAGGGGTTTCCATTGTTTCGGAATGGAGAGGAACGTGTCCGCCTAATTCTGAAATGTAATGGAAGGGACAACCAGCTACAGCTGCAAGTTCGGCAAGTGGGTATAATCCCCCGGCAATACATACAAAATCTGCTTCATATATTTTCTCTGTTCCATTGATAACCTTTCCTTTAGAGTCAATATTTGCAATACGTACACCTTCAACTTGATCTGTTCCGATAATTTCAAGAGCTGCTTTCCGAAGGTGAAGTGGCGTTCCGTTTATTTTCATTCCGTTGTTTGGATAGAATGTTAATCCAGCTTTTCGAATCCAATCAAATTTCATAAAGTGACTACCTATTCGTAAGAAAGCAGAAGGAGCGAGGTGAGCTACATTTAAAAGAGAGTTTAAAACTTCTTCAGGTTCACCAGCTTTTTGACTTAACTCGCTTTTCTCAGGGAGTACAATATGATCTACTGTAATTCCCGCTAATTGCAATTCACTTAAAATGGCGAAAGACAAAATGTTAGCACCAATAATAATTCCTTTTTTTCCAACTTGCACGCGATGAACATTTGTCATAACTTGAGCTGCTCCAATTGACATCACTCCTGGAAGTGTCCAGCCAGGAAGGGGAATAGAATATTCCGCAGCTCCAGTAGCAAGTAGTACGAAAGGTGCTTCTAACGTACCGATATTAGTATGTACAAACCAATTGTTTTCATCTCTATCTAAATTATAGACCGAAACACCGCACCTGATATGTACTGAAAGTGATTCTGCTTCTTCATGAAGTCGCTTCGATTCTTTTATTCCGTTCCACCATTCTCCAGTAGGCTCTTGATGCAACTGTCCTAACAATCTCCCGCCCGGCTTCATAAATTCATCAATAACGAGCACTTTTAGTCCGAAACGAGCACAAGAAATAGAAGCAGATAATCCCGCTGGCCCTGCACCAATAATAATTACATCACTCATCGTTTTTTCACCATCTCTCTCACGATATTCGGATGCTGTTTCCCGCTTTCAACAACCATGTTTTCTTCTACAACAGTTAAGCATGCGCGTACATTTGTTTGATTATTTACTGTCATGCGGCATTCGGAACAGTGCCCGATATTACAATAAATACCTCGCGGTGTTCCGCTATCTTCATGAACTCTTAATGTCCGTATTCCATTTGCTAACAGGGCAGCAGCTATCGTTTCATGTTCATATGCTCCGTATTGATGACCGTTAAATTGAAAGGTAATACGCTCACTACTTTGTAAAGTACCTAAAATAGGGTGATGTGTAATTCTACTCATTTACTTTCACCTACCGATCCAAAAGTAACTGCACGTATTGGTGGTTGATATTTTAACGGTAGTTCATTAAGAGTTACGTCAGGATTCGCATTTTCAATCATTCGATCTATCATTATTCTGCATGTGCGACCACCGCAAAATCCCATGCCAGCACGTGTTCTTAGTTTTAATTCTCTTGCCGAGCAGTTATATTCAGCAATTGTCGATTGAAGTTGCCCATATGTAACCTCTTCACAACGACAAACGATTAAGTTGTTTTTATTTGTCATATGTATTCCTCCTCTAGTTCGGTTTTCATAAATTATATATGCAAAAATCATGCCAATATAGAGGAGGGAGAGAGGGCTACCTGTAAACGCCTGATCGGTGCATACTGATTCTTTATTGAAGTCCAAGTTTCTTTAAACGGTTATATAAAGTAGCCCTTGTTACACCAAGTTGTTTTGCGCATTCTAATTTATTCCCATTTAAAATTCGTAAAGCCCTTTCAATAACTTTTTTCTCATGCTCATCCATCTCTTCTTGTAAAGAAAGGATTGTATTATTGTTGCTGAGTAATAGGGAATGGGCTGTATGGTTGTCTAAAGTTTCAGTCGTATGAAATGGTAAATATTCTTGTTTTATAATTCCGTCTGTTGCGAATACCACAAGCCGCTCAACAACGTTTCGAAGTTCGCGAATATTACCTGGCCAATTGTAATGAAGCAGTTCATGCATAATGCTTGAAGGTAAGTCACGAATTGGTCTGTTATAGTTGATTGAAAAATCGTTTAAGAAAGAATAGGTTAATTCAATAATATCCTCGCGTCTTTCGCGCAGCGGTGGAATCTGCAAGCTAACTACATTTAAGCGGTAATATAAATCTTCTCGGAAAGTTCCTTTTATCATTTCTTCTTGTAAATCACGATTTGTAGCAGCGATAATACGGAAATCAATATTAATTTCTTTTTCACCACCAACTCGGTAATACTTTCGCTCTTGCAGTACACGTAACAGTTTTACTTGCATATCAAGTGGCATTTCACCTATTTCATCAAGAAATAAAGTACCGCCTTGCGCGAGTTCAATTTTACCTTTTTTTCCTTTACTATTTGCTCCAGAAAACGCCCCACGCTCGTAACCGAATAATTCACTTTCAAATAATGCTTCTGGAATTGCCCCGCAGTTAATCGAAATGAAAGGCGCCTTCGCTGCTTCACTTGCTTCATGAATTGCTTTCGCAAATACTTCTTTTCCAACTCCGCTTTCCCCAAGTATTAAAACAGTTGATTTCACCGAACAAACTTTTCTAGCTAATTGTATCGTTCTTTGTATAACAGGACTTTTTCCATTCATCGCAAGGAATGGATCGGATTCATCTTTATACTTTGCCACTTCTTGTTCTAAACGGTGCATTTCATGTGACATATTAAATAGTTTTTCATTTAAAGCGACTTGATTTGTAACATCTGTTTCTGAAACGACTGCTCCTATAATTTCATCATTACAATAAACTGGATTTGAATTAATTAATACGAATAAATCGGGGCGAGGCTGATGGAACTGAGCGACTATGCTTTTTCCATCATGTAAAGATTGTAAAATTTCCAAGTCTTTATAATCAAAAAAACGAGTAATCGGTTGCCCAATAATCTCATTATGGTTGACTGAAAATATTTTTTCAGCACCATCTGTCCAAGTTCGAACGCATTCTTTACTATCAATTACTGTAACAGAAGAGTCAGTTGTTTGTATTACAGTGTCATAAAATGACTGTAGTTCATTGTAGGACTTATAAAGAAATGGAATCATTTGCTGAGAAGTTATACAGCATATCGGCTCATCGTTTTCGTTAAGGATGATAACAGCTAATTCATAAGAAAAAGCGTCAATTAATGCAGTGAATGAGTCATCTACATAAATAATTGCGCAATTATATTCTTCTGTAGTAGAAGGGAGATAATAAAACCTTTCGTTTATTTTCTTAATGCGATCAAGGCAACATGTATGATTGATTAAAACGCTTTCCAAAAATTCTTGTATAGTCGGAAATGAAAATTCCATAATGTCCTCCTGTTATGTATAAAAATTTTGACAGTGATAAAAAAATAATACACCTATTTACTATAAATTTAAAATATTTTTACAATTAAAAATATTATTTATAAAAATTGTATATGTACAGAATTGGCACGTCAATTGCATGAAAAGAAAGTGAGAGGGCTAGGAAAGGAGGAGTATATTGTGAGGCACTGCGACGTTTTAATTATAGGTGGTGGAATAATAGGGTGTTCTATCGCTTATTACACTTCAAAATACGGAAGAGACGTAACAATCATTGAAAAAGGGGAATTTGTCAGCGGGACGTCTTCACGGTGTGATGGGAATATTTTGGCCATTGATAAAGACCCGGGATTTGATAGTCAAATGTCTTTAGTAAGTCAAAAATTAGTAACTGATTTAAGTGAAGAATTAGAGCATTCATTTGAATATAGGGCACCAGGAAGTATTCTCGTATGTGAGTCAGACGAAGAGATGGAAGCTGCGCAGCAATGGGTAAATCGGCAAAAAGAAGCTGGATTACCGTTTCGAATGCTTGATAGGCAAGATATAAGGGAAGAGTCGCCTTTTTTTGCTGATGATTTATTAGGTGGTTTAGAATGTGCGACGGATTCAACTGTGAATCCATATCTCCTTGCTTTCTCGCTTGTGTCAGAGGCACAAAAGTTTGGCGCAAAAGCTTTTAAGCAGACGGAAGTAAAGAGTATGGAAATAGAGACGGATGGTTCATTTGTTGTAGAAACTACGAATGGAACTTTTACAGCACAACAAGTTGTAAATGCAGCCGGTGTGTGGGCTCCTAAGATTGGTCAGATGTTAAATATAAATATACCAATTGAACCGAGAAAAGGGCATATTATTGTAGCTTCAAGGCAACAACACGTAGGATGCCGTAAAGTAATGGAATTCGGTTATTTAATTTCTAAATTTGGCGGAAAACGAAAAGTGGATGCTTTAACTGAAAAATACGGGGTTGCGCTCGTATTTGAGCCTACTGAAAGTCAAAATTTCTTAATTGGTAGTAGTCGTGAATTTGTAGGATTTCATACGAGGATAAATAATGAAGTCATTAAATGTATCGCAAATAGAGCAATTCGTTTTTATCCGAAAATGGCAGATATGATGGTAATTCGTTCTTACGCTGGTTTACGTCCGTGGACGGAAGATCATTTACCGATTATTTCACGAGTGGAACATATTCCGAATTATTTCATTGCCGCTGGACATGAAGGTGATGGGATTAGTCTTGCAGCAGTTACTGGAAAAGTAATTGAAGAGTTATTAAATGAAAAAGAGACAATTATTCCTATTGAACCACTTCGTTTGAGTCGTTTTACAGAAAGGGTGTTAAACGGATGAGGTCACAAAGAGCCTTTACGACGATTGATACACACACAGGTGGGAATCCAACGAGGACATTAATTAGTGGACTTCCAAAGTTGATTGGAGAGACGATGGTAGAGAAGATGTTACATATGAAAAAGGAGTATGATTGGATTCGAAAATTGTTAATGAATGAACCGCGTGGTCATGATGTAATGTCAGGAGCATTATTAACAGACCCGTGTCATCCTGAGGCTGATATAGGTGTTATATACATAGAGACAGGTGGATATTTACCGATGTGTGGTCACGATACAATCGGTGTATGTACAGCGTTAGTTGAATCAGGTTTAATTCCGGTAGTTGAACCGATTACTTCTTTAAAACTAGATACACCGGCTGGCTTAGTTGAAGTAGATATTGCTGTTCAAGATGGAAAAGCAAAAGAAGTATCTTTCTGTAACATACCAGCTTTTTTATTGAAAAATATTACTGTACAAGTGAAAGACATTGGAACTATAGAGGCTGATATTGCGTATGGAGGGAATTTTTATGCCATTATTGATGCGAAATCAGTAGATCTAGAATTAGTACCAGAAAATGCATCTACAATCATCGATAAGGCGATTCATATAAGGAACACAATTAATGAGAAGTTTGAAATCACTCATCCAGAGTATTCGTTTATAAGAGGATTAACACATGTTGAATTTTATACAGATCCTACTCATGAATGTGCGCATGTGAAAAATACAGTTGTTGTACCACCAGGCGGAATAGATCGATCTCCATGCGGTACAGGAACATCTGCGAAGCTAGCTGTATTATACGCTCAGAAAGAAATCGAAATTGGTGAAGAGTTCATTCATGAGAGTATCGTTGGTTCTTTATTTAAAGGATATGTCATGAATACGACACATGTTGAAAATATTGAAGCTGTCATAACGAAAATTACGGGATCAGCTTGGCTTATGGGTATGCATAGATTTTTTTACAATGAAATGGATCCACTTAAAGAAGGATTTTTGCTAATTCCGCCGATGGAACATGAAACGGAGGATATAAAATGAACATTCAAAAAATGTATACAGCAGTAGACGTACATGTAAATGGCGAGGCATTTCGTGTAATGAAAGACGTACCATGCAAATACTACTACAGTTTGGAGCAATTAAATGAACAATTTTCAGGTGAATTAGCAGAAGAGATGAAGCTTTTATTAAATGAACCACGTGGTTTTATCGGTTTGAATGGGTGTATTGTCGTTCCATCTATCTATAATGAAGTGGATGCAGCTGTATTATTTTTTAATCATGAAGGTTCGATTCCGCTTCATTATGGAGGCATTGTTGCAGTAATAACGATGTTACTCGAAAGTGGGTATTTAAAAAAGAGAGAGTCCAATCAATACAAAATTGAAACGTTATGTGGAATATTTTTAGTTCATGCGTATGTAGAGAATGATGAAGTTATATTGGTTTCGTTTGAAAGCAAACTATGCTATATGATTGAGAAAAATTTACAGGTTGGTAATGTAAGTTATTCTCTTATACAAGCAGATAAAGTATATGCAGTTGTAGAAAAAGGTGCGTATTCGCCAGAAATTCGCATGGAAAACATTTCTGAATTGAAAAGATGGGGAGAAGCTACACTGCAGGCTATACAAAAACAGTCGCTAATAAAAAGGCTTATTTTAGTAGATCCTTCGCAAAAAGAAAAGAACCATATAAAATCGATTACATTTCATGAAGATAACTTTATCGTACGTTCGCCAGGTTTTGTTTCTACTATTGTTTCCTATGTTCATGCGTTATTTAAAAATGATTATATGGCGGATAAACCTTTTAAAAATGAAAGTATATTTAATAGTTTTATAACTGTGGAGAAAGTGAAGAAGGAGGAACTAGGATACATTTTCCGTTTTGAAAGTAGAGGGTTTATTACAGGGATGCAGACGTTTCTATTAGACCCTACGGATCCGTTTCCGGCAGGTTTCTTATTAAAATAAAATGTGATAGGGAGAGATAAATATGCAAAAAATTAAAGGGGCATTTCCAGTATTAATAACACCGATGGATGAATTTCAGGAAATTAATTGGGATGGGGTAAAGCAAAATGTAAATTACTTTATCGAACAAAACGTTGCAGGTATCATCATTAATGGAAGTACAGGAGAATTTGTAAGTTTATCAAAAGAAGAACGATTTAAAATGGTAGCAACCATGTTGAAAGAAATTGATGGCCGTATTCCAGTTATTGTTGGAACTGCAGCAGAGACGACGAAAGAAACAATTGAATATACGAAACATGCAGAAGCGCACGGAGCGGATTGTGTATTAATTATAAACTCTTACTATTGTAAACCGAAGGAAGAGGAGATTTATTTTCATTTTAAAGAAATCTCAAACTCTGTAAATATACCAATTATGTTATACAATAATCCATTTACTTCTGGTGTTGATATGAGTACAGAGCTAATGCTCCGTATTGGAAAAGAGTGTGAAAATGTTACACATATTAAAGAATCTAGCGGAGATATTCGAAAAGCGAGAGATTTAGTAAGACAAAGTGAAGGGGCTTTCCAAGTCTTCTGTGGTTCTGAAGATTTAGTTATGGAATCATATTTAGTTGGTGCCTCGGGATGGGTTTCAGTAGCAGGAAATATCGTTCCCGGTCTCGTTACAAAAATGTATGAGCATTTTCAAAATGGCGAATTAGAAAAGGCGTGGGAAATAAACGATGCTATTTTACCACTTTGCGAGTTTCTTGAAGGATCAGGGAAATATGTTCAAATCGTTAAACGTTCTATGGAATTACATGGGCAAGCGGGAGGACCTTCTCGCTATCCAAGACTAGGGTTAACTGTAGAAGAAGATCAAAAGCTTCAAACGATTTTATCAAATATTGCAGCTCATGCAGCTGTTTAAATAAGGAGGAGAACATAATGTTAAAGACAAATATTGAGCTGAAACCAAAAGTGGAAGCGTTTTTAAATGAAGAAATTAAAATGTTTATTAATGGCGAATTTGTTTCTGCTATTGGCGGAAAGACGTTTGAAACGTACAATCCAGCAACAGAAGAGGTTCTAGCAGTCGTATGTGAAGCGCAAGAAGAGGATATTGATGCTGCAGTAAAAGCGGCAAGATCTGCATTTGAATCTGGCCCGTGGGCAGAAATGACTACTGCTGAAAGAGCGCATCTTATTTATAAATTAGCAGATTTAATTGAAGAACATAGAGAAGAATTAGCGCAACTAGAAGCTTTAGATAATGGAAAGCCATATCAAGTAGCACTTAATGATGATATTTCAGCGACTGTAGAAAATTATCGTTATTACGCAGGATGGGCTACAAAAATTATTGGGCAAACAATCCCGATTTCAAAAGATTACTTGAATTATACGAGACATGAACCTGTTGGTGTTGTAGGACAAATTATTCCGTGGAATTTTCCGCTTGTTATGTCTTCTTGGAAAATGGGAGCTGCACTGGCGACAGGTTGTACGATTGTATTAAAGCCAGCAGAGCAAACGCCTTTATCTTTACTATATACAGCGAAACTCTTTAAAGAGGCTGGATTTCCAAACGGCGTTGTAAACTTTGTATCAGGCTTTGGTCCTGAAGCAGGGGCTGCAATTGTAAATCATCATGACATTGATAAAGTTGCTTTTACAGGATCTACTGTTACAGGAAAGTATATTATGCGTCAATCTGCAGAAATGATTAAGCATGTAACGTTAGAGCTTGGCGGAAAATCACCAAATATCATTTTAGAAGATGCGGACTTGGAAGAAGCGATAAATGGTGCATTCCAAGGTATTATGTATAACCACGGTCAAAATTGTAGCGCAGGATCACGTGTATTTGTTCATCGTAAACATTATGAAACTGTAGTAGATGCACTTGTGAAAATGGCGAACAACGTAAAACTTGGAGCAGGTATGGAGAAAGGAACGGAAATGGGTCCACTCGTATCTAAGAAACAACAAGAGCGTGTGTTAAATTATATTGAGCAAGGGAAGAAAGAAGGTGCTACAGTTGCGGCTGGTGGCGAACGTGCGCTTGAAAAAGGTTATTTCGTTAAGCCAACTATATTCACAGATGTTACAGACAATATGATAATCGTTAAGGAAGAAATATTTGGACCAGTTGTTGTCGTACTTCCATTTGATTCGACAGAAGAAGTAATTGAACGAGCGAACAACTCATCCTATGGCCTTGCTGCGGGTGTATGGACGCAAAATATCAAAACGGGTCATCAAGTAGCAAATAAATTAAAAGCAGGAACAGTGTGGATTAATGATTATAACTTAGAAAATGCAGCTACACCATTTGGTGGATATAAACAATCTGGTATCGGCCGCGAATTAGGTTCATATGCGCTTGATAATTATACAGAAGTGAAAAGTGTTTGGGTAAATATAAAGTAATAGGGCGTTTTACTGATAAAAATTGAGGGATGAAATAATGAAAGATGCGGACAACTAGAAAGTTTGATAATAGTTGTCCGTTTTTTTTTTATACAAAATTGCTTTTCCAAAGAATGATAAGGGGGATTTGGATGGAGAATTTAGTAGAATGGTTAGTAGGGCAAGTGTGGGGTATCGGTTTAGTTGTTTTTGCATTAGGGGCAGGCGTATATTTCACGATTGCAACACGCTTTTTGCAAATCCGTTATTTTAAAGAGATGATTAAACTATTATTTGAAGGAAAGAGTTCAGAGACGGGAATATCATCTTTTCAGGCATTTTGTTTAGCCTTATCAGGAAGAGTTGGAATTGGTAATATTGCAGGGGTAGCGACAGCAATTGCTTTCGGCGGTCCTGGAGCTGTATTTTGGATGTGGGTAATGGCTTTGTTAGGGGCAGCGAGCGCGTTTGTAGAATCAACATTATCTCAAGTATACAAAAGTAAAGTAGGGAATGAATATCGCGGCGGTACTCCATATTTCATTGAGAAAGGTTTGAAAATGAAATGGTTTGCAGTCATTGTAGCAGTAGTTGTAACACTTTCATATGGCGTGTTATTACCAGGTATTCAATCTAGTAGTATCGCAGTTGGATTTGAAAACTCTAATGGTATTAGCAAATATATAACTGGTATATTTTTAGTCGTGTTACTAGCAGCAATTATTTTTGGTGGTGTAAAGAGAATTGCTGGCGTTTCTCAAATGCTTGTTCCATTTATGGCAATTGGTTATGTAATTGTTACATGTATCATATTAATTGCGAATGTAACGGAGATTCCAAGTATGTTTGCTTTAATTTTCTCTAGCGCATTTGGTGTAAATGAAATGTTTGGTGGAATTGTTGGTGCAGCTATTGCATGGGGCGTAAAACGCGCTGTATTTTCAAACGTTGCTGGTGTCGGAGAAGCGACGTATAGTTCGGCGGCTGCTGAAGTATCGCATCCCGCAAAACAAGGATTAGTTCAAGCGTTTTCCGTATATATCGATACAATTGTCGTATGTACAGCGACAGCTCTTATGATTTTAATAACAGGTATGTATAATGTTATACCTGAAGGGAAAACCGCCATTGTACAAAACATAGGAAATGTGGAAGCTGGTCCAATTTATACACAACAAGCAGTTGAAACTGTGATAACAGGGTTTGGTCCAATATTTATTTCAATTGCGATTTTCTTTTTTGCATTTACAACGTTACTCGCTTATTACTATATCGCTGAAACGACACTTACTTATTTAGATCGTCAACTGAAGTATGGCTGGTTAAAACCAGTTTTAAAATTTGGATTTTTAATTATGGTTTACATCGGTAGCGTTGAATCAGCGTCGCTTTTATGGAATCTTGGAGATTTAGGCATCGGTAGTATGGCATGGTTAAACTTAATCGCAATCTTACTTTTAAGTAAAACCGCATTAAAAGTGTTAAAAGATTATGAAACGCAGAAAAAAGAAGGGAAAGATCCAGTATTTAATCCTAAAAATGTGGGGATTGAAGGATTAACATTTTGGGAAGAAAGAAGTAAAGAGGTTGAAAGAAAAAGTTCTAGAGAAAAAGTTATTGTCGATGATAATTTAAAATTATAACTAAAATTAATTGAAAATTCTTAATTTAAAAGAAGGTATATTGCCTCCATTTCATCACATACTACAATAAGTATGGATAATATGACTGGAGGGAATAAGATGGAACATGAGCAACATAGTTCGATAAATGATATTCTACATCATTATAAAGAAGGTATAGGTAGTTTTACAAATCAAATTCCTGAAATCGCTGAGACATATAATGCGTTCACGCAAGCTTGTTTTCAAGAGGGTTCTTTAACAAAAAGAGAAAAACAACTTATTGCATTAGGAATTAGTTTAGCAACGCAAGATGAGTATTGTACAATTTATCATACAAAAGGTTGTCTTGATCAAGGATGTTCGGATAAAGAGATTCTAGAAGCATGTGGTGTTTCAGCAGCATTTGCTGGCGGAGCTGCGATGAGTCAAGCGGTAACTTTAGTGCAAGAGTGTTTAACAGAATTGAAAAATCAAAAGCATTGAATAAAAAAACGTTTTAAACTTTATGTTTAAAACGTTTTTTATGTGAAATTAAATTTGAGTATAAAAATTATCTAGGATGGGTTCAATTTATGGTTATACAATAATGGGAGAATTTTAAATTTAGTAGGAATGAGAAATAACAACTATTTATTTAATTTTAAGGTTTTGTAAAAAGCTTCAATTGCTTCATATAATCAATGGCTTTTGTTTTATTTTTCTGTTTAGAAACATAATGTGCCTCATTAAAATCTCTATAGTAACTGTTAACTACTTCTTCAGAAAGAGCACCGTCAGAGATAGCTCTTTTAACCGCGCAGTTTGGTTCGTTTGTATGTGAACAGTTAGAAAATTTACATCTTATAGAAATCTTTTTTATATCTTCATATCCAAATTCAAAATTCCCCTCAAGGTTTATCAAGTCAAATCCTATTTTACTAATAAGAAATCCCTCCATTTTTGAAAGAGTCTTTTAGAAACATACATACAAAGTTTATCGTTTTCAATTTGTATTTACTTTAATATTCTATATCTTCATAAATAGATTTTTCTACATCAGGAAGAACTGTGTATATACTCTTACCGATTAAAGCTTCTAATTCTTTCTTAATCGCATAAAACCCTTTCCAATGTAAAGATGTATGAGATGTTGTACCATGACGCAAACCAACAGAAATTAATCTTCTTTCCAGCGTAGTAAAGCCATCCGCATCAGCAAGAGCGTCACAAAGAGTAATTACTTTATTGTATAAGTCGTAGTTACAATGTTCATTTAATATTTCAACTAACCGGCTTCTCATATGGTCAGGAACGAGACTCCATTCCGCTGCGATATCTATATGTTCATTTTTGCATGGGAATGAGTGTGTCACACAAATAACAGCGTTTCCTGTATACCCTAAATCATTCATATACATATAACCATCATAGGAATGAATGACCGATTTGGTAAAACCTTTGTATCTTCCGATATCATGCAAAAGGGCAGCGTTATATGCTATGTCAGCATCTAGCTTGTACCCTTTTTTTATAAGTTCTATAATTATGTTTTCAGTTGCATGAGCAACATGTAGTGAATGTTCAAACCAAGGGCCCGGGTTTTGTTCATATGCCCATTCGAGTAATTCTTTTGCGTACGTTCTATCTAATATATATTTCATATCGTTATCCTTTCACAAAAAATCATATCTTAACTATAAATTCCTCTTATTATTTCATTATTCCTTCTTTAAAAATTGTTACAATGAAACAAAAGGGGGAAAAGTAATGCGGAATTTAGTAATTGAAGAAATTAAGAAACTAGAAAATGATATAGAAGAACTTTCGAAACTTTTGAAAATGGTTGTAAATGATGGGGCATCAATTGGTTTTTTGCCTCCACTGGAACAAAAAGATGCAACAAAGTATTGGCAAACAGTATTAGCGCCAGAAGTGATATTGTATGTGGCTAAAATAAACAACGAAGTAGCAGGGAGTATTCAATTACAATTAGTTACTAAGCCTAACGGAATTCATAGAGCCGAGATTTGCAAATTAATGACTCATCCAAACTTTAGACGAAACGGTATTGGACGATCGCTTATGCAAAAAGCAGAGGAACGAGCAAAGCAAGAAAACAGGTCTCTTTTAGTATTAGATACAAGAGAAGGAGATCCTTCCAATAAATTGTACAAATCACTAGACTACCAAGAAGTTGGAACAATACCAGGGTATGCAATTTCTACGAATGGAAAGTTAGATGCTACGGTTCTTTATTATAAAAACATTTAAGTTATAATCAAACGGGGAGAGTGCTTAATTATTAGTAAGTGAATAATAAACGACTATTTTTAACACCGTCTATATTTTTCTGGCGGTGTTAAAATAGTTAATTATAATCTAATTAACGCACTAAATGAATTTGAGAAAGTTTTTAGAGGGTTCTTTTAGTAATGATTCTCGTCTTATAATAAATGTAGAGAAGATGACTAGCCAACTATAGTTATTTTCGCTTTATTATGGGAAGGGGATGAAAGAATGAAAAAGAATAGTTTACAAAAGATGAAGAAAGTTATTTTAAGTGGTGGCGTATTACTTACGGGATTATTAACATTTGGATTTTCAGAAAAGGCTTCAGCTCATGGATATGTAGAATCACCAGCGAGCCGATCTTATTTATGTAAGCAAGGGGTAAATGTAAATTGTGGACCGATTCAATATGAACCTCAAAGCGTAGAAGGAATAGGTGGATTTCCGCAACTAGGACCTTCTGATGGACAAATTGCAGGGGCTGGTCATTTTCCCGCTTTAGATGTTCAAACTGTAGATAGGTGGAAGAAAGTTACGTTAAATGGCGGGACGAATACATTCAAGTGGAAACTAACGGCTCCTCATAGTACGAAAGAGTGGAAATACTATATTACGAAAAAAGGTTGGAATCCCAATAAACCTTTGACGCGATCAGATTTAGATTTAGTGCCATTCTATGTGAAAAATGACGGTGGAGCTAGACCAGGGACAACAGTAACGCACGAAGCGAATGTACCAACTGACCGTAGTGGATACCATCTTATTTTAGCTGTTTGGGAAATTGCAGACACTGGAAATGCGTTTTATCAAGTTATAGATGTAAACCTTTTGAATAATGGCTTATCCTCAAATTTCGCTTTTAACAATGTAGTGCAAGCTCCTACATTATTTTAATTGAAACATACATTTCGATCATCTAATTCATTTTAGATGATTTTTTTTATGAAAATGATGAAAAATATAGAAGAAAGTGCAATTATTTATAAAAAAATATGCTTTAAATATTGTCATATTTGCTTCTTTAAGATATCCTTTTCATGAAGAGGTGGAAAACATGGAAAAAGTACTAGTTTTCGGGCATAAAAACCCAGATACAGATGCAATTTGTTCTGCAATTGCTTATGCAGAATTGAAAAAAGAATTAGGAATGAATGCTGAGCCTGTACGTTTAGGCGAAATCAGCGGTGAAACTCAATTTGCGTTAGACTATTTTAAAGTAGAAGGACCGCGTTTTGTTGAGACAGTAGCAAGCGAAGTGGACAACGTTATTTTAGTTGACCATAACGAGCGTCAACAAAGTGCTAACGATATCGAATCAGTTCGTGTGTTAGAAGTTATTGACCATCACCGTATTGCTAACTTTGAAACAAGCGATCCTATATACTATCGTTGTGAGCCAGTTGGCTGTACAGCTACAATCTTAAACAAAATGTACAAAGAAAATGGCGTAACAATTCGTAAAGAAGTTGCAGGTTTAATGTTATCTGCAATCATTTCAGATTCTTTACTATTCAAATCTCCAACTTGCACAGAACAAGATGTAGCAGCTGCTCGTGAATTAGCGGAAATCGCTGGTGTAGATGCAGATAACTACGGCTTAGAAATGTTAAAAGCTGGTGCTGACTTAAGCGGAAAAACAATGGAGCAATTAATCTCTCTTGATGCTAAAGAATTCCAAATGGGTAATGCGAAAGTTGAAATCGCACAAGTAAACGCTGTTGATACAAACGACGTTCTTGTACACCAAGCGGAACTTGAAAAAGTAATTTCTGCAGTAGTAGAAGAAAAAGGTTTAGACCTATTCTTATTCGTTGTAACTGATATCTTAACTAACGATTCTGTCGGTCTTGCGATCGGTAAAGCAGCAAACGTTGTTGAGAAAGCATACAACGTATCACTAGAAAACAATACAGCTACTTTAAAAGGTGTTGTATCTCGTAAAAAACAAATCGTACCAGTATTAACAGAAGCATTCCAAGCTTAATCGTATTGCGTACAGATGAACAGTAAGGACAAGTAGTCAGATTGGCTACTTGTCCTTTTTTATTTATAATAAGCAGAAATTTTTAACTTTTAAACAGTCGCATTGTGTATGCTTAATGATATGGAAGTATTGAAAAGTAAATTACAGGGGCTTTTTGAAAAAATATTGCATCTGTTTCAAAATTAGAGAGCTGGATTTCGGAGGAACTGCGTTTAAACGCTGAAATACAGATGTTGCGTTTAACTTTTTAGAAGAAAGGATATAAAGTTTTGATTAACGAATTAAAATAAGGATAGCGTTAGCTATCCTTATAATCGTTTATTCGTAAGATTTTTTCTTGTTTATATAAAATGTGATTATCGTAGTAATGAAGAAAATAGGTATCGCATACACTTGCCCAACAAATAACTTCCAGCCGACATAATTATAGCCTTCAGATGCTGGGATGATAACGGAAATAACGCAAACGATAAAATAGACTAATAGTGCAGGGATAATATTTTTCATTTTTATGAACCTCCCTTATTGTTTTATTAATACATACTTGTATTATAATTTAGTTTCATTATTTTGAAGAAAAAATGAAAAATTTTTTATGGTATTATAATATTTGCAATGAGAGTAATCTATAGTACGCATATGGTAAAATGTGTAATTTTAACTTTCAGAATTATTATATAGTATTTCGAGAAAAAAATGTACAAAATAACGAATTTTATTTACCAAAGTAAAGGGAGTAGAAATATATATGAAAAGGCTATGTATAATTCCATGCGGAAAAAAGAAAATTTGGGATAAACATTCAGACTACGGACCGATGGAAGCAAAAGATGTATATATTAGTCCGTTCGGAAAAGCATGTCAGGCGTACGCAACTATGTTTTTCGAAAACTGGGTTATATTATCAGCGAAACATGGATTTTTAAGACCAAGTGATATTGTATTAGAAAACTATGATCTTGCATTTGATTCAAAAAGCGATGAGGTAATAAGTATAGAGCAATTACAAAAACAGATGGTAGATAAAAGTTTACTACAGTTTGACGAAATCGTCTTACTAGCAGGGAAGAAGCATAAAAAAGTAGTGACAAAGTTATATCCAGAAGAAATGATTACATATCCGCTAGAGGGGTGTAAAGGAATTGGGTATATGTTGCAGAGGTTGAAAGAAGCTGTGAAGGAAGGGGAGGAAATATAGGTGTAGTTTCAGTGATTTTAAACTCTATTTATTTAGGGAGCTGAAAAGTAAAATAGAGTTTTTAGGCATCGCCGAAAGGGTGATGCTTTTTTGTTCGTGTCGTCATTCATGTAAAAGTAATTTAGAGAATAAATCATTCGATTTATGAAGCGATAGCTTTTTTATATCGAAAACAAATTGCGTCACTTTTAGAAAATATAGGACGTATGGGCACAGTTAAGATTGTAAGTGGGAATAGCAATAAGACAAGTTTTGAATAAGATATTAAGAAAGGAGATGTTGATGAATAATGGCTAGATATAGTTTGCACGGAGGACACAATAGTATTGTTCAAGGTGCTAATTTCGGGAATCGGAAAGAACACGTTCTAGATAGGCAAGTTAAAGATGACATGGCGGCTAAGTTAAGAGCCCTAGGACACACGGTTTATGACGATACGGACGAGGTAGGGGCAACTCAATCACAAAATTTAAATAATATCATTCGGAATAGCAATTCCCATGCTGTGGATTTAGTTATTTCTTTTCATCTTAATGCAAGTGATGGAAATGGACAGGGTGTTGAGGTTTTATATTATGATCAGAAAGATTTGGCGGCTAAAATCTCAGCTCAACTAGCAAAAGATATTGGATGGCGTGATCGAGGTGCGAAACAACGTACAGATTTAGCAGTATTAAATGGAACGAAGGCACCGGCTATTCTTATTGAATTAGGGTTTATTGATAATGAATCCGACATGGCAAAATGGAATGTTGATAAAATCGCTAATTCTATTGTATTTGCTCTTACAGGACAAACTGGAGGAGGTGCAGCGAATTTGCTCAAAGTAAAAACTGGTGGTGTAGCATTTAGTAATTTACAAGCTTTGGCTCAAGCTATGGTTGATGCGGGTATTGATGGACAAATTGTCGTTCAAAAAGATGGCATTGGTTATGCTATAACGAATGGCTATCCGTCCGGGAATATCGATAAATTTACAGCTTGGTTAGATGCACGTAAATGGTACTATGAGTACGTGAGATAAAACGAAAATTGGTTTGATTAAAAACTAAAAATTGTCTTATTTTTAGTTAACAAGTATATTAAGTAACTATAAAAATATGGACAATTTATATGTAAATTAGTACACAAAACCACCTGTCAGAAAGGTGGTTTTATTTATCAAGCTATTTGTGGGCGGTAAAATTCTCACCTCAAAATTCGGATGAAGCTAAGAAATTAGGTGGGAATTACACTGCTCGTAGCCTCCTACTAATTATCGTTTCACTTTATATAGTATAGAGTTTTGTAAATCTTTACTTATTAAACCCGTAATAATATTTTGTTTTCTCAATACATAAGCCGAATTTTAAATTATTACCCAATAATATAATACCTCTCATACTATTTATTAGTTGATAATAACAAAAAAACAAGCTTTGAATATAATAATGAAAAAGGAGATGTTAAATAATGGGTTATATTGTAGATATTTCGAAATGGAATGGCGACATTAACTGGGATATCGCAGCACCACAATTAGATTTCGTAATTGTACGTGTGCAAGATGGTTCAAACTATGTAGATCCTTTATATAAAAATTATGTACAAGCAATGAAAGCAAGGAATATTCCGTTTGGTAATTATGCGTTCTGTCGTTTCGTTTCAGTAGAGGATGCACGGATAGAAGCAAGAGACTTTTGGAACCGTGGTGATAAAAATGCAACAGTTTGGGTAGCTGACGTAGAAGTAAGAACAATGAACGATATGAGAGCGGGTGCACAAGCTTTTATTGATGAATTACGCAGATTAGGAGCTAAGAAAGTCGGTTTATATATTGCTCATCATATGTATGCTCCATTTGGAATGGCAAATGTCAATTGTGATTTTGTATGGATTCCTCGTTATGGTGGTAACAAACCGGCGTATCCATGTGATATTTGGCAATACACAGAGACAGGCAATGTGGCTGGTATCGGCAAGTGTGATTTAAATAAGCTGATTGGAAATAAGCCGTTAGCTTGGTTTACAAATCAAATTGTTGAGCCGATAAAAAAACAAGAAGGGGTTGGAATTATAGTGAATAAATATAACAAAGTAGTTACTTATGAATTTGGTGTAAATTTAATTTCTGACATGATTCAAATGATGGATAAGCTTGGATATACTTCTAAAATAATATCTCGTGGAGATAACCAAGGGCTTGTGTATTTCGAAACAGATTATCGTCAAGGGAACGAACTGGACAAAGCAACTGCTTGGTTAGATATGAAAGGAATTAAATATTTTTATACAAAAGAGTAGTTTGCTAAATAAAAATAAGAGCCGTCATGTGACGGTTTTTATTTTTATTTAATCTTTTAACTCTACTTATAATATGGAGAAAATAGACTAATAAACAAGCCTTTGTATACTTTCAAACATAGAATATGATGAATTCTATCAAGGAGGAAGCATATTTATGAGAAATACTTGTCATTGTGGACATTTTCAAGATTGTAATAAATTTTGGGATGATTTAATGTTTGGGAGATGTAGATGTAAGCGCAATGATTTTCACGAGTGTTGTTGCAAAGAGAAAACGAAGTGTGAGTGTGAAAAATGTCATTGTAAAACAAAAGCGAAATGCCATTGTAGGCATGAAGAGGAAGGGTATTAATAATAAAAAAGAGTACGATGCGTACTCTTTTTTGGGGTGATTATATTCCATCTTGAACAGATTTCTTTACAATTACCCATGTGTCTTTCTTTTTAACCGTTATAGCTACATTAGTTCCATTAGATTCCTTATAAAAGATATATCCATTGTTTGAGTTTACATATGTAACTGGTTCACCTATGCAATCTCGCGAACAGGATTTGTTGACTAGTTCAATTAAGGATAGTTCACTTGGATCGGTTAT
>NZ_JBVYHY010000002.1:0-11364 GCF_056033865.1 Bacillus sp. FAU20
TCCCAATACTACAATATATGTTTAACTAACATCTATAGTGTTAAAAATTCAATGTTATTATTAACAATAGACAAAAAGCCGGAGATTTTGCGGATATAGATTCTATCGGGACCCACACTATACGCAAAACCTTCGGTTATTGATTCTATAAACAAACAAAAGATGTAACTATGTTACAAGACATACTCAACCACAGTACGTCAAAAATTACACTGAAATACATTAGAATTAATAAAGAAGAAAAAGATAATTTCCTAGATTCATTTCATATTTAAAACATATAAAATGTAACTCAAATAGTTAAACCAAACAATCCAAAATTACATACACCTTTAAAAAATAATTTCATAAAATAAAATCAGGAATGGCAAATATGTTCTCTCCGATAAACAACTCACAGAATACACAAAAAGATATTCATAATAAATATCTTTTTTGTGTATTTTTAATATTTTTACTTTTAAATATATAAATATAACAAAAGAGGGAAAAAATAACATAATATATATGAATCTATTTAATACAAAAAAGGGGATCTACTAGTAGGTCCCCTTTCCTTTCAAAAAAACTAAATTTATGAGCGTAAAACAAGTATCCAATGCTTGTTCCACACTATAAGATGTGCTTTCCTATTCAAAATAGTTCTAATGAATTTTATTTAGTACTATCTATTTCTTTTAAATATAAAAGAGTCTAACAATATTTTTTTTTAAAAATATATACTAAACAAAATTAATAGGAAAAACATGGATTTTATTACTCTAATCTGTTTTTTTGTTTAAAAATGAGAAAAATCACTATTATACATGCCTTCACACATATAAATACACTCCATAACATGTTAAAGAAAGTATAAACACACTCAAAACATAAACTATAAGGAGGTTTTTTTAAATTGAGTGAAAAAGAATATAAACGAGATAATCATAAAAATAAGGATTGTAAAGTTAAATCAGAATCGCGGATTCCACTCAGTGATACTGAGGCAACGCCTGTTCTTACAAACAATCCAAGAATTAAAATCCCAGTTGTATTAGCAGAAAGAACACTTCAAATTGTAGTAGAAGCAGAAATTCCACTTTCTCCACCAGCAGTGGAAATTAAAAGAGTGTTAAAAGATGTATTTTTAACACAATGTAAACTAGTACCTGTTGAATATGAACCAATTAATGAAACAGGATATTTTCAAGTAACAAGAGCAAAATTGTTTGTAGAAGGTTATATTCGTAAAAATATTGAATACGCTGCTAAATACTGCAATGGCGTAATTCATGATCGAATTGCAAAAGTTCGATTCTCTGGTTTTGCTGATTTGACTGCTGATGAATTTCTTTCTTTCCCAATTATAGCTTTTGGCTCGGAAAATAAAGCTCGTTTCATTAATCCGAAAAAGAATCATGTTCCTCGTCTAGACAAATACTTCTTTGAAAATAATGTTTTCTATAATGAACAACCATATTGTGAATTAATTAGTGCAGAATTTTATGAACTCGATTATTCATCATATGATGTTCATTATGATTCAAAACATGATGAATATCAGGACAGAAATCAAGATAAATATCAAGATAAATATCAAGATAAATATTATGATCAATATTATGATCAATATCCTGAGAAAGAATTTGACAAATTACGTGAAAAAATTGTTCTTGATCTTACTTTGAAAGTATTACAAACTCAACAAGTACAAATCGGATAAAATAAAAAAAGTAATATTTTTAAAGTAAATCAATTATTTTTCACATTTCATGCATTATAAAAGAAAGAGGAATCCTAAAAAAATCCCCCTTTCTTTTATTTACATAACATTATATTATCAGCAGTCAATGTATCTCAAAATCTATAAAAAAATACCTTCAGATATTCCTTCTAAAGGTATTTTTCATTCAAATAATCTCTATTATCAGTAATTTTTATTTATCTACTTTAAAATACTCTGGATGTTCAGCTTTCATAGATAAAATGTTACCACACTCTGTGCAAACATCAGCAATCACTCTTGAAAATTGATTAAAAAGGTTATTCGTATTAATAAGTCTTAAACATGCTTGGGCATTTAACGAATCTTGCCCGATTTCTCTAGAACCACAATTAGGACATTTCTTATTCATTTTCAATTCCTTCTTCCTAAAATTTAGTTCATATAAAATCAAATTATCAGTAGTATCCCAAAAAACTCAAAATTCTCATATAACTCTAAGCTTTACTTTTCTATTCATTTACCTATATTTTTTAGAGGTAGCAAGAGATAATTAATTAAATTTCAAAAAATCATTTCCAAAACTCATACCATTTCTTATCTTTACTTGCTGCAATCATCTTCTTAACTTCCTGAACTTCCCTTATTGTTTGCATAAGCATTTCATCACTTCTTTGATTCTTCGCTACGTCTTCGTTAGTATTCATCGCTATAAGTGTTTGGGATTCCCGTATCGTTTGTATAGCGCTCAATAACTCTGATTCTCTTTGTGCGAATCTCTGATCTTGCTCGGCTAAACGTTTGTTTAATTCTTGTAACAAGTAATTTTGTTTTTCAATGATTTCTTTTTGCTCTTGAATCATCGCCTGTAGCGGTGTAGCGTTGAAATCAGGTTCTTCATAGCGCTCAATTTCATGTCGCTCTAATGGCAATACTTCAACACCTTGATTCCATGATACTATTTGCTTTGTAGCGTTTTCTAATGTCATGTCTGTGTCGTTCTTTAAATTTATAACCTTACGGAACACCATTACATCACTTTCTCTATACTTCCTATGCCCACGTTCATTCTTGATGAAAGTATAACCCTCTTTTTCAAGTACATCAGCATACTTACGTAATGTGCTAGATTGAATACCTAATTGCTCTGCCACGTCGCCAGGACTATATAGCGTCTTCATAGCGTCTCACCTCAAAAATATATTCGCTATAGCAATGATATACCCTTTTTCCTAATAATTCACGTATCACTTGTTTCAAATTCTTAACTCCCATAATATTTACATGAGTAATTTGTATAATTCATATTACAGACCCAAACTTAGGAACACATATCAATTTTAAAAATAAATACTCGTTATATCTCGATACCCACATCAAAATCTTTTTTCTATATACAAGATTTTATACAAAAAAAGATTAGCGGAGATCCCTAGAATCCCCGCTACATCAAAGATGTATAAAATCCTGCATACCAAATAAATAGACGAAAAAAGAAGGATCCCTATAAATACAAGGATTCTATCAAAATATTTGCTACCGATAACGAGAATTATGTAAACAAAAAAGCCCTCCAGCTCAACTTTGGAGGGCTTTTTTTATGTAAGGAGGGAAGATATTGGTTTCTACATAGACAAATGAAAACTTAAACTACCCAATCATATTAGATAAACTACTCATAATCTATAATTTGAATAACTATGTAAAATTTTTAAAATACCTTATACAACCTTAACTTACACTTAGATTAATATATGAATTAAAGGGAGAGAAAAAACAATGTATTGTATAAATTGTTCTCCAGTACTTCACTGTGTTTACTTTGGAAATAGACCGTTTTGCTATTATAAACAACAATGTACCGTAAAACCTTGCCCAACTATACCAAAAATTCCAATACCAATAACTGGTCCAGGACCAGTAGAAATGTCCTCAAATCCTCCTACAATCATGTCATATTCATCTGGACCAAGTTGTTTTGCTCGTTGCATGCAAATAACAGGAGGTGATTTCTACGCCTGTCAAAGAGTATGCAGACCTATTTACCAGTAATTTCGCAATATAACAACTTGATGATCTTTCTTTTTTATTTGCATTTGTGTAGGTTTCCCCCCCTGTTTTTGGGTGTGAGTGCTGGCTCGTCGTGTGGGGGCGAAACCCCACATAGCGTTAATTTCATATAGAAAAAGAAAAATATTTTGAACGGAAGAACTGGCGATTCGGCGGGTACAATTATTGATCCAAGTCGAGCAACTTAACCCCGTTTTTGGTCTGTTCGGCTTGGCGAAAGCTAAAAACCCGCCGAAAAAAGTTTTGCAAGGACAAGAATCAAAAAGAAAAGGCGATAGCCTTTAGGTGAGGATAAACGAACCGACTTTTTTGATTCTGAGGGTGGAGATTTTTGAGTGGTTTTCTCAAAAATACAACCCGTTCCTTGCGGAACTTTTAGCCCTATATATAAGAGTGAGAAGAGCAAAATAAAAAAAACCAGTAATATCAAGGCTTTATAAGGTATAGGGTGTTGCAAAAAAGCAACACCTGTGTTGCAAAAAAGCAACACCTAAAAAATGGGAAAACACACAAAAAAAAAGATGTCAATGACATCTTTTTTCTCATTTCTAAAATAAATAAACTGGTAATTTATGTTTTTTACCATCTTCAGCAATAAAATTTTTAAGAGACTTCTTAAAAATTCTTTGTGTAGCTTTGTCTACTCCATCTTTTGGAGAACAACACATAATATTAGGATTTATAAACCATGTACGACTCGTACAAATACGTCCATCTTCTGTTGTCATTCCAGATTCGGCAACCGCCAATACTCCTTTTTCCATTAAAGAATTCATCATCATTGAAACCCTTGAACGATCTCTCTTTAATTCTTTTGCTAAATAACTAGGAGTAGCATTATCTGAATCAAATTCATTTTCTTCATTTGCTCGTTCTACAAGAATATTCGTTTTAAATTCTACATAAGGTACTAAATCCATTAAAAAAGCCTTTTCAGCATTTGTAAGATAGTTTATTTTTGCTAAGTAATTATAATTATCCGTAATCATTTGCACAAATTTCACCCTATCCGTAGGCTTTTTCTTTTTACCAATGAAATATTCTTCCCCACCAGTCGCCTTACTTAACAACTGCAAAAGCATTGACTTCTCTTCTTCTGAATAACCACCGGCTTGCAACTGGTCATAAATACTATCAATCTTACGATCTCTTATTTTCGCTTTTTTTTCAGCTTGTCCAAAATCTACAACTTTTGTCATAAAATAATTCTCTCCCTTAGTGGAAGGAATCAACTTTTATATGTTAGAATGTATATAGAATATATAAATGGTTGATTCCAACCTTAGTACGAAAAACCGTCTCGCCGACCAAAGCTAGAGCGGTTTTTCTCGTTTATACGTCTTTCTCTATAATAACATGAAACACCTTGTTAAAGCTTTCCATCTCTTGCAAAAACACAACATTCAATCCTCTTTTTCTTCTTCAAGCTCATACAATTCAATGCTTTCATCATTATCAATCCTATCTTTCCCTATCAAAATCCCGATGTTTACTTATTTCTCTCTTATGTTCACGTTCAAATTGATTATCTATTCCCTTGCTATCCAATTCATTTTTAATAATCCCTCTAAACACCTTAAATTTCTCTTTAAAAGCTTTTTTCGTCTGTTGATACAAAACTCTTATATTCTCCTTCAAATCCTTTATATGAGTTTTTAATGAGCCTATTTCAGTATTTAATTTTCTATTTTCCTCTTTCAACTTCAAATTTATCTTTTGAGATTCTTTTAAAGAATCATACAAACTATCAACTTGACGATTCAATTCCTTATTTTCTTTTACCAAGTCCGTATTCTGTAAACGCTCGTAATCTTTTTTTACAGTGACTGCTGCAGTTATCAATTCTTCTACTTTTTCGAGTTGCTTTGGTGAAAAAACATAATTACCTGTTTCTTTTTCAATGATTTCAGGTTTACCAATTAATTTTGGCTTTACCTCCGTCTTGATCTCTTTCTTTTTGGGCTTTAGTGTAATCTTACTATCCGGCAATCTCTTGCTTATCTCTGTAATTTGATTCTCTATGTTAGAAACAGCTTCAGCATATTCCTTGTATTGACGGACTTTCATATATTTATGTGAACCAACATTCGCACGTTCAAAATTCGGAATTTGTTCTTTAGCCAAAGATTCAATATAGGCCGTTTCTAATTGTCTCCAATTCGCAATTAACTCCGTCCCTTTTCCTTGTATGCCTTGTTGTTGCAAGGCTCTATCCATTCCGACACGCCTCGTTAATCCTCGACTACTTTCGAAATTCGGTACATAGTTAATATGTAAATGCGGATTTGCTTCATCATCATGTAATACCATGTTATAGACTGCTAGATTTGGATTTCGCCCTTGAAACGCCTCTGCATACTGTTTTAACGCTTCTTTTTTAGCTTCCCTATACTTTGGGTCATCTTTACCCTCTCCAACCGCTACAATCAATTCTCGTTGCTCATGTGTCTTTGTATCTTTTTTTATCTTGTCATAATAATCCTTAATTTTGCGATCATTACGTTTTTGTTTCTCGTTATACTTATTTACTGCTTCTTGAAAGACATCCTTGTATACACTTTGGATGTCCTTTTGAACAAAGTAGATATTCTCTTCTAACCTGGATGGATCTATGCCAGGATTCCCATGAATGTTTTCTCTGTTATTATGGCTTAATGAACTTTGGTGAGATTGATTAAATGAAATAGAAAACAACATAAAGTGCCACCACTTCCTCTAGATTAATTGATACAATTAGTCTAGCAAGGCGACGAAATTGTGTCAATTAACGTAACCCTATACGTATTTTGACGCTAAAGCATCAAAATCGATAGGGGTCTGCGACGCTTTTCGGCTTTGCCGAGCCACATTTCATGTGGCAAAAACAAAACCTTGGGCTTTGCCCAAACCCACTGGGGAACTCTTCCCCAGACCCCATCAATCGAACTCCCCAACCCCTCAATCCTTGAGGGGCTCCCTCGCCGGTTGGCAGGAACAAACAATAGTTTGTTCAGTGCCAAGAGGGTCTGGGTTTCGTTCAGTTGGTCAAGTCAAATACTCCCTTCGTTTCACTAGGTCCGTTTTGATTGACCAACATAATATTCTATATTTCTAATCATGTCTTGTATTTACACAATAATATTGAAAAATTTTTTCCTATAAAAATATCGAAAAACTCAAAAGAGCAATAATTCCTGAAACCAACGCAACCCCTACAACAATCAACGTTTTTTGAATGATGTATTTTTTCTTATCGCGCTTGTCTCTTTCCGCTTTCACATCTTTATTTTCCATAAAAGCAACAATTTCAGAGTATGTTTTTATATTTTCACGCTTCTTGATTATGTCAATTTTAATAGCAGCTGTCATAGCAATTACCCAAAAAACAAATGGAATAATTAAACCTACATTACCAAAAAATTTAATCGCTAACCCTATTGATCCTACAGCTAAAATCAAAAATATAGCCATTACTTGTCCTAACTTATTGAATTTAACTTGCTGAAGATTATTTTTCATCATTTCCATGTCCCCTTTAACTAAATCATCTAAAGAAACATCGAAAAGAACACTTAGAAGCAATAAATTATGAATATCAGGATAACTTCTTTCATTTTCCCAATTTGAAATGGTTTGACGAGAAACATAAATTTTTTCAGCTAAATCTTCTTGAGAAAACCCTTCCCTATCTCGATATTTTTTAATTTGTTTACTAAGATTCATTTCGCTCGCTCCTTCTACATCCAAAATAGTTCAAGGTAATAATTTATAAATAGCAAATATCTTTATAAAAGTTAATTTTAATATGTCAAAAGGCTTTATACATCGTTTAAACACCTTATTTATCAACGATTGTTAAGGTCTTAATGCTCAACAAAATAAACTTAAATTTATATCATCCACTTTTATGAAATCATTAATTTTAAATATATAAACTCTCACTAAACTATCATCTATATTTAATTAATACAATATTATCAAAAGAATAAAAAAGAATCCCATAAACATAGGACTCTTTTTTATTACTTTTAAAGTAAACTTTTTAATAAAGGGGTACCGCCAGCATTTATAAGCTAATACCCATTTTTTTTTAGACAACTATCCTACTATTTTTTAACACATAATATATTTTGATTGCATATACAACAGGTTTTATATCAAAAGGAGGATTTTTATGACAACATGGCATGCTGGACATTGGGATTACCATCCAGCCCATCCATACTATCATTCAGGACATTGGGATTACCATCCATCTAAATGTCATCATGGAGTATGTACCCAAGGTCAATGGTCTTGGCATCCAGGACATTGGGATTTGTACAAATCATATTGGAACTGGCACCCAGGGCATTGGGGAAACCACAACTGATATAATTATTTACTAAAATTAATATATGATTTTTTAAAAAAAACGTTATAAAAAATTAATTTAAAAATCTCTAAAATGAGAGGAAGAATTGTTATGTCAATACAATATCCTTATAACAATTACTATCAAACACCTCAAATTCCAAATTATTTAACTGCACAAAATCAATTTGATATTAATACTAATAATGCCCCTGTCTATGATAATCGTCAAGATTGTTTACCTGAACGACCTCCAAGAAAATCACCAGAAGGATTTAGATGGGTACCAATTTATTCGCATTTTTATTGGGATGGTCATCAATGGAATAGTGTAAAAGTGAGAAGACCCTACTGGGGATTAATTGATGAAGAACACCCTTGTGATCCTCATCAACCCTAATAAGAAAAAAATAACTAAAAATAAAAATTATTAAACCAAAATTACCAAACATAAATACCGTATTAAATTTAATACGGTATTTATGTTTGGTAATTCAAAAATCTTCACATATAAAATTGTTTTTTTAATCAATTATGCATAAATTTCATCTTCAGATAAATATCCCATTAACTTTAAATAAAAAACCGCTAATCTATTCGGTGATATTGCTCAATATCGTCGAGTACCGTAATAGTAACCATAACATTTATTGGTGTATTCGAGTCCACATGAAGGAGAAACTCTACACCACCGGACCCACTACCTCCTGGACCTTCTGGATCATGAGCTCCCACATTGGATACCCAAATACTCGCTGCGCCAAGATGCGGACGAATAGTCTCAAGTCCTCCAATGCCACCAGGCCAAAAAAACTGTGCCGCTGTAATTAAGACCGCTGACTTTTTAGTAATGGGGGGCCAGTTAAAATTCTGCCGTGATACCCCTTGCATGTTTGAGTAAAAAACACGAATTGAGCGTGCCATATTTAACCTCACTCTCCTTAATCTTAAACTATATTCAATAAAATAGCAGTTTACATCCCAACATAATAATATTTAGCTAATAACCAAAATATGTATAATAATTTATTCCTCATAAAATAATCCTCTTATGTGTAAAATCACATAAAAAATGCGAGCACTTATAAAATATTAACAGCTTACTTAAGAGTTTATTATGTAAAATATAAATAAATTAAATAAAAAGCCTAGTTTTTACTAAGCTTTTTATCTGAAAAAAAATACCGTTTTTTACCTTAATACACTTTTAATTTCACGATATTTTATACAATTAATAATAAAAAGTTCCAAAGTAAACTTTTTATTATTAGTTTACATTCATTTCCCCTTAATCATTGACTTATCACCAAATCCACTGATATCCTCAATTTATACGATAAAAGTATACATTCAAACCACTATAAATAAAGAGGTCAAAATCCATGAACAAAAAACCACATCTCATTGATGTCCAACCCATCCGTAGCAAAGAACAGATCGAAGATATGAAATGGGCTCTTAAACGTCACTGTTCCGAAAGAGACTATATTCTCTTTCTTATCGGTATTCATACAGGACTACGCGTAAGTGATCTACTCCAACTCGAAACACAAACCATAATAAAACTAAAACGGAAAAAACGAAAAGAATTTAAAATCAGAGAAGGAAAAACGAAGAAAGAACGTATGATTAATCTTACTTCTATTTTTGATGAAGTATACTCTTATGCCCAAACACTAAAAAGCATCTGGTTATTCCCTTCTCGAAAAGGAGGGCAACCAATTAGTAAGATTCAAGCTTATCGACAATTGCAAAAAGCCGGGGATTTTGCCGGTATAGAATCCATCGGGACTCACACCATGCGCAAAACCTTCGGCTATTGGTTCTATAAACAAACAAAAGATGTAGCTATGTTGCAAGGAATTCTAAATCATAGTACACCCCAAATCACACTAAAATACATTGGAATTAATAAAGAAGAAAAAGATAATATACTTGATAATTTCTATATTTAAAATCTATCAAAAAAACGACATCTAGGGGTACAGCCGAGATACATGTAATTTTGAGTGTTAATCATATATTTATTTCCAAACATACTTATAATCACGGATTTTCTTGTTATTTTTCAACTTATTATCATACATCCTAATCATACAGTTGAAACAAAATGTTTTTAGTAGCTAATAGATGGATGATTAGGGTGTACCCATAATAGACAAAACGGTATTTATAATCCCTATAAATCGCATATAGAAATAAAAATAAGTCTATGACCTATTTTTACACGTATCTCGGCTGTACCCCCTAATATATTAAATATATACAAAAGATTTATTATTCAAATTAATATATATAAACTGTTCCACAATTATTTTAAATTTAATTATCTTTATGTATTATTTAAAAATTAAATTGATACGAATAACATAAATGAAAAAAATTAATACATTGACATTGAACAGTTTTAAAAATCTAAAGTAATTTTAAAAAGGAGTCTAAGTAAAATGAGTGAACAACGTCCAATTAATACATCATGTCAGGTGGTAGGACAAACTCAAACACCATTAAATAATAAAGTTAAAACACCCATTATTACCACAGAAACACCGCTTGTACAAATGCCAGTTATACTAGCCGAAAGAACAATTCAAATTGTTGTAGAATCTAATATTTCATTAGATCCACCAGCAATTGAAATTAAACGTATCTTAAAAAACAACGTATTTTTGACACAAGGTGATTTAGTTCCTCTAGCATTTACTCCAATACCAGGTACAGATTATAACCTAGTTACAAAAGCTAAATTATTTTTACAAGGGTTTATCCGTAAAAGTATTGAGTATGTATATGATGAATACAATAGAATTATACATAATTCTATTGTAAATGTTCCATTTTCCGGTTCCACAGATCTAATAGAAGATGATTTTCTATCTTTAGCTTTAATAGCTTCTTCCTCAGATACTACATTTCATTTTATTTATCCTAAAAATGGTGATTTACCACATTTAGAAAAATGTTCCTTCGGAGATACAGTTTATTATAACAAACAACCATATTGCGAATTAATCAGTACTCAACTTGTTGGATTAGACTTTTCCCCTTGTCTAACAAACTTAAAGGAACCATTTAATACTTTTCATGAAATAATTGTATTAAACCTTAATTTAAAAGTTTTACAAATACAACAAGTACAAATTTAAAACAAAGAAAACTTCTTATTTTTCAAACCAACCTACTTGAAAAAAACACCAATATCCGTTAATGCTCTCCTAAAAAAAACTATAAAATAAAATGAAAAAAGTGAGTGAAACTTA
>NZ_JBVYHY010000003.1:0-1346660 GCF_056033865.1 Bacillus sp. FAU20
ATGAACGTAACAATATATGATGTAGCGCGCGAAGCAAACGTTTCAATGGCTACCGTATCACGCGTTGTGAACGGTAACCCAAATGTAAAGCCTACAACAAGAAAGAAAGTATTAGAAGCAATTGATCGTTTAGGATACCGCCCAAATGCGGTAGCACGTGGACTAGCAAGTAAGAAGACAACTACAGTAGGTGTTATTATTCCTGATATCTCAAATACGTTTTATGCAGAACTTGCACGTGGAATTGAAGATATCGCAACAATGTACAAATATAACATCATTTTAAGTAACTCTGATCAAAACAAAGAGAAAGAGTTCCATTTATTAAATACGATGCTTGGAAAACAAGTGGACGGAATTGTTTTCATGGGTGAAGATATTACAGACATTCACATTGAAGAATTTAAAAAATCTCCAGTACCAATTGTATTAGCAGCGTCATTTGATGAGCAAAATGAAACGCCATCAGTAAATATTGATTATACACAAGCAGCTTATGATGCAATGAAGCACTTTATTGAGCAAGGACATAAGCGTATCGGTTTCGTCTCTGGTCCTTTCATTGATAAAGCAGGAAGTGCGAAGAAGTTACAAGGTTATAAAAAAGCTCTAGAAGAAGCAAGTATTTCATATGATGAAAATCTTGTAATCGATGGAGATTACACATATGATTCAGGTATTGAAGCATTCGAAAAGCTTTGGAGCAATGATGAAAAGCCAACAGCAATCTTCGTGTCTTCTGATGAAATGGCACTAGGTGTAATCCATGCAGCACAAGACGCTGGATTAAACGTACCAACTGACGTAGAAGTACTTGGTTTCGATAATACACGTCTTGCATTAATGGTTCGTCCGCAGCTTTCAACAGTTGTTCAACCGATGTATGATATCGGTGCAGTAGCAATGCGTTTATTAACAAAGTATATGAACAAAGAAAAAGTGGAAGATCACACTGTTATCTTACCTCACCGTATCCAATTTAGAGATTCAACCAAGTAAGTATAAAAAAGCTCACAGCATTTGCTGTGAGCTTTTATTCGGATTCAGGATAGTATTTTTGTACGACTGTATCCACCGCTTTATTTTTCTTAACGTGTAAAAATCTTGCGTACAATTCTTTTCCAGTTTTAAAGGGGGTATCGTCTAATTCAAACACATGCAACACTTTTCGAAACGTCCACGTTACTTGCTCATCGTACATATTATCGTACGTATCTTCAGATTGCATAGCAATTTTTTTACCAAGTTCGTGAGCATCCTCTAAACTGTTTGCTTTAACAAGAATAATGCTTTCTTCAAAAAGTGTATTGTGATTCTCTTCATAATGCCCATCAATTTTCGTAGAATTAGGCTCACTAGAATGAACAGACTCAAACAATAATTTTACAGCGTACATATTATGCTGCATGTTTCACTTTATAAACAATACTTGCGACAAGCGAAGCAGGTATTGTAAATACGTTACTTTGATAATGGTAATGTACTTGGGATTCTTCATAAGACATATTGTCATATAGTTCGTTTTGTGAGACATTCATTTTTTTCTGTTTTTCTTTGAGCATTTTAATGTAGTTGTACTGTATTGGGACGAGAATGATGAAATAAGCTAATACGATTAGTGAAATCCAAATCATTATGAACACTCCCTTACAAAGGATATTTGTATATGGTAATTATATCAATTCACATGAGGGATATCCATATTTTTCTAGTGGTCAATTTCTTTTCCAAAATGCAAAAAGTTCTTCAGGACTTCGTAAATTATGTTCAAGGCATGTTTGTGAAGTGCGTTTAAAATATCCTACAATATCATCTTCCAATTGAAATCCTCCCTAGTATATAGCTTACCTGGAAGAGTTCTCTATAGATTGTATGATTCCTTGTTATATGTCACATAAGTGTAAAAATAACTATTATAGGGCAATGTCATGTATAATAGAAAGAAAAGGCTTGTGAGGGGGAAAAGAGATGATCGTTCTTTGGATAATTACGCTTTGTATGACTGCTATTTTTGCATATATGACGTTAAAACAAAATGGTTTAAAGCGATTTGTTCCAGGAAGTATTCTTGCAGGAATTGCCCTTATCACGTATGTAATTTCTATTTTTATTGAAAGTGTATCAGTAGATATGAGCAAAAGTTTAATGTTTATTGGTATTACACTATTTGCAGGTAGCATTATGGTACTTATGGTTGCTGGTATTATTTTATTTATTCATATGAATTCGGAAACGTTATAGCATATAGAAAAGGCATGTCCCCTTGGGGACATGCCTTTTTATCCGTTCAATTATGCTCTATCTTTAGAAGAATTTTGTTGCTTTAATAAGTCACGAATTTCGCCAAGAAGTTCTTCTTCTTTTGTTGGTTCCGGAAGTGCCTCTTCTTTTTCTTCTTCTCTCTTAGATGTTAGTTTGTTGAATACTTTAACGAACATAAAGATAGCCGCTGCAATAATTAAGAAATCAAAAATAGTTTGGATGAAGTTACCGTACATAATAGATGATTTACCGAATGTAATTTTTAAATCTGTAAAGTCAACGCCACCTAATACCATACCAAGTAATGGTGTGATGATATCTTTTACTAAAGAACTAACGATTTTACCGAATGCAGCACCGATTACAACCCCGACAGCTAAATCGATTACATTCCCTTTGAAGGCGAATTTTTTAAACTCGTTCCACATGTGTTAATCCCATCCTTTCCACGATTCATTATGAAATTTATAATTCCTATCAACATATTCTATAGAAATTTGTGACAGAAATAAAGGGGGAATGGGAATGAAAGTAAATTCTGAAAAATGTATCCGTTTTAATTTTTGCTTACATTATCTAGTAGAGATTGCAATAGTTGCTGCGTTTTTAATCCTTCTAATCCATCTACAACAGGCTTTGTATCTCCGTGTACACATTCAATAAAATGACGAACAGCATCTTCAAAACCACGTTGTTTTAACGTCGTATCCCATGATGGGGAACCACTTTGTGAAACTGAGTTTTCCTGTTCAATTTCAAATGTATTCATATTTTTTACGCGAATGATTTTCCCTGGCGTTACAAGTTCAATTTGTTCTAAATTAGTACCGGCATGGCGATGCATTGCAGTAGAAAGTAATAGTCCACTTGGAGTTGTATATGTATGATGTCCGTAAAGAAGTTCATTCTTTTCATTGATTTGTATCATATTGTGAACGGCGTTAAGGTCATCATTAGCTAACCAGCGAGCAGTATCTACAATGTGTAAATAATCATCTAACATAGTGAAGTCGTACGTATATGGCCCGACTTTATTTGTACGATGCTTTTCAATTCGAATCCATGAAATATCATTAGCCTGTTCTTTGGCAGCGACATACATAGGAACGAATCTGCGATTAAATCCGACCATTAATTTTCGGTTATACTTCTCGCTTAACTCGACTAGTTGCTCAGCTTGTTCCACTGTAGCTGCTAGTGGCTTATCAACATAAACGTCGATTCCCTTTTTCAGAAGTTCAGAAACGATTTCATAATGTGAAGCAGTTGAACTATGAACGAAGATTGCATCGCATTCCGAAGCTAACATTTCAATAGAATGAAAGTCTTGAATACGGTATTGCTGGCAAACTTGTTTTCTTTTCTCAGCGTTAGGTGTAAACGCCCCTACAAAATTCCAATCTGTTTCTTTTGTAAGTGTTGGAAGGTAGGCTTTTTGCGCAATACTTCCAAGTCCAATCATCCCAATTTTAGGTTTGTTCATGTGTATTCCCACCCTATTAATAGTAATGTAACGGGTTAAATGTAGCATAGGGTGGGGGAGGAAGGCAAAAAATAGCTTTTTACTTATTCCCTTCTAACAAAATCTTCTCTATCTCTTCAAAGTTATGAGCACGAGCATGCTCTAGCGGGGTAACACCATCGTTGTCTGGAATAGTTACATCTGCGCCGTGCTCAATAAGAAGGCGAATGACTTGTTGCTGTGTTTCGTTTCCGTTACTTAGTACGATGGCTTCCATTAAAGCTGTCCATCCCAGGTTATTTACATGATTTACATCAATATTTGTTCGAGTGAGGAGTTCTTTTATAACGTCAATATAGCCATGTTCTGAGGCTGGGATAAGAGCTGTTCCGCCGTAAAGATTTGTAATCGTAGGATCTGCACCAGCATCAATTGTTAGTTTTAAAATGTCTAAGTAACCTTCCGCACCGGCGTATAGAAAGGGATTGTTTTTCATGTCATCTTGGATATTTACGTCAGCACCAGCTTCGATAAGTGCTTTTGCGGTTTTTACATCATTTTTGTATGTAGCAATCATAAGAGGGGTACGTCCTTGATTATCCGTCGCATTTATATTTGCACCTTGTTTTAGTAAAGATATAACAGTATTCGTTTCATTTTTTTCAGTAGCTGCTAGTAGTGCAGTCTCCATGTTTGTCATCTCCTTTTTGACTTCTTGTTCTTGCGAGCATCCTTGTAAAAAAATTACGCAACATATCATACTGAATGTTTTTTTGAACATGGAATTTCAACCTCCTAATTTCAACTGTAAAATAGGAACATTAAATTTTTATAAACTGACGCTAAAATTACTATAAAATTGCTTGAGTAATTGAACATATATTTTTATGCTTATAAATAATAAGGTTTGATAAAGTGAGGATTTAAGATATGTCTATTAAAACAAGGTTTTTATTTTCTTATATTGCTGTTATCCTCGTTTCCATTACGCTTATATTAGTCGCGGGATTTTTAATCGTTTTTTCGATAACAGGTGACTTGGAAGCAGTAAAAAATTTCTATAAAAGTTCTTATATTCAAAAGCCACTTACACTAGAAGAAGAGAATGCCTATCTTGAGTTGAAGTCAGCAGCTAAACAGCATCAATCTCAATTGTTAGATGAGTCGTTTGTCTCAGCAATAGAAAAAGAGGGTGTGAAAATAGTAGTAAGAAAAGGAGAAACACTTTCATATGCTTCAAACGTATTTGAAAGTGTATCTTTAAAAGAAGCCCTTCCGAAATTTGAAGCGGCAAATATTAATAGTCGTGGTACAACGGAACTAGGCGATACATTTTATCGATATGTAAAGTTTGATTTTTATTTTCCTCAGGAAGAAGAGGGAAGTATATTTGTACTAAAAAAGCAAAGTTCATTTGTAGATCTTACACAAAAATTATTTCCAATCTTATTCGTATCTCTCTTACTACTAGCCATTTTACTCATTGGATTATTAAGTTACCTCGTTTCAAGAAGTGTAATAAAACCAATTTTTGTATTGAAAGGCGCAACGGAGAAAATTAAAGAAGGAAATTTAGATTTTCAAATACCAGTTACATCACACGATGAAATAGGGCAATTAAATCAAGGATTTGAGGAAATGAGGAAGAGATTAAAAGAATCGATAGAGATGCAAACACAGTATGAAGAAAATAGAAAAGAGCTTATTTCAAACATCTCTCATGACTTAAAAACACCGATTACATCAATTATCGGATATGTAGAAGGAATAAAGGACGGGGTAGCAAATACGCCAGAAAAAATGGATAAGTATTTAACAACTATCCATACGAAGGCAAAACATATGGACACACTAATTGATGAACTCTTTTTGTTTTCGAAGCTCGATTTGAATCGAGTTCCCTTTCAGTTTGAAACGGTTGAATTAAATATGTTTATGCAAGAGTTAATCGAAGAGATGCAAATGGATTTAAGTAAAGAAGGTATAGAAGTTAACTTACAATTACATGCATCACCACTATATGTAACGGCTGATTGCGAAAAGATCAATAGAGTTATATCAAATTTAATTCATAATAGTGTGAAATACATGGATAAAGAAGAGAAGAAAATTACTGTAACAGTATCGAGTGATAATAATAAAGTTATTGTGAAAGTGATGGACAATGGATCAGGTATAGAATCTGATACATTGCCGTATATCTTTGAACGTTTTTATCGTGCAGAACAATCGCGGAATTCTAGCACAGGTGGAAGTGGACTTGGTTTAGCAATAGCGAAGCAAATTGTTGAAGAACATGGCGGGGAAATTTGGGCGGAAAGCGAGCTTGGTAAAGGGACAAGCATTTTCTTCTCATTGGAAAAAGTAGAGGAATGTGGTGAGTAAATTGAAAAGAATTTTACTAATAGAAGATGAAGTAAGTATTGCAGAATTACAGCGAGATTATTTAGAAATTAATGATTTCCAAGTTGATGTAGAGCATTCAGGAGAAATAGGTTTACAAACAGCCTTGCAAGAAGACTATGATTTAATTATTTTAGATATTATGCTTCCGAAAATGAACGGATTCGAAATTTGTAAACAAATACGTGCTGTAAAAGATATCCCGATTTTACTTGTTTCAGCAAAAAAAGAAGATATAGATAAAATTCGCGGACTCGGATTAGGAGCGGATGATTATATAACGAAACCGTTTAGCCCGAGTGAATTAGTCGCAAGAGTAAAAGCACATATTGCCCGTTATGAAAGATTATTAGGAAATGTGAGTAAGCAACGTGATACGCTATATATTCACGGAATTTCTATCGATCAACGAGCGAGGAAAGTTTTTATAAACAATGAAGAAATCGCGTTTACAACGAAGGAATTTGATTTATTGACATTCTTTGTAACGCATCCAAACCAAGTATTAAATAAAGAACAGTTATTTGAACGCATTTGGGGATTAGATTCCGCTGGTGATTTAGCCACTGTTGTCGTCCACATTAGAAAACTACGTGAAAAAATTGAAAGAGATCCTGCTCACCCGCAATACATTGAAACGGTATGGGGAGCTGGTTATCGTTTTAATGTGTAGGGAACCTGTCAAAGTTTTGGCAGGTTTTTTTATGTGATCAAAAGGGGAAAATAGGTAATTTATGTTAAAATATAAAGAGAGATAAAACATAGGAGAGTGTGAGAGGGCGTGCTACATTTTGGGAGATACATTAAAAGATAATAAATCAAACAAGGCTTTAAAGATTGGAACCAATATCATACTTATCTTATTAATTATCGGTGCAATACAAATGTTTTATGATGAAGATTATACAAATGATCATTTTGGTTGGTTATTTATGATGGTCTTTTTTGCAATTAAAATAGTTTCTAGTTTTCTAATAAGTTTAAAAGAAGGAGATAAAAAGGCAGTATTTATTGATTTAGGTTTAGTGGTTTTGTGTGTTCTTCTTTTAATTGTTACTAGTTGAAATACTTCTTTTGAAAAAAGCTCATAGTCTCATAGAGGCTGTGAGCTTTCCTTAATAATAACGGTACTGGCGTAATGATTTATCCCGCATTTAACGGGCAGTAAGACCCCCACCTCAAAATTCAGCGAAAGCAAAGAAGTAAGGTGGGGGATCAACTGCCCGTAAAAGCCCGATTGGTTCAACTAATAATCAGTGGGGGATGAACAAAACCCTCACTGATTAAAGTTTCACTTTATAAAATGTTTGAGTAGTAGAAGTAAACTGAGCAGCTTCTTCTAAAAAAGGATAATGGTTACTCTCCTCAAATGGAATAAAGATAGAATTACGTATACTCTTATGCATCTCGATAGAATATTGAATCGGGCACTGTACATCATGTCTTCCGCATATAATAAGTGTATTTGTTTGGATGGAAGGTAAATTTTCTCTTAAATCAAATGAGGGATACTCTTTATTAAAAACGTTCATCCGGCTAGCGGACATAGTTTTTTGGATTGGTTTACAAAAATAAGAGTTGTAGTTTTCTGGTTTATACAATGATAATTTTGTTCTCTCAGTAGATAGTTCTTTTCGTTCTTCATTTGTAAGGTGAGAGCTTTTTAAGTTTTCGATGAGTTTTTGCATATAATGAAACTGTGGATGTGCTGGGTGATAAATGCAAAATGGTGTTTCGGTATAGTTACTTGCTGCAGCGCCTGCTACGACTAATGATTGTAAGGAATTTGGATATGTAATCGCATATAAAAGTCCAAGCATACCACCTGTTGAATGACCGGCGAAATGCCATGTTGGAAGTTGTAATGCTTCTCGTATGGCTTCTAAGTCGTGGATTGTTTCAATCATGCTTAATTCGTTTTCTGACTGGGCGGTTACAGAGCGACCAGTATCTCGTAAGTTAATGAGGAATACACGATGCGTAGCAGTGAAAACATCCGCAAAGTAATCACCAGTTTCATTAAATTGTGAATAGTGATGTGTAATACAAAGAGGTTCACCATTTCCCTTTGTAAAAAGTTCAAATGTGCCACGTTTCGTGTTGATTATTTGTTGTGTCCACATAATATCACGACCTTTTCTCATAAAAGTTGGGCCAGACTGTTATGAAATAAAAATATATCAGCGATTATTAGAATATATCAGCGATTATCAAAATATATCGGCGCAATTCGGAATATATCAGCGATTATCAAAATATATCGGCGCAACTCGGAATATATCAGCGATTATTAAAATATATCGACTTACCGACAGAAAACGACAATAATAGCAAGCTTTAAATAAAAGGAGGCTATTCAAAAACGAGCCTCCTTTTCGTTTAGTATAAAGATTTTGTCATATTATTCCGAATAATTTCAAGGGATTTCGCTACAGTTAATGCGTTTTTTTCTTCAATTTCTGGTTTACGGGGGATAGGTTTATACATGTTGTCTGGATCTTCCCATGTGAGGGGAAGTTCTGTTTCTGCTTGTTCTTTCCAAGCTTCAATCCATTCTGGAGGGAGATAACCTGAGATGTTTTGGATGTTGTTCATTTCGAGCCAAATGAGTGCCCAAGCTCTTGGAACGACGCGCCAGTGATCATAGCCACCGCCGCCGACAGCAATCCAGCGACCGTCGCAATATTCGTTAGCGATTTCGCGAGCGAGCTTCGGTATTTCGCGGTAAATATTCATTGTCGCACAAAGATGTGTAAGTGGGTCGTAGTAATGTGCGTCAGCACCATTTTGCGTTAAAATAATATCCGGTTTAAAGTACGCTGCAACTTCTTTTACAACAGTTCGATATGATTCTAAAAACGATTCATCTTCTGTAAAAGCATCGAGTGGAACGTTAAAAGAATAACTATAACCATTACCTTGTCCACGTTCGTTTACAGCGCCAGTTCCAGGGAATAAATAGCGACCAGTTTCATGCAGTGAAACGGTGCATACGTTAGGGTCATCATAAAACGACCACTGTACGCCATCACCGTGATGAGCATCTGTATCAATATATAAGACGCGTAAACCGTATTTCTTTTGAATATATTTCATTGCGATGGAGCTATCGTTATAAATACAAAAGCCAGATGCCTTGCCGCGAAAGCCGTGATGTAAGCCGCCGCCCAAATTAAGTGCATGTTTTACTTTCCCGGAAAGAACAGCATCGACAGCTGTTAACGTACCACCAACGAGCAATGCGCTTGCTTCGTGCATATTTGGGAACATCGGTGTATCTTCTGTTCCGAGTCCATATGTCATCGCAATTGATTTTTCTAACTTTCCTTCTCCAGCACGTTTTACCGCATTTATGTACTCCTCTGTATGAACGTAGGCAATCTCTTCATCTGTAGCCATCCGTGGTGAGATGATTTGAGAGGGAGAGATGAAACCGCCCTTTTGTAATAAATCATACGTAAGTGTGACGCGCAGTTGGTTAAAAGGATGATCAGGGCTAAATGAATAGCCCAGAAAATCATCCGAATAAATAAACGCGCTACTCATGCTTGCATCCCCATGATGTTTGGCCATAATACGCGGTAGCCTTCTGCTTCAAGTGCATCAATCACTTTTAGAGGATTCATCGTTTGAATGCGGAAAACGAGTACTTTATCATTCTCATCTTTTGCTGGGTAGACGAGAACGCTCACGATATTTATTTGTAACTCACTAAAAATAGCAACGACTTTTCCAAGAATACCAGGTTCATTTTTTACTTGAATTTCAATTTGCGAACTTGGTTGATGTGCTCCTGTTAATTTTACTAACGTGTGCAGTACTGTAGATTCAGAAATAATTCCAACTAACTTCCCAGCCTTTGTAACAGGAAGACAGCCAATTTTATTTTCAAAAAATAAAGTAGCAATTTCCTCAACGAAATCGAGAGGGTGGCAAGTCATTACAGGATGTTTCATAATAAGTTCGAGCGGTTGCTGTAGCATATCGAGTGAAACTTGTTCATCTAGAATAGACGGACTTGCATCTCTTACATCCCGATCAGAAATAATGCCTACGACGTGATTATTTTGATCGACAATTGGAATGTGCCGAATGCCTTTCGTGCGAATCGTTCGGATTGCTGTTTCGATTGTATCGTTTGGATGTAGTGTCACTACATTTTGATTCATAATTTCTTCTACAATCATTCCAGTTGCCCCCTTTATTAATACATAAAACGATTGTGAAAACGTAGACGATCAAAAGCTTGAATAGAATCCGTATCAACGCGTTTACCGATGCGGACCATTAAACAGTTGGCGGGATGTGAACAAATTTCAGGATCATCTGTAGCCATCCATTGTAACCCGCCGGCATTCATCATCTTTTCCATTACTTTTCGGTACTCCCAAACATTTAAGCCTGTTTGTTTTAAATCCCAGTGCCAATAATATTCAGTCGTCAATATAATGTAATCTTCCATATAATCGTCCATCATTGAAACTTCTAGTAAGTTCTTTCCGACAGCGCAACCGCGGAAGGCAGGGACAACTTCAATCGCCCCGAGTTCAATTAAGTTTTCCATTTTTCCTTCTGACCATCGTTCAAGTGGATCAGGATACAAGTATGTAACATATCCAACAATCGTTTGGTCATGTCTAGCAATAATGAGACGAGCTTCTGGTAATTTAGAAATTTCGACAATTGCTTTATATTGCTGCTCGGCAGGACGAAACGCAACTAAATCTGGATGAAATTCATACATTTCTAAGTTATGTGTAGAGACAGGACCTTCAATAATTAAAGTGCCTTTCGCTGTTTTCAAGTTTCTGGCATTATATATTTTTTTATGAATCAATGTATTGCTCACCACCTTGAGGGTTTGTGAATCTATTAATATCGTACTTTATAATATATGCGATGTGAATCGAAATTTGTCATTAAAAATTTGTCTAAAAATCAACAAATATACTGAAAATTTTAAATAATGTTATTATAATAGATAATAGAATACATAGGAGGGGGATGTAAAGTATGAAAGTAGAAACGCTTCCTGTCATTAAAGGAGAAAATAATTTGCCGAATTATGATGAGGCATACGCGAATTTTAACTGGGAAGAGGTTAATAAAAACTTTACTTGGAATGAGACAGGCCGAGTGAATATGGCGTATGAGGCAATTGATAAGCATGCGAAATCCGATCGAAAGAATAAAGTAGCTCTTTATTATCAAGATGGATCTCGAAAAGAGAAGTATACATTTAAGGAAATGAAGGATTTTTCTAATAAAGCAGGAAACGTCCTGAAAAATTATGGCGATGTAGAAAAAGGCGATCGCGTTTTTATTTTTATGCCGCGTTCCCCAGAGTTATATTTCGCACTTCTTGGTGCAGTGAAATTAGGGGCAATCGTTGGTCCGCTATTTGAAGCATTTATGGAAGGCGCAGTTCGTGATCGTTTAGAAGATAGCGAAGCGAAGGTGTTAATTACAACGCCTGAATTGTTAGAGCGTGTACCATTAAATGATTTACCAGCTTTAAAGACAGTCTTCCTTGTTGGAGATAATGTAGAAGAAGGCGGTAAAACGGTAGCGTTCAATCCTTTATTCGAACAAGCTTCAAAAGAATTACATATTGAATGGTTAGGCCGTGAAGACGGTTTGATTCTACATTATACGTCTGGTTCTACCGGTAAACCAAAAGGTGTTCTACATGCGCAGAACGCAATGGTTCAGCACCATCAAACGGCGAAATGGGTATTAGATTTAAAAGAAGACGATGTATATTGGTGCACAGCTGATCCAGGCTGGGTAACTGGAACGGCTTACGGTATTTTCGCACCGTGGTTAGTTGGGGCATCAAATGTTGTTTTAGGTGGACGCTTTAGTCCAGAAGTGTGGTATGAAGCGCTGCAAGATTACGGTGTAACAGTTTGGTATAGTGCGCCGACAGCGTTCCGTATGTTAATGGGTGCTGGACAAGACGCAATTAAAAAATATGATTTATCACAAGTTCGTCACGTATTAAGCGTGGGTGAACCGTTAAATCCAGAAGTAATTCGCTGGGGTATGAACGCATTTGGACTTCGTATTCATGATACGTGGTGGATGACAGAAACAGGTGGACAAGTTATTTGTAACTACCCTTGTATGGAAATCCGTCCAGGTTCAATGGGGAAACCAATTCCAGGTGTGAAAGCAGCGATTGTTGATAATGAAGGAAATGAAGTGCCTCCATACACAATGGGTAACTTAGCAATTGGTAAAGGTTGGCCAGCGATGATGCGTGGAATCTGGAATAACCAGCAAAAGTATGAATCTTACTTTATGCCGGGAGATTGGTACGTATCAGGTGACTCTGCTTATATGGATGAAGATGGATACTTCTGGTTCCAAGGACGCATTGATGATGTAATTATGACGTCAGGTGAGCGCGTTGGTCCATTTGAAGTAGAAAGCAAATTAATCGAGCATGCTGCTGTTGCAGAAGCTGGTGTAATTGGTATTCCTGATCCGGTGCGCGGCGAAATTATTAAAGCATTTATCGCACTTCGAGCAGGATACGAACCATCTGATGAATTAAAAGAAGAAATTCGTCAATTTGTAAAGAAAGGCCTAGCAGCTCATGCAGCGCCACGACAAATTGAATTTAGAGATAAATTACCGAAAACGAGAAGTGGTAAAATTATGCGCCGTGTATTAAAAGCGTGGGAGTTAAACTTACCAACAGGTGACTTATCAACGATGGAAGATTAAGAGAGAAAGGTCTGAACGAAAAATGTTCAGGCCTTTCTTTTTTATGATATCATGAACTTATATATATAAGTTAAAGGGGGTAGTATGATGAAAACAGAAAAGGAAAAGATGATACTAGGAGAAATGTACATACCGGCTGATCCAGTTTTAGTACAAGAAAGAGAGCAAGCACGTATATTAACGAGAAAATTAAATGATACGCCAGAAGAGCAATTGAAAGAGCGTAGCGAAATCGTAAAAGAATTATTCGGAACGACAGGAGATAATATTCATCTTGAATCTTCTTTTAGATGTGATTACGGCTATAACATTCATGTCGGTGAAAATTTTTACGCGAACTTTGACTGTACGATTTTAGACGTATGCCCGGTAACAATCGGAGTGAACTGTATGTTAGCTCCAGGTGTTCACATTTATACAGCAACGCACCCACTTGATCCGGTAGAGCGTATAAGCGGATCAGAATACGGAAAACCAGTTACAATTGGCGATAACGTATGGATTGGCGGAAGAGCAATTATTAATCCAGGTGTAACAATTGGAGACAATGCGGTGATCGCATCTGGTGCTGTCGTAACGAAAGATGTGCCTAATAATGTAGTAGTTGGCGGGAATCCTGCAAAGATTATAAAAAAACTAAAATAATATTTGAACGAAGTGCCTTCCTCACCTGTATACATTTATGAAAGAATAGATGAGGGAGGCTTTTTTATATCTAATAAATTACTCTTTGCGACGTTGTAAAGGATTGGAGAGAAGTGAAATTCCACCTCTATTTGACACGCCTATATAAATGATGGTATAAAGAAAAGTATATGAATAATTGAGCGTGGAAAGGGAGAAGTAGTGATCATTTCCCTGTTTTAGAGAGCTGATGGCCGGTGAAAATCAGCACATAGATGATCGCGAATTACGCCCCTAGAGCATCTTTTTTCGATTGAATTGTATTCAAAAGGGAAAAGACGGTGCTAAGCCGTTATGTAAATAAGGTGGTAGGCTTTTTTTTGCCTGCAACTAGGGTGGTAACGCGATAATCAAAATCGTCCCTTATTTGAAGGGGCGATTTTTTTATGTTTTCAACTTTCACGCCAGTAATGAACTTAAAGGAGAGTATGTAGGATATGGGTATTTTACAAGATCTTGAATTTCGCGGTCTAATTAATCAGCAAACAGATGCTGAGGGCCTTGAGCAATTATTAGAAAAAGAAAGCGTTAAATTATACTGTGGTTTCGACCCGACAGCGGATAGCTTACACATCGGTCATATGTTACCAGTATTAATGTTACGTCGTTTCCAATTAGCTGGTCATCAACCAATCGCACTTGTTGGCGGTGGTACTGGTATGATCGGTGACCCAAGTGGTAAAAAAGCAGAGCGTACATTAAATACGAAAGATACAGTTGCTTACTATACAGAAAGCATCAAAAACCAACTTTCAAACTTCTTAGAGTTTGAAAACGTGGACAATCCAGCAACGATGGCTAACAACTACGACTGGCTTGGTAGCTTAGATGTCATTTCATTCTTACGCGATATCGGTAAAAACTTCGGTTTAAACTATATGTTAGCAAAAGATACAGTAGCATCTCGTTTAGAAACTGGTATTTCATTCACTGAGTTCAGTTACATGATTTTACAATCATACGACTTCTTAAACTTATACCAACAACATAATTGCCGTCTGCAAATCGGTGGTAGTGACCAATGGGGGAACATTACAGCTGGTCTTGAATTAATCCGTAAATCAGAAGAAGATGCGAAAGCATTCGGTTTAACAATTCCACTTGTTACAAAATCTGACGGTACGAAGTTTGGTAAAACAGAAGGCGGCGCAATTTGGTTAGACCCAGAGAAAACAACTCCTTACGAGTTCTACCAATTCTGGATTAACACAGATGACCGCGATGTTGTTAAATACTTAAAATACTTCACATTCTTATCTCATGAAGAAATTCTTGAGCTTGAAAAGCAAGTAGCTGAAGCGCCAGAAAAACGTGCAGCACAAAAAGCGTTAGGTTCTGAAATGACAAAACTTGTTCACGGCGAAGAAGCATTAGAGCAAGCGATTAAAATTTCAGCTGCATTATTCAGCGGTTCTGTAGCAGAACTGACTGCAAGCGAAATCGAGCAAGGATTCAAAGACGTACCATCTGTAGAACGTACTGCAGAAGATACAGTATTAATCGACTTACTTGTAGAAAGCAAAATCTCTCCATCAAAACGTCAAGCACGTGAAGATGTAACGAACGGCGCAATCTACGTAAACGGTGAGCGTACACAAGCATTAGACTACGTTGTAACAGAAAACGACCGCATCGAAGGTAAATTCACAATCATTCGCCGCGGTAAGAAGAAATATTTCTTAATTCGTTACTAATCAGAAACGAATATAAAACAAATAGTACCCCGAATTGTAGGCTGAAAAGTCTATGATTCGGGGTTTTTATGTATGAATTTAGATTGCCTGATCTTTTCTTGTAAATAGAATATGAAGAATTAATATGAGCATATAAAGTAAGCTAATGAGCATAACAACAAATGCTGTTGGATAAAATTTTGCCGCATATATAAAGAAATCGATTTGATAAATATCTTGGTAATTTGAAACGGTACCTTTAAAGTAATTCGTAAACTTAGCGCTATATTTCCATTCATCAGGATAATCTATTAGATTACTCCCCTGATACCAACTTATAAGTGCTGAAGTAATAAACAACATAAATGAACTTCCGAGTTGAACCATTTGGTTTATTGTCAAAAAGAATCCACCTCCTATTTTATGGTTATTATAGCGTGCATTCGTATGCCTGTAACCTTTTTGTTGTAATCTCCTTTTCGAGTTCATACGGAAATCACATGTAAGCGGTATGATAAACGTATAACAATTAGAAAGGAGTGGTAAAACGAAATGTCACTAGAAGCATTGATTATTTTTTCTTTGCTAAACGCGGGTCAACTTGCAGAGAATTCGAAGGTTGATATACATAAAGAGCAGAAAGATGCTTATGTATATGTTCAAAAAGAGGAAAATAAATAACTTTATTTTATATATAAACTTCAAAAGCCAATCCATTGGATTGGCTTTTTGTCAGGTTGTTGGAAAAAGAGCGTACATTTTTCTCTTTTAAACATTAGCTAAAATTTGATCATAGCACGAAGTAATAAGTGCTTCCAGATCTTTTAAGTCATTAACGTTATCAATAAAAATTCTACTCACTCCCTGTGATTTTGGGGCTTGTTCAACCACAAAATTAGGGCATAGCTGTTTAGTAGCTTCTAAATCGAGTCTTACAACTAAGGATTTTGCATCGCCATCAAGGAAGAGACGTATAAACCATTTTGTGATTACACGATTCATGATACAAAAATAACTAATGGTATCTTTATATTTGAGGTTATTGATATCTCTTTGATGCTCAGTTAAAATCCCTTTAACAATGTTAAATGCGGTTAGTTCATTTTCTGTAGTGAAAACTCTATCTGTTTTGTCTTCTTTGTTAATGTCTTCAATTATTTCGGTAGAAGCAGCTGCAACTAGGCTTGTTTCTATTTTCTCCGATGTTTTTGTTTCTTTTGGTGTTAAACCATCACTGATTATTTCTAATAGTGTTCGATTAATTGCTTTTTTAACGATTGGTCGGAATCGCTCTAAAACGTTATTTGTAATTCTAGTTGAGCTAAAGTCTCTAATTAGAAAACGAAGGAAGTCATCTGAAGGATTTTTAAATAGTTCTTTAATTGTAGAGTTTAAATTGGTCATATAAATAAGCTCTTCAGCATATTTTACGATTTCTTCAGCTTCAAAATTTTCTTTTGTAAAAGTTTCAATCGTTTCAATATCTAAATTAGTTAAATTATCCATGCTGAATGTGAAGAAAGGTTTTTCATCCATCACATTGTCATTTGTTAAATCAGTATAAAACTTGTATTCTACACCATTAGTTAGTACCCCTACTTTGACATCAGGTAAGGCATTGAAATATCTAGATAGTTGTGCATCGTGTTTAAGGAGATTTTCTGTTACAGATTTTGCCTCGATTAAAATAATTGGAACCCCATTTTTAAAAACCGCATAATCGACTTTTTCTCCCTTCTTAGTTCCGAAGTCTGCAACATACTCAGGTCTAACTTCTAAAGGATTAAAAACGTCATAACCTAGTTTTTGAAGAAAAGGAATAATTAATGATTGCTTGGTCATTTCTTCATTAGTTATGTACTCTGTTCGTTCTAAAATTTGGTTAGCTATTTTGTTTTTGTCATTTCTGAATTCCATATCAATGTCTCCTCGTTATAAAGTTTAAAAACCTTTAATATTATTGTTATTCCGTGAAAATTCATAATATAACAGAGTTCTTTATGGAAACAGGGAGGTTATTCTTTTTGTTTTAGATGGGAGTATAGGGTATTGGGATTTTTATGTTATGTAGGATATAAAAATAATGAGGGAATTGAAAAAAGCCAATCCACAGGATTGGCTTTTTGTCATTAACGAGAGTAGAACTCTACGATTAATGCTTCGTTGATTTCAGCTGGTAACTCAGCACGCTCAGCGTGACGAGTGTAAGTAGCTTCTAATTTGTCAGCATCGAAAGTTAAGTATTCTGGTACGAAGTTGTTAACTTCGATCGCTTCTTTAACAACAACAAGGTTGTTAGATTTTTCGCGAACGCTGATAGTTTGACCAGGTTTTACACGGTAAGATGGGATATCTACGCGAGCGCCATCAACCATGATGTGACCGTGGTTTACTAATTGGCGAGCTGCACGACGAGTGCGAGCTAAGCCCATACGGTAAACTAAGTTGTCAAGACGAGCTTCAAGAAGGATCATGAAGTTTTCGCCGTGCTTACCAGGCATTTTACCTGCTTGGTCAAATGTGCGACGGAATTGACGCTCAGTCATGCCGTACATGTGACGAAGTTTTTGTTTCTCTTGTAATTGTAAACCGTATTCTGAAAGTTTCTTACGTTGGTTAGGACCGTGAGGACCTGGTGCGTAAGGGCGTTTTTCTAATTCTTTTCCTGTGCCGCTTAGAGAGATTCCAAGACGACGAGACAGTTTCCAAGCTGGACCTGTATAACGAGCCATAGTTGACTCCTCCTTTAAAAATGTTTTTATTTACGTAAAATAAAAACAGACGTAATCGATATTTACGGGCATTTTGTTTTCATGTACCTTCGCTCCAGCAGCAGGGAGTTACGAGATACACCTCCGTAGAGGAACAAAATACAAACGATAAACTCACATTACAAGGCTGCCTTTTTATTTTACACAAACGCTATTATATCTTTTACCCAGAGTTTCGTCAAGCGAGTACGTTTTTGTTTTATGCATAAAAATTTTGGGAATTAATATAAGAAGGAATTTAAAACAATATAGAAGAAGAGATAGAAACACAAATAAAACGCTTACATAAAATGAAGGAAAACGTTCATCAAATTTTTATGGATGAATATGCGGCAATAAAAACATAAGGGGGATGTTTTTATGAAAAAGAAGCATATGGAGACAGCGTTAATTCACCACGGTTATTTACCTGAGGAACATAAAGGAAGTTTAACACCACCTTTATTTCAAACTTCTACATTTACATTTGAAACTGCGCAGCAAGGAGAGGCGAGTTTTGCGGGAGTGGATCCATCTTATATTTACTCACGGCTTGGAAATCCAACTGTGAAATTATTTGAAGAACGTATGGCGGTGTTAGAAGGAGGAGAAGAGGCGCTTGCCTTCGGATCTGGTATGGCAGCTATTTCAGCAACTTTAATTGGTTTTTTAAAGGCTGGAGATCATATTATTTGTTCAAATGGATTATATGGGTGTACGTACGGTTTTTTAGAAGTGTTAGAAGAAAAATTTATGATTACGCATTCGTTTTGTGATATGGAGACAGAGGTTGATATTGAAAATAAAATTCGCCCAAATACAAAGCTTATTTTCGTTGAAACACCAATTAATCCGACAATGAAATTAATTGATTTAAAACAAGTGATTCGGGTTGCGAAGCGAAAAGGCTTACTTGTTATTGTTGATAATACATTTTGTTCACCTTATTTACAAAGACCGCTTGAGCTTGGCTGTGACGCTGTTGTGCATAGTGCGACAAAATATATTGGAGGCCATGGTGACGTTGTAGCGGGCGTAACAATTTGTAAAACGAAAGCATTAGCTGAAAAGATTCGCCCGATGCGAAAGGATATCGGCGGTATTATGGCGCCGTTTGATGCGTGGTTATTATTACGCGGGTTAAAGACGTTAGCAGTAAGAATGGATCGTCATTGTGATAATGCAGAAAAAATTGTATCGTTCTTAAGAAAACATGATGCGGTAGAAGGTGTTTGGTATCCAGAAGGGGAGTTAGCATCTCGTCAAATGAAACACGGGGGCGGTGTTATTTCTTTTTCAGTAAAAGGCGGAAAAGAAGAGACGCAAGCGTTTATTAATGATCTTCACTTTATTACAATTGCGGTGAGTTTAGGAGATACAGAAACGTTAATTCAGCATCCAGCAACGATGACGCATGCTGCGATTCCAGCTGAACTAAGAAAAGAAATGGGCATTTTCGATAATTTAATACGCTTATCAGTCGGTTTAGAATCGTGGGAGGATATCGCTTCTGATTTAGAGCAGGCATTAAAGAAAATATCTACTGTTAATCAATAAAAAAGAGTGAGCTATCGGTTTTGTACAGGACGTACTAAATCGATAACTCGCTCTTTTCTTTTTACATATGTTTTAGGAGTGTTTCCACAAACTTTTCTAAATAGCGCTGATCTACTTCATCAAAACGATTCTTTTCAGGACTATCAATGTCAAGTACACCAATGACAACTCCTTCTTTCACAATCGGTACAACGATTTCTGAATTAGAAGCACTATCGCAAGCGATGTGACCTGGGAATTGGTGAACGTCTGCTACAAGCTGTGTTGTTTTCGTTTCAGCTGCTACGCCGCAAACGCCTCGTCCAAATGGAATGCGCACGCAAGCAGGCATTCCTTGGAACGGTCCAAGAACAAGCTGAGTTCCTTCTGTTACGTAAAAGCCAACCCAATTAACGCGATCTAAAAATTGGTTTAATAATGCGGACGCATTTGATAAGTTTGCGACTACGTTTGATTCGCCAGTTAATAACGCATCCAGTTGTTTAATTACTGTCTCATATTGCTGCACGCGAGATCCTGCATAACTTTCTTTAGTAAACATGGAAACAGCTCCTTTTTTATCGAGATGTGTAAAATATTGGCAAAATACGATGTATTTCACATGACTTTGTCGATAGAAAATTAAAGGAATTTGTCTTAAAAGTCAAGAAATTTAAACTATAGCTGTTCATTGAAGGGAAGTGAGCGCATGAAGCAGACGAAACAAAAAGTAATTGATGCGGCAATATCGTTGTTTAATACGAAAGGTTATGATGGAACGTCGGTGCGAGACATTGCAAAGCGAGCGGATGTGAATGTAGCGAATATTTCATATTATTTTGCTGGGAAGCAAGGTTTATTAGAACAGCTTATTACTGATTTTTTAGAAGGATATATTCATGTGATTGAAATGTCGTTTGAACAGAGAGAGTATTTGTCGGCTAAAGATGTGATGGTGCAAATGGTGCGCGGGATTTTACGATATCAATTTGAAAATAGAGAACTAACACGTTTCTTCTACCGAGAGCTTTCGCTTGATACGACATTAATTCGTGAAGTGATGACCGTTTATTTTTCTAAAGAAAGATATTATATAGAACAAATGATTAGACAAGGACAAATGAAACAAGAATTTCAGAAAGTATCATTTACAATGTTTATGACGCAATTAAAAGGTATGATAAATATGCCGTTTTTATATCCACAATATATATCAGAAGTACTGCATTCTTTCCCATCTGAGACATTTTTCATAGAAATGTATACGAAAGAGATTGAGCAATGGATGGAACAAGCATTATGTAAAGCGAATATGTACCATGAATGGCCAAGAGCTGTTCATATGTGAAGAATCCCCACCTAACGAACTGAGGTGGGGATTTTTATGTTTACTTTTCTTTGCCATAAATTGTTACATAATAGCGCGATAATTGTTAATGCTGCTCCAGCGATTTCAATTTTATCGACTGTATAACCTCGAAAGATAGAACCGATCAGTGCAAGGATAGGAACTAAATTCATAAATAATATGCCGTTAATAGATGAAATATAGCGATTTCCCATATTCCAGCAAAATACAGCGATAACGCCTGCGATAATCGACATATAAAAGAGCTCAAAACGAACGCTCACAACTGTATGCAGTGACGGCATAGTAACTATATTTGTGTACGTTAAGAAAGTAACAATAACGATGAGTGAAATGGAGCCAAATAAACAAGTTAATGTCGTGTACCTAAGTGGTGACCAAGATTGAAAACGAGCACCCCCGTTTGTATAAATGACCCAGCAAGTAACGCCGCATAGCATCAATATGTTTGTTGATAAGTGGCTTGCAGCTCCAAATAATAAGTGAATATTTCCTTTTGAAATGACAAGCATAACACCAAGTAATGCAACGAACATACAAAGGAATGTATAGTTTTGTGGGCGGCAATTTTTCGTTATCCATTGCAGTGATAAGGCAATCAGTGGCATAAGGGATTGAATCATAGCTGCATGGATTGCTCCGGAAGGTCCAGCAAGTTGTTGTCCGTAGAAAACGAGAAAACCATACCCCGCGAAACCGACTGTCCCGTAAAAGAATAGAGAAAGTGTTCTTTTTTCTAAACTGAGCGAAGTCTTTCCTTCAGTAATTAATAGCAAAATAAGAAAAATAATAGCTGCTGATCCATAGCGAATCGTTGTGAAGAAGAACGGATCGATAAATTGCAGAGCATTTGCCATTACAGGAAACATAAATCCCCAGGCAGTGACGGCGAGTAAGCATAGAAAGGATCCGAGTAGCATTTGTTTTTTGTTCAAGAGTATCTTTCCCCTTTACATTTCGTTATAGTAAGTTGATGAAATAAGTATAAAGAGTAATTGTTTATAGGAGGAAATAGAGATTTCTTATAACGGTTATAACTTTTTGTTAGAGGTGTGTACGATGGATTTGGAGGCAGTACGATCGTTTATTGAAGTGAAGCATACGCGAAGTTTATCAAAGGCAAGTAAGATTTTACATATATCTCAACCAGCGCTTAGTAAACAAATTCAAAAGTTAGAAGCGGATTTAGAGGTTACTTTACTTAAGCGTTCTGCGCAAGGAGTAGAGTTAACGGAGGCAGGAGAGTTATTTATAAAAAGAATGCTACCGATTTTGGAGCAAATAAATGAAGTGAAAACAGAAATGAGGGGATATCAAGAGAACCAGAAATTTTCAATTGGTATACTACCGAGTTTAGCAGAGCATTACATATCAGAATGTAAAGATATATTAGGTGATGAGTTCGAATTGGAATGGCAAATCGGGCATACGGAAGTATTAAGAGATTTATTTAAAGCGCGGGAGATTGACGCGATGTTCATCGATTCAATAGTAGAAGGGGCTACGTATATAAAAGAAGTACAACAAGAGAAAATTGTTTGTGCCGTTTCAACTAATCATCCGTACAAAGAGAAGATAGTCATTCAAATAGAAGAGCTGCACAATGAAAAATTAATTGTATATCCAGAAATATGTGATGTAAGGAAAATGATTATGAACATGTTTCATGAAATAGGTGTAAAACCAACTATAGCTGTGGAAACATCTTACGCAGAACCGATGCTTGCAATGGTAAAAGCTGGCCTTGGTATCACGTTACTTCCAGAAAGGGCAGTAGAGCAGTCTGTAAGGCAAGGAAATGTACATGTAATTTCTGTTGAACCACCACTCATGCGGAAAATTTATTTCGTATCCCATACGAAAGATTGTTTGTTATTACAATCATTTGAGGATAGGTAGTGAGGTAGGCGGAATATTGAGAAAGATTACAATCACATTGAAAGAAACATGAAATTTTAAAAAAAACTAGGTCAAAAACAAACCATTACATGGTATGATTAGTACATTGTTAGTTGTTAAATATAGGGGAATTCCCTTTTTATACATAATGCCTTCCATTTCATAAACGGAACGGACAAAAAAAGAGATATAACTAGGAGGCTTTTTTGCATGGATTCTATCCTGACGATCGTTATCATTGTAGTAAGCTCTATTCTAGTGCTGCTCATGATAGAGCTTGTGATAAGAAATCGTTCATATAAAGATATTGAAGCACTGGAGCAGTGGAAACAAGAGATAAAAGATAAACCTGTGGCAGATGAACTAAAACGGGTAAAAGATTTAAACATGACGGGTCAAACAGAAGAACTGTTTGGTAAATGGCGTGAAGAATGGGATGAAATTGTATCAACAACCCTTCCGAAAGCTGACAAAGATTTAGCGCAAGCGCGAAAATTCGCCTCGCAATTCTCCTTCCGAAAAGCAAAGCATGCGATGAACGAATCCATAAGTGGTTTAGATGACGCTGATAATCGTATTACGGACATTTTAAATGAATTACAGCAATTGTTAGAAAGCCATGAGAAAAATAGCTCGGAAATTGAAGGGTTACGTGATACATATCGTAGTATGAAAAAGAGTGTTCTTGCTCATAGACATATGTATGGAGCAGCAGAGCAGAAAATCGAAGAGATGTTAGACGCTGAATCTGAGAAATTTAAAACCTTTGAAGAAGCAACAAACAATGGCGACTATTTAAAAGCGAGAGAAATTGTCATTAGTTTGGAAGAAGGTTTAGCAGATTTAGAAATCATTATTCACCAAATTCCAGATTTATTGGTAGAGTGTCAAGCGACGTTACCAGTTCAACTGGAAGATTTATTACACGGACATAATGATATGGTAAGACAAGGTTATGTATTAGATTATTTGGAAGTCCCTAAAGAAGTTCGCGATATGACGAAACAACTACAAACATGTTTAATGGATATACAGGAGCTTCATATAACAGAAGCGGCTGAAAAAGTAGAAAACTTAAAAACACGTTTAGATGGGTTCTACGATCAGCTGGAACAAGAAGTACATGCGAGACATTATGTGGAGCAAAAAACACTTTCTGTTTATGATGACTTAGAAGAAATGCGCATCGAAACGATTGAAACGAAAACAGAAACACAACTTGTGAAACAAAGCTATCAATTGCAAGATAAGGATATTGAGTCTCAAAAAGTAATTGAAAAGCAAATGCACATTTTAACGAAACGTTTTGAAATGTTGCAATTACGCGTTGCTGAACAAGATATTGCCTTCTCTATTATTCGTGAGGAACTAGAAGAGGTTTATGAGCAATGTGAAACGTTAAAAGTACTTCATGCAGAATATAAAGAAATGCTGCAAGCGATGCGTAAAGAAGAATTTGAAGCGCGTGAGAAGTTACAAGAAATGCGAAATACTATTTTCGAAACGAAACGCTTTATGCAAAAGTCGAATTTGCCAGGTCTTCCAGAGAGTATTATGGAAGATTTAAAAAGAGGGCAAATGGCAATGCAAGCTGTATATGAACAATTAGAAGTGAAGCCGTTAAATATGAACGCTGTAAATAGCAGTTTAGAAGAAGCATATACAACTGTGAACGATGTAGCTGAAATGACAGAAGAGTTAATTGGACAAGCATATTTAGTGGAAAAATTAATTCAGTACGGTAACCGTTACCGCAGTCATGATGAAAACCTAGCAGAAAGTTTAAATTATGCTGAGAAATTATTCCGTGAATACCAATACGATGCAGCTTTAGAACAAGCGGCTTCAGTATTAGAGCAACTTGAACCTGGCGTTGTTCAAAAAATAGCTGAATATGTAGACAATGAACAAACCCTTTCATAAAAGGGTTTGTTTTTTTATGTAATTTTGCAGGCGATGTTGCTATAATGAATAGCGGAATACAGCAAGGTTATTCGTTTCAAAATAAAGTGAAACTCTAATCGGTGGGAGGATTCATCCCCACTGATTACTAGCCTTCACCAATCGGGCATTTACGGGCAGTTAATCTCCCATCTAACTTCTTTGCTCTAACTGGATTTTGAGGTGAGAGTCTTATTGCCCGTTAACGCGGGATAAAGTGAAACTGTAATAGGAGGGCATCCTCGCCAATTATTAGTCTTCACCAATCGAGATAAAACGGAACCTTTGCGTAGTCTTAGCGTAATGACACGTATTTATGATATGATTATACGATGTGATAGCGCTGAAAGGGGAAGAACGATGATCTATTTTGATAATAGTGCGACGACGAAGCCATATCCAGAAGCTCTTCAATCATACGTGACGGTTGCTGGGAAATATTTTGGTAATCCTTCTTCTATTCATTCGCTTGGAGGAGAGGCAGAGCGTCTATTAACACAATCAAGAACGATTGCAGCGCAGCTTCTTCGTGTTAAACCTTCTGAAATTATTTTCACATCAGGTGGAACGGAAGGGAATAACCTTGCGATTAAAGGGATAGCGATGAGGAATCGTTCGCGCGGCAAACATATCATTACAACAAATATTGAACACGCGTCTGTGTTTGAGGCATATAAGCAATTAGAAGAACTCGGGTTTGATGTAACATATTTACCGGTTAACGAGCATGGGGTTGTATCGGTAGAAGATGTGAAACGAGCACTTCGTGAAGATACGATTCTTGTGTCAATTATTCATGTGAACAACGAAACTGGAGCAATTCAGCCCGTTGCTGAAATTGGAACGTTATTATCGAATCATCCGAAAATAAGATTCCATGTAGATCATGTGCAAGGGATAGGAAAAGTACCGCTTGATTTATATGCTTCTCATATTGATCTTTGCTCAATATCTGGACATAAATTCCACAGTGTAAAAGGAACGGGTCTTCTCTATGTACGCGATGGCGTAAGATTAGATCCAATTTTATCAGGTGGTCAACAAGAGCTTAAGTATCGCTCTGGTACAGAGAATTTACCTGGCATTGTAGCGATGGTGAAAGCACTTCGCATGACAATGGAACAAGTGAAAGAAAAGGTAGCTCATTTGCAAAGTTTACAAGCAGAGCTTGTTCGTTTCTTTAAAGAGATGGAAGATGTAACGATTAACACGTCGCTTGCCTATGCAGCACCGCACATTTTAAATGTATCATTTGTTGGTTTAAAACCAGAAGTAGTCGTTCATGCTTTAGAAGAACACGGTGTATATGTGTCAACGAAATCTGCTTGTTCTTCAAAAGCAAATGAAGTGAGCAGAGTGTTAGTGTCAATGGGAGTGCCGCATGCAGCAGCTGCAAGCGCTATTCGTATTAGTTTGGCACCAGAAAACACAATGGAAGAAGTAAAACAATTTGAAGGTATTGTAAAAGAGACGATACCAAAATTATATGAAGTGATGAGGTAAAGAAATTATGTTGAAATATGAATATATTTTAGTGCGTTATGGAGAAATGACGACAAAAGGTAAGAACCGTTCTAAGTTTGTAAGCACATTAAAAGATAACGTGAAGTTCAAACTGAAAAAATTCCCAAATATTAAAATCGATGCAACACATGATCGTATGTACATCCAGTTAAATGGTGAAGATCATGAAGCAGTCTCTGAAAGATTGAAGGATGTATTCGGTATTCATAAATTTAACTTAGCGATGAAAGTACCATCAGAATTAGAAGACATTAAAGAAGGTGCATTAGCAGCTTTCTTACAAGTAAAAGGTGATGTGAAAACATTTAAAATTACTGTACACCGTTCTTATAAGCATTTCCCAATGAGAACGATGGAATTATTACCTGAGATTGGCGGACATATTCTAGAAAACACAGAAGATATTACAGTAGATGTTCATAATCCAGATGTAAATGTACGCGTAGAGATCCGCAGTGGCTATAGCTATATCATGTGCGATGAGCGTATGGGAGCTGGCGGTTTACCAGTTGGCGTTGGCGGAAAAGTAATGGTACTTCTTTCTGGTGGTATTGATAGCCCAGTAGCAGCGTACTTAACGATGAAACGCGGCGTATCTGTGGAAGCAGTTCACTTCCATAGTCCACCTTTCACAAGTGAGCGTGCAAAACAAAAAGTAATCGATTTAGCGCAAGAGTTAACGAAGTATTGTAAACGAGTAACGCTTCACCTTGTTCCGTTTACAGAAGTGCAAAAAACGATTAATAAAGAAATCCCATCTAGCTATTCAATGACGGTTATGCGCCGTATGATGATGCGTATTACAGAACGTATTGCTGAGGAGCGTAACGCACTTGCAATTACGACTGGTGAAAGTCTTGGACAAGTAGCAAGCCAAACGTTAGATAGTATGCATACGATTAACGAAGTAACAAACTACCCAGTTATTCGTCCGCTTATTACGATGGATAAATTAGAGATTATTAAAATCGCTGAAGAAATCGGCACATATGATATTTCAATTCGTCCATATGAAGATTGCTGTACTGTATTCACACCAGCAAGCCCAGCGACAAAGCCGAAACGTGAAAAAGCAAATCGTTTTGAAGCGAAATACGATTTCACGCCATTAATCGATGAAGCTGTAGGGAACAAAGAAACAATGGTATTACAAACGGTAGAAGTAGTGGCGGAAGAAGAAAAATTTGAAGAACTTTTCTAAAACCATAAATTACCATATCTAAAACGTGTATGAAGTCATGTTATTTATCACACTCTATACTCACAAGGAGGTGATATAACATGTCACGTAGCACAAATAAATTAGCGGTTCCTGGTGCTGAATCAGCATTAGACCAAATGAAATACGAAATCGCTCAAGAGTTTGGTGTTCAACTTGGAGCTGATGCAACAGCTCGCGCTAACGGTTCTGTTGGTGGTGAAATCACTAAACGTCTAGTTTCACTAGCTGAGCAACAATTAGGCGGTTACCAAAAATAATCCCATATGATGGCTTAGAAAGAGCGGGTTCTCCCGCTCTTTCTTTTTTGTGTTGTGTCGCTATTTGTGGGTAAGTCGATGTAATTTCGTTTGCTAATTCGACAGAACTGAAAAATTTGTCAAAAGAAGAGGGTTCAAAATTAACAGAAAATTCTTTATTATATAAAGGAGGCATAAAGAAAAGGGAGGATATTTTATGAAGCGAGAAGAATTGTTGGCGCCACCGTCTTATAATTTAGTTTCTGAAATAGAGAAATATACGTGTGATAAAGGGAAGTTAGCTTTAATTTGGCAAGATGATAAAGGGAATCGAAGGGAAGTTACATACGCTGAATTAATGCAAGGTGCGAATAAAATTGGAAACGCTTTTATAAAAAGTGGTTTGCAAAAAGGGGACAAGCTTCTCATTATGATGCCGCGTTTAATTGAAGCGTACATGACGTATATTGCTGCTATTAAAGCAGGATTTGTCGTAATTCCAAGCTCGGAAATGTTACGTAAAAAAGATATAGAATATCGAATTGGACATGGAGAAGTAAAAGCGATAGTAAGTTATGAGCCGTATATTAGGCAATTTGATGATATAAAAGCGATGGAATCTCTTCGAAAATTTGTCCTGAGCGAGCAATCAGTAGATGGATGGGTTAATTTGAAAACAGCGTTAGAAACAGAGAGTGACATGTTAGAAATGGCGAAGACAGATAAAGAAGATATGGTCTTTTTATCTTACACGTCAGGAACGACAGGAAATCCAAAAGGTGTCGTTCATACACATGCGTGGGCATACGCTCATTTACGTACGAGCGCTCCAAATTGGCTCGGAATTGAAGAGAATGATATTGTATGGGCAACAGCTAGTCCAGGCTGGCAAAAGTGGATTTGGAGCCCGTTTTTAGCAACGCTAGGATCAGGGGCAACAGGATTTGTATATCACGGTAAGTTTGAACCGAAAACGTACCTGAATTTATTAGACGATAATAAGGTGAATGTGCTTTGTTGTACACCGACTGAGTATAGATTAATGGCAAAGGTAGAAGATTTAAGCCAGTACAATTTAGAGGCATTACATAGCGCTGTATCCGCAGGAGAGCCGTTAAATAGAGAAGTCATTGAAACGTTCCAAAAGCACTTTCATATTACAGTAAGAGACGGCTATGGGCAAACGGAAAATACATTACTTGTTGGTGTAATGAAAGGGATGGATATTAGACCAGGATCAATGGGGAAACCAACGCCAGGTAACCACGTCGATATCGTAAATGAGGAAGGTACTCCAGTTAAAGTAGGCGAAGTTGGTGATATTGCAGTTCACATTGAAACGCCGGCCCTCTTTAAACAATATTACAAAGACAATGAACGTACAGCGATGCAATTTCGCGGTGATTATTATATTACAGGTGATAAAGCGAAGAAAGATGAAGACGGCTACTTCTGGTTTGAAGGGCGCGGTGATGATATCATTATTAGTTCTGGTTATACAATCGGGCCATTTGAAGTAGAGGATGCTCTTGTAAAACATCCGTACGTAAGAGAATGTGCAGTTGTCGCAAGTCCTGATGAAATTCGTGGAAGTGTCGTGAAGGCATTTATCGTATTAAGAGAGAATATAGAAAAGAACGAAGAAACATTAATTCCAACACTCCAACAACACGTCAAAGAACTCACTGCACCATATAAATACCCTCGCAAAATTGAATTTGTAGATGAACTACCAAAAACGATTTCTGGAAAAATTCGCCGTATTGAACTTAGAAAACAAGAGATGGAGATTCCGTCAAAATAATTTTGAAAACAGTGAAGTAAATAGTTGAATGAAATGCAAAACAATGATAAAATAAAAACGAACACAAGTTCGATTCTATAAACTAAAAAAAGAGGTGTCCGTATGATTTTAGGTATTAATCCGTACTTAGTTTTAGATGGCAGTGGGCAAGAAGCTGTACAGTTTTATAAAGAGGCTTTAGATGCAAAAGTAGAAGTCATGCAAACTTTTGGTGATATGCCTGAAAATCCAGAATACCCGGTTCCAGCTGAAGCGAAAGAGCGCGTTTTACACGCTACTTTAAAAGTTGGTAATACGGATCTTATGATCTCTGATACATTCCCGGGTCAAGAGCATGCAATCGGATCTCAAGTAACAATCGCAATTCAAATTAGTAATGCAGAAAAAGCAAAAGAAGTATTCGATAAGTTACAAGAAGGTGGAGAAGTTATCATGCCACTTCAAGAAACATTCTGGAGCCCAGCATACGGACAAGTAAAAGATAAATTTAATATTGAATGGCAAGTTACAACGTCTACTACTGAACAAAAGTAATTTTAAGAAAAGCACCATATTTTGAAATGGTGCTTTTTTTTATACAATAAAAAATAAAGGAGATGGGATATATGGGAGAAATTTGGTATGGCGGCACCATTTACACAATGAGAGAAGAAAATAAAAAAGTGGACGCAGTTTACGTTGAAAACGGTACGATCGTTGATGTTGGAAGTAAAGAAGAGTTAGAAAACCAATATGCCGCGGTTACATTGCACGATTTAAAAGGCAAAACGATGATTCCAGGTCTCGTTGATAGCCACATGCACCTTATTGGACATGGGGAGAGATTACTTCGTCTAGATTTATCAAATTGCACATCTTATGGTGAAGTGCTTACTCTCGTTCAGAAGCAAGCGGAAGAAGCTCCAAAGGGCGCTTGGATTATTGGAGAAGGATGGAATGAAAATAACTTTACAGATACGAAAGATGTTCACGCGCATGATTTAGATGAAATTTCGAAAGACCATCCCATTTTATTAAAGAGAGTTTGTCGTCACGTTACATGGGTTAATTCATACATACTGCAAGAAGCGAACATAACAGAAGCGACGCAAGATCCAAAAGGCGGAAAAATTGGCAGGGATTCATCAAATAAGTTAACAGGGCTTTTATATGAACAAGGGCAAGAATTAATTAAACACGTTCAGCCAGAAATTGATGAAGCTTATTTGCAAAGAGCTCTGCAAACAGCGATTAAAGATTGCTGGAAATACGGACTTGTTGGCGGGCATACGGAAGATTTAAATTATTATGGTGGTTTTAGAAAAACATATAATGCGTTTTCTCACGTTATAAAAGAAATGCCATTTAAAGCCCATTTGCTCGTTCATCATGAAGTAGCACATGAACGAAAAGAATATGAAAATGAACACTATATTGAATTTGGGGCAATGAAAATTTTCTCTGACGGTTCTTTTGGCGGAAGAACAGCATTATTAAGTGAACCGTATGAAGATGCGAAGGAAACGAATGGGGTTGCGATTTTCTCACGTGAAGAACTTGCGGAATTAGTGAAGAAAGCACGAGAATTACATATGCCAGTTGCGATTCATACTATCGGTGATTTATCGCTTGAATATGTCATTGATGCACTCGAATTATATCCACCAGCAAAAGGGTTACGTGACCGTATTATTCATTGTCAGCTTGCTCGTGAAGAGTTGATAGAAAGAATGAAAAACTTGCAAGCCATTATCGATATACAGCCAGTCTTTCTTTCATCAGATTTTCCGTCAGTCATTGAAAAACTAGGCGAGCGTCGTCTTCGTTATGCGTACGCTTGGAAGACGTTATTGGAAGCAGGATTACACTGCAACGGTGGCTCAGATGCTCCCATTGAACAAGTGAATCCATTTTTAGGCATATATAGCGCTGTTACACGTAGAAGTTTTATTGACGGTGTATGCTATATGCCTGAGGAGAGATTAACGATTTATGAGGCTGTTTCTTTATTTACAACAGGAAGTTCCTATGCAATCGGAAAAGAAGCGAAGCAAGGGCAAATTACAAAAGGATATGAAGCAGATTTTACAATATTAGACCGCAATATTTTTGAAATTGAGGCAGAAGAAATAAAAGAAGTGCAAGCAGAAATGACCGTAATAGATGGCCAAGTTGTCTATAGAAAAGATGAGTAAAAATATATGAGCGATTATTAAAATATATCGACTTACCGACAAAAACTGACAAGAATAACGGCCGGATAGTAAGAGATTATTGTCCGCGTCAATTGGGGTAAATAAATAACCGCAGAATTATGGAATTACATAATTCTGCGGTTATTTTAATTCTATAAAAACGTTCTTTGTACTTTTTCCCAGAAAGAATTGTTTTTTAATTTAACTGTTTTAATTTGTTTATCGCTTAAGCGTACAACAGCTTTTTCTACTTGTTTAATGCTAAGCGCTTCGTTATCCATGCCGATAACAGGATAATCGTTACCGTCTGGTTTTAGTTTTAAAGTTAATGTACGTTCGTGATTTAAAATGAACGGTGAACCGAGTGTACGATATGTGTTGTTATTTAATGATGCTAGTTCGCTTACTTGGAAACATGGGATAAGCGGGTCAACAACTGCACCATGCAATGATTTATTGTAAGCAGTACTTCCTGTTGGGGTAGAAACTACTAAACCGTCCCCTCTAAATGTTTCGAAGTATAAATCATCAACGTGAACATCTACAACGAATGTTTTAATAATACTAGAACGTAATGAGAACTCATTTAAACAATGGAAAGATGTACTATGATCTACATCTACCTGAATTGTTGGATATTTTCGCACTTCAATTTCATTTTTTGTAATTTCTTGAAGGGCTGTATCAACGTGATCAATATGGAAATCGCAGTAGAACGAAGTTTCATCTTTCGTAGAAATCCCTGCGTATAAACAATCTTCTCTAAAACCAGTTTTACGAACGGCTTGTAAGAAAGTTGCATCATCTCCAACACTGACGATAGCGTTTGCATTTTTTGGATGATCTAATATGGTAAATCCATTCTCTTCTAAAATACGATAGATTGGTTTCATTTTTTCAACGAGCGTTGCTTTGTCATCACCATAAAAGAAAAATAAATTGCGACGATCTGCCATTATGTATCCCTCCACTGCAGTTAAATTTTCTGTTTTTCGTGCTACATATCATGAGAGTCTGTTCCTTGATGATATGTTCAAATAATATATTTCGATATAAATTGTCAAAACACCTTTTTATTTTTAGAAAAATTTTTATATTCAATCTTATAGAACTCTGTTTAATGATGCATAAAGTTGTCGATAATGGGTACGGAGTGAAAGGATGATACGTATGAAGTGGCTCGTAATTGGAATAATAATTCTTCTTCTTTTTATTTTGTTTATACTATTGTCGAAAATAAAGCTTAAGGTGACATTTTTATATTCAGAAATGGAAAAGCAATGTTTGCTTCAAGTGAAAATATGGATGATTCGATATACATTTGATGTGTTGGAAAGAATTGAAAAACAGCAGAAAAAGACAGGACAGAAAATCGAAAAAGCTGAAGAAGACGGCGGACTCGATAATAAAATTATGGCGCAACTTGACAGCATTGGTGAACTGATAAAAAAGCTTCAAGAAGTTCATACTATTGTTAAAGATTTTCTCAAACGAGTGAAAATCAATGGTTGGAAATGGCATACACAAATTGGAGCAGGCGATGCAGCTAGTACTGGAATTGTCACTGGATATGCATGGGGGACAAAAGGTATGGTTGCTGGAGTTGTCGGACAATATATGCATATTGTCGACGTACCAGAATTTGAAATTACCCCAGTTTTTCAAGGGAAAGGATTTGCATCAAGATGCGAGTTAACAGCATCTTTTCGTATATTCCGCGCTATAAAAACTGGCGTCAAATTACTCGTCTTTATGAGAAGACAAAGATCTGGTATGGCAGAAAAATCTGTTCAAGCATAGGGGGGATATAGAATGGACCATCCAATTCAAGGTTTAATGACAACAGCAATGCAGCATTTAAAACAAATGACTGATGTAAATACAATTGTTGGTGACCCAATTAAAGCGGCAGATGGAAGCGTAATTCTTACAGTTTCGAAAGTAAGTTTCGGATTTGCTGCTGGTGGAAGTGAATTTGGTAAAGTAGAACATTCAGGCCGTCATCCATTTGGCGGGGGAAGTGGTGGAGGAGTTTCTATTAATCCTGTTGCCTTTCTTGTTATAAATGGAGATGGTGTGAAAGTATTGCATTTAGATAAACAAACACACGTCATCGATAAAATAATTGAATTAGCGCCACAAGCTGTTGATAAAGTGAAAGAAATGATGGATAAACGAAAAGAAGATGATCCAGAATTTCAAATTTAAAGAATAAAGAAGCTAATCAATAGGTTAGCTTCTTTAATTTTTTTGTAAATAAAGCGATTTTATTTGCATTATCGATAGGGACAAACTATCATTTACATTGTACATATTTTGTTTAAATAAGGGAGGATTTTCAAGTGGCAAACGTAACTTTTAAAGGTAATCCAATGACTTTAGTTGGAACAGAAGTTAAAGTTGGCGATCAAGCGCCAAACTTCCAAGTATTAGCAAACGACTTATCTCCAGTAAGTTTAGAAACATACAAAGGCGAAGTGAAATTAATTAGTGTTGTACCTTCAATCGACACAGGTGTGTGTGATGCACAAACACGTCGTTTTAACCAAGATGCAGCAGGTATTGAAAACGCAAAAGTATTAACAATTAGCGCTGATTTACCATTCGCTCAAAAACGCTGGTGTGCAGCAAACGGTTTAGAAAATGTTGTAACACTTTCTGACCACCGTGACCTTTCATTCGGTGAAGCTTACGGCTTAGTAATGAAAGAACTTCGTTTACTTGCTCGTGCAGTATTCGTAGTAGATAGCAATGACAAAGTAGTTTACGTAGAGTACGTAAGCGAAGGTACAAGCCATCCAAACTATGAAGCAGCATTAGAAGCAGCTAAATCTGCGAAGTAATGTGAAGAAAATGACCTCTTATAAAGAGGTCGTTTTTTCTCATATATTGCTCTGTAACGGCATCGATATATGAGAAAAAACGTTATATCACATATAACTAAAGGGGAGCTCTTTACAGGAGGTCGCTTTTTCTTTTTGGAAAAAATCACTTTGTGGTATGATATAAGTTATGTGTAAAAGAGAGAAGGAGGAATGTACGTGAGTCAGACAGTAGAAACATTATTTTCTATTTTTGATTCTTCTGCGGTAGTTTTACGTAAAGAATTAGATGTAACATATTTAGAGGCGCTTGTAGAAACAGGTGATAACTTGTTTGAGGGAGCGATTTTACAAGAGGAATTATCCGAATCAGCAATTGAAAGGCTGAATCGTGAATATAGTACGTTTAATGAAGAAACATATAAAGGTGAAGAAATTCGTAAAGCATTTCAGTTAGCCATCTTAAAAGGAATGAAAGAAGGCGTACAAGCGAATCACGAAATGACACCTGATGCAGTTGGTATGTTCATGAGTTACTTATTCCATAAATTTATGCAAGGTCAAAACGAGATCACAGTTTTAGATCCTGCAATTGGAACAGGAAATTTAATGACTACAGTGTTTAATAGCGCCAAAGAAGGACTAACAATGAGTGGATTTGGTGTAGAAGTGGATGAAGTGCTAATTAAACTTGCTTTAGTAAATGCAAATTTACAAAAGCATGCAATCGAATTCTTCCATCAAGATGGACTAGCACCACTTTATATCGATCCAGTTGATGCAGTCGTTTCAGACTTACCGGTTGGTTATTATCCAAACGAAATCGGTGCAAGTGAATATAAATTAAAAGCAGATGAAGGAATGTCGTATGCCCATCACTTATTTATTGAACAAAGTGTGAAACATACGAAAGAGGGCGGGTACTTATTCTTCTTAGTACCAAACTTCATTTTTGAAAGTGACCAGGCACCAAAATTACATGCATTTATTAAAGAAACATGCTTTATTCAAGGGTTATTACAGCTTCCTGTTTCCATGTTTAAAAACGAGAAAAATGCAAAAAGTATATTTGTTCTCCAAAAGAAAGGCGCTAATGTAACAATGCCAAAACAGGCGTTATTAGTGGAATTGCCTAAATTCTCTAACATGAAGGCAATGGAAGACATTATGGATCAATTAAATACTTGGTTTGCAACACATAAATAAAGCTAGGTATATGTAACAGTATTAGTGATTTATGTAGTACAGTTTTATATAATATGTCATATTTTTAAATATATACAAGATTTAACTGAATTTTTTTGAAATCTGTAATATATATTTTTTCTTGGTGTTACAATTTTTTCACTTGAAATATATGTCGGACGATGTTTAAATTAAAATCGTGAGTATAAAATTTGCTAATGATGAAACGTTTTCATATTTGGTGAATTTGATCAGATAAAATCGAGCGGTTTGTGGAAACATCCACACAACTACCAAGAGAAAAAGGGGCGAAAGACTAGATGTCAAAAATCATCGCGATTAACGCAGGAAGCTCTTCCTTAAAATTCCAATTATTTGAAATGCCAAGTGAAACAGTATTAACAAAAGGTTTAGTAGAACGTATCGGTTTAGAAGATAGTATCTTCACTATTACTGTAGATGGCGAAAAACAAAAAGAAATTACAAACATTCCAGATCACGCAGTAGCAGTTAATATGCTTCTTAAAAAATTAACTGAAAACGGAATCGTTAAATCTCTAGATGAGATTGGCGGTATCGGTCACCGTGTTGTTCACGGCGGCGAAAAATTTGCTGACTCTGTTTTAATTACTGATGAAGTATTAGCTGATATCGAAGAATTAAGCGATTTAGCACCACTTCATAACCCAGCAAACGTTGTTGGTATTAAAGCATTCCAAGAAGTATTACCAAACGTACCAGCAGTAGCAGTATTCGATACAGCATTCCACCAAACAATGCCGGAATCTGCATTCCTATACAGCTTACCATATGAGTACTATGAAAAATTCGGCATCCGTAAATACGGTTTCCACGGAACTTCTCATAAATATGTAACTGAGCGTGCGGCTGAATTATTAGGTCGTCCAATTGAAAGCTTAAGCTTACTTTCTTGTCACTTAGGTAACGGTGCAAGTATCGCAGCAGTAGAAGGCGGTAAATCTATCGATACTTCTATGGGCTTCACTCCACTTGCTGGTGTAACAATGGGTACACGTTCTGGTAACCTTGACCCTGCGTTAATTCCATACATCATGGAAAAAACAGGCCAAACAGTAGAAGAAGTAGTTAACGTATTAAACAAGAAAAGTGGTATGTTAGGTCTTACTGGATACTCTAGTGACCTACGTGACATCATTGCGAAAGAAGAAGAAGGCGACCACCGTGCGAAAGTAGCACTTGATGTATTCGTAAGCCGTATCCACAAATACATCGGTTCTTACACTGCTCGTATGAAAGGTGTAGACGCAATCATCTTCACAGCTGGTGTAGGTGAAAACAGTGCGATTATTCGTGAGCGCGTATTAGAAGGCCTTGAGTACATGGGCGTATACTTCGATGCAAAACGTAATAACGTATTCGGTGAAGAAGCATTCATCAGCTTCCCACACTCTCCAGTAAAAATTATCGTAATTCCAACTGACGAAGAAGTTATGATCGCTCGTGACGTACTACGTCTTGGAGATATTGGTTAATATATGAAAAGAAAGACGAGATCCTATAGGATTTCGTCTTTTTTCTTTTGGATGTATTTTAAAACTCCATCCGGATATAATGTTTTTTCTTTCTGAATGAATGCCGTAATAGGAATCCATTTCGCATACGATATTGTTTGCTCATCTTGTATATTCACTTTTTCCATTTCATATAGTGACGTGTCTAATAAACGTAAAGAATATAGTTGAATGATTTCATGAGCAATTTCTCGATCTAGATGAAAGACATTTTCTAAACAACCTAAATAATTGGTGATTTCTATCTCCGTATGAAGCTCTTCTTTAAACTCCCGAATAACAGTATGTGCTGATTTTTCACCAAGTTCAATTGAACCGCCAAGAGGACGATAATATATTTCGCCTTCTGTATAATATTCTTGTACGAGAAGGCGATCTTGATGTACAGCAAGACCGAAAGCTTTTGCACGTGGATACATATACAATCACTCCTTATTTGTTTTGTATAAGGACGATTATAATGTATGGTGTGATAAAAGTATCGTGTATTTAAGTGTGCGGTCTAACTGTAATTCCATCAAATAAGTCTTTCCAAAATGCTTCATTGTATTGGTATACATCCATAATAGGGCATTTTATAACGCAAATATTTTGTAATCCCCAATCTTCTTGGGTGATGGTTGGTACATCTTCAGGAATGAGTAATAGGACAGAGAATGTATGTGTAACGATTTGAGATAAAATTTGTTCTAGGGAACATGCTTCTTCATATGTTCCTCCAGTTCGAATAAATAATATGGATGCTGCTGTTTCAATTGTAGCTAGAAAACGATTAATACGATGTTCATAGTTTAACTTAATTTCTGTATAAGAAGGCCAAGAAGCTGGTGTGTTTACATCTGTTTTAAAGTCGTGGCAAGAGTCGATTTCATATAGATTATCACGGAGTCTTAATTTTGCACCATCATCCCAAAATGAGATGAAGGATAAATTTTCGAAATTTAAAAAGCGGTCAAATCGATTTTGTAATAATACATTCACTTTTTCTAATGAGGGGCTTAGCATAAAATCAATAACGCCAAAAAAAGGTGATAATTCGAATTGATATAATGCCCAAGCAGGCCAGCAGTTTTGTCCTAAGCTGAATACTGCGTTATAATTTTGTTTTAGATTGGATAGATTCATGTGATGCAACTCATCCTTTTTGCTATTATTTTATGTCGCTTATAAAGGGTATGTGAAAAGAGATATACAAGCATATTTGTAAAGAATAAGCAGAAATATGTTACAATAGAAAAAAATCGAACGAGGTGGTTGTTACGATGCGATCGAAGCGAGAACAAGCCATTTTAGACAATATAAAAGAATGGGAAGCGCAATTAGTTGAGCAAGAAGCGACCGATTTTCAAAAAGTGTTTGATAAATGGTTACATACTGCAGTTGCGAAATTACCTGAGAAAAAGCGAAAAGAATTCTTCACGAAAGCAGATGGATGGCTCTTTCATTTGCATGCATTTATTCAAAGTTCACAAGCACAGTTAGATGCACGTAATCGGATTTTAGGAACATCAAGATTATTTGATGAATCGATTGAACAGCTTGAAGATTTGAAAGCATTATCTATTGATCAATTAACATACATAGCAGAGCAGCAAACAGCACGTCATCGTCTATATTCATTTGTACAAGGCGGGGCAACAGGTGCTGGAGGTTTATTATTATTAACGGCGGATTTTCCGGTTATGATCGCGTTAAATGTGAAGGCAGTCCAACTTATTGCCACATCATTTGGACATGATGTGAACAAGCCGTATGAAATGATGCTTGCGTTAAAGGTGTTTCATGCATCATTACTACCAGGAAGACTTCAGCAATATGCATGGTACAATTTATTGCAAGAGCTGGAACAAGAAGATTCGTTCTTCTACGAAGGAGACGAAGCAGTGCTACAAACAGCTTCTACTGAGGTTGTGTTAAAACAAATTTTGAAGACATTTTCGATTTATGCTCTTCGTCGTAAATTATTCCAAGGTATACCGGTAATTGGAATGGCAATTGGATCTACAGTGAATTATCGTTTAACAAGAAACGTTACTGAATTTGCAAATAGATTTTATCAAGTGCGTCACATAGTCGAGAAAGAAAAAAGAGCATAAAAAAAGCGAGAGGCCGAAGCCTTTCGCTTTTTTAATTTGTTGCATGCTTTTTGGACATTGGAATAGATACTGGTTGCTTTTCTTCTGCTTTTGGATAATAAATTAAATCCAATGTTTTTGCCTGTACGGCAATTGAAAGAATAGTAAAAGCAATTTCTGTCCAATTTAAATAATATAATGAAAGCGCAAGAACAATCGCGTCAAAGACGAAGAAAATTTGCCCAATTGTAAAACGTGTTTTTTTACTTAATACAATTGTTAAAATATCGTCTCCACCGGTTGCACCGCCAAATCGCAATATAAAACCGAGTCCAATACCAGCTAACGCACCGCCAACTACTGCAGCTATAAATAAATTGTTTGATAAATCGACCGTAAATGGAGAATAATTTTCCATAAGAGAATAAAATACTCCGAATGAAATTGAACCTAAGAATGAATAGCCAACCATTTTTCTACCTAACAATGAAGCACATAGTAGAATAATTGGGATATCCATTATTACAGTTGAAATAGATGGTGAAATATCATAAAAATTTTGGATGAATAGTGCGATACCTACAAAGCCACCTTCTGTTAAGTGGTTTTGGAAGTGAATGTGATATAGCGCTGCTGCTAAAATAAATGAACCGATTAAAACCATAAAAACTTCTTTAATAATTTGTCGACTTTGGATGTTCCTCATCGTTATTCCTTCTTTCCGTAGTTAGTAGTCCTTTTTGTGTTGTAAACTAACTACGAGCTCACATGTAGCTTTCAGTTAGTTTACGAAAAAAACTAACTACGCTATATGTCGCTGAAGAAATAACGAATAATCCTCTCGTCCATCAATTCTCCCTACCTTCGTTTTAGTTTAAGTCTTAAAACGACTAAACAAAACGTGGAGTAGGATTCGTCATTTAGCAATCCTGCTCTTCTTTGTTTTGTTTAGCTAGTAACAATTAAGTCCTAAACAAAACGCTATGTGTAAGAAGAGTCTTTTTTTTGCCAAATTATCCTTCGGGCAATCATAATTTCCCCACTCTCGTATTTTTTTCGCTAGACTAAAGTATCTGAGCTGAAAAATACGCTACGTGTATGATTCGTCAATACGATGCCACATGCTCCTTCGAGCGATCATGATATCAAAATCCCTTCCTTCAAGATTTATACTATTATATCATACTTTTAAAAAATGTATGCGGATGGAAACCGACAATAAACGGAGGGAATCTACAAAAAATGTTATGTTTAAATATTTTTGTAGAAAAGCCTAAGTTATTTCTTACTTATTGGACAGTTTGTAACGGTTTGTCCAATAAGTAAGAAAAAAAGGGTTTTATTCCGTTGTATTCTTTTCATCACTTTTATCTTTAAAAAACGCATCCCAACTAATCACACTTAAAAAAGTTAAAGCGATAATAACGAAAGCACGCATAAGCTTTAGACCTCCTTTTGTACATAGTATATGAATCATTCGATTCGGAATGTGTCATTTTTTTACAAGTCTTAACTGTTATGAGAGTATATTAATATAGATAGATGATGGGGGAGTGAAGGTATGCTAAAAGAAATGTTCAAAAGAAAAGAATTAATATGTATTTCATGTCAGAAAAAAATTCAATATGAAGAAGAACTCGTCGCTTTTGTAAAGTTGCCGAAAGAAAGAAGTATATTAGTTGGTCCATTCGATGTATGTTTGGCGAAAACAGCACAAGAAATATATTGTAAATCATGTTACGACAAAAAAAGCATGATCCAAAGTAATTGAGGGGCATGCTTTTTTCATTGGTGTGCTTTCCCCTCAGATACATTTTGAGTGAGTCGATACCAAAGCCAAAGGTCATTAATGATGGAAGCAAGATCGGCAATTTCTGAATTTAGTTTACAAGAAACTTCGAAGTCTTCTTCGTTATTTAAATAATGTTGTTTTGTATTAATATAGTGCTCAAGTTCTTTTATACGATCAGGAATTTTCCCGCGAACTTGTTCCCATTTTAATAAAATAGCGTGTTGCATTTTTTCGGGGATATCTTCCCAATCTTCTTGTAAATGCGGAATTTCAATGCCGAGATGTTCATCGTAAAAGAAATACTTTTCCATAAGTTCACCCCCGTTTTCCTGCTTATATTGTACATAAAAACAGAAAGAAGTTCGACGGAATTGTTTGAAAAAATTTGAAAATGACTCTTGATACATTTTGTAAAAGGTGTTAAAGTTTGAATTATTATAAAAGAAAATGAATATTTATTCTTTAGGGGGATGCAAAATGGAGAAGAAAAAAGTTGTATTAGCATATTCCGGAGGTCTTGATACTTCCGTTGCAATTAAATGGTTACAAGAGAAGGATTATGATATTATCGCGCTTTGTTTAGACTTAGGGGAAGGCAAAGACTTAGCATTTGTAAAAGAAAAGGCACTTTCAGTAGGTGCAATTAAATCATATATGATTGATGTTCAAGAAGAATTTGCAAACGAATATGCATTGATGGCGATGCAAGCACACACATTATACGAAGGGAAATATCCTCTTGTTTCGGCGCTATCACGCCCACTTATCGCGAAGAAATTAGTAGAAATTGCAGAGCAAGAAGGAGCGACTGCAGTTGCACATGGATGTACAGGGAAAGGAAATGATCAAGTTCGTTTTGAAGTTTCTATTCAAGCATTAAATCCTTACTTAGAAGTGATTGCACCTGTACGTGAATGGAAGTGGTCACGTGAAGAAGAAATTGCCTATGCAAAAGAAAACGATGTACCAATTCCGATTAATTTAGATAGCCCATTTTCAATCGATCAAAACTTATGGGGACGCAGCAACGAATGTGGAATTTTAGAAGATCCATGGGCAGCACCGCCAGAAGATGCATATGAGATGACACTGGCATTAGAAGATACACCGAATAAACCAGAGTTTGTAGAAATCGGATTTGAAGCAGGCGTACCGACGACTTTAAATGGTACTGCATATTCACTTGCAGAATTAATTAAAACGCTAAATGCACTTGCTGGAAAACATGGCGTTGGACGTATTGATCACGTAGAAAATCGTCTTGTCGGTATTAAATCTCGTGAAGTATACGAATGCCCAGCAGCAATGACGTTAATTACTGCGCATAAAGAGTTGGAAGATTTAACACACGTAAAAGAAGTAGCGCATTTTAAACCAGTGATTGAACAGAAAATAACAGAACTTATTTATAATGGTTTATGGTTCTCGCCTTTAAAACAAGCGCTTCATGCATTTTTACAAGAAACGCAAAAGAATGTAACAGGTACAGTGCGTGTGAAATTATTTAAAGGTCATGCGATTGTAGAAGGACGTAAATCTGAATACTCTTTATACGATGAAAAATTAGCAACATATACTGCTCAAGATGAATTTAATCATGATGCAGCAGTTGGATTCATTTCATTATTCGGTTTACCGACGAAAGTATACAGCCAAGTGAATCAAAAGAAGGTGGAAGCGTGAGCAAACTTTGGGGCGGACGTTTTACAGAAGAAGCGGAAGCATGGGTTGAAGAGTTCGGAGCATCCATCTCCTTCGATCAACAATTAGTAAATCAAGATATAAACGGAAGTATTGCACACGTAACGATGCTAGCAAAGCAAGGCATCGTTACGAAAGAGGAAGCCGAGAAAATAAAGATAGGTCTTCAATATTTATTAGAAGAAGCGAAACAAAATAAATTGCATTTTTCAGTTGAAGCGGAAGACATTCATTTAAATATCGAAAAGATGTTAATTGAAAAAATCGGTGAAGTGGGAGGGAAACTTCATACTGGCCGAAGCCGTAATGATCAAGTAGCGACAGATATGCACTTATATTTAAAAGAAAAAGTAGAACATATTATAAAAGCTACAAAACAATTGCAGACGGTTCTTGTTCATCAAGCAGAAAATAATATTGAAACGATTATGCCTGGCTATACGCATTTGCAGCGTGCTCAGCCGATTTCATTTGCTCATCATATTCTCGCTTATTTTTGGATGTTAGAGCGTGATGTGAATCGTTATGAAGATTCGTTAAAGCGTATTAATATTTCGCCGTTAGGGGCAGGAGCGTTAGCAGGGACAACATTCCCGATTGACAGAGAATATAGTGCGGAGCTTCTTGGATTTAATGGAATCTATGAAAATAGTTTAGATGCAGTAAGCGATCGTGATTTCATACTGGAGTTCCTCAGTAACTCATCTATGCTTATGATGCACTTATCACGCTTTTGCGAAGAACTTATTTTATGGAGTAGCCAAGAGTTTCAATTTATTGAAATGAGCGATCAATACGCAACGGGAAGCAGCATTATGCCGCAAAAGAAAAATCCAGATATGGCGGAACTTATTCGTGGTAAAACAGGTAGAGTGTACGGTAATTTATTTAGTTTACTTACAGTCATGAAAGGATTACCGCTCGCTTACAATAAAGATTTGCAAGAAGATAAAGAAGGAATGTTTGATACAGTAAAAACAGTAGAAGGCTGCCTTCATATTATGGCAGGTATGTTAGAAACGATGACTGTCAACAAAGAAAAAATGGGGCAAGCTGTAACGCAAGATTTCTCTAACGCAACAGAAATTGCTGACTACTTAGCAAGTAAAGGACTACCGTTTCGTCAAGCTCATGAAATTGTTGGGAAGCTAGTGCTACACTGCACACAAAAAGGAATTTATTTAGTAGATGTACCACTTGAAACGTATAAAGAAATGAGCTCGTTATTTGAGGAAGATTTGTATGAAGTTCTTTCACCGTATGCAGCTGTAAAGCGTCGTAACAGTGCTGGCGGGACAGGTTTTGAGCAAATTGAAAAAGCTTTGGAGAAGGCGAAAGGATTAGTTGGAGAGTTTGTTGGAAGTTGATTGATAGGAAAGAAGGTACGCTAACCTTAGTACAGGAAAGCGTACCTTCTTTTTGATTTTTACAGCTTAAAATGAATCATACTTATGTCGATCTTCCGTAATTCGAATATACTCAATATCCATTAAATCTCGTAGTAATGCACCGTTACTTAGTTCAATTCCGTGTGTCTCTTTAAAATGTTCACGGATTGTCTCTAACATTTCAATTTCTTTCCCATTCACATCTAAAATAATACGTTCAGAATCATCCATATAGCATCCTCCTTTTTTAAACATATATATTTTGTCCGTCTATTCCTAAAAAATGTATGTTAACCTAATGTTAGGAAATAAGAAAGGGATGGAAAATGAGACGTATTTATTTTGTAGGATTAATTTTGTACACGCTAATCGTATTACACGCTGCATTTCCAAACATCTTTTCATTTAAGGATGTAGAAACAGTACACGTTGGGATATTTATCTTTATTCTATTTGTAGTAGATTGCTGCATTTCGATATGGCTTTCGAAAAGAAAATATGTACAAGATAAAAAAGAAATGGAACGGAAAAAGAGAAAACGTTCATTTTGGATGATGACGTACTGTTTATCTTTAGTACTTACTGCTGCTTTTTTTAGTGAGCATATTCCATTAGAAAGAGTAAATATTGGATTTGGAGCATTCGTATTTGCATACTATTTTTTCATGCACTTTCTTCCTTATATGAAAGAAAAGCGAGGAGAAGGGGAAGATCCGCTTGTAGAAGAAGCGAGAGAACAAGAGCATAAGAGAATAGAAGAAGATATAAAGAAACTCGGAGAACAAAAGTGGTATTTGAAATCAAAAATCATATATGTTCTTTGCTTTATTACGCCGCCAATTGGTTATTTATATGTTTTCTTTCTTCGTAAAAAAATGACAGAAGGTGCAAAGCAAACGTACTTAATGGTTGCGACGATTATGATGGCATTATGGTCTTTGAAGTTTTTACCTCCTTATGTATTGGCAATTACCGTTGTTGTTATAGCTTGTCTTGTATTTATAGTAAAATATGTGAAATGAAAAACACCAAGCCCATGTGGACTTGGTGTTTTATCTATAAATTAAAGCTCACCTTGTTCCTCATCACCACGAACAACAAGGACATCGCATTTCGCATAGCGAATAATATGTTCAGAGACGCTACCAATTAGGAAACGCTCAACAGCATTTAAACCAGTCGCGCCACACATAATTAAATCTACTTTATGGTTTGGAGCGATTTCTTTTGAAATTTTAGATTTAGGGTTACCAAATTCTAATACAGTTTCAATTTTTTCAAGACCAGCTTCAAGCGCAGTTTTTTTGTAGTCTTCTAATAAGTCTTCTGCAAATAGATTTGCACGTTCAGCAATTGCACGGCTATAAGCCTCTACTGCTGAGTACGCTTTTACATCAACGATATGAGCAATTGTTAATGTTGCATTATTGCGCTTTGCGACTTGAATTGCTTTTTTAAAGGCTTTTTCTGCTTCTTTAGAACCATCCACCGCGATTAAAATATTTGTATATGTATTATTCATAGTAAATTCCTCCCAATCTGTTTTATAACTGTTTACAACTTAATTATAAAACAAATTTTGGTAACGTGCTTGCCAGAAACGTTACAGAATTTTGAAAACTCTGTTTCAATTCATTTTAGTTGTAATTGGAGCGAGAACTTGTTACATATGAAGTATAGCAATTTAAAAGGGGGCAGTTTTGTGAGACATGCGCTCATTACAGCCGGTACGAAAGGTTTAGGAAAGCAAGTAACAGAAAAGTTATTGGCTAAAGGCTATTCAGTAACAGTAACATATCATAGCGATATAACGGCTATGGAAACGATGAAAGAAACATATAAAAACGTAGAAGAGCGTCTACAATTCGTGCAAGCGGATGTCACGAAAAAGGAAGATTTACATAAAATGGTAGAAGAAGCGATAAGCCGTTTTGGCAAAATTGATTTCTTAATTAATAATGCTGGTCCATATGTATTTGAACGAAAAAAGTTAGTCGATTATGAAGAAGATGAATGGAATGAAATGATTCAGGGTAATTTAACAGCGGTATTTCATTTGTTGAAACTTGTCGTTCCGGTTATGAGAAAACAGAACTTTGGCCGTATTATTAATTACGGATTCCAAGGGGCAGATAGTGCACCGGGATGGATTTATCGTTCAGCTTTTGCAGCAGCGAAAGTAGGACTTGTTTCATTAACGAAAACTGTTGCTTACGAAGAAGCAGAATATGGAATTACTGCAAATATGGTATGCCCTGGTGATATTATTGGTGAAATGAAAGAAGCGACAATTCAAGAAGCACGTCAGTTGAAAGAACGTAAAACACCAATTGGTAGATCTGGAACAGGCGAAGATATCGCAAGAACGATTTCGTTTTTATGTGAGGAAGATTCCGATATGATTACCGGTACAATTATTGAAGTAACTGGTGCAGTAGATGTTATTCATAGACATCGATAGAGAAAAATAAAGTGAAGATTCGAATGATTGGACAGTTTATCCTTTATGCTGATAGGTGCGGATAATACTGTCCTTTAATATAAAATTAAATCTATCGGAAAACTTATATTATTTTTTGTCAAATATTGAGATATTATGTTAAAATATAAGAGCGTAGAAAGCGCTTTAAAAAATGATTCAGGGGTCATTTCATAACTCAAGGGGGAACTAATAATGCGTATCGGTATTCCAACAGAAATTAAAAACAATGAAAACCGCGTGGCAATGACGCCAGCGGGAGCAGTACATTTAGTGCAAAATGGTCATGAAGTTTTTGTTCAAAAAGGAGCAGGTTTAGGGTCTGGCTTTACGGATGAAGAATACGTACAAGCTGGTGCGAAACTTGTTGAAACTGCTGAAGAAGCATGGAATCAAGATATGGTTATGAAGGTAAAAGAGCCAGTAGCAAGTGAATACGGCTATTTTCGCGAAGGTTTAATTTTATTCACATACTTACACTTAGCTCCAGAACCAGAATTAACGAAAGCATTAATTGATAACAAAGTTGTATCAATTGCATACGAAACAGTACAATTAGATAATCGTTCATTACCATTACTTGCACCTATGAGTGAAGTAGCAGGTCGTATGTCTGCACAAATCGGTGCACAATTCCTTGAGAAAAACAAAGGCGGTAAAGGTATTTTACTTGCAGGCGTTCCAGGGGTAAAACGCGGCAAAGTAACAATTATCGGCGGTGGTCAAGCTGGTACAAACGCAGCGAAGATTGCAGTAGGTTTAGGTGCAGATGTAACAATCATCGACTTAAGCGCAGAACGTCTTCGTCAACTAGATGACATTTTCGGTAACCAAGTAAAAACATTAATGTCTAATCCATACAACATTGCAGAAGCTGTAAAAGAATCTGACCTTGTTATTGGTGCAGTATTAATTCCAGGTGCAAAAGCGCCAAAACTTGTAACTGAAGAAATGATTCAATCAATGGAACCAGGTTCTGTCGTTGTAGATATCGCGATTGACCAAGGTGGTATTTTCGAAACAACTGATCGTATTACAACTCATGATAACCCAACTTACGAAAAACACGGCGTTGTTCATTATGCAGTTGCTAATATGCCAGGTGCGGTTCCACGTACGTCAACTCTTGCATTAACAAACGTAACAGTACCATATGCAGTGCAAATTGCGAACAAAGGCTACAAAGATGCTTGCCTAGGCAACACTGCATTATTAAAAGGTATTAACACATTAGACGGATATGTAACATTCGAAGCAGTTGCAGAAGCGCACGGCTTACAATACGCTGATGCGAAAGAGCTTCTTGAAAAAGCTCCTGCTTTATCATAATAGAGACAAATTCAAGACCTTCCTTTATGAGGAGGGTCTTTTTTTATGGAGAAATAACATGTGAATAATTGTTATTTATTGGTGTAAATTGATTTTCATTATGATAATTTAGAATTATATAACAAAAAGAGGGGGTTCAATGGGGAGCAAAAAGAGGAAGAAAAAGCAAGCTAAAAGACAAAAGTATATAAAGAAAAAACAGGAACAGAACATACCTCTTTCAAAAAAGTGGTCATTATGATAGAGAAAACATTTCGGTATATTTGTATGGCTCTGTATGTGATTTTGTGTATGTATTCATTTGGAGTGTTGTACAGTTTTGAGATAACCCCCAATATTATTGAGAGCATTCTAGAAGTTACACTTGTCGTAATAGAATTAGCCTTATTCGTTATACTCTTTGCTACAGTATGGCCTAGTCATGAAAGTAAGAAAGATAAGCAAAGAAAAATGAGAAAAAAATCTTCATATGCTTCAAGTTCATCAAGTGGATTCGGTGACTACAGTAGCAATGATTGTAGCAGCTCAAGTGATGGTGGGGGAGATTGCGGAGGTGGTGGAGACTAAGCTAGTTTTTCAGAAGAACGACTAATGAAAGGATGAGACGAAAGATGGAAACTGTGAACTTAATAGAATTAACAAAGGACATTCAAGATCAACATAAAAACTTCGTCGTTTCAAATGTAAATAGTCATTGCTTACGAATCGCTGTATTTACTGGTGAATATGATTGGCACTATCATTCTAATTCGGATGAATTATTCATTGTATTAGAGGGAGAATTACTTATTGATTTTGAGGATGGAGAAACAGCGGTATTAAAGCCAAATGATTCTATTTTAATTCCAGCATGTACGATTCATAGAACGAGAGCATTAAAGAGAACGGTAAATCTTTGTTTTGAAAATATAGAGGCGGATACAATTATAGTGGAGCAATTATGAAAAAATTATCTGTAGCCGAGTATAGAAAAATCCTTCCGATTTTAGAAAGTCATACAAAAACGACGACGTTTGCTTATGCGGTATGTGATCAAATGATAGATGGTGAAGTTTTTACAAACGGGCAGTTAACAGCAGGATTAATTATTACAGGTAACGGTATCTATTATTTATTTGGTGATACGGATGATCACAAGTATAACGAAAATTTATTTGCATATTTAAAAATGGCTATTGAAAAAACAGAGAAGAGATTTACACTCTTTACTTCAAGTGAAGAGTGGGAAATGATGATAGAAGGGCGATTTAGTAATATACTTCGGAACATTCCGCGAATGAAATTTCAAAGCATAACCTTTGAAGAGAAAAAACAAGATTGTAACATAAATACATATGAAGTGAAGCGTATTGATAGAAAAGATATAGCACAAAGCAATGAATTTACAGAGGAATATTATAAAGAATATTGGGGATCAACTAAAGTGTTTTTAAATAATGGCTTTGGATTCTGTATAGAACAAGATGGGATAATTGTAGCGGAATGTGTTTCGATATTTAACGGGAATGGATTTGCTGAAATTGATATTGTAACGCATGAAGCATATCAAGGGAAAGGATTAGCCCAAGCTGTTGCAATGCGGTTCATTGAACATTGTATGAAAAATAATATTACACCGTGCTGGGATTGTTATGTAGACAATATTCCTTCGCAAAAATTAGCTAGTAAATTAAGTTTTTATCATCCAATAGAATATAGATTGCTTGTACGTAAGAAAACGGGGGAATAAAAATGAATGTGGAGTTAACGAGATTCAAAGTGAAACAAGGTAAAAGTCGTCGTGTAGATGAATGGATGCAGCTTCTGAATGACAATATGAAAGAAGTGCTGTTGACACTAAACGACGAAAAAATGTACGTTGAGACAATTTTCCGGGAAATAAGAGATGGAGAAGAGTACTTATATTGGTATTCTGTGCAAGGAAAAGGTGGTATTTTTGTCGAAAATTCGCATCATGAAATTGATAAAAAGCATTTAGCGTTTTGGTATGAATGTATTGATGAAGAAGCACCATCTGTTGATATGAAAACAGAAGTTGTTATGATTCAAGATGTTGTGAAGGAAGCGATGAAATAATAGATTGTTATTTTATAACCGTAAAATGGTCTTCTTTTTTGTTGGAATATATATTATTGGAGATGCTGTAGGATGAAAATTAGTAATAAATATATCACTCTCGATGAAATAGAGATAATAAGAGAATCCTTAAATAAATTGCATGAATATCATAATAATAAATCAAAATATTTTTCTGGCGATTATCCAAGAATGACATTTGAGGAACGTATTGAAAATTATAAAAAGAACTCAAAGTACGGAGAATATAGAATTGAATTATTGATTGAATCAGAAACAGATAATATATTAGGATTTTGTATAGCGTATAGTAAAAGCGTAAGCGGGAAGGTTGAAGTTTTATTTGTCGATGAAAAATACCGAAGAAACGGATTTGGTTTGAAATTAATGAATGGTGCAGTGGAATGGTTTAAAGAAAAGAAGATAGATGAAATTGAATTAACAGTAGTATACGGAAATGAAGCTGTATCGTTTTATGAAAAGCTGGGGTTTTATCCTCGTTCAATTATTATGGCAACTAAGTCATAACGGTAGTATGGGGAGAGAGGAGTGGAAGTCTTTGTTTGAAAAAAATGATTCATATTTTACTAGAATATATGTGAAGAGCGCATCAAAATAGATGTGCTTTTTATTATGAAAAAATTTATAAAAGCTGCATTTGGATATCTTTAAGTGAAAATAAAGAGGGATATCGAGAATATTTTAGGATAAACTATAAAGAAATAAAAAAACACCAAACCAAAAGACTTACCAATATACGGTGTAGTCGTAACAGGGAAAACAGAGGATTTACAAAGTTTACAAGGGTCACCGTATATTAAGGCTGCTGTAAGAGGTGTAACAGTTGAGAAATATTAATTACAGTCTATTAATGTGAATAATCAGAAAATTTATGGTATACTATGTGAAAAGGAGGTTTATATGAGGCAAATACATGGAGCAATTTATATTTACATAACAATGTTTTTCGTGGCGATATCCTATGGATTAGGGCACGTGTATTCGCATCCTATACTAACTTTTTTAAGCGGAGCATGTATGGCGTTTGCGCTTCTTGTCCACCTTTTCTCAGTTTGGATCGTGAAATTTCAATTAAATATTAGTGAAATAGAAGAAGGCACTTTCTAAGTGGCCTTCTTTTTTTAATAATATTTTCGAAGTTCTTGTAGCAATTTTTCAATTTCGCATTCAGTTTCTTTACATATAGACATTGTACGTAATCTGAAAAATAAGCTACGTAAGAAAGATTTTATATTTCCGTATAGATACTCGTACGATTCAATATGTAATGTTTGTTTTTTGACGGGTAATTGAGCTACTAAATCATGAAGGGCTAATATGAGTACTTCTTCTTTTAGACCACTTTGGAGCATTGCGACAATCGGATAAACGAGACGTTCATCTTCCTCATATTTGTAGTAAATAGAATGGACGCAAACTTTGTTTAATAAAGTTTGTAATATTTCCTCGTAATATAAAGTTTCCAGTTTAGGACTACGAATAAGCGCCTCAAATGTATCAGAAGCGTGAGCGATACTATGTGCCCAGCCGTGGTCTTGCACATATCCGCGGAAATCATGCTCGTTGTTCATATATAGAACTAATTGATCTTTTACATGTAAAAGATCAGCCTGTGATAAGAAATTATGGTTTGTATCGGCATCAATAATGAGTGTAATTAATAATGTTGTAAAGGCGCGGGTAAATACCGCATCTTCGTCATCCGAATGAATTTTATACAATAAATATTTGTCACTGATGCTTTCTGATAATAGTTTCTGTAAGTGTGTGTGTGAAATATAGTCCTTCTTGATTAGGTGATAAAAAGTAGAGTAGATAAGTTTATCTCTTAAATAACTATCAGTATCCCCAATATGCTCCAGCATACTGGAACTTAAAGGATCGATATTGAGGACATTATTGATTACGTAATTATTATTACAAATTTCTTCTAACTGTTGTTGTAACATATAAACCTCCTATTTTAGAAAATTCTGTATTTTGATAGTATAATAAGAGGAAGAAATAGACAATAAATAAATGCTTTTGAATGGAGGGGCATGATGAAGAGAGCATTATTCTTTTTCATTAGTATTTTCTTTTTAGGGAGTTGTTCGATTTGGTATGTTACTTTTTCTAGCGAGAGCAAAAGTTGGACGGGACAATATAAGGGCCATATTAAGGACGACAGTGAAGATGGAGTGTTTACGTTTCAGTACAAAGGCGGAGATGGGAATACAGAATTTAAAAATTTAGAGATTGCTATTAATGGAGCCTTTAGCACAATGACACAAACGTCAGAAAGTCATAAAGGAGCAAAGATTGAAATGAAATCATCTTGTGTAAGTTGTGCGCCTTTATCTAAAGATGAACCGATAGAGGTTGTGATTAAATGGGATGATAAGTATGAGGAGAAGATGGTGTTAAATTTGAAATAGCCTAGAGTAAGGAGTTAAAAATGAATAGGCATATGAAAAAATTAATGTTTATAAATGTATTTCTAATCATATTATCAGCGTGCACTACAAAACAAGTAGAGGTAAAAAAAGTACCTGAAGAAGGGTATGTCATAGTAAGAAATGACACGGTATTTTTCGTCAGTGATAAAACGTTTGAAACAAAAATAGAGTTACAAAATTATATAGAACAACAAATGAATAAAGAGTATCCATCACATATAGTTTTGAGCTTTAAGGATAAACGTGCATATAATCAATTAAAAACAGGGGATAAAATAAAATTATGGTCTTCTCAAATGCTTGAAAGTTATCCAGCAAAAATGATTGTAGAGAAATTTGAAATAGTAGAGAAATAGAAAAAGGCAGCAACCAAGCTGCCTTTTTTCTTATTTTACAAATTGTAATTCTTTCGGGAACTTCGTTAAAATTTCTGATCCGTCTTTTGTGATGTAAATATCATCTTCAATACGAACGCCACCTACGTTTGGTACGTAAATACCTGGCTCGATTGTGAAGACCATACCTTCTTTTAATGGAGACTCGTTACTAGCTTTTACATCTGGATATTCGTGTACGCTAATTCCAAGTCCGTGACCAAGGCGGTGCGGGAAGAAGTCACCGTAACCTGCATCTGCGATAACAGAACGAGCAGCATTGTCGATTGCGCCAAGTGTAACACCTGGTTTACATGCTTCAACTGCTTGTAGTTGTCCAGCAAGTACAGTGTTGTAAATACGAGTTTGCTCTTCAGAAATCCCACCGAATGCCACTGTACGTGTAATATCAGAGCAATAACCATCAATGATTACGCCTAAATCAAATAGTACGAAATCGCCGCGTTTCATTTTGTTTGCGCCAGGAATACCGTGTGGAAGAGCTGAGTTCGCACCTGCTAATACCATCGTATCAAATGACATTTTATGTATGCCTTTTGTTTTTAATTCGTGTTCAATAATTGCTAATACTTCTAGCTCGCTGCGGTTTTCTTTAATTGCATTTACACCAACTTCAACAGCATAGTCCGCCATTTTAGCTGCTTCGCGTAAAATAGAAAGCTCTTTTTCATCTTTAATTAAACGAAGTTCACGAACTTTCTCTTCAGCTGATTTGAAAGCTGCATTTGGGAATAGTTTTGTTAATTCTTCGTAGCGTTCTACGTTTAAATGTTCTTTTTCAATTGCAACTGCATTTGCATTGATGCCGCGGTCTTTAATTGCTTTTGCAATCATATCCCATGGTCGATCAGTGTCAGTGAATCCGATAATTTCATGTGCCCAGCCAGCGTTACGAGCTTGACCTTCTTCCATTTTAGGACAAATTAAAATAGGTTCTTTTTCTTGGAATACAAACATACCAAGTAATCTTTCATGTGGTTCACAGTGGAAGTTTGTCATGTAGAAAACGTTCGGTGTAGAAGTTAAGAACGCAGCTTCTATGTTTTTTTCTTTTAGCCATTGCATTAAATTTTCTAATCTAGCATTCATCGATTGGCACCCCCGAGATATTTAATTACAAATATAACTTTAACTCGGAAGAAAGCGTTATGACAAGTAAATAGATGTTAGAAAAGACAGGGGATTCAAAAATCATGTAGAATAAAAAGTGAGAATGTGAATAGGGGAGGAATGTAATAATGAAAGTATCTTATCATGGACATTCAGTTGTGAAAATTGAGGCGAATGGAAAAGTTATTTTAATTGACCCGTTTTTAACAGGTAATCCGAAAACAGATTTAAAAGCTGAAGATGTAAAAGTGGATGCAATTCTTTTATCGCATGGACACGGTGATCATGTTGGAGATACAGTAGAGCTTGCGAAGAAAAATAATGCAGTTGTTGTAGCGCCATTTGAATTAGCAACATTTTTAAGTTGGCAAGGTGTAAATACACACCCGATGCATATTGGTGGTTCACATGAATTTGACTTCGGAAAAGTGAAGTTTACACAAGCATTCCACGGCTCTAGTTATATTGATGAAGAAAATAAGACGATTACATATACAGGTATGCCAGCAGGTATTTTATTTACAGCAGAAGAGAAAACTGTATACCACGCAGGAGATACTGCACTATTCTCTGACATGAAGTTAATTGGGGAATTAAATAAAGTTGATCTAGCATTTTTACCAATTGGTGATAATTTCACAATGGGACCAGAAGATGCTGTACTAGCGGCAAAATGGATTAATGCGAAAACTGTTGTACCGATGCATTACAATACGTTCCCAGTTATTGAACAAGATCCATATCAATTTGTAGAAAAGCTACAAAATTGTACAGGGAAAGTATTAGAAGCTGGAGAAAGTATTACACTATAGAAAAGAAACCCTTCATTTGAAAAGAAAAGTGAAGGGTTTTTTACGTGTGTAGGACAGCTTTTAATGCTTGTATTTGTTTTGGTGATTCTTTTCTTTTGGTAAGTGGTTGTTCAGGTGTTTCATTCAATTCTATTGCAACCTTTTTCCCATCTACGAAAGCTAAAAATACAGCACCTACAACCTCTAAAAATTTTTTCATCATGTGTTCGCTCCTTTGTTTTATTTCTTGTCTTAATTGTATAGGTAATCAAGTGTACGAACTATCGAATGAGATGACGATAGCATTACATTGTTGTAATAGAATGACTGGTGGAATGTAAGAGTCATTTTGTTATAAAAAAAATAGTACAGGTATGCAAAGAGAGAGTGTAACAGTTTTGAAAATATAGTATACTAAAAGTACAACACATGAAGAATTTAGGGAAAAGAAAGTATGGTGAAACCATTTGGCTACCAAGCATAACCAAATTTTAGAACATATTAATAGCCTGCCAGTAGGCCATAAAATTTCTGTAAGACAAATTGCGAAAGATTTGAGTGTAAGTGAAGGGACCGCTTACCGTGCAATTAAAGATGCAGAAAATAAAGGATATGTTAGTACAATTGAACGTGTCGGAACAATTCGAATTGAACAAAAGAAGAAAGAAAATATCGAAAAACTGACATATGCAGAAGTCGTTAACATTGTCGATGGTCAAGTACTTGGGGGCAGAGAAGGACTACATAAAACATTAAATAAATTCGTAATCGGAGCTATGAAATTAGAAGCGATGATGCGCTATACAGAAGCTGGGAATTTACTCATTATTGGTAACCGTACGAATGCACATGAATTAGCGCTAGAAACTGGAGCTGCTGTATTAATTACGGGCGGGTTTGATACGGAAGATCATGTGAAGAAATTAGCAGACGAATTAAAGCTGCCGATTATTTCAAGTAGCTACGATACATTTACGGTTGCAACGTTAATTAACCGTGCAATTTATGACCAACTTATTAAGAAAGAAATTGTACTCGTTGAAGATATTTTAACGCCAATTGAAGAAACGTTATATTTAAGGCCGAGTGATACAGTACAGCAATGGCATGCGTATAACGAAGAGACAATGCACGGAAGATATCCAATCGTCGATGAAAATAACAAAGTGCTAGGAATCGTAACTTCAAAAGATATGATCGGTGTAGCGAAAGAAACACCAATTGATAAAGTAATGACAAAACACCCAATTACAGTGAACGGTAAAATGTCTGTCGCGGCTGCGGCACGTATGATGGTGTGGGAAGGAATTGAATTACTTCCTGTCGTTGAGGAAGGAAATAAGCTGCAAGGTATTATTAGCCGTCAAGATGTACTTCAGGCACTGCAAATGATTCAACGTCAGCCACAAGTTGGAGAAACAATTGATGATATTGTAACGAATCAATTTATGACGCCAAAAGAAGCGAGGAATGAGCATCTATATCAATTTTCGGTGACGCCACAAATGACGAACTCAATCGGAACGTTATCGTACGGTGTATTTGCAACAATTGTGACAGAAGCGACAAATCGCGTCATTCGTGCGCAAAAGAAAAGCGATTTAATTGTTGAAAACTTAACGATTTATTTCGTAAAGCCGGTTCAAATTGATAATGTTGTATCCGTTCATCCGAAAGTATTAGAAATTGGGCGTAAATTTGGTAAGGTCGATGTAGAGGTGCATCATGAAGGTAATGTTGTTGGAAAAGCATTACTTATGGTTCAGTTAATCGATAAATAAAAAGATGGGACAAATCGTTTTGATTTGTTCCATCTTTTTTGCTGTTTTACATTTGAAAGGCATGATTTTAGATGGGAGTTTTAGTGGAATATGTATGGGATGGAGTGGAAAAGTAACGTAATAAAAGACAGAATAGTAATTCAATTCCGTCGTATATTGTGTTATGATTATATTGTAAGAAAATGGATTTCTGAAAGGTGGTATGCATTATGTCGTCAGCCGTACTCTTTTTTTGTAGTATCGCACTATTTTACTTTCTTGTAATGATACCGATCCAATATTTATACTTACAAGGTTTACATGAAAAAAAGGAAAAGACAGGATTATCTCAGCGAGAGCTATATGAAAAAATGTCTTTTGGAGAAGAACAATTACATTTTCACGTACAAGGTAACCCATTTAATATACCATCTGCGTTTGTTGCATATATGATTTTGAAAGTTAGGGGACGTAAAAAAGCATCACAATATTGATGCTTTTTTATGTTGCTTCATAGACTTCGGCTTCTTTAACTGCTAATGGCAAGAAATGTTTGTATTGGCGAAATCCATTAAATACACTTGCACTACCAAATAGAATGAATAAAACACCAACGATAATACGAGCGGTTGAAAGTTCTAAAAAGAATTGGTTTATCCCGAAAAATAAAACGAATGAACCGAGTGCCATTGCGGATTTTCCTGAGAGCCAACCTTTTTCCATTGGGCGGTTTGTACGAAAGTATTTTGTTTTGTAAAAGATGTACAACATAAATGAGACGATAATACAGAAGACTAATACTGGCATAATGAACACTCCCATCGCTTTGTGAAAAATAATAGAAAAGAAAAAGAAATATCTAAACTTTCTAACTTTTATTATAAAGCAATTGTTCGCATGTATGAAATACTTTCCGTTATAATGGAGGATAAAGTGAAACTTTAATTAGTGTGGGGATGTTTCCATGCGCTAATGATTAGCCCCATCCATTGGGCTTTTACTGCACGTTAAAGTGAAGAAGTTGATTAAAAAGGAGATTATACATATGCATGAGCAAATTTTAGGAGCAATTAAAGAATTTGATACAATTATTATTCATCGCCACGTGCGTCCGGATCCAGATGCGTTAGGTTCACAGGGTGGTCTTGGTACAATTCTACAAGAATCGTTTCCAGAGAAAAATATTTATACGATTGGGTACAATGAACCGTCACTAGCATACTTACGAGTAATGGATGATATTGAAGATAGTGTATACGAAAATGCGCTTGTTATTGTTTGTGATACTGCGAATCAAGAACGTGTTGACGATCAACGCTATACAAAAGGGAAGATGTTAATTAAAATTGATCATCATCCAAACGAAGATCCATATGGAGATATTACGTGGGTAGATACGACAGCGAGTTCTACAAGTGAAATGATTTATGAGTTTTATAACTATGGAAAAGATAAGGGGTTAAAAATAACAAAAGAAGCAGCCCGCCTTATTTTAGCAGGAATTGTTGGAGATACAGGTCGTTTCTTATTCCCAAATACGACAGCAAAAACACTTCGTTACGTAAGTGAGCTTGTTGACATGGGTGTGAAATTCACAGATTTATACAATGAAATGTATAAGACAAAAGAAAAAATTGCTCGTTTAAACGGTTATATTTTACAAAACTTTACGATGGTAGAAGAAGGAGCAGCTTACATTAAATTAACGAAAGAAGTATTAGAAGAGTTTGATGTACTTCCTTCTGAAGCATCTGGTGTTGTTGGAGCGCTTGGCAATATTGATGGATTAAAGGCGTGGGTTCTATTTTTAGAGGAAGACGACGTAATTCGTGTTCGTCTTCGTTCAAAAGGACCAGTTATAAACAAATTGGCAATGCAATATAACGGCGGAGGGCATCCGATGGCTTCTGGTGCCAAGGCATCTTCTTGGGAAGAAGCGGATCGTCTTTTTGCTGATTTACGTGAGATTTGTAAATAAGAGACTATATGTTAGAACGAAAAGAAGGAGCGGCGCTAAAGCCCTCCTTCTTTATTTTTCTTTCTCTATAGTTATGCTAATTTCAAGCACTGTATCAAAAGATATTGTATCGACTTTAAAACGGTATAGCCGATCGTAATGTTTGTACGTTTTATTTTCGATTACCTTTTTTAGCAGGTCTTTATTTTTTGCGATACTTTGAATGTTTTTCGTTAAAAGATGCTGGAGATCATTATGGATAGATGTAGTCATATTTTCGAGTGTAAGATTGTCTAAATCGTATTTTTCTCGATTGATAAGTTTTATTTTAATCTCTTGAATGGTTAAGAGTCGTTTATTTTCAGTGTTCAATTTTTCTTGATCTTCGAGAAGGACGTGGAGCTTTGCTTCTTGTTTTTCTATAATTTCTCTTTGTTCTGCTATTTTACTAGCTTGTTCTTCTTGAAAAACACCGTATATGTACAAAAAAATAAACCAGCTCAACACGCCTCCAACAGCAGCACCGGCTAATACTAAGTACCATCTTTTTGCTGTATTGGCACTTGGTACTCTCATACATGTTCCTGCGTTAGCCATTTAATAATAATGAGACCTGTTTGCATACCACCAGTTGCGAAAAAAATAAGGAGAATTTGTTTTACGATATCTTTCATATCTCCGCCAAAGAAACTTCTTTCAAAGCTATAAAAGGTATCGAATGTTCCACCGATTGCTGCAACGAGTGCCCAAATTCTTAAATTTTGGGCGAATTGATTAATGTAAGTTAGAGCTGGTTTTCCGATAAGAAACGCACCAAATCCACCAATTAATGAACCGCCAAGTATAACCCCAAAGGCAATAAAATAACTAATAATAAGCAGAGAGAAAAAAGTATGTTCTCTTACATCCATCGTCATTCCCCTTTCTTCTTCATATATATGGACAAAGTATAAGAAGTATGTTTTGATTTCCGCTTTCCTCATCACCTATAATAAAAGTAGTCAAATAGGTAAAGAGAGGGTACAACAGTGAAGTTTGTGCATTTACAATGTCAAACCGTTTTTAGTTTATTAAAAAGTGCTTGTAAAATTGATGAGCTTGTAGTCAGGGCGAAAGAACTCGGTTTTTCATCGCTGGCTATTACGGATGAAAATGTTATGTATGGCGTTATTCCGTTTTATAAAGCATGTAAGAAACATGGTATACAGCCTGTTATTGGATTAACCGCTTCTATTTTTAGTGAAGAAGAAGAAAGGTCTTATCCGCTTGTATTACTTGCTGAGAATGAAATAGGCTACCAAAATTTATTAAAGATTTCTAGCAGTATTATGACAAAGTCCAAAGAAGGTATTCCTAAGAAGTGGCTTGCGCATTATGCGAAAGGATTAATTGCAATTTCACCAGGTAAAGATGGCGAAATTGAGCAATTATTACTAGAAGACAATGAGAGTCAGGCTGAAGAAGTAGCTCGCACATATCAAAATATGTTCGGCCATTTTTATATGAGTTTGCAGCATCATGCGATTCAAGATGAGTTGCTTTTACAAGAGAAACTACCTGAATTTATTAGTAGGGTTAATATTCCAGTCGTTGCAACAAATGATGTGCGCTATATCAATCAAAGTGACGCGCTTGTTCATGAATGTTTACTATCTGTTGAAAGTGGAACGAAAATGACTGATCCAGATAGGCCGAGGCTGAAAACAGATCAGTATTATTTAAAGTCATCGGATGAAATGGAAGCACTATTTTCCCATGCGCCGGAAGCAATCAAAAATACAATAAAAATTGCAGAGCGTTGCCAAGTAGAAATACCGTTCCATGTAAATCAACTTCCGAAGTTTCCTGTTCCGTCTAATGAAACGAGTGATATATACTTGCGTCGTGTTTGTGAAGAAGGTTTGCGGAAACGATATGGTGCTCCGAAAGAAGTGCATATAAAGCGTTTGGATCATGAATTAAATGTTATTTCTCGTATGGGATTTAGTGATTATTTCCTCATCGTATGGGATTTTATGAAGTATGCACATGAAAATCATATTCTAACAGGACCAGGTCGTGGATCGGCAGCTGGTTCACTCGTTTCATACGTATTAGAAATTACAGATATTGATCCAATTGAATACGATCTATTATTTGAAAGGTTTTTAAATCCTGAACGTGTGACGCTTCCTGATATTGATATTGATTTTCCAGACGTAAGACGTGATGAGATGATTCGCTATGTGAAAGATAAATACGGTCAGCTCCGTGTTGCGCAAATTGTAACGTTTGGTACGCTTGCAGCAAAAGCGGCAATTAGAGACATTGCCCGCGTAATGGGGCTTCCGCCGCGAGATATTGATATATTTTCAAAACTTATCCCATCAAAGCTCGGTATAACGTTAAAAGATGCATATGAAGAATCACAATCACTTCGTGAGTTTATACAAGGGAATCTTCTACATGAGCGTGTGTTTGAAATCGCAAAACGTGTAGAAGGTTTACCACGTCATACGTCTATTCATGCGGCTGGTGTTATTATGAGTCAAGAACCGCTAACAGGCAGTGTAGCAATTCAAGAAGGACATAACGATGTTTATGTTACGCAATATCCAGCCGATGCGCTAGAAGAACTTGGGTTGCTTAAGATGGACTTTTTAGGATTACGTAATTTAACGTTACTTGAAAATATTATAAAATTTATCGCGAACAAAACAGGGAAAGAAATCGATATAAGAAACTTACCTCTTCAAGATGAAAAGACGTTCCAATTATTAGGGAGAGGGGATACAACAGGTGTATTCCAGCTTGAGTCAGGTGGTATGCGAAATGTACTTCGCGGGTTAAAACCGAATGAGTTTGAAGATATCGTAGCTGTTAACTCGTTATACAGACCAGGACCGATGGAACAGATACCGACTTTTATTGAATCGAAACATGGAAAAAGAAAAATTGAATATTTACATCCGGATTTAAAGCCAATTTTAGAAAGAACATACGGCGTCATTGTATACCAAGAACAAATTATGCAAATTGCATCGAAGTTAGCAGGTTTTTCGCTTGGTGAAGCAGATTTACTGCGCCGTGCGGTGAGTAAAAAAAATCGTGATATTTTAGATCAGGAACGTAAGCATTTCGTCCAAGGATGTTTGCGAAATGGATACGATGAGACATCCGCAGAGAAAATTTATGATTTAATTGTAAGATTTGCGAATTACGGTTTTAACCGAAGTCACGCTGTAGCTTACAGTATGATTGGATATCAGCTTGCCTATTTGAAAGCGAATTATACGCTGGAATTTATGACGGCATTATTATCAAGCGCAATTGGAAATGAAGATAAGATTGTACAGTATATACGAGAAACGAAGCGGAAAGGTTTTCACGTTTTGCCGCCGTCTCTTCAGAGGAGTGGTTACAACTTCCAAATAGAAGGGAATGCGATACGTTACAGTTTACTTTCGATCCGAAATATTGGAATGGCTACAGTGACGGCATTATTAGAAGAACGAGAGAAAAAAATGTTCGAAGATTTATTTGAGTTTTGTCTCCGTATGCCGTCAAAGTTCGTAACGGAGCGTAATTTAGAAGCTTTCGTCTGGTCGGGATGTTTTGACGATTTTGGTGTTTCGAGAACGAATTTATGGAAAAGTATTAAAGGGGCGTTAGAGTACGCGAATCTCGCACGTGATTTAGGAGATGCTGTTCCAAAATCGAAATATGTACAAGGAGAAGAGTTATCTTTTATTGAACAACTAAATAAAGAGAAGGAAGCACTTGGCTTTTATTTATCAAGTTATCCAACAGCGCAGTATGTGAAGTTAGCAAAAGAATTAGAAATTCCATCTCTCGCTCAGGCGATGCGAAACAAGAAAAAAGTACAAAGAGCGATTGTGTATATAACAAGTGTGAGAGTGATTCGTACGAAAAAGTTTCAAAAGATGGCATTTATTACATTCTGTGATCAAAATGATGAAATGGAAGCGGTCCTCTTCCCGGAAACGTATATACATTTCTCGGATAAGTTGCAAGAAGGAGCAATTGTTTTAGTTGACGGTACGATTGAGCTAAGAAATCATAAGCTGCAATGGATTGTAAATGGACTATATCCGCTAGAGGAAATGGATGTTTATGAAGAAAAGAAAGACGCATCTGTTTACGTGAAATTGCCATCTCAGTATGAGAAAAAGCTTTTAAATCAGGTTACGAAAATATTGTTCGACTATTCAGGTTTTGCGAAAGTACTAATTTATTATGAAAAGGAACATAAAATGGTACAATTATCTCGGAGTTTATCGATTCATCCAAGTGAAGAATGTTTAGGAGCACTTCGTGAAATTGTCGGGGAAGAAAATGTAGTTGTGAAAATATAATGGACAATTTCCCTACACTTCGATTATTATAGTAGTAGTGTTCGTGGTCAGACCACTTGGAGAAATTGATATCAGCAAGAATAATTTGAGGAGAGTGGATAGTTTGTCAACACTTCGTGAAGAAGCACTTCACATGCATAAAGTGCATCAAGGAAAATTAGAAACTGTATCAAAAGTAAAAGTAGAAAATGCAAAAGATTTAAGTCTTGCATATTCTCCAGGGGTTGCAGAACCTTGTAAAGAAATTTATGACGATAAAAGTAAGGTATATGAATATACGATGAAGGGAAATATGGTAGCAGTTGTGACAGATGGAACAGCTGTACTTGGTCTTGGTAACATTGGACCTGAAGCATCTCTTCCAGTAATGGAAGGTAAAGCTGTATTATTCAAGAGCTTTGCTGGTGTAGATGCATTCCCAATTGCCTTAAATACAAACGATGTAGATAAAATTGTTGAAACTGTAAAATTAATGGAGCCAACTTTTGGCGGCGTTAACTTAGAAGATATCGCAGCACCAAACTGCTTCATTATTGAAGAGCGTTTGAAAAAAGAAACAAATATTCCTATCTTCCATGATGATCAACACGGAACAGCTATCGTAACAGTAGCAGGTCTTGTAAATGCACTGAAATTAGTTGGAAAGAAAATGTCTGACATTAAAGTTGTCGCAAATGGCGCAGGTGCAGCAGGTATTGCAATTATTAAACTTTTATATCGCTATGGTGTACGCGACATTATTATGTGTGACCGTAAAGGCGCAATCTATGATGGTCGTCCTACAGGTATGAATCCGGTGAAGGATGAAGTTGCAAAATATACAAATAAGAATCGTATAGAAGGTTCTTTAGCTGATGTTGTACAAGGTGCGGACGTATTCATTGGTGTGTCTGCAGAAGGTGCATTAACAGAAGAGATGGTTCGTACAATGAATGACGATGCGATTATTTTTGCAATGGCGAATCCAGTTCCAGAAATTATGCCAGAATTGGCAAAAGCAGCGGGCGCAGCTGTTGTTGGAACAGGTCGTTCTGACTTCCCGAACCAAGTAAATAATGTACTAGCGTTCCCTGGTATTTTCCGCGGTGCACTTGACGTACATGCGACACAAATTAACGAAGAAATGAAGATGGCAGCTGTACAGGCTATTGCTGAGCTTGTAGCAGAAGATGAGTTAAATGCAGACTATATCATTCCGGCGCCATTTGACGCGCGTGTAGCGCCTCAAGTAGCGGCTTACGTTGCAAAAGCAGCAATGGAGACAGGAGTAGCTCGCCGTCAAGTAGATCCAAATGAGATCGCTGAAAAAACAAAACAATTAGCGCTGATTGGTAAAGAATAAGCGAGGAATTTCCATTGACATCATCAAATACAAAAGTATATCTCGAAATTGTAAAAAAAATCCGTTCCATTATGGAAGAGGATGGTTTGGTAGCGGGGGATCGTTTGCCGTCTGAGCGTGAGTTAAGTTCACGCTTAAACGTAGGACGTTCCTCTGTAAGAGAAGCATTGCGTGCTTTAGAACTGGTAGGATTGATTGAAACGAGACGTGGTGAAGGGACGTTTATTCGAAACTTTTATGATAACGGTCTTGTACAATTAATTGCTCCGTTCTTATTGCAAGATGAGAAAACAATTCGTGATTTATTACAAACGAAACGATTACTTGAGAAAGATATGATTCGAATTGTATGTAATTTACCGAAAGAAATGTTTTCTAAAGTACTAAGTAGATTACACCAAGTACTTGAAGGAAATGAAAGCTCAATCCCAACGCTTCATCAAACGTTCTTTAAAACCCTTATTGAACAAGTCGATAATTATTTACTATATCGCATTTGGATGATCGTAAATGATTACGTAGCAACTCTTTCTTGTAAAGTTTCAAGAGATTCTATCAATATGTATAGAAAGCTTTATGCTACTTTGGAAGAAAAACAAGAAAATGATGCACTAAAAATTTACGATGAATTAGTAGAGAATATACAGTTTCACTCGTAATGTATAAAATTTGTCGAAATGACCATGACACGTTATGACAAACATTCTACCGCATAGCGGTTAAAGTTAAACGTAAAGAGTGAGGTTATTAGACAGATTGAGAAGATAAGGCTAACATCAAACTTTGGTGTTAGCCCCATTTTCTTCTTACGCTAACCTTAGCTCTCAACGAAGGGGGTCAAATTGTGCTAAGAGATTTATTCGTGAAAAAGAAAAAGTACGCTGCAATACCTTCAGAACAAGTACGAAAAGATGTACCAGATGGCGTTATGACAAAATGTCCGGAATGTAAAAAAATCATGTATACGAAAGAACTTCTAAAAAATTTAAAAGTATGTGTGAATTGTGGATATCATCATCCTATGAATGCATGGGAACGTCTTGATAGTATATTGGACGAAGGGTCATTCCGTGAGTATGACAAAGAAATGGTTTCATTAAATCCACTCGAGTTTCCAGGTTATGAAGAGAAACTAGAGAGCGATCGTAAGAAGACTGAATTGAACGAAGCGGTTGTAACTGGTGAAGGAACAATTGATGACATGCTTGTTGTTGTTGCAGTAATGGATTCTCGTTTTCGAATGGGGAGCATGGGCTCTGTGGTAGGAGAAAAAATCGCCCGTGCGGTTGAAAAGGCGTACGACTTACAAGTTCCATTTATTATCTTTACTGCTTCGGGTGGTGCCCGTATGCAAGAAGGTATATTAAGTTTAATGCAAATGGCAAAAACAAGCGTAGCTTTGAAAAAGCATAGTAATGCAGGAGGATTATTTATTTCTGTTATGACTCACCCAACGACGGGCGGGGTTTCAGCGAGTTTCGCTTCACTTGGTGATTATAATCTTGCAGAACCAGGTGCACTTATCGGATTTGCTGGTAGACGTGTAATTGAACAAACGGTGCGTGAGAAACTACCAGAAGATTTCCAAACAGCAGAATTCTTACTAGATCATGGTCAATTAGATGCGGTGGTGCATCGTGATGATATGAGAGAATCACTTCGCAAGATTTTAGAAGTTCATCAAGGAGGGGAAATGGCTGTATGGCAGAGCTAGAATTTGAAAAACCAGTTGTTGAGCTAAGAAATAAGATTCGTGAACTGAAAGACTATACGAAAAACAGCCAGATGGACTTCAGTGAGGAGATTCGTATTTTGGAAGAAAAGCTAGAAAATTTAGAGGAAGATATATACGGCAATCTGAAAGTATGGGACCGTGTTCAAATTGCTCGTCATGCAGAACGACCGACAACGCTCGATTATATTGAGCACTTATTTACTGATTTTTTCGAATGTCATGGAGATCGTCTATTTGGCGATGATGCAGCGATTGTCGGCGGCATTGCGAAATATAAAGGGATGCCTGTAACTGTAATTGGGCATCAGCGCGGAAAAGATACGAAAGAAAATATTCGCCGTAACTTTGGAATGCCTCATCCAGAAGGATATCGAAAAGCATTACGTTTAATGAAGCAGGCGGAAAAGTTCAATCGTCCTATTATTTGTTTTATTGATACAAAAGGAGCTTATCCTGGTAAGGCTGCTGAAGAACGTGGTCAAAGTGAAGCTATCGCCCGCAATTTATTTGAAATGGCAGGTTTAACGGTACCTGTTATTTGTATCGTTATCGGCGAAGGTGGTAGTGGTGGTGCGTTAGGCCTTGGAGTTGGAGATTACATTCATATGCTAGAAAATTCCACTTATTCTGTTATTACACCAGAGGGTGCAGCGGCAATTCTTTGGAAAGATGCAGGAAAAGCAAAGGAAGCTGCAGAGGCAATGAAAATTACAGCAGCAGATTTGAAAGAATTAGGTGTAATTGACGAAATTATTCCAGAAACAAGAGGTGGAGCTCACCGTAATATTTTGAAACAGTCAGAAAATATAGACTTAATGATTCGGAAAACTTTTGAACAATTAAACGGAATTTCGAAAGATGAATTAATCGAGAAACGTTATGAAAAATATATGAAAATTGGGCAAGTTTCGTTTTCAAACGCTTCCATTTGGATAAAATAAGAAAAGCGTGCGTTCCACTTCGCGAATGCACGTTTTTATTATGAAAAGACACATCTTCTCCATTGTATTTTTATATTTTTTCGTGTTATTTTATTATAAGGCAAATAATCTTTATGAGGTGAGTACAAATGAAACGTATTGGTGTATTAACAAGTGGTGGAGATTCACCTGGTATGAATGCTGCCATTCGTGCAGTTGTTCGTAAAGCGATTTTCCATGATATTGAAGTATATGGTATTTACCATGGATACGCTGGATTAATTTCTGGTCACATTGAAAAATTAGAACTTGGTTCTGTTGGCGATATTATCCACCGCGGTGGTACAAAATTATATACAGCAAGATGTCCTGAGTTTAAAGATCCAGAAGTACGACTAAAAGGTATCGAGCAATTAAAGAAACACGGTATCGAAGGACTTGTTGTTATTGGTGGAGATGGTTCTTACCAAGGCGCTAAAAAATTAACTGAACAAGGATTCCCATGTGTTGGTGTACCAGGTACAATCGACAATGATATCCCTGGAACAGACTTCACAATTGGTTTCGATACAGCTTTAAACACTGTTATTGATGCAATTGATAAAATTCGTGACACAGCTACATCTCATGAACGTACATATGTTATCGAAGTAATGGGACGTCACGCTGGTGATATCGCATTATGGGCTGGTTTAGCTGATGGTGCGGAAACAATCTTAATTCCAGAAGAAGAGTATGACATGGATGATGTTATCGCTCGTCTGAAGCGTGGTAGTGAACGTGGTAAAAAACACAGTATTATCGTTGTAGCTGAAGGTGTTGGAAGTGCAATTGACATCGGTAAGCACATTGAAGAAGCAACAAACTTTGATACTCGTGTAACTGTATTAGGTCACGTACAACGTGGTGGATCGCCAAGTGCACAAGACCGTGTATTAGCAAGTCGTCTTGGCGCAAGAGCAGTTGAATTATTGATTGCTGGTAAAGGCGGACGTTGTGTAGGTATTCAAGATAACAAACTTGTTGATCATGACATTATCGAAGCGTTAGCTCAAAAGCATACAATCGATAAAGATATGTATCAATTATCTAAAGAATTATCCATCTAATCGGCGTAATGTCAGATATTTGGGAACGGTTTCATAATTTTCGGAGGTGCAATATGCGTAAAACTAAAATTGTATGTACTATAGGTCCTGCTAGTGAAAGTATTGAAAAATTAGAGCAATTAATCGAAGCAGGTATGAACGTTGCTCGTTTAAACTTCTCTCATGGTAGCCATGAAGAGCACGGAGCTCGTATTAAAAACATTCGTGAAGCTTCAAAGAAAACTGGTAAAACAGTTGGTATCTTACTTGATACAAAAGGTCCAGAAATCCGTACTCACGACTTCGTAGACGGACAAGCTGAGCTTGTAACAGGTGCAGAAGTAGTTCTTTCTACTGAGCAAGTATTAGGTACTGCAGAGAAGTTCTCTGTATCTTATGCTGGTCTTTATGACGATGTAGACCCAGGTTCTCGCATTCTAATCGATGACGGTCTTATCGAACTAGAAGTAATCGAAAAAGCTGACGGAAACATCCGTACAAAAGTTCTTAACAGCGGAACTGTAAAAAATAAAAAAGGTGTTAACGTACCAAACGTAAGCATTAAGCTTCCTGGTATCACTGAAAAAGACGTAAAAGATATCATCTTCGGTATCGAGCAAAAAGTTGATTTCATCGCAGCTTCATTCGTACGTAAAGCGTCTGACGTATTAGAAATCCGTGAATTATTAGAAGAGCATAACGCTCAATACATCCAAATCGTACCAAAAATCGAAAACCAAGAAGGTATCGACAACATCGATTCAATCTTAGAAGTTTCTGACGGTTTAATGGTAGCTCGTGGTGACATGGGTGTGGAAATTCCACCAGAAGAAGTACCATTAGTACAAAAACGTCTAATTAAAAAATGTAACGTGTTAGGTAAACCGGTTATTACTGCAACACAAATGTTAGATTCTATGCAACGTAACCCACGTCCAACTCGTGCGGAAGCAAGTGACGTAGCTAACGCAATCTTTGATGGTACAGATGCAATCATGCTTTCAGGTGAAACAGCTGCTGGACAATACCCAGTAGAAGCAGTAACAATGATGGCTAACATTGCGGTACGTGTTGAAAAATCATTACAATATGAAGATATGTTCAAAAAACGTATTAAAGAGTTCACTCCAACAATTACAGATGCAATTAGCCAATCTGTTGCGCATACAGCACTTGCTCTTGATGTAGCTGCAATCGTAGCTCCAACAGAAAGTGGATATACTGCAAAAATGATCTCTAAATACCGTCCAAAATCTCCAATCGTAGCTGTAACATCTGACGAGCAAGTAGGACGTCGTCTTGCACTTGTTTGGGGTGTACAAGCATTTATGGCTGAGGAGCGCGCGGCTTCAACTGACGAAATGTTAGATACAGCAATTCAAACAGGTATGGATGCAGGTCTAATCGGACTTGGAGATACTGTAGTGATTACTGCTGGTGTACCAGTTGCTGAAACTGGTACAACAAACTTAATGAAAATCCACGTTGTCGGTGAAGAAATTGCTAAAGGACAAGGAATCGGTCGTAAAGCTGCAAAAGGTAAAGTGGTTGTAGCAAAAACAGCTGCTGAAGCTGTAGCGAACGTAAACGAAGGTGATATCCTTGTTACAACAAGCACTGATAAAGATATGATTCCTGCCATCGAAAAAGCTGCGGCTTTAGTTGTAGAAGAAGGTGGCTTAACAAGCCATGCAGCTGTTGTAGGCGTATCAATCGGTATTCCTGTTATCGTTGGTGTAAACGGCGTAACAGCAACTTTAAAAAATGGCCAAGAAGTAACAGTTGATGCAGCACGCGGAATTGTTTATAATGGACATGCGGAAGTGCTATAAGTAATACAGAGAGAAGGATCGGAGTCCTTCTCTTTTTTTTACACAAAAACGAGATAGAATTAGCTTAAAGCGCCTAGGATTGCTTTTAAAAGCTGTTTGTTATGGGTTTTAATATGAAAGGGTATCTATATTTCATATGATGTATGTAGGCATTGTGAGGGCATTAAAAGTGAGTTGTGAGAGAGGTGTAGAACTATGAAGTGGTTACTATTCTTGTTTATTTTAATACCGGCGATTGAGATTACGGTCTTAATTGGATCAAGCCATGTAATAGGTTTATGGTCTACGTTCGCTATGATTGTATTTACAGGTGTTGTAGGTGTGTATTTGGCGAAAAGACAAGGGTTTAAAGTGCTTAGAGAGATTCAATCTAAGTTGAATAGAGGGGAAATGCCAGGTGAGGCAGTACTAGATGGTATTTTTGTATTTGTAGGAGGCGTTCTCTTGGTGCTTCCTGGGTATGTGACAGATGTGCTAGGGTTTATCTGCGTGATTCCTATTACGAGAGCTTTATTGAAGCCTCTTGTTATGAAGTGGATGGAATGGAAATTTAGAAAGAACTCTACTATTATCATTCAGAAATAGCACTTAGATTGTAGAAATCTAAGTGCTATTTCTTGTCTTGTAAGAGGAGAAGAACTTTTTGATTGAAGCTTTGCTTTACCTCGCTATTTGTGGGGGATTTCTACCTCAAAGCTGGGCTGCTTGTAAGTGTCTGATGTGGGGTGAATGATGAGTGGGGATGAACAAAACGTCCGCTTATTATATTTGTTATATAATTTTCGTTTGAACTCTTGTTGTACTTCGATTAAACTTGTGATTTTTTAGTGCTATTTATTTAGATGAATAAGATGGAGGGGAGTGCTGTTAAATTAAAGTTTTGCTTTTGTATATTTATTCATTTACATAAAAAGTAATAAATGTAAATAATAATTATAAAATAAATAGAATAAATATGTAAAAACACCACGAAATATGCGTTTTTTATGCAAAAAACAAGAGAATTATCTTTTTTGAGTGCAATTCTCTTGTTTTATGTAATGAGTATGAAAAATAAGTACAAGGAATAATCAGTGGGAATTTCCCACTGATTACATGTAAGTTTTTTGTTGTGTATGAATTAGAAACTATTATTTTGAAGGTGAACCTTTAATATATTTCCACAAGTCATGGAAGACATTAGCTTTGTGTAATGTATTAAGTAGTACTAAGGTGACTGGACCGATGATTAACCCTAAAAAGCCAAAAAGTTTAAAGCCGACAAATAGAGCGACGAGTGTTGCTAATGGATCGAGACCGATGTTAGATGAAAGTACTTTCGGCTCCATAATTTGTCTTTGGACAATCACGACGATGTATAAAATGAGAAGACCAATGGCGAATGCGGTATCGCCAGTGAAAAATACGTATATAACCCATGGAACAAAGACTGCGCCTGTTCCTAAATATGGTAGTAAATCTACAACCCCTGTAATAATCGCGATAGTAATGGCGTATGGTACGCGTAATATTAAAAGCCCGATTAGTACAATGACAGTTGTCATAGATACGAGTGTAAGTTGTGCTTTCACAAAACCAAACAAAGCTTTTCTTAAGTCGACAAAAATAGTTTTTCCATAGCCATGTACACGATTCGGTAGCAATTTTCTTGCTTTCTGAGCAAGACGGTGCCAATCGTAACTAATGAAGAAAGTGGCTAATAAAATGAATACAAGGACAGTTAAAGTTGTTGGCAGTGCACTAATGAAATTCGTTAACCCGCTTATAATGGTGGTTAAAAGTTCTTTCATTTGTGTTGTCGCTTCTGTTCCTAAGTTTTGAATGTTTTGTGTAATTGTATAGCGCTGTGGTTCTCCAAGATGATTAAATTTAGAGATTAAATCATCGTAGAGAGGCATAATATGATTAAGTGCAAATTGCTGAGCGAATGTAACGATATCTGGAAACTTTACTGTAACAAGTTGTAGTAAGTATGTTGTGGCAGATATTGCTTCAGTCACAAGATATGTAACAAGTCCAACGATAGCTCCAAATACGAGAATTAAGCTAACGAGTACTGCTAGTGCGCGAGGAAATTGTAGTTTTTGATTAAGGAAATTGACGACAGGATTAATCAAATAAGCAAATGCAAAAGCGATAATAAAAGGATAGATAAGCCCTGATATGTATAGTAATACATAGAACCCAGCTACCGTTGCTACAATGACAAATATGAGTCGTAATATCATATATAGTAAGTTTCGGTTCAAAGATGTATACCTCCCATTCCGATTTGGATTATCCTAATTCGTTCAACTTATAACGAGTGTGCCCCACTGATTAAAGTTTCACTTTACCCCGCATTAACGGGCAGTAAAGCTCCTATCAAAAGTGCGGCTGGATCAAAGGAGTTAGATGGCGATAAACTGCCCGTAAAAGCCCGATTGGTTCAACTAATAATCAGTGGAAAATGCCCCACTGATTAAAGTTTCACTTTATGTTATAGTGGAATGATGGATTTTTCCTGCTTTTTCAGTATGTGAGTGACTGTGAAAGCTTGGTGTTGATGCTTCTACTATATGGTAAAAACTTCATTTTCTCTTCTTTTTATTTTACCTGTTTCTAATTAGAAAAGAAAGAAGAGACGCCCGTTTTTAAAAATGTATACATGCTTAAATTTTGATGGTGAAAGTCTCAGTTTGTCATTTTAAAATACATAAAAAATGAAGTGATTCATGTTGAATAGGCATCGATATAGCATGTATAACGATAGGTTTAAAGGTATTTTTGTTTGGAAATGAGTTCATTATTTTCAGAAAGGAAGTGCAAACATGATTAGTCAGTCAACGTTATTTTTATTCATACTACTTATTATCGGACTTATTGCTAAAAACCAATCGCTTACTGTAGCTATTGGTGTGTTATTTTTATTGAAGTTTACATTTTTAGGAGATAAGGTCTTTCCTTATTTACAAACGAAAGGAATTAATCTAGGTGTAACGGTCATTACAATAGCGGTGCTCGTACCGATTGCGACGGGGGAAATAGGTTTTAAACAACTTGGAGAAGCGGCGAAATCTTATTATGCGTGGATTGCTTTAGCTTCAGGTGTAGCGGTCGCTTTGTTAGCGAAAGGCGGCGTACAATTGTTGACAACGGATCCTCACATTACAACTGCGCTTGTTTTTGGGACAATTATAGCGGTTGCGCTATTTAATGGGGTTGCTGTTGGTCCGTTAATTGGGGCTGGAATTGCCTATGCGGTTATGAGTATTATACAAATGTTTAAATAAGGAATTTTATAGTAATATAAAATTTTTGAATTCTTTCTGTTCACAAAAGTCAGATAATTGTTTATAATAGGATTAGAAACTTTGAAAAGTTACATAACAGCAGAGACTTTACACCAGATAAAATAAAAACAACATAAAACAATTTTATAATGATATTGTTTTATGTTGTTTTTATCATAAAACTCTTCGGAATGTATTTTCCTCACTAACTTGTTGTTTTGAGCGTGAGGATTCGGGGAGACATTCACGCTCATGCTTTCCATGTAGACAATGGACAATAAGAGGGGAACATCGCAACAAATTTGCATGATCGTGCATTTTGCTTGCCTAAAGAGTGAACGGGCGTTCATAATTCATAGGGGGAGCAAATAGATATAAGGAGCAAGGTTGGGAGAATTTTCAGGAAAAGGAGAGAATGTCATGACTGTTATTCGAGGTTTAGAAGGGGTAGTAGCAACAACATCATCTGTGAGCTCTATTATTGATGATACATTAACTTATGTTGGGTATAATATTGATGATTTAGCTGAGAATGCTACGTTTGAAGAAGTAGTGTACTTATTATGGCACCGCAAGCTTCCTAATGAAAAAGAACTAGCGGAATTTAATGAAATTGTATCTGAATACTATAAAGTTCCAGGTGAGATTTTAACATATTTAAAACAAGTAGATTTAAAAGTTGCACATCCGATGTCTGTTTTACGAACTGCAATTTCCATGCTATCATTATACGATGAGAGCGCTGAAATTATGGATGAAAAGTCTAATTATTTGAAAGCGGTTAAATTACAGGCTCAAGTGGGAACTTTAGTTGCTGCTTACGCGAGAATCCGTAAAGGTTTAGATATTGTTGAGCCAAGAAAGGATTTATCATTAGCTGCAAACTTCTTGTACATGTTAAATGATCGCGAGCCAAATGAAGTTGAAATTGAAGCTTTTGATAAGGCGCTTGTACTTCATGCAGACCATGAGTTAAACGCTTCTACATTTACTGCACGTGTTTGCGTAGCTACACTTTCAGATGTATATTCTGGTATTACAGCAGCAATCGGTGCATTAAAAGGTCCTCTTCACGGTGGGGCAAATGAAAATGTAATGAAGATGTTAACTGAAATTGGTGAAGAAGAAAATGTAGAGCCATATATTCATAATGCTCTTCAAAATAAAGTGAAAATCATGGGCTTTGGCCACCGTGTGTATGAGCAGGGTGATCCACGTGCAAAACACTTACGTGAAATGTCTAAGAGATTATGCGTGCTTTTAGGAGAAGAGAAATGGTATAATATGTCTATCAAAATTGAAGACATTGTAACAAAAGAAAAAGGTCTTCCACCAAATGTTGATTTCTATTCAGCTTCTGTATACCATTGTTTAGGAATTGACCATGACTTATTTACACCTATTTTTGCAATTAGCCGTATGTCAGGCTGGTTAGCTCATATTCTAGAACAATATGAAAACAACCGTTTAATTCGTCCGCGTGCTGATTATAATGGACCAACGCATCAAGTGTATGTTCCAATTGCACAACGATAAGCGAATAACACTATTTTGATAGTGAAAATACGCTTTCAAAAGTCTGATTTTTTCGGAAAGATGTAATGATTAGAATATTTTAATTTGACTAACGGTTTGAACTGAGGGGTTATTCCCTCAGTTTCATACATATGAAATTTCAAACATGGGGGTTATCACATTGACGACAGGTGAAAAAATTACTGTAACTAATGGTGTTATGAATGTACCAAACAATCCGATTATTCCATTTATCGAGGGAGATGGAATTGGTCCTGATATTTGGGCAGCTGCATCTCGCGTACTAGAAGCAGCAGTTGAAAAAGCTTATGATGGTGAGAAGAAAATCGTTTGGAAAGAAGTGCTTGCAGGGGAAAAAGCATTCAACCAAACAGGCGAGTGGTTACCAGAAGAAACTTTAAACTTAATTCGTGAATATTTAATCGCGATTAAAGGTCCACTTACAACTCCAGTTGGCGGTGGTATTCGTTCTCTAAACGTAGCACTTCGTCAAGAATTAGATTTATATGTATGTCTACGTCCAGTTCGTTATTTTGAAGGTGTTCCTTCACCTGTAAAACGTCCGGAAGATACTGATATGGTTATTTTCCGTGAAAATACAGAAGACATTTATGCTGGAATTGAATATGCACAAGGATCTCCAGAAGCAGAAAAAGTTCTTGCTTTCTTAAAAGAAGCAATGGGTGTTAATAAAATCCGCTTCCCAGAAACATCTGGTATTGGTATTAAGCCGATTTCAGAAGAAGGGACAAAGCGTCTTGTTCGTGCTGCAATTCAATATGCAATTAACGAAAAACGCTCTTCTGTTACATTAGTTCATAAAGGAAACATTATGAAATTTACAGAAGGTGCTTTCAAAAACTGGGGTTACGAAGTAGCGGAACAAGAATTCGGCGACAAAGTATTTACTTGGGCTGAATACGATCGTATTGTTGAAAAAGATGGTAAAGATGCAGCGAATAAAGCGATGGCAGACGCTGAAGTGGCTGGAAAAATCATCGTAAAAGATTCTATTGCAGACATCTTCTTACAACAAATTTTAACTCGTCCACGTGAGTTCGATGTTGTTGCAACAATGAACTTAAATGGTGACTATATCTCTGATGCACTTGCTGCACAAGTAGGTGGAATTGGTATTGCACCTGGTGCAAACATTAACTATGTGACTGGACATGCTATCTTTGAAGCTACACACGGTACAGCTCCAAAATATGCAGGTTTAGATAAAGTAAACCCATCTTCTGTTCTTCTTTCAGGTGTATTATTATTAGAACACTTAGGATGGAACGAAGCTGCGAAATTAGTAACTGCTTCTGTTGAGAAAACAATTGCTTCAAAAGTAGTAACTTATGATTTCGCACGCTTAATGGAAGGTGCAACAGAAGTGAAATGTTCTGAGTTCGCTAATGAACTTATTAAAAACATGGATGTAGCGATAATCAAAAACGCATAATTAAAGCGGGGGGTAAATTATGACAATCAAACGCAAGAAGGTTTCAGTCATCGGTGCGGGATTTACAGGAGCAACAACGGCATTCTTATTAGCACAAAAAGAACTTGCAGATGTTGTATTAGTGGACATTCCACAACTGGAAAATCCAACAAAAGGGAAAGCGTTAGATATGTTAGAAGCGAGCCCAGTACAAGGTTTTGATGCTAACATTATTGGAACATCTGATTACGCAGATACTGCTGATTCTGACGTTGTCGTTATTACAGCAGGTATTGCACGTAAGCCTGGTATGAGCCGTGATGACTTAGTAGCAACAAACTCTAAAATTATGAAAAGTATTACGCGCGACATTGCAAAACATTCACCAAATGCAATTATTGTTGTGTTAACAAATCCAGTTGATGCAATGACATATTCTGTATTTAAAGAAGCAGGATTCCCGAAAGAGCGTGTAATCGGCCAATCGGGTGTATTAGATACAGCTCGTTTCCGTACATTCATCGCACAAGAATTAAATCTTTCTGTAAAAGACATTACAGGATTTGTTCTTGGCGGACACGGTGACGACATGGTACCTCTTGTGCGTTATTCTTATGCAGGCGGTATTCCGTTAGAAACATTAATTCCGAAAGAGCGTTTAGAAGCAATTGTAGAACGTACACGTAAAGGTGGCGGTGAGATTGTAGGCTTATTAGGAAACGGTAGTGCATATTACGCACCAGCAGCTTCTTTAGTTGAAATGACAGAAGCGATTTTAAAAGATCAACGCCGTGTATTACCAGCTATTGCGTATCTTGAAGGTGAGTATGGTTATAGTGACCTTTACTTAGGGGTACCAGTAATTCTAGGTGGTAACGGAATTGAAAAAATTATTGAATTAGAACTTCTTGCAGATGAAAAAGAAGCGTTAGATCGCTCTGTAGAATCTGTACGTAACGTAATGAAAGTTCTTGTTTAATAATTGAATAGTAGTGAAAAAGATTCGGGATCCCGAATCTTTTTCTACTATTTACCGAATTGTTTTTTTGAAATAATATGAAAACGCTATCATTTGTAATATCCTATAATGAAACTGTAGATTTATACTATACATTGCCCTCATCATAGTAAATTTCGGATAAGGTATCGCTTTTAGTAGGGTAATAAGGTGAAAAAATCGGAGGGGGTTGTAACATGTTAAAGAAAAAAGTTCAAATTGGTCGTAAAATGGATGAAATTACAGTAGGAGAGAAATTATCTATCACTGAAAAAATTGAGGATAAAGATTTGTTATTGTACTTAGGGTTAACGAATGATGCCAATCCATTATATATTCAGCATGATTACGCATCCCAAACTCCGTATGAAAAGCCGATTGTACCAAGCATTATGCTAACGGGAATGATTACAACGGCGGTTACGAAATATTTACCGGGTCCAGGAAGTCATATTACGAGAAAGGACCTTACATTCGTGAAACATGTTCACCATTATGAAACGTTACAAATCCACTTTGAAGTTGTGGCTGTTTCTGAGGAGGAACATACAATTGATATGCTTGTATCTGCTCATGATGAAAAAGGAGAAACTGTTGTGAAAGGTTCATTAACAGTAACGCCACCTTTTAAATCAGTCTCTATTATGGAAAAAGCATTAGATAATTTTTAAAAGAAGAAAGTATGAATAGCGCTAGCATACCTTTAATAAGGATGATAGCGCTATTTTTAGTTGAAGAATCCTTCTTTGAACCCTTCAGCAAATTCTGAGCACCCCGTTTTAATCGTATCCCAGCTCGGTACGTTAAAAGTAAGGAAACATGTTACTACTAAAGTTAAAATAGGTAGTAATAGTCGCATAATAGAAACTCCTTATCTTTTATATTCGAATTATCAAATTAACAATATTCACTATATTATAATTTAATAATTTAAGTCAATGGAAGGAGTGATTCTTTAAGATGAGGTGGAAAAGAGAAGGTGTGATCTTTGAAACGGTAAGAGAAGCTGAAGTGTGGGCAGACGGGGTTGCGAATGAAATGTACGGGAGAGTATTTGATGGATATGAAACACCAGATTATAAAATAGCGTATGCTCTTTCGTTTTTTCTAGCACAAAATCAAGATTTTATAGTTCATACGGAAGTGAGCTTTAAAGAAGAGAGAGCAATCTATAAAGTTTGGCAAAATCCTGTGTAGTTGCAGGTGAAGCGTAATTACGTCTATTTTCTCAATTCTACACAAACGATCTCCATGAATAGACAATTATATTGAGAGGGACCTTATTTTCTAGTATGATGAGAATAACGGGGAAAATACTAGGATGAAGAAGGTTTCAAGTCTATAACTTGGAGGAAAAGAATGAACAATCGTATTTTAGTAGTTGATGATGAGGAATTTATCTTAACTTTAATTGAATTTAATTTACAACAAGCTGGGTTTGAAGTTATAACAGCGATGGATGGAGAAATGGCGCTTCAAAAAGCGACAACAGAACGCCCAGATTTAATTATATTAGATTTAATGCTTCCGAAAATGGATGGTATGGAAGTGTGTAAAGAATTACGATTGCAGCGCGTTATGACGCCGATTTTAATGTTAACGGCAAAAGATGATGAGTTTGATAAGGTGCTAGGCCTTGAACTTGGGGCAGATGATTATATGACGAAGCCATTTAGTCCAAGAGAAGTTGTTGCTCGTGTGAAGGCGATTTTGCGCCGTACGAAATTACAACAAGAAGAACAAGTTGCAGAAGCGCCAGATGAAGATAGCATCACAATTGCAGAACTTAAAATTTTACCGGAGTTTTATGAGGCTTATTTCCAAGGAAGAAAGCTTGAATTAACACCAAAAGAATTTGAACTACTTGTGTATCTTGCGAAAAATAAAAGTCGCGTGTTGACACGTGATCAATTATTAAGTGCTGTATGGAATTACGATTTTGCTGGTGATACACGAATTGTTGATGTTCATATTAGCCATTTGCGCGATAAAATTGAACAAAATACGAAAAAACCGACGTACATTAAAACGATACGTGGTTTAGGATATAAATTAGAGGAGCCAAAAGGGAATGAATAAATTTCGTTCCAGGCTTCTTTTTACATTTGTTTCTCTTATTGTATTTATTTTAGTTGGACTAGGTTTATTACTAGAAACTGTGTTTGAAAACTACTATATAGATCATGCTAAAGAGAGAATGGTAAAAGAGACGGAGTATGTTGCGACGTTAGCAGAAGAGCAAGGTTTTGATAATGTCTTAAAGAATCCATACGTATTTGAAAAGATAGAAGAAAAAATACCAGCTTCTATCGTATTTTTGGATGAAAAAAAGAAAGTTCAATATAGAAAAGGACAAGAATTGGCATTTAGTCCAGAGACGATTAAAGAACTTTCTTCGGAAGTGGCAAAACAACGAAGTAAAGTGATTACGAAAGAAACGGATCGAAAGAATGAATTTTATCATGCGGTGTTCGTTCAAGATGTAGAAGGAAAACAAGGATACATTTTGGTGAAAAGCACAATTGAGCCTTTGAAAGATGTTCACCAAAAAACGTGGGGATTATTAATTATCGGATTTGTCATTGCTTGTCTCGTAGTTGTATTTTTAGGTATGAAAATTACAGGGCAATATATTAGGCCAATTGAATCGGTTACGAAAGTTGCAATTGAATTGGCAAAGGGTAATTATAAAGCACGTGCATACGAAAGTCATTCGGATGAAACAGGAATGCTGAGTAAAGCGATTAATATTTTAGCTCGAAATTTACAAGAGATGACACTTGAACAAGAAATGCAGCAAGATCGTCTGCATACGTTAATTGAAAATATGGGAAGCGGAATGATTTTAATTGATAGCCGAGGATATATAAACCTTGTAAACCGCTCTTATAAGGAAACCTTCCACGTAACAGATGAAGAATATTTAGATCGCTTATATTATGAATCGTTTCATCATACAGAAATTATTGAGCTTGTAGAAGAAATCTTTATGACAGAAGTGAAAGTGCGTAAACAAATGTTATTGCCACTTGGAATTGAACGGAAGCATTTCGAAGTATATGGAGCGCCTATTATCGGGACAAACCATGAATGGAAAGGGATTGTTCTCGTATTCCATGATATAACAGAGTTAAAGAAATTAGAACAAATGAGAAAAGACTTTTTAGCGAATGTTTCTCATGAATTAAAGACACCGATTACTTCTATTAAAGGTTTTTCAGAAACACTCTTAGACGGAGCGATGGATAATAAAAAATTCTGCGAACATTTCTTGCACATTATTTTAAAAGAAAGTGAGCGCATGCAAGGATTAATAGAAGATTTATTAGATTTGTCAAAGATCGAACAACAAGGATTTAAATTAAATATGGGAACTGTTGACATGAAGGGGCTGCTTGAAGATATTCATATGGTGCTTGATAATAAAGCGGGAGAGAAAGAAATCTCTTTACAAGTGAATGTATTAAAACGAGCCTCTGTTATTGGAGATCCAAGTCGTTTGAAACAAATCTTTATTAATTTAATTAATAACGCAATCGTATATACACCGGCTGGAGGCGTTGTTTCAGTAGAGTTAGCGGAAGATAAATATAATGCTTATATAAAAGTATCGGATACTGGAATTGGTATTAGTAAAGAGGAAATTCCGCGTATTTTTGAACGTTTCTACCGGGTGGATAAAGCAAGAAGTAGAAATACTGGTGGTACCGGCCTTGGATTGTCGATCGTAAAGCATTTAGTTGAGGCGCATCAAGGTACGATTACAGTAGATAGTGAAGTTGGAGAAGGGACAACGTTTACAGTTGTTTTACCGAAATCAGCAACTGAAAAATAGGATGAAGGATGTTTACAATATATTAACAATGGCTTAATTAAATATTAATAAAGCTCTGTTAATATAATACATGAAAACCCCTTCATCCAAGGAGTAATTTTGGACGAGAATAGTTAAGCTGTTCTCGTCACTTCCCTTTATGCCAATATAAGTCTGTTTTATATATGAAAGAAAATAGCCGTTATTTTTCTTCTCTCTATTAGTCATGTTAATATAGAGAGAGGAAAGGAACGGTTTTTTTCTGTGAAAAAAATCATTTCAAATTTGTATGGGGAGGTTTCAATTTTGGAAAAAAAGGTCGTATTAGTAGATGGTAATAATATCGCGTATCGTGCTTTCTTTGCACTACCGCTTTTAAATAACGACAAAGGTATACATACGAACGCAATTTACGGTTTTACAATGATGTTAATGAGAATATTAGAGGAAGAAAAGCCAACTCATATGTTAGTGGCATTTGATGCAGGCAAAACAACGTTCCGTCATAAAACGTATAGTGAGTATAAAGGAGGACGTCAAAAGACTCCACCTGAATTATCAGAGCAGTTCCCGTTTATTCGTGAGATGCTGGATGCGTTCAATGTACCGCGTTATGAATTAGAAAATTATGAAGCGGATGACATCATGGGAACGTTAGCGAAAGAAGCGAGTGAGCAAGGGGCAAGTGTAAAAGTTATTTCAGGAGATAAAGATTTACTTCAACTCGTTTCTGATAACACGCTTGTATGTATTCCGCGAAAAGGGATTACAGAAGTGGATGAATATACGAAAGAAGCTTTATTTGAAAAATACAGCTTATCACCAAAGCAAATTATCGATATGAAAGGTTTAATGGGAGACCAGTCAGATAATATACCGGGTGTACCAGGAGTTGGTGAAAAAACGGCAATTAAATTGTTAACACAGTTTGGAACGGTTGAAGCGGTGTATGAAAATATAGATCAAGTAAGTGGGAAGAAATTAAAAGAAAAACTGGAAGAAAATAAAGAACAAGCTCTTATGAGTAAGGATCTTGCAACTATTATTACAGATGCGCCGATTACAGTTCATGTGGATGATATGGCGTATAAAGGATATGAAGCAAGTGATGTCATTCCAATGTTCGAGAGTTTAGGATTTACATCTCTTTTAAATAAATTAGGCGTTACGCCAGAAGAAACAGCTCCAGCTGAATTAGATGATATTACATTTGATATTGTGGAAGAAGTTACAGAAGAAATGTTTCAGCAAGATAGTGCGCTTATCGTTGAAGTACAAGAAGATAATTATCATAAAGCAGACATTCAAGGTTTCGGTATTCAAAATGAAAATGGATGTTACTTTATTCAGACAGACATTGCTCTTAAGTCAGATGCTTTTAAAGAGTGGCTTGCAGATGGAGAAATGAGAAAGCATACATTTGATGCGAAGCGTGCAATCGTTGCACTGAAATGGAATGGGATAGATATGCAAGGGATTGACTTCGATCTATTAATCGCTGCTTATTTACTTGACCCGGCTGATACAGATAAAGATTTCCGTACTGTAGCGAAAATGAAAGAAACGCATGCTGTGAAATCAGATGAAGAAGTTTACGGAAAAGGTGCGAAGCGTGCTGTTCCAGAGTTAGAGGTAGTAGCGGAGCATGTGGCTCGTAAAGTGCATGTATTATATGATATAAAGCAAACATTTGTGGAAGAGTTAAAGAAGAATGAGCAATATGAACTGTTTACAGAGTTAGAATTGCCGCTTGCACGTGTATTAGCTGATATGGAAGTAAAGGGTGTAAAAGTTGATACAGATCGTCTTCGTAATATGGGGGAAGAACTTGCGGGTAGATTAAAGGAAATGGAACAGGAAATTTATAAGCTTGCGGGAACAGAATTTAATATTAATTCACCGAAACAGCTTGGTGTTATTTTGTTTGAGAACTTAAACTTACCGGTTATTAAAAAGACGAAAACAGGCTATTCTACGTCAGCTGATGTACTAGATAAGCTTATGAATCACCATGAAATTATTCCAAATATTTTACATTATCGTCAATTAGGGAAGCTAAATTCAACTTACATTGAAGGTTTACTGAAAGTTGTACATGAAGATTCATCTAAAATTCATACACGCTTTAATCAAGTGTTAACGCAAACAGGTCGATTAAGTTCAACGGATCCGAACTTGCAAAATATCCCGATTCGATTAGAAGAAGGAAGAAAGATTCGTCAGGCATTTGTTCCATCAGAAGAAGGATGGATTATGTATGCAGCTGATTATTCACAAATCGAACTGCGTGTATTAGCTCATATTGCAAATGATAAAGGGCTAGTTGAAGCGTTCCAACATGACATGGATATTCATACGAAAACAGCTATGGATGTATTTGGCGTTGAAAAAGATGAAGTAACTTCAAATATGAGACGACAAGCGAAAGCTGTTAACTTCGGAATTGTGTATGGTATTAGTGATTATGGTCTTTCGCAAAACTTAGGAATTACAAGAAAAGCAGCAGCGGAATTTATTGAAAAGTATTTAGAAAGTTTCCCTGGTGTACAAGAATACATGGAGGACATCGTAAAAGATGCGAAACAAAAAGGATATGTGGCTACATTATTAAATCGTCGCCGTTATATTCCAGAAATTACGAGTCGTAATTTCAACTTGCGTAGCTTCGCTGAACGTACAGCGATGAATACACCAATTCAAGGTACTGCAGCAGATATTATTAAAAAAGCGATGATTATTATGGCAGATCGTTTAGAAGAAGAAGGATTACAAGCGCGTCTTCTTCTGCAAGTACACGATGAATTAATATTTGAAGCACCAAAAGAAGAGATCCAAAAATTAGAGCAGCTTGTACCTGAAGTAATGGAACATGCAATTGAACTTGCAGTTCCGCTGAAAGTTGATTATTCTTACGGTCCAACTTGGTACGACGCAAAATAAGGAAGTGATGAAATGCCTGAATTACCAGAGGTTGAAAACGTCAGACGGACACTTGAAAATCTTGTAACAGGAAAAACGATTGAAGATGTTATTGTTACTTATCCAAAAATAGTGAAAAGACCGGATGATGCAGAAATCTTTAAAGAAACGCTAAAAGGCGAGAAGATTGAAAATATAAAGCGAAGAGGAAAGTTTTTGCTTTTATATGTAACGAATTATGTCATTGTTTCACATTTGCGTATGGAAGGTAAGTTTTTACTACATCAAGAGGATGAGCCAATTGATAAACATACGCACGTCCGTTTCTTATTTACAGATGGAACGGAATTACATTATAAAGATGTGAGAAAGTTTGGTACGATGCATCTCTTTAAGAAAGGTGAAGAAATGAACCAAATGCCTCTTGCTGACTTAGGTCCGGAGCCATTTGATGCTGAAATGACACCGCAGTATTTGCAAGAAAGATTGCAAAAGACAAATCGTAAAATAAAAGTTGTGCTACTGGACCAGCGTCTTTTAGTAGGGCTTGGAAACATATATGTAGATGAAGTTTTATTCCGTTCTCAAATTCATCCGGAACGAGAAGCTTCGTCTTTAACAGTAGAAGAAATTGAGCGAATTTATGAGGCTACCGTTACCACGCTAGGTGAAGCAGTAAAGCGTGGCGGAAGTACAATTCGGACGTATATCAACTCACAAGGGCAAATTGGTTCGTTCCAAGAACTTCTAAATGTATATGGGAAAAAAGGAGAGCCGTGCGTAACTTGTGGCACGATATTAGAAAAAACAGTTGTTGGCGGGCGAGGAACGCATTACTGCCCGATTTGTCAGCCTAGAATATAGAAAAGAGATAACATCGGATAGGCATTTGTCATATACATACAGCAGAGCTATGTATAAGGGAGGAGCTTACCGATGTACCTTTATTTATCTCTTATTTTATTAGCTTTTACATTAAGCTTAGACAGCTGTAGTGTAGGGCTAACATATGGTTTAAGAAGCGTAAGAATACCACTAAGATCAATAATAATTATCGGAATGTGTTCAGCGGCTGTTATGCTTGTTTCAATGGGAATTGGACATATGATCGCGAAAGTATTTTCACCTGTTATCGCAACGCGTATCGGTGGGCTTGTTCTTATTGGAATAGGGATTTGGGTATTATATCAATTTTTTCGAAGTGAGAAAAAAGAAGAACCGAAGCAAGAGGAGAAGGTCTGGAAATTAGAGATTGCCTCACTAGGGCTAGTGATTCAAATTTTACGGAAACCGACTGTAGCAGATTTTGATAAATCAGGCACCATTTCTGCAGGAGAAGCATTGCTTCTTGGTATCGCTCTTTCTGTAGACTCATTTGGTGCCGGAATTGGTGCATCTTTATTAGGGTATGCACCCGCTATGATGGCGATATTAGTTGCAGTTATGAGTTCTTTGTTTTTATTTATTGGAATGAAACTTGGAACGGTTTTATCGAATATGAAGTGGTTACAAAAATTTACATTCCTGCCTGGAGTATTACTCATTATTATTGGAATTTGGAAAATGTAAGTATGGGCGTGGAACATTAGTTTCGCGCCTTTTATTATGAGGAGGATTATGATGACAGTAGTAATTGGATTAACAGGAGGCATTGCAAGTGGAAAAAGTACAGTATCTCAAATGTTTCGCGAGCTCAGTATACCAGTTATTGATGCAGATATTATTGCACGAGAAGTTGTAGAGCGAGGAAAACCAGCATATAACAAAATAGTAGAAGTATTTGGAACGGAAGTTTTACAAGAAGATGGAGAACTAAATCGTCCAAAAATAGGAAGTGTCGTTTTCTATAATGAAGAAAAACGATTGCAGTTAAATAAAATTGTTCATCCTGCAGTGCGTGAGGAAATGAATAGGAAAAAGGAAATGTACATAGAAGAAGGTATGCAAGCGGTTGTGTTAGATATTCCTCTCTTATTTGAAAGTAAATTAACAAGTCTCGTTGACCGCATTTTAGTTGTAGCGGTTAAGCCGCATACGCAATTAGAGCGTTTAATGAAACGAAATAACTTTTCAGAAGAAGAAGCAACAGTTCGTATTCAATCTCAAATGCCGTTAGAAGAAAAAGTGAAAAATGCAGATGAAGTGATAAATAATGATGGCACAATTATGGGAACGAAAACACAATTGCAGGTAATTTTAAAGAAGTGGAACATTATTGACTAAAAAATTGTGAAATTAATGAAAATGCTTAGTGACATATCTCCTTTTTGTGTTATACTATTATTGGGATTGGAGATAAATAGTATAACGCATTCAAGGGGGATAACATATTATGACTCGTGTGGCAATTAATGGATTTGGACGTATTGGGAGAATGGTATTTCGTCAAGCAATAAAAGAAAGCGCATTCGAAATTGTAGCAATCAATGCAAGCTATCCATCTGAAACGTTAGCACACTTAATTAAATATGATACAGTTCATGGCAAGTTTGACGGAACAGTAGAAGCATTTGAAGATCACTTATTAGTTGATGGAAAAATGATTCGCCTTTTAAACAACCGCGATCCAAAGGAATTGCCTTGGACAGATTTAGGTGTTGAAGTTGTAATTGAAGCAACTGGTAAATTTAATTCAAAAGAAAAAGCAATTCTTCACGTTGAAGCTGGAGCGAAAAAAGTTATTTTAACGGCGCCTGGTAAAAATGAAGATGTAACAATTGTAGTTGGTGTGAACGAAGACCAATTAGATATTACAAAACATACTGTTATTTCAAATGCATCTTGTACAACAAACTGTTTAGCGCCTGTTGTGAAGGTGTTAGATGAGCAGTTTGGAATTGAAAACGGTTTAATGACGACAGTTCACGCTTATACAAATGACCAAAAAAATATTGATAACCCACATAAAGATTTAAGAAGAGCACGTGCTTGCGGACAATCAATCATTCCGACAACGACAGGTGCTGCGAAAGCGCTAGCAAAAGTTCTTCCGCATTTAAACGGAAAACTTCATGGTATGGCACTTCGTGTACCAACACCAAACGTGTCTCTTGTTGACTTAGTAGTAGATGTAAAACGCGATGTGACAGTTGAAGCTATTAACGATGCATTCAAAACTGTTGCAAACGGTGCTTTAAAAGGTATTGTAGAATTCAGCGAAGAGCCTTTAGTATCTATCGACTTTAATACAAATACGCATTCAGCTATTATCGATGGTTTATCTACAATGGTAATGGGTGATCGTAAAGTGAAAGTACTTGCTTGGTATGATAACGAGTGGGGCTACTCTCGTCGTGTTGTAGATCTTGTAACGTTAGTTGTTGAAGAGTTAGCGAAACAAGAAAATGTGCAACACATTTAAGTGAATAAGGGAGGAGAGGGCAAGGCAATATTTGCCCTCTTTTTTTATTTTTTTCTGAAAAGGAAAAAAATTATATGAGTATATTTTAAAAAGTGGACATACCACGAAACGTTGTGATTACTGCATTTGTGAATCGTTTATTTTTTTTAGGGAAAAGTAAAGAGGAAAATATGACAGAAAATCGAAAAAACTGTTGTTGCAAAATGAAAATAAACAAAGTATACTAACACTCGTAAACTTAAGAGCTGAGGTACGTAGTCACTACTTAAAGGGTTAGGACCTCTCTGGACTAACTTTCCCCCGTGGTAGTGGAGCAAGCCAAATTGCAAATTAGTTTTCAATTCGAACAGTTAGAATAAATTTACAAGGGGGAACTGTAGAATGGATACTATGGATACGATGGGTCGTCACGTGATCGCTGAACTTTGGGATTGCGATTTCGACAAGCTTAATGACATGCCGTATATTGAACAATTATTTGTGGATGCAGCACTAAGAGCTGGTGCTGAAGTGCGTGAGGTTGCTTTCCATAAATTTGCACCACAAGGTGTAAGTGGAGTAGTAATTATCTCAGAATCACATTTAACAATTCATAGCTTTCCGGAGCACGGTTACGCGAGTATTGATGTTTATACTTGTGGGGATCGTATTGATCCAAATGTTGCTGCAGAATATATTGCAGAAGGTTTAAACGCGAAAACGCGTGAGAGCATCGAGCTTCCTCGAGGCACTGGTAGCTTCGAAATTAAGCAGAGAGAAACAAAAGCTCTTTAAAAAAGAACATAATTGATTTAAAATGTAAAGAGGTGTATAATGCACCTCTTTTTTAGTTTATAAAAAAGGAAAAATATAACGTAATCGTTAGTTGAATAAATTGGACTCTTGCAAATGAGGTAGTGCTCTCTATATACCATCTTATTTTTAAGGATGAGATGATAAAATGATGCGCTGAAACTTAAAGTGGTAAGAGAGTTAGAATGAGTTATATAATATTGTATATATATTTTAGGTGAAGTGAGTAGAGAAAAATAAAGAGTATAGTGTAAAGGAGTGAATGAATTGCGTTGTCCATCCTGTTCTCATAATGGTACAAGAGTGTTAGATTCGCGTCCGGTAGACGAGGGGCGCTCTATTCGAAGAAGGAGAGAGTGTGAAAGCTGCTTAAGTCGCTTTACGACCTTTGAAAGGGTAGAAGAGTCACCTCTTATCGTTGTAAAAAAAGAAGGCACACGAGAAGAGTTTAATAAAGAAAAGATTTTACGCGGTTTAATTAAAGCGTGTGAAAAAAGACCAGTATCTTTAAGACAATTAGAAGAAGTAACACAAAGCGTGGAACGTGAACTGCGTAATTTAGGTATATCAGAAGTGAAAAGTGATATGATTGGTGAAATTGTTATGGAAGAACTGCGCGATATTGATGATGTTGCTTACGTACGTTTTGCTTCTGTATATCGTCAATTTAAAGATTTAAATGTATTTATTGAAGAATTAAAAGATATACTGCAAAAAGAAAGAGAGTAGAAGTTGTATTTTATTCTCTTTACATACCGTAAGTAATAGGATAAGAGAGCTAGAAGCGCAAGCTAATAGCTCTTTTTCACTAAGAATTTATATAATGAAGATAGAACGAATGAAGTAGAGGATAGATTGGATGAGAGAAAGGAAAAGCAAGAATGGAAAAACAGTCATGGATGGAGCTATTGCCGATTGATCGTTATAAAGTAAGTGCGAAAGGGCTACTGCACAATTACGACCGAAAAGTGTTAACGATGTTGTATCAGCCGTTAATAGGTAGTAGAGCTTTTAGCTTATACATGACACTATGGGGAGAGCTAGAGCAAGATCGTGTATTTGGAAAAGAGAATACGCATCATTCCCTTATGGTGACTATGCAAATGCAACTTCCTGAAATATATGAGGAACGAGTAAAGTTAGAGGCAATTGGGCTATTGAAGGTTTATATTAAGAAAGAAAAAGATATTCGAATGTTCATATATGAGTTGCAACCACCTTTATCTCCGAAGCAGTTTTTTGATGATATTGTTTTAAGTATCTTTTTATATAATCGATTGAGCCGGACAAAATATAATCAAGTAAAGCAATATTTCTTAGAAGAAGAATTTGATTTTGCTTCTTATGAAAATGTTACGCGTTCTTTCAATGATGTGTTTGGTTCGTTTAATCCAGGACAGCTTGAGCATGCGCAAGAAGACCTTCGTATTCCAAAAACGACAACTATGCCAAGTAACGAGAAGGGAGACGCTCCGAAAGTTTGGAATGATTTCTTTGATTTCTCTTTATTTGTAGATGGATTGTCCGCTCTTGTTCCTAAAAAGGCGATTACAGATCAAGTGAGAGACTGCGTTATAACACTTGCTTACGTGTATGGTGTAGATGTGTTATCGATGCAAAATATCGTTCTTGGTGCAGTGACAGAGATGCAAACAATTGATATGGAAAGGCTTAGAAAAGGAGCGCGCGATTGGTATCAATTTGAAAATGGTCAAGCATTACCGGTATTAAGTGAAAGAGTACAGCCTCATGCTGCACGTACGATGAAAGAGAAAGAGCCTTCATCGCAAGAGGAGATGTTAATAAAGCAGCTAGAGGAAATCTCGCCAAAACAACTATTGAAAGAGATTTCTGGTGGTGCAGAGGCAACGAAAGCGGACTTGCAGATCGTTGAAGATGTCATGATTAATCAAAAATTGACACCAGGAGTTGTGAATGTACTTATTTATTACGTTATGCTACGCTCAGATATGAAACTTGCGAAAACGTATGTCGAGAAGATTGCTGGGCATTGGGCACGTAAAAAGGTCGGTACAGTAGCGGACGCGATGGCGTTAGCGAAAGAAGAGAACCGTCAATATCAAGAGTGGGCTGAGACGAAGAAAAAAGGCCGTACGGCGAAGAAAACGGTGCGGAAAGAAATGGTGCCAGATTGGCTTAAGGAAGAAGAGCCGAAAGAACAAGAGAAAGAAACAGAGAAGAAAGATATAAGTGTAGAAAAAGATGCAAGTACGCTAGAAGATGAAAGAAAACGACTAGAAGAAGTGTTAAAAAAATATAAGCGTGATTAATAGAAGAGAATGAACGCTCTTTGAGGTGAGGAAATGGAGCATATTCAAAATTCATTTGCAAAATTAATGGAAAATGAAAACTTTAAAAATAGATATGAAGTACTAAAGGCAGAAGTAATGGCGCATCCGCGTGTGAAAGAATTTATAGACGAACATAAGGGTGAAGTAACGACTTCTATGATTGAGCGCAGTCTTGTGAAGTTATATGAATATATTGGACAAAGTGTAGGTTGCGTGGATTGTCCGGATTTAGGTTCATGTAAAAATATGCTACAAGGTTATGAGCCAAAGCTTGTTATTCAAGGGAAGATGATTGATATTCAATACGATCGCTGCGTTAGAAAAGTAGCGCATGACGAGAGAAAGAAATATGAAAAACTCGTTCAAAGTGTATATATGCCAACGGATATTTTGCAGGCAACTATGGAAAACTTAGACCCTTCTGATTTAAATGCACGTATCGATGCAATTGGTGCAGCGAATGAATTTTTAAGTACATATGAACCAGGTAAAAAAGCACAAGGTTTATATTTGTACGGTAAATTTGGTGTAGGAAAAACTTACCTTTTAGGAGCAATAGCGAACGAGCTTGCTCGAAAGAAAATAAGTTCGATGCTCGTATACTTCCCGGAATTTTTACGTGAAATTAAAAGTTCAATTCAAGATAATTCGATTGGTGAAAAGATTGATGCGGTTAAACGCGTACAAGTTTTAATGTTAGACGATATCGGGGCAGAAGCGATGTCAAGCTTTGTGCGTGACGATGTGCTTGGTGCAATCTTGCAATTCCGTATGTTAGAAAACTTACCGACGTTCTTTACGTCTAATTTTGATTTTAAACAACTGGAACACCATTTAACGTATACGCAGCGTGGTGAGGCTGAAGAAATGAAGGCAGCACGTATTATGGAGCGAATTAAATATTTAGCGAAACCAATTCCAATTGGTGGGAAAAACCGTCGTCATAAGTAAAAGAGCAAGCTGAGAAGCTTGCTCTTTTGTATTATAGTGATATTTTCTTTTCAAATATGAGGTCGAAATATTCAGGTTGTCCAGAACTGCCAATCGTAGGGGCAACAATCTGTACGAACCTCCAGCCATCTCTAGCATGTTCTTGAATAATTTCTTGGTAGTCTTCAGCTGGTTTTGAGCGAGTGAACCCCCAATGTAATTCGACTTTTATGAATTTATATTCAAACATTCAGATACCCCCTTTTATTGATAAGTAAAGTATACAATAAAAATTCATAGTAGCTTGTATCATTTTTTTCTCCCTCCCTTAATATATATAAAATTAGCAAGCCATATTGAGTGGATTTTCTAACGATAGGAAATGTGATTCTACTAAGAGTGAAATTCACGCGGGACGGACTCTTATAGGATTTGTAACGTATAGATACAGTCCTTTAGAGCGGGGATAAAAGGGGGGACAAAAGTGATTGAAATTTGCTTCGAAGAAAAAAATGATGCTATGCACGTATATAGACAATTGCTGAAAAGAGCGGAAGTATTATATAAGGAAACGAGTGTGTATTTACAGGAACAAAAAGTGGTGATTCACATACCAGTACGTGAATCGAATTATATTGAAAAGATCTTATTGCCAGTAATGGTGTATTTCATTGTGAATGTGAAACAAAATGAGTGGATTTATACGATTTTAAAAGAAAAGTTTTTTTATGAAGAACAAGAAGAGTGTCATCAAATATTGCACATGGCACATGAGATTTTAAAGGGAAGAAGAAAAGGTGTAGCTCAGGATTTAACGCGTAACGCATTTGAGTCATATATTAAGTCTTCTTTAAACAATTGGCTTTGTGATCCGCTCTCATTCTCGTTTTCATCATATATCCGTTTTCGTCTTCGTACATATAGGGAAATGGTGGCTAAACTTGCGGAAGTGGCAATTGATGAATATAAGATGGAGCAAGAATACCAAATGTTCATTGAGACGCTTCGGCAACAAGTAAGCAGCCGTAAATCACGTTTGTCTTGTGTGCATCTTATTTTTGATGAAAGCTTTATCTTTTATGATGATAAAGGTAGACGTTTAAAACAGGAGAAGTTGGTCCAATATATAGATGAGGAATTGTTAAAGCAAAATGATGTATATATTGATACGAAAGTAATTGCGCCGCTTCTTTCTATTTCGCCCAAAAAGATTTATTTATATACGAAAGAACAAGACCATAATATGATTATTACTTTGCGAAATGTGTTCCAAGAACGGGTCCAATTACATGGATTACATGATTTTGAGCGCAATGTGAAAAATTTAAAAAATAAAGGTAACGCCCTTGATTTTCTAAGTTTTTGAGCATATAATTACCTACATAAATGAAATATATTGAAATGTCATGATGAGGACATGAGTAGTTTTCTACGATTTTCAGAGAGGGAAGCCTTAGGGTGTGAGCTTCCTAGTACGGGATTATTACTTACCACCTCTAAACTTTAGCAGTGAACGGTTTTTCTAGTAATTGCTAACGGACAACACCGTTATGTTGAACTTGAGCAATTAACAATTATGTTAATTGGAACAAGGGTGGAACCACGAATTCAACACTCGTCCCTTTTTACGGGATGAGTGTTTTTTATTTTGAGAAAAAGAGGAGTGACCAGTGATGGCAGATGTAGTTAAAATTACTTTCCCTGATGGAGCTGTGAAGGAGTTTCCAAAAGGCGTAACAACTGAAGAAATCGCAGCTTCTATTAGCCCAGGCTTAAAGAAAAAAGCTGTAGCTGGAAAATTAAACGATGAGATGATCGATCTTGTTACACCAATCGAAGAAGATGGTGCAGTTTCTATCATTACATTAGATTCTGAAGATGGCCTATATATTTTACGCCATTCAACAGCCCACCTTTTAGCACAAGCGTTAAAACGTTTATATAAAGATGTTAAGGTTGAGCTTGGCATTGGTCCAGTAATTGAAAATGGCTTCTACTACGATATTGATATGGAAGAAGCAATTACAGTTGAAGACTTCAAGAAAATCGAAAAAGAAATGCAAAAAATCGTGAACGAGAACTTAGAAATCGTTCGTCATGAAGTACCACGTGCAGAAGCAATTCGTCGCTTTGAAGAAATCGGCGATGAGTTAAAATTAGATTTAATTAACGATCTTCCAGAAGATGCAGTTATTTCAATCTATGAGCAAGGCGAATTCTTCGACCTTTGTCGTGGTGTTCACCTTCCATCTACAGGAAAAATTAAAGTGTTTAAATTATTAAGCGTTGCAGGTGCTTACTGGCGCGGCGATAGCAATAATAAAATGCTACAACGTATTTACGGTACTGCATTCGTTAAGAAAGCAGAATTAGATGAGCACTTACGTATGCTTGAAGAAGCGAAAGAGCGCGATCACCGTAAATTAGGTAAAGAATTAAAACTATTTACTAATAGCCAAAAAGTAGGACAAGGTTTACCACTTTGGTTACCAAAAGGTGCAACAATCCGCCGCATTATCGAGCGTTACATCGTTGATAAAGAAGCAAGCTTAGGCTATGATCACGTATATACTCCAGTACTAGGAAGCAGAGAGCTTTATGAAACTTCTGGTCACTGGAACCACTACCGTGATGGCATGTTCCCATCAATGGAAATGGATAACGAAGAATTAGTTCTTCGTCCAATGAACTGTCCTCATCATATGATGGTTTATAAAAATGATATTCACAGCTACCGTGAATTACCAATCCGTATTGCAGAACTTGGAACAATGCACCGTTATGAAATGTCAGGTGCGTTATCTGGATTGCAACGTGTACGCGGAATGACTTTAAACGATGCGCACATTTTCGTTCGTCCAGATCAAATTAAAGAAGAGTTAAAACGTGTTGTAAACTTAACTCTAGAAGTGTACAAAGATTTCGGTTTAGAGAACTACTCATTCCGTCTATCTTACCGCGACCCAGCAGATACTAAAAAGTATTATGCGGATGATGAGATGTGGGAAAAAGCACAAGGTATGTTAAAAGAAGCTATGGATGAAATGGGTCTTGATTACTATGAAGCTGAAGGTGAAGCGGCATTCTACGGTCCAAAACTTGATGTTCAAGTTCGTACTGCTCTTGGAAAAGACGAAACACTTTCAACTGTACAATTAGACTTCTTACTTCCAGAACGCTTTGAATTATCATACGTTGGTGAAGACGGTAAACAACATCGTCCAGTTGTAATTCACCGTGGTGTTGTATCAACTATGGAACGTTTTGTAGCCTTCTTAATTGAAGAATACAAAGGTGCATTCCCAACATGGTTAGCTCCAGTTCAAGTACAAGTAATTCCAGTTTCTCCGCAAGTACATTTAGACTATGCGAAGAAAGTACAAGACGAATTGCGTCGTGCTGGTATCCGTGTTGAATTAGACACTCGTGAAGAGAAGATCGGTTACAAAATCCGTGAAGCACAAATGCAAAAAATTCCGTACATGCTTGTAGTAGGTGACAATGAAGTAACTGAAAACGGCGTAAACGTACGTAAATATGGTGAACAAAAATCAGAAACAATCGCATTAGATGCTTTTGTTGACATGATTAAAGTAGAAGGAAAACGATAAGAAAAAGCCGCGGTATACCGCGGCTTTTTTATGTAATATACTTGAGAAAAATTAGAAAAAATAACCATGTAACACTTATCATAAAAAAGTATTGCAAGTATGTTAGTTGTTTGTTACAATGTTTCTTGTTGTTAGTAAAACACATCGCGTCTTCTTGACAGACGTCATGTCCTATGATAAACTCATCAAGGATAATAGAATATTGTTTTGTGGAACAAGTAGAAGCACCCGCTTCTCACCTGATGGACGCATTCGCAGTTAACAGGTAAATGTATTTCTTACTTAAGATTTTACAAGTGTGGGTGTCGTATGCCCGCACTTTTTTTGTTCGGGTTCTATGACTACAAAATATGTTCTGAGAAAACCTTGGAGGTGGCTTACTATTAGCAAGGATATGATGATTAACGAGCAAATTCGTGCACGTGAAGTACGTTTAGTTGGCGCAAATGGCGATCAACTTGGAATCAAGTCTCGTAATGACGCTTTAGACTTAGCTGCAAATCTTAATCTTGATTTAGTATTAGTTGCTCCAAATGCGAAACCGCCAGTATGCCGCATTATGGACTACGGTAAATTCCGCTTTGAGCAACAGAAGAAAGAAAAAGAGCAGCGCAAAAATCAAAAAGTAATTAGCATGAAAGAAGTTCGTTTAAGTCCAACAATTGATGAACACGACTTTAACACAAAACTTCGTAATGCTATCAAGTTTTTAGAGAAAGGCGACAAGGTTAAAGCGTCAATTCGCTTTAAAGGACGTGCCATTACTCATAAAGAAATCGGTCAACGTGTTTTAGATCGCTTCTCAGAAGCTTGTGCTGAAGTTAGTACAGTTGAATCTAAGCCTAAAATGGAAGGACGCAGTATGTTCTTAGTTTTAGCACCGAAAAACGATAAGTAATAGATAGAGGAGGAAATACCTATGCCTAAACAAAAAACTCATCGCGGCGCTGCAAAGCGTTTCAAAAAGACTGGATCAGGTAAACTGAAACGTTCTCACGCTTACACAAGCCATTTATTCGCTAACAAATCTACAAAAGCTAAACGTAAACTACGTAAAGCTGGTGTAGTAAGCGCTGGTGACTTCAAACGCATTCGTCAAATGCTTGACAACTTAAAATAAGTTCGGCTGATATATAGAACAATTAGGAGGTAATATTATGCCAAGAGTAAAAGGTGGTACAGTTACTCGTCAACGTCGTAAAAAAGTAATTAAATTAGCAAAAGGTTACTACGGTTCAAAAAATACATTATTCAAGGTTGCTAACCAACAGGTTATGAAATCTCTAATGTATGCATTCCGTGACCGCCGTCAAAAGAAACGTGACTTCCGTAAATTATGGATTACACGTATCAACGCAGCAGCTCGTATGAATGGTCTTTCTTACAGCCGCTTAATGCACGGTCTTAAAAATGCTGGCATCGAAGTTAACCGCAAGATGCTTGCTGACTTAGCTGTTCATGACGAAAAAGCTTTCGCTGAATTAGCAACAGTTGCAAAAAACAACATTAACTAATTAATTAGTTGAAACCTTAGAAGAATTTTCTTCTAAGGTTTTTTTATTTGTATTCAAATAGAAGTTAGAAGTGAAAGAAATTCTAAAGATTAACGGCTATGTCATTATCAATATGACAAAATCAATATAAAAGTTATAGCAGTATAGAAGAATATACATATGAAGTCAGGAGAATACTCCTGGCTTTTTTCAATTCTGCTCGTTTGGAAAGAAGAGTATCTTTCCTAGCCGAAACGACACTGCTATAATGGAAAGATGATATGGAACTTTCATCAGATGAACAATTTAACAGTGATGACTGAAACGTATTTGTAAATTAAGGACAAGCTATTTTATAAAGAGGTAGATAGCTGACTTATTCATAAGAACTGAAACATAATAATGAACTTTGAGATGAAACAACATTGTTGCGTAAAATGCGATGTTGGAGGAGGACAATAGAATGGACTTACTACAACTATTTAAATTACAAAAAGAATTAGATGACCGTATTGCAAAAGAACATGACTTACAACCGAAAAAATTGTTAAAAGAAAAAATGTTAGCTCTTCTTGTAGAAATTGGAGAACTTGCAAATGAAACACGTTGTTTTAAATATTGGAGCAACAAACCAGCTTCGGAACGTGAAGTAATATTAGAAGAATACGTAGATGGTTTGCATTTTATTTTATCAATCGGCATTGATTTAGGTATTGATAAAAACTTCCTATTCTATAAATGTGCACAAACGAATAAAACACAAGTGGAAATTTTCTTAGACACATATGCGAAAGTAATTCGTTTTACAGATCAACCATCTATTACAAACTATATTGAATTATTTACGAGCTACCTTCGACTCGGACAAGCACTTGAATTTGAGCAAGAAGAGATTGAAAAAGCATATTTAGATAAAAATGAAGTAAATCATCAGCGTCAAACACAAGGATACTAATTTAATTTTTGAATATTTCAATTTAATTATTGTATAATGAATTGACTGAAGAAAAAGGAGGGTGTTGGCAATGACAAAATTAGACGCGACATTGACAATGCTAAAAGAATTAACGGATGCACGTGGTATTGCTGGTAACGAACGTGAACCACGTGAAGTAATGAAGAAATATATCGAGCCGTTTGCGGACGAACTTTCTACTGATAATTTAGGGAGTTTAGTTGCGAAAAAAGTAGGGGAAGAAAACGGCCCGAAAATTATGGTTGCAGGTCATTTAGATGAAGTTGGATTTATGATTACACAAATCGATGACAAAGGTTTCCTTCGCTTCCAAACGGTTGGTGGCTGGTGGTCACAAGTTATGCTTGCGCAACGCGTGACGATTGTAACGCGTAAAGGAGATGTAACAGGTGTAATTGGTTCAAAACCACCGCACATCTTACCTCCAGAAGCTCGTAAAAAGCCAGTTGAAATTAAAGACATGTTCATCGATATCGGTGCTTCTAGCCAAGAAGAAGCGATGGAGTGGGGCGTACGACCAGGAGATCAAGTTGTACCTTACTTTGAATTCCAAGTGATGAAGAATGAAAAAATGTTACTTGCAAAAGCATGGGATAACCGAATCGGTTGTGCAATTGCAATTGACGTATTAAAACAATTAAAAGATGAAAAGCATCCAAACGTTGTATACGGCGTTGGAACTGTACAAGAAGAAGTCGGTCTTCGTGGCGCAAAAACATCTGCGAATTATATTAAACCAGATATCGCGTTCGCAGTAGATGTTGGTATCGCTGGAGATACACCGGGTGTAACGTCAAAAGAAGCGCAAAGTAAAATGGGCGATGGACCACAAATCATTTTATATGATGCTTCTGTTATTGGACATACAGGTTTACGTGATTTCGTAGTTGATGTTGCTGATGAATTACAAATCCCGTATCAATATGATTCAGTAGCGGGCGGAGGAACGGATGCGGGTGCGATTCACATTGCTGTAAATGGTATTCCTTCTATGGCAATTACAATTGCAACGCGCTATATCCATTCTCATGCGGCAATGTTACACCGTGATGATTATGAAAATGCAGTGAAGTTAATTGTAGAAGTTATTAAACGTCTTGATAAAGAGGCTGTACATAACATTACATTTAATTAATAGAAAAAGCGAAGGAGATTCTCCTTCGCTTTTTTATGTTTTAAAAAGGCCGTTCTAATCCTGCTGCAGTATGAGCGCCTAAAATAATTAAACGAGTTAATTGCATCGCCATAAAATGCGGAGTATATATCATTCCTCTTTTTAACCATGACATAATCATTCCGATGTGAGCCCCTGTAACATAACTAATCAAAATATCACGAGGAACCATAAGATCTTCATCATCTGGTTGTGAAATAGACAAGCTTAATGTTAAATGCACTTGTATTGTTTTCATCATTTTATAAGAGTAGTTTCCGGCAGCTTTATCCCCAAGCATAACGTTATAAAAGTTTACATTTTCTGCGATATGTTCGAATAAAGCCAAAAATGTAGGGTGAGGTGAATCGAATGTAAGTTGAAAATCTTCTTTATTTCTATTTTTCGGTTTAATTACTTCTGCTAGCTTCTCTAACATTTCTTCAATACTTTTGTCTAATAGGTCATATTTATCATGGTAATGGCTATAAAATGTAGCGCGATTTACAGGAGCGCGTTCTGCAATATGTTGAACAGTTACATTTTCAAAGCCTTTTTCGCCTACTAAAGCGACAAAAGCATCCTGAATGAGTTGTCTCGTTCGCTTTACACGTGGATCATTTGTATTTTTAATAGACATTTTTCTTCTCCTCGTTTAATTTTCTATACTTAAACAACATATTGGTATTATATTGTTGTTTAAGCGACATTTCATACGTAAATTGTCGGTTGTAGATTCAAAATAATTATTTATAATTATAAACGATAGTCCTTCAGAAATCAGCACCGCTCGCAGGTAGATAAATTTCGATTTATGCTGCAGATGGTGTGATTTTTTTGATAAAAGGTTAATATAATTAACAATTAAACAATCTAAACAATAAGGACATAAATAGTTTAGAAAAAAATTATATGCGATATAAGGAGAGGAATGCAATGAATCAGTTTCGAAGAATGGTAATTATCAACATTATCACATTAATTGTACTAGTTGGCGGCGGTATTGGCGGTTATTACTATTACAACCAAACGGAAAATTACTTAAAAACAGACAATGCAAAGATTGATGGGAAGGTAATTCCGGTTGCTTCACCAGTAGCAGGTAAACTAACTGACTGGAAAGCTGAAGTAGGAAAAAATTATAATGAGAACGATAAACTAGGTACTGTTACTGTAGCGGCAGCTAATGGAGAACAAACAGTAGATGTAACAATTCCACAAAATGCAACGGTTGTACAATCAAACGCAACAACAAATGCTTTCGTTGGAGCTGGTAGCCCGATTGCTTACGCATTCGATATGAACAATTTATGGGTAACAGCAAACATTGAAGAAACAGATGTTGATGATGTTCAAAAAGGTCAAGATGTAGATGTGTATGTAGACGCATACCCAGATACAACGTTAACAGGAAAAGTAGAACAAGTTGGCTTAACAACAGCGAATACATTCTCTATGTTGCCATCAAGCAACGCAACAGCGAACTATACGAAAGTAACACAAGTAGTACCAGTTAAAATTTCTTTAGATCATAGCAAATCAGTAAATATTGTTCCTGGCATGAATGTGACAGTTCGTATTCATAAGTAAGGGGGAGATGAGATGTCCTCAATTGTAATTGCAGGATATGCACTATTTTGTATAATCGTCTTCTTCCTTGTAAATCGTCTTTTACGAAAGAAAAAAACGAAAATGGGAGAAGAACAAGTCCCAGCCGTAAGTAAAATAGAAATAAGTAAAGTTGAAACAGAAGAGAAAGAAATTGAACGAAAGCAAGAATCGGAAATTTCTAATGTAGTTGAGTTAGAAACAGGAAAGCAAGAAGAAGTAAAACAAGAAAAAGAAGTGCCGAAAAAACAAATGTCTACGCCTGTAGAGAATGTGAACGTAAAAGCAGTTGTAGCTGTATTAATTCTCGGCATGTTCGTTTCTATTTTAAACCAAACAATTATTAACGTTGCATTACCTCCGTTAATGAATGAATTTAACGTATCAACTTCAACAGCACAATGGTTAATTACAGGCTTCATGCTTGTAAATGGTATTTTAGTACCGATTAGTGCATTTTTAGTTTCACGATTTACGTATCGTAAATTATTCGTAGCAGCAATGTTATTCTTCACGGTAGGATCTATCATTTGTGCTACTTCAGGAAACTTTACAATGATGATGACGGGCCGCGTTATTCAAGCAGTTGGTGCGGGTATTTTAATGCCGGTTGGTATGAATATCTTCATGACGTTATTCCCGCCTCATAAACGCGGAGCGGCGATGGGATTACTAGGTGTAGCGATGATTTTAGCACCAGCTATCGGACCAACTGTAACAGGTTGGGTGATTGAAAACTATAGCTGGAACTTAATGTTCTATGCGATGTTTATTATCGGTTTAATTATTACGTTCCTATCTTTAAAATTCTTTACACTAGCCCAGCCAGTGTCTAAAACGAAATTAGATATATTCGGTGTGGTTAGTTCAAGTATTGGACTAGGAAGCTTATTGTACGGATTTAGTGAAGCTGGAAATAATAGTTGGACTAGTGCAGAAGTCATTATTTCACTTGTTATCGGTGTAATTGGTTTAGCGTTATTTATTTGGAGAGAGTTAACAACGGACAATAAAATGCTTGATTTACAAGTATTTAAATATCCAGTATTTACTTTTACTTTAGTAATTAACGCAATCGTAACGATGGCACTATTTGGAGGTATGTTATTACTTCCAGTATATCTGCAAAACATTCGTGGCTTTACGCCAATTGAATCTGGTTTACTACTTCTTCCAGGATCATTAATTATGGGAATCATGGGACCAGTAGCGGGTAAATTATTCGATAAATATGGCATTCGTCCATTAGCGATAATTGGATTGGCAATTACGACGTATGCGACATATGAATTTACAAAATTATCGATGGATACACCGTATAGCGTTATTATGACGGATTATATTATACGTTCAATTGGTATGTCATTCATTATGATGCCAATTATGACAGCTGGTATGAACGCACTGCCGATGAAATTAATTTCTCACGGTACAGCAACGCAAAATACGTCAAGACAAGTAGCTGGTTCAATCGGAACAGCGATTTTAATCACACTTATGACGCAACAAACAACTGCTCACGTAGCAGATTACGGCAATATGTTAACAACATCCAACCCAATTTTAGTTGATAAAGTACACGGCATGGGCCAAAGCTTAGCGGCCTTAGCTGGATCGGCTCAAGCAGGAGATGCGATGAGCACACAACTATTATATGGACAAATTTCAAAGCTATCTGCAATTAACGGTATTAACGATGCCTTCTTAATCGCAACGATACTAGCAGGTATCGCTTGGGTGTTATCGTTCTTCTTACAATCAGGCAATAAACCAAATAGAAAAGCAGGGAATTAAATTCCCTGCTTTTTTGTGCTCTTTATGCAGTTAAATATAAAAGCTGGTAACCAGCTACGGAGCAGAGCCCTGTTATAAACAAAATTGTTCCCATAGCACGAATACTTGATATTTGTCTGCCGCTTATAATAGCTAATAGTCCAGCTAAAGAGAAGAGACCCCAATATAAAGTTACTGAAATTGGAATCATCCCCTCTAAATCTATTCCATAACCTATACAAATGATAGGAACAACGATAAGAGATATGCTAATTAAACCAGCTATAATAGTAAATGATTTACGACATTTCATACCAGCAATAATTAAAAAAATGCCGACGATGAATTCGCATAACATTAAAGTAAAAGCTAAAATCATCCAAATTAATATTCCGAACATTTCTGTATTACCTCCGATTTGTGGGTTTCGAAAAAAGTTATATATAGAATCAATCACCTACAGACATGAGTACCCAGAAGATAACCCCTAATATTCCAATGGTAAAAATAATGAATCCCATATTACGTATACTTTTAATTTTTGCTTGTAATCCACTCAATCCTGCTGATAATCCAGTTAAAGAAAACAGTACCCAATATAAAGTAGTCGAAATAGGGAGGATTGTATTGCTCTCCACTCCCATGCCCCAAAAAACAAAAGGTAGTGTGACAAAGGAAAAGCTAAGTAGCCCCATTAAACCAGCAAATAATTTACGATGTTTCATGCTAGTAACAATTAAAAAAATACCACCGAAAAATCCACATAAGACAAGAAATGGCATATAAACAACCCAAAGTAAGCTAAACATATATAATCTCCTTCTATGTAATGAGTTATATTTTACTACATGAGGTTTATTTTGGATATTATTAATTAATATATATAAATTGATTGAAAAGGGTAATAACGATACGGATTATTAAAAACGTAACTGTAGAAGGGTTTGAAGTAATGATAAAAGAGTAAAGAGAGGTATCATCATGACACCTCTCTTTATCCTAAGAATGCTAACATATTATTCATAATATGAAATAACATAGCTGGAATAATGGACTTTGTTTTTTTACATAAAATCGCCATTAATAATCCCATAAAGAAAGTAATGACCATTACCCCAAGTGAGTATGTATGAGCGATACCGAAGAAGAAACTTGTTACGATGGCTGCAATCCAAAATGGAAAGCGTTCTGAGAAGAAGCGAAGTATAAAACCACGGAAAATAAGCTCTTCAAAAATAGGTGTGAGTATGGCGAAGCTGAGAAGCAATAATATTTCATATTGCTTAAAGACGTCTAAGCTTAGTGCGGAAGATTGCTGCTTCGTTGCGTCTTGGAACACATAATTTAACAGTATGTAATTGAGTACGATGTTTATAACGAAGAAAAGAAGTAAATATACGTATGTGCGCCATTCTTTCAGTGTTTTAAAGTTAAAAGATTTTAGTAGTAATTTTTTTGCGGGTTCGAATTTAAAAATGAAGAATAACAATACGGCTAGTTGTAATACGGTACTTGCGGTATTGGCAATAGATTCGTACAGGGCAATTTGTTTTTTATTTGTGAGACCAGCTGTATAAATTGTTAAGGGCATTGCGAGGAACACAGTAATAAGTCCGGTTCCGAAAAAAGCGAATACAACGGAGCTAATAAATTGTCCCCATGACATAGAGTATTTCTGTTCATTAGAAAGTTGTGTAGCGGGTTGCATATGTAGAATCACCTCTTTATATTTGTATATTTAATTATAAGGCATTTTGTTTTCAGGCGTAATATTTAAATATTACATATAAAGGTGTATTTTCCACAAAATAATAAAAGAGGTATCACCCTGTAGTGATGCCTCTTTCTCATTGATAACTATGTTCTGTCTTGTTACTCAATTTTGCTTGCTCTATTTGCAATTCACGCTCTACCAATCGATCTAATTGCTGAATTGCTTTAAGTGCTTTTTCATAAGAAATTGTTCGATAATGATGCGCTCCGCCCGGTTCTTCATCTGCTTCATCTGCCCATTTAATAATATTTTGAAGAGATGTTCTTTCAATTTCTTGTTCCACTAAGAAAGAATCTGTATGAAGAAGAATTGCAATAGAAATTTCTTTTGCTAGTTTTGGATGTTCTCCTAATCTAATAAGTAATTTATGTGCTCTTTCAGCGCCTTTAATTGCATGGATATCATTCTTTTTATATAAGTCATAATCCCATTCGCCGCCTGTGTACCACGTATGATGTCCGATATCATGAAGGAAGCCAGCTTTTGTGGCAGCATCGACTGAGGCGTGATGCTTTTTGGCTAGGTGAAACGCATGGTAAGCGACAGCGATCGCGTGGACCATTCCAGAACGGTTTACGTATTTTTGTGTAATGTGGTGTTTAAAAATTTGTTCAAGCGTAATACGGTGCATAAAACATTCACTCCTTTTATCTTATGGTGTATATGAAGAAAAATCGATCGGTTTAAATGTATTTTGAACATTGTACTCCATCATAGTTCGCTAGTAAAGTAGAAATGTTTAGGAGAAGAAAAAATTTTTCCGCAAAAAAATCACCTTAGCTGATGCAAAGGTGATTTTCAAATTGCTTATTTTTTTAATCCTTGCTCTAGTGTTTCTAACATTTCGTGCTTTTCATTTTCATCAGCGTTTTTCCAAATGACTTCAAATAAAACGCCAAGACCTGGAAGCATTTTTTCTTCACCGCTTTGAATTGCATCGACGATTGTTTCTTGTAATTGATCTTGTGAATTTCCAGATACATTCGCTAATACGGCACCGCGTAAATTAAAACTCATTGCTTTCACCTCTTCTTCAGAATTGAAACTGACGTTAGTTTTTGTTCTTTTTTATGTAAATATGTATGAAAAATAGGCTATAATGATAAGACAAGAAGAGAGGGAAATACATATTATGAAAAACATTGATTCAGTACAAAATCCGCGTGTAAAGCAGTGGAAAAAGCTGCAAACGAAAAAAGAACGCGATAAAAAAGGTTTATTTTTTGTAGAAGGATTCCACTTAGTCGAGGAAGCTTTGAAGGCAGGAATTGTAACGGAACTTATCGTTTCAGATCAGACAGACCTTCCGAAAGATTGGACAGTTAATGATGTGGAAATGTATATCGTACCTGAGGCGATTGTCAAAATACTTCGTGAAACAGAAACGACACAAGGTGTATTTGCTGTTTGTGAGAAGCATGAGAAAGAAGTAGCTCTTACTGATGGGAAATTCCTTTTATTAGATGGCCTGCAAGACCCAGGTAATTTAGGAACAATTATTCGTACAGCTGATGCAGCTGGTATTCACGCCGTTGTGCTTGGAGAAGGTTGTGTTGATGTTTATAATAGTAAAGTACTCCGCTCTACACAAGGCTCTATTTTCCACTTACCAATTGTAAAAGGGAACTTAGAAGAATGGGTAGACAAGTTAAAAGAAAATAACGTTCCTGTATATGGAACAGCTCTTGAAAATGGAGTTCCGTATGGTGAAGTAACGCCGGCTGGCAGTTTTGCATTAATTGTAGGAAATGAAGGGAACGGCGTACGCCAAGAAATTCTTGCAAAAACGGATCAAAACTTGTATATTCCGATTTACGGCGGGGCAGAATCATTAAATGTTGCGGTTGCAGCAGGGATTTTAACGTATTATTTGCAAAGCCCGGTTGCGAACAAATAAAAAACTTCTTATAATAAGTTGAAGTACATTATATTAAAAGTTAAATAACGAAAAACGTTGATAGAGAAGAGTAACTTACAAAATCGCCATATAGGGAGAGAGTGCCGTAGACTGAAAGCATTCTTATGGTAGACGGAAGTGAATTCACCTCTGGAGTTGACGCCAGGACCATGTATATGTAAAGGCGTTCCGGTCAGAATTGATCGTTATAACTAATGAGTGGGCAGACTTGTTCTGTCAATTTAGGGTGGTACCGCGAATTTACCTCGTCCCTTTTTGGGAGCGAGGTTTTTTTATTTTTAAAATTAGGAGGGTTCCAAAATGGAAGCACGTTTAAAAGAGCTAAAGCAAAAAGCGTTAGAGCTTATTGAAGAAGCGAAAGAGCTAAAGAGCTTAAACGACGTACGCGTAGCGTATTTAGGAAAAAAAGGCCCAATTACAGAAGTATTACGCGGCATGGGAAAATTGTCAGCAGAAGAGCGTCCACGTATGGGAGCATTAGTAAATGAAGTGCGTGAAGCGATTCAAACGCGTTTAGATGACAAAATTAGTAACTTAGAAAAAGCGGTAATCGAAGCGAAATTAGCTACTGAAACAATCGATGTTACACTGCCAGGTCGTCCTGTTGAAACAGGTTGTCACCATCCGTTAACAGCTGTTGTTGAGCAAATTGAAGATGTATTCATCGGTATGGGTTATGAAGTAGCTGAAGGAACAGAAGTAGAAAAAGACTACTACAACTTCGAAGCACTAAACTTACCGAAAGATCACCCAGCACGTGATATGCAAGATACATTCTACATTACAGAAGAAACGTTACTACGTACACATACATCTTCTGTGCAAGCACGTACGATGGAAAATAATAAAGAAAAAGGCCCGATTAAAATTATTTGTCCTGGTAAAGTGTATCGCCGTGATGACGACGATGCGACGCATTCACATCAGTTCATGCAAATTGAAGGTCTTGTAATTGATAAAAACATTCGTATGAGTGACTTAAAAGGTACACTGCAAGTATTCGTGAAAAAGATGTTCGGTGAAGATCGTGAAATCCGTCTTCGTCCAAGTTTCTTCCCATTCACAGAGCCATCTGTAGAGATGGATATTTCTTGTATGATGTGTCATGGCAAAGGTTGCGGCACTTGTAAAGGAACTGGCTGGATTGAAATTCTAGGCGCAGGTATGGTTCACCCGAACGTACTTGAAATGGCTGGTTATGATTCAAAAGAATATCAAGGTTTCGCATTCGGTATGGGCGCAGAGCGTATCGCAATGTTGAAATACGGAGTAGATGACATTCGTCATTTCTATACAAATGATGTACGTTTCTTACAACAATTCAAACGAGCGTAAGGGAAGGAGAGGATAAATATGTTCGTATCATATCGTTGGTTACAAGAGTATGTAGATATTAAAGATGTAACAGCACAAGAACTAGCAGACAAAATCACGAAAAGTGGTATTGAAGTAGAAGGCGTTGAAGTATTAAATAAAGGTGTAAAAGGTGTTGTAGTTGGTCACGTATTAGAATGTGAAAAACACCCAGAAGCTGATAAATTAAGCAAATGCTTAATCGATATCGGTGAAGAAGAGCCAGTTCAAATTATTTGTGGAGCTGCTAACATTGCAAAAGGTTTAAAAGTACCAGTTGCAAAAGTTGGAGCTGTACTTCCTGGTAACTTCAAAATCAAAAAAGCAAAACTACGCGGTGAAGCTTCTCACGGTATGGTTTGTGCTCTTCAAGAGCTTGGTATTGATGGAAAGTTAGTTTCAAAAGAATACGCAGATGGTATCTTCATCTTCCCAAGTGACGCTGAAGTTGGTGCAGATGCACTTGAAATTTTAAACTTACACGATGAAGTACTTGAGCTTGGCTTAACACCAAACCGTGCAGATTGCCTAAACATGTTAGGTGTTGCATATGAAGTAGCTGCTATTTATGGCCGCGAAGTAAAACTTCCAGCTATCGACTTACAAGAAACAGCAGAAAAAACTTCTGATTATATTTCTGTAAGTGTAGAAGCGAAAGAAGAAAACCCGTTATACATTGCAAAAATGGTTAAAAACGTAAAGATTGGTCCATCACCAATGTGGATGCAAACTCGTCTTATGGCAGCTGGCATTCGTCCAATTAGCAACGTAGTTGATATTACAAACTACATTTTAATGGAATACGGTCAACCGTTACATGCATTCGATTACGATAAATTAGGTTCAAAAGAAATCGTTGTTCGTCTTGCAAAAGAAGGCGAAAAAATTGAAACGTTAGATGATCAAGAGCGTACATTACAAAGCCACCATCTTGTAATTACAAACGGCACGAAAGCTTTAGCTGTTGCTGGTGTAATGGGCGGGGCGGATTCTGAAGTTACAAATGAGACAGTAAACGTTCTAATTGAGTCTGCATACTTTGCAGGTCAAACAGTACGTCGTACATCAAAAGACTTAGGTCTTCGTAGTGAATCAAGTGCACGTTTCGAAAAAGGAATCGACCCAACACGTACATTTGAAGCAATTCAACACGCAGCTGCTTTAATGGCGAAATATGCTGGTGGTGAAGCACTTGAAGGTGTGGTAGAAGCTGACAACTTACAAGTACAAGAGCGTACAGTATCTGTTACTGCTGAAAAAGTAAACCGTGTATTAGGTACAAATATTTCTGCGAGTGAAATGGGTACAATGTTCACAAACTTGAAATTCCCATTCACAGAAGTAGAAGGAACATTCCATGTAAATGTACCAGCACGTCGTCCTGATATTACAATTTCAGAAGACTTAGTAGAAGAAGTGGGCCGTTTATACGGTTATGACCATATTCCAGTTACATTACCTTCTGGAACGATGACTCGTGGTAAATTAACATCAGCACAAACGAAACGTCGTAAAGTACGCCGCTTCTTAGAGGGTGCTGGTTTATATGAAGCAATCACGTATTCATTAACAAGCGCTGATAAAGCGAAACAATATATGGTTGAGCCAAACGAAAAGGCGCCTGTAGGTCTTGCACTTCCAATGAGTGAAGAACGTAGCCAACTTCGTTTAAGCTTAGTACCGCAATTACTAGAAGCAGTTTCATACAATGTCGCTCGTAAAAACGACAGCGTTGCTTTATACGAGGTAGGTTCTATCTTCTTACCGACAGAAGAAGGAGAACTTCCGAAAGAAGAACAACATCTTGCAGGTGTTATGACAGGTCTTGCTCTTCACCATGCATGGCAAGGTGAGAAGAAAGTAGTAGACTTCTTCGTTGTGAAAGGTGTACTAGAAGGACTATTCGACGTGCTTGGCGTTTCAAACCAAATCACATATGCACCAGCAAAACGTGAAGGTATGCACCCAGGCCGTACAGCTGACATCGTATTGGATGGCGAAGTAATTGGTTTCATCGGTCAATTGCACCCAGAGGCAGAAAAACAATTAGATGTGAAAAATACATTCGTATTCGAACTATCTCTTGTAAAAGTATTCGGTGCAGACGCAGAAGAAACTTACTACGCAGCAATTCCACGTTTCCCATCTATGACGCGTGATATGGCTGTTGTAGTAACAAAAGAAACAAAAGCTGGTGAAATGAAGCAAGTCATTGCTGAAGCTGGCGGAGAACTTCTGAAAGATGTAACATTATTCGACTTATACGAAGGTGAAAAAATGGAAGAAGGCAAGAAATCACTTGCATTCTCTATGACTTACTTCGATGCAGAACGTACATTAACAGACGAAGAAGTAACAGAAGCACATAACCGTGTACTAACAACGGTAGAAGAGAAATTCGGTGCGGAGTTACGTAAGTAATTAGAAAATTGCCGGATTCATTCCGGCAATTTTTTTATTGGATTGGTTGTCGGACACTATCGGTAAGTCGATATATTACAAAAATCGCTCATATATTTTTTGGCATCTTGCATCTTTCTCTCGAATGTAGTACATTAATTTTAGTTTAACAAAATGAAAGACGATGATAAGGAAAAGTAGTATATACTATAATCCAAAGCGAGTCAGGGACGGTGAGAGCCTGATGAGGCGGTATATGTGAAGAACACCTTGGAGTTGCTAACCGAAATTGAATCTTATATTCAAGAGTAGGCTTAGACGGGAATCCGGCCTGTTATAAACCGGGAAGTATGTATTACATACGAGTTAAAGTTGGTCTTTATGACAAATTGGGTGGTACCGCGAAGTTTAACCTTTCGTCCCTTTATGGATGAAAGGTTTTTTTGTATTTAAATATATGAGCAAAGGAGAATTTCACTATGGAAAACACATTAGTAAAAAGTCTGTATAGAGATACAGAAAAGTATGCAGATCAAACAGTACAAGTATCAGGGTGGATTCGTAACTTACGTGATTCAAAAGCATTTGGTTTCATCGAATTAAACGACGGTAGCTTCTTCAAAAGCGTTCAAATCGTTTTCGATACAGAATTAGAGAACTTCAAAGAAATTGCAAAACTTCCACTTAGCTCTTCAGTTAAAGTAGAAGGTAAAGTAATTGCAACGCCTGGAGCGAAGCAACCATTTGAAATTAAAGCAGAAAAAATTGATATCGAGGGTTTATCAGATTCTGATTACCCACTTCAAAAGAAACGTCATACGTTTGAATACTTACGTACAATCGCTCACTTACGTCCAAGAACAAATGCATTCTCTGCAACGTTCCGCGTACGTTCTATCGCAGCATTTGCGATTCACCAATTCTTCCAAGAGCGTGGATTCGTACATGTTCACACACCAATCATCACTGGTAGTGATACAGAAGGTGCTGGCGAAATGTTCCGCGTAACAACGCAAGATTTAAATAACCTACCAAAAGGTGAAGACGGAAAAGTTGATGAGTCAAAAGACTTCTTCGGTAAAGAAACAAACTTAACAGTAAGTGGACAGCTGAACGCTGAAGCTTATGCATTAGCATTCCGTGACGTATACACATTCGGACCTACATTCCGTGCAGAAAACTCAAACACAACTCGCCACGCTGCTGAGTTCTGGATGGTTGAGCCTGAGATTGCATTCGCTGAACTAGGGGACGTAATGAACCTTACAGAAGATATGCTGAAATATGCAATGAAATACGTATTAGAGCATGCACCAGAAGAAATGGAATTCTTCAACAGCTTCGTTGATAAAACAGTTCTTGAGCGCATGAACAACGTAATTAACTCTGACTTCGGTCGCATCACTTATACAGAAGCAATTAAAGTGCTTCAAGAATCAGGTGCTGACTTCAAATACCCAGTAGAATGGGGAATTGACTTACAAACAGAGCACGAAAGATACTTATCAGAAGAAATCTTCAAACGCCCTGTATTCGTAACTGACTATCCAAAAGACATTAAAGCATTCTACATGCGTTTGAATGAAGACGGTAAAACAGTAGCTGCTACTGACCTTCTAGTTCCTGGCATCGGCGAATTAATCGGCGGAAGCCAACGTGAAGAAAGAATGGACGTTTTAGTAGACAGAATTAAAGAATTAGGTATGAACGAAGAGGACTACTGGTGGTACTTAGAACTTAGAAAATACGGCGGTACAAAACACGCTGGATTCGGTCTAGGTTTCGAGCGCTTCCTAATGTACATCACTGGCATGGCTAACATCCGTGACGTAATTCCATTCCCAAGAACTCCAGGTTCTTCTGAATTCTAAAATATGAAAAAAGCGAGAGGATTTCCTCTCGCTTTTTTATTTTGTATAGTTTATTCTCCCGTAGCAAAAAGTAACGCGAAGGGGTGAATATAAATGAGTAAAAAAGTGAAAAAAGATCATTCAAGATCAAGCCTAGGTTCTCCAGAAGTTGAAGGACAAGGAACGACGACACATGAAACAGGTTCTCATAAAGTATCTTCATCAAATAAGAAGCAGAAACGAAGCTAACATAACAAAGGAGAGTCTTAAGGGCTCTCCTTTGTTATGTGTTACATCTTATTATCGTTAATTTCTTTTGTAATCTTATTTATGTCTTTGTCTAATCGATCTAAATAGAAAAACCACAGTAAACTCATGAACACGTAATAGATGGCCATCATGCCAAGATTATCAGATATATTTTCGAATGTGGATTTAGTAGTGAAAAAAGCTCCCCAAATGGTAGAAATAGTGAAGTAAGAAAGTGGGCCTACGAGGTGTACGAAAACATATAATATCTTTTTAACTTTTACAGCGTTCATATGAAAAAACTCCTTTTTCTAATCATACATTCAAGTTCTTCACAGAAGTGTTGTAGTTTTGTTGGATTATGTATTAACAAGCGTGCATCGTGTTTCCCGATAAAGTGAAACTTTAATCAGTGGGGGGGGTCATCCCCCACTGATTATTAGTTGAACCAATCGGACTTTTATGGGCAGTTGATCCCCCCTAACTTCTTTGCATTCGCTGAATTTTGAGGTGGGGGTCTTACTGCCCATTAAAGCGGGATAAATCTCCGAATCCGAAAGTTTAATAAGAAAGATCGACCATAACGCTCTATTAAATCGTTGAACGCTGGTTGTTCACTTAGTAGCTGAATGTTTTCTCTAATTTCGAACTGTCTTTCGTGTGGATCGCCTAGTAAAATATTTAGAATCATTTGTAGAAGTAGCAATGTAGATCTCCTCCTATGTTAGAATAATCTGTATATTATAATTGTAACAAAACTATAAGGACAATAGTAGGATGAAACAAAAAACAGGAGTTTGTAGGCTCCTGTTTTTGTCGATACTATTTTAATAAGCGAAGCGCCTTCTCCGTATTAGCGAAATGCAGTTTCACAAACTCAGGTAATCGTTCTTTACCAAGCTTTTGAATTAATTTAGCAGCAGCGATATCAACTTGTTTACTAGCACCTTTTGGAAGTGGCATACCAGCTTTTTTACTTAGTTCGTCAAACTGTTTTACGAATGAGTAGCGAGCTAAAATAGAAGCAGCGGCTACTGCTAAATGGACGCTTTCACCTTTCGTAGCGAAATAAACATTTTCACGCTGTACCTGTTTTTGTTTTGCTAAATATTTATAGTATGTATCAGGTTGTGTGAATTGATCGATTAAGACGCCTTCAGGTTTTGTAGGTGCCATTTTAGCTAATAAGTTTGTAATAGCTTTATTATGTAGCAAGGCTTTTAGCTTACCTTGGTTGTTTCCTTTATCAAATAGCTCGTTATATTTTTCATTATGAAGGACAAGAGAGCTGTAAGGAACAACGTGTAGAAGTTGTTTCGCAATGGCAGTAATTTGATCGTCATTTAAGTTTTTAGAGTCTTTTACACCAAGTTCTTTTAGTAGTGGAATTTGCTTTGCATCCACATATACAGCAACGACTGTCATCGGTCCAAAGAAATCTCCCGTACCAACTTCATCAGACCCTACAATAGACATTGTACTGATGGAAGCAGGCGGCGCATAACGATGGGAATCGACAGGTTTTTTTACAGTTGTTTTTGGTCTTTTAGAGACAGTTTGCCAACGAGAAGCTTCTGCTTCAGCGCGGCCTCCTTGGAACATTACTTTTCCAGATTTATACGCTGTAATCGTGCAAGATGGCACCTTAGCCATAAAGATACCGCCTTGCGGAATTTTCGGGCTAAGCGAATGTTTATATTGTTGTTTCATGTCTTCAATTACTGTAGAATTTGTTTGAATTACGATAGAATTTGACATAATGGTCGCCCCTTTTTTTATATTGTTATTTTTATCATATCGGATTGTTCTTTCTGTTTCCATATTATGAAGGTTCATGGTATGATAAACTTTAGGATTCTGTACGTGATTGGAGGCCGGTGAGTTGTCACAACAAAAGGGAAAGAAAAGTCGAATTAATGTAGAAATCTATGGTCAGCAATATTCAGTTGTTGGCGATGAAAGTACAAGTCATATCCGCATGGTAGCAGCGATTGTGGATGATAAAATGCGCGAACTCAATGCCAAGAATCCTTCGCTTGACACGAGTAGACTAGCGGTATTGACGGCGGTAAACGTCATACACGATTACATAAAATTAAAAGAAGAACATGAGAAATTGAAAGAAAGTATGACAAAAAAAGGAATGGAATAACATGATTGATATTATTATCATTTTACTGCTTGTTATGGGATTTTTCCTCGGCTTACGCAGAGGGTTTATTCTGCAACTTGTAAAGTTAACAAGCTTTATTATCGCATACCTTGTTGCATACTGGTACTGTAAAGATTTAGCGCCAGCACTTGCGAAATTTATTCCGTATCCATTTGATAAAAACGTATCTGTTCCAGAATGGATTGATGCAAATAATATTGAGACAGTATTTTATCAAGCGCTTGCGTTTATCATATTGTTTATTATTACAAAAATAGCACTTTCATTACTTGGTAATTTGTTAAATATGTTTGCAGAAATACCGGTTTTAAAGCAAGTAAATGCGTTTGCCGGGGCAATCCTCGGATTTTTAGAAGTATATATTGTTTTGTTTGTCTTAATTATCATTGGAAACATTCTTCCGATTGAACAAGTACAAACACCATTACAAAAATCATCAATTAGCAAAATAATTGTAGACGATACACCGATTCTATCTGAAAAGGTGAAGGAACTATGGCAGACAGGTAGCAGAGTATAACTTCTCTTTTTTCGGAAAGAGAAGTTTTTTTCTATGAAAGAAAGGCGGGGTAATGATGAAAGTAAATAAAAAACAAGTTATCAAATTATTAGAGACAATCGGGCTTTTTATGGAACTAAAAGGCGCGAATCCATTTAAAATATCTGCATTTCGTAAAGCGGCAGCAGCATTAGAAAGTGACGATCGTAGTCTTTCTGAAATTGAAGATTTCACGAAGATTCCGGGCATCGGAAAAGGAACAGCAGCAGTTATTCAAGAATATATAGAATCGGGAACATCTGAAGTATTACAAGAACTTGAAAAAGAAGTACCAAGTAGCTTATTGCCGTTATTAAAACTACCAGGTCTTGGTGGTAAAAAGGTGGCTAAGTTATATAAAGAGCTAGGCGTTATTGATATGGAGACGTTAAAAGCTGCTTGTGAGGAAAATAAAGTACAAGCTTTAGCTGGTTTCGGTAAGAAGACAGAAGAGAAAATATTAGAAGCAATCGATCAAGTAGGCTCTCGTCCAGAGCGTTTACCAATTGCGATGGTATTGCCTATTGCCGGGGAAATAGAGGAGAAATTGTCGAATATTGCTGAAGTAATTCGTTTCTCTCGCGCTGGTAGTTTGCGCCGCGCGAGAGAAACAGTGAAAGATTTAGATTTTATCATTGCAACGACAGAACCAGCAGCGGTACGTGAGCATTTACTACAATTCGATAATATGATTGAGGTAATCGCAAGTGGGGATACGAAAGTTTCTGTTCGTCTTCAATATGAATATGATATTTCAATCGATTTCCGCTTAGTAAAACCAGAAGAGTTTATTACAACACTTCACCATTTTACAGGATCAAAAGACCATAACGTAAAAATGCGTCAAATCGCAAAAGATAAAGGCGAGAAAATTAGTGAGTACGGTGTAGAGAACTTAGAAACAGGTGAAGTGAAAACATTTGAGACTGAAGAAGACTTCTTTGCTCATTTCGGTCTGCCATTTATTCCGCCAGAAGTGCGTGAAGATGGAAAAGAAATTGAATTAATTAAAGAGTATCCGAACTTAATTCAGTTTTCCGATATACAAGGTGATTTACATATGCATACAACTTGGAGTGACGGTGCTTTTTCTATTGAAGAAATGGTACAAGCGTGCCGTGCTCGTGGATATAAGTTTATGGCGATTACTGATCACTCGCAATACTTAAAAGTAGCGAATGGTTTAACGAAAGAGCGTCTTCGTGAGCAAGCAAAAGAAATTGAACGTATGAATGAAAAGTATCCAGACATTACAATTTTACGCGGAATTGAAATGGACATTTTACCAGATGCCTCGCTTGATTTTGATGATGAAGTATTAGAAGAATTAGACTATGTCATTGGAGCGATTCACTCTAGCTTCTCACAAGACCGTGAAACGATTATGAAGCGTCTACGTACTGCACTTGAGAATAAACATGTTACAATGATTGCCCATCCGACAGGACGTCTTCTCGGGCGTCGTGAGGGTTATGATGTAGATACAGATTTATTAATTGAACTCGCAAAAGAAACAAATACAGTTTTAGAATTAAATGCGAATCCGAACCGTCTAGATTTAAGTGCGAAATTATTAAAACAAGCACAAGATGCTGGTGTGAAAGTAGCGATTAATACGGATGCTCATACGCTTGAAATGTTAGAAGATATGGAAACAGGTGTAGCAGCAGCACGTAAAGGTTGGATTCAAAAAGATAACGTGATTAACACGTGGGATATTGAACGTTTATTAGACTATATTAAACGTAATAAGTAACACAAGGGGGACCTGCAACATGTTAGAAAGAACGTTGCGTGTATTAGAATACAATAAAGTAAAAGAACAATTACTTGAACATACAGCATCTTCACTTGGTCGTGACAAAGTGAAGCATTTAGTGCCGAGCACTGATTTTGAAGAAATTGTAGAAATGCAAGATACAACGGATGAAGCTGCGAAAGTTATTCGTTTAAAAGGTAGTGCACCCTTAGGTGGTATTACAGATATTCGCTCCAATGTGAAGCGTGCAAAAATTGGGAGTATGTTAAGTCCAAATGAATTACTTGATATTGCGAATACGATGTATGGTAGTCGTAATATGAAACGTTTCATTGAAGATATGGCTGATAACGGTGTCGAGCTTCCGATTTTAGAAACTCACGTCGCTCAAATTGTATCTTTATATGATTTAGAAAAGAAAATTACAAATTGTATCGGTGACGGCGGTGAAGTAGTCGATAGCGCAAGTGATAAACTGCGTGGTATTCGTACTCAAATTCGTACGGCGGAAAGCCGTATTCGTGAAAAGTTAGAAAATATGACGCGCTCTTCAAACGCACAAAAGATGCTGTCTGACTCGATTGTAACGATTCGTAACGAACGTTACGTAATCCCAGTAAAACAAGAATACCGCGGCGTATATGGCGGTATTGTTCACGATCAATCAGCTTCTGGACAAACGTTATTTATTGAACCGCAAGTCATTGTAGAATTAAATAACGCGCTTCAAGAAGCACGTGTGAAAGAAAAACAAGAAATCGAACGCATCTTATTGATGTTAACAGAAGAAGTGGCAGTAGAAGCCGATATCGTTTTATCTAACGTAGAAGTAGTTGCGAATCTTGATTTCATCTTTGCGAAAGCTTTTTATGCGAAGCGTATTAAAGCAACAAAACCAATCGTAAACAATGAGCGTTATATGGATTTAAGACAAGCACGCCATCCGCTCATTGATCCAGAAATTATCGTGCCAAATAACATTATGTTAGGTAAAGATTTCACGACAATTGTTATTACAGGACCGAATACAGGTGGTAAAACAGTTACGCTGAAAACAGTTGGTATTTGTGTATTAATGGCGCAATCTGGTCTTCACATTCCAGTAATGGATGAGTCAGAGATTTGTGTATTTAAAAATATATTTGCTGATATCGGTGATGAGCAATCGATTGAACAAAGTTTAAGTACGTTCTCCTCACATATGGTGAACATTGTTGATATTTTGGAAAAAGCTGATTTTGAAAGCTTAGTTTTATTCGATGAATTAGGTGCTGGAACAGACCCACAAGAAGGTGCTGCACTAGCAATTTCGATTTTAGATGAAGTATGTAATCGCGGTGCTCGCGTTGTTGCAACGACGCATTATCCAGAATTAAAAGCATACGGATACAACCGTGAGCAAGTTATTAATGCGAGCGTTGAGTTTGATGTAAATACATTAAGCCCAACGTATAAATTATTAATCGGTGTACCAGGACGTAGTAATGCCTTCGAAATTTCGAAACGCCTTGGGCTATCTGATCGCGTGATTGATCAAGCTCGTAATCACATTAGTACAGATACGAATAAAATTGAAAATATGATTGCGAAGTTAGAAGAAAGTCAAAAGAACGCAGAGCGTGACTGGAACGAAGCAGAAGCACTTCGCAAGCAATCTGAAAAACTTCATCGCGATTTACAACGTCAAATCATTGAATTTAACGAAGATCGTGATGAACGATTATTAAAAGCGCAAAAAGAAGGGGAAGAAAAAGTCGAAGCTGCAAAGAAAGAAGCGGAAGGCATTATTCAAGAACTTCGTCAATTGCGTAAAGCACAACTTGCAAACGTGAAAGATCACGAGCTAATTGAAGCGAAGAGCCGTCTAGAAGGTGCAGCGCCAGAGCTTGTGAAGAAACAAAAAGTAAACGTGAAAAACACTGCGCCGAAACAACAGTTACGCGCAGGTGATGAAGTAAAAGTATTAACATTCGGTCAAAAAGGTCAACTACTTGAAAAAGTAAGCGATACAGAGTGGAGCGTACAAATCGGTATTCTGAAGATGAAAGTAAAAGAATCTAATATGGAATACATTAACACACCGAAGCAAACAGAGAAAAAAGCAGTTGCAACGGTAAAAGGTAGAGACTATCACGTTTCATTAGAACTTGACCTTCGTGGTGAACGATTTGAAAATGCAATGGCGCGCGTTGAGAAATACTTAGATGATGCCCAGCTTGCAAGCTATCCTCGCGTATCAATTATTCACGGTAAGGGGACAGGAGCACTTCGCCAAGGTGTACAAGATTACTTGAAGAAGCATCGCGGCGTGAAAACCTTCCGTTACGGTGACATGGGCGAGGGAGGCCTAGGCGTAACAGTTGTCGAATTAAAATAGAAAACAACGAAACAAAGGGGAAACCATTATATGTTTATGGACAAACTTGCAAAAGTATTGTTAGCTTGTTGCGGAATATTTTTGGTGATTGGGGTTATTTATTTAGTTGTTTTTGCGAAGTGAAAAAGCGTCAATCGTGGCATAATGATATTGCCATAGATTGACGCTTTTAATATATATGAAAAGGAATAGAACATGAAAATCAACCAATACATAAGCGAAGCAAAATCATGCTCCAGACGTGAAACAGATCGCCTCATTAAAGCTGGACGCGTGGCTATTAACGGCGAAATATGTACGCACGGTACACTTGTGAGCGATGGTGATAGGGTAACGATTGATGGGAAAGTTATTGTAAAAGAAGAGAAAGAAAAGGTGTACATCGCCTTCCATAAACCAGTCGGGATTACTTGTACAGCAGCCGATCATATTGAAGATAATATAATTGATTATATCAATTACCCAGAGCGAATCTTTCCAGTTGGACGATTAGATAAAGCATCGGAAGGACTTATTTTATTAACGAATGACGGCGCGATTGCGAATCGAATTTTACATGGTGATCATGAGCACGAGAAGGAATATGTTGTCACAGTCGATAAACCTTTTACGGACTGGTTTATTGATGAGATGTCCAGCGGTGTAAAGATTAAAGATGGAATGACGAAGCCGTGCAAAGTGACAAGAGTCGATCAATCAACATTTCGTATCGTTTTAACGCAAGGAATGAACAGGCAAATTCGTAGAATGAGTCGTGCTTTCGGATTTACTGTAATAAAGCTAAAGCGAGTACGCATTATGAATATAGAGCTAAATGAGCTTAAAGTTGGAAAGTGGCGGAGCGTTACAGCTGAAGAGTTAGAAATTTTAATAGGGCAGTTATAGGGAGGGAAAATTTTCTTCCTATATTTTTTTGTCAGAAAAAATAAAACTATTGATTTTTTAAAAAATAGCCCATATAATAAAAAACAACAAGTTTCGACAAGATATTTTATAAAAGTAATGATGAGGACATGAGTTGTATTTTACGATTCTCAGAGAGGGAAGCCTTAGGCTGTGAGCTTCCTAATACGAAAAGACAAGCTTACCACCTCTAAACTTCAAGAGTGAACTGCATACATGATGCATTGTAATTCTTGGCGGATAAAACCGTTATCAATTTACACGAGCTATAAAATGAGCTTATTTCGTTATAAATTCATTTTATTAGAATAAGGGTGGAACCACGATTTCAACACTCGTCCCTTTGTTAGGGACGGGTGTTTTTTGCGTTCTTTTACGGGGAAGTATGCTTGAAAGAGGATATGTAACGGATTTTAATTCAGAATATTTTGTTAATTTATCATTTTAGGAGGTTAGTAGAAATGAAATCATCTTTAAAGTTTTCAGAGATGTTTGCAATAAGTTTAATGTTATTTGCACTGTTTTTTGGTGCAGGTAATATGATTTTTCCACCAGCGTTAGGGCAAGGTGCTGGAACGGACGTATGGATCGCGCTGTTTGGTTTTATCGTAACAGGCGTTGGACTACCTTTATTAGGAGTAATTGTTATAGCTTTAAAGGGAGATATTAATGAGCTAGCAGGACGTGTACATCCTATATTCGCACTTGTTTTTATCACTGCAATTTATTTATGTTTAGGCGTATTCGTAAGTGTGCCGCGTACAGGAACAGTAGCTTATGAGATGAGTGTTGCACCGTTTTTACCAAGTGAGATAGCTGGTCAGTCATATCCACTTGTTATCTTTACACTTATTTTCTTTGCAGTCACTTTCTATTTAGCTTTAAATCCTTCGAAATTAGTGGGTCGTATTGGTAAGGTGCTAACTCCAATATTATTAGCTGTTATTGCAATTATCGTAGGTAAAGCACTTATTACACCAATTGGAGAATTTGGTGCACCGACAGAAGCGTATAGTGCTCCTCTCTTCAAAGGATTTATTGATGGATATTTAACTTTAGATGGACTTGCAGCACTGGTATTCGGAAATGTTGTAATTCATGCGTTAAAAGAAAAAGGCATTACAAATAAAAACAGTATTGCAAAAGTAACAATCTTTGCAGGATTTATTGCAGCGCTTGGTCTACTACTTGTGTATTTAGCACTTGCTTATCTTGGAGCTTCTAGTGTGTCACTTGGAATGGGCGCAAACGGAGGAATTATTTTAACAAATGTCGTGAATCATTTATTTGGTAGCTACGGAACTTTATTACTAGGGATCGCAATTACAGCAGCATGTTTAACAACTTCTGTAGGTATTGTTGCAGCTTGTGGTGATTACTTCTCTTCCTTATTACCAAAGCTTTCTTATCAAAAAGTCGTTTTCATTTTCTGTGTATTAGCATTTATGGTAGCAAACCTTGGGTTAACTCAGTTAAATGCATTAGCGTTACCAATCTTAATCGCAATTTATCCAATTGGAATCGTACTTATCGTATTATCACTTGTTGAAAACTACGTTCGTCTTCCATTAGCGATGTATGTGGGCGGGATTGTAGGAGCATTTGCAATAAGTTTCTTTGATGGATTACACAATGCAAACCTTCAAATTGCAGCGCTAGCACCTATTTTAGATAAGATTCCATTATATAGTGTAGGAATTGGTTGGTTAGTTCCAGGGATAATCGGTATAGGATTTGGTTATATAGTTTCTAAGTTTCAAAAGCAGGAAATTGCTGTAGAGAAATAGAGAAAAGAGACTTTCTATTATAGAAAGTCTCTTTTTTTGTAAAAAAAGCCGCATATAGAGAAATTCAGATATTAAAAATTTTATACGTAATATAGTTGACAAAAAATTTATGAGTAGGCTAAGATTGACTTAGTTGTGGAAATATTGGAAGGGAAGTGAGGGAAAAGGGGTTTCTATAACTATAGTGTTGTTATGGGAAGAGGTGAAAGAAGAGGAGAAGAGATAGTTTATTTTTTTTGATTCGCATTGAGAATGATAATCAATAAATACGTTTTATAATTTTTTCTCAGTTTCTATGCCTTCGTATAAGGAATAGGGTGAGATATTATTTTTAATATTAAATGAGAATGATAATCAATAATACTTATGTTACATAAAAGAATGCTAATTAAATAATAGGTAGAAGAGATTATTTTTTTCTTATAAATTGAGAATAATTATCATTTTCAAAAAGTGAAATGAAAGATAACCAAGGAGGAAACAAGAAAAATGAAAAAGGTTTCTGTATTACCCGCTTTTATTATAACGTTCGTATGTATGCTAGCTTTTCTTGTAATGCCATACGGGAATGCTTCAGCAAAACTAGCTGATGGTACTTACGATATTAATTACGTAATTCAAAAAGCGGAAAATGATTCAGCTTCAATGGCAAATGACTATTTTGAAAAGCCGGCAAAATTAATAGTGAAAAACGGTGAGATGAGAGTACAAGTTCCGATGAATCATAGTGCTTGGATTACAGAATTTAAAGCACCAGAGAATGGGAATTTTGTTGATGCGAAAGTTGTTAGTAAAGATGAATCGGCAGATAAAAGAACAGTAGAGTTTAAAGTAGATGATTTATCCAAACCGGCAGCTGTAAAAATTCATGTTGTTGTACCAAATGCAAACTATGACCACCACTACACAATTCGTTTTGCTTTTGATGCAAATGTAAAAGCTGTAGGTGGCGATAACGGCGTAGCTGCTACAACAAAAAATAATGATCAAGCGAAAACACATACACAAGTAAAAGAAGAGAAAACAAAAGTAGAGAGTAAGGAAACAGCTAAAGAAGTGAACAAAGAAACAAAAAATGAAAATGGAAAAGCTGAAAAAACAGATAACCCAAAAACAGGCGATGAAGCACGTATTGGATTGTTTGTAGCGTTAATTCTTATTTCAGGTGCTTTCTTAATTCGTAAAGTGAAGTTGAGTAAATAAATCTTTTGAAGGGTGATGAATATATGTTTAAACAATTTAAAATGATTATTGCCGTATTTGCTGTTTTATTTACGTTTATCGCAACACTAGGTTTACAAGATGCAAAAGCTGCTACAAAACTAGCTGATGGAAAATATAATATTGCTTTTACTGTATGGAAAGGCGATAAAGATGAATCGTCTAGAATGAATAGTTATTTTGAAAACCCAGCAACATTAACAGTTAAAAATGGAAAACAATATGTTTCATTTAAAGTGAAAGATAGTGCTTCTATTAAAAGTTTCCAAGTAGAAAAAGATGGTCAATTTGTAGAAACAAACGTGTTAAGTGAAAACAAAAAAGATAATACTAGAGTAGTAGAATTTGAAGTTGCTGACTTGTCAAAAAAACTAAATGGAAAGGTGAAAATTAATATTCCAATTATTAATTATAATGCTTCATATGATATTCGCTTTGTATTTGATGGGAGCAGTATTAAATAATTTTCAAAAGGGAGAGTCGTTCCATTGAACAGGTATACAAAAATTATTGTTGCTATGTTTTTAATGATATTTACATTCGTATCAACATTACAACCACTTGCAGTTCAAGCAGCTACCAAGTTGGCTGACGGTGAATATTCAATTGGCTTTAAAGTTTTAAAAGATACATCAGATGAAGAATCGATGATGAATCAATATTCAGTAAGCCCAGGGACTTTAAAAGTGAAGGATGGGAAAAAGAAAGTATCCTTTACATTAACAAATAGTTCATGGATTACGAAGTTTGAAACAGAAAAAGCAGGTAAGCTAGTTGCGACAAATGTAATTAGTGAAAATAAAGAAAAAGATACAAGAGTAGTAGAATTTGATGTAGAAGATGTAGAGAAGGTATTAAATGCAAAAGTAAAAGTAGATATTGATTTTTTAAATTATCATCATGAGTACGACGTTCGTATTGCATTTGATCAAAATAGTATTACACCAATTCATGTGGAACAACCAAATGAAAAAGAGGACCCAGCTAATAAGCCAGATCCAAATGAAAAACCGGATCCAGGTCAGAAGCCCGACCAAAAGCCTGACCCAGATCAACAACCAAATTCTAACACAATTACAGATGGTGCGTACAGCATTCCATTTAAAGTGTTAAAAGATCAAACAGATGAAGAATCTAAGATGAATACTTACATGGTAAATCCAGGAGTATTAAAAGTAGAAAACGGTAAGAAAAAAGCAATTGTAACATTGAAAAGTAGCTCATTAATTAAAAATTTCCAAACGGAAAAAGATGGCACATTTGTTGATGCAAAAGTAGTAAGTGAGAATAAGGAAAAAGATACAAGAGTAGTAGAGTTTGAAGTAAACGATTTATCTGAAAAACTAAATACAAAAGTATTTATCGAAATGGCATCAAGAAATTATAAGCAAACGCATGATGTACAACTTTTATTTGAACAAGATAAACTTGAACAAATTAAAAATGAAGAGAAACAACCAGAAGTAGAAAAACCAGAAGCAGAAAAACCAGAAGTAGAAAAACCAGAAACAGAAAAACCAGATGAAAATAAAAAAACAGATGCTGAGACAATTAAAGATGGTGAATACAGCATCAATTTCAAAGCATTAAAAGATCAAACAGACGAAATTTCAATGATGAACACATATACAAAAAGTCCAGGTGTGCTAAAAGTAAAAGATGGTAAGAAGTATGTATCATTTACGTTAACGAACAGTTCTTGGATTACAAAATTTGAATTTGAGAAAAATGGTTCGTTTGTTGATGCAAATGTAATAAGTGAAGATAAAAAAGCTGATTCACGCGTAGTGGAAGTAGAAGTACCAGATTTATCGAAAAAGTTAAATGCAAAAGTAAAAGTAGATATCGATTCAATGAATTATCACCATTTTTACGATATTCAATTTGCATTTGATAAAGGTAGCATTAAGCCGTTAGATAACCAAGGCGGAAACGACAACCAAGGTGGAAACGACAACCAAGGCGGGAATGACAACCAAGGCGGGAATGACAACCAAGGTGGAAACAACAACCAAGATGAAAATAATAAACCGAGAGTAATAGTTGATCCGAAAAATTTAGTAGATGGCCAATATGATATTACATTTAAAGTATTAAAAGATAAAACAGATGAGATTTCAAAGATGCATGACTATGTTGTAAATCCAGCGAAATTAATCGTAAAAGATGGTAAAAAATATATTGAGATGACGCTGAAAAATAGTGCGTGGATTACGAAATTCCAAACGGAAAACAATGAACTATTCGCTGATGCGAAAGTAGTAAGCGAAGATAAAAATGCAAATACACGAGTAGTACAGTTTGAAGTAGAAGATCTATTTAAAAAATTAAACGCAAAAGTAAAGGTAGACATCGATGAGATGAACTACCATCATTTCTACGATGTGCAAATTCAATTTGATACAAATAATATCGGCGCGTTAGGAACTCTTAAAGAGGAACCGAAAAATGAACCGAAAAATCCAGTGACTACACCGAAAGTAGATAATGTAAAAACAGTAGGTACTCCTGATTTTAACCGAAATGCAGATGGTCAGAAGAAAAAAGAAGATACAAAAAATGATTCAAAAAAAGAGAAAAACTCAAAAACTGCAGATACAGCACAACTTGGTTTATACATGGTGTTACTGCTAGGTTCACTTGCTTTACTAGTTCGTAAATATAGAGCAGGTAGATTGTAATTTTTGGAGTCTTGATGCATATTCGCGTGCATCAAGACTTGTTTCATATTGTATGGAAAGGAGTTGTGATTGAGAGTGAAGAAAATTGTAAGTGTACTAATGGCTATCATTTTGTTAATGAGTATAGCCGGGTGCTCATCACCAAAAAAAGAATCAGCAAAGCAGGTAAAGAGTGAAAGTAAAGAGCGCGTCGTTGCAACAACAGTGGCTGTTACTGAAATTATGGATGCGTTAGAAGTAGATTTAGTCGGCGTTCCAACAAGTTCTAAAACTTTACCGAAGCGATATAAAGGTTTACCTGAAGTTGGGAATCCAATGAGTCCAGATATGGAAAAGGTAAAGTCATTAAAGCCTTCAGAAGTGTTATCTGTGACAACACTTGAATATGAATTAAAGCCAGTTTTTGATGGTGTGGGTATGAAAGCAAACTTTTTAGATTTAACGAGTTTGAAAAATATGCAAAGTTCTATTAGCGATTTAGGTAAGAAATATGGGCGTGAAAAACAGGCCGAAGCAGTAGTAACTAAATTAGATAAAAAGGTTTCTAGCATTCAAAAAGAAGTAAAAGGAAAGAAAGAACCGACAGTGCTTATTTTATTAGGTGTGCCTGGAAGTTATTTAGTAGCAACAGAGCATTCTTATATTGGAGATTTAGTGAAACAACTAGGTGGTAAAAATATTGTGCAAGGTGAACAAGTAGAATATTTAGCTTCTAATACAGAGTATTTAAAGAAAGCTGATCCAGATATTATTTTACGAGCAGCTCATGGTATGCCTGATGAAGTTGTAAAAATGTTTGATAAAGAATTTAAAACAAATGATATTTGGAAACACTTTGCTGCGGTTAAAAATAACCGTGTTTACGATTTAGAAGAGCGTTTATTTGGAACGACAGGCAATTTAGCAGCAATTGAAGCGTTAGATGAATTGAAAAAAATGATGTATCCGTGATGCATTTTAGTATAAAGGAAGAGTAGAATGAATAAAAAAACTTGGAGTTTCCTCATTGTTACTGCATTGCTTATTGTTATGACATCATTGTCAGCGATGAAAGGGAGTTTAGAAGTAGGTATTGTTGAACTTGTACAAGGGATATTTACAGGTGGAAATGAAGATGTTGAAGTCATTAAAGATTTACGTTTTCCGCGTATTATTATTGCGTTGTTCACTGGAGCGGCTCTTGCTGTTTCAGGTGTGCTTTTTCAAGCTGTTATGAAAAATCCACTCGCCGATGCTGGGGTAATCGGTATATCTTCAGGAGCTAGTTTTATGACACTTATTATTATTACGTTGTTCCCGCAATTCTTTTTCTGGACACCCGTATTCGCCTTTTTAGGTGGTGCGCTTGCATGTTATCTCGTTTATTCGTTTTCATGGAAATCAGGATTAAGCCCGCTTCGCATTATTTTAATTGGTATTGCCATTAATGCAATGTTTACTGGGTTAAATGAATCATTCGTTACGATTTGTGGGTATTTTATTAAGAGTATTAAGCAAACGACGACTTCTAACATAACAATGAAGACGTGGGGCGATGTAGAAATAATGGTGACTTATGGAACGGTTGGTCTTATTCTTGCTCTGTTCGTAGGAGCTTGGTGTAACTTATTATCGCTACAAGATAAGACTGCGAAAAACTTAGGCTTGCACGTGACGAGAGTTCGTCTTATTATTTCTGCCATTGCAGTACTCTTAGCGGCAGTATCAACAGCGATTGCAGGTGTTATTGCTTTTGTAGGATTACTAGTTCCACATATTTCAAGACAATTAGTCGGTTCAGACCATAAAGTATTAATTCCATTTTCTGCTCTTGCAGGGGCGTTATTAATTTTGACGGCAGATACGATTGGAAGGTTAATTGTGCCACCTAACGAAATTCCAGCAGCAACAATTATGGCGGTTATTGGTGGTCCATTCTTAATATTCTTGCTTAGAAAGAGTGATAAAGTTCATGGAAATTAAAAATGTAACCTTTTCATACGATAACGTAACAAATCGATTAAAGTCTGTTAGTAGTGAAATAGAAATTGGAAAAATTACAACAATCATTGGACCGAATGGATGTGGGAAATCAACATTACTTAGTGTCATGTCTAGAAACCACGCTCCTAGCAGTGGAGAAGTAATACTTGATGGAAAAGCGATTAGTGAATATAAACCGAAAGAGTTTGCTAGAAAGCTAGCGGTTGTCCATCAACAAAATGAGGCTCCAGCAGATATTACAGTGGAAAAGCTAATAAGCTTCGGGCGTATGCCATATAAAAATATATTCTCTCCGCAAACAGATGAAGATAGAGAAGCGATTGAGCGTGCACTAGTATGTACGAATTTACAAAGTAAGCGTGATAAGCCAATTTATGCTTTATCTGGTGGAGAGAGGCAGCGAGTTTGGATCGCAATGACATTAGCTCAAAATACACCAATGCTCTTCTTAGATGAGCCGACCACATATTTAGATATTTACTATCAGCTAGAAATATTAGAGTTAGTGAAAGAGTTAAATGAAGTTCATGGACTAACGATTGTAATGGTATTACATGATATTAATCAAGCCATTCGTTATAGCGACCATATTATCGTTATGAAAGATGGAGAAATCATTACGAAAGGTAATCCTAATGATGTAATAACAGAAGAAATGGTTAAAGCAATATATGGTGTAGATGTCATTGTAAAGCAGGATGAAGATACCGGATTGTACATGGTACCTATGGGAATCTAAAGGCTGAGCATAATCCGTTTTGAGGTGATAATTTGAATAGTAAGAAAGGACGGAAAAAGAATTCTTTTTTTCAACGCATACTTACAATTGTGTTTTTAGGAATCTTTTTCTATTCAATGTATGAGTTGGGCGGGATTTTCATGGATTATTATGAAAATCGTAAAGTAATGGCTGAGGCACAACATATTTATAAAAGAAGTCCAATGGAAGAAAAATCAGAAGATGGAGAGGTACGTAAACAGTTTCAGGATCTCCAGAAAATTAATCCAGAGATAGTCGGATGGATTACGATGGATGATACACAAATTAATTATCCAATCGTTCAAGCAAAAGATAATGATTACTATTTATTTCGTAATTATAAAGGTGAAGATATGAGAGCGGGAAGCATTTTTATGGACCATCGTAATGATGTGAAATCTCAAAATCGAAATACGATTTTATATGGCCATCGTATGAAAGACGGTTCTATGTTTGGTAGTTTAAAAAAGATGTTGGATGAAGACTTTTTTATGTCTCATCGTAAATTATATTACGATACATTATTTGAAGGATACGACGTGGAAGTTTTTTCAGTATACACGACAACAACGGACTTTTATTACATTGAAACGGATTTTGAAAATGATGCAGCATATACATCGTTCTTAAAGGAAATTCAAGAAAAATCACTGTACAAAACGGATACGGAATTAACGGCTAATGATGAAATCGTAACACTTTCTACTTGTGATTATGCGCTTGATCCAGAGGCTGGGAGGCTAGTTGTACATGCAAAATTAGTAAAAAGAAATTAAAGAAAAAAGTATAGAATATGAGAAGTGATAGATAACGCTTCTCATATTCTATACTTTAAAAAAGGACTGTTTTTACTGTGCTGCGGCCATTGGCATACGTACAACTTTTACATCATAGTAAGCAATTTTATTATCAAGAATATATTCTGGCATTCCGCCTTGATGTGAGTGAGCATCTTTAAATGCAGCGCTCTTTGTCCAACCTTGGAAATCTTCTTTTGCATTCCAGCGAGTGCTAATTGTTACTTCATCATAATCAACTGTATTTTGCGTTAAAAGAACTTCTAGACCTAAAAAGCCTGGCATCGTTTCAACTTTACCTACTTTATTAAAACGCTCAATTAATTTATGTCCATTTCCCTTTGTAATTTTAGCTGTATTTGTAACAATAATCATGTTTATTCCTCCTATAAATGTAGCTATATTTTCAAGAACTCATATACATTAAATGATAATGAAAATCATTATCATTGTCAATGGTAATCTTAGTTTATGATAATATTTTTTATCCCGCTATTTGCCGGTCAGTAAGACCCCCACCTCAAAATTCAGCGAAAGCAAAGAAGTTAGGTGAGGGCTGATTAAAGTTTCCCTTTATGTAAGTACAGTGTTCTTTTTTTGAATGGGTTGACTATATATTTAACTTGGTTATATATTATGTAAATAGAATTGATTGAAAATATATAGAAGCAAAGTATGGTTTATACTTTGCTGTCGCAATACTATGAATAAGGAGGGTATTATGGTTGAATCACTTTTACTTAGTATCGTTATTATTATTACGTTAGGTATTGCTTCACAATGGACTGCATGGCGCTTCCAGCTTCCTGCCATTGTTGTTATGGCAGTTGCTGGATTATTAATTGGTCCAGTTTTCGGTATTATTAATCCAAAAGAGGTGCTTGGAGATGTTTTTAGTCCACTCGTATCACTCTCTGTTGCAATTATATTGTTTGAGGGTAGTTTAAGTTTAGATATACGTGAACTGAGGGGACTATCAAAACCAGTATTTCGTATCGTTACGTTTGGTGCGTTTATCGCGTGGATTGCTGGCTCACTTGCAGCTCATTACGTCGCTGGATTAGATTGGGCGGTTGCATTTATTATTGGAGGACTTTTTATTGTGACAGGTCCAACGGTAATTATTCCGTTGTTACGCCAAGCACGATTAAAACCAAGAACAGCTGCAATTTTAAAATGGGAAGGGATTATTGTTGATCCATTTGGAGTTTTACTTGCTGTATTTGCCTTTCAAATTGTAAATTTCTTAACGAAAGATAATGTACAATTACATACGTTGCTGTATTTCTTTGCAGGTTCATTATTTGCAATGGTGCTCGGTTATGTATTTAGTATTTTTATGAGTTATATGATTTTAAAGGGAAAAGTACCAGAATATTTAAAAGCACCAATTTTGTTAGTTACGGTATTATTATGCTTCGGCATTGCGGATGAAGTGATGCATGAAACAGGTATGCTAGCTGTAACCGTAATGGGGATTACGCTTGCACGGATGAAGAAATATATTTCTTCTATCGGTGATATTCGTCATTTTAACGAAAATATTTCAGTACTACTAACGTCGACTGTTTTTATTATATTAACAGCATCGCTTCCAAGAACAACTATTATGGAGATTTTCAGCTGGCCTATTATAAGTTTTGTACTTATGATGTTGTTTGTTGTACGTCCTTTATCGATTTGGATATCGACAATTGGAACAGAGTTAACAAAAGCAGAACGGGTGCTAGTTGGCTGGATTGCACCGCGAGGTATCGTTGCATTAACGGTTTCAAGTTACTTTGCGACGGAGTTATTACAAGAAGGTTATAAAGACGCTTCTATATTAACGGCACTTACATTTGCACTCGTTATTACGACCGTGTGTGCTCACGGATTTTCAATTGGATTTTTAGCGAAGAAATTAGGATTGGCAAATACGGAGCCACCAGGAATCTTAATTTCAGGTGCGAGTACATTCTCATCTGCTTTTGCATTGCACTGTAAAGAGATGGGTGTTCCGAGCTTAATTGTAGATGTATCTGAAGAACATTTGCAATGTGCAAAGGTGAAAGGGCTTAATACATATAATGGCCAAGTACTCTCTGAACAGTTACAATTTGAAGTTGATATGAATCAGTATGAATACTTAATTGCAGTTACAGATACGGATTCTTATAATGTATTAGTTGCAAATACATACGTACCGCAGTTTGGACATCATAATACATTTTTACTTCCAATCCATGATGTGGAAAAGATTGAACAAGAACGCATTTCTCTTTCAAAAAAAGCTCATTTACTGTTTGGTCAAAATGAAATTTATGAAGAGTTAAATAGAAAAATTGAAGATGGTTATATTTTTAAAACGATACAAGTTGCAGAAGAACAAAAAATTAATAAAGAAGAAAGCGATTCAGAGGATTTAATATTATTTATTCGCCATCGAGATGGTAGTCTTACTTTTTCAACATTGTATAAATATATAGCTGTTATGCCAGGGGATGAGCTAGTTGTACTAGCAAAGCAATAATATGGTATAGTGAAACGGGGCTGTTTTTTCAGGCTCGTTTTTAAATGCTTCCTGTAGAGAAAGCATGCAAATGGAAAGGAAGTTATTATATGCGATCAGAAGTAACTGTAAAAATAAAACCGAAATTTATAAAAGAAATTAAAAGTGGATATCCGCTTATTTTAAAAGATGCGATTCAAAATTTAAATGATGTTCGTGAAGAAGGAACAATCATCAAAGTAGTAGATGAGAAGAACAACTTTGTCGGAAAAGGTTATTATGGAAAACAAAATAAAGGATATGGCTGGATTTTAACGAGAAAAGAGAGTGAACAAATTAATCAATCTTTCTTTGAAAGTAAAATCAAATCTGCCTTACATAAACGAAAGCAATTTTACAAATCAAGTGATACGACAGCATTCCGTGTGGTGAATGGTGAAGGTGATGGTCTTGGAGGACTAATTATCGATTATTATGGTGGCTACTACGTAGTAAGTTGGTATAGTGAAGGGATTTACACTTTCAGAGATGAGATTATAGCTGCTCTTCAAAAAGTAGCAAACTTTAAAGGTATTTATGAGAAAAAGCGTTTTGATACGAAAGGGAAATATATTGAGGGTGATGATTTCGTAGCAGGAGAGCGCGGCGAGTTCCCACTTATCGTAAAAGAGAACGGTGTAAACTTTGCGGTTTATTTAAATGATGGGGCAATGGTTGGGGTATTTTTAGATCAACGTAACGTTCGAAAACAAATTCGTGATAAATATGCAAAGGGAAGAACAGTGTTAAATATGTTCTCTTATACAGGTGCTTTCTCTGTATTTGCAGCGCTTGGCGGAGCGAGTAAAACGACGAGTGTTGACCTTGCAAATCGTAGTTTAAGTAAAACGATTGAGCAGTTTAGTGTAAATGAAGTTGATTATGAAGCGCAAGATATTATTGTAGAAGATGTATTTCTTTACTTCAAATATGCAGCGAAGAAAAAAATGAAATTTGATATGGTCGTACTTGATCCTCCAAGCTTTGCACGCTCAAAAAAATATACATTTAGTGCAGCGAAAGATTATAAAAACTTATTAAAAGAAACAATTGCCATTACAGAAAATAACGGAATTATCGTTGCTTCTACAAATTGTAGCGCATTCGATATGAAAAAGTTTAAAGGCTTTATCGATACAGCATTTAAAGAAATGAATGGCAAATATAAAATATTAGAAGAACATTCTTTACCAGAAGATTTCCGTACCATTGATCAATTTAAAGAAGGAGACTACTTAAAAGTAGTTTTCATCGAGAAAATTAAAGGTTAATAAAGAAAAGGAGCTCGAGTTTACTTGAGCTCCTTTTCTTATTGAACGATATTTTGTACTCTACCGACTTGCCCGTCCTGCAATCGTACTTTAATGCCATGCGGATGGGAAGGGGAGTTTGTTAAAATATCTTTTACAATTCCACGTGTTAATTTGCCTGTTCGTTGATCTTGTTTTAATACAATATCAACTTCAAGACCGGGCGCGATATTAGAACGTTTTTGTCCGTTCATTTACACACCTGTACGTCTACGTTGGTTGTTTGTTTTCTTTGTTTGTTGGTTTTGCAATTTTTTCGTTTCTTGGCTTTGATTTTTTGCATTTTGACCATTTCCATTTCCTTGCTTTTTCTTTGCAAGTTGTTCGCGCATTAAATCAGCTAAGCTTACTTTTTTGTTTTCTGACATGATAAGTCTCCTTTATATAAAGTTAATTATGAACAATCATAGTGAATTTCATCATATCATTGTTAAGGAAGGAAGGGAAGTTGGTTTGAAAATTCATATATTTGTTTCAAGTCTGTAGTAGTTAGGATACAATTGAGTTGTTAACGTTTGTAAAAAGGGGATAGACATATGTCACATCATATTTTATTAGTTGAAGATGATATCTCAATTCAAGAGATGGTGGAAAAGTATTTGATAAAAGAGGGCTTTCAAGTAACAATTGCGTCTGATGGAGAAGAAGGCGTGAACACATATTTAAAAGGTTCATTTGATTTGATTATCCTCGACATTATGATGCCAAAGCTAGATGGCTTAGAGGTTGTACGAATTATTCGAGAAAAAAGTGCTGTTCCGATTTTAATGATGTCGGCAAAAGATACAGATGTTGATAAAGCTGTTGGATTAGGACTTGGAGCAGATGATTACATTTGTAAGCCATTTTCTATGATTGAATTAGCTGCACGTGTAAAGGCAGGTATTCGAAGATCTACGAAATATTCGACTACAGAAGAAACAGAAAAGATGATTCAAATTGGCGATTTAACAATCGATCCAATTAATTTTACCGTAGAAAAAAACGGGAAGTCTCTCAAACTTACTTTAAAAGAATTTGAGATTTTAAAACTGTTCGTAAAGAATCAAAATCGTGTATTTACAAAATCGCAAATATATACGTTAGTTTGGAACGAAGAGTATTATGGAGATGATAACGTTATTAATGTTCATATGAGGAGATTGCGTGAGAAAATCGAAAGTGATCCATCTAATCCAGAATATATTAAAACGTTATGGGGCATCGGCTATAAGTTGGAAGTGATGTAATATGGTCAATTTGTTAATAAGTATTATTTTTATATTGTTATGTGTCATTTACATACAATATAAAATGAGAAAAAATAGTAGTAAAAATTTACGATACACATATGAAAAGTTGGAAAGTATTGTAAATGTACAAACAGGCGAGAAGTTACTCGTTATGACAGATGATCTAGAATTGCAAAAATTATTAGTGGCAATTAATCAATTATTAGATGCAAAACAGAAAACGAATGCAGATCATGCAAAAGTAGAAATTTCGATGAGAAAAATGCTTTCAAATATTTCACATGATTTAAAGACGCCGCTAACAGTTATTCTTGGATATACAGAAATGTTAAATAAGGATAAAACGATGAATAAAGAAGAACAGCAAATATTACTTGAAAAGGTGCATGTGAAAACACTAGAAGTAATGGAACTGATTCATAAGTTTTTTGATTTAGCAAAACTAGAATCTGGTGACAAGGCAATCGAGATGACAAAAGTAAATATGAATGAAGTTTGTCGTGAGAAGATTTTATCTTTTTATGATTTAGTGACGGCGAAAGGGTTTCAAGTTCATATTGATATACCAGAAAGAAATATATATGCACTTGGAAATGTAGAAGTATTAGGTAGGGTATTGAACAATTTAATATCAAATGCAATTACATATGGAGACGATGGAAAGATACTGGGTATGACGTTAAGAGATGATGAAACGAATGTGTATATAGACGTATGGGATAAAGGAAAAGGGATTGATGAATCTCATATTGATAAAGTGTTTGAGCGTATGTACACACTTGAAGATTCGAGAAATAGATTGTACCAAGGAAGCGGTTTAGGGTTAACGATTACGAAAAGACTGGTGGAAGCGATGGATGGAAAAATTCATCTTTCTAGTAAGCCGTATGAAAAAACAATTTTTACAGTTGCATTAAAAAAGATGCAGTTTTAGCTTGTAGAGAAGTAGATTCTACAAGCTTTTTTTTCAGCGTAAGGAATTTGTAAGAAACGGGTAAGAAAAAAGAGATTTCCGTTGTCTATTATAAAAATATAAAGTAGTGCGAAAGGGGAAAGTGACATGACCTATATATTAAAAACGAATCAGTTAACGAAAGTGTTTAAAGGGAAAGAAGTTATTTCTAGCGTTAACATGCATGTGAAAAAAGGAGAGATATACGGTTTCTTAGGACCGAATGGTGCTGGTAAAACAACGATTATGAAAATGATTACAAATTTAATAAAACCGACGAGCGGTGAGATTGAAATTTTCGGTGAGAAGTTAACAGACACATCTTATGAAGTATTAAAAAGAATGGGGACAATTATTGAATATCCAATCTTTTATGATAAATTAACGGCGAAAGAAAACTTAGAATTACATTGTGAATATATGGGCTATTACGATAAAAATGAAATTGACCATGCATTACATTTAGTGAAACTGCAAGGGATAGATAATAAAAAAGTAAAAGATTTTTCATTGGGAATGAAACAACGACTTGGTATTGCAAGGGCAATCGTAACAAAACCAGAATTGCTCATTTTAGATGAACCAATTAACGGTTTAGATCCAATTGGTATTAAAGAGTTACGAGACTTATTTAAAATGCTCTGCAAAGAATATGGCATTACATTATTAGTTTCTAGTCATATTTTAGGTGAGATGGAACTAATGGCGGATACAATTGGTGTAATTCAAAATGGAAAACTAATAAAAGAAGTTTCAATGAAGAGTATTAACGGAAAACAAACAGAGTACATTGAAATTACTGTTCCTGATGTGAAGCGTGCAGCTTATATTTTAGAAGATAAACTTGCCATAAAAAATTATAAAATAATGAGCGGAAATATGATTCGTGTGTATGATACGGCAGTGTCTCAGCAAGCCATTTCAAAAGCACTTATTATGAACGATGTGGAAATTGAAAGTATTAATAAGAAACATAGTTCCTTAGAAGAATATTTCTTAAATGTAATGGATGGAGAAGGCATTCATGCTTAATGGATTGTTAGTAAATCTAGTAAGTGGATTGGTCGTAATGTTCATAAGTGGGATTTTATATTATAGGAAACCAGGGCGGAAATGGTTGTTAATTCTACTAATGATAGGAATGTTAAGCTTCGTTACTGCTGGAATTAGAATGTTAGCAGCGTAGAGACAGGTATATAAAGAATGGAGGCGTGGTTTATATGTTTAAATTAATGAAGCTCGAATGGAAGAAACATCAATTATCTAGTTACTTTAAAAGTGTAGCAATTTGTATTATAGCAATTTTCGCTGTAGTAAGCCTTATGGCATGGGGAATGAAAGCCGAGGGAGACGTACTCTTCTTTGACTTCACACAGAATATGGCTTTAGTAAATATTTTTATTAGGATAACATTCATTATTTTTAGTTCGGTCATTTTATCACGTTTAGTAATTGATGAGTATAAGAATAAAACGATACAACTATCATTTATGTATCCGCTTCAAAGGAAAATGCTAATGAGTGCGAAATTAACAATTGTTTTTTGTTTTTGTTTTGTGAGCACGATTATCGCGACTTTCATTATTAGTTTGCTCGTATATTTTGTGAGTCCAATGATGGGACTGATTGAAACACCTGCTACGATAGGTGAAATAATAGCTATCGTTCCAGGTACTTTTATAAGTGCATTTATGATATCTGGTATAAGTTTAATTCCTTTATTTTTTGGAATGAGAAAGAAATCGACACCGACAACGATTACTTCGGCAGTAATAATTGGCATGCTGATTAGTGGTAACTATGGTCCTGGAAACGGTCAAGTAAGTATGTTTGATTTTATAGCTATCCCAATCGTGCTCTGTTTATTAGGAATTTTCATTAGTTATCTATCGTTTCGTAAAATCGACAAGATCGATGTGGCGTGAAGCAAGCCTAAAACAACAACGAACTGGGGTATGACTGGTGAAAAAAATAATAGTAATTGCAATATTATTCATTACAATTGCTAGTGCGGTTTTTGGTTTTAAGATATTTCAGGGGAAGGATTTTAAGAAAGAAAAGTCTTTTGAGATAAATAATATAAAAGAAATAGAAGTAGACAATGAAAACTGGGATATTGAATTTAAAAGTACAGACGCTAATAAAATAGTAATTTCCGCTCAAGGTGAACAAGTAGATAAAGAGATAGATCCCGTCAAGATAGAAAATGAAGAAAATAAAATTGTGATTAAGCAAAAACAAAAGGCAGCCAAATTTTTTAATGGTTTTACGTTTAGAAAGAAAAATAGTATATGTATAGCTATTCCGAAGAAAGAGATAGATAAAATTGTATTAAATAATAAATCGGGTGATGTGAAAATAAACGATATAGTAGTAAAAAGCATTGTGACAAAAGGGAAATCTGGGGATGGAATGATTGTAGGACTATCAGCGGAGAAAGGTGAATTCATATCGCAAAGTGGAGAGGTAGTTGTAAAAGATAGTTCAGTACAAGAATTAAATATAAAGTCTGCGACTGGTGATAACTATATAACAAATGTAAGTAACTCAAATATGAACATCACTTCAACATCTGGGGAAGTCTTACTGAAAGATATGACAGAAGGAAAATCATTATTTGTAGAAACAAAATCAGGGGATATTGGCGTACGGTATAAAGGTGTCCCGGCATCATTGAAGCTTATGGCTAAAAGTAATTCGGCTGACGTAATAGTGGATTTAAAAGGACTTAAGAAAGATAAAAATACAGAAAAAATAAAAGTAGGAACGATTGGTGATGCAAAAAATGAAGCGAAGATTTTAAGTGAAACAGGAGTCATTTATATTGATTAAATCTTAGGAGGAAGGAGGACACTATCATGCTACATTTAATGAAGCTAGAATTGAAAAAGTTTAAGCTTGGTTGGTACGTGAAGAGAGCAATTATTGCAAATGTTGTTATACTGGCATTAATGATCTTTGTGAGCATCATCGCTCAAGTAGAAGGTGATGCAGAAATAAGGAATCCAGAGACGATATTGTTAATGGCTAGCACAATAGTAAGAGCAACGTTTATTATTTTTGGTAGTGTATTAATCGCAAGGTTAATAATTGGCGAATATAAAAACAAAACAATACTACTTATGTTTTCTTATCCTATTAACCGAAAGGAAATGATGGCTAGTAAGTTGACTATTACAGCGATAGTAACATTTATAACAGTTATTGTATCTAACATTTTAGTAGTAGGAGTTTTCTTTGGGATAGATAGTTATTTTTCAATTCTTCCTAATTCATTCACAGTAGATCAATTGATGCAAGAAGGAATAAAACTAGTTCCTTTAGCCATTGCAACTGCGGGAATGAGTTTAATCCCATTATATTTCGGAATGCGTAAACGTTCCGTGCCAACTACAATTGTTTCATCTCTTATCGTTGTCTCAATTGCAATGAATGGCAACCCAGCGTTTTCTATAGCAACTTTTCTTCCCCTTCAACTAGCATTGGCGACAATTGGAGTTGTGATTGCATATTACGGCATTAAAAATATAGAGAAGGAAGATATAACTGTATGATAAGAATATGTGAAAAAGAGTTGGCGTTACACCAACTCTTTTTTGTATATGTACGCTTCGTTACTACTCTATAAATTTAGAGTGTGTGCTTAAATACTTTTGCACTTCTGGAGAAATGTTAAAGTTATTAGGATTTTTATATTCGATAGTAAACTCGCCGTCGGTACTTGTTTCAAAGGAGATTGCATAGCTATTCATTTTAGCATCGTAAGAAGTATTTTTGACTTCTGCATTTAGGTTAAAATATTTTGTAATATACTCTTTTGATTCCGTAATTGCTGCTTGTTTTCCCCAAGGGGTACCATAATAGGTGAAATAAAGAGATACACTAATAACTCCAATAAGAGAAGTTAGTAAAATAGTTCCCATAACTATTTTTTTATTTTTTGTATTCAATTTGGTTACTCCTCTTCATAATATGTATTTATTTTAACCTATCTTTTCCATAAAACAATCATTTAGTAAAAAATAGTTTCACATGAAACAAGTTACAGAAAAAGACCAGATGTGTAAACACCTTGTCTTTTTTGTTGTTACATTTTAGGAGCTTCCATTCCAGCCGCAGCCCATTCTTCTTTTGAAGGACCATATATGCCAGGGACTGTTAAGGCAGCTTGTCGCATTAAAACTGTCATTTGCCCGCGGTGATGATTTTGATGATTAATAAGTGTCATTAAAAATATAGAATTCGGCATAGGACGACCAAAGAAGTCGTTAATAGTAGCTAAGTCTTTATCAGTCCATTTATTTTGAAGTGTTTCAACGAAAGCCGCGTTCACTTTACGGTATTCATCTGCAATTGTTTTTGCAGAAGTTGGAACAGGATAATCTTTTGTTTCTCCTTCAAACTTTAGCCCTGTGCCAGATAGTATAACAGGAATTGCCGTCACGATATGCCAAGCAACCCTGCCTAACGTCCAGTGCCCAGGTGCGATTTCTTGTGACAAAGATTCATCTGTTAATGCATCGAGCATCTTTTGAGTAGACTCAGCCTCGTATGTCCATGATTGCAAGAAGCCTTTAAGTGTTTGATACATTGTTATCCCCCCTAGTTATGTTCATAGGTTAAATTCGTGAAAAAAAGATAGTTTCCTTTAGGCTTATGAGAATGAATTAAAAAAGAGGCTTCTCACATAAGAAGCCTCTTTTTTAATTAACCTTCTTCCCGCTCTGCCTCATCAACCATAAGAAATAAGGTGCTCCAAGTACAGCAACGACAAGTCCAGAAGGAATTTCTTTTGGGTATGCAATTGTTCGGCCGAGTAAGTCAGCGATGGCAAGAAGGATTGCTCCAAACAGTGCTGAGCAAACGAATAGTCTTTGATGATTTATACCAACAACAATTCTTGCTAAGTGAGGTGCGACAAGGCCTAGAAAGGCAATCGTACCGACAGCAGCGATATTTACTGATGCAAGTAGTGTCGCTAGCACAATTAGAGCAAGCCGTGTTTTATTTACTGGTTGCCCAAGTCCAGTTGCTAAATCGTCTCCAAGTACGAGAACGTCAAGTTGTTTTATTAAGAAAAAGATAATGAATACAAGAATTAGAGATGGATATAGAATGATATTTTCTAAGTGATTCCATCCTCTTGCATACGTGCTGCCAGATAACCATGTTAAAGCAGCGGCAACATTCAAATTGGCTCTAACGATAAAGATTTGAATAATTGCTGAGCCAAGTGCAGAAATACCAATTCCTATTAAAGCAAGAGCTGTTGGGCTAAACCCTGATTTCCATGAGAAGAAGAGGACAATTCCTACTGCAAGTAGTCCTCCGATAAATGCACCAATTGGTAGGAAGAAACCAGGAAGTGTAGGAAAGACATACATAATAGTTAAAGCACCGACACCAGCTCCCGATGAAATACCAATAATAGAAGGATCGGCAAGTGGGTTTCGTAATATAGCTTGGAAAACAAGCCCACTTATTGCAAGGCATGCGCCAGCAATAGCAGCAACGAGCATTCTTGGTAAACGAAGATTTATCATCATGTTTTTGTCAAATTGTGTTAATTGACCTGATATAACATTTGTAATGCTTTCGATATAAGTGTTACTACCGATTGTAACACCAAGAGCAATCGTCACAATACAAAGTGTGATAGAAATAAGGATTACCTTTTTATAAGAGTAATAGCGGGAACTAGCTCCAGCTGCATTCGCACCGTTATCATTCATATATTGTTTCGACTTCATCATTCGATACACTAAGTAAATAAGCCAAGGAGATCCAATCATTGCTGTGACTGCCCCAACAGGAAGTTCTGCACCGGTTGGATCTATTAATCTACCGACAACATCTGCTCCAAGCAATAATACTGCCCCCCATAAGAAAGAAGAGAGAAGAAGAGTAAAGTGTTGACGGTATCCGATAAGGCGCATTAAATGAGGTGCAACTAAGCCGACAAAGCCAATTGGTCCAACAACAGTAACAATTACTGCTGTTAAAAAGATTGCAGCAATGAAGGCGATAAGACGTGTTACTGCTGTTTTTTCACCAAGAGAAATAGCAACATCATCACCAAGTAAGAGAATGTTGAGTTTACGAGACATAAATAGTAAAACTAGGAAAGAAATAATGATAAATGGAAAAGCAAATTGAACGCCATCCCAGTTATTTTGAATAAGAGAGCCAGCTCCCCATAAAAATAAACCAGCTGTTTCATTTTCATAGAAAAGCTGCATCGTTCCGGTAAAGGCAGAAAGCATTAATGTAACGACCATACCAGCTAATGCCATTCTAAGTGGGGTTCCCTTTTTTCCACCAGAAATACGGTATACAAATAAAGCAGTAATAGCACCGCCGATAAATGTGAACAGAAGAGAATTAATTTGTAAACCTTTCGGTAAGAAAATTGTAGCCGCTACTAGAAAGAAATATGCGCCAGAGTGAATACCCATTGTACTGGATTCAGCGAGTGGATTTTTCGTTAACGTTTGTAAAATAACCCCTGATGCAGCAAGAGCGCCTCCAGCTAAAATGGCAATTACAGCTCTAGGTAATCGAAGCATGATTAAAGTTTGATGTTCTAGCGATTGGTTCGGTGAGATAAGAGCATCAATAATCATACTATAGGAAATGTTTGCTTGACCTTGTCCGATATGAATAAAGAAAAGGAGGAGCAAGAGAGCTGCTCCTCCTCCGAATACAAGACTTGCTCGAAGTGTATGTTTTAGGCTATTCATCGTGTAATCACTTCTTCGCTGTCATGACATCTGCTACTTGTGTTGCTAAAGATGTTGCAGACTCAGGACCACCGAAAATCCAAGTGTCGCCTTTTAATTTATACATTTTGTTTTCTTTTTTGAACTTTAATTCTTCCCAAGCAGGGTTGCCTTTTAGTTGCGTGTCAAAAATGTTATCTTCATCCGCTACAATGTAAATGAAGTTTGAATCTTGTACACTTTGTAATGATTCTACAGTTGTTTGTTTGAAACCATCTGGCTCAGATTTCCCTGCTTCAAAAGTATTTGTTAAACCTAATTTTTTTGTAACTTGTAAAGCTAAAGAATTGTCAGTTAAGATACGGAATGTTGGTACGTTTTTAGCAGTAAATGCTTGTGCCATTGCTATGTTTTTATCTTTTAAGTCTGCTTTCTCAATTTTTGCTTTTGCATTAGCAAATGCTTTATCCATATCAGCTAATACTTTTTTACCTTCTTCTTCTTTCCCAACTGCTTTTGCAATTTGTTTAAATGTTTCTGTCATTTCAGCAAAGTGATCGTTATTACTTGTTGATGGATCAAACATAACTGTTGGTGCAATTTGCTCTAATTCATTTTTAATTGCTTTACCACGGAATGAAGCTGTGATAATTAAGTCTGGTTTTAAACGGCTAATTTCTTCTAAGTTTGGTTGTTGACGTGTCCCTACATCTACAACATCTTTACTCGGTTTTGTTTTTGTATTTACCCATTTATTATAATTCTTAATGTCTGCCATCCCTACTGGCTGAACACCAAGTGCTAATAAGTCTTCTGAATATACCCACTCAAGTACAACTACTTTTTTCGCTGGTTTATCTAACTTCGTTTCCCCTTCAGCGTGTTTAATTGTTATAGCTTGATTTTTATTGTCCGCTTTTGTTTCTTTTTTCTCCTCTTTTTGCTGTCCGCATCCAACAGCGAATAGAAGAACTACTATGAAAATACTGAGAATTTTCTTCATCTTCTGCCCCCAAATTAAGTGTTTTTTGTAACTAGCACCACAAGTGAAAATGGTTATCAATTACAACACCAAAATCATACTATGAGGGTATTTTAAGTGTCAATATATTTTTAAAATTTTGACGAAAAATAACAGATTATACGGATTTTTATATGTTACAGTCGCTATTTATGAAGAATAAGCCTCTTTACTAAAAATATTGGCGAATGTGGAAAGTTTAAATGGGAACTTGGCTGTGTACGAAAGTGTAATGTGTATGGTTAATAATCTGTGGAGATGAGGCGAAAGTACAAGCAAAAGGAGAGTGAATCGCATGTAATAATTACTAGAATGTATGGAAGAAATCTGTGTTTTATCCCCGACTAGGCAAAGTATTTCTTTGTCATTTAGATAGGTGTTTTTTAATTCGGTGATTGCGCTAAAAAGATCGAATGTAAAGGAAGTGATCAACATGTCTTCATGGAGCAATAACATAAATGGATATTGTGGGTGTAATAATCAAAATGGTGTACATGTTGATTCATGCTGTTTTAGTTGCGATGGGACAGTCCCTAAAGTTGGTCCAACAGGTCCGACGGGGGCAACAGGAGCAACAGGCGACACAGGTCCAACGGGAGCAACAGGCGATACAGGTCCGACGGGGGCAACAGGAGCAACAGGCCCGACGGGAGCGACAGGAATAACAGGAACAACAGGCCCAACGGGAGCGACAGGAATAACAGGAGCAACAGGAATAACAGGAGTAACAGGCCCAACGGGAGCGACAGGAGCAACAGGAATAACAGGAGCAACGGGTCCAACGGGAGCGACAGGTTCAACCGGAGTAACGGGAGTAACAGGCTCAACAGGAGCAACGGGAGCAACAGGCACAAGTATAACGGCAACGTACGCATTTGCAAATAATACGTCGGGTACAGCAATATCGGTACTACTAGGTGGAACAAATGTCCCGCTTCCAAACAATCAGAATATCGGTCCGGGTATCACAGTGTCTGCGGGGAACACAGTATTTACGGCTGCAAATGCAGGGAATTATTATATTTCATATTCAATTAATATAACGGCTTCATTATTAGTTAGTTCACGAATTACAATTAATGGGGCACCGCTTGCTGGGACTATTAATTCTCCTGCATTAGCAACGACATCATTTAGTGCGACAATTATTACGACTCTTGCGGCGGGGAGTGCAATTAGTTTGCAATTATTTGGTTTGTTAGCTGTTGCAACATTATCAACAACTACTCCAGGAGCAGTGTTAACGATAATAAGATTGAGCTAAACCATAACTCTCTTACTCTTTTAAGATTAGGAGAGTTTCTACATATAATAAGAAGTTAATGAAGTAAAGCATAGTTATAAAAAAGTCAGAATATTATGATTGTAACGCTATGGTGACTATAATATAATGAAAATAACCATCATGAATGAACATTCATTTATCCCGCTATTTGTGGGCAGTAAGATCCCGCCTTAAAATTCAGCGAAAGTAAAGAAGTTAGCTGGGTGATTAACTGTCCGTAAAAGCCCGATTGGTGTGGGCTAATAATCAGTGGGGCTGAACAAAACCTCCACTGATTAAAGTTTCACTTTATTTTTTATGTATTTGAAGGGGGAATGAAGGTGGAAAAACCATGGTTGAAAAGTTATCCAGAGGAAATTCCTAGTACGATTTCTTATGATATTCAGCCGCTTCATAGATATGTAGAACAGATGGCTTCTCGCTACCCAGAAAAGAAAGCGCTTCACTTTTTAGGGAAGGATATTACGTTTTCGGACTTCCATGATAAGGTAAAGAGGTTTGCAAATTATCTTCAAAAGCTCGGTGTGGAAAAGGGTGATCGAGTTGCTATTATGTTGCCGAATTGTCCGCAAGCTGTAATTGGTTATTACGGTACATTACTTGCGGGAGGTATCGTAGTACAAACAAATCCACTGTATACAGAAAGAGAATTAGAATATCAGCTTCATGACTCGGGAGCAAAAGTAATTCTTTGTCTCGATTTAGTGTTTCCAAGAGTAACGAATGTTCAATCTGCTACAAAAATTGAGCATATTATCGTAACTCGTATTGCGGACTTTTTACCATTCCCTAAAAATCTATTGTATCCATTTGTGCAGAAAAAACAGTCGAATTTAGTTGTGAAAGTATCAGAGAGTGAAACGATTCATCTTTGGAATTCAGTAGAAAAAGAAGTGGATACGGATGTTGAGGTGCCTTGTGATCCTGAAAATGATTTAGCTCTTTTACAGTACACAGGAGGAACAACTGGATTTCCGAAAGGCGTTATGTTAACGCATAAAAACCTCGTCTCTAACACGTTAATGGGAGTTCAATGGTTATATAATTGCAAAGAAGGAGAAGAAGTCGTTCTTGGGGTTCTTCCATTTTTCCACGTGTACGGCATGACGGCTGTTATGAATTTGAGTGTTATGCAAGGATACAAAATGGTCCTTATTCCAAAGTTTGATATGAAAATGGTCTTTGAAGCGATTAAGAAGCATAAAGTGACACTATTTCCAGGGGCACCAACTATTTATATCGCTCTTTTAAATAGCCCACTTTTAAAAGAATACGATATTTCTTCTATTCGTGCTTGTATTAGTGGATCAGCACCACTGCCAGTAGAAGTACAGGAAAAGTTCGAAACAGTTACAGGTGGTAAACTAGTAGAGGGATATGGTTTAACAGAATCCGCTCCGGTTACACATAGTAATTTTTTATGGGAAAAGCGAGTGCCAGGTAGCATTGGAGTTCCGTGGCCAGATACAGAAGCAATCATTATGTCACTTGAAACTGGTGAGGAATTACCGCCAGGAGAAATAGGGGAAATTGTAGTGAAAGGTCCTCAAATTATGAAAGGGTACTGGAATAAGCCAGAGGAAACAGCGGCTGTATTGCAAGATGGCTGGCTCCATACAGGTGATGTTGGCTACATGGATGAGGATGGATTCTTCTATGTAAAAGATCGCAAGAAAGATATGATTGTCGCGAGTGGATTTAATGTGTATCCTCGTGAAGTTGAAGAAGTATTATATGAGCATGAAAAAGTGCAAGAAGTAGTGACAATTGGAGTTCCAGATCCGTACCGAGGAGAGACAGTTAAAGCATTTGTTGTGTTAAAAGAAGGTACGGAGTGCTCTGAGGAAGAATTAAATCAGTTTGCACGTAAATATTTAGCGGCTTATAAAGTGCCGAAAGTATATGAGTTTAGAGATGAATTGCCGAAAACGACAGTAGGGAAAATTTTACGACGTGTTCTAATAGATGAAGAGAAGAGAAAGAATGAGGATGAGCAAACGGGCTAAGGCCCTTTCTTTTTGAAAAAATAGGATTGACACTTTTCTAAATAGTCAGTATTATAAGAATATGAATGACTATTCATTCAGTCATCTTCTTGAAGGGGACAGTAAAGTGAAGAAAAATAGACCGAAATACAATCAAATTATTGATGCGGCAGTCATTGTGATTGCGGAAAATGGGTACCACCAAGCGCAAGTTTCTAAAATCGCAAAGCAAGCTGGGGTAGCTGATGGCACGATTTATTTATATTTTAAAAATAAAGAAGATATATTAATATCCTTATTCCAAGAGAAGATGGGAGAATTTGTCGAAACAATTCGTCAAAAAACAGCAGGAATTGAAAGCGCTGTATCGAAGTTATTCATGTTGGTAGAAACGCACTTCTTGCTGTTGTCGCAAAATGATCCTCTTGCTATCGTTACGCAATTAGAGCTGAGGCAGTCCAATCAAGACTTGCGCCTTAAAATAAATGAAGTATTAAAAGGCTACTTACAAGTTATGGATGAGATTTTAGAGACTGGTATAAAACAAGGTGAATTTCAAGCAGATTTAAATGTTCGCGTGGCAAGACAAATGATCTTTGGAACAGTAGATGAAGTTGTGACCAATTGGGTAATGAGCGATCATAAGTATGATCTGGTCGCACTTTCAAAAACGGTACACGGGCTACTTATTGCAGCTTGTGGCTATCGTCAATAATGGGAGGGATCATGTTGAAATTCCTATCTGTAAGAGTTGAAGATCATATCGCGGTGGCGACGTTAAATCACGCACCAGCAAATGCGATGTCTTCACAAGTTATGCATGACGTTACTGAATTAATTGATCAAGTGGAAAAGGATGATAACATTCGTGTTGTTGTTATTCACGGTGAAGGACGTTTCTTCTCAGCGGGAGCAGATATTAAAGAATTTACATCTGTTACTGAAGCGAAGCAAGCAACAGAATTAGCACAGCTTGGACAAGTTACGTTTGAGCGTGTTGAAAAATGTTCAAAACCAGTTATTGCGGCAATTCATGGAGCGGCACTGGGCGGCGGCCTTGAGTTTGCTATGTCTTGCCACATGCGCTTTGCAACTGAAAGTGCAAAACTTGGTTTACCCGAATTAACACTTGGATTAATTCCTGGCTTTGCAGGTACACAGCGCTTACCACGTTATGTTGGGAAAGCGAAAGCTTGTGAAATGATGTTAACAAGTACACCAATTACTGGTGCAGAAGCGTTAAAGTGGGGACTTGTTAACGGATTGTTCTCTGAAGAATCACTTTTAGATGATACGCTTAAAGTCGCAAAACAAATTGCTGGAAAAAGTCCAGCAACAACTCGTGCTGTACTAGAATTATTGCAAACGACAAAATCGTCTCATTACTATGAAGGTGTACAACGTGAATCACAGATTTTTGGTGAAGTATTTACGAGTGAAGATGGAAGAGAAGGTGTAGCTGCATTTTTAGAAAAGCGTAAACCTTCATTTAGTGGCAGGTAGTTCAATTATTTTTTTGATATAAATTAACAGAAAATTAAAATTGATAGAATCTTTCTGAAAAACAAGGGGGTAAATGGAATGAACATCTACGTACTCATGAAACGAACATTTGATACAGAAGAAAAAATCGTAATTAAAAACGGTGCAATTTACGATGGCGAAGCGGAATTCATCATCAACCCTTACGATGAATATGCAATTGAAGAAGCAATTCAAGTAAGAGACGCACAAGGTGGAGAAGTTACAGTTGTAACAGTCGGTGGCGAAGATAGTGAGAAAGAACTTCGTACTGCATTAGCAATGGGCTGTGATAAAGCGGTATTAATTAATATTGAAGATGATGTAGAAAATGGTGACCAGTTCACGACAGCAAAAGTGCTTGCTGAATATTTAAAAGATAAAGATGCAGATTTAATTTTAGGCGGAAACGTTGCAATTGATGGTGCATCTGGACAAGTAGGACCACGCGTAGCTGAAGCGTTAAATATTCCGTATGTAACGACAATTACAAAACTTGAAATTGACGGTACAAATGTGAAGATTGAGCGTGATGTTGAAGGGGATACAGAAGTGATTGCAACTTCATTACCAGTTTTAGTAACAGCACAACAAGGTTTAAATGAACCGCGTTATCCATCGCTTCCAGGTATTATGAAAGCGAAGAAAAAGCCACTAGAAGAATTAGAATTAGATGATTTAGATTTAGAAGATGATGATGTGGAAGCAAAGACAAAAACAATTGAAATCTATTTGCCTCCTAAGAAAGATGCAGGAAAAGTGTTACAAGGCGAGCTGCAAGATCAAGTAAAAGAACTTGTATCGTTGCTCCATACAGAAGCGAAAGTAATCTAATAAAATACGAAATTATATATGCAGGAGGGAAAATCTATGGCTCGTAAAGTATTAGTAATGGGTGAAGTTCGTGATGGATCGCTACGTAACGTTTCGTTTGAAGCGGTAGCAGCAGCAAAAACAATTGCAGAAGGCGGTGAAGTAGTAGGTCTTCTAATTGGAGACAGCGTTGCCTCTTTTGCAAAAGAATTGATTCATTACGGTGCAGATCGCGTTGTGACAGTTGAAAATGATAAATTAAAATCATATACATCTGATGGTTATGCACAAGCGTTTTTAGCTGTACATGCTGAAGAAAATCCAGAAGGTATTGTCTTTGGACATACAGCACTTGGTAAAGATTTATCACCAAAATTAGCAGCGAAGCTTGAAGCTGGTTTAGTTTCTGACGTAACTGCTTTAGAGGTTGAAGGTGGAAATGTTATCTTCACTCGTCCAATTTACTCTGGTAAAGCATTCGAGAAGAAGATTGTAACAGACGGCATCTTATTTGCGACAGTGCGTCCAAATAACATTGCAACTCTGGAAAAAGATGAGTCTCGCAGCGGTGACGTATCTTCTATTACAGTTGATGTGAAAGATTTACGTACAATCATTCAAGATGTTGTCCGTAAAACGGCAGAAGGTGTTGATCTTTCTGAAGCGAAAGTTATTATCGCTGGCGGACGCGGTGTAAAGAGTGAAGAAGGCTTTAAACCATTAAAAGAGTTAGCTGACGTACTAGGCGGCGCTGTTGGGGCATCTCGTGGTGCTTGTGACGCTGAATACTGTGATTATTCATTACAAATCGGTCAAACTGGTAAAGTTGTTACGCCAGACTTATACATTGCATGTGGTATTTCTGGTGCGATTCAGCATTTAGCAGGTATGTCTAACTCAAAAATCATCGTTGCGATTAATAAAGATCCAGAAGCAAGTATCTTTAAAGTAGCTGACTACGGTATTGTCGGTGACTTATTCGAAGTTGTACCTCTTTTAACAGAAGAGTTTAAAAAGTTAAAAGTACATTCATGATTTAAGTACCCTTGAGTTCCAAGTGAAGTACCCCTATATATAGAAAAAGGTGAGAGATCCCCTGTCTCTCATCTTTTTAGTTTTTAATCCGTATTTTTATATAGTATAAAGGAACATTTTTTTGTTACAATACATAACGATACATATTATTCGCCACGTATATAAGTTAATGATATACTCTTGGTAGAATATACTTGAAGGAGGAAATAAAATGGCAATTGTAAACGCAAATGACCAAAGCTTCGCAGCTGAAACTAGCGAAGGTGTTGTATTATTAGATTTCTGGGCACCTTGGTGTGGACCTTGTAAAATGATCGCTCCTGTATTAGAGGAAATCGATGCAGAACTAGGCGAAAAAGTAAAAGTAGTAAAAGTAGACGTTGATGAAAACCAAGAAACTGCTCGTCAATTCGAAGTAATGAGTATTCCAGCTCTTTTCGTATTAAAAGACGGTAAAGTAGTTGATCAAGCGTTAGGTTACAAACCGAAAGAAGCGTTAGTAGAATTAGTTTCTAAACACTTCTAAAATAAAGGGGCTACCATTTGGTAGCTTTTTTTATTTTCTTTTTTACAGTCTTTCCGTTACAATAAAAGAACGTATGTTGGGTGTTTGGGCATAGTATGTTTTCAAGGGGAAATAAAAATGCTAAGTATGTAGAAATGGAGGGAGACGAGTGCACGAACATTTGAAAGAGAAGTTGGCCATTTTACCAGATCAACCTGGTTGTTATTTGATGAAAGATAAGCAAGGAACGGTTATATATGTCGGAAAGGCAAAAGTGCTTAAAAATCGTGTGCGCTCGTACTTTACTGGTTCACATGATGGGAAAACACTGCGGCTTGTAGGAGAAATTGTTGATTTTGAATATATTGTAACCTCTTCGAATTTAGAAGCGCTTATTTTAGAGTTAAATCTAATTAAAAAATATGATCCGAAATATAATATTCAATTAAAAGATGATAAAACATATCCCTTTATTAAAATTACGGCGGAGAAGCAACCGCGCTTACTCATTACTCGAAACGTAAAAAAGGATAAAGGGAAATATTTTGGTCCTTATCCAAATGCACAATCTGCTCATGAAACGAAAAAACTGCTAGATCGTATGTATCCACTTCGGAAATGCACGAATATGCCAGATAAAGTTTGTTTGTATTATCATATGGGTCAATGTTTAGCACCTTGTGTGAAAGAAGTGACGGAAGAACAAAATAAAGAAATTGTAGATGAAATTATTAAGTTTTTAAATGGTGGACATAAAGAAGTTCGTTCAGAATTAGAAACAAAAATGTATGAGGCCTCAGAGAAACTAGAGTTTGAACGTGCAAAAGAGTTGCGTGATCAAATTGCTCATATTGATGCGATTATGGAAAAACAAAAGATGATTATGAGTGACTTAGTGGATCGTGATGTGTTTGGATATGCAGTGGATAAAGGATGGATGTGTGTTCAAGTTTTCTTTGTTCGAAAAGGAAAGCTAATTGAACGCGATGTTTCTATGTTTCCAATTTACGATGAACCAGAAGAGGGTTTTTTAACTTTTATCGGCCAATTTTATGAAAACAGTAGTCATTTTAAGCCGAAGGAAATTGTCGTTCCAGGAAGTATAGACTCGGAATTAGTAGAGCGGTTTTTAGAAGTAGAAGCAACACAGCCGAAACGTGGTAAGAAAAAAGACCTTGTAGAATTAGCAAATAAAAATGCGAAGATTGCTCTTGAAGAGAAGTTCTACTTAATTGAACGTGATGAAGAACGAACGATTAAAGCGGTAGATCATTTAGGGAAGCAGCTTGGGATTGAAACACCGTATCGTATTGAAGCGTTTGATAACTCAAATATTCAAGGAACAAATCCCGTTTCTGCAATGATTGCTTTTATCGATGGGAAACCGGCGAAGAAAGAGTATCGAAAATATAAAATTAAAACGGTTCAAGGACCAGACGATTATGAGTCTATGAGGGAAGTTGTGAGGCGCCGTTATACAAGGGCGCTTAAAGAAAATTCACCTTTACCTGATTTGATTATTATTGATGGAGGAAAAGGCCATCTAGCGGCTGCAAGTGATATTTTAGAGAATGAGCTCGGATTATATATTCCGATGGCAGGTCTTGTAAAAGATGATAAACATAAAACCTCCCATTTAATTATTGGGGATCCACCGGAACCTGTGATGCTTGAGAGAAATAGCCAAGAATTTTATTTATTGCAGCGTATTCAAGATGAGGTGCATCGATTTGCGATTACATTCCATCGTCAATTACATGGGAAATCTGTCATTCAATCAGCGTTGGATGATATTCCAGGAATCGGTGATAAACGGAAAAAGGTATTGTTAAAACATTTTGGTTCATTAAAGAAGATGAAAGAAGCTTCTATAGAGGAATTTGTCGAAGCGGGTATGCCAAAAAATGTCGCGGAGACGATTTATACGTATTTAACAGATAAGAAGACGTTGTAGTTTACAACGTCTTCTGTTTTTTGATATAATTTCTGAAGATTTAAAATAAACGCATCTGAATGAAAATACAAAAAAGTCAACTAAACTGATATGTCTAGTTGACTGTAGGTAATGCTTACACTTCAATGAGATCTTTTATATCCCATTTTACAAGAAATGTAATAGAGTCAGAACGTTTTTTCTTTTCTTCGTATGACTCTGCAACGACGTTCCGTTGCTTTTGGATTTGTTCAGCGATGAATCCGGCTTCTAGTTGATAAGAAGAATGTCGTTTTTGTTTTTGACGTTCTGCAATGAGTGTACCTTTAAGTTGGAACTGCATTTCACGACGCTTATGTTCAACAATGCTTAAAGTGCCCCAGCCAGCCTTTTCAAAGAACTGAATGACTTCTTCAATTGTTTCTAGCGGATATTTTCTTGCAAGGTTTCTACCAGACCAGTATAAAATACCATCTAAATCGTTGCCGATTAAATCAGGTAGTAATTCTTCACGTAGCAATTCATAAGCGAAGGCGTTCAATGAAACATCTTCTAAAGATGTTGTATCGATTGTATTTTTGCTCACAATATTCCCCTCTTTCTATAGGGATTATTATATAACATTTCACATTTATAAAAACAGATTTTTCTTTAGGAAAATCTGAATATATAAGAAGAAAAAAAGAATTGGCAAATTATATGCAAATTATGTATACGTTTTCTTGACGCTTCGACAAAAATAGGAGTAAAATGAACTTGGTATCAAATTATGCTGAAATATTTCGAATAATTTTTTCAGTTTTTCTTATGCCAATAGTGAAAAAACATTATTGTTGTAAACTAATCTGAAAACAGCAGTCAAACATTCAAGGGGGGTAATGGGGACATGAAAGGCCGCGAGTATACGTTTCGTAAGTGGCACTCATTAATGGGGGTCATCCCGGTTGGTGTCTTTTTGACGCAACATTTAATTGTAAACAACTTTGCAACACGAGGAGCAGAGGCTTTTAACAAAGCTGCAGGCTTTATGGAGCTCCTTCCATTCCGGTATGCGCTAGAAATTTTCATCATCTTTTTACCGATACTGTACCATGCTATATATGGCTTATATATTGCATTTACAGCTAAGAACAATGCGGTTTCTTACGGTTATTTCCGTAACTGGATGTTCGTCTTCCAAAGAATTTCAGGTATCGTTACGCTGATCTTCATTTCTTGGCACGTCTGGGAAACTCGTATTCAAGCAATGTTAGGTAAAGAGGTAAACTATGATATGATGGCAGATATTTTAAACAATCCAGCTATGTTTGCATTCTACTTAGTTGGTGTTGTTTCAACAATTTTCCACTTTGCAAATGGACTATGGACATTCTGCATCAGCTGGGGAATTACAGTATCTCCACGTTCACAAAGAATCTCTACTTATGTAACATTAGCTATTTTCTTAGGTTTATCTTATGTAGGTGTGAGTGCATTATTAGCGTTCATCGATCCACAGCTAGCAAACCAGTAAGGAGTGGGAGAGCATGAAAGGGAAACTTATAGTAGTCGGCGGTGGCTTGGCTGGCTTAATGGCAACGATTAAAGCGGCAGAAGCAGGAGTAAATGTTGAACTGTTTTCTTTAGTACCAGTAAAACGTTCACATTCTGTATGTGCTCAGGGCGGAATTAACGGTGCCGTAAATACGAAAGGTGAAGGGGATTCTCCATGGATCCACTTTGACGATACAATTTATGGTGGGGACTTCTTAGCGAACCAACCACCAGTTAAAGCAATGTGTGAAGCAGCACCTGGTATCATTCATTTAATGGACCGTATGGGTGTTATGTTTAACCGTACGGAAGAAGGACTTCTTGATTTCCGTCGATTTGGTGGAACGCAACATCACCGTACAGCATTTGCTGGTGCAACAACTGGACAGCAATTACTTTACGCATTAGATGAGCAAGTACGTCGTCACGAAGTAGCAGGACTTGTAACGAAATATGAAGGTTGGGATTTCTTACGAGCTGTTGTTGATGATGAAGGTGTGTGCCGAGGAATCGTTGCACAAGACTTACAAACTATGGAGATTAGAAGTTTCGGAGCAGATGCCGTGATTATGGCAACAGGGGGCCCTGGTATCATTTTCGGAAAATCAACAAACTCCATTATCAATACAGGTACAGCAGCTTCTGCTGTATATCAACAAGGCGCATACTATGCAAACGGTGAGTTCATTCAAATTCACCCAACGGCAATTCCTGGAGACGATAAATTACGTCTTATGAGTGAATCTGCACGTGGTGAAGGTGGACGTGTTTGGACATATAAAGATGGTAAACCATGGTACTTCTTAGAAGAAAAATATCCGGCTTACGGAAACCTTGTACCTCGTGACATCGCAACACGTGAAATCTTTGATGTTTGCGTAGAGCAAAAACTAGGTATTAACGGTGAAAACATGGTGTATTTAGATCTTTCTCATAAAGATCCAAAAGAACTAGATATTAAACTAGGTGGAATTATTGAAATCTATGAGAAATTTACAGGGGATGATCCTCGTAAACTACCAATGAAAATCTTCCCAGCTGTTCACTATTCAATGGGCGGACTATGGGTTGATTATAAACAGATGACAAATATTCCAGGTTTATTTGCAGCAGGTGAATGTGATTATTCTATGCACGGAGGTAACCGTCTTGGTGCGAACTCACTATTATCAGCAATTTATGGTGGTATGGTAGCGGGACCAAACGCAATTGAATATATGAAAGGTCTTTCTAAATCATCGGATGCTGTTTCATCTACTGTATATGAACAAAATGAATTAATCGAAACAGAGAAATTTAACAATATTTTAACGATGGATGGTAACGAAAATGCGTATGTTCTTCATAAAGAGCTTGGAGAATGGATGACAGATAACGTTACAGTAGTTCGTGAAAATAAAAAATTATTAGAAACAGATGCGAAAATTGAAGAATTAATGGCTCGTTACAAACGTATTAACATTAACGATACAGCAAGATGGAGTAACCAAGGTGCTTCATTTACACGCCAACTTGCAAATATGTTTGAGTTAGCACGTGTTATTACAATTGGCGCATATAACCGTAATGAGAGCCGTGGGGCGCATTACAAACCTGAATTCCCAAATCGTGATGATGCAAACTTCTTAAAAACTACGATGGCAAAATTTGAGGGAGAAGGAAATGCACCAGCATTCCATTACGAAGACGTTGATATTTCATTAATTAAACCGCGTAAACGTGATTATTCTTCAAAACACGATGTAGCTGCTAAGGGTGAAGAGAAGGGGGATAAACAACATGTCTGAGAAAACAATCCGCCTCATCATTACGAGACAAGACGGGCCAGATGCGCAAGCGTTTGACCAAGAGTTTGAAATTCCATATCGTCCGAATATGAATATTATCTCAGCACTTATGGAAATCCGTCGTAATCCTGTTGATTCAAAAGGGAACCAAACAACTCCGATTGCATGGGATATGAACTGCTTAGAGGAAGTATGTGGTGCATGTTCGATGGTGATTAACGGAAAACCACGTCAATCATGTACGGCACTTATCGATCAATTAGAGCAACCAATTCGCTTAAAACCGATGAAGACATTCCCGGTTGTACGTGACTTGCAAGTTGATCGTAGTCGCATGTTTAATGCTCTAAAACGCGTTAAAGCGTGGATTCCAATTGATGGTACGTATGACCTAGGGCCAGGACCAAGAATGCCTGAGAAAAAGCGTCAATGGGCTTATGAGCTTTCAAAATGTATGACATGTGGTGTTTGCTTAGAATCATGTCCAAACGTAAACAGTAAGTCTGACTTTATTGGACCAGCACCGTTATCACAAGCTCGCTTATTCAACTCACATCCAACGGGTGAAATGCATAAAGCAGATCGCTTACGTGCAATTATGGGAGATGGAGGACTAGCAAACTGTGGTAACTCTCAAAACTGTGTGCAATCATGTCCGAAGGGTATTCCTTTAACAACTTCAATTGCGGCATTAAACCGTGATACAACAATTCAATCGTTCAAAGATTTCTTTGGTAGCGATAATAACTATTAATAAATATTGCCTCTTCATATCGAAGAGGCAATATTTATAACTATATTTTTCTGTTTATTCTGTTTATTTAAAGGTGAAAAGGAGAGATAACAATGAAGAGGATTTCTTATATTGAAGACTTTGAGCAATGGGAAAGTGGTTTTTCGTTTTACAACCCTGTAAAGGTTCGTTTTGGTGAAGTAGATATGTTTGGACATGTAAATAATGTCGTTGCTTTTACTTATTTTGAAGAAGCTCGTATTGCGTTGTTTAAAGAACTTGGATTTATGCAAGAGTGGACACATGCATCATCAGAAACGATGATCGTTGTTGCGGATTTACAATGTAATTTTATTAAGCAAATATATTTTGATGAACAGCTGAAGGTGTATGTAAAGGCAGGATCGGTCGGGAATTCTTCTTTAGATTTACATTATATGGTGAAGAATGCAGCAGGAGAGGTTTGTTTAGTAGGTCGTGGAATGATGGTTCAAGCGTCGAAAAAAACAGGAAGAGGCGAACCATGGCCTGAAGAATGGAAGAAGAAATTAATACAATAATAGAGTGAAAGAAAAATAAGAGAGCAATTTGCTCTCTTATTTTTTGTCTTCCATCGCTTCTTCTAATGTTAAGTGATGTTTATATAGGTATGTAGCGTATGGATTACCAACGTAGCGTAAGTGCCATGGTTCATATGCATATTCTGTTGTATCTGTTTTATCTTCTAAGTAACGAATGACAAAGCCGAATTCATGAGCGTGTTCTGCGACCCATTTTCCTTCTGCTGTCTCCCCGAAGATAGGCTCTAATTGAAATTTAGCTGATTTTGAACTAATATCCATTGCTAAACCCGTTTGGTGTTCACTTGTACCAGGAATTGCGCTTACCGAATTAGCTTCGGCTTTTCCTTGACGTCTAACGTATGTATCATGCAACGATTTTTGGCGTTTGTATGAACGATAACCAGATACAGCTGTAAGATCAAGCCCTTCTTTTTTCGCAGCTTTAAACATGTTTTCAAGTGCCTCTGCAGCATCTTTTCGCAGCAATGTTTTTTCTTTATCTTTTGGACTAATAAATGGTACATTTGGTCTCGTTAAGTCTTCAGGAATGTATCCATCTGGTAGTTTTCGATGTTTATTAATTAAGACAAGATTAGATTTTGGATTTGTTACAACTGAAAAGTCATTGTCTATTTTCTTTGCATTATGATCAGCTTTTGGAAAAGCAGGAATCTCTTCTTTTTTATGGTTATTATGCTTTTGACTTTCGACAGCTTTTGCTTCATTATTTAGTGGTGTTTTAGAACCAAAGTAAGCGAAAGATGTGATACCGATTACAATAGTAGTGGCAGAAATAATTATTATCTTTTTCATGATGCCTTGTAATCACAGTCCCTTCTTCATAAAATGTGTAATGTTTTTTTTATTATAAATCTAGTTTGTTGGAAAAGGAATATAAGAGTCATAACGTAATAGAAATGCAAAGAAAATGTCAGAAAATGTGTGAATTTGTAGTATTTTTTTATATAATTCATTTCTTATCTTTCATGAAATGCATTTTTTATGTAATATATATACATAAGAAGATGTAGCGATTATCGAGAATAGAGAACTTCTTGTATAGACTAGGAGTGAATGGGAATGGATTTTGCAACAATTATTGGACTTATTTTAGGATTTGTAGCAGTGGTAGTAGGGATGGTCGTCAAGGGCGCTGACATAACAGCCTTATTAAATCCTGCCGCAGCATTAATTATTTTTATCGGTACATTTGCTGCAGTATGTATTGCATTTCCGATGAATCAACTAAAAAGGGTTCCAAAACTATTTAAAGTTCTTTTTGGTTCAAATAAAAAGGATTTAAGTTATGAACAGTTGCTAGAATTATTTGTTCATTGGACATCTGAAAGTAGAAAATACGGTATTTTGTCTTTAGAGCAACAATTAGACAAAATTCAAGATGAATTTCTTTTGCGCGGTATGAAATTTGTGATTGATGGCGTATCCGCAGAAGATTTAGAGCAGATTTTGGAATCTGAATTAGAGGCAATTGAAGAAAGACATGCAAAGGGAGCTGCTATTTTTTCACAAGCTGGTACGTATGCACCGACATTAGGAGTTTTAGGTGCTGTTATCGGTCTTGTAGCTGCGCTTGGTAACTTAACTGATATTGAAAAGTTAGGTCATGCTATTTCGGGTGCGTTTATTGCAACGATTTTTGGTATTTTTTCAGGTTATGTATTATGGCATCCATTTGCAAATAAGTTAAAGCAAAAATCTTCAGCTGAAATTGAGAAAAAACGTTTAATCATTGATTGTTTATTAATGTTACAAGAAGGTACATATCCGTTTATTATGAAGAACCGCATTTTAGGTGCACTTTCTGCAACTGAGCGTAAAAAGCTAGAAAAAGGAGCAGAAAAAAATGCGGAGTAAGAAAAATAGAAGAGGTAAAAAGAAAAAACATGATGAGCATATCGATGAAACGTGGTTAATCCCATATTCTGATATGTTAACGTTGTTATTTGCATTGTTTATCGTTTTATTCGCAATGAGTAGTATAGATGCTGCGAAGTTTAAACAGATGGCAGTTGCTTTTCGAAGTGAATTAGCTGGGGGAACAGGTAACAAAGAATTTTTAAGTGATCAAAAGCCAAATGATGAAAAAGAATTATCAGCAAGTAGCCTTGAGGCAGAACAAGCAAAAAAACAAGAAGAAGCTAGAGCTAAAGAAAAAAAAGAGATGGATGAATTGAAAGCATTACAAAAAAAGATTGATCAATATATTAATGAAAAACAATTATCCTCTTCTTTTCAAACTAAATTAACTGAAAAGGGATTAATGGTGACAATATTAGAAAATATACTGTTTGATTCGGGGAAAGCAGATGTGAAATTAGAATCTTTAGGGATTGCAAAAGAGATGTCTAGCTTACTTGTTTCAGCGTCACCTCGTGAAATTACAGTATCGGGTCATACAGATAATGTCCCTATTGCCAATGCGCAGTTTGCGTCGAATTGGGAATTAAGTACGCAGCGGGCAGTTAATTTTATGCAAGTATTACTGCAAAATAAAGAATTACAACCAGAAAAATTTAGTGCGATTGGATACGGAGAATACCGTTCAATTGCTCCAAACGATACACAAGAAGGAAAGGCAAAGAATAGACGTGTGGAAGTATTTATCTTGCCTTTAACAGAGAAAGTAAAATAAAAGAGGATGGCGAATGCCATCCTCTTTTATTTTACTTCAAATGATTTTAAGTTGTCGCGACGGATTTTATCTTTTTCTGCATCTGATTTTTTGAAATCATAATCATATAAAGCGCCTTCCCAATCGCCATACATTGGATTCGGGAAAATAATGAATTTCTCACCAAATTGTGCTTTTGAATCTGCTACTGTTTGGTTACGATCTTTTACAGATTTTCCATCAAAACCTGTGAAATCAGATAAGTTATCACCGAAGAATAAGACAATATCATGAGTTTGAGAAACGAGTTCACGGCGTTTTTCTTTTCCTTTTTCTTTCGGATCTTGTAGTAATATATGTTCTTTCGTTGCTTGAGGAGCACCTACACGCTCAAGATTTTTAATTGTTGCATCTAGTTGATTCGTTTTACGATTTGAGATGTAGTAAATATCTACACCTTTAGACTCTGTATATTTTAAGAAATCAATTGCGCCTGGAAGGGCTTCAGCCTCAGCTTTGCTAATCCAATCATCCCATTTGTAAGGATAGCCTTTGCCTGTTTTTACGCTCATTGCTTGATGAGGACTGTTATCTAAAACAGTTTCGTCTAAATCCAGCACGATAGCAGGTTTTTTCTCTGTCCCTTTTGCAAGAATTGCATCAAGCTTTAATTGACCAATGTTGTACCCTTGGTAGTAAAGTGCTTTCGCTTCACCGGCTGTTTGATACCATAAATCAGCCATTAATTGTTGTTCTGTTAATTTTACTTTCTCTTCTTTTACCACTGTTTTCTCTGGTGTTCCTGAACATGCTACAAGTGATGTAGATAGAACCGCTACAGATAATAAAGTGGTAATGCCCCTCTTCATCTTCATATGTATCCTCCTTGATGTTAGAAAATCATTTTATATTATATATTAAAATATAATATTTTTATATGAACATTTGCATATTGTCTTTTGTATATATAGTAGTATGTCCTATATTAGAAAGATGAGCAAAATAATAATAGTTATTTTGACAAGTTTTATTGTCGTAATGACAATTATAATTGACAAAAAGAAATTTGTTATTTGCAATTTTAACTAAATAGAACAAATGATGGATTAATGACGATGTTTACATATAAGAGGATGAAGCGTGGTGCTATATTTTGTCTTGAATAAACATAGTCTTTGAAAGAGAGTACGAATGATACTAAAGGGGAGGCTTTATACTTGAGTTTACAAATTCAAAACTTAACGAAACAATTTGGGGAATCAAAAGCAGTTAACGGTTTGCAAATTTCGTTACCAAAAGGTGAAGTACTAGGGTTACTTGGACGAAATGGTGCAGGGAAAACAACAACAATCAAAATGCTTCTCGGATTATTAACGCCTAATGAAGGTTCGATTACATGGGATGGAAAAGCATTTGGAAATAGTGGTGTAACAATTGGGTATTTACCAGAAGAAAGAGGTTTATATACAAAAAGTAGAGTAATAGATCAGCTGCGATATTTTGGTAGATTAGAAGGAATGTCGAAGAAAGAAGTGGATCACGCTATTGATCACTGGTTAGAGCGTTTAGCGATACCAGAATATAAATTTAAAACGGCTGGAGAGCTTTCAAAAGGGAATCAGCAAAAAATCCAATTAATTGCTGCTCTTCTTCATAATCCGGAACTTCTCATTTTAGATGAACCATTCAGCGGCCTTGATCCAGTTAATGCTGGGATGTTATCTAGTATTATTGAAGAACAAGTACAGAGCGGAAAGACGATTATTTTATCAAGTCATCGTATGGAACAAGTAGAGGCTTTTTGCCAACATGTATGTATTTTGAAAAAAGGTGAAGCAGTCGTAAAAGGACAGCTAAGTGATATTAAGAAAGAATACGGTTTCCGTAATTTAACGATTGAAGATACAGTAGAGAATGAAAAGGGATTAGAAGCTATACATGTATCGTATGAAAAACAACAAGGCCTTCTTTATGTGAAAGTACAAGACGATGCGGAAGCTCTCAAGATTTTGCAACAGTTGCAAGAGCAAGGTGTTAGCTTACGACAATTCAAAATGTTAGAGCCGACGTTAAACGAAATCTTTGTAGAGAGGGCGAAATAACGATGCGTAAATTTTCTCACGTATTTTCATTTTATTTTAGGGAAGCATTTTTATCTAAAAAATCATTAATTACGAGTGCGATTTTATTTTTAGTTGTGTTTGGGATTTTTGCATTTAATCATTTTACTTCAGGCGATGATAAAAATAAGGATAAAGATAAAATTGCAGTTGTAGTAGAGAGTTCCACATATAAAGTTCAAAAGGATGAGCTAAATAAGCTATTGCCATCAGCAAAAATAACAATTGGTTCAAAGGATGATTTTGATAAACTGCATAAGCAAGTAGAAGAAGGTGATTTAGATGGTCTATTCCATGTGACGGAAAAGGGTGGGGCTCCATCGATTACATATATGTATAATGGATTTCCAAGCCAAGCAACTTCTGCAATTATGGCAGGATATTTAAAGCAACAATATACGATGGTGACGATTGCCAAAAATAATGTTTCACCAGAAATTGCACAGCAATTACAAACAGAAATTCAAGTAAAGCAAGAAGCGATAAAAGATCGTACATCTTCTTTCGGAATTGCCTATTTCTTTACATTTGCTTTATATATGTTTATTGTAGCGTTCGGAAATACAATCGCAATGAATATTGCATCTGAAAAGGCGTCACGTGTAATGGAAGTAATGCTTCCGAAAGTGAAGCCTCTTACGATGATGTATGCGAAAATTTTAGCGGTTGTTTCAACGGCGTTATTGCAACTTGTCATATTGGCGTGTGGTTATCTTATTCCATATTTGTTAGGTTGGGTCGATTTAGAAAGTGCCTCACTATTTGGTATTCCAATTGACTTTACGAAATTAGATGCAAAGGTTATCAGCATGTTTCTTGTTTATTTCATTACGGGATATTTACTTTATGCGATGATGTATGCTGCTGCTGGAGCTGTTGTGTCTAAGACGGAGGATTTACAAGCTGTATCTTTCCCGGTAATGATTTTAATTATGGCTGCATTCTTTATTAGTATTAAATCATTAAGTGATCCGAATAGTACTATCGTTGTTGTAAGTTCTTACGTTCCATTTTTTACACCGATGGTTACCTTCTCACGTATTGTAGCTGGTGAAGCAGGTATGCTAGAAATTACGATAACATTAGCAGTCTTATTGGCGACAATTGCGGTATTAAATGCTGTTACAAGCCGCATTTACGTAAACGGGGTAATGAATTACTCAGATAAAGTGAAATTTAAAGATTTAGCGAAATTTATAAAGCGTCAATAATGAGAGAAAAGCATGATTTCCTATTGAAATCATGCTTTTTCTTTATGTATAAATTAAAAATAGTATATAATAATAAGAGTCGTCTTTTAATAGAATGAATAAAAAGGAGGGTGTGCAGATGGGGATTAGTAGTCGTTTTACAGTAGGTGTTCATATGCTGACATTACTTGCGATAGATCGAAACTCTCGCTGTACCTCTGAATGGATTGCCGGTAGTGTGAATACAAATCCAGTTGTGATTCGTCGCATTACAGGAATGTTGAAGAGAGCAGGACTTGTTGATGTACAAGCTGGTAAAGGTGGTACGACACTTGCTCGAGATTTAGAAGAAATTACATTACTTGATGTATATAAAGCAGTGGAAGTTGTAGAAGAAGGACAGCTATTTTCCTTCCATGAAAATCCCAACATTGAATGTCCAGTAGGAGCTAATATTCAATCAGTATTAGAAATTATTTTAATGCAAGCGCAAGAAGCGATGGAAAACGTACTTGCAAATGTAACGGTAGATCAATTAGTTACAAATTTAAAGTCTAAAATGAAAGAATAAAAAAAGCGAGCTTCCTCATAATGAGGGCTCGCCTTTTTTTATTCAGAAATATTGAAAATTCTATTTTTCAGTATTTAAAATGAATTTACCTACGATAGCTGCGAAGATACCACCAAGAATTGGTGCTACGATGAATACCCATAGTTGAGAAAGTGCTTCTCCACCAACAAATAAAGCTGGTGCGATACTACGAGCTGGGTTAACAGATGTTCCAGTTAACGGAATTCCTAATAAGTGAATTAAAACTAATGTGAAACCAATTACTAGTCCAGCTAAAGAAGAACTTCCTTTTTTACCTGTTACAGCAACGATAACTAAAATAAATACGAAAGTCAAAATGAACTCAACTAAAAATGCTCCAGATAAACCAAGAGTTCCGAAACCATTTTGTCCTAAATTATCTAAAGGTGTTTTAGCAGATTTTAAAATTGTTACTAACGTTGCAGTTCCTAATAAACCACCTAAAATTTGAGCTAATACATAATAACAAAGTTCCATAGCGTTCATTCGTTTGTTGATGAACATAGCTACTGATACTGCTGGGTTAATGTGACATCCAGAAATTGTTCCGATGCTATATGCCATAGCTACAATAGATAGACCGAAAGCCATAGCGATTCCTAATGTTCCAATTCCTTCAATTCCGCCGCCAGTGACAGCTACTCCAGTTCCGAATAATACAAGTACAAATGTACCAATAAATTCAGCGATTGCTTTTTTTAACATAATTTACCTCCTATTAATGCGCATGAAACGTATTATAACATAAGTTTTAGTATAAGCAGCCAATGAAATACTATTCTGATAAGGCGAAATAGGGGGACAATAAAAAAGAGTATGGTTCATCTCTATAGAACCATACCCTTTTTTTATGCCGATTTTTTCTGTTTAACGACTGGAACAGAACGGTTTAAAATACTATTTGCAACCATTCCTAACATGATAATAATCATTCCGATGAGAGAAAGTCCTCCAGGGAGTGAACCATTTAAGAAAATGATTTCTCCAAGTACGGTAAAGACCATCGTTCCAGCTTGTGTTGCTTCAACAGCTCCAAGTAGAGCGAGGTTATCTTTTGCTAAGTCAGTAGCAAAGAAAAATGTCATCGTTGCAATAACGCCGGAACATAATGCTAACAAAAATCCTTGAAGCATTTGGTTGGATGTTGGAATGCCAGTAGTAGAAAATCCGTATATACCAAGCAAGATTGTTATAGGAAGACTTCCAATTGCCATTCCTAATACACGTTGGAACGTATCAAGGCGTCCACCAACAAGCTCCATCATTTTTCGGTTACCGAACGGATATAAGAAAGCGGCTAATACGACAGGTAAAAAACCTGAAATGAACTGAGTCATTGTAATATGGCCTGCGGCAGTTGCTTGCATACAAATTACACCAAGTAAAATAAATAATGCAACATATAAGCTACGAAGTGGAATTTTTCCACGTACAAGTTTCGTACCTGATTTTGTTTCTATTTTCACGAAAAATAGTGGTGATAGTAGTAAACCAGCTAAAATCGTAACTTGCCAAGTTCCAGCAACGAGCCAAGCTGGAGAAAAGACAGCTGCAAAACTTAATAAAGAATAAAAACCAATACCGGCAACAGAACCCCATCCGATCCATGCCAATGGATGTTTTCTTAACTCTTCCCATAATCCCCTAAAGTTTTTGCGAAATAAAACGATAAGGAATAAAATAGGAAGAGCAAATAAAAAACGGAAGGAAGCTGTCCAAGCCCAGCTCGTTCCAGATACATTCATTGCTCTATTGATAATAAAGGTTGCAGAAAAAAAGGCCGATGATAAAAGGCCTAATAAAATTGCGCGCATGAAGTATAGCACTCCTTTCGAAAATAAATAATTATGTATAGTATGATATACTTTTTGTGAATAAAAGTAAACTATTTTATACTTTAAGGTGGTTTTATATATGAAAGAAAATGAAGATATGCAAACGAAAGAAGTCATTCAACAAGTTGGACAGTTATTGAGACAAATTCGAAATGAACAGAAATTAAGTTTAGAAGAATTAGCTCATAAAACAGGAGTTAGTAAATTAACATTAGGAAAGATCGAAAGAGGGGAAACAAATCCGACGCTAGCTGTCATTTGGAAAATAACGAAAGGGTTATCAATTCCTTTATCCAGATTAATGGTTGTTGGAGAACCTGTAGCTGTTGCGCGCTGTGGAGAAGGATTTGCAGTAGATGAAGGACAAGCGTGGCATTTAGAAACGATGTTCCGTTATACGAAAGAAACAGGGATGGAAATGCACCGTGCTTGTTTACGATCAAATAGTATATATGAACCAGAAGCTCATCATGAAGGTGCGATTGAGCTTGTAACGGTAATGAAAGGGAAAGTGTCTATTCAAGTGGAGAATGATGTATACGAATTAAATGAGTTTGATTCCATTCAATTTGAAGCGAATAAGAAGCATATTTATAAAAATGAAGAAGAAGAAGTGGCAGTATTACATTTAACGATGAAATATTCTTCATGAAAAAATCACCTATAGGATTCTATAGGTGATTTGCTCTTCTTAAGTATGTGAAATGATGCCGTTAGTACGAACGTGGCATAAGTAATAAACAAATGAAATAAACTAAAAATCCTGTCCCAAAACATAAAACAGCAATAATCCAAATGATACGAATAAGAGTAGAGCTAATATCAAAATATTCTCCTAAACCACCACATATACCAAATAGCATTTTATCAGTTTCGGATTTACATAACTTTTTTGACATATTCCAATCAACTCCTTTTTATATCAAACTGCATACTTTTATTCTATATGGAAATTTATGAGAAGACTATGGGGGTGTATTACATTTTTTTGTGAGAAGCGATCGTATTAATTGTCTTAATTTTCAGTGGATATTAAACTTGTAGTTATGAGTTGATTTTTAATAAAGGGTGGGGAAATAGAGATGACAGTATATTGGTTGAATAACGTAATGCTTGAATCAGGATATACATATGAAGAAGAGAGAATTTCACAAACAGAAACAGAATTATGCAGTTTACTTATTGAAGATGGTCGAATTAAAAAAATTATAAAAGGGATTATTCAAGAGGAAGATATAGTAACTTTTGATGCTAAGCACTTATTAATGTTGCCAGCTTTCAAAGAGATGCATATTCACATTGATAAAACATATTATAGTGGCCCATGGAAAGCTTGTATGCCAGCAGAAAGTATTTTTACACGTTTTAATGAAGAAGAAAAAATTTTACCAAAGCAATTAGCGACTGCCCAAAATAGAGCGAAAAATATGCTAGAGTTACTACTGCAAAATGGTGCAACGAATATTAGAACGCATTGTAATGTCGATCCGATTATTGGGCTTGGTAATTTGGAGGCGACGTTAGCGGCATTAGAAACATATAAAAATCGAGTGTCTAGTAGAATTGTTGCGTTTCCGCAACATGGATTATTGCGCAGTGATTCTGTGCAACTCGTGAAAGATGCGATGCGTATGGGTGCTCATCTAGTTGGAGGGGTAGATCCAGCTACAGTGGATAATGACATTGAAAAGTCATTACATACAATTATGGATATCGCAGTAGAATTTAATGCGGATGTTGATATTCATTTGCACGATGCGAATAATCTTGGAACGTTTACGATGAAGAGATTGGCAAGTTTAACAGAAGAAGCAGGATGGCAAGGCCGTGTAACGATTAGTCATGCAATTGGACTTGGTGGTGTTACTGATAAAGAGGCTGAGGAAGTGGCAGAAAGACTCGCAAATGTAAATATTGATATTACTTCAACAGTGCCAATTGGTAAACAAGTAATCCCAATTCCGTTATTAGATAAAAAAGGTGTTAAGGTTTCATTAGGAAATGATAGCATTACAGATCACTGGTCACCGTTTGGGACAGGTGATATGCTTCAAAAGGCGAATCGATTAGCAGAGCGTTTTGGGTGGAGTGACGAAGGGTCTTTAGGAAAAGCACTCCGCTTTATTACAGGAGGAAAAGAAACGTTAAATAATGAAGGAAAGCGAGTATGGCCGAATGTAGGGGATGAAGCGAGCTTTGTTTTGACGAATGCGACATGCGCTGCTGAAGCAGTAGCGCGTCAAACAGAAAAACGTTTAGTCGTGTATAAAGGAAATATTGTTGTTGGAAGTTTAAATGAGGTGGAATTAAATAATCTTGTGTAGAAGAATCGTTTAAATATTTTGAGGAGGGTTCTAATGGTGAGTATAGAACTCTTCTTTTTTATTCTTACAATATATTTTTATAGGAAAGCTAGAAGGGATGAAAAAATTGGACAATCAACATAACCAAAATCATATTATGGGAACTTTGCAATGGTTTATATTTCTATTAGCAAATTCAATCGCACTACCAATTGTCGTTGGAGGATTATTTCATCTTACGACGGAAGAAATATTTTATTTAATGCAGCGTACGTTTTTTGTAGTTGGTATATCTTCTTTCTTACAAGGATGGATTGGGCATAGACTGCCAATTGCGGATGGACCAGCTGGATCTTGGGTTGGTGTATTTACAGTACTTGCTTATGCAACGGCCGGACAAGATCAATTGCATAGTACACTGCAAATTTTAGAGTTAGGAATGATAATCTCCGGTGTTATTTTAATAGGATTAGGAGTAACTGGTTTTATAGGACGTATTTTATTTTTATTTACGCCAGTTGTGACAGGGACGTTTTTACTTTTATTATGTTTACAATTAAGTGGTGTATTTTTAAAAGGAATGCTAGGAATTACAGCTACTATTTCTCAAATCGATGGATTTACAGCGATAATTGCGTTTAGTATATTTTTGTTCGTTATTATACTGTCTAATTTTGGAAAAGGTTTTGTCAAAAGTTATGCAGTTTTAATAGGATTAATTAGTGGGTGGATTATTTTTCTTATTGCAGGAAAATTGACAATCCCATCTCAAGTAACTCATTTTGTGCAACTTCCACATATATTTGCTTGGGGACTTCCAAAGTGGAATATAGGTATGGCTGTATCAAGTTTCGTTATGGTATGTATTTTAGTTTCGAATACGGTGGCAGCTATTATAGCAATTAATCAAGCAACTATTCATAAAGCGACTATTGAACAAAAACAGTTGAAAGATGGAACATGGGTTGGGGGGATTTCACATATCATCTCTTCTGTATTTTCAACTGTAGGTGTCGTACCATTACCAGCAACGGCAGGATTTATACGTTTAACAAAACAAAAGTATATACGATCGTTCTTAATGGCATGTGCGTTACTAGTCGTAATGTCTCTTTTTCCAAGTATTATTCGTTACTTGGCATCTTTACCATCTGCTGTCGCATCGGCTGTTTTAATGGCTTCGTTCGTACAGTTAATTGGAATTGGATTTAATAATATAAAACAAGTGCCGATGAGTGAAAGGAATGTAACGATTTTAGGCGTTGCAGTATTATTTGGCAGCGGCGTTATGTTTTTACCGTCTGGAGCACTCCAATCCTTGCCGTCTGTTATGCAATATATATTTGGTAATGGTTTATTTGTAGGTACGGTTGTAAGTATATTGCTAGAACAAATATGGCGTGTTGGAAAGTGAGTGGATAAAAAGAGTGTACGCACTGTATAAAAGTCTAAAATAACATGTGAAATAAAGCCCATTTTCATTCACCACCTGCACATTTCGTTCATACAATATCTTGACTAAATAAACACCCAACTTACACATACACAGCTCTGGCTTAAGCAAGGAGGGTTATACCAGTTGAAGGAAAAAGCGTATCAATCTAAACCTTTACTCACAAAGAGAGAGAGAGAAGTATTTGAATTGCTGGTTCAAGATAAAACAACGAAGGAAATTGCAGGTGAACTTTTTATAAGTGAAAAGACAGTTCGCAACCACATCTCAAACGCAATGCAAAAGCTAGGGGTTAAAGGACGTTCACAAGCAGTTGTTGAGCTTCTTCGCATGGGAGAGCTCGAACTATAAGAAAGCAGCCGACTTTTATATAAAAGTCGGCTATTTTTTTGTTTATATTTTGAACTTAAAAAAGGTATCTCAGACTGTGAGGGGGAAGATATGTTTAAGAAAGAAATGTTAAAAATAACTATTTTAAAATATGATGAGGTATCCTTGTCATTCATGGATAAGAAGGTGCAAATATGAAGTTGTATTTTAAGGATATGGAGATAGGTGAAATTAAAGATGTTTTTGGAGATATGCCATGGATGTATGGAACAATTCGTCTATACGAGAATAGTAAAACGTTCCAAAAATATTTTCGTGAGATGGTAGACGAAGATAGTGCATTTGATTTTGAAAGCATAGACCCTGAATTTTTACATGAAGAAAATTGGTCTATTTTTGATGAGGATGATCAGCGGTATTTAAGGATTGATATACCTGCTATTCATATGGAGGATACAACAATTGCGTGGCGTTGGAGATAAAAGCTATACAGTTGTGAACATCTTCGTACGAAAGAATTCAAACGATAACAATAAGCTGAATTTTATACAAAAGGTCAGCTTATTGTTATCGTTTTTTTCGCTTGCTATATGAATGATAAGAACACTCCATACATAAATAGGTAGTAAGGAGGGGATATGTTGAAAAGGATATTGTTAGTTTCAACAAGCGCTCATGATATGAATGGACACCCGACTGGTTTGTGGTTGGAAGAGCTCGCAGCTCCTTATAATTTGTTTAAAAAAGCTAAGTTCGATGTTGATATTGTGTCGATACAGGGTGGTAGAGTACCGATTGATAGAGTGTCTATTCCGAACGGGATACCTCGTGAGTTTAAGCATGTTGCATCTTTGTTGCAAAATACGAATCCGATCTCAACGGTTCATTTTTCGGATTATGATGCGGTTTTATTTGGTGGTGGGCACGGGGCGATTGTAGATTTTGCGGGTAATCCGTATGTTGCAAATTTGATTGAAAATATGTACAACAATAACCGGATTGTGGCGGCTGTTTGTCACGGAGTAAGTTCTTTAGTCGGTGTGAAAAATAAAGATGGTTCGTTTTTTGTTGCCGGTAAGCGTATAACAGGTTATACAAATGATGAGGAAAAAGCTGTGCATTTAGAAAAGCGAGTGCCGTTTTTATTAGAAAGTAAATTGAAAGAAGAAGGGGCTTTGTTTTATGTGGCTCCAAATTTCACGCCGCATGTTGTAGTAGATGGGCGTTTAATTACAGGGCAAAACCCGCAGTCTAGTATGGAAATAGGGAAAGCTATAAGGAGAGCTGTAAATAAAGTATAGAAAAAATGCTCGTTACTTATAAAGGTAGCGGGCATTTTTCTATAGTATAAATGACCCCTTAAACTAAAAAGATATATTGAGTATAGTGACTTCATTTATAATTAATTGTGAATTTGCTATACTATCTTGTATGGACAAAAGGGGAGGCTCTTTTAATGAGAAAAGTTGCATGTGCAAACACTTATATTAATAAAATAAAGCCCGTTATTAGAAAAACGAGTTTTAGTCAATTGAAAATAGATGAAATTGCGAAGTATATGGATATTAGTAAAGCTACTTTATATAAACGTTTTTCTTCAAAAGATGAGATTATTGAAGCTGTGGTAGAAGATTTTATGAACTACCTTCTTGAAGGAGATGCGGATAATCAAGATGAAAGTATGTCTTTTACAGAACGTTTCCAAAAGACGTTTATTCACTCTTTAAAATGTGTGACGTATATTTCAGATGTCTTTTTACAAGATTTGAAAGAGGCATATCCGCACTTATCTGATCAGTTAGTCGCCGCGCAACAAAATCGTAATCATAATTTGCAAATGTTTTTTGAAGCTGGTATGGAACAAGGTTACTTTAATAAAATGAACGCACAATTATTTATGGTGCAAGATGACGTGATGTTAAGACGTATTATAGATCATTCTTTTTGTATTCAGTACGATATTACGTTAAAGAAAGCGATACTTGATTTTTATCAACTAAAGAAGTATCAACTTTTTAAACCAGAGTATATAGAAGCAATTGATGATTCGGGAATTGAAAAAGAAGTTATTGCTATTTTGCAAATGATTTCGTAAAAAAGCAGGTTTTCCTATAGTAATGGAAAACCTGCTTTTTTATTACATGTTATTTTTTACGTATTGCAATACTAATTCAGCTACTGCACCACCTGAAGCTGGGTTTTGACCAGTGATAACACGATTATCTTCTACAGCGAAAGCTTCCCAAGGCTCTGCAGCTTTTTCGTAAAGTCCTCCATTTTTAATGAGTTCATCTTCTGTTAAAAATGGAACAAATTGATCTAATTCAGCTAGTTTTTCTTCTTCATTTGAAAATCCTGTTACTTTTTTACCGCTAATTAAACGTTCCTCATTACTTAATGTAATGTGAAATAAACCAGCAGCTCCGTGACAAACAGAGGAAACGATTCCTCCATTTTCATAAATGTTACGGCTAATCATTTGAAGTTCTTTATTTTCTGGGAAGTCCCAAATCACACCGTGACCACCTGCGTAATAAATAACAGCATAGTCTTCTGGATTCACCTCACTCGGTTTCATTGTAGAACCGAGACGATTCATAAATTCTTTCTTTTGATACCATTCCCAATCGATGCTCTCCGCCATTGCTAAACTATGCGGGTCAATCGGTGTATAACCACCTTGTGGGCTAACATAATCTACTTCGTAACCAGCTTCTTCAACTTTTTTAACGAAATGGACAGCTTCACCAAGCCAAAGACCAGTAGCTCGATTTAAATTTGGATATTTTTCTACGCTCGTTAATACAACTAACATTTTTTTCTTCATCATAATCCTCCTGTAATGTTTCTTCTATATAAAAATTTATTATTTTATTAAGTTAGAAATTGCAAATTTGAATAACCATGTCAGCCCTCTTTATATCGGATTCGAAATTAGTGTATAATAATTTTTGAACAAAGTAAACTAAAAATACTAAATTAGTTTACTTTGTATATTTCTCGTTGACAAACTGTAATGCTGAAACTATGATAGTTCCATGAATATCGAACAACATACATGTTGCGTTTCGGATCCAGTTTGTCGCGCGATAAATATATACATTTGATGAAGTTGTTTAGTAGCGATAGAGGCGCTGAATAACTTTATTTTTCATTTTTATTTACAGTTACTATAATCAGGAGAGGTGTTACACATGGGAAAAGATATAAGTAACCATTTAAAATGGTTTGTTTTCACATTATGTTTTATCGTTTTATTAGGACCGATGAATGCGGTTTTATTTAATGTTGCGTTAGAGGATATGGCTTATGATTTATCCATTAGTCAATCGAAAGTAAGTTGGGTTGTAGTAGGTTATTCCTTATTTGTCGGTGTTGGTTCGATAATATATGGGAAGCTTGCTGATCGTTATAGTGTAAAAAAACTATTGATTATTTCAATTATCATATTTGTAGCTGGGTCCATTATTGGATTTGTAAATCAATCTTATGCGATTGTCATTTTTGCAAGATTAGTGCAGGCGAGTGGGGGCGCGGCGTTTATTGCGCTTAGTATGATTGCGGTAGCAAAATTAGTCGCTCCTGCTAAGAAGCCTGGTGCTTTAGCGATGATTAGTTCTTCTATTGCATTAGCGGTTGGTATTGGTCCTTTAGTTGGTGGGGCTATTACAAATACACTAGGGTGGCCATATTTATTTTTATTTATGGTTATTTCAGTATTGGGGATTTTCTTGCTTATAAAATTTATGCCAGAAGAAGCGCGTCATACGGATGAAGCGTTTCATTTTGATTACATTGGAGCGGCGTTACTATTTGTATTTATTACGACTGTTTTGTTAGGTGTTAATATGAATAGTTGGCTATTTGTGTTATCGATAATTTCCTTATTTTTATTCACGGTTCGTATGAAGAAAGCGGAGCATCCATTTATCGATATTGAGTTATTTTCGAACAAAGCATTTCTTCGTTTAATAACAGTCGGATTTATAATTAATGTGGCGTTATGTGCTAGTTTATTATTATTGCCATTGCTGTTAGGAAGAGAGCATGGATTGTCTCCATTCGTTATCGGAATTGCATTGTTTGTTGCATCACTCTTTGGTATTGTATCTAGTTTTATTACCGGGAAGATTGTCCCTTCGTTTGGAAATGTGAACATGATTTATGTAGCGTCTGTCCTTATGATTGTTGGCTTTTTAATTTTAGGGCTTATTCCGAATGGGAACTTAATAGTTATTTTAGTAGCGATTATTTTAACGTTTATGAGTTATTCTGCCATTCAAGTATCATTGAACACATTTATACCGAAAACATTACATGTAGCTAAAGTTGGAGTCGGTCTTGGTTTATACAATTTAATTAACTTCTTCGGTATGGCATTTGGACCAGCTGTAGCGAGCAAAATTATGGAATCCACAAATAGTTATCGTTTTAATTTTATGTTAATCGTCATTTTAATTGATGCTCATTTCTTCTTATTAATGGGAATGTCTTCTTTTCAAAAAAAGATGGAGCAATGAATATGCACTTTATATAGAAGAAACCGACTTTCTTATAGAAGGTCGGTTATTTTTCTATCTTGCAAATTACGAAAAAAAGGAGCAAAATAAAAAAGGTCCTAGTCTATACATGGGCAAATGAAAATTTTCATACAGAAGCATTTGAAGTGAGCGAACTTAAAGTGTGTAAAATATAATGATAAACATAAAAGATGATGAATGAGAAAACGGGTGATGAAGTTGAATAGAGCAATCGGTGTTATCGATTCAGGAGTTGGCGGTTTAACAGTAGCGAAGGAATTAATTCGTCAGTTGCCGAAAGAGCGTATCATATATTTAGGAGATACAGCACGTTGTCCTTATGGTCCACGTTCTCGAGAAGAAGTACGTCAATTTACGTGGGAAATGACGGAGCATTTACTAGATTTAAATATTAAAATGTTAGTTATTGCGTGTAATACAGCAACTGCAGTTGTATTAGAAGAGATGCAAAAACAATTACCAATTCCAGTAGTAGGAGTTATTCACCCAGGATCACGTACAGCTTTAAAAGTGACAAACACGTATCACGTTGGGATTATTGGAACGATTGGAACGGTGAAAAGTGGTGCATACGAAGAGGCGTTAAAGTCTATTAATAACCGTGTTATGGTAGAAAGTTTAGCTTGTCCACCTTTCGTTGAACTTGTAGAGAGTGGGAATTTCGAAAGTGAAATGGCGTATGAAGTTGTAAGAGAAACGCTGCAACCACTGAAAAGTACCGATATTGATACACTTATATTAGGGTGTACACATTATCCGATTTTAGGACCTGTTATTAAAAAAGTAATGGGAGATAAAGTGCAACTAATTAGTTCTGGTGATGAAACAGCACGTGAAGTAAGTACAATCTTATATCATAGTAAAATGTTGAATGAAGGAGAAGAACAAAGCGATCATCTCTTCTTAACAACAGGAAAAATAGACTTGTTTAAAGAAATTGCATCAAAATGGTTCGGTCAACCGATTGAAAATGTGAAGCATATTCATTTAGAAAAAGAATAATAGTAGAATTCATATAAGTGAGCTCCTGAGAAATCAGGAGTTTTTTGTTTATCCCGCTATTTTCCGCGCAGTAAGACCTCCACCTCAAAATTCAGTGGAAGAAAAGAAGTTATGTGGGGATGAACAAAACCCCCATTGATTAAAGTTTCACTATATAAGAGGCACGGTTTGTTCTAAAATGTGAAACAGCTCGTATACATAATAGTACAAACTTAGATTTTAGGGGGGAATGGCATGCCTAAATCCACTTTTAAATGGGTTGTTGGTGCTACTGTGAGCGCTGTTTTACTAACAGGGTGTGGCTTTATAAATCAGGAGAAAGCAACTGAACAAATTGATCCGCCAAAACAAGTTACGTATACAGAGGGTGGGAAGAAAGAAGTAGCTAAAAAAGATAAGCAAGGGCAAATGGTAAATAGAGAACTATACCTTGTTGATAAAAATGGTTATGTTGTACCACAAACGTTAGCTATACCTACTCCGAAAGCAAATGAGACTGTGAAGCAAACGTTAGAATACCTTGTGAAAGATGGACCGGTAACAAATTTATTACCGAATGGATTTCGTGCAGTCATTCCGGCGAATACAACGATGACCTTAGATTTGAAAAAGGACGGGACGGCAGTTATTGATTTCTCTAAAGAAATGAAAAATTATGCGAAAGAAGAAGAGCGTCAAATCGTTGAATCTATAGCGTGGACGTTGACGCAATTTACAGAGATAAAACAAGTGCAGTTCCAAATAAATGGTGAGAAATTGGCGAAGATGCCTGTTGGGGGTACACCGCTTGGTGAAGGAGTGAGCCGTGCAAATGGTATTAACTTCGATGATGAACAAGTAGCAGATGTAACGAATACAAAACCAGTCACATTGTATTTCATGGCGCAAAATAATAATAAACAGCAATACTACGTACCAGTCACACGTCGCGTTGCGGAAGGTAAAGAAAATGACTATGCAGCAATTATAGATGAGCTTGTAAAAGGTCCGATTCATCAATCGCTCCTGAATGATTTTAATCCAGGCGTTAAGCTTATTACGAATCCGAAATTACAAGACGGAAATCTTACATTAAACTTTAATGAAAATATATTTGTAAACCCAGATAAAAATATGATTTCAAATTACGTACTGAAGTCGTTAGTTTTATCTTTAACAGAAAAGAAAGGTGTGAAAAATATTTCTATTGAAGTGAATGGAAAAGCAAATCTTATAGATGAAAAGGGTGGAAAGTTAATAAAACCTGTAGATCGTCCAGAAAACGTGAATACAGGTAGTTTTTAATCTTGAATAATTTGATATACTTGTAAGAAAGGAGAATTGCTTTTTGGGTTCTCCTTCTTTTATTGTATACATATCATACATTTAAATTTGGCTATACTAACGAGTAGTAATTAAGAGGAGGTTATTTTTATGCGAGTAGATGGTAGAGAGAAAACAGAATTACGCCATATACATATTCATACGAATTATTTAAAACATCCAGAGGGATCTGTATTAATTGAAGTTGGGGATACAAAGGTGATTTGCTCAGCAACAATTGAAGAGCGTGTCCCGCCGTTTATGCGTGGAGAAGGAAAAGGATGGGTAACAGCTGAATACGCGATGATTCCGCGTGCAACAGAACAACGTACGATTAGGGAGTCAAGTAAAGGGAAAGTAACAGGACGTACAATGGAAATCCAGCGTTTAATTGGACGAGCATTACGTGCGGTAGTTGACTTAGAAGCACTTGGTGAAAGAACGGTTTGGATTGATTGTGATGTTATTCAAGCGGATGGTGGAACGAGAACTGCTTCTATTACAGGTGCATATGTAGCAATGGTATTAGCGTTTGAAAAGCTATTACAAGCAGAAAAAGTATCTAAAATTCCAGTAAAAGATTATTTAGCAGCAACGTCAGTAGGAATTGTTGAAGAACAAGGTGTTGTTTTAGATTTAAACTATGCAGAAGATTCTAAAGCAGACGTTGATATGAACGTGATTATGACTGGAAAAGGTCAGTTTGTTGAAGTGCAAGGAACTGGAGAAGAAGCGACGTTTAGCAGAGCACAGTTAAATGAATTACTTGATGCTGCAGAACAGGGCATTTTCCAACTGATTGATATGCAAAAAGAAGCGTTAGGCGACATCGTATCTCATATAGAGTAGAGGTGGAAAGTATGAAACAAGTTGTTGTAGCGACAAAAAATATGGGGAAAGTACGTGAATTTGCTGAGTTATTTGAGCGATTTGATTTAGAAGTAAAATCATTACACGATTTTCCTCATATTGATGAAGTTGAAGAAACTGGTGAAACATTTGAAGAAAATGCAATTTTAAAAGCGGATAGTTTGAGCAAACAGCTGAATGCAATCGTAATTGCGGATGATTCAGGTCTTATTGTAGATGCTTTAAACGGAAAACCAGGCGTGTATTCAGCTCGTTTTGCTGGTGAACCAAAAAATGATCAAGCAAATATCGATAAAGTGTTACAAGAATTAAATGGCATTGACTTTGAAAAGCGTAAAGCTCGTTTCTATTGTGCATTAGCAGTTGCTTTCCCTGAAGGTGATAAAAAGCCTGTCATTGTAAATGGGACATGTGAAGGATTTATTTTAGAACAACGCCGCGGAGAAAATGGTTTTGGATACGATCCGATCTTTTATGTGGAAGAATACAAAAAGGCAATGGCGGAATTAAGTTCAGATGAGAAAAATGCTATTAGCCACCGTGGTCGTGCTCTTCGTAAGTTAGAAGAAAAAATCCCAGAATGGTTTTTAGAAGAATAAGGGAGAGAGAGCGATGAAAGCTTTAATCGTAAGCGATAGTCATAGCTCTGTGAAGGAATTACAGCAGTTGAAAGAGAAATATGAAGGGAAAGTAGATATCATGATTCATTGCGGTGATTCAGAGCTAACACCTGCTCATGAAGAACTGCAAGGTTTCCATGTTGTAAAAGGAAACTGTGATTATGCTAACTTTCAAGATGAAATTGTAACTGATGTAAATGGAATTCGCTTCTTAGTTGTGCATGGACATCGCCATAATGTGAAAATGACATTACAAACGCTAGCGTACCATGCTGAAGAAGTAGGAGCGCAAGTTGCATGCTTCGGACATTCTCACGTATTAGGTGCGGAATTAATCGACGGCGTTTTATTTATTAATCCAGGCAGTATTTTATTACCACGTCAGCGTGTAGAAAAGACATTTGCTTTATTAGAAATGGATGAAAATCAAATGGAAGTTCGTTTTGAAACATTAGACGGACAACTAGTTGAACAAGCAGTTTTTAAAAGAGGATAAGAAAATTTATCCTCTTTTAAAAAAGGTGTTGACTTTATGTATGGTTATACATATAATAAATATTGTCGATAGGGCAACGGCGCTAACGAAGAAAAGAAAATAACATATGCGGGTGTAGTTTAGTGGTAAAACAAGAGCCTTCCAAGCTCTGGTCGAGAGTTCGATTCTCTTCACCCGCTCCATGTCCCAGTAGCTCAGCCGGATAGAGCATACGCCTTCTAAGCGTACGGTCGGGAGTTCGAATCTCTCCTGGGACGCTAAAAAAACCTTGTTATCAAAAGATAACAAGGTTTTTTGTTTGTCTAAAATTTGATGTTTGGGTTATAGGTGTAGTTCATTCTTGATATTTGCGACCTTTCCTTTGATATTAAGCAGTTGCATATGTACTTCTTTTTCTTAAATAAAAAGAGCGCCATTTATGCGCCCTATTCCTCTTATTTAATTTAAAGAATCAATAGGTTTATGATGGAACTCAAATCCATATCCAGATTCTCTTAATTGTTTACTTACAATATTATAAAACTCTTTACCATTCTAGTACGATTGAGCAGCAGTTATCGGAACTTATTCCCGGTAGTGTGTTACAATTAATAGAAGCGGAAAACGAGAATCTCCAATTGACTGGACCTGTGATTGGTTAGATGGTTTAAGAAGGTCGTATAAAAAAGGGAGATGGCGCAAAGATGGCGAGATCAAATGAGAATGATTTAACGGAGAAATTGGCGGAAGGTCACCGGAAATATGGTGATGGCAATTTTACAGTACAGAACATCGGTGATGAAACTAACCCGAATTGGACTGTCGTAAAAAATGTGAGGAAGGGATCGGCAGGCATTCGCGAAGGAGAAGATATATTAAGACTGCGATCAAAATATATAAAATAGTACGGAAATGGGCGGAGCGGGAGTTCGAATCTCTCCTGGGACGCTAAGAAAACCTTGTTATCTTTTTGATAACAAGGTTTTTTGTTTGTTTTAAATTAGTTGTTAATAAACTTGTCAAAGACAAAACCATAATCTTTCACATTATATTGTTTCTTCGTATCAACAAGCCAGTTAAAGGCGATCTCGTTCATCTCTTTAAATTGCTCTGCTAAGTTTACTTGTGCGTTTGAAATACGGCTGAAAGCGTTAGATGCCATATCTAAACTTTTATGTGCATATTTTAATGTAATGTCGTTGTCGTATGAAATTTCTTCAATTTTAAGTAAAGCCTTATATAAATCTTTTAATTCTTCAATATGTTTTTTATGAACATCAATTGAGTAATGCTCATCTCCCATTTGAAACTTAATTTCTATATCTAAATCAATCGTTCCTGCAGTTTCAAGTGCTACGTTTTTAATTTGATATTTACTATAGCTATAGCGGCGCAGTGTGCGTTTTTTACTTGTTGCGCTTGTACCATCTAGGTGGAGTAATCCTTTGTTTGTGAAGCAATATTCATCTGATTTGGATTTAATTAGAAAATAAATTTTCTCTCCATCTTCGTGCATCACGTAATCATCAGCATCAACTTTATCGTAATCTTTCGGTGTAATGACAGAACCTACATCGCTTAACCCTAAAACATCAGCAGCTACTTTTTTGAACATATATAATCCCCCTTGTAAATTAAATTCTTAATTGTACAAAAATATATTAACATGATTTTAACAAAGAGTTTTCTTTTAATGAGAAAATATTGGGAGGTAAGTTAAGAAAAGGAACGAATGTTATTATAAAATATGTAAAAAGGTGTGAGAAAAAGTGTACCATCATACAAGAACAAAAGGAGATTTAGCTGTTTTAAAGGCACAAGTTGATTTGTATGAAAAAGGATACATGATTTTAATGCCGCAAACAGAGCATTCGCCGTTTGATCTTGTAGTATATAAAGACGTGAGATTTAAAAGGGTACAAGTGAAATATAGAGAATTGAATGCAAGAGGGATACTAGAAGTTAGATTCCGATCTAGTTATTCTACGACAAGCGGAGTCACTACAAAAGAAGTGAATAAAGAAGAGATAGATGTGTATTGTGTATACTGTCCTCAAACAGATCTTTGTTATTATTTCAATCCAAAATTATTTAGTAAATCTATTAGTTTAAGAGTGGATTCTCCGAAAAATAACCAAGAGAAAAAAGTTAATTTTGCAAGTGATTATAGAGAAACTCCGTGAAAGCACCTCAAGCGATATGAGGTGTTTTTCAATCCTCTTTTGAAATCTTACAATTCTGTAAGGTAACTGTAAGGTAGTTCGATGGTAACAAATTGCTAATCCTCTATAATGAAGATAACAACGATAAAACGAGGAGGAAGAAATGATGAAAGGATTAGTTGTAACGGGCTTGACGGTTGCTTTTGGATTTGTAGCGTATGAGAAATTAACGTATGTAGTTGATGTTGTGAAACATTTGATTGCTTAGAGAAAACAGCCATGAGAGGGAAAGGGAATGAGTGAATGAATGGAATGGTTATTTGGAATTATAGGTACTTGTAGTGTAGTGTTATTGTTCTTTGTCCCAAGTGGTATACTTAGTTCGACAACAAGTTTGTTCTTCTTAAGTTTGTTTGCTTGTACGATGCTTATTATTATGTTTTTAATGAAGCGAAGTAAACCAATCTTCTATTTTAGCATGATTGTTATGGCAATTATTGTTCTCCAAATTATTACCCTTGTAATATACCCCACAATTATAAAAGCTTTCCATTAATGATAAATCCTCTGCGTTTGTTGCTGGGGATTTTTATTTGTACAATTTTAATTTTTAGTAGAGATTTATTTGTATTGGAATGTAAAAATTAAATATTTTTATATTTCAAACAAATAGTTTTGGGATGTTGTGTTCTCATTACGCATTTGATATATTTACTTTGAACATAATTAAAATCAAGAAAAAGAGGCGGACGTATGGATAAAAAAGAAAATACGGTCGTATTGTTTCCACAACTATCAGAGCGCTATATTGATGAAGGTTTTTTAGCGCTGAAAGAGCGGAAATTCGAAGATGCATTGCGCTGCTTTGAAATATTACGTCAGTATAATGCGGAAACGGAACAAACGGAATTAGCTTCAGTTATTTGTTTACTCGAATTAAAACGTATGGAAGAAGCGAAAGACAAATGTGAACAGTTGCTTAAAACAGGAGTTGTCTTATTTGGTGATATTCTTGAAACGTACGTGACTATTTTAGTTCAAACAAATGATTATGAAGGTGTTATTGAAACTGTTGAAAAGGTTTTACAAACGAAAGATATAATGCCTGATCAAAAGGAAAAATTAGCGCAGCTTGCTTTATTTGCAGAAGGTATGCTAAATGAAGGAGACGCATCGCTAGTGGATTCGAATTTTGAATTGGATGAGTTTACTAATGAAATTTTTGGAGAAAACTTTGGACAGAAGCTAAGAGCGATTCAGCGACTTTCTTTAAAAGACTTAGATCTTGCATTACCTGTTTTAAAGAAATTTTTAATAGACGAAGAGCAACACCCCTATTTGAAAACTTCTATTTTGTATAAAATGATAGAAAGTCAGGTAGAAGAGGAAATAGAGGTAGAAAAGTTTGGGAATACGATTAAGGTAATTCCAGCATTTACAGGTCATAATGAGGAGCAATCCAATAACATTATACATAAATTATCAAGTCGATTAGAGCAAAATTATCCCGATATATTTGAAGCGATGGTTACATATTGGAAAGAATTGCAAATTAGCGTTTTCCCATTCGCTCTATTAATGGATAAAGAGGAGATTTGGTCAGCTGTTTTAGAGAGAATTGGAAGAAAGCGTTTCGGATTGGCTATTGATGAAGAAGAGCTTATGGCAGCATACAATATCGAATTGGAAGAGTTTCATATTGCCTATCAATGGTTATTACGTGTTGAAAGAGAAGGATATTTGCCCGTATAATTATGAAAAAGAATCGTTCAGTTCTTGAAACGAGCATATTCTATGTTATAATGTAAGGGTTGCAAAAGGCAGAAAACTGCCTGTTTGTAAGAGAAGAGAAGTGTAATTCTCTTACTTAATATGTTTCATATTATTCTCGAACAAAATATACCGTAGTTGTCTTCTGGGCAATTAGTAGATTGGAACATTATATCTGAAAGCTTTTGCTAGAGGATTATTTGTGTATTTGTTATTTCAAAAAAGAGATAATGAAGATCTTAATCTATAGAGGTATGTGCATACATTATTATAGTTGGAGGGAAAGAATAAATGTCTACAAAATGGGAAAAATTAGAAGGTAACGTTGGCGTTTTAACAATCGAAGTTGATGCTAAAGAAGTAAACAACTCTATCGACGCTGCGTTCAAAAAAGTAGTAAAAACAATTAACGTACCAGGTTTCCGTAAAGGAAAAATGCCTCGTCCATTATTCGAACAACGCTTTGGTATTGAATCTTTATACCAAGATGCTTTAGATATCATTTTACCAAAAGCATACGGTGAAGCGATTGAAGAAGCTGGTATCTTCCCAGTTGATCATCCTGAAATCGACATCGAGAAGTTCGAAAAAAATGCTAACCTTATCTTCACTGCAAAAGTTACAGTGAAACCTGAAGTTAAATTAGGTGAGTACAAAGGTTTAGCAGTAGAAAAAGTTGAAACAACTGTAACTGACGAAGATGTAGAGAACGAATTAAAATCTTTACAAGAGCGTCAAGCTGAGCTAGTTGTTAAAGAAGAAGGAACTGTTGAAAACGGTGATACAGCTGTAATCGACTTCGAAGGTTTCGTTGATGGCGAAGCATTTGAAGGCGGAAAAGGCGAAAACTACTCTCTAGCAATCGGTTCTGGTACATTCATCCCAGGTTTCGAAGAGCAAGTAATCGGTCTTAAATCTGGTGAGTCTAAAGACGTTGAAGTATCATTCCCAGAAGAGTACCATGCTGCTGAATTAGCTGGCAAACCAGCAACATTCAAAGTAACAATTCACGAAATCAAAACAAAAGAACTTCCTGAGTTAAACGACGAGTTCGCTAAAGAAGCAGACGAAGCGGTTGCAACTCTTGATGAATTAAAAGCAAAACTTCGCACAAACTTAGAAGAAGGCAAAAAGCACGAAGCTGAGCACAAAGTACGTGACGAAGTAGTAGAATTAGCTGCTGCTAACGCTGAAATCGAAATTCCAGAAGCTATGATCAACACTGAGTTAGATCGTATGGTTCGTGAATTCGAGCAACGTTTAAGCCAACAAGGTATGAACCTTGAGCTTTACTACCAATTCACAGGTACTGATGCTGACAAATTAAAAGAGCAAATGAAAGAAGATGCACAAAAACGTGTAAGAATCAATCTTGTTCTTGAAGCTATCATTGAAGCTGAAAACATCGAAGTTACTGAAGAAGAAGTAACTGCAGAAGTTGAAAAAATGGCTGAAATGTACGGTATGCCAGTAGACGCTATCAAGCAAGCTCTTGGAAGCGTAGACGCTTTAGCTGAAGATCTTAAAGTGCGTAAAGCTGTAGACTTCTTAGTAGAAAACGCTGCATAATAAAATAACAAGGCACGATTAAAATCGTGCCTTGTTTTATAAATATAGAAATATATTTATAAAACTTTTCGATGGAGAAGGAAAAGTTCCTTTACAAGTCGAATATACATATTTCAAAAGTTTTAAAAATTTTTTATTTGTACATAACTAGTCATATTATTTGTATTTCTCGCCACGTAGTGACATAATATGTATTTACATACGATACATTTATCGTGTACATACGAAGGCAAGAGGTTAGCACTTTGTAAGGGGTGTGAAAATATGTTTAAATTTAATGATGAAAAAGGGCAATTAAAATGTTCTTTCTGTGGTAAAACACAAACGCAAGTTCGAAAGTTAGTGGCAGGTCCAGGTGTTTACATTTGTGACGAGTGTATCGAACTTTGTACTGAAATTGTACAAGAGGAGCTTGCGAAGGACGAAGAAGTAGAATTCAAAGATGTACCGAAACCGGTAGAAATTCGTGAAATCTTAGATGAGTATGTCATCGGGCAAGATAGCGCGAAAAAAGCACTAGCAGTAGCGGTATATAACCATTACAAACGCATTAATTCTAACAGCAAAATTGATGATGTAGAATTAGCGAAGAGTAATATCGCACTTATCGGGCCAACAGGTAGTGGTAAAACATTACTTGCACAAACGTTAGCGCGTATTCTAAATGTTCCATTTGCAATCGCGGACGCAACATCTTTAACAGAAGCTGGATATGTTGGGGAAGATGTAGAAAATATCTTACTAAAATTAATTCAAGCAGCTGATTATGATGTAGAGAAAGCGGAAAAAGGAATCATTTATATTGATGAGATTGATAAAGTGGCACGTAAGTCCGAAAATCCATCAATTACACGTGATGTATCTGGTGAAGGTGTGCAGCAGGCACTTCTGAAAATTTTAGAAGGTACTGTAGCAAGCGTTCCACCTCAAGGTGGTCGTAAGCATCCGCACCAAGAGTTTATTCAAATTGATACAACGAACATCTTATTCATTTGTGGTGGAGCGTTTGATGGCATTGAGCCGATTATTAAACGTCGCCTTGGTGAAAAAGTAATTGGATTTGGTTCTGAGAAGAAAAATGCTGATGTAAATGAGAAGCATGTTTTATCTCACGTATTACCAGAGGATCTTTTAAGATTTGGTTTAATTCCAGAGTTTATCGGTCGTCTTCCAGTTATTGCGAACCTAGAGCCACTTGATGAAGATGCTCTTGTTGATATTTTAACGAAACCGAAAAATGCACTTGTTAAGCAATTCCAAAAACTATTGGAGCTTGACGATGTTGAGTTAGAGTTTGAAGAAGGTGCACTAATCGAAATTGCGAAAAAAGCAATTGAACGTAAAACGGGTGCTCGTGGACTTCGTTCTATTATTGAAGGCTTAATGCTTGATGTAATGTTCGAACTTCCATCTCGTAAAGATATCGAGAAGTGTATTCTTACAAAAGAAACAGTAGCTGATAATGAGCCGCCAAAATTGGTGTTACAAGACGGTACTGTACTTGATACAAAAACATCTGCATAATGCGAAAGGGAAACAGCAATTTTTATAATTGCTGTTTTTCTTTATGTTTAGCTACGTTCCTCCGCGGAAATACTAAGAGATAAAATATTGCGGGAGGAAATAAATAATGAGCTGGACAAATATATTTTTAGTTGTTCAACTTGTTTTTGGTGTAATTGTCGGATTGTATTTCTGGCATTTACTTCGAAATCAACGAACACAAAAAGTTTCAATTGATCGAGAATCGAAAAAAGAATTAGAACAGCTTCGTAAAATGCGTGAGATTTCTTTAACAGAGCCGCTAGCAGAAAAGGTGCGTCCTACAACCTTTTTAGATATTGTAGGGCAAGAGGACGGGATTAAGTCGTTAAAAGCGGCTCTTTGTGGTCCGAATCCGCAACATGTAATCATATATGGCCCGCCAGGTGTTGGGAAAACAGCGGCAGCACGTCTTGTATTAGAAGAAGCGAAACGAAATCCTAAATCTCCATTTCGTACGAATGCAACATTTATTGAACTTGATGCGACAACAGCTCGGTTTGATGAACGTGGTATCGCAGACCCTTTAATTGGTTCGGTGCATGATCCGATTTATCAAGGTGCTGGGGCGATGGGGCAAGCAGGTATTCCGCAACCGAAAAAAGGTGCTGTAACAGATGCACATGGTGGTATTTTGTTTATTGATGAGATTGGCGAGCTCCATCCGATTCAAATGAACAAAATGTTAAAGGTGTTAGAAGATCGAAAAGTATTTTTAGAAAGTGCGTACTATAGTGAAGAAAATACGATGATCCCAACATATATACATGATATTTTCCAAAAAGGCTTACCGGCAGATTTTCGTTTAGTTGGAGCAACGACACGTTCGCCAGAGGAAATTCCTCCTGCTATTCGGTCACGTTGCTTAGAAGTATTTTTCCGTGAATTAGATACGGAAGAAATTCAAAAAGTAGCGAAAAATGCCGCGGAAAAAGTGGAAATGCAAATAGGTGAAAATGGTATTGAAATGATTGGGATGTATGCAAGGAATGGACGAGAAGCGATTAATCTCGTGCAAATCTCTGCTGGTATGGCGATAAATGAAGAACGTTCTTTCATTAAGGATGAAGATATAGAGTGGGTTGTTCACTCGAGTCAGCTTACACCGAAATATGAAAAGCGCATTTATCCGATTCCAAGGATTGGTCTTGTAAATGGTCTTGCTGTATACGGACCAAATACAGGTGCGTTATTAGAAATTGAAGTAACAGCAATTCTGGCGAAAGATAAAGGATCGGTAAATGTTACCGGAATTGTGGAAGAAGAAAGTATTGGTAGTCAAACGAAATCGATTCGTCGTAAAAGTATGGCGAAAGGCTCTGTTGATAATGTATTAACAGTACTTCGTTCTTTAGATGTGTTGCCAGAAGGATATGATATACATATTAATTTTCCAGGTGGTATCCCAATTGATGGACCTTCTGCAGGAATCGCTATGGCAACAGGTGTATATTCTGCGGTGCACCGCACGTATGTAAATAATGAAGTAGCGATGACAGGGGAAATAAGTATACACGGAGAGGTAAAGCCTATTGGTGGCGTGTACGCAAAAATAAAAGCTGCGAAAAAAGCGGGAGCTAAGAAAGTCATTATTCCTGCTGAAAATATGCAACCATTTTTGTATACGATCAAGGGAATTGAAATTATTCCTGTTCGTAAGTTAAAAGAAGTATTTGAGTTAACGTTTATGCAAGAAAATATGCATAGAGAGCTAGATGTACATACTCACGTAGACGAAACAGATGCACAATCTATGTAAAAATAAACAATAATAAAATTTGCCAGACTTCGTTTAAGTTTGTATGCTTAATCGGAGTCTTTTTTCTTTTCGTGAGGTAGAAAAACAAGCTATTTACAATTGCGCGGAATCTCAGCAATTGCATCTAGGTGTATTGTAATATAAAATAGTTGAACAGGAGTTTAATTTATTATGGAGGTGCTATGTCTAGTATGAATACGAACGAAAGAATCGTGCCCCTCCTACCATTAAGAGGCGTTCTCGTATATCCAACGATGGTTTTGCATCTTGATGTAGGACGTGATAAATCGATACAAGCACTAGAGCAGGCGGCAATGGATGAAAATATCATCTTTTTAGCAATGCAAAAAGAAATGAATATCGATGATCCGAAAGAAGATGACATATATAGTGTAGGTACGGTGGCGAAAGTGAAGCAAATGTTAAAATTGCCGAACGGTACGCTTCGTGTCCTTGTGGAAGGTTTACATAGAGCAGAAGTAATAGAGTTTATCGAAGAAGAAAATGTAGTACAAGTGTCTATTAAAACGGTAACTGAAGAAGTAGAAGATGATTTAGAAGAGAAAGCTTTTATGCGTACGTTACTGGAGCATTTCGAACAATATATTAAAGTTTCGAAAAAAGTTTCAAATGAAACATTTGCAACGGTAGCTGATGTGGAAGAACCAGGGAGATTAGCTGATCTAATTGCCTCTCACTTGCCAATTAAAACGAAGCAGAAACAAGAGATTCTAGAGATTGTATCTGTAAAAGAACGATTACAAACACTTATTTCAATTATTCAAGATGAACAAGAGTTACTTAGCCTAGAAAAGAAAATTGGGCAAAAAGTGAAACGTTCCATGGAGCGCACGCAAAAAGAATATTTCTTACGTGAGCAAATGAAGGCGATTCAAACTGAACTTGGCGACAAAGAAGGCAAGGGCGGAGAAGTAGAAGAACTTCGTGAGAAAATTGAACAGTCAGGAATGCCGGAAGAAACAATGAAGGCTGCGCTGAAAGAATTAGATCGTTATGAAAAGTTACCAGCAAGTTCTGCGGAGAGTGGTGTTATTCGCAATTATATTGATTGGTTATTAGCGCTTCCGTGGACAGAGGCAACAGAAGATATAATTGACCTTGCTCATTCGGAAGAGATTTTAAATAACGATCATTACGGTCTTGAAAAAGTGAAAGAGCGTGTACTTGAATATTTAGCTGTACAGAAGTTAACGAATTCATTAAAAGGACCTATCCTTTGTTTAGTAGGCCCTCCTGGGGTCGGCAAAACTTCGTTAGCGCGTTCAATTGCAACATCATTGAATCGTAACTTCGTCCGTGTATCTCTTGGTGGTGTGCGTGATGAATCTGAAATTCGTGGTCACCGCCGTACATATGTTGGAGCAATGCCAGGACGCATTATTCAAGGTATGAAAAAGGCGAAAACAGTTAATCCAGTCTTCTTATTAGATGAGATTGATAAAATGTCTAACGATTTCCGTGGAGATCCATCAGCGGCATTACTTGAAGTATTAGATCCAGAACAAAACCATAACTTCAGTGATCATTACATTGAAGAACCATATGATCTATCAAAAGTTATGTTTGTAGCAACTGCTAATACACTTTCAAGTATTCCAGGTCCATTACTTGACCGTATGGAAATCATTTCGATTGCTGGCTATACAGAACTTGAAAAAGTACACATTGCTCGTGAGCATTTATTGCCGAAACAATTAAAAGAACATGGCTTACGAAAAGGTAATTTACAAGTGCGTGATGAAGCGCTGCTTGAGATTATTCGTTATTATACACGTGAGGCTGGTGTTCGTACGCTAGAGCGCCAAATTGCAAAAGTTTGCCGTAAAGTAGCGAAGATTATCGTTACAGCAGAACGTAAACGTATCGTTGTGACAGAGAAAAAGATTGTTGATTTACTTGGTAAACACATATTCCGTTATGGGCAAGCTGAAAAAACAGACCAAGTTGGTATGGCAACAGGTCTAGCTTACACAGCAGCAGGCGGCGATACACTTGCCATTGAAGTTTCTGTAGCGCCAGGAAAAGGGAAACTAATTTTAACAGGGAAACTTGGGGATGTTATGAAAGAATCAGCACAAGCTGCGTTTAGTTATATACGTTCTCGTGCAGAAGAGCTTCAGATTGATCCGAATTTCCATGAGAAAAATGATATTCATATTCACGTTCCAGAAGGAGCAGTTCCAAAAGACGGACCGTCAGCAGGTATTACGATGGCAACGGCACTTATTTCTGCGCTAACAGGTATTCCTGTAAGTAAAGAAGTGGGTATGACAGGTGAAATTACACTTCGTGGTCGTGTATTACCAATTGGTGGTTTAAAAGAAAAAACATTAAGTGCTCACCGCGCAGGCTTAACAAAAATTATTTTGCCAGCAGAAAACGAGAAAGATTTAGATGATATTCCAGAGAGCGTAAAAGAAAACCTTACGTTTGTGCTTGCATCTCATTTAGATGAAGTATTGGAGCACGCATTAGTAGGAGTGAAACAATGAAAGTAACAAAAGCAGATATTGTAATTAGTGCTGTTAAACCAGAACAATATCCAGACAGTGATTTACCAGAAATTGCATTAGCAGGTCGTTCAAATGTGGGGAAGTCTTCCTTTATTAATAAAATTTTAAATCGTAAAAAGTTAGTGCGTATTTCTTCTAAACCAGGAAAAACGCAAACGCTGAACTTTTTCTTAATCAATGAGATGATGCACTTTGTTGATGTTCCAGGTTACGGATATGCAAAAGTATCTAAATCGGAGCGCGCTGCATGGGGGAAAATGATTGAAACGTACTTTACAACTCGTGAGCAATTAGACGCAGCTGTATTAGTAGTTGATTTACGTCACCAACCAACAAGTGATGACGTGATGATGTATGATTTCTTAAAGCATTATGAAATCCCAACAATTATTATTGCGACGAAAGCCGATAAAATTCCGAAAGGGAAATGGCAAAAGCATTTAAAAGTTGTAAAAGAAACGCTTGCTGTTGAAATTGGCGATGAAATTGTTCTATTCTCTTCTGAAACAGGACTTGGAAAAGAAGAAGCGTGGAAAGCAATTCATAAATTTACAAAAACAAAAAACGCGTGACGAATGTCGCGCGTTTTTGTTTTGCTAAATTTTTTAGCGTACGTTTAATGTAACTTCAATATTTCCTCGTGTTGCTTTCGAGTAAGGACATACACCGTGAGCCGCTTCTACAAGTTCTTGTGCTTCGCTATGTGAAACGCCAGCCACATGTACATCAAGTACAGCAGATAGACCGAAACCACCATCTGTATCTTTTCCGATAGAAACGTGAGCAGTTACTTCTGTACTTTCTACTTTCATACGTTTTGTACGAATGACAAGTTGTAATGCACTATCGAAACAAGCTGCATAACCAGCTGCAAATAGTTGTTCTGGATTTGTTGCTTCTCCGCCTGCACCACCTAGTGCTTTCGGCATTTTTACATCAAGATTTAATATGCCATCATCTGAAACTACTTTCCCATTTCTTCCACCTGTTGCTGTTACTGAAGCAGTATATAATTTATCCATATTTATTCCCCTTTTCCATCATTAATTGTTTTCATTGTGTCAATTAGTTTATTTAGTTGAATTAATAAAGAGAGATATTCTTGCTCTGTAATTCCTAAGTTTGTAGCCATCGTTGTCGGTAATGAACAAGCCTTTTCCTTTAAATCTTTGCCTTGTTCTGTTAATTCAATACAAACTTTTCGCTCGTCTTCTTTGGAACGAACACGTTTTACAAGTTTTAATGATTCCATTCGTTTTAACATAGGTGTTAACGTACCAGAATCTAAAAATAGACGTTCTCCAATTTCTTTTACTGTTAGTCCATCTTGCTCCCATAGTACGAGTAAAGTAATGTACTGGGGATACGTAATACCCATTTCTTCTAAATAAGGTCGATAAAAACGAGTAACCTCTCTAGAGCAGGCGTAAATAGAAAAACAAAGTTGGTTATCTAGATGCAAAGAGTTTTCTGTCATAAATAACTCCCTTCTAATTAAGTTGTGCACAATTTAATTTTGTAAAACTAATATAACGAAAAAGAAATACAATGTCAAATACATTGTATTGAGAAAGTCTTTGTTACATTTTGGAACAATCATACATATTTTCCTTCATGATGAAAGAAGATAGGGAAGATGATGTTATAATTTATATGGAATAGTTTCCATCACTTGATTATGAGGGCTTTTTTTGGTAACGTACAAATAGAGTTATTAATTTATAATCATTATAAAGTAGAAGTTTTTTTATTAGTGTTACTGAATCTCCTTTATTACATACGGAGAATAATTAAAAAATAATCGGTTGTTCACACGATTGTCAGATTCATAAGAGGAAAGTTGTATTATGATAGTAGATAAAGTGATAAAACGGGTGAAGGGGGACATGCTGCGTGCATATTCTTGTTGTTAGTGTAAATTATCGAACAGCCCCTGTAGAATTTCGTGAGAAACTCACATTTCAGGCAGCAGAACTAGAGCGAGCGATGACTACATTACAAAATCAAAAGAGCGTGTTAGAGAATGTCATTGTATCAACTTGTAATCGCACTGAGATTTATGCTGTTGTCGATCAATTACACACGGGACGGTATTATATTAAGAAGTTTTTAGCTGATTGGTTTCAGCTTGAAATAGAAGAAGTTGCGCCATATTTAACTATTTTTGAACAAGATGGTGCAATAGATCATTTATTCCGCGTAACGTGCGGTTTAGATTCAATGGTAGTCGGAGAAACGCAGATTTTAGGTCAAATAAAAGATAGCTTTTTAGAAGCGCAACAAGTTAAAGCAACAGGCACAATTTTTAATGAATTGTTTAAGCAAGTCATTACATTAGCAAAACGTGCCCACTCAGAAACAACAATCGGGGAAAGTGCGATGTCTGTTAGTTATGCTGCTGTTGAGCTTGGAAAGAAAATATTTGGCGAGTTAACAGATTGTCATGTGCTTATTCTTGGTGCTGGTAAAATGGGCGAACTTGCACTGCAAAACTTATATGGAAGTGGTGCTCGTAAAGTAACAGTTATGAATAGGACGCTTTCGAAAGCAGAAGTAATGGCTGAGAAATATATGGGACATGCAAAATCGTTAAGCGAATTACAATGTGCATTATTAGAAGCAGATATTTTAATTAGTTCAACTGGTGCATCTGAGTATGTCATTACGAAAGAGATGATGACAAAGGTGGAGAAAATGCGCTCTGGTCGCCCTTTATTTATGGTTGATATTGCAGTACCACGTGATATTGATCCAGCGATTGATGAGTTAGAAGGTTCTTTCTTGTATGACATTGATGATCTGCAAGGAGTAGTGGAGGCAAACCGTGCTGAGCGTTTGAAAGAAGCAGAGAAAATTCAATTTATGATTGAAGAGGAAATTGTTCTATTTAAAACGTGGTTAAGTACACTTGGTGTTGTTCCATTAATATCAGCTCTTCGTGATAAGGCACTTGCAATCCAAAGTGAAACAATGGTAAGCCTAGAGCGAAAAATACCAAACCTTAGTGATCGTGAGAAAAAAGTTATTAGTAAGCATACGAAAAGTATTATTAATCAATTATTAAAAGACCCAATTTTAGTAGCGAAAGAAATAGCTGCTGAAGAGGGAGCGAGCGAAAAATTAGCGTTATTTGCGAAGATTTTCGATTTAGAAACGGAAGAAGTAGAGAGTCGTGCGGAAGAAGTAGAACATAAAAGAGTGTGGACACCATCCGTTCCATCTTTATAATTTGGAAGGATGATCGGATGAGTTTTTTAAATAACAGTATTATTTATCATATTGCAATTATTTTATATGCTTGTAGCATTAGTTTATATTTTATAGATTATTTCCAAAGTAACCGAAAGGCGAACCGATTTGCTTTTTGGTTACTTTCGATTGTATGGGTATTGCAGTCTATTTTTATGTTGCTTAGGGCGACAGATTCAGAAACGAACCCCATTTTAACTTTATTATCAGGGATTTATTTTTATGTTTGGTTATTGATTACGATGTCATTAGTCATAAATCGATTTATGCGCGTTGACTTTTTAGTCTTCTTTACAAATGTTGTTGCATTTGGCGTAAGCGCTTTTTCTATTTTTACACCGCTCGGAAAGATGTCGCCAGTACTTGCAGAGCAATTAGTTTCAGAACTTGTATACGTGCATGTTGGAATGGCGATTATTTCTTATGCAACGTTTACGGTATCGTTTATTTTTTCTATTATGTATTTACTGCAATATCGCCTATTAAAAAAGAAAAAGTGGAATGCGAGATTAAGAAGGTTAGGGAATTTACCGAAGCTTGAATCTACGTCTTACGGATTAAATTTATTTTCTGTTCCATTTTTCTTACTAGCAATTTTATTAGGATGTATATGGGGATATACAAAATTAGATAATTTTCATTGGTATGATACGAAAGTAATTGGTTCGTTTGTCGTTCTATTTGTATACTGTGCGGGCTTGTATTTAAGAGCGGCAGATGTGTTGCAAGGGAAGAAAATTGTACTGTGGAATGTAGGGGCCTTTCTCGTAATGCTAGTTAACATTTTTTTATTAAGTAGTTTATCTAATTTCCACTTTTGGTATTTATAATGAGGAGAGAGAATTATGCGCAAAATTATTGTAGGGTCACGAAAGAGTAAGCTAGCATTAACACAAACAAACTGGTTTATTGATCAGTTAAAAGCACTTGGTTTACCATATGAATTTGAAGTGAAAGAAATTGTCACTAAAGGTGATGTGATTTTAGATGTTACTCTTTCAAAAGTAGGCGGAAAAGGTTTGTTCGTTAAAGAAATTGAGCATGCGTTACTTACGAAAGAAATCGATATGGCTGTACATAGTATGAAAGATATGCCAGCCGTACTTCCAGAAGGATTGATGATTGGCTGTACACCAAAGCGTGTTGACCCTCGTGATGCTTTTATCTCAAAAAATGGAGCATCGTTTAAAGAGTTAGCGGAAGGTGCTATTTTAGGTACGAGTAGTTTAAGACGTAGTGCACAGCTACTCGCTGCGAGACCAGATTTACAAGTGAAGTGGATTCGCGGAAATATCGATACACGTTTACGTAAATTAAAAGAAGAGGATTACGATGCGATTATTTTAGCGACAGCTGGATTACAAAGAATGGGCTGGGATGATGAAGTTATTACAGAACATTTAGATGAAACGTTATGTGTACCTGCTGTAGGACAAGGTGCATTAGCGATTGAATGTCGTGAGGATGATAAGGATTTATTGCAGCTGTTAGCGCATATTAATGATGCGATAACAGAAAGAACAGTGGCAGCGGAGCGAGTATTTCTTCATAAACTTGAAGGTGGATGCCAAGTTCCAATCGCTGGATATGCAACCCTTACAAAAAATGATGCAATCGAATTAACAGCTCTTGTCGGCTCTATGGATGGCTCTGTTTTATTAAAAGAGACAGTAGTGGGTACTAATCCTGAGGAAGTAGGATTAGAGGCCGCAGACCGTTTAATTAAGCGAGGCGCCAAAGAACTCATTCTTGCTGCAAATAAGGAGCAACAATAAATATGAACGCTCTCGCTGGAAAAACGGTATTGATTACACGTGCCCAGCATCAAGCGAAACAAATGAGTGTAGCAGTGAAAGAAAAGAGCGGAATTCCATTGGAAATTCCGCTTTTGCGTATGGAAGGTATGTCTCATAGGCAAATTCAACATATCAAAGAGCAGCTACATTCATACGACTGGGTTATTTTTACGAGCAGAAATGGTGTAGCTTTTTTTCTAGATAGTTTAAAAAAGAAACTACCACTAACCATTAAAATCGCTGCAGTAGGTGTGAAAACAAAATTAGAGTTAGAAAAAAGGGGCTATCAAGTTCATTTTGTTCCGACTTCATTTGTTGCAGAAGCATTTGCAGAAGAGTTTCTAAAAGAATTAAGTGGAAACGAACGTATTTTATTTCCGAAAGGGAATTTAGCAAGAGAGGTAATTCCGGTTGCACTTCGGGAAATTGGTGTTTCTCTAGATGAGCTAATCGTATACGGTACGAAAGTGAATATAGAAAAAAAGCAAGAGCTTATAGCGGCATTGAAGTTAGGGAAAGTAGACATTATTACATTTACGAGTCCTTCAACTGTTACTAGTTTTGTTCGTTTACTTGAGGGTACAAACTGGAGAGAATGGACAAAAAAATGTACAATTGCTTGTATAGGACCTATTACGGAAAAAGAGGCAAGTCTTTATTTTCCGTCTGTTATTGTGCCGAAAGAGTATACTGTAGAAGCATTACTACAATATGTTTGTGAATCTATAAAATGAAAGAATGGGGATAGAAATCTATGAACTCTTTACAATTTAATCGTCATCGTCGTTTAAGACAAAGCGGGGGCATGCGTGCGCTTGTGCGTGAAACGTTTTTACATACGGAAGATTTTATTTACCCTATTTTTGTATTAGAAGGTGAAAATGTTCGTAATGAAGTTCCTTCTATGCCAGGCGTATATCAAATGTCTTTAGATTTATTGCAAGCTGAAATGCAAGAAGTTGTTGATTTAGGTATTCGTTCTGTTATTGTATTTGGTTTACCTGCTGAAAAGGATGAAGTTGGATCATCAGCATATTGTGATCATGGAATTGTACAACGTGCTATTCAGCAAATTAAAGGTGATTTCCCTGAGCTAGTAGTAGTTGCAGACACATGTTTATGTCAATTTACAAGCCATGGTCATTGCGGTGTAATTGAAGATGGTATTATTTTAAATGACGAGTCTCTTGCGGTTCTTGCGAAAACAGCTGTAAGTCAAGCGAAAGCAGGAGCGGACATTATTGCGCCATCAAACATGATGGACGGCTTCGTAACAGCAATTCGCCAAGCATTAGACGAAAATGGTTTTGAACACGTGCCAGTTATGTCGTACGCTGTGAAATATTCATCAGCATTTTATGGACCATTCCGTGATGCTGCGCATGGTGCACCACAATTTGGTGACCGTAAAACATATCAAATGGATCCGGCAAACCGTATGGAAGCATTCCGTGAAGCAGAATCAGATGTAATGGAAGGTGCAGATTTCTTAATCGTAAAACCAGCTCTTTCTTACTTAGATATCGTTCGTGATGTGAAAAATAACTTTAATTTACCAGTTGTCGCTTATAATGTAAGTGGTGAATATTCGATGATTAAAGCGGCAGCGCAAAATGGTTGGATTAATGAAAAAGAAGTTGTTCTTGAAAAATTAATTAGTATGAAACGTGCAGGGGCAGATTTAATTATTACGTATCATGCAAAAGATGCAGCAAGATGGTTACAAGAAGGAGGCACTAAATAATGAAAAAGTTTGATAAGTCAATTGCAGCGTTTGAAGAGGCGCAAGACTTAATGCCTGGTGGCGTAAATAGCCCGGTTCGTGCCTTTAAGTCTGTTGGGATGAATCCGTTGTTTATGGAGCGTGGAAAAGGTTCTAAAGTATATGATATCGATGGGAATGAATACATCGACTACGTATTATCATGGGGTCCTTTAATTCATGGTCATGCAAATGATCGTGTTGTAGAAGCGTTAAAATCTGTCGCTGAAAGAGGTACAAGCTTCGGTGCACCAACAGAAATTGAAAATAAATTAGCAAAACTTGTTATTGAGCGTGTGCCATCAATTGAGATTGTGCGTATGGTTAACTCTGGAACGGAAGCAACAATGAGTGCACTACGTTTAGCTCGTGGTTATACAGGTCGTAATAAAATCTTGAAATTTATTGGTTGTTACCACGGTCATGGTGATTCGTTATTAATTAAAGCTGGTTCTGGTGTGGCGACTTTAGGTTTACCAGATAGTCCTGGTGTACCAGAAGGTGTAGCGAAAAATACGATTACAGTAGCTTATAACGATTTAGAAAGCGTAAAATACGCGTTTGAACAATTCGGTGATGATATTGCTTGTGTAATTGTAGAACCAGTAGCAGGAAATATGGGGGTTGTTCCACCGCAGCCTGGATTTTTAGAAGGGCTTCGTGAAGTAACAGAACAAAACGGTGCATTGCTTATTTTTGATGAAGTAATGACAGGGTTCCGAGTAGCTTATAATTGTGGTCAAGGTTATTATGGCGTAACACCTGATTTAACATGCTTAGGTAAAGTAATCGGTGGTGGTTTACCGGTAGGAGCATACGGTGGTAAAGCAGAAATTATGCGCCAAGTTGCGCCAAGCGGACCGATTTACCAAGCTGGTACTTTATCAGGTAACCCACTTGCAATGGCGGCAGGTTATGAAACGTTAATACAGTTAACGCCAGAATCATATGTAGAATTTGAGCGTAAAGCTGAAATGTTAGAAGATGGATTACGTAAAGCAGCTGAAAAACATGGCATTCCGCATCATATTAACCGTGCAGGCTCTATGATTGGTATTTTCTTTACAGATGAACCTGTTATTAATTACGATGCAGCAAAATCTTCAAATTTAGAATTCTTTGCGGCTTACTATCGTGAAATGGTAGAACAAGGTGTATTCTTACCACCATCTCAATTCGAAGGTTTATTCTTATCGACAGCACATAGTGATGCAGATATTGAAGCGACGATTGCAGCAGCTGAAATTGCAATGTCAAAATTAAAAGCGTAATGTATTAGAGAAAATCGCTCTCCATAAGGGGAGCGATTTTTTTTATTCATAAAGTAAGCTTTCCACACATAAATCTGTAATGACATATAGTTTGGGAGGGGGAAAAGAAGTGGCTGCAGATCATTCATTACGATTTTCATTAAAAGAATCTGTGTGGTTCCAAAAAGGACAGGAAGTCGAAGAACTTTTGTCAATTTCGTTAGATCCAGACGTTGAGATAGAAGAGCTTGATCATGAAGTAATCGTGAGAGGACAATTAGATTTAACGGGAGAGTATGTTGCACGAAAAGATGATTCCGCGTATTCATTAAGAGAACTATCGCCAGCAAAGTCAATTGATTATGTAGAAACAAGAGAAGATGGGGTTAATGAACTTGTTCATTCCTTTCCACTTGAAATATCAATTCCGAGAAATCGAGTGAAAGTAATTGAAGAGCTATATGTATCAATCGAGGAATTTGATTATGAATTAAAGGAAAATGGTTGCTTACAATTATTAGCGGATATATCTATTACCGGTTTGTGTGATGAAGAGAGAAGCGAGGATGAAGTTGAAGAGGAAGAAACGGTGTATGCTGAGTTAGAAGAAGATTCAGCGCAAGAGGATGAAAATAGACCGGCGCCGCATGTAGAAGAAACAGCATATAAGGAATCAGATGAGTGGGAAGATTACGCATTTGAACCGTTCCAATTAGAGGAAAGAAAAGAGCAGGAATTAGAAGAAGAGAAAATAGAAGAACATGAATTTGTGGAACGTGAAGAGGAGCAAGAAACAACGCCACAATTTGAACTGTTCGGACGAAAAGATTTCAAGAAAGAAAAAGCGAAAAAGCAGGAAGAACAAGAAGAAGAGTACTCACAGCGAGATGAAAATGCGCTTTATTTAACAAAACTATTTACGAAAGAACCGGAAGAAGAATTTACAAAGTTAAGAATGTATTTCGTGCAAGAAGGAGATACAATTGAATCTATTGCAGACCGTTATGAAACGTCTGTACAAAATTTATACCGTGTCAATCAAACAGAAGATATATTTTTAAATACGGGGCAAATTATTTATATTCCCGTTTCAAGGGTAAAGGCGAAATAAGGAAGTGAGTGTTTTCACTCACTTCCTTTCTTAGAGGCTATGTTTTGAATAGAAAGGGTTATTCGTATGGATATTGAGTTGCGAAATCACTATGAACCTATCGTGAGGCAATATAGATTGGATACGCAGCATATGGAAGAGCACGGAAATGTAATGAAAATTTATACGAATCAAGGTCCATATGCACTCAAGAAAATAGAAGGCAGAAAGTTAGAGCGGAATAACTTTCTGCATCATATTCAATATTTGAAGGAGAAAGGTTTTTCAAATTATGTACCTATATATCATGCGACGGATGGAAGTTATATTTTAAGTGACGGGACGTATAATTATTATTTAATGCCTTGGTTAGAACGTGCAGAAGGAAACGGTGAGGACAATGATCAATACCATAAAATGTTTCAGACACTTGGAATGTTGCATCAAAAAACTGTGAAGGAAGAAACGTATACGGAAGAAGATTTAGAAAAACATTATACAACTATATCCGATCGTTGGGAAAATGATGGTGAGATGTTAGAAGAGTTTCTCGTAGAATCTGAATCAAAATGGTATATGTCCCCGTTTGAATTGCAATATTGTACGTACTATCATCATGTAATGAGAGCGCGTGAATTTGCAACGAAGCAATTAAATGAGTGGAACGATGCGATGAAAGAAAAAGAGAAAACGCGTATTACTTTTGTGCATGGTAATGTGTCACTTAATCATTTTTTATTTGACTATGAGCGGAATGGCTATTTTATTAGTTTAGAAAAATCGAAGTTTGCAACGCCTGTGCAAGATATAGTAGGTTTTTATTCACGGTCTTTAAACACATATCCAATCGCAAGAAGTGATCGGTTTGAATGGTTTCAAATGTATCAAAAAAATTTCCCTTTTACGAAAGAAGAGCAACTACTTATGTTTGCGTATATGACGTATCCATCGCAATTTATTCGGCAAATCCAGTCTTATAAGAAAAGAAGAGAGCGTCGTAATGAGGAAAATGAACTTCTCGGAGTAAAGAGTTTGCAACAATCGCATTGGCTCGTTAGTAATATAGAATATTTCCTTTCGCAATTACAAGCTGCCCAGCAAGGGAACGGATAAAGAAGATAAGTAGAGGGTACTACTTATCTTCTTTTTTTCATTCCAAAAGCTATAGTCTTAAATTTATCTTGACGAATAAGGTTTCGTTTTTTACACTATTGTATATAATAATTAACAATCATATAAATGCCTTGAAGGGGAAGAGTATAACAAGAAACGTCTTCAGAGAGGAGAATCATTAGCTGGGAGATTCTCTAGATAGTTATGTTAGAAGGTAGCCCTGGAGCATCTTTTCTGAACGGAATAGTTCTCATTAGGAAAAGACGGATTTGTCCGTTATCAAATTAAGAGTATAAGCAAATTATGAATTTGTTTGTAAATAAAGGTGGTACCGCGATGTCCCTCGTCCTTTTTGGATGAGGGACATTTTTTATTTTAAGGAGGGAAAATAATGTCAAACACGGAAAAGAATTTACCAACTAAATATGATCATATGTCCGTTGAAGAAGGCCTTTATCAATGGTGGCTTGAAGGCAAATATTTTGAAGCAACAGGAGACGAGAAGAAACAACCGTATACAATTGTAATTCCACCTCCGAACGTAACTGGTAAGTTACACTTAGGTCATGCTTGGGATACAACTCTTCAAGATATTTTAACTCGTACGAAGCGTATGCAAGGATACGATGTACTATGGCTTCCAGGAATGGACCATGCTGGTATCGCAACACAAGCGAAAGTAGAAGGAAAACTTCGTGAAGAAGGTATTTCACGTTACGATCTTGGCCGTGAAAAATTCCTTGAAAAAGCTTGGGAGTGGAAAGAAGAGTACGCTTCTCACATTCGTCAACAATGGGGGAAAGTTGGTTTAGGACTAGACTATTCTCGTGAACGTTTCACATTAGACAAAGGTTTATCAGATGCGGTTAATAAAGTATTCGTTCAATTATACGAAAAAGGCTTAATTTATCGTGGTGAATATATCATCAACTGGGATCCAGCAACACGTACAGCTCTTTCTGATATTGAAGTAATTCATAAAGAAGTTCAAGGTGCATTCTACCATATGAACTATCCGTTAACAGATGGTTCTGGTCACATTCGTCTTGCGACAACTCGTCCAGAAACGATGCTTGGTGATACAGCAGTAGCAGTTCATCCAGAAGACGATCGTTACAAACATTTAATCGGAAAAACAGTTACACTTCCAATCGTAGGCCGTGAGATTCCGATTATTGCTGATGAGTACGTAGAAAAAGATTTCGGAACGGGCGTTGTAAAAATTACACCAGCTCATGACCCGAATGACTTTGAAGTAGGTAACCGTCATGACTTACCACGCATTTTAGTAATGAACGAAGATGGAACAATGAACGAAAAAGCTGGTAAGTATAACGGTATGGATCGTTTCGAATGCCGTAAAGAATTAGTAAAAGACTTACAAGAAGCTGGCGTATTAGTAGAAATCGAGCCACATATGCATTCAGTAGGTCATAGTGAGCGTAGCGGTGCAGTTGTTGAGCCTTATTTATCAACACAGTGGTTCGTAAAAATGGCTCCACTTGCTGAAAAAGCAGTAGCGCTTCAACAAAAAGAAGAAGAAAAAGTAACGTTCGTACCAGAGCGTTTTGAAAACACATATTTACGTTGGATGGAAAATATTCATGACTGGTGTATTTCTCGTCAATTATGGTGGGGACACCGTATTCCAGCTTGGTACCATAAAGAAACTGGTGAAGTATACGTAGGTACAGAAGCACCAGCAGATATTGAAAACTGGAATCAAGATAACGATGTACTTGATACATGGTTCAGTTCAGCATTATGGCCATTCTCCACACTTGGTTGGCCAAATGAAGATTCAGCAGACTTCAAACGTTACTATTCAACAGATGCACTAGTAACGGGTTATGATATCATCTTCTTCTGGGTATCTCGTATGATCTTCCAAGGTTTAGAGTTTACAGGCGAGCGTCCATTTAAAGATGTATTAATTCACGGTTTAGTTCGTGACGAGCAAGGTCGTAAAATGAGTAAATCTCTTGGTAACGGTATTGATCCAATGGATGTTATCGAGAAGTACGGTGCAGATGCAATGCGTTTCTTCTTATCAACAGGAAGTGCACCAGGTCAAGATTTACGTTTCAGCATGGAAAAAGTAGAATCTACTTGGAACTTCATTAATAAAATTTGGAACGCATCACGTTTCGTATTAATGAACATGGATGATATGAAGTATGAAGAAATCGATTTAACTGGTGAAAAATCAGTTGCGGATAAGTGGATCTTAACTCGCTTAAACGAAACAATCGAAAGCGTAACACGTAACATGGATAAATATGAGTTCGGTGAAGCTGGTCGTTCATTATACAACTTCATTTGGGACGATTTCTGTGATTGGTATATTGAAATGGCGAAACTTCCACTATACGGTGAAGATGAAGCAGCTAAGAAAACAACTCGTTCTATTTTAGCTTACGTATTAGATCAAACAATGCGTCTATTACACCCATTCATGCCATTCGTAACAGAGAAAATTTGGCAACATTTACCGCATGAAGGCGAGTCTATTACAGTAGCTGCGTGGCCAACAGTTCGCGAAGATTTACAAGATACGGAGGCTGCGGCAGAAATGCACCTTCTAGTTGATATCATTCGCTCTGTTCGTAACATCCGTGCAGAAGTAAATACGCCAATGAGCAAAAAAGTTCAAATGCAAATTAAAGCAAAAGATGAGGCTGTACTTGCTCAACTTACGAAAAATAGCTCTTACATTGAGCGTTTCTGTAACCCAAGCGAATTAACAATTCAAACGGACTTACAAGCGCCAGAAAAAGCGATGACTGCAATCGTAACAGGTGCAGAGTTATTCTTACCGTTAGCTGATCTTATCAATCTTGATGAAGAGAGAGCTCGTCTTGAGAAAGAACTTGAGAAGTTCGATAAAGAAGTAGAACGTGTACACAAGAAACTTTCTAACCAAGGTTTCGTAGCGAAAGCTCCTGCAGCGGTTATTGAAGGAGAGCGTGCGAAAGAGCAAGATTACCTAGAAAAACGCGAAGCAGTTCGTCAACGTCTAGCAGATCTTGAAAAGTAAAAATGTTTTTAGAGACTCACTATATTGGTGAGTCTCTTTTCTTTGCGTATAATAGAACTATGAAAGTTGTCTTTTGAAAGGGGAAAAGCATACGTGATACATACATACGAAGAAGCGATAGGGTGGATTCATAGCCGATTGAAATTTGGAATTAAGCCAGGATTAGAAAGAATGAGATGGATGCTAGAAGAACTTGGAAATCCAGAGCGTCATATAAAATGTGTTCATCTTGCTGGTACAAATGGAAAAGGTTCAACTTTAACATATATGCGTTACATGTTAGAAGGCGCGAAATATAAGGTAGGAACGTTTACCTCTCCTTATATAGAAACATTTAATGAGCGCATTAGTGTGAATGGAACACCAATTGCAGATGAAGAGATTATTGAACTTGTAAAAATGGTAAAACCAGTCGTTGAAAAACTAGACGAGACAGATTTAGGGGAAGCAACGGAGTTTGAAATTATTACTGTTATGGCGATTTGCTATTTCGGTAAAGTCAATTTCTGTGATGTTGTATTATTTGAAACAGGGCTTGGTGGACGTTTTGATTCTACCAATGTTATACACCCTGTTCTCACGATTATTACGAATATCGGTCACGATCATATGCATATTTTAGGAAATACACTAGGAGAAATTGCATATGAAAAGGCGGGGATTATTAAGTCTGGCGTGCCTGTAATTACTGGTGTACAAGATGAAGAAGCTTTGCAAGTCATTCAAAATGTTGCAAAGGAAAACCATGCAAACTTATACGAACTTGGCAAGCATTTTACAGCGCTACATAAACAGTCTAACGAAGATGGAGAACAGTTTGATTTTACTTGTCCTTTTTCCACATTTGAAGATTTGCAAATCTCAATGAAAGGCATTCATCAAGTAGGAAATGCAGCGCTAGCACTTATGGCAGTAATGTATGTAAAAACATATGTATCATTTTTAATTGAGGAAGAGGAAATAAGAACGGGATTACAGGAAGCATATTGGATTGGGCGCTTTGAAAAGCTACAAAGTAACCCGGATATTATTATAGATGGTGCTCATAATCCAGAAGGTATCGAAAGCCTTGTGAAGACAGTAGAAGCGCATTACAAAGCTAAAAATGTAATAGTATTATTTACTGCTCTTGGTGATAAACAATTGCATAACATGGTAGGCCAATTAGAAACCATTGCAGATGAAATTATTTTTACAACATTCGCCTTTGATCGTGCTATTTCTGCTGACAAGCTTGCATCATATTCACAGAAAGAATCAAAATTAGTTTTTGAAAATTGGAAAGAGGCAATTGATACAAAAGTTGAAATGATTGGAGAAAATGATGTTTTTATCATAACAGGTTCTCTTTATTTCATTTCTGAAGTTCGAAAGTATATTCGCGAGAAAAACTAGATAGTCTTTGCTATCTAGTTTTTTGTTCTACAAATGAAGTCAAATGCATACATATAAGATAAATATATAGGGTTATTTGGCGAATTCCTCTGACAAATATCTCGTTTTTTTGTGAAATGAATATGATATGATGCGGACAACGATAAGAGGTGAGGTGTGAGTGTATGGACAAGCAATCACGAACGATCTCAGTGAAAGTGAATGGAACAGAAGCGAAGTATGAGGAAAAGAAGAAAGGTGAATTTGAATGGATGGTAGTAGAAAGTGAACGACCGAAAAATGTTGTTCCGTTTCAAAAAGCGAAATCAATGTCTGTGGAAAAATACAGAAAGAAGTGGAGTAATACATTAATTGTAATCGTTGCAACCGCAATTATTATCGGTACGGCGTTTGGAATGGGGATGCTTCATTTACTTACTGGACAAGGAACGACAGGAGGAAGTGAAGTAACTGCTTCAAGGCCGACTGGAAATGGAGAATCAAAGGTGGGTGGAACGGCAGAACAAACACCAGCACCGAAAGAAGAAAAACAAAAGGCGCAGGCAGGAACGTCATTGGATCCGATGAAATTATTTTTTGTTCAAGGGGGGCTTTATTCTTCTGAAGAAAAGGGACAGGCAGCTCTTGAAGAATGGAAAGGCAATGGGGGTATTGGTGCTTTGAGACCGAGCGGTGATAAGTATGCAATAGTTTTTGGTATTGCTAGCGATGAACAGTCTATAAATCAATTAATGACTAAGTATAAAAATGATGGTGTCTCCGTTTTAAAAAAGAACTGGGATATAACAGATAAAGCATTGCTGAAAGATGATAAAGAAGTAGGAATATTTTTAACAAAAGTGCAGCCATTATACACTTATTTAGCAAAATATGCTTCTAGCGTACAAGTTGGTGGAAAAAGCAGCGCAAAAGATATGGAAGCGATTGAAAAAGAATGGAAAGCGATTGAAAAAGAAGGAAAAAGTATGAAACGAGAAGAAGCGAAGAAACTGTATATGTATACGTCGGTAGCTGTACAAACAGTAAAAGATGGGAAGATGGATAAGGAATCTTTGGCGAAATTAAATCAAGTTATTATTGATGGTTTACTCTCGTATGAAAAAATTGTTTCGTAGAAAGTGAAATGATAGGATAATAAAATGAGTAAGAAAGAAGTACATGTACTTCTTTCTTTTCTTTTGAATTTAGAGCAAAGTGCTTTCTCTATGACAGGAATATAATCGTATGCAATAAAGAAGTGTTATTTTAGTTAGAGAAATTAATATTTCTTTCATTTGTGGACAAACTATTCCTTTGATACGATTAATATAAATTGTTCTGCTTCATGTGAGAAAGGAAGGAGAAAATATGAGAAAAATAATTTTAGCTTCAGGGTCACCTCGGAGGAAGGAATTGCTTGAGTTAGCTAGTGTGCCATTTGAAATCGTTGTAAGTGAAGTAGAGGAAACAATTGATGCATATTCATCGCCTTCTGATATTGTAATGTCGCTTGCTTTGCAAAAAGCATCAGCGGTGGCAGAAAATAATAGTGATCACATTGTGTTAGGTGCAGATACAATTGTTACATATGAGTCGCGTATTCTTGGTAAGCCTTCTAATGAGGATGAGGCGAAAGAGATGTTACAATTACTATCAGGGAAAACACATGAAGTGTATACAGGTGTTGCGATTATAGCAAAAGAAAAAACGATTACTTTTTATGAGCGTACAGAAGTTACATTTTGGGAGTTAACAGAAGCGGAAATTGATACATACGTCGCGTCGAAAGAACCTCTTGATAAAGCCGGTAGTTATGGGATTCAAGGTAAAGGATCTATTTTCGTTCAAAATATTCAAGGGGACTACTATAGTGTAGTTGGCTTACCAATTGCACGTCTCGTTCGGGAATTAAAACAATTTGATATTGATGTAACCCATGCGTAAAATTGCATGGGATTTTCTTTGAGAGAACAAATAAAGGGGTGGAGAGATGAACGGTATTCGTGATGTTGTAAGAGAAGAACAGCCACGGGAGCGTTTATTGTTAGAAGGTGCTGGAAGTTTATCAAATCGAGAGCTTCTCGCAGTGTTACTCAGAACAGGTTCTAAAGAAGAAACAGTTTTAAAGTTATCAGATAAAATTTTACACCAATTTGATGGCTTACGTATGTTGAAAGATGCAACATTAGAAGAGCTAATTAGTATACATGGTATTGGGATTTCAAAGGCATCGCAACTTATGGCAGCCTTTGAATTAGGCAGAAGAATGGTACGTTTAGAATATCAAAATAGATATAGTATTCGAAGTCCAGAAGATTGTGCGAAATACATGATGGAAGAAATGCGTTTTTTACAACAAGAGCATTTTGTTTGTTTATATTTAAATACAAAAAATCAAGTTATACATAGGCAAACGATCTTTATTGGAAGTTTAAACACGTCAATTGTACACCCGAGGGAAGTTTTTAAAGAAGCCTTCCGTCGTGCAGCAGCCTCTATCATATGTCTTCATAACCATCCCTCAGGAGATCCCACGCCGAGCCGTGAAGATATTGAAGTAACAAAACGCTTAGTAGAATGCGGCCAGATTATCGGAATTGAAGTGCTTGATCATATTATAATAGGTGACCATAAATTCGTGAGTTTAAAGGAAAAAGGTCATATTTAAGACTATGCTTTTTACTTATTTTGTTTTATAATGTGATTTATGAGTTTTTTGTAGAAATTTATCTACAAAAAGGATAAAGATATAAAAAACGTACTGTTTTTATAATATAAAGTAAGAAAAAATGAGTCCGTGAAAACAAGAAAGGAAGATAAATAATATGTTTGGATTTGGTGGATTTACTCGCGATCTTGGAATAGACTTAGGAACTGCGAACACGCTTGTATATGTAAAAGGAAAAGGTGTAGTTTTACGAGAACCTTCAGTAGTGGCGTTACAAACTGATACGAAACAAATCGTTGCTGTAGGTAGCGACGCAAAACAAATGATTGGTCGTACACCAGGGAACGTTGTGGCACTTCGCCCGATGAAAGACGGTGTAATTGCTGATTATGAAACAACTGCAACAATGATGAAATATTACATTCAACAAGCTCAAAAATCAAACGGTTTCTTCTCACGTAAGCCGTATGTAATGGTATGTGTACCATCTGGTATTACAGCTGTAGAAAGACGTGCAGTAATCGATGCGACTCGTCAAGCAGGTGCTCGTGATGCTTATCCTATCGAAGAGCCATTTGCAGCAGCAATTGGTGCAAACTTACCTGTTTGGGAACCAACTGGTAGTATGGTTGTTGATATCGGTGGTGGTACAACAGAAGTTGCAATTATTTCTCTAGGTGGTATTGTAACAAGTCAGTCAGTTCGTGTTGCTGGTGATGATATGGACGATTCAATCATTCAGTACATTAAGAAAAGCTATAACTTAATGATCGGTGAAAGAACAGCTGAAGCATTAAAATTAGAAATTGGTTCTGCAGGCGAGCCAGAAGGTATCGAGCCTATGGAAATTCGCGGTCGTGATTTAGTAAGTGGTTTACCAAAAACAGTACTAATTCAGCCAGAAGAAATTGCAGATGCATTAAAAGATACAGTAGATGCGATTGTAGAATCAGTTAAAAATACGTTAGAAAAAACTCCACCTGAATTAGCGGCTGATATTATGGACCGCGGTATCGTATTAACAGGTGGCGGGGCATTACTACGTAATTTAGATAAAGTAATTAGTGAAGAAACGAAAATGCCAGTTCTTGTTGCAGAAGATCCATTAGATTGCGTAGCAATTGGAACAGGTAAAGCATTAGACAATATCGATCTTTTCAAAACTGCTGCTCGATAATATTGCAAAATAAAAATCAGTGAAATTAAGAGGGTGTGAACGTGCCACAGTTTTTCTTAAACAAAAGATTAATTGTTTTGTTGGTTAGTATTATTCTTCTCGTGGCATTGATTGGAATCTCATTGAAAGAACGGAACAGTTTAACATGGCCAGAGCAGTTTGTTAAAGATACTGTCGGTGTTGTAGAACGTGTATTCCAAAAGCCAGCGAAATACGTAGCTGGATTCTTCGAAAATGTAGAGGATGTAAAGCGCACGTATGAAGAGAATAAAGAATTAAAAGCAAAATTAGATAATTATGCAGGTCTATCAGGGAAAGTAAAACAATTAGAAGATGATAACAAGAAGCTACAAGAGCTAACTGGTAAAAAAGAGTTAAATAGTGGGTATACTGAAATTCCAGCTACTGTTGTTTCTCGTAATCCAGATAAATGGTACGATTTAATTGGAATTGATAAAGGGGCACAGCAAGGAATTAAGAAAGATATGGCGGTAGTAACTTCACAAGGGTTAGTTGGAAGAGTGAAAAGTGTATCTCAGTTTACATCATCAGTAGAATTACTAAGTTCTATGAGCCGAACAAATCGCGTTTCTGCTATTGTACAAGGGCAAGAGAAAATCTTTGGATTGATTGAAGGTTATGACAAAGAAAAGCAATTACTTCTTTTCACAAAGATTGGCTCTGATGCACCGGTAGAGAAAGATCAACTAGTTGTAACATCTGGACTGGGTGATATTTTCCCGAAAGGTCTTGTAATTGGAAAAATCGTTGAAGTTCAGCCGGATGCATATGGCTTAACAAAAACAGCTTATGTAAAACCTTCCGCTGATTTAAATGACGTAGAGCATATTACGGTTGCTAAACGTGCAACACCTTCAGCGCCATTAGAATAGGAGGAGAAGAAGAGATGATGAAGATATTAAAAAGAGCAGCTCTTCCTCTTTTGCTCCTTTTTGTGTTTCTATTTGAAAATATGTTTGCTACTTTTGTTCCAACGGATGTGTTTTGGAAAGACAGCATAGTAGCACCGCATTTCTTTATAATCGTCTTATGTTTTATTACAGTGTATTATAGTCCGGTTCAAGGGATTTATTACGGACTATTATTTGGCTTCTTATTTGATACCGTATACACAGAGCTTGTCGGGATATATATTTTTGCTTATCCGATTTTAGCTTATTTAGTTTATAGTGTGATGAAAGTACTACAATTGAATTTATTTATTGTTGTTTCTATCATATTAGCTAGCGTTGTAGCACTAGAGTATTATGTGTATGGATTCTTAACTTTGTTAGGACGTACTCATATGCCAGCGTATGTCTTTTTCACAGATCGTCTCCTTTCTACTTTATTGTTAAATGCTATTTTCTTATTGATAGTTTGTTTCCCACTGAGACGATATATAGTGCGTCTTTCAAAAGCGATGGAAGAAAAAGAAAAAAGGATTTTCTAATTTTATGTCGAATTGAATCGGTGGGGTGAACTTTAGTGGAAGAAAAAAAAGCAACAAAATGTAACGATAAAAGGGACAAAAGATGGGATAACGCTTCATTTAGATGATTGTTGTTCATTCTCAGAATTATTGATGGAATTAGAAGAAAAACTTTCTACACATTACTACGATGGTGATGGGCGCTCTTTAATTGAAGTGCATGTGAAAGTAGGAAATCGTTATTTAACAGAAGTCCAACAAGAAGAGATTCGTACGTTAATTCGTAATAAAAAGAATCTTGTTGTGGATTCAATTGAAAGTGATGTTATCACTAAAGCAGAAGCAATAGCTTGGAAAGAAGAAACAGAAATTGTCCCTATTTCCAAAATTGTTCGCTCTGGACAAGTTTTACATGTAAAAGGAAATTTGTTGTTAATTGGTGATGTTAATCCAGGCGGAACGGTTATCGCTGGGGGGAATATTTTTGTCGTAGGATCATTAAGAGGAATTGCACATGCTGGGTATTATGGGGATTCGGATGCTGTAATCGCTGCATCTGTTATGAACCCGATGCAACTTCGAATTAGTGATGTGGCAATGCGGGCTCCGGAAGAGAAAGAAGACGGAGCGGAGGCGGCAGAATGTGCGTATATTAATGAGAACAATCACATTGTTGTCGATCGCCTGCAACTTCTCACTCATCTTAGACCTAATTTAACAAAGTTAGAAAGGGGAATTGTATAGCTGTGGGAGAGGCAATAGTAATTACATCTGGAAAAGGCGGAGTAGGTAAAACTACTACATCTGCGAACATTGGTACGGCCCTAGCGTTATCTGGAAAGAAAGTGTGCTTAATTGACACAGATATCGGTCTTCGAAATTTAGACGTAGTAATGGGGCTGGAAAATCGTATTGTATTTGATCTTGTTGATGTCGTTGAAGGGCGTTGCCGTTTACCTCAGGCTCTTATTAAAGACAAACGTTTTGATGATCTTTATTTATTACCTGCAGCACAAACGAGTGATAAATCAGCGGTAACACCTGAACAAATGGATGAATTAATACAAGTATTACGTCAAGATTATGATTACATATTAATCGATTGTCCTGCGGGGATTGAGCAGGGATTTAAAAATGCGGTAGCTGGTGCGGATAAAGCAATCGTTGTTACGACTCCAGAAGTATCCTCAATGCGCGATGCGGATCGTATTATTGGGCTTTTAGAAAAAGAGGATATTGAACCACCGAAACTTGTTATTAACCGTGTACGTAGTCATATGCTTCATGAACAGGATATGTTAGATGTTGATGAAATTGTACGTACATTGTCAATCGAGCTTCTTGGTGTTGTCGAAGATGACGATGAAGTTATTCGAGCTACAAATACAGGTGAACCTGTGGCGTTGCAACCAAGCGGAAAAGCAGCGTTGGCTTATCGTAATATTGCAAGACGCTTGTTAGGTGAGAATGTACCATTACAAGCATTTGAACAAGAAAAGGTATCGGTATTTGCAAAGGTGAAAAACTTCTTTGGAATCCGTTAAGAGCACTTCGCACATATGCGAAGTGCTTTCTTTTTTCTTCACACGAATATCTTTCTTTCTTAGCTCATACATATGTACAAACTGTATACAACTGTTTCTATTGAAATTAGCTTAACGAAAGAAAGGAGACAGTATGAAGAATAGACACGTAGAAGAAATTAAAAAGCGGATTGCAAAAAGGAAGGCCGAGCAAGAAAGGATGGAGGAAGAGCAGTATTTTAACGGAGGGAATTTTGATAGTGAAGCGGTATTTATTGAAGATGGAGAAAAGGAAATGCATCCTTTATTTCGAAAGGAAGTCTTTTTCTTCAAAGTTTTATTATCAGCAATATTAGTTCTTTCGGTTGCTATTTTATATAAGAATGCTCCTTCTTCATTTAATGGAGCTAAAGCTGTTACGGAAAAAGTGATGAAAGAGGAATTTCAGTTTGCTACTGTAGCGAAATGGTACGAAAAGCAATTTGGAAAACCGCTTGTATTCTATTCGCCGAACGAGAAAAAAGAAGGAAGTATTCAGCAAAAAGATTATGCAATTCCTGCTTCTGGAAAGGTAATGCAAGGGTTTCAAAAAAATGGCCAAGGTGTATTTGTCCAAACAGCTACAAATGAAAAAGTGGAATCAGTGAATGAAGGGTTAGTTGTTTTTGCAGGCAAGAAAGAGGAACTTGGAAATACAGTTCAAATTCAACATGCAGATGGTACGGAGTCATGGTATGCAAACTTAAATGATATGTCAGTGAAATTATATGATTACGTTTCAAAGAAACAAAAAATTGGAACGGTGAGTAATGATACAAATGATAAAAATGGAAAGTTTTATTTCGCGATAAAAAAGAATGAAAAATTTATTGATCCGATCCAGGTGATCTCATTTGATTAAATATAGGGACGTTTTAACGAAAATTTCCGTGCATCCATTATTTTGGGTTATTATTGTCATTGGTATTTTTACTGCGCGTTTTAAAGAGTTACTACTGTTATTTTGTATTGTTCTTATTCATGAACTTGGGCATGCTTTTGCAGCAGCACACTATAATTGGCGTATAAAAAGAATTCAGCTTTTGCCGTTTGGTGGCGTTGCCGAGCTTGAGGAACATGGTAATAAGTCATTGAAAGAGGAACTTGTTGTCGTAATTGCAGGACCGATTCAACATGTTTGGATGATGCTGGTAGGTTATATGTTGTTCGAAGCCGGTTGGCTGAATGCAGATTTATATTATTTCTTTATGTGGAATAATATAATTATTTTAGCATTTAATTTACTCCCTATTTGGCCGTTAGATGGCGGGAAAGTATTGTTTAATGTATTATCATATCGTTTCCCTTATTTACAAGCACATGAAAAGATGATGAAATTGTCATGTGTTTTTTTTGGTGTAATATTAGGATGGCAGTTACTCTGGAATAGTAACAATATTATGATGTGGGTACTACTCGTATTTTTAGCAGTGTCATTATATCGAGAGTGGAAACAAAGACGGTATGCATTTATGCGTTTTTTATTAGAACGTTATTATGGAAACAAAAGAGGAATCGAAAAGATTGCACCTATTGAAGTGCAAACGGAAGATCGTTTATATACGATATTCACAAAATTTCGTAGAGGATATAAGCATTCTATTATCGTCCGTGGAAAATATAAAGAGCATTACACATTGGATGAAAATGAATTGCTCTATGCATATTTTACTGAAAAACGAACAACTTCATCAGTTGAAGAATTAATCGGTTAGTGTTGACGATAGCACTAACCTTTTATTATTGTAAAATCAAAGAAGATTATAAAGTGAGGAAATAATTTTGAAAACGTTATATGTAAATTACGCTGGTTCGGAAAAGCGCGTTGCAATTGAAGAGAAGAAAAAGATTGTTGAATTTTTATGGAAACGTAATGAAGAGCAAGAGATTGTTGGGCATATTTATGTTGGGCGTGTCGTAAGAACAATTGCTGGAATGAATGCAGCTTTTGTAAACATCGGTTTAGAAAAGCATGCTTACCTTTCGTACGATGATGTACCATCTTCTTATCGTATACATGAAGGGCAAGCGATACTCGTACAAGTTGTGAAAGAGGCAATTGATACGAAAGGGCCTAAATTGACAGCGAATATAGAATTTACCGGGAAATATGTCGTTTATATGCCGTTTGATGAGATGCGCGCTGTTTCTCGAAAAATAAAAAATAATAAAAGAAGACAACAGTTACTCCAAATTGAAATAGAGGGAACGGGGGGATACATTTTCCGCTCTGCTTCTGAAAAAGGAGAAATTGAAGAAATACAAGCTGAAATGCAAAGGTTACAGCAGTTATATGAAGAGTTAAAAAGAAAAGAGAGCCAAGGAAAGGCACCGTTACTACTTCATCGACCGGCAACTTTTTTAGATCGTGTATTTCAAGAAAATCCGATTGAGACGATTGAAAAAGTAGTTGTAGATACAAGGAGTATAGTAAAAGAATTAGAAGAAAAGGTCGGTAAAGAGAAAGTATCTTTTTATAATGAAAAGTCTTCGATGTTTAACCATTTTGGAATAGAGCGTGAAATTGAGAAAGCACTCCAAAAAATTGTTTGGCTTCCAAATGGTGCTTATTTAATTGTAGAACAAATGGAGACGATGACTGTAATTGATGTGAATACGGGCAAGTTTACGGGAAAACAAAATTTACAAGATACAGTACTTCGCACAAATGAGATGGCAGCTGAAGAAATTGCACGCCAATTAAGACTTCGTGATATTGGTGGTATGATATTAATTGATTTTATTAATATGAAAAAAAGAGAAGATAAAGAAAAGGTAAGAGAATGTCTCATAGCTGCTATGCAAGATGACCGCACATATACAAGGGTGCTCGGCTTTACGGAGCTAGGGATTTTGGAAATGACACGTAAACGTAAAAAGCATTCTTTACGGGACGTATTATTAAAAGAGTGTGTACCTTGCAAAGCGACGGGTTATGTGATGTCGTATGAAACAATTGCATATGAGTTAGAGAGAGAACTAATCACATATGGCAATATAGAAGATGAAGCAGTATTAATCGCTGCGCCTAAAGAACTGCAAAAACAGTTTTTGCAAAAAGAATTACAAAAAAATATTCCATTTGAAATTTATTTCAAAGATGATAATATCGAAAAGTATGCTATCGTTCGTTTTGGAAGTAAAAAAGAAATTGTAGAACGGAAAAAATAGTTAGCAGAACATTTATTGACAACTGTCTATGATTCATGATAACATCTTTATGTTATAGTTTATAGCACCTAAACGGCTATATGCTACAACCGCACAAGACAGGTTCCCTAAAGGCATTTATGTCTACCTCGTTTTTGGCGAGTCTTAGTAATTAAGAGGAGGTGCAAGTATGTACGCAATTATCGAAACAGGTGGAAAACAAATTAAAGTTGAAGCTGGTCAAGCAATCTACATTGAAAAATTAGATGTTGAAGCTGGTGAAACTGTTACTTTTGACAAAGTTCTTTTCGTTGGTGGCGAAAACGTTAAAGTTGGTAGCCCAGTTGTAGAAGGTGCAACAGTTACTGCGAAAGTTGAAAAACAAGGTCGCGCTAAGAAAATTATCGTTTTCAAATACAAAGCGAAAAAGAACAATCGTAAGAAACAAGGTCATCGTCAACCTTACACTAAGCTAGTTGTTGAAGCTATCAACGCTTAATTCTGGTTAACATGATTAAAATTACGATAAGTCGCACGAAATTAGGAAGTATCCAATCATTTAAAATGACTGGACATGCCGATTATGCGCCACATGGACAAGACCTTGTCTGTGCTGGAACTACAGCGGTTGTGTTTGGTTCTATAAATGCAGTGGAACAACTTTGTAATGTGCAAGCAACTATTGAACTCGGAAGTGATGGCGGATTCTTAACGTATGAATTGCCTAATGATTTAGACGTTCATGCAGCAGAAAAAGCACAAACGCTTTTAGAAGGATTAGTTGTTTCGCTTAAGACGATCGAACTTGATTACGGAAAGTATATCCGTTTAATAGAAAAAGTGCAGGAGGTGTAACGTATGTTAAGATTAGATCTTCAGTTTTTCGCATCTAAGAAAGGTGTAGGTAGTACAAAGAACGGTCGTGACTCTCAGTCAAAACGTCTTGGTGCTAAACGCGCAGATGGTCAAACGGTTACAGGTGGTTCAATTCTTTACCGTCAACGCGGTACAAAAATTTATCCAGGTGTTAACGTTGGTCGTGGTGGCGATGACACTTTATACGCGAAAGTTGACGGCGTAGTACGCTTTGAGCGTCTTGGCCGTGACCGCAAACAAGTGAGCGTATATCCTGTTGCTCAAGAAGCATAAGAACTCACGGAAAACTCTAACCTGAGTGCAGGTTAGAGTTTTTCTATATTAAGGGGTATCTAAATGAATGAAAAATGGACAATTATAGATGCATTGCGCCATTCAAGACATGATTGGCTCAATCGTATGCAGATGGTGAAAGGAAACCTTTCCCTTGGAAAAGTGGAAGAAATTCATAGTCTCATCGATCGTTTTGTCCAAGAAGCGAGACAAGAATCCAATCTGATGGGGCTATCAATGCCTTTATTTTCAGAGTGGATTTTAACATATAATTGGAAACAGCAGCCGTGCTTATTGGAGTACGAAGTATTAGGGAAATTACATAACTTATCTCACTTAGATGAGACTGTATGTACATGGACGAACCAATTTTTCTCGATGCTTCAGCATAGTTTAGACGTATATGTTGAAAATTATGTTTGTATCACAATTGAATGTGACGCGGATAATGCTCGTTTCTTTTTTGATTTTCGTGGTAAGCTAACGAGTGTAGAAGAACTACAGAATTGGCTTGCGACCCAAAACAATAAATGGTATTCCATTTCTTATACAGTGCGAGACGAAGAAGTCTCAGTTATATTACAACCAATTGAAAAAAGTGTGGTGAAATAATGTTTGTAGATCAGGTCAAGATATATGTAAAAGGCGGCGACGGTGGTAACGGTATGGTTGCGTATCGTCGTGAGAAGTATGTACCAAAAGGTGGCCCAGCAGGTGGCGACGGCGGTAAAGGTGCAGATGTTGTTTTCGTAGTTGAGGAAGGCTTACGTACATTAATGGACTTCCGCTACCAACGTCATTTCAAAGCTGATCGCGGTCAGCACGGAATGAGTAAAGGTCAGCACGGACGTAAATCTGAAGATTTACTTGTAAAGGTTCCGCCAGGAACAGTAGTAAAAGATGAAAAAACTGGTCAAATTCTTGCCGATTTAGTAACGCATGGACAAACTGCTGTAATTGCAAAAGGTGGCCGCGGTGGCCGTGGTAACTCACGTTTCGCAACAGCTACGAACCCAGCGCCAGAAATCGCTGAGAACGGGGAACCAGGTCAAGAGCGTGATGTTATTCTAGAACTTAAAGTACTAGCAGACGTTGGACTCGTTGGATTCCCAAGTGTAGGTAAATCTACATTATTATCTGTTGTATCATCAGCGCGTCCGAAAATTGCAGAGTATCACTTCACAACAATCGTTCCAAATCTTGGTGTTGTTGAAACTGGTGATAACCGCAGCTTTGTTATGGCTGACCTTCCAGGACTAATTGAAGGCGCACATGCTGGCGTCGGACTTGGACACCAATTCTTACGTCATATTGAGCGTACACGTGTAATCGTGCATGTTATTGATATGTCTGGTTTAGAAGGCCGTGATCCATATGAAGATTACGTAACGATTAATAATGAATTAAAAGAATACAATCTTCGCTTAACTGAGCGTCCACAAGTTGTTGTTGCAAACAAAATGGATATGCCAGATGCAGAAGAAAACTTACAAGCATTTAAAGAGAAAGTGGGAGACGAAGTAAAAATCTTCCCAATCTCAGCTGTAACAAGACAAGGTGTTCGTGACTTACTGTTTGAAGTAGCGAACTTAATAGAAACAACACCAGAATTCCCAATACATGAAGTTGCGGATGAGTCTGATACAAGTGTAATGTACAAATTTGATACTGAAGGTGTTAAATTTGAAATTACACGTGAAAGTGATGGCACGTTTGTTATCTCTGGTTACGATATCGAGAAAACATTCAAGATGACAGACTTCTCACGTGATGAATCTGTACGTCGTTTCGCTCGTCAAATGCGCGGAATGGGTATTGATGAAGCGCTTCGTGCACGTGGCGCGAAAGACGGAGATATTGTAAAAATTCTTGAATATGAATTTGAATTTATCGATTAAGACTGCCGAAATACGGCAGTCTTTTTTATATCGCAAAAATCGGATTTGTACAGGAAAAAATCCCCACTAATTAAATTTTCAATTTATAATAAAAAGGGGAGTGGTTTTAGAAGAATTTTTTTATGGGGAGAAAACGAACATGTATAAAATATTAATTGTAGAAGATGATGAGAAAATCGCGGGAATATTAGAAGAGCATTTAGAAAGGTATGGCTATCAATCATTTAGAGCAAGTGATTTACGTCAAATAAAAGATGAGTTTGTAAAAGTGAATCCTCATCTCGTGTTACTTGATATTAATTTACCGTACTTTGACGGTTTTTATTGGTGTCGTCAAATTCGTACTGTATCGAATGCGCCAATTATTTTTGTTTCTGCAAGAACAGGAGAAATGGATCAAGTAATGGCGATTGAAAATGGCGGCGATGATTATATTACAAAGCCATTCCATTTAGATATCGTAATGGCAAAGGTGAAGAGTGCACTTCGCCGTGGTTATGGAGAGTATGCTTCTGCTGCTGAGAATGATTGTTTAGGTGTAAATGGACTGTTGTTATTCCCGTCTCAGCATATTGTTGAGTGGCAGGGACAACAAACTGAACTGACAAAAAATGAGTTCTACTTATTAGAGTGTTTAATGAAACAAGTGAATCAATATGTAACGCGCGAAGAACTGTTAGAAGCTCTATGGGATGAAGTAGCATTTGTGGATGATAATACATTAACCGTAAATGTAAAACGTGTAAGGAAGAAACTAGAGGAGTTAGGCATTAAAAATGCAATTGTAACGAAACGTGGATATGGTTATGCGCTTCTTACGGAGTGGGGCGAAGGGCATGAAGGTTAAAAATTACTTCATGGACCGCTTTTCTTTAATTCTTTCTTATATTGTTAGCCTTTGTTTATTTGGGCTCGTTTTGCAGTTGCAAAGTCTTTTAGAAAAGGAATCCATTGATTGGAGTACGTGGTTATATGGACTTTTATTAGGAACTGTTGTATTTACTGTATACCTCATTTACGATTACCGAAAACGGAGTGTGTTTTTAAAGAGGATCGAAAAGTACGTTACTGGCGGAAATACATTACATGACTCTTTACTTATTGATGAATCTTATACATCAGAGCAAGAAATGGTCGTTGAATCTTTTACGTTATTAAGACAGCAATATATGAATGAAGTTCATAAACAGCATGCGAAAGAGCAACAGCAAATGATATTTATGAACCAATGGATTCACCAAATGAAAACACCAGTATCTGTTATTGAATTATTGTTGCAGAAGTTTGGCAAAGAGCATCGTGAGGCAAGAGTAACAGTTGAAAGTATCCGTGAAGAAAATAACCGCATACTAAATGGTTTAGATTTAGCGTTACATATGGCAAGACTAGAACAGTTTGCGAAAGATTATAAGGTAGAAGTAGTAAATGTTATAGATGTAGTGCGAGGTATTATTAATGACAATCGAAAATCCTTCATTCAATCGTCTGTATTTCCGAAAGTGATGTTTCAAGAAGATACTTGTATGGTTGCATCTGATAGAAAATGGCTCAGTATTGCTATAGGTCAAATCGTTGTAAATGCAATTAAGTATACGAAAATTTCAGAAGCAGAGAAAAAGGAAATTCAATTTCAAATTGAAGAGAAAGATCAAAAAGTGTTATTACATATTAAGGACAATGGAATCGGTATTCCAGAGCAAGATGTAAAGCGTATATTTGATCCATTCTTTACGGGGATAAATGGCCGTAAAACGAGAGAAGCGACTGGGATGGGTTTATATATTACGAAGGAAATTTGCGATAATTTACATCACGGTATTTATGTGCAATCGGTTGAAGGAGAAGGGACGACATTTACGTTCCAATTTGCAAAAGATGAAGAATATCATACATTAATGAGAAAAATGACAAAACTGTAAGATAACAAAACGTTTTGTAAGGGAAATCACTCGTTTCTTTTTCTTATTTTTCTTATAGTAAATGTAAGAAGAAAACACATAGGGGGATTAGAAATGAGTGTTCTTGAAGTAAAAGGATTAACGAAGGTGTACCAATCAAAAGGTTCAGTAGCGACGACTGCTTTAAATGATATAAATTTTAAAATAGAAGAAGGCGAATTTGTAGGGATTATGGGTCCTTCGGGAAGCGGGAAAACAACGCTTTTAAATTTATTGGCGACAATTGATAAGCAAACTTCAGGTCATGTGCTTGTAAATGGGGAAGAAATTAATCAAATGCGTGCTGCAAAATTAGCGGAGTTTCGCCGTACACATTTAGGGTTCATCTTCCAAGATTTTAACTTACTTGATACGTTATCCATTAAAGAAAACATTATTTTACCACTTGTAATGGCGAAGAAATCTGTAAATGAAATCGATGCGAAAGTACTGGAAATTGCGAAGTTTTTAAACATCGAAGAAATTTTAAATAAAAAAGTATACGAAGTATCAGGCGGACAACAGCAACGTGCAGCAGCTGCGAGAGCGATCATTCATGAGCCTACGTTAATTTTAGCAGATGAGCCGACTGGAAACTTAGATTCGAAGTCAGCAAAATCATTAATGAGCGCGTTGCAAGACTTACATGAACAAAAGAAAGTGACAATTGCAATGGTAACGCATGATCCAGTAGCAGCGAGTTATTGCGAACGTATTCTATTCATTCGAGACGGAGAAATTTTCTCAGAAATACATAAAGGAAGAACGAAACAAGCCTTTTTCCAAGAAATTCTGGACGTACTTGCGATGCTAGGAGGAGAATATCATGAACTTTCGCCAGCTCGCGCTTAATAACGTAAAAGGAAATTGGCGTAACTATAAAGCGTTTCTTATAAGTAGTTGTTTATCGATTGTCGTATTTTTCATGTATGCTTCTTTTATTTATCATCCAGATGTCGTAAGCGGTAATATTAGTATGAGAAAGATGATCACAAAAGGATTAGAATCGATGAATTATATTGTGGTCATCTTCTCGGCACTCTTTATTTTATATGCAAATTCAACGTTTTTACGAGCAAGAAAAAAAAGAGTTTGGCCTACTAACATTAATAGGCGGAACGAAATCGCAGCTCGGCCGAATGATTATATTAGAGCAACTGATGTTAGGTAGTATTGCAATTGTAGTTGGTATTGGGGTTGGAATGCTTTGTTCAAAATTATTTTTCCAAGCGTTAAGCGTATTATTAAAAATAGATAAGACACTTCCACTCGTTTGGAATAGTAAAGCAGTTCTTATTACAGCTGGTGTATACTTTATTCTATTTTTAATCCTGTCATTGTTTAGTGTTTGGACAGTAGGACGCTTGCAAATTATTGATTTATTAAGAGAGGCAAGAAAGCAAAAAGTAGAGCCGTTTGCATTTACATGGTTAAGTATAGTTGGTATAGGATGTATTATTGCTGCATATGTACTTAGCTTCCAAGTAACGTTTCTGAATTTCCTCATCCTCTTTTTACCGGTGGTAGGACTGACAATTGGCGGAACGTATTTACTATTTACACAAGGTAGTACAGTTGTATTAAAAGCATTACAAAAAAGAAAGCAATCTTTCTATACATATCCAAATATGTTTGTTCTTAGCAACCTTATTTATAAAATGAAAGATAATGCTCGTTTTCTATTTGTAATTTCTATTATTACGGCGATTGTATCCTCGGCCGTTGGCACGCTTTACGTATATTTTGAGGATATGAGTTATAAAACGGTAGTCAAAACTCCACATGCTATTTCATATGAGGAAAAGGGGTTAAATACGCATAGCCTTATTAATGAAGAAAAGGTACAGGAGCTTGTGAAGAGACACGGGTTTGAAGATGCGCGAAAAGTAACATACATAAAACTACCGGCAACACAGAAAGTAACGTTTTTTAACGGTGAACATGAAGTGCCGATCACGATTATTTCAGAAAAAGAATATAATGCAGAAGTGCGCAAACAAAAGAGAGAGCAAGTTACAGAAGTTCATAATGTACCAGGTAGTGCAACGATGGTTATGGTCGATATGGCAAATGAACTGATGAAGATAGATCGTACGAAACCGTATGAATTTACAATGAACGGACAAAAGCAGTCTGTTCAGCTAAATAGCCCAACTTCATTTTCTGTTTTTAATGATAGTGAATATCTCGTTGTAAATGATCAAGATTTTGAGAAATATGCAAAACTCGTACCAGATGAAGAAAAGACGAAATATTATGGTTATTATATTGAGGATTGGAAAAGTACAGAAGATCTTGTATTAGATTTGAAAAATGAAATTGCAACAGAAAAGCAAGGGGAATTGAGAAATTCAGTGTTTGCGTATAAGGATATAAGAGAAGGTGGAGCAATTACAATGTTCATCGGTTTCTTCGTAGCGGTACTGTTCTTCTTCTTCGCTTGTAGTATGACATACTTTAAATGGTTTAACGATAAAGAACAAGATCGTATTCAATTTAAATCGTTAAAGAGAATCGGTATGACAGATAAAGAAATTCGCAAAATTGCGATTCGACAAATGGGAGTTATCTTCTTTATCCCAATTTTAATCGGTTCCATTCATAGTGGAGTTGCTCTTCATACGTTAGGGAAAATGCTTTATATTGATTTGTGGAAATCAGGTGCGCTTGTAATTGGAGCATACATTTTAGCTTCTGCCATTTACTTTATGATCGCGCAAAGAGGATATTTAAAACACGTAAAAAGCTAGGGGAATCTCTAGCTTTTTGCCAATGTAGTAAGTTACAGGAGGACGATAGATGAACATTCGGCAACTAGCGCTGCAAAATATAAAAGGAAATTGGCGTAATTATAAAGTGTTTTTCTTAAGTAGTTGTTTTGCAATATTTGCTTCTTACGCATATATGTCTGTCATTGTGCATCCATATATGCAAGAGACGATGTGGTATCAAAACGTACGCTGGGGACTTATCATATGTAATGTTATAATCATTTCTTTTTTCGTCATATTTATTTTGTACTCTACTTCTATTTTCATAGAAGCACGTAAGAAAGAATTAGGGTTATATATGTTAATGGGAGCAACGAAGTCTAACGTAATAGGAGTGATTATGGCCGAGCAAATTTTAATCGGGGTCTTCGCGAATATTTTCGGTATTGGGCTTGGTATGATATTTTTAAAACTCTTTTTTATGGTATTTAGTATGTTACTGGGGCTTCCGAAAGAACTACCTGTTATATTTGACGTAAGGGCGATTGGTGTAACATTTATTACATATATGGTCGTTTTTATTTTGTTATCTTTTATAAGTGCTTTACGTATATGGAATATAAAAATCATTCGGTTATTGAAAGAATTTCGAACAGATAAAAAAGAGAAAAAAACATCAAAGTGGCTTTGTTTATTCGGTTTTGCTTGTTTAGTGGGCGGGTATGCGTTGGCGCTACAAGTGACGATGGCTACGATAGTGATATACTTTTTCCCTGTGTCTATACTTGTCTTTTTTGGAACGTACTTTTCTTTCGCGCATGGAGCTACCCAAGTGTTAGAAATGATAAAGCGAAATAAAAAGATTATGTATACATATCCATATTTATTTATAGTGAATCAATTGTCACATCGAATGAAGGAAAATGGTCGCTTTTTCTTTCTGATGTCTATGGCAACGACGTTTGTAGTTACAGCAACAGGTACGGTGTTTTTATATTTTTCTAGCATGCAAGATATGTGGCGAACTGGAGGGGTACACTCGTTTTCGTACATAGAAAAAGGTATTTCTACTCATGAGGTCTTTGAGGAAGGTGCGGTTGAAAAATTACTGCATCAATATGAGTATGATGATTTTCAATATATGAGTTTTATTGGAGTGTATGCATCCTTTCAGTCTAATAAGGGAGAAACAACAATAGCACCGCTTATAAAAGAAAGTGAATATAACCAAGAAGCGAGGAAACAAAAACAGAAAACGTATCGTCCTAAAAAAGGTACAGTGACACTCGTTTATTATAATAAATACAATAATTCGAATGTATATAATCAAAAAGAGATTCAATTGCAAGTAATGAATCAACCATATCAATTCGTATTTAACGGTCAGAAAGAAGGTGTTCAATTTAACCATCATCCCTCGTACATTAATGGTCTGTTCTTCGTTATGAATGATGAAGATTTTGACAGTATAGCAAATCAGGTTCCTGATTCTGAAAAAATGATATATAGAGGCTACACATTACCAAATATCGAAAAGACGAAGAAATTAAATGAAGATTTACGGAAACATATGAAACAAGATAATAATGCATTTCGAAGCAATATGGAGTTATATGTAAATATGAAAGAAGGCGGCGATATTACTCTATTTGTAGGCTCATTTATTAGTATATTATTTTTTCTTACTTCATGTAGTATCGTGTATTTTAAATGGTTCCATAATATTGCATCGGACCGAAAGCAGTATGGTGCACTCTCTAAACTTGGAATGACGAAGGAAGAAGTATGGAAAATTTCTCGTTGGCAATTATGTATGCTATTTTTTGCGCCAATTATAGTAGGGAGTATGCATAGTGCAGTTGCGTTATATACGTTTCATAATACGCTTTTTATGGATGGATCATTAAGAAAAGTAGGTTTGTTCATTCTGTTTTATATCGCAGCATGTATCATTTATTTCTTCTTCGCTCAAAGAGAATATAAGAAACATTTAGACTAGCGAAAGCCAGTCTTTTTTTAATATTCGAAATTTACATAGAAGAATATAAAAAAGTATGGTATAACAGTAAGAAAACGAAAAAGAGGGGAAAAGACGATGATTCGAGTAGGATATTTAGGACCAGAAGCAACATTTACAAATATGGCGGTGAGTCGTTTTTTTCCAGAAGCAGAGCATGTACCGTATCGAACGATTCCAGATTGTATAGATGCAGCTGCAAATGAAAATGTAGACTTCGCAGTTGTACCGTTAGAAAATGCAATAGAAGGTTCAGTGAATATAACGGTTGATTATCTTGTACATGAGCAGCCGCTTTCCATTGTAGGAGAAATTACAGTACCAATTCAGCAGCATTTACTTGTACATCCGCAGTATGCAGAAGTGTGGGATGAAGTATATGCGGTGCATTCTCATCCGCATGCCATTGCACAGTGCCATAAATTTTTAAATGAAGAATTAAAAGGAGTAACTGTTCGAGATATGACATCCACAAGTGCCGCTGCGCAATATGTGAAAGAACATCCTGAAGAGAAAATTGCCGCTATTGCAAATGAAGCAGCTGCAGAAAAATATGGATTAACAATTGTGAGGCGTAGCATTCATACGCATAAAAATAATCACACACGTTTCCTAGTACTCCATAAGAAAAAGAAAGCAGTACTCCCGAATAACGGAGAGAACCGCGGAGAGAAAACGACGCTTATGATAACGTTACCTGCAGATTATGCAGGTGCCCTATATCAAGTGTTATCAGCTTTTGCATGGAGAAAATTAAACTTATCAAAAATCGAATCGCGTCCGATGAAAACAGGTCTTGGAAATTACTTTTTCTTAATCGATGTCGATAAAGCATATGATGACGTATTATTGCCAGGCGTAACGATGGAACTTGAAGCACTCGGTTTTTCTGTTACTGTGCTGGGGAGTTATTCTTCTTATTGGTTGTAAAGGGAGCTGTTGTTAAACTTGTTTGAAATGAAAAGTTGTTTATCGGTTTGAGGCAGAGTAAGCTATCGATTCTATTGAAGTAAGTGATTAATTAAGCTAGCAAAATAAAGAAGCCATCCTAAAAGATATTTAGGACGGCTTCTGTTAGGAATAGATAACTCTTTTGTCGGGTTTTTAGTACGCATCATTACAACTATTATAATAATAGGATTCATCATTGTTCGAATTACTGCAGCAAATACAATTCGTTTGTTGTATGAATAGATTGAGTGTAGATGGAGCTACAGTATCTGAGAAAGTAATACTCTCAACATCTTCTACTAAAAATGTTTTAATATCTCCTGGTGTTAAGGTAAATGTAAGTGGAGAGCGATGGTTTAATCTTGCAATTGTTAATCTAATCGTTGTTGCAAATGCAGGACTGAAACTAAATTTAATAAGTGTCTTATTATGATTTTTAGTGAAGTTTTCAAATACAGTTCGAGGAATTCCAGTTGTTATATCAAGATCTTGAGGGGTATTTCCCGTACCGAAAATAGTATAGTTCTGTATAAAACAGTTATTTGAATCTGAATTTGAAGAATTACATGGGCGATCATTTTTCTTATAATATTTTTTTCCATTTTTTAAGAAGTAATCCGCCATAATTAATCACTCCCTTCACATATAAGAATTAAAGGTTGTCCATATATAATATGAAATATATTTTTATATGTTTGGACGTGAAGGAAGAGAAAATAAAAACAGTCCATCTGGTATGATGGACTCAATACTGTTTTACATGGTGTGATTCTTTATTTTAACTTCGCAAGACGATCTTCTAACTGACCACGCCAAATATCAGCTAGTTCTGGAACGGCAAGAATTTTTTCAATGCCATCTTTATCTTTTCTATTATGAAAATAAATTTCGTTAGAGAACAAAACAGAAACATTGCTCGGTTGACGTTCTAGTAATGTAATTTTAGAATCTTTACGTACAGTACCTTCTTGAAGAACGCGGCATAGGTAGCCAGTAAATCCAGTTGCTACAATGCGCGGCAAAATGCCAGGAATACCGAGGCGTTTTGAAATAGTGCTACAAGGTACTCTTGCTTGTGTTACTTGAATGATTGCTGCACCTAGTTGATATGTATCTCCGATGCAAACATCACGCTCTAACATATTTGTTACGGTAATGTTTTCGCCAAATGTGGAAGCTGGAAGCGTAGTTTGAAACTCCTCTTCCCATAGTGCGTAATGCTCGTGTGGGTATACACAAACAGCGCGATCAGGACCGCCGTGATGTTTTAAATCCGCTACGTCATCACCACGAAATCCGTCTTTTGAGAGAAAGGCCTCTTCTGTAGGGTCTTTACATATACCTGTTATCATTTCTTTATCTTCGCTATATTTCATTTGTTTCGGCTTGCCAATGCTAAAGTGAACGAGTTCAATTCCCATATTTGATCTCCTTTACGATTGATTACAATATTATAGCATTAAAAAAGCACAGAGAATGATAAAAACTCTGTGCTTTACATTAATAAACGAGAAATCCTGCTTTATCTAACGCCTCACAAGCAGCATCTAACTTTTCTTTAGAATCTGCCTCAATTGTATGTAAGTGAATACCATCTGTTAGTTGTGAAAGATAGGAAGCATTTGTGTTTTCGATTTTTTGTAAATATTGCTCTACATCAAAGCGATTGCTTACCATGATGGATGCTGTTAAGTCACCGTATACAGGATGCTCAACTTTTACATCTTTAATCGTAACGCCGTGGTCAACAAGCATTGTAAGTTCTTGACGTACTTCTGCTGGTTTGTGCTGGCATACGATTACGCGTTCAAAAGCTTGTTGTTTCTCTTGTGGTTTTAGATATAAATAGCCTTGGGCAGTCGCAATAATTGGTTCGTTTCGTGCTTTAAGCAAGGAAATATCTTGCACGATAACTTGCCTACTTACGTTTGTCTTCTTCGATAGTTCATTCCCAGATAACGGCTCATTTGCAGCGAGAAGCCACTGAAGGATAAGCTGTCGTCTTTCTTCACCTAAAATCTTTTTTTGGTCATTTTGTTTCATTATGATTTAACACCTCTATAAAATTGATTTCCAATTGTGTGTAGTGCATGAATAGTAGTATCAATTTGATCTTTCGTTGTTTGTTGTCCGAAAGAGAAGCGGACATATTGTTTGGCCTCTTCATACGTTTTTCCAATTGCAAGCATAGTTTTCGAAGGTTCTTGTTTACCGACTTGGCAAGCACTTCCGGTGGAAATGGCGATACCATGGCGATTACATTCTAGCATAGTATATTGACCTTCTATTCCTTTTATTGTAACCCCAACAATATGTGGTAAACAAGAAGTAGAATGACCTTCTACTTCAATTTCTAGCGGAAGGGTTTGTATTTGCCCTAAAAAGTAGGAGCGTAACTCTTTAAAACGTAAACTTTCTTCCCATTGAGTTTTTAATATATTTTCAGCAGCTGTTAAAAAAGATGCGATGCCGGGAACGTTCACTGTACCTGGGCGAAATCCCTTTTCGTGAGAAGTTCCCGGAAATACTTGCTCCCAGCGAGATTGCGGATTTATGTAGCAAGCGCCGACACCTTTTGGTCCGTATATTTTATGTGCTGAAACAGAAAGACTATCAATGCCCATCTCAAAAACATGGATAGGCAGTTTACCAAACGTTTGCACACAATCTGTATGAAATAAAACATTATATTTTTTTAAAAGTGCCCCGATTTCTGTAATGTTTTGAACGGTTCCGATTTCAGAGTTTCCATGCTGTATACTTGCTAGCACAGTATCTTCTGTAATAGCTGCCTCTAAATCTACTAAACAAAGGAGTCCGCTTTTATCAACAGGAATTTCAGTGATCGTATAGCCTTTTGATTTTAGAGATTGAAAATAACTTCGAATGGATGCATGTTCCATAGGTGTCGTAATAATATGCTTCTTAGTTTGGGCATTTAGAAGTGATTGAATCGCAAGATAGTTTGATTCCGATCCGCCACTTGTGAAAAATACTCCTTGTTCTTTTCCTCCAATCATTTCCGCAAATGTTTTTCGGCAAACTTGTAATAAAGAAGCAGCTGTTCCTCCAATATCATGTAAACTTTGTTCATTTCCGAAGTATTGCGACGCTGCTTTCATATATGTTTGTAACGCTTCCTCGCTCATAGGTGTAGTAGCTGCATAGTCAAGATATATCATCATGTAAGTTCCTCTCTCTAGTAAGAGTTACAGTTCTTTTACTTTTTAAATGGTAGTGAAAATAAGAATTATAAAAAAACTCTTGTCATTATTTTAAAACTATGTAAATATAGGTGTCAAGACAGTTGAAAAGTGTAAAGTAGGAGGCAACAATTATGCCAAGTGCAGATGTCTTAATTATTGGAAGTGGTGTTGCGGCACTTCGTGTTGCAAAAGAGATTTGTCACGAAAAGAATGTGATTATTATCACAAAGGAGACGAAACGTAATAATAATACACATTTAGCTCAAGGTGGAATTGCCGCAGCAGTAGCTACATACGACAATCCTAATGATCATTTTGAAGATACGTTAGTAGCAGGGTGTCATTATAACAATGAAGAAGTGGTCCGTTATTTAGTTGAGGAAGGACCGAAAGAAATTAATAACCTTATTGAAAATGGGATGAAATTTGATGGAGATGAAACAGGTCCTCATCTTGGAAAAGAAGGAGCGCATCGAAAACGTCGTATTGTACATGCAGGTGGCGATGCAACAGGAAAGAATTTATTAGAGCATCTTATTCAAGAAGTAGCTCCATATGTTACGGTAGTGGAACAGGAAATGGTGCTCGATTTTATTATAGAAAAAGATAAATGTGTTGGGGCTTTAACTCGCAACAATAAAGGCGAATTGAAACGTTACAATGCAGATTATACGGTGTTAGCTTCAGGTGGTATTGGCAGTTTATACGCCTTTACTTCTAATGATGAGACGATTACAGGCGATGGACTTGCAATGGTGTACCGTGCAGGTGGAGAGCTTGTAGATTTAGAGTTTATACAATTTCATCCGACGATGTTATACGCGGGTGGGCGTTGTTCTGGTCTTGTGTCCGAAGCTGTTCGCGGAGAAGGAGCTGTCCTTATAAATGGAAAAGGGCAGCGTTTTATGATGGATATACATTCCGAACAGGATTTAGCGCCTCGTGATGTAGTCGCAAGGGCTATTCATGAACAGCTACTTGCGGGTGAAAAAGTGTACTTAAACATCGAAATGATTCAAAACTTTGAACAACGCTTTCCGACCGTGTCATCGATATGTAAAACAAATGGAGTCGATATAAATAAAAAACTTATTCCAGTCGTGCCTGGTACTCATTTTCACATGGGCGGCGTGAAAACGAACTGTGATGGAGAGACGTCTATTTCGAACTTATACGCAGTCGGTGAAGTAGCTTGTAACGGGGTTCATGGTGCAAATAGATTAGCGAGTAATTCATTATTAGAAGGTCTTGTGTTTGGAAAAAGAATCGGACGACATATTTTATCTAGAGAGACAAAAGAAAAGGTGAATATGCTAGCCGAAAAGGAAGCAACGTTTATCGTTCTGAATCATTTACCGACGAAAGAAGAAATACAAAAATGCATGATGAAATATGTTGGGATTGTGCGAACAGAGCAAAGTTTATCTTATGCGAAGAGATGGCTTAGTAAGTATGGTGTTCGAAATATGATATTACAACATGATGTTCTTACGAATGAAGAGATAACGCTTATTAATATGTTAACGGTTTGTGAGCTTATAGTTGTGTCAGCCTTGCAAAGAGAAGAAAGTATTGGCGGGCATTACCGGAGTGATTATCCAGATAGAAATATAGGAAAGAAAGAGATTGTTCGAGTAAAGAGAAAACGACAACTTGTGTGATGAGGGGAAGAGGGGCTTTATGAACACGATAAAAGTTAAAGAAGCATTAAATCGATTTTTTTTAGAAGATATAGGGGAAAGAGATGTAACATCTCAGGTTATTTTTCCAGATAATTTGCTTTCGAAAGGAACGTTTCTTGCGAAGGATACAGGGGTCTTTGCAGGACGTTTAGTAATTGAATCAGGATTTAAATTAATTGATGAGAGAATTGAAGTAGAGCTTCATAAAAAAGATGGGGACCTTGTAGAAAAAGGCGAAATCATTGCAACTGTGCAAGGTCCAATTGCATCGTTATTAACAGCAGAGCGCGTTATATTAAACGTTATTCAGCGTATGAGCGGAATAGCGACGATGACGCATAAAGCGGTTCTTGCTTTAGATAGTAGTCATACTCGCATTTGTGATACGCGAAAAACGATGCCAGGACTACGTATGTTTGATAAGCATGCAGTCGTGTGCGGCGGTGGATTTAATCATCGCTTCGGTTTATATGATGGGGTCATGATTAAAGACAATCATATTGCGTTTGCTAGTTCTATTACAAAAGCTGTTACATCAGTGAAAGAAAAGTTAGGACATATGGTGAAAGTAGAAGTAGAAACAGAAACTGAGGAACAGGTGAGAGAGGCTGTTGCTGCTGGTGCGGATATTATTATGTTCGATAATCGTACGCCAGATGAAATTCGGGAGTTTTCAAAAATTGTACCAAGCGCTATCGTTACAGAAGCTTCAGGTGGCATCACAATTGAAGATTTATCGAAATACGGAAAAACAGGGGTAGATTATATTTCACTTGGAGCGTTAACACATTCAGTGAAAGCACTTGATATTAGTTTCAATATTGAAGGGTAAGGAAAGTGGCTTAGAGGGGGAGAAACGTATATGAGTATTTTAGAACAAGTACAGCCAATTGAAACGATGTTACCAGAGCGTTATTACACGATGTCAACGGAAGATATGGAAAATCGGGTTCGTGAAATTAAAGAGAAAATGGGGAAAATGTTATTCATTCCAGGGCATCATTATCAAAAAGATGAAGTGGTACAATTTTCAGATGCAGCAGGGGATTCACTTCAGCTTGCGCAAGTTGCAGCGAGCAATAAAGACGCAAAATATATTGTGTTTTGCGGGGTGCACTTTATGGCGGAAACAGCAGATATGTTAACGACAGATGATCAAGTTGTCATCTTACCAGATATGCGTGCAGGTTGTTCGATGGCGGATATGGCAGATATTGAACAAACAGAAAGAGCGTGGAAAGAGCTCACAAAATTATTTGGAGATACGATGATTCCGTTAACGTATGTTAACTCTACAGCTGCAATTAAAGCGTTTTGCGGTCGTAATGGCGGAGCAACAGTAACTTCTTCTAATGCAAAGCAAATGGTATCTTGGGCGTTTACTCAAAAAGAACGTCTCGTCTTTTTACCAGACCAACATTTAGGGAGAAATACAGCGTACGATTTAGGTATCCCGTTAGATAAAATGGCAGTATGGGACCCACACACAGATTCATTAGAGTACGATGGAGATATAGAAGAAATTCAAGTGATTTTATGGAAAGGACATTGTTCTGTTCATCAAAACTTTACAGTGAAAAACATTGAGAACGTACGGAAAAATCATCCGGACATGAACATTATTGTACATCCAGAATGTTGCTACGAAGTTGTAGCTGCTTCGGATTATGCAGGTTCAACGAAATATATTATTGATATGATTGAAGCGGCTCCATCTGGAAGTAAATGGGCGATTGGTACAGAAATGAATTTAGTGAATCGAATTATTAAGCAACATCCAGATAAAGAAATTGTTTCACTTAATCCATTTATGTGTCCGTGTTTAACGATGAACCGAATTGATTTGCCGCACTTATTATGGGCACTTGAAATGATAGAAAGAGGAGAAGTAATTAACGTTATTAGCGTAGATAAACAAGTGACTGAAGAGGCAGTTCTTGCATTAAATCGTATGTTAGAGCGTGTGTAAAGCAGCGGATTCCCGTTGCTTTTTTTCGTACATATAATCATAACGAGAACAAAATGGGCATACATTGTTTTGAAGAAATCATTGTGGTTCTTTATGCTTATTCCGCTTCTAATGATATTGAAAATCGAAGAAGTGATAAAAGTGAAAAGAAGTTAATGTTATTTAGAAAAAGAGTTACTTCATGAGATTTGTTACTTATAGATAAGTTATACAGGAGGGGGAAAATTTGAAAATTCATATCGTGCAAAAAGGGGATACCCTTTGGAAAATTGCGAAAAAGTACGGAGTGGATTTTGACACGTTGAAAAAAACAAATACACAACTTAGTAATCCAGATTTAATCATGCCAGGTATGAAAATTAAAGTGCCATCAAAGAGTGTTCACATGAAACAACAGGCTGGAGCAGGTTCAGCGCCTCCAAAGCAATACGTAAAAGAAGTGCAGCAAAAAGAATTTGCAGCAACACCAACTCCGCTTGGAATAGAAGATGAGGAAGAAGTTACGTATCAATCAGCACCAATTACACAGCAGCCAGCTATGCAACAAACACAAAAAGAAGTGCAAGTAAAACCGCAGAAGGAGATGCAGGTAAAGCCGCAAAAAGAAGTACAGGTGAAACCGCAAAAAGAGGTACAGGTGAAACCGCAAAAAGAAGTGCAAAAAGAACAGCCAATTCAAAAAGAAAAACCAGTTGAAAAACCGTCTGTTATTCAAAAACCACCTGTGATAGAAAAACAAAAACCGGCGGAAAAAGAAAACACGAAGTTTTCGGTAAATGTATTACCGCAGCCGCCACAACCACCAATAAAACCGAAAAAAGAATATAAAATTTCAGATGTAATAAAAAAAGGAAGCGAGTTAATTGCTCCTCAAATTAGTAAAATGAAACCTAACAATATCATTTCTCCGCAAACGAAAAAAAACAATATAGTATCGCCGCAAGTGAAGAAAGAAAATGTAGGAAATATAGTATCGCCGCAAGTGAAGAAAGAAAATGCAGGAAATATAGTATCGCCGCAAGTGAAGAAAGAAAATGTAGGAAATATAGTATCGCCGCAAGTGAAGAAAGAAAATGTAGGAAATATAGTATCGTCGCAAGTGAAGAAAGAAAATGTAGGAAATATAGTATCGCCACAAGTGAAGAAAGAAAATGTAGGAAATATAGTATCGCCGCAAGTGAAAAAAGAAAATGTAGGGAATATAGTGTCACCGCAAGTGAAAAAAGAAAATGTAGGGAATATAGTGTCACCGCAAGTGAAAAAAGAAAACGTAGGGAATATAGTATCGCCAAATGTATCGAAAGAAAATGTAGTTATTCCACAAGTCATACCGCCAAATATTCAAATGCCAATCATGGATAACAACCAACCACCGAATATAATGCCAATCATGGATAACAACCAGCCACCGAATATAATGCCAATCATGGATAACAGCCAGCCACCGAATATAATGCCAATTATGGATAACAACCAGCCACCGAATATAATGCCAATTATGGATAACAACCAGCCGCCGAATGTAATGCCGATTATGGATAACAATCAAATGCCGAATATGATGCCGATCATGGATAACAATCAAATGCCGAATATGATGCCGATTATGGATAACAATCAAATGCCGAATATGATGCCGATTATGGATAACAATCAAATGCCGAATATGATGCCGATTATGGATAACAATCAAATACCGAATATAATGCCGATTATGGATAACAATCAAATGCCGAATATGATGCCGATTATGGATAACAATCAACCACCAAATATGATGCCCTATCAAATGCCGTATCAACAGCCCATGATGCCGCCGAATTCGTATTATCAACAACCAAATCCATATCAAATGCCATATCAGCAAGGAGCGCCGTTTGGACCGCAATATACGTCTATGCCAAACCCGAATATGATGCCAATGGATAATAATATGCCGCCGCTTGTGCAGGGTGAGGAAGATTGTGGATGCGGAGGAGAAAGTAGACTATATAGTCCACAACCAGGCGGTCCGCAATATGCGAATCCTTTATATTACCAACCAACTCAGTCTGCATATGCACCACAGCCAGGAACGATGTATTATCAACCAGATCCACCGAATGTATTTGGAGAGCCCGTTTCAGAAGAAGAGGACGAAGAAGAAGTTTAAAAAGGCGGGAGTATTCCCGCCTTTTTTACATTCCTGTTAATTAAGAAAATGAAGTTTTTTTATGAAGTGCTAGAAAATTCCCAGTGAAATATTAACAGTGTAAAAACCTTCTCGGTTACTCATCATAAGAGGGAGCTTTTCAGTAGAGAAGCTCATTCTAACAGAGGGGGTTTTTGTATTGAATACGAAAGTAAAAGTGATTGCTGCTTCTTTGTTAGTTACCAGTGCATTAGCTGCATGTGGTACACCGAAAGATAACAATGCAATGGATGGACGTAACTACAATTACGAGCGTACATCTTATAATGATACACACCAGTATCGTGATAATGTGACACGTAATGATCGTTATACAGATTATGTAACATATAGAAATGGTCGTAACGATACAGGATACAATTATTATCGAGATGTAAATTACAATGGACAAATTGCTAATCCGCATCCAACTCGTAATATTACAATGAACAATTCATACATTAACAATGATGGTAAAACAGCTGAAAGAATAACAAATCGTGTGAAACGTATGAATAACGTAGACCGTGTGTCTACAGTTGTATATGGAAACGATGTAGCGATTGCGGTAAAACCACGTAACACAGTGACAAATGAAACGGCGATGGCTAACGAAATTCGTCAAGCTGTTGCAAATGAAGTTGGAAACAGAAACGTATATGTTTCTGTAAGAAATGATATGTTTACTCGTGTCGATGCAATGAGTACGCGTCTACGTAACGGTACAGTTACAAACGATTTTAATCGTGACATAGTGAATATGTTCCGAGACATTCGTTACGGTTTAACTGGTACAGTGCGATAACAAAACAAAAGAGGAAGGGATAGCCCTTCCTCTTTATTCATCGTTGTCTTGTAAGCGACGTTTTTTAATAAAATAACTAACGGAATAAGAAACTAAAAAGCATATGAAAAGAATACTACCTGTTGAAATAGCTTCAAATAGAGGTCTTTCTGGACTGAAAATAATATAAATAATAGCCGTAACGATTCCTACAATAAGGGAGTGGAAGACAAGTTTGTAATAAGGAGTTAACTGTATTTCCTTTTCGCCTTCTTCTACATCGATTGAAACACTTAACTGTAAATAAGCAAGTAAAATACTTGTAAACATAAATAATAGCCACAATGGAGATTTCGTAATTTGATCAATGCCTTCAGTGAATCCGATATAGCCTAAAATTCCAACTACGCCAATGTATTGAAAAAGAAAGACAATACGTATGTTTTTTAACATTTGAAGAATGAGGCGTTCATCCTTTATTTTTTTCATAATATTCATCCCCTGCTTATTATGATTTCGCTGTCACATTAATTGTAACATATATATTGCAATTATCAATTTATAATTTACATAAAATAATTTGGATGAAAGAGGAAATAAAATATTTTTATAAACATGTTGCACTTATACTTTATTAATGTTATATTAGCAAAGCGATGAGCTAATTTACGTAAGACGAGAGATATGCTTAAGTGCTAAACACGCGAATGTGGTCGCCTGGTCTCTCGCCGTAAACGCATCAAGACGCCTGCTTTGCAGGCGTCTTTCATTTTATATAAAAGTAAATGATACATGCAGATGAGGTAAACCCTTATCTGCATTTTTTATTTTTCGAAAGAAATGTAATATGGATAAAACCCCCATTTCCGGAAAAACTACTAATGAAAGTATGATCTTGCCTAAAAGAGGTGAACGGAAATGAAATGGATACTGATTGCGATGCAAGCTTTCGTTATGATGTTTTGTTTCGTTTATGGAACGAATGTGAAGGCGGAAGGGCCAGTACCAGAAGTAACGAAAAAAGAACCTGAGGTTACAATTTTATTAGAGCGTATGTATGTTGATGGCGAAGTAAGCGAAGAAATACTTACAGAAAAAGTGACGGATTTAGAAAAGTTTTTACAGCAGTATAAAGAATGGCAGCTCGTTGATCGTGATGATGTACAAATTGTATTGCAAAAGAAAGTTGATGATATTTCTCCGTTATTGAAAACGAGCGGGTATTTTGGTGTTTCAGAGGAAGGGATATTACAAATTTTCAAAGGTGTACCGAAAAGTGATAATGCGATCCATTCTTTCTTTCAAATTGATATGAAAAAGCTTGAGAGCTATGAACGTGCGAAATTGAAACGTGGCATTCGTATTAAATCAAAAGAAGGTTTTGTGAAGACGATTGAAAAAATGAAGCAATACGCAGTTCAGAGTAAGAAAAAAAGCAGCTCATGGTGAGCTGCTTTTTTTTCTTATTTGTTTTTAGCTAAAATTTCTTTTGCGATTTCATCAATTAGCATATCTTTTCCGATTGGATTGAATGCTTTCGTATTGAAGACTTCATTTGATACTTCATATACGTGATTATTTTTAACTGCTTTATTGTCTTTCCAAACGGCACTGTTTTTGTAGTCTTCGTAAACTTTATCAGCTTCGCCGCCGAAGTTTACAATAAACATTTGGTCAGGCTGGAATGCAACTAGACCTTCTAGTGATACTTGCGCCATCGTTTGTTTTAAATCCGTACCTTTTGTTGCTGGAAGTTTTAAGTCATTAAAGATGATGTCACCGTATCCGAAGCTACCGTATACACGGAAGTTTTGTGGTGTAACTGCAACGAACATAAAGTTCTCATCTTTTGTTTTCTCTTTAATTTTTTTAGATAAAGAGTCTGCTTTCTTATCGTAGTCTGCAATCCATTTGTCTGCTTTCTTCTCTTCGTCAAATAGCTTACCTACTTCTTTAAACTTACCACGCCAGTCTTCTAAGTTTGTTTCTAGAACAACTGTAGGTGCAACCTTTTCTAGTTGATCATAAATTTTTAATTGACGGTTGTTTAAAATAATTAAGTCTGGTTTTAAAGCAGTAACAGCTTCTAAATCAACTTTAGGTGCCCAGTACCAACCTACTGCTTTTACTCCATCTAACTTGTCTGTTAAGTGAGTTTGGATTTTATCTTTATATGTATTTGCTGTACCAACAGGTTTGTGTCCAAGAAGTAATAGTTCTTCTGTTGATCCAGATAAGTCAACAATTCTCTTTGGATTTACTGGAATTGTAGCTTCACCTTTAGCATGTTTTACAACTTTTGTTTTCGGTTGTTCTTTTGCCTTCGATTCTTCTTTTTGAGAAGAACAGCCAACGATAGAAAGAACAACGAGCATAATAGTAAATAAAATAAATAGCTTACGTTTCATCCTGATGCAACCCCTTTAATTAGTATTGATAATCATTATCGACTTCTGTATATTAAGGTGCTTTAACCTTTCTGTCAATGGAAAATAACAGAAGTTTCAAGTGGAGAACATTTGTTGGGGCAGTCTCGCTTTTCTATCATTAAATATGTTAAAATGGAATACATGATTTAAGAGGGAGAGATCGTATTTTGTTTGAATATGTTACAGGTTACGTGGAGTATGTAGGGCCGGAATATGTCGTAATTGATCATAATGGAATTGGTTATCAAATTTTCACACCAAATCCGTATGTATTTCAAAGAAGTAAGCAAGAAATCCGTGTCTATACATATCATTATGTGAGAGAAGATATTATGGCACTTTACGGGTTTAAAACACGTGAAGAGCGTTTATTATTTACAAAGTTGTTAGGCGTGTCTGGCATTGGGCCAAAAGGAGCTCTTGCAATTTTAGCTTCTGGTCAAACAGGACAGGTCGTTCAAGCGATTGAGCATGAAGATGAGAAGTTTTTAGTGAAATTCCCAGGCGTCGGAAAGAAAACAGCACGCCAAATGATTTTAGATTTAAAAGGAAAACTAGCAGATGTCGTACCAGATGCATTTGTTGATTTATTCTCAGACACAGAACGTTTTGATGAGAAGAAAGGTTCATCAGCTGAGCTTGATGAGGCACTGGAAGCTCTCCGCGCACTTGGATACGCAGAACGCGAAGTTTCTCGTGTTGTACCAGAGTTATTAAAAGAATCATTAACGACGGATCAGTATATTAAAAAGGCACTTAGTCTTTTACTAAATGGTAAGAGGTGAGTATAATGGACGAACGTCTCCTTTCAGGGGAATCTGCATATGAAGATGCGGATTTAGAATATTCATTACGGCCACAGACGCTCCGTCAGTATATTGGCCAAGATAAAGCAAAACATAATTTAGAAGTATTTATTGAAGCGGCGAAAATGCGTGAAGAAACGTTAGATCACGTGCTTTTATATGGACCACCAGGTCTTGGTAAAACGACGCTTGCGAATATTATTGCCAATGAGATGGGCGTTAATGTTAGAACAACTTCAGGTCCCGCAATTGAAAGACCAGGAGATTTAGCTGCTGTATTAACAGCGCTTCAGCCAGGGGATGTATTATTTATTGATGAAATTCATCGTTTGCATAGATCAATTGAAGAAGTATTGTATCCTGCGATGGAAGACTTTTGCCTTGATATTGTAATTGGAAAAGGGCCTTCAGCACGTTCTGTACGCCTAGATTTACCGCCATTTACATTAGTTGGAGCAACAACACGTGCTGGAGCATTATCGGCACCGCTTCGTGACCGCTTCGGTGTACTTTCAAGGTTAGAGTACTACACAGTAGATCAGCTTTCTGCGATTGTTGAACGTACAGCAGAAGTATTTGAAGTTGAAATCGATTCGTTAGCTGCATTAGAAATTGCAAGACGTGCTCGTGGTACACCTCGTATTGCGAATCGTCTTTTAAGACGTGTACGTGATTTCGCGCAAGTTCGTGGTAACGGAACGGTTACGATGGAAATTACACAAATGGCATTAGAGCTACTGCAAGTAGATAAATTAGGTCTAGATCATATTGATCATAAATTACTGCTTGGTATTATTGAGAAATTCCGTGGCGGTCCAGTTGGATTAGAAACGGTTTCAGCAACAATTGGAGAAGAATCTCATACGATTGAAGATGTGTATGAGCCGTATTTATTACAAATTGGCTTTTTACAACGAACGCCAAGGGGCCGAATTGTAACGCCGCTTGCGTATGAACATTTCGGAATGGAGATACCAAAAGTATGACGGAGATGCCAAAGCTGCTTATTACAGCCGGGATCTTACTCATCGTTGTTGGATTAGCTTGGAAGTTCATTGGAAGGCTTCCAGGCGATATTTTTGTGAAAAAAGGAAACGTTACCTTTTATTTTCCTATCATTACATGTATTGTGTTAAGTATTGTATTATCTTTTATTATGTATATAATAAATCGATTTAAATAAGAAATAGGTGGATATAGCTATGGATATAAATCTGTTTGATTTTCATTTACCAGAAGAACTTATTGCACAAGTCCCGTTAGAAGATCGTGAAACATCAAGATTAATGGTGTTAGACCGTGAAACAGGTGATATTGAGCATAAACATTTTACGGATATTCTTTCTTACTTACATGAGGGGGATTGCTTAGTTTTAAATGAAACGAAAGTTATGCCTGCTCGTTTGCACGGTGTGAAAGAAGATACAGGCGCGCACATTGAAGTACTTCTTTTAAAACAAGAAGAAGGTGATAAGTGGGAAACGCTTGTAAAGCCAGCGAAACGTGTAAAAGAAGGAACTGTTATCTCTTTTGGCGAAGGGAAATTAAAAGCAACTTGCACAGGAACTGCAGATCAAGGTGGACGCCAGCTTGAATTTTCATATGACGGCATCTTCTATGAAATTTTAGATGAACTTGGGGAAATGCCACTTCCTCCATATATTAAAGAGACGCTAGAAGATCGCGATCGCTATCAAACAGTATATGCGAAAGAAATCGGTTCAGCAGCAGCGCCGACTGCGGGACTTCACTTTACAGAAGAGTTACTGGAGAAGTTAAAACAAAAAGGCGTTCAGTTAGCATTTATTACACTTCACGTAGGGCTTGGAACATTTAGACCAGTTTCTGCTGATACGATTGAAGAACACCATATGCACGCAGAATATTACCATATGTCTGAAGAGACAGCGGCATTATTAAATCGTGTGAAAGAGAATGGTGGACGTATTATTACTGTAGGTACGACATCAACTCGTACGTTAGAAACAATTGCAACAGATCATGAAGGTAAGCTTTGCGCCGCTTCTGGATGGACAGATATTTTCATGTATCCGGGATATGAATTTAAAGCAATTGATGGTTTAATTACAAACTTCCATTTACCGAAATCAACATTAATTATGCTTGTAAGTGCATTTGCAAATAGAGATAATGTACTTCATGCTTATAATGAAGCAGTAAAAGAAAAATATCGTTTCTTTAGCTTCGGTGATGCAATGTTCGTTGCATCTCACGCTAAAATGAGAAACAAATAAAAGGAGTAAGTTATGACAGCAATTCGTTATGAATTTATTAAGACATGTAAACAAACGGGTGCCCGTTTAGGTCGTGTGCATACGCCGCACGGTTCATTTGATACACCAACATTTATGCCAGTTGGTACACTTGCAACAGTTAAGACAATGTCACCAGAAGAATTAAAAGCAATGGATTCTGGCATTATTTTAAGTAATACGTATCATTTATGGCTACGTCCAGGTCATGAAATTATTCGTGAAGCAGGCGGCTTGCATAAATTTATGAACTGGGATCGTGCAATCTTAACAGACTCTGGTGGTTTCCAAGTATTCAGTTTAAGTGACTTCCGTCGTATTGAAGAGGAAGGCGTTCACTTCCGTAATCACTTAAATGGAGATAAATTATTCTTATCACCAGAAAAAGCGATGGAAATCCAAAATGCATTAGGTTCAGATATTATGATGGCATTTGATGAGTGTCCACCATTCCCGGCTACTTTTGAATATATGAAGAAATCTGTAGAGCGTACGAGCCGCTGGGCAGAACGTTGCTTAAAAGCGCATGAACGTCCGCAAGATCAAGGTTTATTCGGTATTGTACAGGGCGGGGAGTACGAAGAGCTTCGTCGTCAAAGTGCGAAAGACCTTGTTTCAATGGACTTCCCTGGTTACGCTGTAGGTGGTTTATCTGTTGGTGAACCGAAAGATATTATGAACCGTGTTCTTGAGTTTACAACACCACTTCTTCCAGATAATAAGCCTCGTTACTTAATGGGTGTAGGTTCTCCTGACTCGTTAATCGATGGCGCAATTCGTGGTATTGATATGTTTGACTGCGTACTTCCAACTCGTATCGCTCGAAATGGTACATGTATGACAAGTGAAGGTCGCCTCGTTGTAAAAAATGCGAAATTCGCAAGAGACTTCGGTCCGCTTGATCCAAACTGTGATTGCTACACATGTAAAAACTACTCACGTGCGTACATTCGTCACTTAATGAAATGTGATGAAACGTTCGGAATTCGTTTAACGTCTTATCACAACCTTCATTTTCTGTTAAACTTAATGGAGCAGGTGAGACAAGCTATTCGTGAAGACCGTCTTGGCGATTTCCGCGAAGAGTTCTTTGAACAGTATGGCTTTAATAAACCGAATGCTAAAAACTTCTAATACATAATTTAAAAGGAGGAACAAAAGATGAATGCAGGTATGATGAATATCGTTATGATCGTTGCGATGTTTGCGATTTTCTATTTCTTATTAATTCGCCCGCAACAAAAACGTCAAAAAGCAGTTGCTCAAATGCAAAGTGAGTTAGCAAAAGGTGATGCTATCGTAACAATCGGTGGTTTACACGGTACAATCGAATCAGTAGATGAGACGAAAATCGTTATTAAATCTGGTGGTTCACACTTAACTTTCGATCGCAATGCGATTCGTGAAGTTGTGAAAAACTAATGTGGAAGGCCCTGCATGAAATGTGCAGGGCCTTTTTTAGTTACTTTGCTTTGACATATTTACACCAAAAATACCACCGAGTGTACTCGCCCCCATTAATGCTAATTGATAAAGTAATTGTGAGTTCGATAAGGTTTGAGAAAAGCCTAAATAGTTAACTAGAAAGACGAGTATAGTGAACGTGAGCCCTGTTGTGAAACCTACTAGCCAACCTTTTCCTTGAGCCTTTTTGCCGGCAGTAAATCCAGACATAAGCATAGATAAAAGAGCAAGTATAAAAATAGTAACGGTTAATGTCCCTTCATTTATATTCGTAAACTTTAATAAAAGAGCCATAATCATACTAGTAATAGATGCGAGAATTAGTAGCGTAACAATACCGAAGCCAATTGCAGTTGATAATTTTTTCGTTCCATCCATTTATGCATTCCCCCTTTTTAATACAAGCATATTTTCCTTTTGCCCAAGTTAGACTAGTTTCTTTTTTATAGGGGAGTCTATACGTAAAAAAGGAGATGTAGGAATGGAATGGATATCGGTAATTGGACGGACAATGCTTTTGTATATCATTATCTTAATTATTTTTCGTCTTATGGGTAAACGTGAGATAGGAGAGCTAAGTGTATTAGATTTAGTCGTATTTATTATGCTTGGAGAAATGGCTGTAGTAGCAATTGAAAATACCGATAAATCACTTTGGCATCAATTAGTTCCGATGGCTTTTCTTATGTGCATACAAATCATTTTGTCAGTCATTTCATTAAAGTTTCAACGATTTCGGCATTTAATAGAAGGTGAACCAGCAATTATTATTAATGCGGGAAAGATTGATGAAAAAAATATGAGAAACCAGCGATATAATATTGATGATTTAATGATGCAATTAAGGGAACAAGGAGTTGGAGATATTCGGGATGTAGAATATGCTATTTTGGAACCGTCTGGGAAGTTATCTGTCTTTCAAAAACAAAAAAATAAACAAGATACATTGCAGTTTACGCTTCCTCTTATTATTGATGGAGAAATTCAATCTAGCCATTTACAAATGATTGAGCATACAGATGAATGGCTTATTGAGAAATTAAAAAACTTAGGTTATAACGATATAACACAAATTTTATACTGTAGTTTTCAAAACGGACAATTTTTTGTTGATTTAAAAGAAAATTAGATACTTATTCTTTGAAAGAGTAAGAATGATTAGTGTAACTAATAATCAGTGGAGATTACCCCACTGATTAAAGTTTCACCTTATTTCAAAAATGAAAGTTTACGAATAATAGGGAGGCGACTTAACTCTTCTTTTCGAATGAGTTTGAAAGTGAAGAGAAGTACGATATAAACAATTGTTGTTAAAGTGATTTCCCATAATGTTTGTATGCCAAGGGAATGAGAGAAAATAATATATTTATGAAGATAAAAACCGAAGGCGCCTGCGATACCGATGGCAAGTCCGCCGAAAATATAGTCTTTTGCGTAAATGGTAAATGTAATCTTTTTCAAAACAGTAGCGTAGTGAAGAAATGTTACTGTTACAATATTTGCAGCGATAGCAAGGGCAACCCCCATCATTTGAAATTCTGGCCTTGATGCTAGTACAAAAATAACGATTAATTTCACGATGGCACCAATAAATGTATTCATCATTGCAGCTCTTGCTAAGTTTAAAGCTTGCAAAACAGAGGTAAGTGGACTTTGGAAATAATGAAATAAAAAGCAAGGCGCAAGAAGTTGAATGAATGCTGTTGCGCTGTCTGATCCATACATAAGAGTTAAAACAGGAGAAGCGAATACGTATAATATAACGACAGACCATCCGCCGGTAATTAATGAAATTCGAAGTGCTTGTTGTAAACGGTGCTCTACTAATTTATGTTGTCTTTTTGCCATTGCCTCACTAATAGAAGGAACGAGCGCTGTAGAGAGAGCGTATGTAATAAAGGCGGGTAGTGATAGGAGTGGGAATGCATAACCGTTTAATATACCGTATTGCTGGGTTGCAACAGAAGCAGCGACACCAGCGATTGCTAAACTTTGCATAACGACAATAGGTTCAAAAAAATATGAAACGGAACCGATTAAACGACTTCCTGTAGTTGGAAGGGCAATATCCATCAGAGAATAAAATGTCCCTTTGCTTTCTTTTACAGTAGTGAAAAATTCAGAACGTATTGATAAATGTTTTTCTCGCTGAAATAACGTGAGTAAAAATAATAACGATGCAACTTCACCGAGAACAGCTGATAACATAGCGCCGGCTGCAGCGTATTCTATGCCGTAAGGTAAAAATAATTGGATGCATATAGCGATAATGGTAATGCGGACGACTTGTTCTAGAACTTGCGCATAAGCGCTAGGTTTCATGTTTTGTTTCCCTTGAAAGTAACCACGCAAAACAGAAGAAACAGCAATAACGGGAACAACGGGCAAAATGGCCATTAATGGATAGTACGTTCTTTCGTCGGTTAATAATGTTTTTGCTAAAATAGGTGTGAGGAACATAATTCCGATTGTTAAAATGATACTAATAACGGATGTAACAGCTAGTGATACGGTTAATATTTTTTTAACTCTTTGTTTATCGTTCACAGCTTCCGCTTCTGCTACAAATTTTGCGATGGCGACAGGAAGACCAATTTGTGTCAATGTAATTGCTAAAATGAATGTAGGAACGGCCATCATATAAAGACCAACGCCTTCTTCTCCTAAAATACGTGCCATTACTATGCGGTTGATAAAGCCGAGTATTTTTGTAATAAAGCCGGCTATCATTAAAATAAATGCGCCTTTTAAAAAGCTTTGTCTCGTCATGTTCTTCTCCTACCTTCTCAAAATCAATGGAATGATTTACAATAATTTATATGCACGTACGAGACAAGAATGACAAGCATTTAAGAGAGTGAAGTATGATAGTGCTCTTGAAAGTAGTTATTGCTGTCCATTAGAGCGGGATTAAAGCGACTTTTTCGTGCTGAAATAAGAAGGAGATGTTATAGATGTTAGATAGAGAGGCTTTGGTAGAATCATACCGCGGACAGTTACAAGTCGTTTTAGAAAGTAAAGTAGAAGAGTTTCAAATGTTCGGTTACGACCGAGTGACAGATGATGATATTTGGAAGTTTCTTAAAGTGAAAAAGTGGAAGAAGATAGACAGCGATGTTAGATTGTATGAATTAGTTAATGACGTATTAACAGTAACAGCTAATGAATATATGACATATTTAACTGTTGAAGCTTACCAAGCGCCACTTTGGTCATTTGATGAGTACGAAAATAAATAACCGACTGCAATTGGTTTGTTCTTCCTTTTGCAGTATAATGATATGTATTGATAAAGAGGAAATAATTATGTCTAAGATTATATATAAAGGAGGTAGTGAAGAGGAAAATAAATGATGGAAGTGTAGGTAGTGTAAAAGCTTACCTATACAGCTAGTGATGAACTAGCAAAAATTATAGAAAGGAAGTCTACTAACTAGGCGTATGCACACGTATAGCAGTGAATCGTAAGAGATTTATTGAAAGTGTTAGTAGCAGAAAGAGGGTACATATGGCAAAGCGTGGTACGAGAATTGCTGCCTTTTTCATCATCGTCTTATTAATCGGTGGAGTAATTGGTTCGGCAGGAAAAGACATAGCAAAAGGAATTAGTCTAGGACTAGACCTTCGCGGTGGTTTTGAAATTCTGTATGAAGTAAAACCAGCCAAAAAAGGTGATAAAATCGATCGAGACGTACTTGTAAGTACAGTAGGTGCTCTTGAAAATCGTGTCAATGTTCTCGGTGTAAGTGAGCCGAACATTCAAATCGAAGGGCAAGATCGAATTCGTGTACAGCTTGCTGGTGTACAAGATCAGCAAAAAGCGCGTGAAATGTTATCGACACAAGCGAAATTAACATTCCGTGATGTAGATGACAATCTCCTTATGGATGGAGCGGATTTAAAAGGCGGCGGAGCGAAGCAAACATTTGATGAGCAAGGCCGTGCAAGCGTAGGTCTTACACTAAAAAGCGCTGAAAAATTCCGTGAAGTAACTGAAAAAATTTCAAAAATGCCACCACCAACGAACTTAATGGTAATTTGGCTTGACTTTGAAGAAGGAAAAGATTCGTATAAAGCAGAATCTGCAAAACCGAATCCCAAGTTCTTATCAGCAGCAACAGTAAACCAAGTATTTAACCAAGCTGAAGTATCTATCGTAGGTGGAAACTTCACAGTTGAAAGTGCGAAACAACTTTCATCTTTATTAAATGCAGGTGCACTTCCTGTTGATTTAAAAGAAATGTATTCAACATCTGTTGGAGCGAAATTTGGTCAACAAGCGTTAGAGCAAACGATTTTCGCTAGTGCGATTGGTATCGCTCTTATTTTCTTATTTATGCTTGTATTCTACCGTTTACCAGGACTTGTAGCGGTTATTATGTTAGGTTTATACATTTTCGTTACATTACTTGTCTTTAACTGGATGCATGCAGTTCTTACGTTGCCAGGTATTGCAGCGTTAGTGCTCGGAGTAGGTATCGCAGTTGATGCGAATATTATTACGTACGAGAGACTGAAAGAAGAGCTGAAAATTGGTAAGTCCATGATGTCGGCATTCCGCGCTGGTAACCATCGTTCATTAGCAACAATTTTAGATGCAAACGTTACAACACTTGCAGCAGCTGGTGTGTTATTCGTGTATGGTAATAGCTCTGTAAAAGGATTCGCAACAAGTTTAATCGTAAGTATTTTAGTTGGTTTTATTACGAACGTATTCGGTACTCGTTTCTTATTAGGTTTACTTGTAAAGAGCCGTTACTTTGATAAAAAACCAGGATATTTTGGTGTGAAACAAAAGGATATTATTCCATTAACAAAAGGTGTAGTACATCCACCGACAAGATTTGATCGTATTAACTTCGTAAATATCGGTCATAAATTCCTTATTTTCTCGATTGTAGTTGTAATTGCAGGAGCAATTATTTTACCAATTTTCAAATTGAATCTTGGTATTGACTTTGCGAGTGGTACACGTATCGACTTGCAATCAAAACAAGCCGTTACTGTGTCTGATGTTCATAAAGATTTTAAAGAATTGAACATTGATGTGAAGGAAGAAAATATTGTACCGACTGGAGATGACAATAAAGGTTTCGCAGTTCGTACATTAGGTGTTTTATCAAAAGATGAAATTGCGAAAACAAAAACATTCTTCCACGATAAATATGGTACAGATCCAAACGTAAGTACAGTTTCACCGACAATCGGTAAAGAAATTGCACGAAATGCATTTATCGCTGTACTGATTGCTTCTGCGGTTATCATTTTATACGTAAGTATTCGTTTCCGATTTACGTATGCGTTATCTGCAGTACTTGCATTATTACATGACGCATTCGTTATGATTGTTATGTTTAGTATTTTCCAACTAGAGGTAGACTTGACGTTTATCGCTGCAGTATTAACAATCATCGGTTATTCTATTAATGACTCGATTGTTACATTTGATAGAAACCGTGAATTATACAAACAGAAAAAACGAGTGCGCGATATAAAAGACCTAGAAGAAATCGTAAATGCAAGTATTCGCCAAACGCTTGGTCGTTCGATTAACACCGTATTAACAGTGTTATTCCCAGTAATTGCACTGCTTATCTTCGGTAGTGAGTCACTACGTAACTTCTCGTTTGCGTTACTTGTTGGATTAATTGTAGGTACGTACTCTTCTGTTTTCGTTGCCTCTCAAATTTGGTTAATGCTTGAAAACCGTCGTTTGAAAAAGGGAAGAAACAAGAAGAAGGTTGAGAAAGTAGAATCTGAACCGCAAGTATAGAAAAGATGATGTCTCTTTATGAGGCATCTCTTTTTTCGTTTGTGGATACAATAAGATAGCAACTTTTTTACAGAAAGAAGATGGAAGAAAGTGGTGGTGTTATCACTGTATTTGTTAAAATAAAAAGATAGGTTAAGAAAAGAAGGGATTTTAATTATGGAAAAAGATGAACGTTTTAAACAGGCCGAGTTTGGTGCTATTGTCGGGATCGTTGGTAATATTATATTAGCGATTGTAAAGGCGGTAATTGGTTATATTGGGAACAGTAAAGCACTGTTAGCGGATGCTGTGCATTCTGCATCAGATGTAATTGGTTCGCTAGCTGTACTTTTTGGATTGCGAGCGGCAAAGCAGCCACCTGATGAAGATCATCCGTATGGTCATGGTAAAGCGGAATCGATTTCAGCGATTATTGTTGCGGTATTATTATTTATTGTGGGACTCGAGATAGCGATTTCGTCTATAAAAGCTTTTTCGCAAGAACTAGAACCGCCAAAAGGAATTACGATTTTTGCTGTTGTTCTTTCAATCGTCGTGAAAGAAGGAATGTTTCAATATAAATTCCGATTAGGGAAAAGAGTAAACAGTGATGCAATTATTGCAAATGCATATGAGCACCGTTCGGATGTATTTTCTTCAATTGCAGCTTTAATCGGTATTTGTGCAGCTATAATCGGTGGTAAGCTTGGTATAGACTGGCTTGTATATGCCGATCCGATTGCGGGATTAGTTGTTTCACTTTTTGTTGTAAAAATGGCATGGAGCATTGGAGCGGAAGCAATTCATGCAACGCTTGACCATGTTCTTCATGAGGAGGATGTTATTCCGCTTAGGGAAGCAGTTCTTCAAGTAGATGGTGTGAAAAAAATTGGTTCTTTATATGCACGGGAGCATGGTCATTATGTTATTGTCGATATTAAAGTGTCTGTAGACCCATACATTACCGTAGAAGAAGGACACCGTATTGGAAAACATGTGAAAGAAATACTTATGAAACAAGATAATGTACAAAATGTATTCGTACATATAAATCCGTATTCTCCAAATTAAACATCATTAACATTTTAGTATATAGATATTGCATCGTAGTTTGCATTATATTGTCACCCCTTAATCTGTCTTGTATAATGAACAGGTTAAGGGGTGATTTCGTGTTACAACCGAAGACGCGTTGGAAAGAAAAAGAATATAATGACGAGCGAGTGAGTGAATTAGCAAGTAAATTACAGTTATCGCCACTTGTCGTTTCATTATTCCTCGGTAGAGGACTAGATACAGAAGATAAGATTTTAGATTTTTTAAATACAGAAAATCAAGAATTTCATGATCCATTTTTATTAGAAGGAATGGATAGAACGGTAGAACGTGTAAATAAGGCGATTCAAAATGGAGAGCAAATATTAATATTTGGTGATTACGATGCGGACGGAGTAAGTAGTACGACGGTTTTATATCTTGCTCTTCAAGAATTAGGTGCAGAAGTAGAATTTTACATTCCAAATCGTTTTACAGAAGGGTATGGACCGAACGAAGAAGCGTTTCGTTGGGCGCATAGCGCAGGGTTCTCACTGATTATTACGGTCGACACGGGCATCGCAGCAGTACATGAAGCGAATGTAGCGAAGGAGCTTGGAATAGATCTAATTATTACAGATCACCATGAGCCACCGCCAGAATTGCCAGAAGCACTTGCGATTATACATCCGAAATTAGAAGGTGGCGTATATCCGTTTCACTATTTAGCTGGTGTAGGTGTTGCGTTTAAAGTTGCGCATGCATTATTAGGCCGTGTACCAGAACATTTATTAGAGATTGCAGTAATCGGTACAGTAGCCGATTTAGTATCACTTCATGGTGAAAATAGGTTGCTAGTGAAACGTGGTTTAAAACATATGCGTATGACGAGAAATATTGGTTTGAAGGCATTGTTTAAAGTTGCTAACGTTTCGCAAAGTGAAATTACAGAAGAGAGTATTGGCTTCTCAATTGCACCGCGTATTAATGCGGTCGGGCGTTTAGAAGATGCAGCGCCGGCTGTACACCTTTTATTATCAGATGATCCAGAGGAAGCGAAGGAGCTAGCTGAAGAAATTGATGAGCTGAACAAACTGCGAAAAGATATTGTAAAGCAAATTACAGAAGAGGCTATCGCTGAAGTTGAAAATAACTTCCCGCCAGAAGAAAACAAAGTATTAGTACTTGCAAAAGAAGGCTGGAACCCAGGGGTAATTGGAATTGTTGCTTCTAAATTAGTTGAACGTTTTTATCGTCCGACGATTGTATTAAGCATTGATCCTATAAAAGAAACAGCAAAAGGCTCAGCACGTAGTATTGCAGGATTTGATTTGTTTGCAAATTTATCAGATTGTAGAGAGTTATTACCACACTTCGGAGGGCATCCGATGGCAGCGGGAATGACGCTACATATGAATGATGTAGATGAATTACGTCGCCGCTTAAATGAACAAGCAGATGCAATTTTAACAGAAGAAGATTTTATTCCAATTACAGCAGTTGATGTTTTTTGTAAAGTAGAGGATGTAACGCTAGCGGCAATTGAAGATATGCAAAAACTAGCTCCATTTGGTGTTGGAAATCCGAAACCACGTATTGCAGTAAAAGATGCAGAGTTAGAAAGCATTCGCGCAATCGGATCAGATGGCTCTCATTTAAAAATGGCTCTTCGTGATGGACAAGCAACACTGGATACAATTGGATTTGGTTTTGGTGCATATGCGAAAGAAATCTCTCCAGTTGCAAAAGTATCTGTAATAGGAGAAGCGTCCATTAATGAATGGAATAATTTTAAGAAGCCACAACTAATGGTACAAGATATTGCTGTAGAGGCGTGGCAATTATTTGATTGGCGTAGTATGCGTAATGCAGAAGCAAATTTAGCAGAACTTCCGAAAGAAAAAATAACAATGGTGTATTTTTCTGAAGAGGTATTGAATAAATTTTCTTTAGAGAGCTATAAAGAAAAGCTCATGCATGCTTCAGAAGTAACGCATTTAGATGATCAATATATCGTGTTACTTGATTTACCAAAAGGAACAGATGAATTACGTGAGCTATTTAAGGTAGGATTCCCAGAGCGAATTTATACGCTATTTTATCAAGAGAATAACCATTTATTTAGTACAGTTCCGACGAGAGAACACTTTAAATGGTACTATTCTTTCTTAAGCCAAAAAACACCATTTTCTTTAAGACAATATGGAGAACAACTATGTCGTCATAAAGGTTGGTCAAAAGATACAGTAAATTTCATGACACAGGTGTTTTTTGAGTTAGAATTTGTTACAATAAAAGATGGCGTCATTTTTATGGCAGACAAAAAACAAAAGCGTGATTTAATTGAATCGAACACATATCGTGAGAAAATGAACCACTTACAATTAGAAAAAGAATTGGTTTATAGCACATATCAGCAACTATATACATGGTTTGAAACGATTCGTAATCATAAAGAAGTAGAACAGTTAGGGTAAAGGATTTGTATTTACAAACCTTTTAGATCTGAGGAGGATTCAGAAATATGGATTTCAAGCAACATATCGCAATTGTACCGGATTATCCGAAAGAAGGTATTGTGTTTAAAGACATTACACCTTTAATGAATGACGGTAAAGCATACAAAGCAGCAACAGATGCAATCGTTGAGTACGCAAAAGAAAGAGATATCGATGTTGTAGTAGGACCAGAAGCTCGTGGTTTCATTATCGGTTGCCCAGTTTCTTATGCGTTAGAAGTAGGATTTGCACCAGTTCGTAAATTAGGAAAATTACCACGTGAAGTAATTACAGTTGACTACGGTAAAGAATATGGTAAAGATGTTTTAACAATCCATAAAGATGCAATTAAGCCAGGTCAACGCGTATTAATTACAGATGATCTATTAGCTACAGGTGGAACAATCGAAGCGACAATTAAGTTAGTTGAAGAACTTGGCGGAGTTGTAGCAGGGATTGCATTCTTAGTAGAACTTACTTACTTAGATGGTCGTAAAATGTTAGATGGTTACGATGTATTAGTATTAGAAAAATACTAATCACTATATAGGTAAAACTACGGTGATAAAAAGTACCCGTGAATCTCTTGGAGAGGAGCGGGTACTTTTGTATAATTGAACAAAAAATCATGGTGAAATGTCAGTAAAATCTTTTCCTTTTCACAATTCACAATCATTGGGTTATAATGATAGAATATAATTTATTCTATTAAATAAAGATAAAGTCAATTTTCAATAAAAGGTGATTCGATGGCAAATGAGCAGGTACTAACAGCTGAACAGGTACTCGAGAAAGCAAGTCAATATTTAGCGGATGAAGATATTGAGCTAGTGGCACGTGCCTATGAATATGCACGTGATGCGCATAGCGAACAATATAGAAAATCGGGTGAACCGTATATTATTCATCCGATTCAAGTTGCAGGTATTTTAGTTGATTTACACATGGATCCAGCTACGGTATCAGCAGGTTTCTTACATGATGTAGTGGAAGATACAGAGATTACGTTAGAAGATATTGAACGGGAATTTAACAAAGAAATTGCTATGCTTGTTGATGGTGTTACAAAGCTTGGGAAGATTAAATATAAATCTCACGAACAACAACAAGCAGAAAACCATCGCAAAATGTTTATTGCAATGGCTCAAGATATTCGAGTTATTTTAATTAAACTAGCTGATCGTCTTCATAACATGCGTACATTGAAACATTTGCCTCAAGAGAAGCAGCGTCGCATAGCGAATGAAACGTTAGAAATCTTTGCACCTTTAGCACATAGACTCGGAATTAGTACTATTAAGTGGGAGCTAGAGGATACGTCACTTCGCTATTTAAATCCACAACAATATTATCGTATTGTAAATTTAATGAAGCGTAAACGTGCAGAACGTGAAGAATATTTAGAGGAAGTAATGACTGGTATTCGTGAGAAATTAGACGAAGTTGCGATACAACCTGAGATTTCTGGAAGACCGAAACATATTTACAGTATTTATCGTAAAATGGCACTGCAAAATAAGCAGTTCAATGAAATTTACGATTTATTAGCTGTACGTGTCGTTGTAAATAGTATTAAAGATTGTTATGCGGTGCTTGGAATTATTCATACGTGCTGGAAGCCGATGCCAGGTCGTTTTAAAGATTATATTGCAATGCCAAAAGCAAATCTATATCAATCTCTTCATACGACTGTAATTGGACCGAAAGGTGATCCACTTGAAGTGCAAATTCGAACGAAAGAAATGCACGAAATTGCAGAATTCGGGATCGCGGCACACTGGGCGTACAAAGAAGGAAAAACAGCAGAAACAACAGGTACATTAGAGAAGAAACTCACATGGTTCCGTCAAATATTAGAATGGCAAAATGAAGCTTCTAATGCAGAAGAATTTATGGAGTCATTAAAAATTGATTTATTCTCTGACATGGTGTTCGTCTTTACACCGAAAGGCGATGTAATGGAATTACCACTTGGATCGGTTCCGATTGATTTCGCGTATCGTGTCCATTCGGAAATTGGGAATAAAACAATTGGTGCAAAAGTAAACGGGAAAATGGTGACGCTGGATTATAAATTAAAAACAGGCGACATCATTGAAATTTTAACGTCGAAACATTCATATGGCCCAAGTCAAGATTGGGTAAAACTTGCTCAAACATCTCATGCGAAAAATAAAATTCGTCAATTCTTTAAGAAACAACGTAGAGACGAAAATATTGAAAAAGGCCGTGAACTTGTTGAAAAGGAAGTACGTGGTCTAGAGTATGAGATGAAAGAAGTATTAGCGCCTGATAACTTAAAACGCGTCGCTGAAAAATTTAACTTTGCAAATGAAGAAGATATGTTTGCAGCAGTTGGATATAGTGGAATTACAGCTTCGCAAATTGTTACGCGACTAACGGACAAGTTCCGCAAACAACGCGAAGAAGAAGAAATTGTTGAAGTTAAAGAAGTTCGTAAACCGATGAAAATTCGAAAATGGGATTCTGGTGTAAAGGTAAGCGGTGCTGATAATTTATTAATCCGTTTATCGAAATGCTGTAACCCAGTTCCAGGTGATGATATCGTTGGGTATATTACGAAAGGTCGAGGTGTATCGATTCACCGCCGTGATTGTGTAAACGTTCATACAGAAGAAGCTGTAGAACGATTATTAGAAGTAGAGTGGGAAGGTAGCCCTGAAAAAGAAATTGAGTATAACGTTGATATTGAAATTTCAGGTTACGATCGCCGTGGTTTATTAAATGAAGTACTGCAAGCTGTTACAGAGACGAAAACGTACATTTCAGCTGTTTCTGGTAGAAGTGACCGTAATAAGATGGCAACAATTAATATGTCAATCTCGATTCGTAACTTACAACACTTGAAAAAAGTAGTAGAACGCATTAAACGCGTTCCAGAAATTTATGCAGTACGACGCATGATGCATTAATAGGGAGTGTAGAAAGATGAGAGTTGTTTTACAACGATCAAAGAAAGCGTCTGTCACAGTAGACGGTGAGATCGTAGGACAAATTCCGTTCGGTTTAACATTACTAGTTGGCATTACGCATGAAGATACAGAAAAAGATGCAACTTACATTGCAGAAAAAATTGCGAACTTACGTATTTTTGAAGATGAGAGCGGAAAGATGAATCATTCTGTACTTGATGTAGAAGGACAAGTTCTATCTATTTCGCAATTCACATTATACGGAGATTGCCGCAAGGGAAGACGTCCAAACTTTATGGATGCTGCGAAACCTGATTATGCAGAGCGTTTATACGATTTCTTTAATGAAGAAGTTCGTAAACAAGGATTACATGTGGAAACAGGAAAGTTCGGAGCAATGATGGATGTTTCTTTGATCAATGATGGTCCGGTGACCTTAATTGTAGAAAGTAAATAGTGTTGATAAAAAAGAGAGGGTTATATAATCCTCTCTTTTTTATACATTGTTGTATGTTTTGTTCATTTATCATAGGATTAATTTAAAGGGGAATAAAAGGAAAAGAAGGTGTAGTATGCTTCAAGAATTTAATATAGCTTTACGTTTTATGCTAGAGTTATGTATTCTTGGGATTGTTGGATACTGGGGGTTTCGAGTAGGAACAACAATGGCTATAAAAATTACACTTGCTATTATAATTCCAATTGTTTTTGCTGTCATTTGGGGGCTATTTGGAGCTCCACATGCAGAATGGGAAGTACAAGGTATATTACATGTATTACTAGAAATTATCGTATTTGGAGTAGGTATTGTAGCGTTATATCATTTGAAGCATCATATGCTAGCAAGTGGACTGGCTATTGTTATTGTTGTAAATCGAATACTAATGTTTATTTGGAATCAATAGCAGTTTCGGTTATGTATAACTCTCTCATCAATATGGAACAATAAAAAGTAAAACATCCATATTGAATGTGAGGGATATACGTATGCGTATGAATGAAAAAGGGCATTCTGTTACAAATGGTGCAAATCAGCTATTTAACGTGAATTTTCATGATTTTATTTCAAAAGAGCAAAACAATACTTCAATGGAGCTTGCTTCCGAGTTTGGGATTTCTCTTCAAGATGTAAAGCGTTTAAAGAAGCAGATTGAACGCTCTTAGAGCACTTGACAATCCTACTGAACAAACGTATAGTAATTTTATATTTACATATGAATATAACCGTTGATAGAGAAGAGTAAATGAGACACACATGGAAAGAGAAGAAATGTCTTAGGCTGAAAACATTTCTACATGATGACTGATTGAATGACACTCTAGAGGTTTCAACTTGAACGGCATATACGCTTAGTAGGGATGAACGCACATTTAAGCGTTATTAAAAAAGTGGAAGCATACGTGCTTCAATTAGGGTGGCACCACGGGTATAATACTCTCGTCCCTACTGTTCAAACAGTAGAGGCGGGAGTTTTTTTATTTTTATTAAGATTAAAACAATTTGAGGAGGAACTGAATATGTCTATTCAAATCCCACGGGGAACGCAAGATATTCTTCCAGGCACTGTTGAGTTATGGCAGTATATCGAAGGGCAAGCACGCGAAATTTGCCGTCGTTACAATTATAAAGAAATTCGTACACCGATTTTTGAACACACTGAGTTATTTTTACGTGGTGTTGGTGATACGACAGATATCGTACAAAAAGAAATGTACTCATTCCAAGATCGTGGAGAGCGCAGCTTAACATTACGTCCAGAAGGCACTGCACCTGTTGTACGTTCTTACGTTGAAAATAAAATGTTCGGTGACGCAACACAACCAACGAAATTATATTATATCGGTCAAATGTTCCGTTATGAAAGACCACAAGCGGGTCGCTATCGTCAATTCGTACAATTCGGTATCGAAGCAATCGGCAGTAATGACCCTGCAATTGATGCAGAAGTAATTGCGCTTGCTGTTGAATTTTACCGCGGCATGGGCTTAAAAAATATTAAAGTTGTATTAAACAGTTTAGGTGACACAGCAAGCCGTCAAGCACACCGTGATGCATTAATCGCACACTTTGAGCCACGTATCGGTGAGTTCTGTTCTGACTGTCAATCTCGTTTAGAAAAGAACCCTCTTCGTATTTTAGATTGTAAGAAGGACCGTAACCATGAATTAATGGGAACAGCACCATCTATTACAGAATACTTAAACGAAGATTCAGCAGTATACTACGACAAAGTTCAAGAACTATTAACGATGATGGATGTTCCATTTGAAAAAGATCCGAACTTAGTACGTGGTTTAGACTACTACCAACACACTGTATTTGAAATTATGAGTGAGGCAGAAGGTTTCGGTGCTATCACTACATTAAGTGGTGGTGGACGTTACAACGGACTTGTACAAGAAATCGGTGGACCAGAAATGCCAGGTATCGGTTTTGCGATGAGTATTGAACGTTTAATTATGGCGCTAAAAGCTGAAAATATTGAATTACCAATTGAACATAGCATTGATTGTTACGTTGTAGCGCTTGGTGAAAAAGCAAAAGATCATGCTGCAAAAGTTGCGTTTGATCTTCGAAAAGCTGGATTATCAGTTGAGAAAGATTATTTAGACCGCAAAATGAAAGCACAATTTAAATCAGCAGATCGTCTAAAAGCGAAATTTGTAGCTGTATTAGGGGAAGATGAGCTAGATAAAGGCATCATTAACTTAAAAGATATGGCAACGGGCGAACAAGAAGAAGTAGCATTAGATGTATTTGCTTCATACGTAGCAGAGAAATTAATATAGGGGGAACTTACAGTGGCTGAAAGAACACATTCATGTGGAAAAGTAACAGTAGAAGCAGTTGGACAGACGGTTCAATTAAAAGGTTGGGTACAAAAACGCCGTGACTTAGGTGGATTAATCTTTATCGATTTACGTGACCGTACAGGTATCGTACAAGTTGTATTTAACCCAGAAACATCAAAAGAAGCGTTAGAAGTAGCAGAAACAATTCGTAGCGAATACGTATTACACGTAGAAGGTACAGTTGTTGAACGTGGTGAAGGCGCAATTAATGACAATATGGCGACTGGTCGTATTGAAGTACAAGCAATAAAAGTAAATGTACTAAATGCAGCGAAAACAACGCCAATTATCATTGCTGATGATACAGATGCATCAGAAGATGTGCGTTTAAAATATCGTTATTTAGACTTACGTCGTCCTGTAATGTTCAATACATTCAAAATGCGTCACGACGTAACAAAAACAATTCGTAACTTCCTAGATACAGAAGAGTTCTTAGAAGTAGAAACACCAATTTTAACGAAAAGCACGCCAGAAGGAGCTCGTGACTATTTAGTACCAAGTCGTGTACATGATGGTGAATTCTATGCGTTACCACAGTCTCCACAGCTATTTAAACAGCTTCTTATGGTCGGCGGATTTGAGCGCTACTATCAAGTAGCACGCTGTTTCCGTGACGAAGATTTACGTGCAGACCGTCAACCTGAATTCACGCAAATCGATATCGAAGCTTCATTCTTAACACAAGATGAAATTTTAGATATGATGGAGCGTATGATGACGAAAGTTATGAAGGATGCAAAGGGTGTAGAAGTTAGTGCACCATTCCCTCGTATGAAATATGCTGATGCAATGGCTCGCTACGGTTCTGATAAGCCAGATACACGCTTTGAAATGGAACTAACAGACTTATCTGAGTTTGCAGCAGGTTGTGGCTTTAAAGTGTTTACAAGTGCTGTAGAAAGCGGCGGACAAGTAAAAGCAATTAATGCAAAAGGCGCTGCGAGCAAATACTCTCGCAAAGACATCGATGCATTAACTGAATTCGTGAAAGTATACGGTGCGAAAGGTCTAGCTTGGCTTAAAGTGGAAGAAGACGGCCTAAAAGGACCGATTGCGAAATTCTTCAGTGAAGAAGATGCAAATGTGTTAATGAGCACATTAGAAGCTACTGCTGGCGACTTATTACTATTCGTAGCAGATAAGAAGAGCGTTGTTGCAGATAGCTTAGGCGCACTTCGTTTACGTCTAGGTAAAGAGCTTGAGCTAATTGACGAAAGTAAATTTAACTTCCTATGGGTAACGGATTGGCCACTTCTTGAGTACGATGAAGATGCAGATCGTTACTTCGCAGCTCACCACCCATTCACAATGCCATTCCGTGAAGACGTTGAGTTACTAGAAACAGCACCAGAAAAAGCACGTGCACAAGCATATGACCTTGTATTAAACGGTTATGAGCTTGGTGGTGGATCACTTCGTATTTACGAGCGTGACGTACAAGAAAAAATGTTCAAAGCACTTGGATTCTCACAAGAAGAAGCGCAAGAGCAATTCGGATTCTTATTAGAAGCATTCGAATACGGTACACCACCACACGGCGGAATCGCATTAGGTTTAGATCGTCTTGTTATGTTACTTGCAGGCCGTACGAACCTTCGTGATACAATTGCATTCCCGAAAACAGCAAGCGCAAGCTGCTTATTAACAGAAGCTCCAAGCCCAGTTGCAGAAGCGCAGCTTGAAGAGTTAAACTTAAAATTAAAATTAAGCTTAAAAGAAGAGAAGTAAGAATAGGGTCTAGATGGTTATACTAATACCATCTAGACTTTTTTTTGGAAGGAAGTTTAAAAAGTCCGGTTCAGATAACTGTCGCATCTCATCGTTATGTATGCTAGTCCGGTGCTCGAGTAGTAACTCTACACTACGCTTCTCCTATCATACGTGCCTCGATCTGTTCGGTTCTCTGAATCAAACGTGTATTTAGGAAGAAAGAAAATTCTGGTCTATGTTTTCATTCTCGAAATATGTATTTTTAGGAATTCTATAACTTTTTCTATACAAATAGTCGGAAAAACGCTAGAATACATGGTAGACCATTTTTGTAATAGGAGTGTAGAGCTGAATGTTACATCAATTTTCACGTAATGAATTAGCCTTCGGTAAAGAAGGACTTGAAATATTAAAAAATAGTACAGTCGGTATTTTAGGAATTGGCGGCGTAGGTTCTTTTGCAGCTGAAGCGTTAGCACGTTCTGGCGTAGGACGTCTCGTATTAGTTGATAAAGACGTTGTAGATATTACAAACGTAAACCGTCAAATTCACGCTTTAGTATCTACTGTAGGACGTTCAAAAGTAGAATTAATGAAAGAGCGTATCGCAGACATTAACCCAGAGTGTGAAGTAATTGGACTAGAAATGTTTTATACAGATGAAACATATGAAGAGTTCTTTAAGCACGGTTTGGACTTCGTAGTGGATGCATCTGATACGATTACGTTCAAAATTCATTTAATTAAACAGTGCTTACGTCGCAAAATTAAAATTATCTCAAGTATGGGTGCTGCAAATAAAATGGACCCAACTCGTTTCCGTATTGCAGATATCTCTAAAACACATACAGATCCAATTGCGAAAGTCATTCGTACGAAGCTTCGTAAAGAGGGTATTAAAAAAGGTGTAAAAGTTGTCTTTTCTGACGAAAACCCAATCGTAATTCGTGAAGAGGTACGTAAAGAAATTGTACCAGACGAAAATGCAAAAATTCGTAAAGCGAAATTACCGCCTTCATCAAATGCATTCGTACCATCAGTGGCAGGCCTAATTATGGCAAGTCACGTTGTACGTGAACGTATTAAAAACGTAGAAGTGAAGCGTGTAGGGCAAGAATAAAGTGAAAGCATATATCCATTTCGGATATATGCTTTTTTATATGTATTAAAGAAATATGGATATTTGCATCACTACTAGTTCAAATGTAAGTAAGGTTAGTAAGTAATAATCATATTTATCTGATTTATAGGCGGACGTATTGTGTAGACTTTTAATGGTGAAAAGAGCTAAAGTCAGGATGAGAAGGCCAAGAGTTATTTTGAAGATTATGAATGAAATAGCAACCATCTCCCTTTAAAGATATATGTTTACAATAACATTTTAGTGAAAATTATCCAATAAACATTAGGAGTTTCCTTGTATGACAGGGAGGAGTGTTATTGTCAATCTTTGTCGAATCGTTGATATATTGCAAGTTGTGATAGAAATATTTGAAAAATCGTTAATATAATTTCATTTACCGACACGCGCATATATATGTACGCTTCACCAAAAACAAACAGGGATGTCACTCAGTTAAAAAAGTGACATCCCTGTTTTTAATTCTCTGCAGAATAAATAATATCTAAATTCCCGTTTTGATCAGTTTTGAAAATCGGGGCAATTTGCTCTTCTTGCTCTTCGACTGAAACAAGTTTTCGAGCACGATCCATAATTCGAACAAGCATCGCGTAATCTTCTTCGATTGCTTGTTGTTTTTTTGTGAGTACCGCTAATTTCGTTTCAAGTTCATGATTCGTTTTTTGCAGAGAAGTGAGCTGAGCTTGTAATACATCATTTTCAGTTTGCAACTTTGCAAGTGAAGGATTGTTATGTTCTAAATTTTGTAAAAATGAGATGACATTTTGCATTGTAAGATCTTGTTTACTTGGCGTAATATCTTCTGAAAAATCGGCGTCAATTACGAGTTGCTTCGTTTTTGTGAACCGATCTTTTTCTATATTAGCTTCAGAACGTTTTAATTCTTTACGTTGTTTTTTTGCAAGCTGCACCGCATCTTCGTAATTCGGTCTTACTTCAGCGTTCCATCTAAAGCCGCAAGCTGCTGAAGTCCGGTTCAACGCATCGCCAACTTCATCGAATGCTTTTATTTGTGTACTTCCGCTGCGAATATGTCGTAAAACAGTTTCTGCTAAAAGGAGATCATCTTCTTTTGTCCATGCATCTTGACGTGTTTTCATAAGCGAAGCCTCCATAATGGTGACGTTTTCGTTTATGTTACCCTTTATTTTTCGTTTTATTCGAAGTTTGTAATCTTTCATAAACAGTAGAAAGAGCTTGCTCAAATTTCCCTGTCGTTTTCGGTTTATAATATTGCTTGCTTTTTATTTTATCAGGTAAGTATTGTTGCCTTACCCAGCCGTTTGGATGGTCGTGTGGATATAAATATCCAATGCCTCTTCCAAGTGATTCTGCGCCTTTGTAATGACTATCTTTTAAATGGCTTGGAATGTCACCTGTTTGACCGTTGCGTAAATCGTGTAATGCAGCATCCAGTGCTTTATAAGCTGAATTTGATTTTGGTGATAAGCATAGCTCGATAACGGCATTTGCAAGTGGGATGCGTGCTTCTGGGAATCCAACTCGTTCAGCTGATTCAATTGCAGCTAGTGTACGTGGTCCAGCTTGTGGGCTAGCAAGTCCAATATCTTCATAAGCCATAATAAGAAGGCGTCTGCCAATACTTTGTAAATCACCTGCTTCAATAAGGCGTGCTAAATAATGGAGCGCTGCATTTACATCACTTCCGCGCACTGATTTTTGAAATGCTGATAATACGTCATAATGAGCATCGCCGCCTTTGTCGTGAACGAAGCTCTTCTTTTGTAAGCATTCTTCCGCAATCTCGAGTGTGATTTCAGCCGCTTGATCGTCTGTAGTAAAGCTAGATAATACAGCAAGCTCAAGTGCGTTATAAGCGGAACGCATATCACCACCAGAGGCGTTTGCAAAGTGATGTAGTGCTTCATCTGTTACCGTTACAGCATATTCTCCAAGGCCTTTTTCTTTATCTTCTAAAGCTCTTTTTAACCCAATTAAAATATCATCTTCTGTTAGTGCGTGTAATTCGAAAATTTGACACCTGCTTCGAATAGCGGAGTTTATTGCATGGAATGGATTACTTGTCGTTGCACCAATTAAAGTAAGAAGTCCGCTTTCTAAGTGAGGTAATAGAAAGTCTTGCTTTGCTTTATCTAGACGGTGAACTTCATCTAAAATTAAAACGAGGTGTCGATGCATCTTCGCTTCTTGTACGACAACTTCCATATCTTTTTTATTGTGAGTAACAGCATTCAATAGACGAAACGGGGTACCGGTACTTCCAGCAATTGCACTGGCAATGGATGTTTTTCCTGTACCTGGAGGACCGTATAAAATCATAGATTGAAAATGATTGGCTTGGACCATTCGCCATAAAATCTTTCCTTCACCAACTAAATGTTGTTGCCCAATAATTTCTTGAATATTTGTAGGGCGCATTCGATGTGCGAGTGGTTGTTTCATTTGGACCGTCTCCCTTAATATATAATCTCGTTCTATCGTATCATTTTTTTCTACGAAATTTGAAATAGGATGCTGTTTTATGGGAAAAATGAAGGATAATATTTTCATTTTTCTTTCAATTGTAATAATTTCCGAGTTTTTCAATGTGATTTTATGTTATCATTTTGATACACAAGTTGAAATTTCTTATAATACTATATTATGCTATAATTTCATAGGATTTTAAATTGTGTTCTTTTTATAAATAAGATATAACCAATAGAAGTGAAAATTTGAAACGAGGTGCAAAATAGATGAAGATTTCAACAAAAGGCCGCTATGGCTTAACAATTATGATTGATCTTGCAAAAAAGTTTGGTGAAGGTCCGATTTCATTAAAATCAATTGCGCAGGCGCATGACTTATCCGAGCATTACTTAGAGCAATTAATTTCACCGCTTCGTAACGCTCGTCTTGTAAAGAGTACGCGCGGGGCATATGGCGGATATGTATTATCTGATCAACCGGCTAACATTACAGCTGGTGATGTAATACGTGTATTAGAGGGACCGATTAGTGTTGTAGAAATGATAGAAGAAGAAGAGCCAGCACAGCGCCAGTTATGGATGCGTGTTCGTGATGCGGTGCAAGAAGTGTTAGATAGTACAACGTTAGAAGATTTAGTACGTTATGAGGAAGAAAATCACGGGGGCTATATGTTTTACATTTAATTCCTTGTGAAACGATTTGGAAAGAAGGAGATTTAATGGAACGCATTTACTTAGATCATGCTGCGACATCTCCGACTCACCCAGAAGTGGTCGAAAAGATGATTCCATATATGACAGAAATATTCGGGAACCCGTCTAGTATTCACTTTTATGGACGTCAAACTCGTCACACAGTAGATGAGGCGAGACGAGTGTGTGCACGCAGCATTCATGCGAATCCGAATGAAATTATATTTACGAGCGGTGGTACAGAAGCTGATAATTTAGCGCTTATAGGTGTAGCACGTGCGAATCGTCATAAAGGTAACCACATAATAACGACGCAAATTGAACATCATGCGATTTTGCATACGTGCGAATTGTTAGAGCGTGAAGGGTTTGAAGTGACATATTTACCTGTCGATGAAACAGGGCGCATTCAAGTTTCTGACATACAAAAGGCATTAACAGAAAAGACGATTCTTGTATCTGTTATGTTTGGGAATAATGAAGTAGGGACGATGCAACCGATTGTGGAAATAGGAAAGCTGTTAAAAGAGCATCAAGCGTATTTCCATACAGATGCGGTACAAGCTTACGGTTTAGTAGAAATTAATGTGAAAGAGTTTGGTATTGATTTATTATCAATTTCAGCTCATAAAATTAATGGGCCAAAAGGTATAGGTTTCTTATACGCTGGTGCAAATGTGAAATTTGAACCGTTATTAATAGGCGGAGAGCAAGAAAGAAAACGCCGTGCTGGTACGGAAAATGTTCCTAGTATTGCTGGGCTTCAGCATGCAATTCTTATAGCTGAAAAAACTCGTGAGCAAAAAAATGCCCAATATGAAGAGTTTAAAGATATAATGGTATCTGTCTTCAAAAATGAAGGCATTACTTTCGAGGTAAACGGAAACTTAGAACATCGCTTACCGCATGTACTTAATATAAGTTTTACAGGAATGAACATTGAACCGTTTCTTGTGAACTTAGACCTAGCTGGCATTTCAGTATCAAGTGGTTCTGCTTGTACAGCTGGTTCGATTGATCCATCACATGTATTAGTAGCGATGTTTGGGAAAGACTCCGATCAAATACGTTCATCCGTACGCTTTAGTTTTGGACTTGGAAATACGAAAGAGCAAATTGAAAAAGCGGCGTACGAAACAGTGAAAATCGTGAAGCGATTAACACAAAATTAGCATGGGAGGTGACATGATGAACAAACTACCTCACGAAACACGCGTTGTCATCGGAATGTCCGGTGGCGTCGATTCATCTGTAGCAGCACTTTTATTAAAAGAGCAAGGTTATGATGTAATCGGAATTTTTATGAAAAACTGGGATGATACAGATGAGAATGGTGTCTGCACAGCAACAGAAGATTACAATGATGTAATTGAAGTGTGTAACCAAATTGGTATTCCGTATTATGCAGTAAACTTTGAAAAACAATACTGGGATAAAGTATTTACGTACTTCTTAGATGAGTACCGAGCTGGTCGTACACCAAACCCAGATGTAATGTGTAATAAAGAAATTAAATTTAAAGCATTTTTAGAGCATGCAATTGCGCTTGGTGCGGATTATGTGGCAACAGGCCATTATGCACGCGTTGCTTATATGGACGGCGAATATAAAATGCTTCGCGGTGTTGATGATAATAAAGATCAAACATATTTCTTAAATCAATTAAGCCAAGAGCAATTATCAAAAACAATGTTCCCGTTAGGTGAATTAAAGAAACCGCAAATTCGTGAAATGGCGAAAGAAGCTGGTTTAGCGACAGCGGCGAAAAAAGATAGTACAGGTATTTGCTTCATTGGTGAGCGTAACTTTAAAGATTTCTTAAGTAACTACTTACCGGCACAACCAGGTGTAATGCAAACATTATCTGGTGAAGTGAAAGGGAAGCATGACGGTTTAATGTATTATACAATTGGACAACGTCATGGCCTTGGAATTGGTGGTAATGGTGATCCATGGTTTGCTGTTGGGAAAAACCTAAAAGAAAACATTTTATATGTTGATCAAGGATTCCATAACGAACTTCTATATGGTGATGAAGTTATTGCCACCAATGTAGGATGGGTAAGTAACAAAGAAAAAGAAACAGAATTTAAGTGCACGGCGAAATTCCGTTATCGTCAAGAAGACAATAAAGTAACGGTTCAAATCGTTGATGAAAATACAGTTCGTATTCTTTGTGATGAGCCAATTCGTGCAATTACACCAGGACAAGCAGTCGTTTTCTATGATGGAGATGAGTGCTTAGGCGGTGCTACAATTGATGAAGTATACCGTAGTGGTAAGAAATTGGATTATTTAGGATAAACGAGAAGCCTCTGCCGATTAGCGGTTAGAGGTTTCTTTTACATAAAGCGAATTTTCGTTCGCTTGGAAAATACATTCTTTGTTATAATTTGTTGTAGAGGTGAAGGACATGTCAAACAAACTTGAAACAGGTATTCAATATATGCAAGAAGGAAATTGGGAAGAAGCAGCTAAAAATTTTACAGAAGCAATCGAAGAAAATCCGAAAGATGCGCTGGGATACATTAATTTTGCAAATTTATTAGACGTATTAGGTGATAGTGAGCGAGCGATTTTATTTTATAAACGTGCACTAGAGTTAGATGATAAATCTGCAGCTGCCTATTATGGTTTAGGAAACGTATATTACGGCCAAGAGCAATTTAATGAGGCGAAAGCTGTATTTGAACAAGCAATGCAAGCTGGGTTACAATCAGCTGATGTAACATTTATGGTAGGTATCACACATGTGCAGCTTGGAAATGATCGTCTTGCACTACCATTCTTACAAAGAGCAACAGAATTAGATGAAAACGATGTAGAAGCTGTATTCCAGTGTGGACTTTGCTTCGCGCGACTAGAACACATTCAAGAGGCGAAACCTTATTTTAAAAAGGTATTAGAAATGGATGAAGAGCATGCAGATGCGTATTACAATTTAGGTGTTGCGTACGTATTTGAGGAAGATAATGAGAAGGCTCTCGCTTTATTTAAGAAAGCAACTGAAATTCAGCCAGATCACTTTTTAGCGGGGAATGGCATTCGTTTATTAGAGCAAGAAGCTGAATAAGATAAAAATATAGTTTAATGGGTAGTTATCCCTCATCTAAAAAGGTGGGGGATGTACTGCTCATTAAAGTGAAAATATCGGAAAGGAGAGGAAAGATGGGAAATCAACATGCAATGGATTTGTTTGAGGAAGAGAAAAAGTTTATAAAAGCGCAAGTTCTTCATACCATTTTCCACAACGAAGAAAACCTCTATTCCGTTGTCAGTATGAAAGTCATTGAAACGAATGAAACATATGACGAAAAGAAAGTAATGATAAACGGTCATTTTCCCCGCATGCATGAAGATGAAGTGTTTACATTGACAGGTCACTTTAAGGACCATCCAAAGTATGGAAAACAATATATGGTTGAAACATTTAAAAAAGAATTGCCGCAAACAAAAGCAGGTATGGTGCAATATTTAGCGAGTGATTTATTTAAAGGGATAGGAAAGCGTACAGCTGAAAAAATTGTGGACCATCTCGGAGAACATGCTATTTCGAAAATTATGGATGACCCTGAGGCATTAAATGGTGTTGTTAATAAACAAAAGGCTCAGGAAATATATGAGACAATTGTTGAACATCAAGGGCTAGAGAAAGTAATGAGCTTTTTAAATGGCTACGGTTTTGGAACGAAACTTTCTATTAAGATTTACCAGCAATATAAAGAGATGACATTAGAAGTGATTCGTAATAATCCGTATCAACTTATCGAAGAAGTGGATGGGATTGGTTTTGGAAGAGCAGATGATATAGGGCGTGCGTTAGGGATATCGGGTAATCATGACGACCGTGTACGCGCAGGATGTTTTTACACATTAGAGAATGTCTCATTACAACTTGGTCACGTTTATATGAGGAAAGATCAACTTGTAAGAGAAACGATGTCACTTTTAAACAATCAAGAAGGAAGAGTGACTGAGGAAGATATTATAGGTTGTATTGAAACGATGCAAAGCGAAGGGAAAGTCATCATAGAAGAAGAACGAGTGTATTTAGCAACGTTATTCTACTCTGAGAAAGGTGTTGTAAAGTCTATTCGCAGGCTTATGAATCAAGAAGAAACACCTTCATTTCCAGAAGCAGAAGTGTTAAAAACGTTAGGTGAAATTGAAGAACAACTGAACGTACAATATGCACCGTTTCAGCAAGAAGCAATTCAAACGGCACTTCATAAACCGATGATGTTATTGACAGGTGGACCAGGAACAGGGAAAACAACAGTTATTAAAGGGATTGTTGAAATGTATGCATCACTACACGGGTTATCGTTAAATCCGAATGAATACAGTGATGATAATCCATTTCCAATACTATTAACAGCTCCAACAGGAAGAGCAGCGAAGCGAATGAGTGAATCAACAGGACTTCCAGCTTGCACAATTCACCGTTTACTTGGTTGGACGCCAGAAGGATCGTTCCAGCGTAATGAAACGGATCCTGTCCAAGGTAAGCTCCTTATTATCGATGAATTTTCAATGGTTGATATTTGGCTTGCAAATCAGCTATTTAAGTCGTTGCCGACGAACATTCAAGTTATCGTTGTAGGTGATGAAGATCAGTTGCCATCTGTAGGACCTGGACAAGTATTAAAAGATTTATTAAATGCAGGCGCAGTTCCGACGGTGAAGCTTACTGAAATTTATCGTCAAGCGGAAGGCTCATCAGTGATTCAACTTGCCCATGCGATAAAAAATGGAACTCTACCACCAGATTTAGCACAAAATCAAAAAGATCGTTCATTTATCGGCTGTACAGGAGCTCAAATTGTTGAGGTTGTGAAAAAAGTTTGTGAAAATGCTAAAACAAAAGGCTTTAGCGCAAGAGATGTACAAGTATTAGCACCGATGTACCGCGGGCCTGCTGGTATTAATGTATTAAACGAAGCGTTGCAACAAGTATTTAATCCGAAGAGGGAAAAGAGTAAAGAAATTGCTTACGGTGATGTTGTGTACCGAAGAGGCGATAAAGTACTGCAACTTGTGAATCAGCCGGAGAGCCAAGTGTTTAATGGTGATATTGGGGAAATTGTTTCGGTGTTTTATGCGAAAGAAAACGTTGAGCAACAAGATATGATTATCGTTTCGTTTGATGGAATTGAGGTAACGTATACGAAGCCCGATTTAAATCAAATTACGCATGCATATTGTTGTTCCATTCATAAATCACAAGGTAGTGAATTTCCGATTGTTATTATGCCAATCGTGAGGAGTTACAACCGTATGTTACGTCGTAATTTAATTTACACGGGTATTACAAGAAGTAAGAAGTTCCTTATTATTTGCGGAGAGGAAGCAGCTTTCCAATCTGGTGTAAATCGCCTTGATGATGCAATGCGTCAAACAACCTTAGCTAGTCGCTTGCAAGAATCACAAGGAGAAGTACAGATGGTCACAGTTAATGGCGAGGAAATGGACGTGGAAAACATTTCACCGTATGATTTCATGTAACAAGGTGAAATTATATAGTGAAACTTTCAAACGCATAGCGTTGAAAGGTTCCAGCAATGTATAAATGAATGCAGTTTGGACATAATGGCGAATAGAATCTGGGAGACTGTAAGGAGATGAAAGCCATATGTTCATTTGTCCAAATTGCAAAGGGAAAGACATTGGAAAAATAGGTGTCAACCAATTTTATTGCTGGAATTGTTATATCGAATTATCGGTTTCAAAGGGGAAAATCCATACACATCAAGTTGAGGAAGACGGTTCATTAAGCTCTCTTGATGATTTATTTGATGAGAATGAAAGAACGATCGGATAACGAAAAGGGGGATTTACTTTGAATCTACGCAATTCATTAATCGCATTAGGTGTTGGAGCTGCAGCATATCAATATGCTCGTAAACAAGATGTATTTTCAAAACGCAATATGAAAAAAGCACGTAAGATGATTAAGTCTTACTTATAATCATTTCGATAAAGTGAAAAACTCCCTTATAGACAAGGGAGTTTTTTTATGCACTCATATGTAAATAAAAAAGTCCGATTTCTGAGAAAAGATAAGATAGACCGTAGCAGCCAACGCCAAGTATTCCATACTGCCATAATTGCTTCGCTTTTTCTTTACGTGAAGAACGAATAAAGAACCCCTTCCAAATACCGAACCCGATACAAATCCATTCAAGAATCATAAAAAGTGCTGATAATCCAAGCATAAACAAAACCATAATTAGCCCTCCTGATTATATTAATTCATGCTGTATTCTCAGGGTGGTTGTCCTTGTTATGTTATTTATATGTACGTCTTTAAAAAACAGTATGGTCCGTATGAAAAGATTTTAAAAGTTTCGCACATAACCTACCCCATTTATTTTCAAAATAAAGGTGGAGGAGGTTTTTCATGTGAAGAATCTTAAAATCATTTGGATATATCGTTTAGGATTATTGTTACTTGTTTTTCTTTGTCTGCTCGTCTTTTTAAAAATTAAGCCGCTATGGGCACCGATTATTTTTGTATTTAAAGTAGCGATTACGCCGTTTCTTATCGCGTGTTTTATTGCGTATTTATTGCACCCTTTAATTGAAAAAATTCATAAGGAAGGGATGCCCCGTACACTTGCCATTTTGCTCATTTATATCCTTTTCTTTGGCGGAATTGGTTATGGGATTTATAAAGGAACACCAGTCGTTATTAAACAGTTACAAGAGATTAATGAACAATTTCCCCAGTTTACAAAGATGTACGATTCGTGGATGGATGGCGTTACAGAACAAACAGCGAATTTCCCTTCGTTCATTCATGAAAAGGTGAAACAACTTTTTGTGGGTGTGGAAACGAAGATTCAAGCGCTTTTAAATAAAGTGATGAGTACAGCTCGTGGTGTACTCGATTCATTGCTCATTATTTTCTTAATACCGTTCATTGTATTTTACATATTAAAAGATTATGGTGAGTTTTATCATATCTTTTGGAAACTAGTCCCAAGTAAATGGCGAGGTACGGGGCAAATGCTTGCGAAAGAAATTGATAAGTCACTTGGAAGTTATATTCGAGGACAGTTATTTGTTTGTTTAGTATTAGGGGGAGTATCAGCTCTTTCTTTTTGGTTTATCGGTATGAAATATCCATTATTGCTTGGCATTATTATTGGGGTAACGGATATAATCCCGTACTTCGGTCCTATTTTAGGAGCGATCCCGACCTTAATGATTGCAGCAACAGTATCAACGAGTTTACTTATTAAGGCGGGGATCACGATTGCGATTTTGCAATTTGTGGAGAGTAACATTTTATCGCCTTACATCGTTGGTAAGTCACTTCGTATGCATCCCGTTATTATTATGCTTGCCTTACTAGTTGGGGGAGAGGTAGCTGGGATTGTAGGATTGCTAATATCGGTTCCGATTTTAGCAGTTATTCGCACTGTCATTGTTCATGTGAGACCGCTCTTGAAAAAAGAAGATGTGTAAGTATAGAAGCCCTCTATGTAAGAAATAGAGGGCTAATCATATATTTATTTAGAAAGTTGCTCGTGTATTTTTTGAACGAGGGAGCTCACATCATTTGTTTGAATATGTTTTATTTTTTTCCATTCGCTATCATACATAAATATAATTTGATTGTTGAAAAGACGCTTTTGTTCTTTTAAATTAGAAATTTTTGCGAAAGAGTACTCTTCAAATATTGGATTCTTACTTACATCTGGCCCATAAAAGAATAGCCTTTTGTTCGTTAAAATTAGCAATCCTGGCCTTGCGACGGAACGATAAATAAATATGTCTAATGAACATGCTGCGTAAAATAATATCGTTTCGTCAGTCGCTAATATGTTTTTAGCTTTGCTAAGTAAGGTTGTCATTGTAATCGCTCCTTTATTTTATTAACAATAATTTAATTATAGCAAAAAAGTAATATTTAGAATTTTTATAAACCATTCTTATAAGGAGATTCCGATTTGTTAATAAACGCATAATATATGAAAAGGCTGTTAAGAATGAATAGTAGAATAGCTATGATTAATAAGCAATTAATACAATATAAATGATTATCTACATTGACAAACTTAAGAGAATTCTATTATATTTAGTCATATAATACATTAAATCAATGACGGAACAAGTACGTTACAGTCCATTTATAGAGAGAAGCTTCCATATGGCTGAAAGAAGCTTTAAATGAAGGGTAACAGAAAGCTAATCCTGAGAGCAGCTAATCACTGCCGTCTTGCCACGTTACGGCACCATGAGGTGATGAATTGATTGTTAATGTAATCAATTCATAATTAGGGTGGTATCGCGAGTTAACTCTCGTCCCTTTTATAGGGACGGGAGTTTTTTATATTTAAGGAGGAAAATATAATGAAACAACTAACAGGCGCACAAATTCGTCAAATGTTTTTAGACTTTTTCCAAGAAAAAGGACATGCAGTAGAACCTAGTGCATCACTAGTTCCACATGAAGATCCATCTCTTCTATGGATTAATAGTGGTGTAGCCACATTAAAAAAATATTTTGATGGACGTGTAATCCCACAAAATCCACGTATTACAAATGCTCAAAAATCAATTCGTACAAACGATATTGAAAACGTAGGGAAAACAGCTCGTCACCATACATTCTTTGAAATGTTAGGAAACTTCTCAATCGGTGATTACTTTAAAGAAGAAGCAATTACTTGGGCTTGGGAATTCTTAACGAGCGACAAATGGATCGGATTCGATAAAGAATTACTATCAGTTACAATCCATCCAGAAGATGAAGAAGCATTCAAAATTTGGAATGAGAAAATGGGCGTTCCAAAAGAGCGTATCATCCGTTTAGAAGAAAACTTCTGGGATATCGGTGAAGGACCAAGTGGACCGAATACAGAGATTTTCTATGACCGCGGAGAAGCTTACGGTAATGACTTTAGTGACCCAGAATTATATCCAGGCGGAGAAAACGAGCGTTACTTAGAAGTATGGAACCTTGTATTCTCTCAATTTAACCATAACCCAGACGGTTCATATACACCGCTTCCTAAGAAAAACATCGATACAGGGATGGGTCTAGAGCGTATGACATCTATCGTTCAAGATGTACCTACAAACTTTGACACAGACTTATTCATGCCGATGATTGGTGCAACAGAAACAATTTCTGGTGAGAAATATCGCAATGGTGACTTAGAAAAAGATATGGCGTTTAAAGTAATCGCTGACCATATCCGTACAGTAACATTCGCTGTTGGTGACGGCGCTCTTCCATCTAACGAAGGCCGTGGTTATGTATTACGTCGTTTATTACGCCGTGCTGTTCGTTACTCTAAGAAATTAAACATCAACCGTCCATTCATGTTTGAATTAGTAACGGTTGTTGGAGAAGTAATGAAAGACTTCTATCCAGAAGTACTTGAAAAGAAAGATTTCATCGCAAAAGTTGTGAAAAATGAAGAAGAGCGTTTCCACGAAACACTTCATGATGGTGAAGCAATTTTAGCTGAAGTTATCGCAAAAGCAAAAGAAGAAAAAACAACTGTTATTTCTGGAGTAGATGCGTTCCGTCTATATGACACATACGGTTTCCCAATTGAACTAACAGAAGAATATGCAGAAGAAGCTGGTATGACAGTTGATCAAGAAGGCTTTGAAAATGAAATGGAAAAACAACGTGAGCGCGCACGTGCTGCTCGTCAAGACGTTGATTCTATGCAAGTTCAAGGCGGTGTCCTTGGAGAAGTGAAAGTAGCGAGTGAGTTCGTTGGTTACGGTACAGTTGCAACAGAAAGTAACGTTGTTGCACTTGTGAAAAACGGCGAATACACAGACAGCTTACAAGCTGGTGAAGAAGGACAATTAATGCTTGATGTAACACCATTCTATGCTGAGAGCGGCGGACAAATTGCAGACCGTGGTTACCTTCTAGCTGACGGTGTGAAAGTTCTTGTAAAAGACGTACAAAAAGCACCAAACGGTCAAAACTTGCACAAAGTTGTTGTTGAAGAAGGTACATTAACGAAAGATGCAGCTGTGAAAGCTATTATCGATACGAAAAACCGTGGTAGCGTTGTGAAAAACCATACAGCAACTCACTTACTACACCAAGCATTAAAAGATGTACTTGGAACGCACGTTAACCAAGCAGGTTCTCTTGTAACTTCTGAACGTTTACGCTTTGACTTCTCTCACTTCGGTCAAGTACAAGCTGACGAATTAGAAAAAATTGAGCGTATCGTAAACGAGAAAATTTGGGAAAGTATTGATGTTGAGATTTCTCAAAAAGCAATCGAAGAAGCGAAAGAAATGGGTGCAATGGCATTATTCGGTGAAAAATACGGTGATGTTGTACGCGTTGTACAAGTTGGCGATTACAGCTTAGAGCTTTGTGGTGGTTGTCACGTTGATAATACAGCTTCTATCGGTATTTTCAAAATCGTTGCTGAGTCTGGTATCGGTGCAGGAACTCGTCGTATTGAAGCAGTAACTGGTAAGTCTGCATACGAATTAATGAACGATCAAGTAGGTTTATTAAAAGAAGCAGCAGGAAAAATGAAAACAAATCCGAAAGATATTTTAACAAGAGTTGATGGTCTATTTGCTGAAGTGAAACAACTGCAAAAAGAAAATGAATCTCTCGCTGCGAAATTAAGCAATATTGAAGCTGGAAACTTAACTGATTCTGTAATGACAGTTGATGGCGTAAACGTATTAGCGGCAAAAGTAAATGTTGCAGATATGAACAACTTACGTACGATGATGGATGACCTAAAAAATAAATTACAATCTGCAGTTGTCGTATTAGCGTCTGTAAATGATGACAAAGTAAACATCTTAGCTGGCGTAACGAAAGATTTAATTAGCCAAGGATACCATGCTGGTAAACTTGTGAAAGAAGTAGCTTCTCGTTGTGGCGGTGGCGGTGGTGGTCGTCCTGATATGGCACAAGCGGGCGGTAAAAACCCAGCGCAAGTTGAGGAAGCTTTAGCATTTGTACAAGAGTACGTTAAATCTGTTTCAAAATAAAGAGATAGTAGTGTACAATGGTAGGGAGAGGAGAAGTTCTTCTCCCTATACTTACTATATAAGTGAGGTGCTTGAAATGGACGGTTTTGATAAAACAATGAAGTTTAGCATTCAAGATGAAAAACAGAGTGTCCATGTAAATGATGTACTTTTAACTGTGTATGATGCACTTCAAGAAAAAGGCTATAATCCGATTAACCAAATCGTCGGTTATTTATTAAGTGGAGACCCAGCATACATACCTCGCCATAAAGATGCACGAAGCATCATTCGCAAGCTTGAACGTGATGAATTAATCGAAGAGCTTGTGAAGTCTTACTTGAAACATCATCGTGAGGAGTAATTTATGCGGATATTAGGTTTAGATGTAGGTACAAAAACAGTCGGAGTTGCAATTAGTGACGAAATGGGCTGGACAGCACAAGGACTTGAAACAATCAAGATTAACGAAGAACGAGGTCAATTTGGTTTTGACCGCATTTCTGAGTTAGTAAAACAGTATGATGTGGACAAGATAGTAGTAGGTTTACCTAAAAATATGAATGGTACAATTGGCCCGCGTGGTGAAGCATGCCAACAATTTGCAGAAAACCTACGAGAACTGTTACAATTAGACGTTGTAATGTGGGACGAGCGTTTGTCAACGATGGCAGCGGAACGTCTGCTCATTTCAGCCGATGTAAGCCGTAAGAAGCGAAAGCAAGTAATTGATAAGATGGCTGCAGTCGTAATCTTACAAGGATTTTTAGATAGTAAATAAGAGGTGACCAAAATGGAAGAAAATCAAATTACAATTGTAGACGAAAAAGGTAACGAACATTTATGTGAAATTATTTTCACTTTTGATGCTGAAAAATTTGGCAAAAAATCATACGTAGTCTTCTCCCCAATCGGTGAAGTAGACGAAGATGGAGACCAAATTTATGATGCAATGGCCTATGAGCAAAATGAAGAAGAGGGCGGAACTTTACTTCCAATCGAATCTGAAGAAGAGTGGGAAATGGTACAAGAAATGTTCAACACTCTAGCTGATGAGCAAGAAGCTGAATAATAAGTACTGAAAAGATGGACGATATATCGTCCATCTTTTTTATATGTAAAATGAAAGATTTTTTGTCGAAACTGCGTAATCCTTTGTAGTATAATGAGACGGATTGTAGAAAAATAAAGTATCTGTCAAAAATGATAGGTAAATTTATTGTGATTTTTCATCGTGTTGTATAGAAAGATGTACATATGGCCTACAATTGAATAAGGAGGAAGAGTTTTGGTAGAGAATCAAGTGAAAAAGAAGCGTAGACGCATTTTTTTATTTTCGATTATTGCACTGCTTTTAGTTTGTGGTTCAGTCTATGCGTATATTTCATCCGCATTAGGACCAGTTGATAGCGGGAATAAAAAAGAGATTGAAGTAGAAATTCCAAAGGGATCATCTACTAGTAAAATTGGTGAGATTTTAGAAGAAAAAGGTGCTGTGAAAAGCGGTACAGTTTTTAGTTTTTATACAAAGGCTAAATCTAAAAATTTACAAGCGGGTACATATTTATTAAATCCTTCAATGAGTGCGAAAGATGTTATTGAGCAAATGTCATCTGGTAATGTACATCGTCCAGCTCTTTATAAAGTGACGATAAAAGAAGGAGCACAAGTAACTGAAATTGCAGAAACGGTTGCAAACGAATTAAAGTGGAATAAAGATGATGTCGTACGTCAATTAAACGATAAAGCATTTATTCAAAAAATGCAGCAAAAGTATCCGAAGTTATTAACGGATAAAATCTTTGATAGTAATATTAAATACCCATTAGAAGGTTATTTATATCCTGCAACGTATTCGTTTTATAAGAAAGATACAACGTTAGAAGAAATTGTAATTCCAATGCTTGAGAAAACAAATGCAATCATTGTTCAAAATGAGGCGAAAATGAAAGCGAAGAATTGGGATGTTCATCAGCTTTTAACATTATCTTCACTTATTGAAGAAGAGGCAACTGGTTTTACAGATCGTCAAAAGATCTCTAGTGTCTTTTATAATCGTTTAGCAAAAGGTATGCCGCTTCAAACGGATCCGACGGTATTATATGCACTTGGAAAGCATAAACAACGTGTATTATACGAAGATTTAAAGGTCAACTCACCGTACAATACGTATGTTGTAAAAGGATTGCCGGTAGGGCCAATCGCAAACTCTGGTAAACATTCAGTAGAAGCTGCGTTAGAACCTGCGCAAACAGATTATTATTATTTCTTAGCCGCACCAAGTGGTGAAGTGTACTATGCGAAAACATTAGAAGAGCATAATGCATTAAAGCAAAAATATATTACGAAAAAATAGTGAAATGGGGAGGGATAGCGAAAAAAGTCGCACATCCCTCTTTTTTGTGGTAAAATATATCGGGTTAAAAACTGGCAGAAGAATCGTTTTTAATATCAAAACGGGACGTACAAGCTAAGGATAAAACTGGCTTGTATTTTTATTGCATTCTATGTGTGAAAAGACGTCATAGAGGCACTTCTCCATGTAAATAAGGAGGACCATTTATGGAGGATGCAGTTAACGAGTACCTATTATCATTTATTGATCCGAAAGATAAATTAATTCTTGAAATGGAAGAATATGCAACAGAAAATCATGTGCCGATTATGGATCGACTTGGAATGGAATTTATGCTGCAATTTTTACGTTTAATTGGACCGAAAAGCATTTTAGAACTTGGAACAGCAATCGGTTATTCTAGTATTCGTATGATGCAAGCTATTCCAAATTCACGTATTGTGACAGTTGAGCGCAATCGTGAGCGATATGAAAAAGCACTTGAATATATAGAACGTTCCCCAGTAACAGATCGTATTTCAGTTATTTACGGTGATGCGTTAGAGACAGGTGAACAAGTAAAAGAACACGGGACATTTGACGTTATTTTTATTGATGCAGCAAAAGGACAGTATCGTCGCTTTTTTGACTTATATGAACCGTTATTAAATCCTGGTGGCGTAATTATTTCAGATAATGTTATGTACCACGGTCTTGTAACGACAAAAGAGAAAATTGAAAACAGACGTACACGTGGTTTAATCCGTCGTATTAAGACGTACAATGAGTGGCTTATGAACCATGAAGGATACGATACAACGATTTTCCCAATTGGTGATGGAGTAGCTGTTAGTAAAAAGAGAGGGTGACCAAGGTATGAAGAAACCTGAATTGTTAGTAACGCCAAGAGCGGTGGCGGATATCGAACAACTTGCGAAAGCAGGAGCAGATGCGGTAATGATCGGTGAGCAAAAGTTTGGTTTACGTTTAGCAGGGGAGTTTTCACGTGAAGATGTAAAACAAACTGTGAAGATTGCACATGAAAATGGTGTGAAAGTATACGTAGCCATGAACGCTATGTTCCACAATGATAAAGTAGAAGAATTAACAGATTACGTTTCATTTTTAAACGAAGTAAATGTAGATGCAATTGTTTTCGGAGATCCAGCGGTATTAATGGCTGTTCGCGAAGTAGCGCCAAATATGCAGTTGCACTGGAATACAGAAACGACAGCAACAAACTGGTTCACTTGTAATTACTGGGGACAAAGAGGAGCGAAGCGTGCTGTATTAGCTCGTGAGCTAAGCTTAGATGAAATTGTTGATTTAAAAGAAAATGCTGAAGTGGAACTGGAAGTACAAATTCACGGTATGACTTGTATGTTCCAATCGAAGCGTTCATTAGTAGGAAACTACTTTGAGTATCAAGGACGTAATCTAGACATTGAAAAGAAAAAATATGAAGAGAATATGTTCTTATATGACCCAGAGCGTAACAATAAATATCCAATTTATGAAGATGAAAATGGTACTCACATTATGAGTCCGAACGATATTTGTTTCATCGATGAATTAGAGGAACTAATCGAAGCTGAAGTTGATAGCTTAAAAATCGACGGAGTACTAAAAACCTCTGAATACATTATTGAAGTAACGAAAAAATATCGTAAAGCAATTGATTTATGCGTAGAAGATCGTGATGCATATTATGACGTGAAAGATGATCTATATAAAGAAATAGAAGAAATGCAACCAGTAAATCGTCCGTTAGATACAGGATTCTTCTTTAAAGAAACGGTTTACTAAACGAGGAGGGTGTAGGAAATGACTGTACAAGAAATTTCACGAGTGATCGATGGCAAACGTGTTATTGTGAAGAAACCTGAACTGTTAATCCCTGCGGGTAACTTAGAAAAATTAAAAGTAGCTATCCATTACGGGGCAGATGCTGTATATTTAGGTGGACAAGAATTTGGTCTTCGTTCGAATGCAGGTAACTTTACGCTAGAAGAAATGGCAGAAGGCGTTGAGTTTGCAAAGAAGTATGGAGCAAAAATATACGTAACAACAAATATCTTTGCACATAATGAAAATATGGACGGGCTAGAGGAATATTTAAAAGGGATTGAAAAAGCTGGCGTAACGGGAATTATCGTTGCTGATCCGCTTATCATTGAGACTTGTAAACGCGTAGCGCCTTCTGTTGAGGTGCATTTAAGCACACAGCAATCACTATCCAACTGGAAAGCAGCACAGTATTGGAAAGAAGAAGGTTTACATCGTCTTGTATTAGCTCGTGAAGCAAGCTATGAAGAAATGAAAGAAATTAAAGAAAAAGTGGATATTGAAATTGAAGCATTCGTACATGGTGCAATGTGTATCGCATATTCAGGAAGATGTACATTAAGTAACCATATGACAGCGCGTGATTCTAATCGTGGTGGTTGTTGCCAATCTTGCCGCTGGGATTATGATTTAGTTCAAACAGTATCACAACATAAAGATGCAAAAGAGCTTCCTCTATTCCAAGAAGGAGATGCTCACTTTGCGATGAGTCCAAAAGATTTAAATTTAATTTTATCAATTCCGAAAATGATTGAAATCGGAATCGATAGCTTAAAGGTAGAAGGACGTATGAAATCAATCCATTACGTAGCGACTGTAGCAACTGTATATCGTAAAGTAATTGATGCTTATTGTGCTGATCCAGATAACTTTGAGTTTAAACAAGAATGGTTAGATGAGCTTGATAAATGTGCAAATCGTGATACAGCTCCTGCATTCTTTGAAGGGGTTCCAGGACATCAAGAGCAAATGTTTGGAAATCATAGTAAGAAAACAACGTATGATTTTGCTGGTTTAGTGTTAGATTATAATGAAGAAACGGGCATCGTAACGATTGAGCAACGTAATCATTTTAAACCAGGACATGAAGTGGAGTTCTTTGGACCAGAAATAGAAAACTTTACGCAAACGGTGGAGAAAATTTGGGATGAGGATGGAAACGAATTAGATGCAGCGAGACATCCGTTGCAAATCGTGAAATTCAAAGTGGATCAACGAGTGTATGTGAATAATATGATGCGCAAAAGCATACTTCAATAAGAAAGAGTGATAGTCGAATGGGGACGAATAAGCCTGTTGTAATTGGAATTGCTGGTGGTTCGGGATCAGGTAAAACGAGTGTAACGAAAGCGATTTTTGACCATTTTAAAGGTCATTCTATTTTAATCTTAGAGCAAGATTATTATTACAAAGATCAAAGCCATTTACCAATGGAAGAGCGTTTAAAAACAAATTATGATCATCCGCTTGCGTTTGATAATGATCTGTTAATTGAACATTTGCAGCAGTTGCTTGCATATGAGCAAATTGATAAGCCTGTATATGACTATACATTGCATACGCGTTCAGAAGAAATTATTCCGGTTGAGCCGAAAGATGTAATTATTTTAGAAGGAATTCTTATTTTAGAAGACCCACGTCTTTGCGAGTTAATGGACATTAAATTATTCGTTGATACGGATGCTGACCTTCGTATTCTGCGCCGCATGCAACGTGATATTAAAGAGCGCGGTCGTACGATGGATTCAGTTATTGATCAGTACGTAAATGTTGTACGTCCAATGCACAATCAATTTATTGAGCCTTCTAAGAAATTTGCGGATATTATTATCCCTGAAGGTGGACAAAACCACGTTGCAATTGATATTATGGTGACAAAAATTGCAACAATTCTTGAACAAAAAGTAAATTTGTAATAGCATAGTAAAAGATATACGGTAGGAAGGGATTTTTTCCCTTCTTATCGAATACAATGAAACATGCAACCTCATCTATATATAGGTGAGGGCATATTTATATCAACTTTCCATACATATCTTCTTTATATAAAGAAGAATTGGAAATACGGGGTTGTATGTGACAACTCCGCTAGTGCAAGGGTACTAGAAACCTCCGCTAACAATGGAAGCGGAGGAGTTTTCATATGGAACTCCTCTTTTTTTCGGGGGATTGGTATATAAAAGGAGTGGAAAATATGTCAACAGAAAAAACATACCCTATGACGCAAGAGGGTAAGCAAAAACTAGAGAACGAACTTGAGCAATTAAAAACAGTAAGACGTAAAGAAGTAGTAGAACGTATTAAAATCGCACGTAGCTTCGGAGACCTTTCTGAGAACTCTGAGTACGATGCAGCAAAAGATGAGCAAGCGTTCGTAGAAGGGCGCATTACACAATTAGAAAATATGATTCGTAACGCAGTTATCATTAAAGATAATGGCGAAGTATCTACTGTTGTTACATTAGGTAAAACAGTAACATTTAAAGAATTACCAAACGGAGATGAAGAAGCGTATACAATCGTAGGTAGCGCGGAAGCTGATCCATTCGAAGGAAGAATTTCTAACGATTCTCCAATCGCAAAAAGCTTATTAGGTAAGCAAATTGGTGAGAAAGTAACAATCCAAACACCAGGCGGAGAAATGCAAGTAGAGATTGTCTCTGTAAAATAAAAAAAGATTCTCCTATCGGGAGAATCTTTTTTTTCTGTAGAATGAAAAAAATTGTGTAAACCTTAGAGTGATTCGACAAAAAATGTCAAAAAAACAATTTAAGATTTGATATCATAATTGGAGAATATAGGTTTTAAAAGGGAAAAGGGGCTAATTATGAAACATAAAATCTTTACAGGATTGGTGTGTAGTATATCCATATTAGGACTTGCTGCATGCGGAACGAATGAAGAAACTACATCATCAAAGGGAGAAAAAGTAAAGCAAGAAGAAAAAAAGGATATTAAAGCAACTGAGAGTTCAAAAACCTTAGAAAATCCACAAGATAAAAAGGAATTTAATGATTTTGATGTAGCGTATCAATTAGCTATTGTCATGAAAATATTTCAAGATGTAACGATTAAGTATGATTACGCAATTGGGAATCCAGATTATTTATTGCGAGATTCGATGGATCAAAAAACAATAGATGATATGAAGAATATGTTACAAGAACAGGCGAAGAATAATGATAAAATTTTAAAAGATGAAGTGAATCAAGCATATACATATTTAAAACAATCGAAAGTAAGTAATAAAGATGATATTCAAAAAATAATAGATGCACAAAATAATTATTTACATATTGTAGATAAGATGATTACTTGTATTGATTCTGTAACAGTTGAGAATGCAAAAGAAAAAAGAAATGAAATGGATAATCTTAGTAAGGATTATTTAAAAATAGCGGCTAATGTAACAACCACTGTAATTGAAGTTGCTAAAAACACTGGAGTGAATGAAACTGAATTTAGATCGCTTCTTATGAAATTTTTAGAGAAGCCAAAGAAACAATAATAGCCTTATATAATATCTGTTTTTGTTTTGGAGATTGTATAAATAAAATAGTACCTCGTCTAAACTACAATAGACGAGGTGTTTTTTATGAAAATAAAACGGAGAATTACAATTGTTTTAATTTGTTTTATGTGCGTTATGTTTGTATTGCTTTGTCGTTTAATCCAAATTCAAATTATAGATACAGAATCATTTACTGATCGCAAAATAAATTTAATTGAAAAAAGTGTTACGCAACGCACACAATCCATTACAGTAGACGATGGACGTGGGCAGTTTATAGATCGTAATGGTAAAAAAATAGGTGAGGAAAAATATCCTGTTTTAATTATTTTTCCATTTTTACAAATAAAAAATGACATGTTAGAGAAAATCGCGCATATCATTGGTGTGTCGAGACAAGAGATTAGAAGACAAATGAAAAATAATAAAAATGCATTTACACTACAAGGAGAAACTGCTCCATTTCGAGTGACACGAGAGCAGATGGAGAAGGTAAATGAATTACATGTATTAGGTATTGTAGCAGCTGAAGTGCGATTAAAACAAACTGGAGAGATAAATCATTTAATTGGTGATGTAGGGGAGAACGAAAGGGAGTTTCAAAAGCGATATGGAGAATTGAAAAGAATTTCCAAACAAACGCCGATAGGTATTTCAGGATTACAGCAATCATTTGATGAATTTCTATTGACTGATGGAGAGGCAAAAGTATTATATCAAGTAGATCGGCAAGGAGAACCAATTTTCGGAAAGCAAGCGAAATACACTTCACCAGGAAATCCATTTTATCCAGTTAGGATTCAAACTACTTTACATAAAGAGTTGGAGCAAAAAGCAGAAGAAGTGATTGAAGCGAACGAAATAAAGAAGGGGGGACTAGTATTACTAGATGTAAAGACAAATGAAATATTAGCGATGGCTAGTAAGCCGTCTTTACAAGTAAGGGATGAGAATTTATATAAAACTACACTTGAAAATCAAATGTTAACGCCACATTTTCCAGGCTCTGTTTTTAAAACAGTAGTTGCAGCTGCAGTCATTGATCAAAAAGTAAATTTGTTTAATCGGACATTTAACTGTAATAAAGATTTATATGGTGAAAACGACCCGCAAGTTAGGATGGGTACACTTAACTTTAAAGAGAGCTTTGCTAGGAGTTGTAACAGGACATTTTCCGAGTTAGGTAACGAGCTATTACAAAAGGATAAGACGGTGCTAGAAACATACGTAGCAGCTTTAGGAGCAAATGAAAAGGTTGGATGGAAAGGTTCTGTATTTCATACACCTCATTTTGAGCAAATGCCAGAAGAAAAGGGTACTACTATTTGGGGGAATGAAGAAAATAAAAATAGTAAAAAAGCGGTAGAACAAACAGCAATTGGACAGAAAGATGTACGTATATCACCTCTAGCAATTGCAAATATGATGGCGACGATTGCGAGGAATGGAGAAAAGATGGAAGTGAAAGCAGTTGAAAAAATAGTATATAAAAATGGAGCGGATTTTTTTACATTTGAGAGCCATACGTTAAATGGAAAACAGCTTTCGTATGAAACAGTGAAAACATTACAAGAGTTATTAAGAGGCGTTGTAACAAGGGAGAAAGGAACAGGAACGGCATTCCGTTCGTTGCCACTAAGTGTCGCTGGAAAATCCGGGACAGCGCAAACAGGGAAAGGGACGAGGGTGAATCGCTGGTTTGCAGGTTATTTTCCGTATGAGAATCCAAGATATGCTTTAGTTGTTGTTGATCTAGAGACTGATAGCAAAGTGAATAAAGTTACACCTATTTTTAAAGATATGGTGGGAGCAATCTATCAATTGGAGAATGAAAAGTAATCTTGCAATTTATAGTGAAATGTCTTCATTTCATGAAAATATCATTGTAAATGTTCAACCTTTCTAGATTTAATGTTACAATAGCAATTAGGAAAAACTGCATGGAGGTTTGGAGAATGGCAGGAGGATCAAGATTCCAACAGAAACAACAAAAACGTCGTCAAAACGGTGTTTTAAATATTGCAATCGCTATTGTATTACTATTAGTAGCTATTGTAGCATATCAATTGTTCGTTCCTAGTACGAAAGAGCAAGCATCTTCTACTGATAAGAAAGTCTCTCAACAAACAACAAAGAATGAGAAAGCTGGAAAATCAGAAGATAAAGAATCTGCTAAGAAAAAAGAAAAAGAACAAGAGCAAGCAGAAGCTAAGCAAAAAGCTGAAGAAGAGAAGTTAAAGGCTGAAGAAGAACAGAAAAAAGCTGAAGAAGAAGCGAAAGCTAACGAGAAAGTATCAGCTGAAAAAACTGTATCCAAGGCAAAAGAGGCTTACACAAAACCTTCTTGGAAAGCTGTAGGAACAGAACAAGGTTCATCACCGGCGATGACGTTTAAACAGGGGTCATCAGATTGGAATGAGATGCAAAGTGCAATTGCTGCGGGTATTGAAGTACCGAAAGAGCAATTAGTATTCCATTTTGTTGGAAGAGACAAAACTGGAAAGAGCAAAGCTTATGGTGATGTTCAAGATAAGCAAAGTGGGAAAAGATATTATGTAAATATTGATTGGGTAGACAATGAGGGCTGGAAACCAGTACTTGTTCAAACTCTAAACTAAAAAAGAGAGGCTCCTTAGGAGCTTCTCTTTTTTGTTAACGCAATTTCTTTAATTTAAAATGAACAACCGCGCTATAATACGGTCTTTTGCTTTCAGGATCCATAACCATTTGATGTGAGATGTGATGAACTTCAAGCATAAGTGCTTTATTATTATCAATTTGTTCACTAATTTTTCGTTCTAAAGAAGCTAAGTCTCCCGCTTCAAAAAACTCTACTTTATCTTCTAACATTTCAAAGGTAAATGACATGAAGACGGCCCCTCTCCTATGTAATCAACTATAGTGTAACAAAGAAAAGAAGGAAATACCATGTACATTTCAATTGACATTTTTAGAAAGAGGGAATATCATACTGATAAAACCGATAAGAAAAAGGGGAATTTTTATGGGTACAGAATTTAATGGTTTATTTGATGAGTGGGCTCATACGTACGACTCATTTGTACAAGGCGAAGATATACAATATAAAGAAGTTTTCGCCCATTATGAGGACATTCTAGAGGATGTAGTTAACAAGTCATTTGGTAATGTATTAGAATTTGGTGTCGGTACAGGTAATTTAACAAATAAATTATTACTTGCTGGCCGCACAGTTTACGGTATAGAACCGTCGCGTGAAATGCGCATGATTGCAAAAGAGAAATTGCCAAAAGAATTTTCAATTACAGACGGTGATTTTCTTTCATTTGAAGTTCCAAATTCAATTAATACCATTGTAAGCACCTATGCATTTCATCATTTAACAGATGATGAAAAAAATGTAGCGATTGCGAAGTATAGTCAATTGCTAAACAAAGGTGGTAAAATAGTGTTTGCTGATACGATATTTGCAGATCAAGATGCATATGATAAAACTGTTGAAACAGCAAAACAAAGAGGTTTCCATCAGTTAGCAAACGATTTGCAAACGGAATACTATACACGTATTCCAGTTATGCAGACTATTTTTGAAAACAATGGCTTCCATGTAACGTTCACGAGATTAAATCATTTCGTTTGGGTAATGGAGGCAACTAAGCAATAGAAAGAGGGATTAGATTGAGAATTGCTGTAATTGGAGCAATGGAAGAAGAAGTACGTATTTTACGTGACAAATTAGAACAAGCAGAGACAGAAACGGTTGCAGGTTGTGAATTTACGAAAGGGCTATTAGCAGGGCATGAAGTAATCTTGTTAAAGTCTGGTATTGGTAAAGTAAATGCAGCGATGTCAACGACAATTTTATTAGAAAAATATAAGCCTGAAAAAGTAATTAATACTGGTTCAGCAGGTGGATTCCATCACTCTCTAAACGTTGGTGATGTAGTTATTTCCACTGAAGTTCGTCACCATGACGTAGATGTAACAGCATTTAACTATGAATATGGTCAAGTACCAGGAATGCCGCCTGGATTTAAAGCTGATGAGGCGTTAGTTGCATTAGCTGAGAAATGTATGCAGGCTGAAGAAAATATTCAAGTTGTAAAAGGTATGATTGCAACAGGTGATTCATTTATGAGTGATCCGAACCGCGTTGCAGCCATCCGTGATAAATTTGAAAATCTTTATGCGGTAGAAATGGAAGCAGCAGCTGTTGCACAAGTATGCCACCAATATGAAATTCCGTTTGTTATCATTCGCGCACTTTCTGATATTGCTGGTAAAGAATCAAATGTTTCATTTGATCAGTTTTTAGATCAAGCAGCTCTTCATTCTACAAACTTTATCGTAAAAGTGTTAGAAGAGTTAAAGTAATGTAACAAAAAGGCAACTGTCTCATATAAAGAAAATACATACAGTTGCCTTTTCTTTATTGGCAAACAAGGGGGAGAACACGATGAATGTATATCGTGGAGTTCATGAGTTAATTGGTCATACACCAATTGTAGAAATTACTCGTTTTCCACTTCCGAAAGGGGTCCGTTTATTTGCAAAGCTTGAATTTTATAACCCAGGCGGAAGCGTTAAGGATCGTTTAGGAAGAGAATTAATCGAAGATGCGCTAGAAAAAGGGCTTGTTACCCAAGGTGGAACAATTATTGAACCCACTGCTGGGAATACTGGTATTGGACTGGCACTTGCAGCATTAGAATATGATTTACGTGTTATCGTTTGTGTACCAGAGAAATTTAGTATTGAAAAACAAGAATTAATGAAAGCGCTAGGTGCAACGGTCGTGCACACACCGACTGAGCAAGGAATGACCGGTGCAATTGCAAAAGCAAAAGAGTTAGTAAATGAAATACCGAATTCATACTCTCCAAGTCAATTTGCAAATGAGGCAAATCCTCGTGCATATTTTAAAACATTAGGACCTGAATTGTGGGACGCATTGAATGGAGAGATTAACATATTTGTTGCTGGAGCAGGAACTGGCGGTACGTTTATGGGGACTGCATCTTATTTGAAAGAAAAAAATATAGATATTAAAACAGTTATCGTAGAGCCAGAAGGATCTATTTTAAATGGTGGTAAGGCTGGTTCACATGAGACCGAAGGAATTGGACTGGAATTTATCCCGCCATTTTTGAAGACATCTTATTTTGATGAAATTCATACGATTTCTGATCGAGATGCATTTTTACGAGTGAAAGAATTAGCGCAAAAAGAAGGACTTCTCGTTGGGAGCTCTTCAGGAGCAGCATTTCATGCGAGCTTACTGGAGGCAGAGAAGGCACCACCAGGTACAAATATTGTAACCATTTTTCCTGATAGCAGTGAGCGCTATTTAAGTAAAGACATATACAAAGGATGGGAATAAAAAATGAGAGCAAAGACAAAGTTAATTCATGGTATTCGCATAGGAGAACCTTCAACTGGATCTGTAAACGTACCGATTTATCAAACAAGTACGTACAAACAAGAAGCAGTTGGTAAGCATCAAGGATATGAATATTCACGTACAGGTAACCCAACACGTGCAGCTTTAGAAGAAATGATTGCTGTATTAGAAAACGGGCATGCTGGATTTGCATTTGGTTCAGGAATGGCTGCTATTACAGCGACAATTATGTTGTTCTCAAAAGGTGACCACGTTATTTTAACAGATGATGTTTATGGTGGAACATACCGCGTTATTACGAAAGTATTAAACCGTTTCGGTATTGAGCATACATTTGTAGATACAACAAACTTAGAGGAAGTTGAAGAAGCAATTCGTCCAAATACGAAAGCAATTTATGTGGAAACACCAACGAACCCACTACTAAAAATTACTGATATTAAGAAAATATCTACTCTTGCTAAAGAGAAAGACCTATTAACAATTATTGATAACACATTCATGACGCCATATTGGCAGTCGCCGATTTCTTTAGGAGCAGATATTGTGCTTCATAGTGCAACGAAATATTTAGGAGGTCATAGTGACGTAGTTGCAGGTTTAGTAGTTGTAAATAGCCCACAACTAGCAGAAGATCTTCATTTTGTACAAAACTCAACAGGAGGTATTCTTGGGCCACAAGATAGCTTCTTACTACTTCGCGGTTTAAAAACATTAGGAATTCGTATGGAAGAACATGAAACGAATTCACGTGCTATTGCTGAGTTCTTAAATAATCATCCAAAAGTAAATAAAGTATATTACCCAGGTCTTGAATCACATCAAAATCACGAATTAGCAACAGAACAAGCAAACGGATTTGGTGCTATTATCTCATTTGATGTAGATAGTGAAGAAACATTAAATAAAGTACTTGAGAAACTACAATACTTTACACTTGCTGAAAGCTTAGGAGCGGTAGAAAGTTTAATTTCTATTCCATCTCAAATGACACATGCATCAATCCCAGCGGATCGCCGCAAAGAATTAGGAATTACAGATACATTAATTCGTATTTCTGTCGGTATTGAAGATGGTGAAGATTTAATTGAAGATTTAGCACAAGCGCTAGCATAATACAAAATGCACTGCTAATATTAGCAGTGTATTTTGTATTATGTTATTTTGTGAAACATTTCACAAAATAGACATACACAAACGAAATGATTTCGTGTATATTGAATTCAGGAAATGTTACTCACAAATAAACTTGTGAAATATTTCACAAACAATGAAATTCATGTAGGAAAGCATCTCTATTTTTTTGTGTTAATTGGGACTTATTTTGACCTACAGGGACATATAAGGACCGTAATAGTAGAATAGGAGGAAATTCACATGGTAGTCAAAGAGAAAGTTGTAAATGAAATGCAGGAAGTAAAAAAGATGATTGATACGCTAGTAAATAATGGTCAACAAGCTTTACAAGCATTAGAAAGTTTTACACAAGAAGAAATTGACAACATTGTTCATGAAATGGCATTAGCAGGTGTTGATCAACATATGCCGCTAGCAAAATTGGCAGTTGAAGAAACTGGCCGTGGTGTATATGAAGACAAATGCATTAAAAATATTTTTGCCACTGAATATATTTGGCATAGTATAAAGCAAGATAAAACGGTAGGGATTATTCACGAAGATCCTCATGAAGAAATAATAGAAATCGCGGAACCTGTCGGTGTAGTAGCTGGAGTAACACCAGTAACGAATCCAACGTCGACAACAATGTTTAAAGCGTTAATTGCGATAAAAACAAGAAATCCAATTATTTTCGCATTTCATCCTTCCGCACAAAAATGTTCTGTGGCAGCAGCGAAAACCGTATATGATGCAGCGATGAAAGCTGGTGCCCCAAAACACTGTATTCAATGGATTGAAAGACCGTCTGTTGAAGCGACGAAACAATTGATGAACCATGATGGTGTAGCACTCGTTCTAGCAACTGGAGGGGCTGGTATGGTGAAATCGGCTTATTCTACTGGGAAACCAGCGCTAGGTGTAGGCCCTGGTAATGTACCATGCTACATAGAGAAATCGGCGCATGTAAAAAGAGCAGTTAATGATTTAATTTTATCAAAAACATTTGATAACGGTATGATTTGTGCATCTGAGCAAGCAATCATTGTAGATAAGGAAATTTACGATGATGTGAAAACAGAAATGATTGCAAACAATTGTTACTTTGTAACAGAAGAAGAGAGAAGGCAATTAGAAAAGCTTGTTATTAACGAAAATACATGTGCAGTAAATAGTGATATTGTTGGGAAATCAGCACAGTATATTGCCGAATTAGTTGGGATTACTGTACCTGAAAATACAAAAATGCTTGTAGCTGAAATACAAGGTATCGGAGCAGCGTATCCACTATCTCGTGAGAAACTGAGCCCAGTATTAGCTTGTGTAAAAGCGAATTCCTTAGAAGAAGGATTTGCATATTGCGAAGAAATGTTAAATCTCGGTGGTTTAGGACATTCAGCAGTTATCCATTCTACAAATAAAGATGTGCAAAAGCAATTTGGGTTACGTATGAAAGCTTGCCGTCTCATTGTAAATGCACCTTCATCACAAGGTGGAATAGGGGATATATATAATGGATTTATTCCATCACTTACACTTGGTTGTGGTTCATACGGAAAGAATTCAGTTTCCCAAAATGTAACAGCGACTCATTTATTAAATATAAAAAGGCTGGCAAATAGAAAAAAGAATATGCAGTGGTTCAAACTGCCACCAAAAATTTATTTTGAAAAACATGCTACAGCTTATTTAGCAAATATGCCTAACATTTCACGAGCATTTATTGTAACGGACCCCGGAATGGTTGAACATGGCTATGTCGATACAGTCGCGCACTATTTAAACAAGCATGCAAATGATGTGAAAGTTGAAGTTTTCTTTGAGGTCGAAACAGATCCATCAGATGAAACTGTTTTCAAAGGTGCGGAAATGATGAAAAGCTTTAAGCCAGATGTAATTATCGCACTTGGTGGTGGTTCAGCTATGGATGCAGCAAAAGGAATGTGGTTATTCTATGAGCATCCAGAAACGACATTCTATGGCATTAAACAGAAATTTTTAGATATAAGAAAACGTACATGTAAATATCCGGAATTAGGAAATAAGGCGCAGTTTGTTGCGATTCCAACGACATCAGGAACGGGATCAGAAGTGACACCATTTGCGGTTATTACAGATAAGAAAAATAATATAAAGTATCCGCTCGCAGATTATGAATTAACACCAGATGTAGCAATTGTTGATCCACAATTTGTAATGACAGTACCACCAAATGTAACAGCAGATACTGGTATGGATGTTTTAACACATGCAATTGAGGCGTATGTGTCTGTTATGGCAAATGACTATACAGATGGATTAGCATTAAAAGCTATTGATCTCGTATTCAAATATTTACCGAGAGCATATAAAGATGGAAATGATGAAGAAGCAAGAGAAAAAATGCATAACGCTTCTGCAATTGCAGGGATGGCATTTGCAAATGCTTTCCTCGGTATTAATCACAGCTTAGCACATAAGATTGGACCAGAATTCCATATTCCGCACGGACGCGCAAATGCCATTCTAATGCCGCACGTAGTCCGCTATAATGCTATTAAGCCAAGAAAACACGCATTGTTCCCAAAATATGAGCACTTTGTGGCAGATGAAAGATATGCACATATAGCGAGAATGCTCGGGCTTCCAGCAAGTTCGGTAGCAGAAGGGGTGGAATCACTCGTCCAAGCAATTATTGAGCTTGGAAAAAGCTTAAATATTAATATGAGTATTGCGGGACAAGGAGTCGATAAAGAGCAATTTGAAGAGGTTGTTGGAGTATTAGCAGAAAGAGCTTTTGAAGATCAATGTACAACTGCTAATCCAAAGTTACCGCTTATTTCAGAGCTGAAAGAAATTTATATGGAAGCATATAAAGGTGAATAATGATAAAAAAAGAGCCGCAGTAAAAGCGGCTCTTTTTTTATTGGAAAACATCTCCCAGAATGGCTGTATTTACTGGTCTTTCAGTTTCATAGAATATGATACAGTGAAATGGAGGAGTGAGAATATAATGAAAGAATTAAAAGGAAAAATAGAAGATTATACTCGGTTTGGACAAATGCTTCTCGCTGTAAGTACATTGTTAATGGTTGGCTTATTGATTCCGAGTGGAGCAAAAGAGACAATCCAATTTTTTGTTATGATGGGGAGCATCGTTATATTTTTAAGTTTATCGTTCTTTTTCTTTCAGCGTGTGAAAGTGATGCGTGAACAGCTAGAGGAAAATGAATGTGAATAATATTGTTAACTAGAGCGCGGCGAAAAGAAAAAATCTTTTTGTCACGCTTTTTGTTTTTTGTAGAAAAATGTATGCGTTTCGTGTTGACAATGATAATCCTTATCAATTAAAGTAGAATAGTGGTTAATGATTATCATTATCAATTAGAGGTGAAGAAATGAAAAAATCTATTACGCTATTTACAGCGATTTTATCTATTTTTTTCTTGTTAATAGGTTGCAGTGCCAAAGGGGACGGAAAAGCGTCTGCAACCAAAACAGAAAAAGGAAAAAAGAAAATCGAAATTACCGACCTATCAGGAAGAAAGGTAACATTCGATAAAGTGCCAGAAAGTTTTGCAACATTAAGTATGGGAGACATGGATATTATTCATGCTTTAGGTGGAAACATAGTAGGTCGCCCAGATACGAAATTAACTCTTCCAGAGGAGTTAAAGAAAGCACAAGTAATTGGGAATGCACATCAACCGAACTTTGAGCAAATTGCTAGTTTAAAGCCCGATGTACTTGTTGCTAACAATGGATTCCAAAAGAATGTGCCAACGGTTGAAGGACAAGGAACGCAAGTTATCATTTCTTCTGCGAATTCTGTACAAGATATTCAAAAAAATATTGAATTATATGGAATGGTAATGAAGAAAGAAGATAAAGCAAAAGAAATTAATCAAAAAATGAATGATCAAATGAAGAAATATGAGAAAAAGAGCGATGTGAAAGCCTTGCTAGTGTATGGCGCACCAGGAACTTATTTAGCGGCATTACCAACATCTTTATCAGGTGATATTTTAGAAAAAACAGGCGGAAAAAATATTGCTTCTGATTTTCCAGAAACGAAAGAATACCCGCAATATGCACAGCTAAGTGTAGAACGTATTATTGAGGCGAATCCAGATGTGATTTATTTAATTACACACGGAGATCCAAAAAGTGTGAAAAAAGCATTCGAAGGCGAAATGATGAAAAATGAAGCGTGGAAAAATTTAGAGGCAGTAAAACAAAACCGCGTAGTTATTTTGCCACCTGATTTATTTGGATCTAATCCTGGTACAAAAGTTACAGAAGCAATGGACTTTATGTATAAAAGTATACAAGATGTAAGGAAATGATACGTATGGAAAGTAGTGAAGTAGTAAGAGAAAAGGAACATCCTTTTGCGAAAAAAAGATGGATAATAGCAGTTACTTTAGTTGTATTAACAATCCTAGGTCTCTTTTACGGTCTTTTCGCAGGAAGTTTATCCTTTTCTGTACGAGATATTTTAACAGGTATACAAGATGAAGGTTCGACAGTTCATCGAATTGTATGGGATCTTCGCATACCGAGAGTGCTCATTGGGTTTATAGTAGGAACATGTTTAGCTGCATCTGGTACACTGCTACAAGGAGTTATGAGAAACCCTCTTGCAGATCCTGGTATTATCGGAGTTTCATCTGGAGCAGGCCTTGTAGCAATTGTCATCATGATTTTATTCCCACAGCATCTAGCTTTTTTACCACTAGGGGCGTTTTTAGGAGCTTTCATAACAGCGATGGTTATTTATGCTTTATCATGGCAAAAAGGGGCACCACCTTCAAGAATCGTCTTAGTAGGGGTGTCGATCAATGCATTAATTGGTGCAGCAACGTCAGCATTAATGTTATTACATAGTGACAAAGTACAATCGGTGTTACCGTGGCTAGCGGGCGGTATTGGTGGTGTAAGTTGGGCACATTTAAACATGATTATTTATTATGCAATATTCGCCATTATATTAGCTTTCTTTGGTATTAAGCATATTCGAGTGTTAATGCTTGGAGATGAAATGGCAAAGTTATTAGGACATAATGTGGAAAAAAGTCGGTTTTATTTAATCGTAGTAAGTACATTATTAGCTGGAATTGCAGTAAGTGTGTCTGGTCTTATTGGATTTGTCGGTCTTGTCGTACCACATATGCTACGTTTATTAGTTGGAAATGATTATAGATATTTGCTACCTTTATCATGCCTTGGCGGCGGGGTATTACTTGTTTTTGCGGATGCAATAGCTCGAAGTTGGTTTGACCCAATCGAATTGCCTGTTGGTATTTTACTGTCCTTCTTAGGTGGTCCGTTCTTCTTATATTTAATTCATAGAGGAGGAAAACAAAGTGATTTCCGTTAACAAAGTGTTTTACGCACACTCTGAAAGATTTCAAATGCAAAATATGAATGTACATATTAAGGCTGGAGAAATCGTTAGTTTAATTGGTCCGAATGGATCGGGAAAATCTACTTTGCTTCGTTTAATAGCAAGGCTACTGAAACAAAGCGAAGGGGACATCATTTTAGATGGGAAAAATATTCATATGATGAAGAGTGCTGATGTAGCGAAGCAATTAGCAATGTTACCACAAATGCATGATCATCAATTAGATTTAACAGTGAAAGAACTAATTGAGTTCGGAAGAGGTCCACATAAATCATGGAGTAGCCGCTTAAATAAAGAAGATGAAGAAATTGTTGATTGGGCATTGTCTGTTACAAATCTTGAAGGGTATGAATATCGTCTTTTACATTCTTTATCAGGAGGGGAACGGCAACGTGCTTGGATTGCGATGACGCTAGCGCAACGTACAAATGTCTTATTATTGGATGAACCAACAACCTTTTTAGATATCGTTCACCAGTTGGAAGTAATGGAACTTGTGAAACGATTAAATGAGGAGTTTGGAATGACAATTATAATGGTTTTACATGACATTAACCAAGCTGCTCAATATAGCGATCGTTTACTTGTATTAAAGCGAGGAAAAATTCAGTATGATGGTATACCAGAAGAAGTACTATGCCATGAAATGTTTCAACATGTATTTGGCATAGATGTAGATATTTTTCAGGGAAGTGACAAGCCTTTTTTTACACCGAAACGAATTTTTAAAAGGGGAGAAGAGCGATGCAAACAGAAGAGCGTATTACCACTGAATTAGTAAGAGAATTTGTTATGGCAGCTCACGGGGATTTAGAGAAAGTACAAGAGCTATTGGTTGAATCACCAAGCTTACTTCACGCCTCTTATAATTGGGGTGGATCAGATTGGGAAAGTGCGTTAGGCGCATCGGCACATGTAGGTCGTAAAGATATTGCTCTTTATTTACTAGAAAAGGGTGCTCGTATGGATATTTTCGCGGCAGCTATGCTTGGGGAATTAGAAGTCGTACAAGCTATTTTAGTAGCTCAACCAGAAGCATTACGTGCATCTGGTCCTCATGGTATTTCTCTTCTTCAGCATGCACGAATGGGTGGAGAGAAAGCTAAGCGTGTATATGATTATTTAGCAATACTATCTTAATGAACGAAGGAAGTTCTTATGTGCGGTAAACTTTTCACTTGAAACAATTGGAAAGTTTACCGCCCGTTAGAACGGGATAAGTATCTAGTATATTTGAAAATCCTACACCCCCCTCAATTGTAGTTTTCTTTATGCTAGTTATGATATGGATGCAGTAGACAATATTTGTCTACTGCTTTTTTTGTTTCTATAAGATTGAATATTCTGCGTTATGTAGTTGATTCATTTATAATAAATGGTAACATTTATTGTGCATACAAAATATGATCGTGAAATTAAGAAGAAATTAGTAGAAAGGAGTGAAGGAATGTTTCATACAGACCGTTTACAAATTCGTAAATATACAATGGATGATTTACAGTTCTACGCTTCACTATGGGGAAACGAAAAAGTAATGCGCTATATTGGAAATGGGACGTTAAAAACATATATGCAATGTAAAAAAAGTTTGGAGGAGTGGGTAATTCCTAGCTATAAAAATGGCCTCGGTTTATTTGTATTAATTGAAAAGGAAACGAGGATACGGATTGGTCATGCAGGATTAGTAAAGCAGCAGATAGATGGAAAAGAGGAAATTGAAATTGGTTATTGGTTATTACCTCAGTATTGGGGAAAAGGCTATGCGAAAGAAGCAGCGGCAGCATTTCGAGACTATGGCTTCCAAGCGTTACGAATGAATAAATTAATTTCTCTTATTAATCCGGACCACCCCGCCTCAATCTTTGTTGCTAGAAAAACGGGGCTTAGTTATGAGAAAACAACTTCATTTCATGGGATGGATGTTCTCGTTTATTCCATTAGGCGCATTGGATGAAAAAAGGTTAATTGCATTTTTTGAAGAATGGTATATAAAAATAAAGGGGGGATTACATGTACATTTATCATAATGGACTTATTATTCGTGAGGGAACGAATGGTGTACCTGCATATGCAATTAAGACTTTATTCGAAGATGCCGGTTGGAGCAATGATAATATCCCTTCTTGGCAAATTGAAAAATTCACGATAGCATTTGAAAATTCAACATGGGCATTCACAATTTGGGATGAAGAAGAGATGGTTGCGATGGTTAGAGTCATTTCTGATGGAATCATGGTCGCGAACATAGTAAATTTAGTTGTGAAATGTGAATATAGAGGGAAGGGATTAGGTAAGAAACTTGTCGCTCTTTGTTTGCAAAAGCTACCACATGGTGACTGGTTTGCACATACTTCTGCGAACAATTTTGATTTTTATAGAAGCTGTGGATTTGAAGTTAGAGAGCTATCGAGAAATGGAACATGTGCGTATTATGGATATCAAGTCGCGAGAAGAGATGGTCACCGATAAATGAATGAAAAGTAAAAAGTTTAGCGAGGTAATTTTGAGGCTATTGATAATAGAGAATGGATTGAGGCTCATTTTATGATAAAATAAAAGAAAATTCTGTTTATTGTTAGGGGGATAAAAATGAGCATAAAAGTTGGGGATGTATTTAAATATGAAAGAAGATTTACTGAGGAAGAGGTTTTTGAATTTGCAAATATTACCGGAGATAAAGGCAGACACCATGTGGAATATGATGAAAATGGAAGATTAATGGTCCATGGTTTATTGACTGCTAGCATTGGAACGAAAGTAGGCGAAGAATTACATTACATAGCAAGAGAATTAGTAAGTGAGTTTATTAGACCAGTTTTCACAGGAGATACAATCACTTGTGAATTAACTTTAACAAATGTTGAGCAAATGGAAGGCTATAAAAAAGTTTCAATCGAGTCAGTTTATCGCAATCAACACGAAAAGACTGTACTAGTGGGGACAAGTTATGGAATTATAAGGGGATAAAAAAGAAGCCTGTTTAGCAGGCTTCTTTTTTATTATTTAGTAAACACGTTTTCGATTTTCCGCATAACTAGAGATGAGTAGTAATGCAGTTTCTTCTCCTATATTACGAACAATATGAGGAACGCATGCATTCCATGAGAAAGAATCACCTTCTTCTACAATTGCAATATCTTCACCGTGCTGAACTTCTAGTTTTCCGCGTAATACAAGGTGACATTCTTCCCCTTCATGGGCATTTGGTGAGTTTTCTTTCGGGAATCCAGTAGGTATTTCTACTAAAGATAGGCGAAGGCCCCCTTGCTCAGCGACATGTTCAATTCTTTGTTCATCTTTTCCGTATACACTGTATTTCCGTTCTTCTTTTTTGACAATTTTTAATCGATCTTTTTGCTCTAACAATAAATAGGGAAGGGGAACGTTTAAAAAGTTGGAGATCGTTTCTAAAGTTGAAATAGATGGTGATGTTTTATTATTTTCAACCTGACTCATAAATCCTTTAGAAAGACCTGTTCCCTCGCAAATTTGTGCGATTGTTATGCCTCTACGTTGACGAATTTCACGTATTGCAGAACCAATATTCATAAAATCAAGCTCCTTTTTGTAAATAACTATTTGTATCATAGCAAAAAAAATATATATTTTCCCAGTGAAAATGAATTGACGAATAAAAAAAATTAGTGTATGTTTTGTAATGTAAATAAAAGTTTTGTATAAGAAAACTATAAAGGAGAGAAAGAAATGAATCAACATATTGGTAACTTAATTATTCGTATCGTGTTAGGGGTAACATTCTTCATGCACGGTTTAACAAAATTCCAATCAGGAATTGACAATATTGCAGGGTGGTTTACAAGCATTGGTTTACCAGGAGGACTTGCATACGGTGTAGCAACATTTGAATTAGTTGGAGGCCTATTATTAATTCTAGGTTTAGGTGTAAGATATATTGGATTATTATTTGCACTTGTTATGGTTGGAGCAATCGTAAAAGTGAAATGGTCAGCTGGTTTATTGGGAGATGGAAAAAATCCTGGTTTCGAATTAGAACTTGCATTATTAGCAATGGGTGCATACTTATTTGTTGCAAAAGCTGATGGTTTTGTAGATAATTTCTTAAAAGAAAAAATGTCAAAGAAGAACTAATTTAAATGGGGGCTAACAAGATGAGTTTTCAACTTCATCCCGATACAACACTTGATGTTGTTCATTTATACGTATCTAATGTAAAGAAATCACTAGAATTTTATACGGAAGTACTAAGTATGAAGGTGCTAAAAGAAGAAGAAGCAGTCGTTACATTTGGGAATGAAAATGATGAACCACTTCTTATCATTGAAGAAAAGAAAGAAGCTTTTCCGAAGCAAAGAGCAAGAACAGGGTTATATCATTACGCAATTTTATTACCAAGTAGACAGGATTTAGCGAATGTTCTTCGTCATCTTGTAGAGATGGTATATCCACTACATGGCGGAGCCGATCATTACTTTAGTGAAGCTCTTTATTTAGCTGATCCAGATGGAAACGGGATTGAAATTTATCATGATCGACAAAAAGAAGTTTGGCGTGATGAGAATGGAGAACTCCCATTTGTTAGTAACCCGTTAGCTGGTGAAGAATTATTACAGCAAGGAAGTACATGGAATGGATTTCCATCTGGTACTGTGATGGGGCATATTCATTTCCATGTAGCTGATTTAGAGGAAGCGAAACGTTTCTATGTTGATGGTCTTGGTTTTGAAGTAACGATTCCAGCTCGTAATGGAGCGTTGTTCGTATCAGCAGGTGGTTATCATCACCATATCGGCTTAAATACGTGGCAAGGTGAAGGGGTGCCACCGCAAATGCCAGGTTCTGTTGGTTTAAAATATTTCACAATTGTACTAGCGGATGAAAAACAAAAAGAGCAAGTATGTGAAAGCTTAAAAAATATTGGCAAGATTGCTACGTACAAAGATGGAATATTACAAGTCGAGGATCCATTTGGACATTGTATCCATTTCAAAATAAAAGGAGAAGCCTAAAAAGGCTTCTCTTTTTTATTTTCTTATAATTGCATTTTCGTTTTGTAAAAATAGTTCATCAAATTGTTTTGCAAGCTCAAAATCTAGTTTCGTTAAACCTTTTGCATTCCAAGATGACAAAGTAATAATAACTGCTTTATACTGGATAAGGATAAATGGATGGTGATTATGTTCTTCTGATAGTTTGGCGGCTTCAGAGACAAATTCGACTCCTTTTAAGTAGTCGGAAAACATATATTTTCGTTCAATCCATTTCTCATCTTTTACCATCCATTTATCTACCTTCAATAATTCCTCGTGAACTTCTTCTTCAGTTAATCTTAGCATCATTTTTCACATCCTTTACTGGAAGTAACGCAAGACCATTGTTAATAAGGCGTGTTACAGCTTCGTCAGTTGTGAAAGTAGAAAGTTGATGTAGTAATGCTGCCGATGTTTCATGCCCTTTGTTATGCTCTAAAAGTAACTCTAATACTTCAAGGCGCAGCAACCATTCTTTCGCATAAAATTTATTTAATACTTCTTGAATTGCTACTAATTGATCGATATGCGCGTCATGTAAAATCCCCTCACTTCGAATATCTCGAACTGTTTGATACATACGTTCAAGTTCATTCAGTACAAGTGGAGCAGGAATTTCTTGAACTTCTTCATCCATTGGGAAAAATGCTGCTGCATCTGCGGCACCTGGGAATACTGAAGTGATTTGTGAGCCAACAGCCATATCAAATGCGCCCCATGAAGCATCAAATAAAACGCGGGCGTTATAAGTAACTGTACAATCGATAAAGGAAATAAGGGCAATTTTCTTATCGTTTTTCACAATATCTGTTACTGTTCCTTTTACATGAATACCACTTGCAAAAGTAAACTCAGCGATAGTTCCAATTGTAACTCCTAATGATTGTAGTTGTTCGTCTGTACAATTTTCTAATGCAATATTTTCAGTGAGTAATCCAATTGGTGTTCCAAATCCGTCACTGTGTACAGAAGTAGAATGATTCGCTAACTGTTTATTATGAAGCGCTAATGCTGTTGGCGAATTTGTTCGCATGTAAATTAATTCACCTGCATCGTTTTCAATTGTCTCGCTAAATGTACCTGTAATTTGTAATCCGCTATTTAGCTCAGCTGTTGCATAGTTCTCAGAGCGAATTGCTTTTTCTAAACCTTCTTTTCCACCTGTTTTAAAGGCCATTGTTTTAGAAAATGTTTCAAGCGCATCTGTTAATTCTTCAAAGGACTTACAAACAAATAGTTGTGGTTGCATTTTTGTTACGTCATAAGTTGTCCCTGTACATGCTTCGATAGAAAATGGAACTTTTTCTACAGCGTCTGTTAAGCAATGTTTGCTTTCGCCAACAGAAGAAAGGAGACCAGCACCATATATTTTTGGATCATCTATATTTCCAATCAATCCATATTCTACTGTCCACCAGAAAAGACGTGAAATTTGTTCAGCTTCTGATAAACCAGAAACTAAGTTTTGTTTTTCAATTACAGCATTTTCAGCAGCCTTAACTTCATCAGGAGTAGAAGTAGGACTTTCTTTTACTATCGTTAATGTACGAACAGCTTCAAATGCATCATGTTCTTCTTTTGTAGAGAAAGCTTTTGCACCAATTTGCCCAAAACGTTTCACATATTTTGCATATGTAGGATCAAGTAAAATCGGTGCGTGTCCTGCGGCTTCGTGTACGATATCTGGAGCTGGTGTGTACTCGATATTTTCTACTTTCCGAATATCTGTTGCGATTGGTAGTAATCCGTGTCCTTGAAAATCGAAGAATGCTACGCCGGGAATAAGTCCGTCAATCGTTACAGCGCCCCAGCCACTTGGTGCCAAACACTCATTCATTTCTTCTACTTTTGGAATTGAATCTATATTAATACCAGATGATTGTAGTCCGTTCACATAGGCTGGATGAGCAACGTCTTTTAAGAAGCTATGATTTTGTCTCATAATATAACGCCACACAGCGTGATTCACCGGTGTGTATTGATCATAATGTTGTGTGGATACGAATGGTTTTAAATGCGATGGAATTTCTGTTTTCTTTGTCATTTAGACATCCTCCTTTTTTTCAATAAAATTGAATATCGATTTCGTATAGCTTGTATCACCTCCTTTCATTTTTGTAAGCGCTTATAAAATTTTAACATAAGATTCGGAATTATTTAACATATGTTTCTATGAGAAATAGAAAAAGCCCCTATCGGAAAATCCGATAGGGGCGAAAGAATCGCGGTACCACCCTATTTGTAAGTGAAAATATACTTACATCTCAATTAATGATAACGGAAAAATTCCGTCTTTTCCTTCATACATAAAAGCACTACGAAAAAGAAGCTCCAGAATTGTAATTCATACTTATATATGTGCTAATTTCCACCGACCATTAGCTCTCTGTAACAGGGATATAAGATACTACTGCGATTCTTTCAACGCGTATATATGAAATTGTGTAAGAGGATGGATGCAAAAAAGTCCCTATCGGAAAATCCGATAGGGACGATAAAAATCGCGGTACCACCCTATTTGTAAACAACTAATTGTTTACCACTCACTTTACGATAACGGAAAGATCCGTCTTTCTCTTCATGCATAAAAAGCATTACGGGAAAGAAGCTCCAGAATTGTAATTCACGCTTGTATATGTACTGATTCGCACCAACCATCAGTTCTCTGAGACAGTGATATAAGTCGCTACTAGTATTCCTTCAAAGCCGATATATAATTCGTTCAACTAAACTATGTTTTGTATTATAAAACTATATTAAAAAAATTGTCAACAAAAATTTTTTATCCCGTGTTAATGAGCAGTAAAATTCCTACCTCAAAATTCAGTGGAAGTAAAGAAGTAAGATGGGAGCCTAACTGCTCGTGAACCCCCGATTGGTGAAGGCTAATAATCAGTGGGGATGAATGAAATCTCCACTGATTAAAGTTTCACTTTATTTCACTTCTAAATTAACAGTTAAATTAGAGGTATTGCCAGCTGCATCAGTTGCTACAATGTGAATAGTATTTTTTCCTTCTTGTAATTGAGTACGATCGAAATAAATGTCATAGCTTTTCTCCCAAGGGTTCAGGAATGCCTGTTCCCATACACCATTTCCGTTAGTTTCATATTGCATTCTCACTGGAATGCCAGGTGCTATCCAACCAGATTCTGACATCCAATCTAGTAGAATATCATCAACTTTTCCTCTAATTACAAGATTTTCTTGGTCAACCTCATGTGTTAACTTAGGTGCAGTTCGATCAAGGAATACAGCAGCTGTTTGCTTTGTTTCTCCGCCAGAATTAGAAGCAACTGCTTCAATTTGATATAAACCATCCGCGAGTGGTGATCCATCTACTTTTGTACCATCCCATTTGAACGGTTTATAACCTGCTGTTTCATTTTTACCTTCATAAATCATTCCTTCGTATGTTACACGTTCTTTTGTAACTAAGTTACCATGTAACGTTACATCTTCAACAGGAGAAACTAAATAGTAGTTGATGAGATTATCATCTAATATGTTATCCCCGTTTGGACTAAAAGTAGAATTCACAATTTCGAGACCATCAATTCGTTTATAATCTTTAGGATCGATACTAAATGTAAATGGAATTCGAATTTCTTCTTTTGCTCCTTGCTCTTTTACATATACATTCCCAGTATACACACCTTGTGGTAGTGAGCTATCGACAGTGATAGTAAATGGTTTTTCCGTATTACTATTTGGTTGTACGCTAATCGATGAAGGAACAGAAGCTTTTACTTTTGTTTTTGTGGTTGCATCTAGTAATTCTACACGAGTTGAAAAGCTTTTCTTTTTACTAGAAAGATTTTGTAACGTAATATTTTGCATCAGTTTTACTTTACCACTGTTTGGCTTTATAAGACCGAAGCTGATATTGTTAGGCTTTACTAATACATTTGTTTGAACAGCTTTTGGAATGTTAATTAAGCCAGATCCTTGCGTCATAACAGGATACGTATTTTCATTAACATCTTTTAAAGTTTTTGCTGTATTGGCAAGTAATGCTTTTAATTGTTCCGTCGTCCAATCAGGGTGCATTTGACGCAGGAGGGCAACCGCTCCAGCTACTTGCGGAGCAGCCATACTTTTTCCGTTATGCGATTCATAGCCGCCTCGTGGTACTGTACTAGTAATTTGTACGCCAGGTGCAACGATATCTGGTTTTATAAGCCAGCTTCCTTGTGACGGACCTCTGGAACTAAAGTTTCCAATTAATTCAGTCGGAACCGGTTGGCTAATTTTTATATTTTTCTTGCGCTTTGTAATTAAGTTTTTCAACTCTTCACCGTTTACATTGGATAATTGCATAACTGGAAGGGCTAGGTTTTCACGTGTAAAGTATTCAGGCATAATATTGATTTCTTTTTCTGTAGAAATGAATAGTACACCAATTGCACCAGCTTGCTTCGCTTGTTCAGCTTTTACTAACGTACTAGAAGTACCTTGTAAAACAAGTGCAAATTTTCCTTTCACATCTTGTTTTGCATAATCGCTTGGATTACCATAGCCAACATATACAAGTGGAGAAGCATTTCCTATTGGGAAATCTGATTTTGATAACGGTAATCCTTGGTAGGTTTTGCTGGAACCAGCTATTTGTAATGTTGGAAAGGGAATAGAAACTGTAGATGCTCCAACTGATATTACGCTACTTGCATTCCCAGGTGCATCAACAGACCAAGGTTTTGGACCATCATTTCCATTGGAAACGACTGCAGTAACCCCAAGCTTTGCTGCACGTTCTAACGTTAAAGTTACAGGCTGATCAGGTACATTTAAATCTTGTCCAAGGGATAGATTTAACACATCAGCACCATCTTGAATCGCTCGTTCAATACCTTGAATAATATCATCTGTTTGTACCAGTACCACCGTCATTCATGACACGATAAGCTAAAATAGAAGCATTTGGAGCAACGCCTTTAATTTTTCCATTACCAGCAATAATTCCAGCTACATGAGTACCATGTACGTTACCATCCATTGGATCGTTGTCTTCATCGACAGTGTCATATCCACCAATATAATTTGCCTTTAAGTCAGGGTGTGTATAGTCTACGCCAGAGTCGATAATAGCTACTTTCATACCTTTTCCATCAAGAGGTTTGCCACAGGGGTCTTTTAAATTCCAAGCTTCAGGCGCACCAATTGTCGGTCTACCGATATTAGGTACTTCTTCGTTAGTAGCGCTTTTCGTTGTTTCGTGCAATTTATATGTTAAGTTCGGATAGATTGTCTTTACTTCAGGTAAAGAAGCAAGAGCAGTAATTTGATCTCCTGGAACTGAAATAGAGAAACCGGAAAATAACGTATTATAAACTTCTTTAATTTTTGCACCAGGTGCTTTTTCTTTTATTTTCTTAGTCGTCTCTTGTTGTGCTTTTTTTAGCTCGGCATGATAAGACTGTGCATTACTATTTTGTAAATCTGGAGCATGCTGAATATTACTTTGAGCAGCGAGAGGTGCATGTTGCAATTCTACAATTACTGATATTTCTTTTGTTGTTTTCGTTTCAACATTTTGAGCAATTTTATGTTCTCCCCACTGTTCAATCGTTGTTTTTAATTGTGGACTAAATTGCTTCTCCTTTTGCATTGATTCAGCATGGGCGCTTAAAGCTCCAAAACTAGAAAAGACGAGTACCATACTTAATAGTGTAGATGTAGTTTTTTTCATTGAGACTCCCCCTAATAAAAAGTGCTAATATTCCGAAATATAATCTTACAAATTTCTCTTAAATTACATAATCGGATGTTAGCTAAACTATATTTTCGGCATAATTCATACTAATCCTCTATGAATTGAAAATTTCTTGAGAAATTTTTTCTGATTATGTCGAATAGGTATTTTTCACATATTGTAGGTGGACATTGAGGAATGCTATGAGGGAAATGGAGGAGTGTTATGAAAAAGGCTATAGCAAGTGTCACCGCATTATTATTCATATTTTTAAGTTCAATTACTATTACTAAAGCAGAAAATAGTGGAGTGAAAATTGCTTTTATTCGTCATCATGACCTCTGGATTAAAGTTGATGGAAAAGAAAAACAACTTACAAAAGGAGAATACATAACAGGACCGAAATGGTCATATGATGGGGAGTGGCTAGCATATGTAAAAGGGAAGAAACAAAGTACTCTTGAGTTATATCGGCTGAAAGATGGAAAGAAAGTTACGCCGTTTCACTTAGAAGTATCAAATTATCAATGGTCACCAATAGAAAATATAATTGCATTTATATTTACAGGTACATTACATACATTTGAGGTAGAAAAAAAGAATGCTGATTTTGAAAATGTATCAGCTGGTGTAGGTGATTATGCATGGTACCCTGATGGAAAGAACTTTCTTATATCATCTGAAGCACACTTACTTCCAACAGGATGGACAGGAGCCCAGCTATATGAAGTGCAAAAAGATGCACATATGAATCCTCACAAAATGAAGCATTTGTATGCATTGCCAAATGAGCATGATGATTTTCTAGCGCTAGTTGCAAGTGGATTTGAGTGGTCACCAGATCGAAAGTGGATTTCATTTTTAGCGGTACCGACAGCTTCATGGTCAGCTGATAGTAATACGCTTTGCTTAGTTCGAGCAGATGGCAGCCGGTTTGAAAAGATAGACCAAATGTTATTAAACACACAATGGTTCAAATGGGCGCCATCTAGCAACATATTAGCCTATATTGAAGGAAGCGGGAGAGTTGCGTTAGAGAATAAACATTTAAAAGTAAAAGAATTGCCAGTACTTCAGCAGAACACATTTACGCCGAAAGGATATGTCGATTGGGATTTTGCATGGAAGAACCACAAAGTAATTATCGTTTCGAGGGCAAAAGAGGCAGGAATAGAAACTCCGCCGGAAAAAAGGCCACTGCCATCTTTATATGAGATTGATCGTACAAGCGATAAACAACATCAAATTACAAAGCCACCTCATGAGCAGGGTGATTATCATCCAATCTTTATAAAGAAGAGCAATCACTTAATATGGATACGTTCAGACCGTAAGAAAGCCAATGTATGGCTTGCCAATAGTGATGGAAAGCAAGAAAAGAAGTGGATTGAAAATATAGATGTACCAGCGTGGTATTATGAGAAATGGAATTGGGAAAATGTCATTTCGGTGAAAGAAGAATAAAAAATCTGCCTAAAAGATAATTTTAGGCAGGTTTTTATTGTTATTTATGTGTTTTATTTGGCTTCTTTTTCGCGGGGTTTCCGTTCCCCTGACGTTTTCTATTTTGTTCATCTTTTGCTTGTTTTTCATGCAGTGTATCTAAAAAATCATTCGAGTTACTCATTTTTATATCGCTCCTTTCATTTCGTCCTAATTACTATATCCATTTAGGAGGATAATCATGAGATAAAAGTTAAGCACTTAGTTTTCTTCTATAGTATACGTAAAATATGCCATACGTAATAAATAGCATAAATAAAATTTGTAGCTCTACATTTTCTTTTAAAATAGTTGCGACAGAAGGTGGTAAGTAAGGTGACGCGTTGCTCGTTTCTACACCTAACCATTTGTTTAAGAGGTTAATGATACAAAACATAAAAACACCAGACCAGCTTGCAATAATTGCTTTCTGCTTAATTTTTGTTTCCCGTTCATCATCTGTAATCCAAGGATTAGCAGTTTTATCACTACTAAAAAATCCGTTTATATATACCCATATGATCATTCCGATTAAGATGGTTATCCATTTCATATTTGTGATTCCCCTCTCTCTTGTAAAAAGTATTTGACATATCGGTTTTTTATATAGCAGGAATAATGGATGAGATAGGGAAGAAATTATGTTGAAGGATTTCATAGAGAGAGGAGGGTGGGTATGAAACTCGTCTTTGTTCGGCACGGTGAAGGAGAACATACAAAGGACTTGCCGTCAAGTTTACAAGTGTTGCATCCCCCATTAACGGATGAGGGAAGGAATCAGGCTAAATTACTTCAATGCAATGTGCCATTGCAAGAAACGGATATATTAATTGCTAGTCCTACACTTAGAACTTTACAAACGGCGACAATATGGAGTGAGAAGGTAGCTTGTCAAAAAATCGTCCATCCATATGTATCCCCGCGTATTTTTCCTTATCGAGAAGAAGCGAGAACATTACCGTGCGATTATATAGTAGATCAGGGAATGATAACAAAGTTATTTCCGCATTTTTCGATAGAGAAAAGCTCAAATAATCAGTTATGGAAGGAAGGTATAAACACTATTTCAAAGAATAGTTTTCAGCAAATAGTAGATGAATTTCTTCTTTGGTGTTATGAACTGAGTGTTGAAAGAATTTGCATTGTATCCCACGATGGAACAATTACAGCATATAGGCAATATTTACAGAAAGTCGTTTTAACTAGATCAGATTTTTTGCAGGAAACGGGCATATATGAAATGGATTTATACAATAAAATTCTGATTGATAAGGGCTGATTATAGGATGGGGTTGTATGTTGAATATTGCATTAGTAGTTGGTTTTAATTCGGATTTAGAGGCGCAATCAATCCGAGCATCTCTTGAATATTTTGGTGCAAGGGTTGTGACATATTGGATTGGTAGACCGAAAGATTTTGTGGAAGTTCTTTCTGGAAAGAACTTATTTAATGGTATTAATTATATTATTTTTTGCTTTCATGGTGAAGAAGGGAAGTTTGTCATGGAAGAGTTAGGCGAAGAAGTATATGAACAAGATGAACCGAGAGGGTATTTTGGTACAGAAGAAATTTATGAATATGCAAAATTGCATAATACACATATTGTAAATAGCGGGTGCACGTTAGGGGAGCAAAATCTAGCAAAATCTTTTTTACATAGTGGTGCGAAATCGTATATTGGATCGATTGATTATGTAGATGGAAATGCAGCACTTATGTTTACTATACGCTTATTTTATGGGGTTATTAACCATGGGAAAACGTTAGAAGAAGCGTTTCAAGAAGCAAGTTTAATTGATGAGGAGACACATACATTTCGATTCTATAATTAGTGTGAAACACGTTTATTCTATATTCGAATAAACGTGTTTCACATTTAACTCACATTTTTTTTACAATTTTTTCAATGAAAATGATTATCACCTGTGGTATGATATGTTCAAGTTTTTACAGGTAATAAAAGTTACTATATAAACGTTAGTTTTTAATGTTTCATACACATGTCACGGATTATTCATAATTAACGTTTGAAAAATAAGTAACTAATGTTATTATATTATCTGTAACTAATTTAATTACAACTTTAGGAGGAAGATATGGTTATTCAATTTTTAAGAGAAAACAAAGCAGTTTCTTTTGTATTAGCAGTAATTCGAGTATATCTTGGTTACACATGGTTAATGGCTGGAATCGGTAAACTACAAGGGAAAGGATTCGATGCAACAGGTTATTTGCAAGGTGCAATTGAAAAATCTAAAGGTGCACAACCGGCTGTTCAATCTTGGTGGGCATCATTCTTACAAGAATTTGCAATTCCAAATGTAGATTTGTTTAATACACTTGTAACATGGGGAGAAATTTTAGTAGGAATTGGTTTAATTGTAGGCTGTTTAACAAAAACAGCGGTCTTTTTTGGCCTTGTAATGAACTTTTCCTATATGTTTAGTGGGTCAATTGGAGTGAATCCTGAAATGGTTATCTTATCTATGTTCGTTCTGGTTTCTGGTATGAATGCTGGTAAATTTGGAATTGACGGCTTCGTTATCCCAAAAGTATTAGGATCAAAAACTCAAAAACGCCAAAAGCAAGCTGCTTAATATATGAAAACGGGTATCTCAAAATGAGATACCCGTTTATGTTATTTTTCAGATTGTATCGGATTGTTTTTAAAGAATTCTTTTACATAACCAACAAATTCTTGTGGCTCTTGACGAAACGGTGCATGATAACCTTTTTCGATAATATGGAAGGTACTATTCTTTAAGAATTGATGATACGTTTCTCCTTCTTTCCATGAAACGCTACTATCATTTCTTCCCCATATAATTAAAGTTGGCTGTTTCATTTCATTTGCATTAATTTTAAGACGCCTAGGCCATAATTTCATTTTATTATAATGCTCTTCATCATTACGTTTGAATTTCACTTTGCTTTTATCATAATCTGCAATAGAAGAAACGGCATTTAAATCAGTCGACAATTGTGGTTTTGGTGAGCCTTGTTTATTAACGAATGTATGAGGGCCACCTGTAGCATCAGTTAAAATAAGGTGAGTAACTGCTTCAGGATATAAATATGTTAAATTTAGAGAAATTTCTCCCCCCATGGAATGACCCAGTATTGCGAATGAATCATACCCTAGTTTTTTCATTAATTTATAATACAAATTTGCATGAGTTGGAAAAGAATAATAAAAATCCATTGGTTTAGATGAGCGCCCGAATCCTAAAGCATCTACAGAAATAATTGTATGATCTTTTGCTAAATCGGAGTAAATCTTTTGAAAACCATCTGATGACCCTCCAAAGCCATGAATCATAAGTAAAGGTGGTTTTTCATTACCAATTTTTTTAAAGTAAATGGTTTGACCATCTATTTCTACCATTTTTTCCTCGGTAGCTAGTTTCGCTGTAATTGTATTTTTCACTTGCTTTACTTGTTCTACTGGCTTTTCTGTTGCACTACATCCTACTAATAGTGTAAGAGTAAGACAACCTACCATAAAATAGCTAAATCGCTTCAATTAGGTGTCTCCTTTCTAACATAACGCTGTATCTATCATAGCAAATAGCATATTACGATTTCCAGGAAGTCGGCTACCATTTTTTATCATAAGCGGTGAAAGGAGCGTTTCTTGGAAATTTTCTGTTTGAAGAAATTTACGAAATGTAAATTGTGAGTGTGGGACATCAATTCGTACTATACCATTCCAACATTCACATATCTTTTTTAATAATTGAATAGCATCTTTTTCTTGCTTGGCGATAAGTGGATTGATACATAATATATTGCCCTTTTGTATGCATAATGAAAAAGCTTCTATACAGTTATTTCTTTCAATTTTAAAAGAGTGTACGGCCCTTGGTAGTAGCAAAGAGTAAAGTAGAGAACGATTCATACCAGTTGCAATTTGATCGAGAGAAGTAAGAGATATAAGGTCTTCTTCTTGTACTTCTTGTAAGTGAGAAGGGTCCGTCTTAATAGTTTGCTTTTCAAAACGATGAATCTTTGTTGCTGTTTGAAATCCGCATGATGTGTATAGAGGTTCGCCAGCTTTTGTCGCAATAAGTGCAATGGGTTGTTTTGGATGAATTTGTTCCAAGCAATGATTTAGCAACATGCGCCCTATTCCTCGTTCTTGAAAATTAGGGTGAACGATTAACATACCAATGGAAGCGAAGTTACGTGTAAAGGGAAATACTCCTCCAGTCGCAATGAGTTTGTTTTCATGAATGTAACCTACAAGTGTGCCGATAGAAAGATACATTTCGAATTGTTTTTTCATAAAAATTTCATCGTGTAACCATCCAACAGATTTGCAAAGATTAAGTAATTCAAAAATAAAAGACTCATTTAGCTTTACTATTTTCATAAAGGCTCACCGCATTTCTATTTATTTTCATAAAAATAGAGTCAAAATGTAAAAAAGAGATTTAGGTTAATAAATGAAATCCAACTTGTTTATATTTAAATTGTAAAGGGCGGGATGATTGATACCAAAAGACAAAGTTATACAAATTATAACTGATATTTACATAAGTTAACAAAAAATTTACATACAGCTAATTTTCTCTTAATAGTCTTCCATTAAATTTGATAGTGGGAAATGAATAACCTAATTAGGGGGACAAGACAGTGAAAAAGTTTGTGAAAAAAGCATGGCCATTTGCAGTTGTGGCATCATTAGCAGTTACTTCGGTAGCAACATGGAATTTTACTCGTTCTAGTGAGGTTAATGCAGATGAGAACGGAAGCAATGCAAAGATTAAAAATGTTATCGTATTAATTGGGGATGGTATGGGCCCTTCATATATGACGGCTCACCGTTATATGAAAGATAATCCGAAAACCTTTGAAATGGAATCTACAGAATTTGATAAGCATCTTGTAGGAACACAAAAAACATACCCAGAAGATGAACATGAAAATATTACAGACTCTGCATCGGCAGCAACAGCTATGTCAGCAGGGATTAAAACATATAATGCTGCAATTGCAGTTGATAATGATAAAGCGGAAGTGAAAACAGTTCTTGAGCAAGCGAAAGAAAAAGGGAAATCAACGGGACTCGTTGCAACTTCTGAAATTACACATGCAACACCAGCTGCTTTCGGTGCGCATGACATTAGCCGTAAAAATATGGACGCAATTGCAAATGATTATTTTGATGAGAAAATTAAAGGGAAGCATAAGGTAGATGTTATGCTTGGCGGCGGCGTAAAGAACTTTGTTAGAAAAGATCGTAATCTTACAGAAGAGTTTAAGAAATCTGGTTATAGCTATGTAACGGATAGAGATCAATTGTTAAATGATAAAAATGATCAAATTCTTGGTTTATTTGCACCAGGTGGATTAGATAAAATGATTGACCGTAATGAAAAAACACCTTCATTAGAAGAAATGACTAATGCAGCAATTGAGCGTTTGAACAAAAATAAAAATGGTTTCTTCTTAATGGTGGAAGGAAGTCAAATCGACTGGGCTGGACATGATAATGATATTGTTGGTGCAATGAGTGAAATGGAAGACTTCGAAAAAGCTTTCAAAGCAGCGATTGAGTTTGCGAAAAAAGATAAAAATACGTTAGTTGTTGCAACGGCAGATCACGCTACTGGTGGCTTATCTTTAGGTGCCAATGGCGAGTATAACTTTAAAGTAGAACCAATTAAAGCTGCAAAGCGCACACCAGACTTTATGGCAAATGAGATTGCAAAAGGTGCAAATGTAGAAGAAACATTGAAAAAGTATATTGATTTACAATTAACTCCAGAAGAAATTCAAGCTGTAAATGATATAGCTCCGTCAAAAGATGTAACAAAGATTGATAATGCAATTGAAGATATTTTCAATAAGCGCTCGGTTACAGGCTGGACAACGGGTGGACATACAGGGGAAGATGTGAACGTGTATGCATTTGGTCCAGGTAAATACTTGTTCTCTGGCGTTCAAGAGAATACAAATATAGCGAAACGTGTCTTTGATATTGTTGGCGGTGGCGATCCGAATAAAGGAAGACGCTAATTAAGAGCGAAAGTGAGGCGAAATGCCTCACTTTTCTTTTTAGGAGTTGGGAATATGGAAAAATTATTTAGAAAATTAAGGTTCCTTTTAGTATTTGTAGTATTACTAGTTGGATGTCAACAAGAAGAGAATAACGTAGAACAAAAATCTACTACTAAAAAAACTGAGGAAAAGGTACAAATACCAAAAGAAGAAGAGAGATCTATTCAAGATGTTATTAATGCATTTGTGCGAACGACGAATGAAAAAAATCTTGCAGAACATATGGAGTTATTTTCAAAGAAGATGCCTAGTGCCGAAGACTTAAAAATACAAAAAGAAGCCGCATTTCAAAAGGGAAATAAGAAAATTGAATTGGAACATATAGATATGAAAGTTAGTAAAGTAGGGTATGTTATTGTTGAAACGAAAGAAAAGGAAGTAGACGACAGCATTACTCTTCAAAAGAAAGTACAGTATGCCCTTGGAAAAGAAGAGGATAAATGGAAGATTGAAGAGGTTCGAATAATAGAGAAAAAATAACGTGAAACTTTAATAAGTGTAGGAGTCATATTTCCCAAAATGGTATAAAAAAAGGTTCTCATTGGCGAGAACCTTTTTTTATAGTGGTAGCATAATTTGATTTGAGCATGCCTCAATATCATCAATATCTTGACGAATTGTGGCCATTTTATTATCAAGATCTTCAGCTTTCATTGCTGCATCATGTAGTTCATCTTTTAAATACTCCGGTATTTTCCCTTCATATTTATAATAAAGTTTGTGTTCTAAACTTGCCCAAAAGTCCATTGCCAGTGTACGTAACTGAATTTCTGCAAATACATCTTTTGTACCAGAATTTAATGATAAAGGGTATTTAATAATCATGTGTAAACTTTTATATCCGTTTCGTTTTGGGTTAGCGATATAATCTTTTACTTCTATGACTTCCATATCTTCGCGTTTTTGAATGACTTCTTTCAAATGATAGATATCTTCTACGAAGCAACATGTAATACGAATACCAATAATATCTTGTAAATGTGTTTGAGCGTTTTCAACTGTTGGTAATAAGCTTTTGCGCTCTAGTTTTTTAATAATACTCTCAGGTTGTTTTAGTCTTGTTTTTATATGTTCAAACGGGTTGTAATCCTCTAGAAATTGAGCTTCCCGGTTCATAATTTCAAATTTAGTTTTTAACTCTTCTAAAGCAAATGTATATGGTAATACAAAAGCTTTCCAGTAGTTAACTGTTGATTGATTATATTCCATTTATATACACACCTTTTCCTATTTGCAAGTGAGGTCGTTATTATACTAAATACCAAATCATATAAGCGCAAGCAGCAAATGATGAGATCATAAAGCGATATTTAGTTTTCATACTTTCAACTCCTTTCGAGTAAGATTTTATATAAATAAACGTGATTGTTAATAAGTTCACTATGTACAGTTTCTATAGTAATAGATTCGTGTGAATTTCGTATGAACTAATTGTTTCAGCTTTTTGTCTTTTTTGCTGTTAATCATAATTATTATTCGAATTTAAAGTGTTTTTATTTTATTTATCTATTTGTATAAATTAATGTATATTTAAATTTATAGTTAAATTTATAGTTATTGAGGAGGATATATGGTGAACTTTGAAGAATTAGCAATTGCTAGACGTTCTGCAATGAAATTTATACAAGGTATAGAAATCTCTAATGAGGACTTTAAAAAAATATTTGAGTTAACTAAGCTTTCTCCATCTTGCTATAATTTGCAGCACACACATTATGTTGTAATTCGTGATCAAGAGCGAAAAGAAAGATTAAAAGAATTAGCTTTCGGTCAATATAAAGTATCGAGTGCATCAGCGGTAGTGCTCGTTTGTGGTGATAAAAAAGCATACCAAAATGTTGAAAATATTTACTTCGGTATGAAAGTTTTAAAAATGATTGATGAATGTGAATATGAAGATACAATTAGGCAAACGAAAGGTTTATATGAAGGAAAAGGAGAGCGTTTCATGGAGGATGAAGCGATTAGAAATGCTTCGTTAAGCGCGATGACTTTTATGTACGCAGCTAAATATTATGGCTATGATACATGTCCAATGATTGGTTTCGATGAAAAAGCAGTACAAAGTGAATTAAATATGCCGGAGCATATAGTACCTGTTTTAATGATTACGATAGGAAAAAGTGATACGACTAAAACTCGCCCACGAGGATATCGAAAGCCGATTAGTGAGTTTGTTACATACGAAACATTTTAATACAAAGCATAGATTACTTAAACAAAAGGGTTCTATTTAGACCCTTTTGTTTTGTAATTGACAAATAGAATGAAGTTATATAATATATAAATCGTAATCATTACGTTTTAGTTTGCAATCTTAAAAAGAAAGGAGAATTACATATGCGTGTAAATATTACACTAGCTTGTACGGAGTGCGGTGATCGTAATTACATTTCTAAAAAAAATAAACGAAACAATCCAGAGCGCATCGAACTAAAAAAATATTGTCCACGATTAAAGCGAGTAACGTTGCATCGTGAGACGAAGTAGAAGACTAGAGATATCTCTAGTCTTTTTTTGTTTATATTTTTTGGTTGTGTTTGTTATAATTACCTTAAATTGTAATAAAGGGAGCGGTATGATGAATCAAAAAGATAAAGAAAGAAAAGAGCAGGTGGCTCATATTATTAACATTCCAGATGATTATAGGCTTGTTGTAGATGATCAAGAAGGTGTGGATGACCCATATCATCTATTATGGTGGGAGCATAAAGCGGATGAGGAGAGAACAATACAGATTACGTTGAATAGACATACTGGTAGTTTAGTTGACCTTAGGATAGAGGATGAAAAAGCTTTTTCGAGCGGTGAGGAAGCGATAGAGGAAAATAAAGCAAGAGCGATTGCAAATACATTCTTAAAAAAATATACAAAAGAAGGATCTGAATTTTATACATATGTAACTGTTAAGGATGACAGGCGCAGTTGGAAAGAAGTAAATTATATGCAAGAAGTGAATGGCTATCCATTGCCGAATACAGGGTGTGTTGTGCGAGTTCATCCTTCAGGAAATATTGTGAATTTCCATTATAATGGACAAAAAGCGATAGAGAAAAAGCCGTCATGGCCAAGTGAAATTGTTGAGGAGAATGTCGTTTTAGAAAATTTGAAAGCTAGACAAGATATGAGACTTGTATTTGTAGATTTAACATACTCTTCGTGGGAGTATGAAAACGGGGAAGAAGTAAAAGGGTACCATCTTGTATATGAACCAGAGCCTAGTCATGCATTTATTGATGCAAGTACAGGCAAAGATTTATACGGGCCAGAACATTATAAATTACCTTCTACAGTACTTGTTGATAAACCGCTAAAGAGTAGTCAAAAAAAAGATGTGTTTGATTTATTTGATTGGGGCAAGGGGAAGTTTGTCAAAATAGATGAAAAAGTAGATGAGGATGAAGTCCGGATAAAATTTGTATTAAAAGAAGAATTACAAAAAGAAATAGAAGAGAAGGATTCATATTCAATGGATGAGTTTTATAAAAAACATTTTCCAATGTTGAAACATGATGAATTCGTTGTAATTACTCTAGATAAAGAAACAAATCAATTGCTTTCTTTTTTTATGTGGAAGGATGAGAAAAAAAAGGAAAACAATCTTATCAAGAGAGCAATGTTTAAGCAAGGCACTTCAATTTTTAGAGCATATTATCCCAGATGCGACAAAGTATGTTCAACTTTGGGATAATTATGAGGAGGAAGAGGGGATAGAGAGGTTTTCCTTTTCAATCTATGTAAATGACATTCATGTAGAGCGGAAATATATTATGATCAACATCAATGCAGAAAATGGTGCTGTGATGCACTACTCTGGAGAGTGTGGCAACTTTATAAAAGAATTACTTACATATAAAACAACACCAAAAGTAACAAAAGAAAAAGCATTAGAAATATACAGAGAGGCTATCCGAGTTAAATTAGAATGGTTTGTAGATCATGATGCAGAGGAAACGGTATATCAATTGCTGTATAAACAAACAACGGATGAGAATTATAAAGAGTTCTTCGACGGTAGTCGAGAAATTCGTTATATTGATGCCAAAACTGGGAGAAAGATTTGGAGTAAGTAAAATAAAAAGAGTTATTTTTCAAAGAAAATAACTCTTTTTATTTTTATACTTTGCCTGTTCGTTTTTCAAAAGTAAATGTGATAGGAAGATGGGAAGAAGAATTATCACTTTTAAATATTACGTTCCATTCTTTAGTATGGGCTTTAATTTCAAAATTAAGAAGATTCATCGCTCTACGTTTATCTATTTCTAAAAACATATTATGAATTTCTGGTTCTTGCTGTAAATTAAAAGCTTTTAGTGTGACTGTAAATGTGAAAAAATTCTGCCCTTCATATACTATTTTTGATATTTTTGTTTTTTGTGTATTTAACAGTATATAAAAACGGTCTGATGGAGTTAATTGTACAGAGTCATCAGTAATTTCATTCTCGCTATTATGAAGTTCAACTAAGAAAGATGTACTATGGGAAGAATCTTTTTTGCTTGTAATCTGTAATTCAGTAGGAATCATCGGTATTTCATAAAAATCATTCCTTATTATGTTATTATAATCCTCTGAAAATTTACGGACTTCTTTTGGAAAAGAGTCTTCTTGTGTACTTAAAAAAGTTTTATGTTGATTTGGAGTTTTTTTACTAAAATTTAATGTTTCTTTAAAGTAATAATTGGAACCAGTTAAAAATAAAAAACTACAAATTAATAAAAAAATTCGATACGGATTTTGAAAGTGAAAGAACAGTAGTATACATGTAATAATTCCAATTACATAGAAAATAAAGATAAGTAGTTCTAGTTTTGAGTGAAACGAGAAACCATAGTTATGAAAAAAATTTATTCCAGTTATAATTTGAGCTCCAAAAAATAAAGAAATTCCAAATTGAAAAAATAATAAATCAGGCCCTCTTTTAATAACAAAAGTAATGAACGAAATGAAAAGTAAAAATACCCCTAAATAAATTGTTACATTTAATAATCTATCTAATGTAATCATGAATAGTGTCCCCTTTAATAGCATATTCATATAAATAACAATTTTATTTAATTATAATATAACGATAAAATATTTTAAATGTTGGAAGTGTTGAGTTTTATAAATAAACTGTACAGACACAAACAACCTCACGCCCACATACACATAATAAAGACCACTATTTTGGCGGAGGTGAAAGGTTTGAGTCTATTCGCCGCAATTGGATACATGGTTCGAGAAGTGTTTGTCTTTGTTTCTTATGTAAAGAATAATGCGTTCCCGCAGCCGTTATCATCAGATGATGAGAGAAAGTACTTAGAGTTAATGGAGCAAGGTGATGCTCAAGCGAGAAATCTTTTAATTGAACATAATTTACGGCTTGTAGCTCATATCGTTAAAAAATTTGAGAACACAGGAGAAGATGCAGAAGATTTAATTTCAATTGGTACGATCGGGCTCATTAAAGCGATCGAGAGCTATTCTGCAGGAAAGGGAACGAAGCTTGCGACGTATGCAGCACGCTGTATTGAAAATGAAATTTTGATGCATTTACGTGTACTAAAGAAAACGAAAAAAGATGTTTCACTTCATGATCCAATCGGGCAAGATAAAGAGGGCAATGAAATATCGCTTATTGATATATTAAAATCAGAGTCTGAAGATGTAATTGATATGATTCAGCTTAGTATGGAGTTAGAAAAAATTAAAGAGTATATCGATATTTTAGACGAAAGAGAAAAAGAAGTGATTGTGAAACGTTTTGGACTTGGGCTAGATAAGGAGAAAACACAGCGGGAAATCGCTAAGGCACTTGGTATTTCTAGAAGCTACGTATCACGGATCGAAAAGCGTGCTTTAATGAAAATGTTCCACGAGTTTGTAAGGGCAGAGAAAGAGAAAAAAGCGAAAGAGTAAAGTGTATTAGAAGCAGCCATATTTTAAAATGGGCTGCTTTTCTTATTGTAAATAAGAAAAGAAAACGCGTTATGCTAAGAAGAAATACATGTTCACTGTTGAAAATGACGGATTCTATCTGTAATATTAGAAGGTGCTAAATAATTTAAGAATAATACCATACTTAGTTTTCTGTATGTATAATAAGGCTGCTTTATATGATATGTGGGAATAAGAACCAATTTTACATATGATATAGAAAGAAAAGAAGGGAAAACTAAAGTTATAGACTGATTAGGGGGTTTCGCAATTTGCGACGTACATTATATCGACTTATGATAGAACTTACAAATGGTCGCTTTACTTCTTATATATTACGTAAATTTGCACAATCTCGTTTGAGCTCTATCATTATTCCATCGTATGCGAAAGTTTTTCAAATTAATCAAGATGAGATGGAAAAGGGTTTGAAGGAATATAGAACATTGCATGAATTATTTACGCGTAAGCTAAAAGAAGGAAAGCGTAGTATTGATGCAGATGCATCGAGTATCGTTAGTCCTGTTGATGGTGTTTTTGCAGATCATGGTCCTATTGAGGATACAAAAACATTTGATATTAAAGGAAAGCGTTATTCGATTGTGGATATGCTAGGTAATGAAGAACGTGCACAGCGATATGCAGGTGGTACATATATGGTTATTTATTTAAGCCCAAGTCATTATCATCGTATTCATAGTCCGCTTTCTGGTTCTGTGACTGAAAGATTTGTACTCGGTAGAAAATCATATCCGGTAAATGCAGCTGGTATGGAATACGGGAAAGAACCACTGTCAAAAAATTATCGTTCTGTTACAGAAGTAAGCAGTGATGGCGAGCATATGGCTCTTGTAAAAGTAGGTGCCATGTTTGTTAATAGTATTGAGCTTTTGCATGAGAGAGACACTGTTCAAAAAGGTGAAGAAATGGCATACTTTACATTTGGTTCAACAGTTGTGTTATTGTTTGAAAAAGATATGATAGAAGTAGTGCAGGAATTAAAGAGTGGACAAGAGCTTCGTCTTGGTGAAAAAATAGCTACTCGCTTAGCTCATAAATAAAGAAAAGCTTTTATAACCGTAAGTAAGAGTTATGGGCAAAGATACTTAATGATGAAATCCCCTAGATGGGAGTACTTGTTTATTCGAGAGCCATCGTAGGATGGCTCTTTTTACAGGGCATCCAATAATGTATCCTTTAACTGTTTAATTGGTACGGGCTGATTAAACTTTCACTCTATATGTAATCAAGATGATTTGACAAGCTTGTCCTCTAATGAGCGTCTAATGATTTCTTGTTTTATAAGTAAAATGAAGTCGGGATTTAATTTTAGTTCTTTTGCTTTATAATAAGACTCAGTGAGTAACTCAGTGGATAACTGTTCCATATGTTTTGTTTTCAAGGTGAGTCACCTCCTAATAATATAAGGATTGATTCGTTGATGCATTTAATGTACCAAAAAAATATGACAGCCACAAACGAGTGGTTATCCACATACCTAGGTGGATAAAGTGTGTATAGTTTGTTAGTAAATTCCAAATTAACTGAAAAATTAATGTGGAAAATGTGTACAATTTTATCCACAGGTTATATATCGAAAAATGTTGTCGAAAAATTTTATGAAAAATCCTCAAAGAGGTGAAAGAAATTGAAACTATTTTTACCAAATGAATATGTAAAAAATGTATATCATGTTCAACCAGAAGATTTAAAAAAACGTGGGATTAAAGGCGTTATTACTGACTTAGATAACACTTTAATTGAATGGGATCGTCCTAATGCAACGCCGCAACTTGAAAAATGGTTCTTGGAGATGAAAGAGCAAGGCATCCAAGTAACGGTCGTTTCAAATAATAATGAGCAACGTGTGAAAGATTTTGCTGATCCATTAGGTATTCCATTTATTCATAGTGCACGTAAACCATTTGTTCGCGCATTTAAGCGTGCGATACAAGAGATGCGTTTGCAGCCAGATGAAGTTGTAGTAATTGGAGATCAGTTACTGACTGACGTGCTTGGTGGAAACCGAGTAGGCCTTCATACAATTTTAGTTGTACCGGTGGCACAAACGGACGGATTAGTAACGCGCTTTAATCGAAAAATCGAACGAAGAATTATGAAAAATATGAAGAAAAAAGGTTTAATTAACTGGGAGGAATAAAGTTTGACTGAAACAATTAAATGTATTGGTTGCGGTGTAGAAATTCAAACAGAAAATAAAAACGAAGTGGGGTATGCTCCTGCCTCATCTTTAGAAAAAGAACAAGTCATTTGCCAACGCTGTTTTCGCTTGAAACATTATAACGAAATTCAAGATGTATCGTTAACAGATGATGACTTCCTACGCATTTTAAATGGAATTGGAAAATCAGATGCATTAGTAGTCAAAATTGTAGATATTTTTGATTTTAATGGTAGCTGGTTACCTGGCTTACATCGTTTCGTAGGAAATAATAAAGTATTACTTGTTGGAAATAAAGCTGATTTAATTCCAAAGTCAGTAAAACATGATAAAGTAAAGCATTGGATGCGCTATAGTGCAAAGCAGCTAGGATTAAAACCAGAAGATGTCTTTTTAATTAGTGCAGCGAAGGGACAAGGAATTGCTGAACTAGCAGAGGCTATTGAGTATTATCGCGGCGGCAAAGATGTTTATGTTGTTGGATGTACGAATGTAGGGAAATCGACATTTATTAATCGTATGATTAAAGAATTTAGTGATGAGACTGAAAATGTAATTACAACATCTCATTTCCCAGGAACAACACTTGATTTAATTGATATCCCGTTAGATGAAGAATCTTCTTTATATGATACGCCAGGTATTATTAACCACCATCAAATGGCTCACTATGTTGGAAAACAAAGCTTAAAGCTTATTACACCAACAAAAGAAATTAAGCCGATGGTGTTCCAATTAAATGAAGAACAAACATTGTTCTTTAGTGGACTGGCACGTTTTGATTATGTAAGTGGCGGTCGTCGTGCATTTACTTGTCACTTCTCGAATCGTTTAACAATCCATCGTACAAAGCTTGAGAAAGCAGATGAATTATATAAAAATCATGCTGGAGATTTACTAAGCCCGCCAACACCAGAAGAATTAGAAAATATGCCAGAGCTAGTGAAATACGAGTTTAATATTCGTGAACCAAAAACGGATGTTGTATTCTCTGGATTAGGATGGGTTACTGTGAACGAACCGGGAGCAAAAATTGTTGCACACGTACCAAAAGGAGTAAGTGTTTCATTGCGTAAATCTTTAATTTAATATGGAGAGGGATTTATGAAACAATTATATGGTGTAATCGGAAATCCAATTGGACATTCACTATCACCCGTTATGCATAACGATGCATTTGAACACTTGAATATGGATGCCCATTATCATGCCTTTCTTGTTAAAGAGGAAGAGCTAGGGGAAGCAGTAAGAGGTTTAAAAGCATTAGGTATTTCAGGATTTAATGTAACAACTCCGCACAAAGTTGCGATTATGGATTATTTGGATGAGATTGACCCGCTAGCAAAACAAATTGGTGCGGTAAATACAGTGGTTCATAAGGGTGGAAAGTTGATTGGCTACAATACAGATGGAATTGGTTTTGTCCGAGCATTGCAGTCCGTTAGTAGTGAACCACTTCAAGAGAAACGTATTTTATTGCTTGGCGCAGGTGGTGCTAGTCGAGCGATTTATTTTTCTCTTGCCGATGTAGGTGTGAAAGAGATTGATGTAGCCAATCGTACAGTAGATAAGGCGAAAGAACTTATTGCTGCATGTACGGCTACTGTTCATTCTGTTCCTTTATCTTTAGAAAAAGCAACAGAAGAGCAAGGGAATTATGATATTATCATTCAGACGACAACGATAGGTATGCATCCACGCGTTGAACATACGCCGTTACAAATTTCTTCGTTAAAAAAAGGAACGATTGTATCAGATATAATTTATAACCCATTTGAAACGAAAATTTTATGCGAGGCGAAAGAGCAAGGTGCAATCATTCAAAATGGTATTGATATGTTTGTTTATCAAGGTGCACTTGCGTTTGAAATGTGGACAGGCCGCGCGCCAAATATCGAACGAATGAAACAATTAGTTATAAGAAAGCTTGGAGGCTAACATATATGTTAACAGGAAAACAAAAAAGATTTTTACGTGCACAAGCACATCATTTAACACCAATTTTTCAAGTAGGAAAAGGCGGAGTAAATGAAAATATGATTAAACAAATCGCAGATACTTTAGAAGCTCGTGAGCTATTTAAAGTAAGTGTGCTACAGAACTGTGAATTCGATCGCCGTGAGGTTGCAGAAGAACTTGCAAAAGGTGCACGTGCTGAAATCGTTCAAGTAATTGGAAGCACAATCGTTTTATACAAAGAATCAAGAGAAAATAAACAAATTAAGCTTCCTCGATAAAAAGACTAGCATGCGCTATTTTTATTGCTGATGCGTAATGATGTACAGAGCGAAACCAATTGAACTTTTATTAATAGCAACTCTCTTCATTCCTAACCGAGGAGAGTTGCTGTATGTAAAAGGAAGGGGCGTTTCTTTTGAGGAAAATTGGCATCATTGGCGGTACATTTGATCCGCCTCACTATGGACATTTGCTAATTGCAAATGAAGTATATCACGCTTTGAACTTGGAAGAAGTATGGTTCTTGCCAAACCAGATTCCGCCACATAAACAAGGGCGGAATATTACAAGTGTGGAAAGTCGTTTACATATGTTAGAGCTCGCGACTGAGGCAGAAGAACACTTTTCTATTTGTTTAGAAGAGCTAAGTAGGAAGGGCCCATCTTATACGTATGACACTATGTTACAATTGACGAAGAAGTATCCGGATGTGCAGTTTCACTTTATTATTGGTGGGGATATGGTTGAGTATTTACCGAAGTGGTATAACATTGAAGCTTTACTTAATCTTGTAACGTTTGTTGGAGTTGCAAGACCTGGGTATACATTGCATACACCATATAAGATTACTACAGTGGAAATTCCGGAATTTGCAGTTTCTTCATCCTTATTACGTGAGAGATATAAGGAGAAAAAAACATGTAAATATTTACTTCCTGAAAAAGTACAGGTATATATCGAGAGGAATGGGTTGTATGAATCGTGAGAATGCACTGCATATTGTCAAACAACAAATGCATGAAAAACGTTATATACACACAATTGGTGTAATGGAGACAGCGATTGAGCTTGCTAAGTTATACGGTGTGGACGAGAAAAAAGCAGAGATGGCAGCTATATTCCATGATTATGCGAAATGTAGAGCAATTTCAGAGATGGAAGAGATTATTAAACGTAAAGATTTGCCGAAAGATTTACTTTGCTATAACAAAGAGTTATGGCATGCACCTGTTGGGGCATACTTAGTAGAAAAAGAAGTAGGCATTACGGATTCTGAAATTTTGCAAGCTATTACATATCATACAAGTGGTCATGAGAACATGACGATGTTAGATAAAGTGATTTATGTAGCTGATTACATTGAACCGGGGCGAAAGTTTCCAGGAGTGGAAGAGGCTCGTAAACTCGCATATACGGATATAAATCAAGCTTTATTATTTGCGTTAAAGAGAACAATTCAATTTTTAATGGAAAAAGATCAGACGATTTATCCATTAACATTCCAAACATACAATGCAGTTATCAAGGAGGAAATGAGTAAATGAACGATAAAGATTTATTAGTATTAGCGGCAAAAGCAGCTGATGATAAGAGAGCAGAAGATATGGTTGTCCTAAATATGCAAGGTATTTCACCAATTGCAGATTATTTCATTATTTGTCACGGTAATTCAGATAAACAAGTGCAAGCAATTGCACGTGAAATTAAATCAAAAGCACATGAGTTCCAAATCGACGTACAACGTATGGAAGGATTTGACGAAGCACGTTGGGTATTAGTTGATCTTGGAGATGTAGTTGCTCATGTATTCCATAAAGATGAGCGTAATCACTATAATTTAGAGCGTCTATGGGGCGACGTGCCACGTGAAGATATTACAGAAGAGTTAGGCCAATGAAATACGAACAATTTGCATTGTTGTACGACGAACTAATGAATGATGTCCCTTATGATAAATGGGTGGAATTTACAGAGGAAAGTTTACAGCAGGCAGATATGAAAGAGGTAAAAATTCTTGATGTAGCATGCGGTACGGGTAATGTAACCCTTCCGCTTGTGCAAAAGGGTTACGATTTAATAGGTGTCGATCTTTCAGAAGAAATGTTAACAGTCGCTCAGCAAAAACTAGGAGGAGAGGGATACTTTATTCCTTTTTATCAACAAGATATGCGCGAGCTTGATGTTCCAGGTGAGTTTGATTGTGTAACCATCTTTTGTGATTCATTAAATTATGTATTGCAAGAAGATGGAGTACAAGAAACATTTAGAAGAGTATCTCACCATTTACGTCAAGATGGTTTGTTTTTATTTGATGTACATTCTTTATATAAAATACATCATGTATTTCAAAATGAAACGTATACAGTAAATGGAGAAGAAATATCTCTTATTTGGAATTGCTTCCCTGGTGAAGAATCAAATAGTGTAGAGCATGATTTAACATTCTTTGTTCAAGATCCGGAAGAAGATGTGTACCATCGGTTTGACGAATGTCACGTGCAACGTGCATATCAAGTGGAAGAGTTAACGAAATGGCTTGAAGAAGCAGGTTTTACAGTGCTTCGTGTAACAGGTGATTTTGAGCGACTTGAAGTTACAGAACAAACAGAGCGTATTTTCTTCATGGCGAAGAAAAACGGATAAAACAAAAGCAACCGAGAAGGTTGCTTTTGTTTTATAAAGAAGATGTATTTTTAGTTCTAGCATAATCTGAAGATTGTATGCGTAAAGTGTGGGAATAGTAGTTGAAGTGAAAATGTATTGTAAAAAAGTAAGTATTTATAAAAAGGATTTGGAATGAAAATGACGTATTTATTATGTGTGTTTATTGAATTGCTGATCAACGCATTCTAAATCTTCATCAAATTTTTCATGTGTTCGCTCAATTAACTTATGGAACATATCTCCAACGTGTTCTTCTAAAACCCGGATGCCTTCCCCAGTAACGCCGCCTTTCACGCAAACCTTTTCTTGTAAGGTAGGTAATGTGAAGATTTCTTTTTCAAGTAATTTCCCCATCCCCACGACCATTTCACTTACTAAAGTAGTAGCCTCTTCGTGTGTAATATTTGTTTTATCTACAGCAGCGTTAATGAAGCATTGTAGTAAATAACTAAAGAAAGCAGGACCGCAACTTGCTATATCAGATGAAACGCGCGTTATATCTTCTTCTATTACAAGAGGTGTCGAAATATTTTTGAATAGACGAAGTAGTTTTTGTTGCCATTCTTCAGAGCAATTATCTCCAAATGTAAATAGTGAGGCGCCAGAGAGCGCGCGATTTGTGATACTTGGAATGATACGCGCGACGTGGCAAGGTACGAGAGTCTCTAATTGTGATGGAGATATTGGACTTGTAATAGAAACTAAGCACGTGTCATCAGAAAAATGTTCAGTGTATTTTTTTAGGATAGGGTATATATCTATCGGCTTAACACAAATAAAGATCAGTTGTGATTGTTCGATTATTTCCGGGATAGTTTTTGCTATATGAACAGAAGGGTATTTTTCTTTTATATGATATGCTTTGGCAGGCGTCCGATTAATGATTGTAAGGCACGAAGGTTTGACAGCACGGGTTTCTAAAAATGCATCGATTAGTATATTCCCCATGTTTCCTGTCCCTATAATTCCTATGTTCAAAGTTTCATCCCTCCTTCGTAACAGCTTTCTCCTAAACAATATGAATGATGTTATAAATTTATGATTAGAGGTGTAAAATGATGTGGGATTTTCCGAAAAAGTGGTTAGGTTTAGTAGCTATTATTGGAACTTTACTTTTTCTTGTTTTTTGGAAAACGAATCAGAGTGTAGAACGAACGCCTATTACAATGAATGTACAAGAGAAGGATATAGAAAAAAAGAGTAAACCGAAAATGTCGGATACAAAGGAACAGAAAAGAACAATTATAATTGATGTGAAAGGAGCGGTTAATAAAGAAGGGGTATATGAAATGGAGGAAGGAGATCGCGTAAAGGATGCGGTTCAAAAGGCTGGTGGTTTTTTATCAGAGGTAGATATGAAAAAAGTGAATTTAGCACAAATTGTACAAGATCAAATGCTTCTTTATATACCGAGTAAAAATGAGTCAGAACAAGGGATGCTTACTTCTTCTAAGGAAGATGGCAAGATTCGAATAAATACAGCGGCGAAAGAGCAATTAGAAAAAATTACAGGGATTGGCTCTAGAAAGGCAGAAAGTATTTTGAAATATCGAGAAGAGCATGGTCCGTTTCAGAAAATAGAAGATTTATTAGAGATTGATGGGATTGGTGCGAAATCTCTTGAAAAGATAAAAGATCAAATTATTATTCCGTAAAAGATTGACGAAGTTTTTCTTCTTTCGCTACACTACAAGTAGACAAAAAAGTAGGTGAAAATATGGAACGAATTTCATGGGATCAATATTTTATGACGCAAAGCCATCTACTATCGTTACGTAGTACATGTACAAGGCTTGCGGTAGGAGCAACAATCGTTCGCGATAAACGAATTATTGCGGGTGGATATAATGGTTCAATTAAAGGTGGTGTACATTGTATAGATGATGGTTGTTACGTAATCGATAATCATTGTGTTCGGACAATTCATGCCGAAATGAATGCTTTATTACAATGTGCCAAGTTTGGTGCGAAAACAGAGGAAGCAGAAATTTACGTTACGCATTTCCCTTGTTTACAATGTTGTAAGGCAATTATTCAAAGTGGTATTACAGCGGTTTATTATGCGCAGGATTATAAAAATCATCCATACGCCATAGAATTATTCGAACAAGCGAATGTAACAGTGAAGCACGTTCCGCTAGAATATGATATTGCTGCATTAGAGGAGCAAAAACGTTATAAGGAGTTAAAAGAATTATTTGCGCCTTTAGAAAAAGATAATTTATCAATGGAAGAATTACAGCATGTATTCACGAAAGCAAAAATGATGCTATAAGGAGTGAGTATAAGTTGCAGGAACAATGGGGGTATGTTGCAATCTCGTTTATAATAGGGGTTGCAATTGCCTTTTCCTCGTCACTTTTATTGATAGTTTTTTGCCTCTTTTTAAATGTTTTCTTCTGTTTATATCGCACTTCGCGTAAAACCTTCATTTTTTGTATTGTAGCGTGCTTTAGTAGCGCTATATACACTTCCTATGTTCAAACGTGGAATAAGCCTCTAGGGGAGTCCTATGGAGTTACAAGAGGGGTTATACAAAATACACCGCTTGTTAATGGGGATCGCCTATCTTTTCAATTTGAAGATCAGAATAAAAATATAGTGCAGTTAAGTTATAGAATCAAATCAGCCTTGGAAAAGAAAAAAATGCAACAATTATACATAGGGATATCATGTGTATTCGAGGGTGAGAGGAAAGAACCGGAAACAGCTCGGAATTTTCATGGTTTTAATTACCGTGATTATTTATACAAACAACATATTTATTTCACATTTGAGGCTACATATATTTCTGAATGCTATAAAACATCACTATCGCTCACGCAATGGATTCTTCTTTTGAGGCAACAAGCAATCTCGAAAGTTACAGAAATGTTTCCAGAGCAATCAGGTGCTTTTATGAATGCATTACTATTTGGTGATAGACAACAAATGACGTTTGAAGTGGAAGAGCAATATCAACAATTTGGTCTTGTACATTTGTTAGCAATTTCAGGTTCGCACATTGTATTGTTAATGGTGATAGTATATTTTATTTTGCTAAGAAGCGGTGTGACAAGGGAGGTAGCAACAATTTGCCTTATCGTTTGTATTCCTTTGTATATGGTTTTAGCAGGGGCGTCACCCTCTGTTATAAGAGCTTCTATAACAGGAGTTTTGATGTTGATTGCTTTTATGTGCTCGATTCGTTTATCTAGTTTAGATGCTTTAAGTGTAACAGCTATATGTATGCTTATATATGACCCTTATCTTGTTTTTAATATTGGATTTCAGTTTTCTTTTGTAGGTAGCTTCGCTTTACTTTTGTCTGCTCCGTTATTGTTAGGGAGTAGCAACGGAGTAATCCGAAATTCTATTTATATTTCTATCATTTCACAGCTCGTTAGTACTCCGATTTTGTTATATCACTTTGGTTATTTTTCTCCATATAGCATTCTCCTCAATCTCTTATACGTTCCGTTTTTATCTATCATTGTATTACCATGTAGCATTATTATTTTACTGTGTATGCCAATTGTCCCGTTTCTCGCAAAAGAATTTGCGGATATATTATCAATAGGCTTGAGTATGTCTAATGATTTTCTGAGTTATTGTGAAAGTTTACCATTTACCCAGCTTATTTTCGGGAAAACGCCCTTCAATCTTGTAGCTGTATATTGCGCGAGTATTGTCAGTATATTGATGGTTTGGGAAAGGAGAGCGCCGAAAAAAATAGTTTGTATAGTTGCCAGTGTATTTCTTTTTATTAGCACATGTCATTATGTATATCCATATTTTAGAGGAAGCGGAAGTGTAACATTTATTGATGTTGGACAAGGTGATGCAATATTAATTCGCCTTCCGTATGATAAAGGAATTTATCTTATTGATACAGGTGGAACGCTTCGTGTGAATAAGGAAGAATGGCAGCAAAAAAAGCATGAATTTTCTGTTGGGAATGATATTTTAATACCCTATTTACAAAAAGAAGGTATTAAAACAATTGATAAATTAATCGTAACGCATGGAGATGCAGATCATATAGGTGCTGCGCAAGAATTATTATCATATATACCTGTAAAAGAAGTGGTATTTGGCCGGAAGGGAAAAGATGCAGTATTAGAAAAAGTAGTAAAGAAACAGGCATTAGAAAAGGAAATGAAAATAACTGAAGTGGGGGAAGGGGAGAATTGGAGTGTAAATGAAGCAGAATTTTTCGTTTTAGCTCCAAAAGGAAAAGAAAAAAGCGAAAATAACGCTTCAATTGTAATATGGGCAAAATTTGGAGGGCTGAAGTGGCTATTTACAGGCGATTTGGAAGAAGACGGGGAGAAGATTTTAGTAGAGGCATATCCAGATTTACGAGTAGATGTTTTAAAAGTTGCTCATCATGGGAGTAATACGTCATCTATAGAGCCTTTTTTGAACGTCATACAGCCTCGTGTAGCGATTATATCTGTTGGTAAGCAGAATAGGTATGGACACCCGCATAAAGAAGTGATAGAGCGTTTTGAGAAGATGGGGAGTGCGATATGGCGCACGGACGAGCAAGGTGCTATTTCCTATGTTTTTAAAGGGAAAAATGGAACCTTTAAAAGTAAAATCACATATGATAAAACACATAATAGATGAAAAAGAGAAGACTGCCATGAAGTGGCAGTCTTTAAGAACCGATAAATTTAATAACAGTTGCAATGATGAAAAGTGTTGCGAAAAAACCAAATGAGACGATAAATCCTACCCCTGAATCAATAGCGTCATTGCGTTTACTTTGAACGTTTTGTTCAAAATCATTCATTTAGAATCCCTCCCCAACATTCCACTTTAGTATAAAATATTGTCAGAAAAAAATCTACAATTTCCATATGAAGAGAAAACGAGCTTTTTTGTTACTTTTAAATCATGAAGTAATGTGAGTTTTTCGTTTCCAAGCATGTTAACAGTTGGCACTTATACTCAAATTTTTATTGTGAATAATAAAGGGAAGGTGATTACCGCACACCAATAAGAAACCCGGGGCTTATTGCGTGGCGTTTAATATAAATAAAGGGACGGGTTATAAAGCCTGTTCCTTTGTACTTGTAAAACAAAAGCTAGGGCATTAGTATAAATATATATTGCCAAGTTAGGGAGTAGGAAAAAGTATGAGTGATATACATAAAAAAATTAAAAAGAAACAGTTTGCTCCGTTATATTTACTATATGGAACGGAAGCTTTTTTTATAAATGAAACGATAAAGCTTATTACGACAGAAGCACTTGAAGAAGAAGATCGAGAGTTTAATGTTGTGACATACGATTTAGAAGAAGCGTATTTAGAAGATGTGGTTGAGGATGCGCGTACGCTTCCTTTCTTCGGAGAACGGAAAGTACTGTTAATAAAGTCACCGCTATTTTTGACTTCGCAAAAAGAAAAGTTAGAGCAAAATATAAAAATTTTAGAAGAATACATTGGTGAACCTTCCCCATTTTCTATTCTTGTTTTTGTTGCGCCTTACGAAAAACTTGATGAGCGAAAAAAAATTACAAAACTATTAAAGAAAACAGCAGATGTAGTAGAAGCAAATGCGATGCAAGTGCAGGATGTTCAGAAGTGGATTGTTGCTCGTGCAGATGAAGTACATGTGCATATTGATAACGCGGCTGTTAGTTTGTTGCTAGAGCTTGTGGGGAGTAATGTAACAATGTTGGCGAAGGAAATGGACAAGTTAACGTTATACGTTGGTATGGGCGGAGAGATTACGACGAAACTTGTTGCAGAGCTTGTGCCAAAATCAGTTGAGCAAAATGTATTTGCTTTGACAGAAAAAGTGGTGAAAAAAGATATTGCAGGTGCAATGCAAATTTTGGATGGATTATTTACGCAGCAGGAAGAACCGATTAAATTGCTTGCGTTATTAGTGAGTCAATTCCGCTTGCTCCATCAAGTGAAAGAGCTACAGCAACGTGGTTATGGCCAAAATCAAATTGCATCTCATATTGGTGTACATCCGTATCGTGTAAAGTTGGCAATGAATCAAACGAAGTTTTTCTCTTTTGAAGAATTAAAAAAAGTGATTATAGAATTAGCGGAAGCTGATTATAGTATGAAGACGGGAAAGATGGATAAGAAGCTTGTGCTCGAGTTTTTCTTAATGCGATTAAATCATATGTGATGACACAAAAAAGTTCATGTACTAAGTATATGAACTTTTTTGTATATAAAAAAACGATCCAAATGGATCGTTTTTTAAACGCCTTACGCGTTTACTTGTTTCGCTAAGCGAGATTTTTGACGAGCTGCAGCGTTTTGGTGGATAAGACCTTTGCGAGCTGCTTTGTCAAGTTTTTTAGAAGCAGTTTTGAAAGCTTCTTTAGCATTTTCAAGATCGTTATTAGTAACTAAAGCTTCTACAGTTTTAACAGCAGAACGCATGTCAGACTTGATAGAAGCGTTATGTGCACGACGCTCTTCGCTAAGTTTAGCGCGTTTGATAGCAGATTTGATGTTTGCCATACTTTTCACCTCCCTGGTGCAATCGAATGACTCGATTCTTACATAGAACAAGTGATATTCTATCAAACGGTGAAGAGAATTGCAATAGTATATCCATGAAATTTCACGTAAAGGAAAGAATGACCTTATATAACTTTGGGAAATCTAACGATATTTACTATGAATTACGGAGGAGATACGATGAAAGAACCATTAGATTTAAGTAAATATAGCATTAGAACTGACCTAGCTGTAGAAGCTCATCAAATGTTGCAAGAAAGCCAAGAAGAACAAAAAGGGATACAGGGAGTTATTGTAAAAGAGAGGGAAGAAGAAGGTACTATAATTACAAAAGTAACAATTGATGAGGCTGCCTCTGAAGCGATGGGTAAAAAGCCTGGAAATTATTTAACGCTTGAAGTTCAAGGTATACGTCAGCAAGATACAGAACTTCAACAAAAAGTGGAGCGTATTTTTGCAAAAGAATTTTCTTATTTCTTAGAAGAGATTGGCGTTACAAAAGAAGCAAGCTGTTTAATTGTAGGTCTTGGGAATTGGAATGTAACACCAGATGCTCTTGGACCGATAGTTGTAGAAAATGTATTAGTAACGAGACATTTGTTTCAATTACAGCCTGAAAGTGTAGAAGAAGGGTTTAGGCCTGTTAGTGCAATTCGGCCGGGGGTAATGGGGATTACAGGGATCGAAACGAGCGATGTTATTTATGGGATTATTGAGAAGACGAACCCGGACTTTGTAATTGCGATTGACGCATTAGCTGCCCGTTCTATTGAACGAGTAAATAGCACGATACAAATTTCTGATACTGGAATTCATCCCGGATCGGGGGTTGGGAATAAACGTAAAGAACTAAGTAAAGAAACATTAGGTATCCCTGTTATCGCAATTGGTGTTCCGACTGTGGTCGATGCTGTTTCGATTACAAGTGATACGATTGATTTTATTTTGAAACATTTTGGCCGGGAGATGAAAGAAGGAAATAAACCTTCACGATCTTTGTTACCAGCGGGATTTTTATTTGGAGAAAAGAAAAAATTAACAGAAGAAGATATGCCGGATGAAAAGAGCAGAAATATGTTTTTAGGTGCTGTTGGTACGTTAGAAGAAGAAGAAAAAAGAAGGCTGATTTATGAGGTGCTATCTCCTCTTGGTCATAATTTAATGGTAACCCCAAAAGAAGTAGATACTTTTATTGAGGATATGGCGAATGTAATAGCGAGTGGTTTAAATGCGGCGCTGCATCATCAAATTGATCAAGATAATACGGGAGCATATACACATTGAGGGGAACAGATGATTATCGTTTGAGTCGCTTTACGCTTTTGTGTATATGTAGTGTAGCTTTATGTTTACTTATGATGATAGCAGGAGTGGCACTTGCTAATCATGGTTTGAAAAGTATGAAAGGCTATCAGCAATTATCATATGAACAAATCGCTCATATGACAGGGACAGAAAGTACAGGTGCTGAATCAGAAATTTTGGGTAGCTCGTTTTCGGCCTCAGAAAAACAACAACAATTAGAACGTTTAAGAAGTTTTAATGTTGTAGAAGGAATTGGGATGGCTGTAGCAAGTGTAGCTTATGAAATGACGAAGTTCGGAACGGATATAGTTGTTGGGAAAATAAAAGAAATTTTTAGCTAAGAGTAACATGGGAGAAGGTTGTTTTACTGATTTGTAAGACAGCCGTTTTAAAATTTGAAAAGGGTTTGTCTCTTATGGTTTATTCGCATAAGATATAGATAGAATGATTTGTATCGTAAGCAGCACGAGTTTTCATTGAATCTTTGTTGCTCTATTGATATAATCAGTGCTAGTGTATATTGGCGAGACTATTAGGAGTTGAGAACATAGATGAATAAAGAAGAAAGAGCAAAAAGACAGTCCAAAATTCGTAATTTCTCTATTATTGCTCATATTGACCACGGAAAATCAACGTTAGCAGACCGTATTTTAGAGAAAACAAACGCGTTAACACAACGCGAAATGAAAGCTCAGTTGCTTGACTCTATGGATTTAGAGCGTGAGCGTGGTATTACAATCAAATTAAACGCAGTACAATTAAACTATAAAGCAAAAGATGGTGAAGAGTATATTCTTCATTTAATTGATACACCAGGACACGTCGACTTTACGTACGAAGTATCACGTAGTTTGGCGGCTTGTGAAGGCGCGATTCTTGTAGTAGATGCAGCGCAAGGTATTGAAGCGCAAACGTTAGCAAACGTATACTTAGCGCTTGATAATAATTTAGAAATTTTACCAGTTATTAATAAAATCGACTTACCAAGTGCGGATCCGGAACGTGTACGTCAAGAGGTGGAAGACGTAATTGGTTTAGATGCATCAGAAGCGGTACTTGCTTCTGCGAAAGCTGGAATTGGTATTGAAGAAATTTTAGAGCAAATTGTTGAAAAAGTACCAGCTCCGGCGGGTGATTCAGAAGAGCCGTTACAATGTATGATTTTCGACTCTTTATATGATCCGTACCGCGGTGTAATTGCTTATATCCGTGTTGTAAATGGAACAGTAAAAGTTGGCGATAAAGTACGTATGATGGCAACGGGTAAGGAATTTGAAGTAACAGAAGTAGGTGTATTTACACCGAAAACTACACAACGTGACGAGTTAACAGTAGGTGATGTAGGTTTCTTAGCAGCATCGATTAAAAATGTTGGTGACACACGCGTTGGTGATACGATTACACATGCGAAACGTCCAGCTGCAGAGCCGTTAGCAGGTTACCGTAAGTTAAACCCGATGGTATTCTGTGGTCTGTATCCAATTGACTCTGCTCGTTATAACGATTTACGTGATGCATTAGAAAAATTAGAGTTAAACGATTCTGCTCTTGAGTTTGAACCAGAAACATCTCAAGCGCTAGGATTTGGTTTCCGTTGTGGTTTCTTAGGACTTCTTCACATGGAAATCATTCAAGAACGTATTGAACGTGAATTTAAGATTGACTTAATTACAACAGCGCCAAGCGTTATTTATAAAGTTTATTTAACTAACGGTGAAGATGTTATAGTTGATAACCCATCTAATATGCCAGATCCACAGTCTATCGATCGTGTAGAAGAGCCGTTTGTGAAGGCTTCAATTATGGTTCCGAATGACTATGTTGGAGCTGTAATGGAGATTTGCCAAGGTAAACGTGGAACGTTTATTGATATGCAATATTTAGATGAAACGCGTGTTACATTAACATATGAAATCCCGTTATCAGAAATCGTATATGACTTCTTCGATCAATTGAAATCAAATACGAAAGGGTATGCATCATTTGACTACGAGTTAATTGGCTATAAACCATCTAAACTTGTGAAAATGGATATTCTTTTAAATAATGAACAAGTGGATGCTTTATCATTTATCGTACACCGTGATTCAGCGTATGACCGTGGTAAAGTAATCGTAGAGAAATTAAAAGAATTAATTCCGAGACAACAGTTCGAAGTGCCAATTCAAGCGACTATCGGAAATAAAGTTGTAGCACGTTCTACAATTAAAGCGATGCGTAAAAACGTACTTGCAAAATGTTACGGCGGTGACATTTCTCGTAAGCGTAAACTTCTTGATAAGCAAAAAGAAGGTAAAAAACGTATGAAGTCTGTTGGTTCTGTAGAAGTACCACAAGAGGCATTCATGGCTGTACTGAAAATGGATGACAACTAATATTTGAAATAAAAAAGAAGTCGTTTGTGCGGCTTCTTTTTTCTGTATAATTACTTTTTAGACATCTGAGCAGCTCTCATTTACAATAATGAGAGAGCTTTTTAGTTCATATAGAGTTAGGAGACTGTTAATGTCCGAAAATATTCGAAAAGATATTCAAGATAAAATACAAAATGGTAATTTTAATTGTGAAAAGGAATTGACGCTTTCTATTATTAGTGGAAAGTGGAAAGTTGTGATACTGTGGCATCTTGGTGTGGAAGGGCCGCATCGTTTCAGTGAATTACAACGGTTATTCCCAAGCATTTCTCATAAAGTTTTGTCGAACCAATTAAAAGAGTTAATGGAAGATGGGATTGTTGATCGGACAGTATATCCCGAAATTCCTCCTCGCGTTGAGTATTATATGACGGAACTAGGCATGTCACTTTTACCGATCGTTGAAATGATGTATGATTGGGGAAAAATGCGAATGGAACAAATTCGTAATACGTTAGAGAAGTAGAGAACCCTCCGGAGTGCGGAGGTTTTCTTTTTAGAAAGGTAGGAGTTATATTTGGTACAAGCTGCATATATTCATATTCCGTTTTGTCAGCACATTTGTCACTATTGTGATTTTAATAAAGTGTTTATTGAACGCCAACCGGTTGATCAATATTTAGATTATCTAGAGAAGGAAATAATAAATACGGTTCAAAAAGTTCCGTTTGATAGTATGAAAACGATTTTTGTGGGCGGGGGAACTCCGACAGCGTTAAATATGGAGCAGACAAAAAAAATACTCGAGATTATTAATCGTCATTTGCGTCCGTTCGCCCCGAATTGTGAATTAACATTTGAAGCGAATCCAGGAGATCTACCGAAAGAGAAGTTGAATGTACTGCTAGAAGGTGGAGTGAATCGAATTAGTTTTGGTGTGCAAACGTTCCGTGATGAACTGCTTGAGAAAATTGGGCGCAAGCATACGAGGGAAGATGCATTCCTAGCGATTCGAGAAGCACAGGAAGTAGGCTTTAAAAATATTAATGTAGATATTATTTATGCTTTGCCAGGACAGACGATAGAAGATGTAAAAGAAACATTAGATATTGCTTTTACGCTTGGTGTACAACATTTCTCGGCATATTCATTAATTGTGGAACCAAAAACAGTGTTTTATAACTTAATGAACAAAGGGAAATTGCGTCTTCCGGGTGAAGACCATGAAGCGAAAATGTATGAAATAGTAATGGATGAAATGGAGAAACACGGTTATAACCAGTATGAAATTAGTAATTTCTCAAAAGGTGACAATAAAAGTAGACATAATCTCACATACTGGAATAATGAAGAGTATTATGGATTTGGAGCTGGAGCTCATAGTTATGTGAACGGGGAACGTATTCAAAATGTAGGTCCCCTGAAGCAATATTTTAATAAAATTGATGAAACAAGATTTCCGTATTTAGATGTTCACAAAGTGACGGAGAAAGAAAGAATGGAAGAAGAACTGTTCTTAGGGCTTCGAAAAACAAAAGGTGTTTCTAAAACGTCGTTCCGCAATAAATTTAATGTGGAGATGGATCAAGTTTTCGCGAAGCAGTTACAAAGCAATCAAGAGCAGGGATTGCTTGAAGAGGAAGATGGACATGTACGTTTAACGCGAAAAGGAAAATTATTAGGGAATGAAGTATTCCAATCATTTTTGATTGACTAATTAAATGTTCCATAGGTGTGAAAAATTTTCATTATTTCGTGACGTTTCCGTTGACAATTGAATGTCAATTTTGGTAAGTTATTAATAGATTTAGCACTCAAAGACAAAGAGTGCTAACAGAGGTGATGATGAGATGCTTACGGAACGTCAGCTCTTAATTTTACAAACAATTATTGATGACTTTATTGGATCAGCGCAGCCCGTTGGGTCTAGAACGTTGGCTAAAAAAGATGAAATTACATTTAGTTCAGCTACTATTCGAAATGAAATGGCGGACTTAGAAGAATTAGGTTTTATTGAAAAAACGCACAGTTCTTCTGGACGTGTTCCTTCTGAGAAAGGCTACCGATTTTATGTAGACCATCTTTTAGCGCCGCAAAACTTACCAAACGCTGAAATTGTACAAATTAAAGATTTATTTGCCGAAAGAATTTTTGAAGCGGAAAAAATTGCACAGCAATCTGCTCAAATTTTATCAGAACTTACGAATTATACGGCCATTGTTCTTGGACCGAAGTTAAGTACAAATAAACTTAAAAATGTACAAATTGTGCCGCTTGATCGTCAAACTGCAGTCGCTATTATTGTAACTGATACAGGGCATGTACAAAGTAAAACGATTACCGTTCCGGAATCTGTTGATTTATCAGATTTAGAAAAAATGGTTAATATTTTAAATGAAAAGCTATCTGGCGTACCGATGGAAGAACTTCATAATAAAATCTTTAAAGAGATTGTTACAGTTTTACGTGGGTATGTTCATAATTACGATAGTGCAATAAAAATGTTGGATGGTACATTTCAAGTTCCGTTATCGGAAAAGATATACTTTGGAGGAAAAGCAAATATGCTTTCGCAGCCAGAGTTCCATGACATTCAAAAGGTTAGATCTTTACTTACCATGATTGATAATGAAGCCGAATTTTATGACATTTTGCGTCATAAACAAGTCGGGATTCAAGTGAAAATTGGTAGGGAAAATTCTTCGACGGCTATGGAGGATTGTAGTTTAATTTCTGCAACATATTCGATCGGCGAAGAGCAACTTGGAACAATTGCTATTTTAGGTCCTACGAGAATGCAATATTCTCGTGTAATTAGTTTGTTACAGTTATTTACGAGACAATTTACTGATGGGCTTAAAAAGTAAATGAGAGTAATACATTCGCTCAAGTGATGAAATTTTCATTGCTGTGTGTAATATATAATCCTTAGGTAATCATGCTATGCATGATACCTAATACCTTTTAAGGAGGTGAATATTGTGGAAGAGCGTAACGAACAAGTGGTAGAAGAAGTAAAAGAAGCGCAAGTTGAAGAAGCTGTCACGCCAGAAAACAGTGAAGAAACTGTAGAAGAAAAAAGTGAGGCTGCTCTTTTACAAGAAAAAGTAGATGAGTTACAAGCGAAACTAACGGAAACGGAAGGTCGCACATTACGTCTACAAGCTGATTTTGAAAATTATAAGCGCCGTGTCCAAATGGATAAACAGGCTGCTGAAAAATATAGAGCACAAAGTCTAGTTTCAGACATCTTGCCAGCTCTTGATAATTTTGAAAGAGCGATGCAAGTGGAAGCGACTGATGAGCAAACGAAATCCTTGTTACAAGGTATGGAAATGGTGCATCGTCAATTGTTAGAAGCACTGAATAAAGAAGGTGTGGAAGTGATTGAAGCTGTTGGTAAACAGTTTGATCCTAATGAACACCAAGCTATTATGCAAGTGGAAGATAGTGAATTTGAATCAAACGCGGTTGTAGAAGAATTCCAAAAAGGTTATAAACTAAAAGACCGTGTGATTCGCCCATCAATGGTAAAAGTAAATCAATAATTTACATAAAACTAGGAGGATTCGCCATGAGTAAAATTATCGGTATTGACTTAGGTACAACAAACTCTTGTGTAGCTGTTATGGAAGGTGGAGAACCAAAGGTTATCCCAAATCCAGAAGGAAATCGTACAACACCTTCTGTTGTAGCTTTCAAAAATGAAGAACGTCAAGTTGGGGAAGTTGCAAAGCGCCAAGCAATTACAAACCCAAATACAATCATGTCTGTTAAACGTCATATGGGTACAGACTACAAAGTAGAAGTTGAAGGTAAAGATTATACACCTCAAGAAATTTCTGCAATCATTTTACAAAACTTAAAAGCTTCTGCTGAAGCATACTTAGGTGAAACAGTAACGAAAGCTGTTATTACAGTACCTGCATACTTCAACGATGCAGAGCGTCAAGCAACGAAAGATGCTGGTCGTATCGCTGGTTTAGAAGTTGAGCGTATCATTAACGAGCCAACAGCAGCAGCACTTGCTTACGGTTTAGAAAAACAAGATGAAGAACAAAAAATCTTAGTATATGACTTAGGTGGCGGTACATTTGACGTATCTATCCTTGAGTTAGCAGACGGCACATTCGAAGTTATTTCAACTGCTGGTGACAACCGTCTTGGTGGCGATGACTTTGACCAAGTTATCATCGATCACTTAGTAGCTGAGTTCAAAAAAGAAAATAACATTGATTTAAGCCAAGATAAAATGGCGCTTCAACGCTTGAAAGATGCAGCTGAAAAAGCGAAAAAAGATCTTTCTGGTGTAACACAAACTCAAATTTCATTACCATTCATTAGTGCTGGAGCTGCTGGTCCATTACACTTAGAATTAACGTTAACAAGAGCGAAATTCGAAGAGCTTTCAGCAGGTCTTGTTGAAAGAACATTAGAGCCAACTCGTCGTGCATTAAAAGACGCTGGTTTTGCTCCAAGCGAATTAGATAAAGTTATTCTTGTTGGTGGATCTACTCGTATCCCAGCTGTACAAGAAGCTATTAAACGTGAAACTGGTAAAGAGCCATATAAAGGTGTAAACCCTGATGAAGTTGTAGCATTAGGTGCTGCAGTTCAAGGTGGCGTACTTACTGGTGATGTAGAAGGCGTTCTATTATTAGACGTAACTCCACTTTCTTTAGGTATTGAAACTATGGGTGGCGTGTTCACGAAATTAATCGAGCGTAACACTACAATTCCAACAAGTAAGTCACAAGTATTCTCAACAGCTGCTGATAATCAACCAGCAGTAGACATTCACGTATTACAAGGTGAGCGTCCAATGTCAGCTGACAACAAAACGTTAGGTCGTTTCCAATTAACTGACCTTCCACCAGCACCACGTGGTATTCCACAAATCGAAGTAACATTCGATATTGATGCGAACGGTATCGTTAACGTACGTGCGAAAGACTTAGGAACAAGCAAAGAGCAAGCTATTACAATCCAATCTTCTTCAGGTCTTTCTGATGAAGAAGTAGAACGTATGGTACAAGAAGCGGAAGCAAATGCTGACGCTGACCAAAAACGTAAGGAAGAAGTTGAACTTCGTAACGAAGCTGACCAACTTGTATTCCAAACAGACAAAGTTGTAAAAGATTTAGAAGGTAAAGTAGATGCAGCTGAAGTTGCAAAAGCAACAGAAGCAAAAGAAGCATTACAAGCTGCAATTGAGAAAAACGAGCTTGAAGAAATTCGTGCGAAAAAAGATGCTTTACAAGAAATCGTACAACAGTTAACTGTTAAATTATACGAGCAAGCTCAAGCTGCTGCTGGTCAAGCAGAAGGTGCGCAAGGTGCACAAGACGCTGGCGCGAAGAAAGATAATGTAGTTGACGCTGAGTTTGAAGAAGTAAAAGAAGACAAGTAATTCAACTGTAAACATAATAAGTAAGATGACAAAAAGTCAAAGTCAAGCGTGCCTTGACTTTGGCTTTTTTCACGAATGAGAAGCGATGTGTGAGGATCTTAAGTTTTTCGCTTTGCATACTGTAAGTGAGGAAACTTTGTTGCAAAGCACTTTCTTTCGGTGTTAAAATTACGTTTATGTGAAAGATTCGGGGGTTGTAAATTTATGAGTAAACGAGACTATTATGAGGTCCTTGGACTTAGCAAGGGCGCTGCAACAGATGAAATTAAAAAAGCGTATCGTCGTTTGGCTAAAAAATACCATCCAGACGTAAGTAAAGAAGAAAATGCAATTGAAAAGTTTAAAGAAGTACAAGAAGCATACGAAGTGTTAAGTGATGATCAAAAGCGTGCGCAGTACGATCAATTTGGTCATGCTGGTGCAAATCAAGGATTCGGTGGATTTGGCGGCGGAGGAGACTTCGGCGGTGGCTTCGGTTTTGAAGATATATTTAGTTCTTTCTTTGGCGGTGGCGGCGGCAGACGTCGTGATCCAAATGCTCCGCGCCAAGGTGCTGACTTACAATATCAAGTCACTTTAGATTTTGAAGAAGCTATTTTTGGTAAGGAATTAAATGTGGAAATTCCAGTAGAAGATCCATGTGATACTTGTAAAGGTAGTGGAGCAAAACCAGGAACTTCAAAAGAAACATGTAAACATTGTTCAGGTTCTGGTCAAGTGAGTGTTGAACAAAACACACCATTTGGTCGTATCGTAAACCGTCAAGCTTGTGGTCATTGTTCAGGAACTGGACAAATTATTAAAGAAAAATGTACGACATGTCACGGTTCAGGTAAAGTTCGTAAACGTAAAAAAATTAATGTTAAAATTCCAGCGGGTATTGATAATGGTCAACAAATTCGTGTGTCTGGAAAAGGTGAAGCCGGCGTAAATGGCGGACCAGCAGGAGACTTATATGTTGTCGTTCATGTAAGAAATCATGAATTCTTCGAGCGTGAAGGAGATCACATTATTTGCGAAATGCCATTAACATTTGCGCAAATGGCGCTTGGTGATGAAGTGGAAGTTCCTACTGTTCATGGTAAAGTGAAGCTGAAAATTCCAGCAGGAACACAAACTGGAACTGAATTCCGCTTAAAAGGAAAAGGTGCTCCGAACGTACGTGGATACGGCCAAGGAGATCAATATGTAGTCGTTCGTGTTGTTGTACCAACGAAATTGACTTCACAGCAAAAAGATTTATTACGTGAATTTGCAGGACAAGAAGAGCAGGATGATAGTTTATTCGGAAAGCTTAAACGTGCTTTCAAAGGGGAATAATGGAAATAAAAAATGGAGTTGGTAAATTGTGAAATGGTCAGAAATTAGTATTCATACAACAGAAGAAGCAGTAGAAGCTGTCTCTCATATTTTACACGAAGCTGGTGCTAGCGGAGTTGCGATTGAGGACCCAGCGGAGTTAACGAAAGAGCGCGAGCAACAATATGGTGAAATTTATGCATTGAATCCCGATGAATATCCAGCGGAAGGTGTATTAATAAAAGCATATTTCCCGCAAACCGATTCTTTACATGAAACGATTGCAGGTGTAAAATCATCTATTGATGTGCTTCCATCTTACGACATCGAAATTGGTACTGGAAATATTACCGTTAACGAAGTCAATGAAGAAGATTGGGCTACTGCTTGGAAAAAATATTACCATCCAGTACAAATTTCTGATACATTCACAATCGTACCGACTTGGGAAGAATATACACCATCTTCTCCTGATGAAAAAATCATTGAATTAGACCCGGGTATGGCGTTTGGTACAGGAACTCATCCAACAACAACGATGTGTATACGTGCTTTAGAAAAAACAGTACAGCCAGGTGACACTATTATTGATGTAGGAACAGGTTCTGGTGTACTTAGTATTGCAGCGGCAAAATTAGGTGCGTCTTCTGTTCAAGCATATGATTTAGATCCGGTTGCGGTTGAAAGTGCAGAAATGAATGTACGTTTAAATAAAACAGATGATATCGTGTCTGTTGGACAAAATAGTCTTTTAGAAGGTATTGAAGGTCCTGTTGATTTAATCGTAGCTAACTTATTAGCAGAAATCATTCTATTATTCCCTGAAGATGCAGCAAGAGTTGTGAAATCAGGTGGATTATTTATTACATCGGGCATTATTGCTACGAAGGAAAAAGTAATTTCTGAGGCGCTAGAAAAAGCTGGATTTACAATTGAAGAAGTGTTACGAATGGAAGATTGGGTAGCAATTATTGCACGAAATGCGTAATATAGATTTTAGTCTATAATGAAAAGGGGAGTCTCTCACTATAAGGTGAGGGACTTGCCGTTTGTTATATGAAAAATGATAACGTTTCGTTCTTTTCGTAAGTGTTGACTTACGAAAGGAACGAAACTCTACTAAGGTGATTATATGCAACGTTATTTTGTAGAAGAGAAATATGTAAATGAGACAAGTATTCGTATTGTAGGTGATGACGTACATCATATCGCAAGAGTGATGCGTATGTCAGCTGGAGATCATATTTATTGCTGTGTAAACGGAAAAACAGCAGTATGTTCAATTGATGAAATTACCAGTGAATTTATTAATACGACTATTGTAGAATGGGTAGAGGCGTCAAGTGAACTTCCTGTTTTCGTGACGATTGCAAGTGGACTGCCAAAAGGAGACAAGCTAGAGTTAATTTTTCAAAAAGGAACTGAGCTTGGGGCAGCTGCATTCTTACCATTTCAAGCATCTCGCTCTATCGTAAAATGGGATGCGAAAAAAGCTGATAAAAAAGTTGAGCGTTTAAGAAAAATTGTGAAAGAAGCTGCGGAACAATCACATAGAAGTGAAATTCCAGAAGTACATGCTCCGGCATCATTTAAGCAATTGCTTTCAATGAGTGGTGAGTATGATGTTTGTCTTGTTGCTTACGAAGAGGAAGCAAAACAAGGCGAGAAATCTAATTTTGCGAAAGCTTTAACGACAATGAAACCAGGTCAAAAGCTATTGATTGTATTTGGCCCAGAAGGCGGTTTAGCTGAGGAAGAGATTACAGCGCTTCGTGAACATAAATTTGTACCATGTAGTTTAGGACCAAGAATTTTAAGAACAGAAACGGCGCCATTATACGCGTTAAGTGCTGCTTCGTATCATTTTGAATTGATGGGGTGATGATCAATGTCAACTGTTGCGTTCCATACGTTAGGTTGTAAAGTAAACCACTATGAAACAGAAGCCATTTGGCAATTGTTTAAACAAGGTGGTTATGAAAGAACAGAATATGAAAAGAAAGCTGATGTATATGTTATTAACACATGTACAGTAACGAATACTGGGGACAAAAAAAGTCGTCAAGTAATTAGACGTGCTGTGCGTCAAAATCCAGATGCAGTTATTTGTGTAACGGGATGTTACGCACAAACATCTCCAGCGGAAATTATGGCAATCCCAGGTGTGGATATTGTAGTTGGTACACAGGATCGTGAAAAGATGTTAGGTTACATCGAAGAATTTCGTAAAGAGCGTCAACCAATTAATGCTGTCCGCAATATTATGAAAACACGCGTGTACGAAGAACTTGATGTACCTTATTTCACGGATCGTACACGTGCGTCTTTAAAAATACAAGAGGGTTGCAATAACTTCTGTACATTCTGTATCATTCCTTGGGCGCGTGGTTTAATGCGTTCTCGTGATGGAAAAGAAGTTATTAAACAAGCACAACAATTAGTGGATGCAGGCTATAAAGAAATCGTATTAACGGGTATTCATACAGGTGGATACGGCGAAGACATAAAAGATTATAACTTAGCTGGATTACTTCGTGATATGGAAGCGGAAGTAGGCGGATTAAAACGTCTTCGTATTTCTTCTATTGAAGCGAGTCAAATTTCAGATGAAGTAATTGAAGTGTTAGATAAATCTGAAGTAGTTGTACGCCACTTGCATATTCCGTTGCAATCTGGTTCTAATACTGTATTAAAACGTATGCGTCGTAAATATACGATGGAGTTCTTCCAAGAGCGTTTAGATCGTTTGAAAGAAGCGTTACCAGGCCTTGCGATTACATCTGATGTAATCGTTGGTTTCCCAGGTGAAACAGAAGAAGAATTCATGGAAACATACAATTTCATTAAAGAGAACCGCTTCTCTGAGTTACATGTGTTCCCTTACTCAAAACGTACAGGAACACCTGCAGCACGCATGGAAGATCAAGTTCCTGAAGATGTGAAGAACGATCGTGTTCATCGTTTAATTGAGCTATCTAATCAATTAGCGAAAGAGTACGCATCAGGGTTTGAAGGTGAAGTGCTTGAAATCATTCCGGAAGAGCAATTTAAAGAGGGCGACCGTGAAGGGTTATATGTAGGTTATACAGATAACTACTTGAAAATTGTATTTGAAGGATCAGAAGAATTAATTGGTAAGCTAGTGAAAGTGAAAATTACGAAAGCTGGTTATCCATATAACGAAGCGCAATTTGTTCGTGTTCTTGAAGATGATGTAAAAAAAGAATCAGCTAGTGCATAAAAAGAGCGTGCAACCGGAAACGGTTTGCATGCTTTCTTTATTTGAATCGGTTAAGTACTAGAGGGCGTGGAGGCGTTTCATGCATCCCTGTATGAAAAAAGATGAAATGATAAAAATATAGTTGTCTTCATCAGTGAAGGATACTAGCTATTTGCCATAACTTTTGAAAAGGAAATGCTTCTATTCTTCTTTTATTCTGCCAAATAGTTGACCTGAAGTGATAAAATGTATTATAATCGTAAAAGACATGCTGAAGAAGTGTTTCTTTTTGCATGCTGAAGTTAGTATGTAAGTGTGATGTTTCGGAGGGAGGGAAAGAGAATGTCAAAAACAGTCGTTCGTAAAAACGAGTCTTTGGAGGATGCACTTCGCCGTTTTAAAAGATCGGTTTCTAAAACTGGTACACTTGCTGAAGCAAGAAAGCGCGAGTTTTATGAAAAACCAAGTGTAAAACGTAAGAAGAAATCTGAAGCGGCAAGAAAGCGTAAATTCTAAGAGAGGGTGTAAGTTATGAGTCTTCTCGGTCGTTTAAACGATGATATGAAACAAGCGATGAAGAATAAACAAAAAGAAAAATTAACCGTTATTCGTATGGTTAAGGCTGCTTTACAAAATGAAGGTATTAAACTGCAACATACTCTTACTGAAGAAGAGGAAATAACAGTTTTAGCTCGTGAAGTAAAACAGTATAAGGACTCCCTCCTTGAATTTAAAAAAGCTGGTCGTGAAGACCTTGTTAATAAACTGCAAAGTGAAATTCAGATTTTAAGCGCATATTTGCCAGAGCAATTAACTGAAGAAGAACTAGTTGATGTAATCAAGCAAGTTATTTCTGAAGTTGGTGCGACTTCTAAAGCAGATATGGGTAAGGTGATGACTGCTGTTATGCCGAAAGTAAAAGGTAAAACAGACGGATCACTTGTGAATAAGCTGGTTATCCAGCTATTAGCATAAAAAAACGTCTCATTTCGTATGAGACGTTTTTTTATTGTTCTTATTAAGGAGAAACGCTATATTGCTTAAAAAGCGTTTCTGTAAGTGATAGAAACCCCTCTAGTTAAAGTTTCAATTTATTATTTCCTTGTATAATTCTGATTCTACACCTGTTCTTACTTCCTTGACTAAAACTTCTTTCGCAAATAAAAGCTAAGTACCGAGCCTTCTGAAACTCAGATTGAAGTTTTATAGCGTGCTCTTCAGCATAATCCTCGAAGGTAACAAAAGAGATTCTAACTATATTAGATTTTGCATCAGTTGCATAAAATGGCCGGATATGACTGTCGATAACTTGTTTTATAGCATTCAAAATTTCTTGACCAAAGCCAATTTACTTTCGTATTTCCTCATTTATTAATTCATCTTTTAATGAACCCTAATATTTTTTGAAATTCATATAACAACCATCTATAAAATATTCTTACTTACAACGTAACATTCAGAGCGGGGAAATTTTCTTTTTTGAATTTTATCCCGCATTAACAGGCAACCCGATTGGTGAGGGTTGATTAAAGTTTCACTTTATCTCATTTGTCCAATAAATGACAACTACTTATTCTATGGTCAGTATGTCACGTCCAGAACGAATTGTAACAGGTTTTTTCAAGTTTCCAACTTCTCGCTAGGCTCAATTTCTTAATGTAACTTGTACTGATATCCTGTAGGGGCGCATATTCTTGTATTAATACTTCTATTATTAAAGGTAATATCCTCTGATCCATCATTGTCCTGACAAATATGATTTCATATAGCGACTGTTTTAATTAACATGATATGAACTCTTACAGAATATAGTTATGTTAGTGAAGTCGTTATAACACGATAGGCACTTGTGAAGAAATACATATATATATATGGGATGAGGAGGGGGTCTTTCGAGATGAAGAAATTAGAACAAATGAAAAATTGGTTAACAAAACAAGTAGATCTACCAGTGGATGTATTAATGGATCTGCCTCGGATTACTCTTGTTGGGCAAATACATATTTATATAGAAAATCATCGGGGGTTATTAGTGTTTTCAGATAAAGAAGTGCGATTACTTTTAAAACATGGTCAATTATTAATTAAAGGACAATCCTTTGTTATTAAAACGATTCTTCCAGAAGAGCTTTTACTCGAAGGTATAATTGAGCAAGTAACATTTTTAGAAAATGAAAAAAAAGGTGATTGAAGTGAAACTTCCATTTGTGAAGTTTTTCTTCTTTATCCTGTAAAAGTTCCGTTGATAGAGACTGATTACAGTTTTACTCTGTTTCATTTTAGTACGAGCTATTTTAATGCTTCAAATAAAAAGTCGTATACCTACTTTTAGAAAGGTAGTGAAGGTGGTAAATGAAAAATAAATGGTTTATAAAGTGGCTTGGGTATGTAAAAGTGCGAATTGAAGGTAGAGGGGCAGAACGGTTTGTTAATGAATGTGTACGGAGGAATTTATTAGTTTGGGATGTTAAGAAGATAGCTGATGAAACGTTAGTTTTTTGTATATTGTTACGCGATGTGAAAAAAATAAAACCAATTTATAGAAAAAATGAATGTAAATTATATTTTATTGGACGTTATGGTTTTCCTTTTTGGAATAAGCGTTTAATTAAAAATAGTGGATTTTTAATTGGGTTTTTAATTTTCTTTTTTGGTGTGATTGCAATGTCAAATATGGTTTGGAAAATTGAAATTACAGGAGCAAAACCTGAAACAGAATATATATTAATGAAAGAATTGGATAAAATGGGTATTAAAAAAGGGAAACTACAGTTTCAAATGCCGAATGTAGAGGATGTACAACGCCATTTGACAGATAATATTAATGCCATTACTTGGGCGGGACTAGAAGTAAGAGGAACGACGTATCATTTTAAAATTGTTGAAAAAAACGAACCGAAAAAAGAAAAGGAACAAAGGCCACAAAATTTAGTAGCAAAAAAAGAAGCGATTATTACAAAAACGTTTGTAGAAGTTGGAAAACCGGTTGTACTGAAAAATGATCATGTGGAAAAAGGGCAGATTCTCGTATCTGGAATATATGGTAATGAGGAAAGCCCGACAATTGTTTCAGCGAAAGGTATTGTGTATGGCGAAACGTGGTATACCTCTAAAGTGAATGTCCCGTTAAAGACGCAATTTCAAGTGTATACTGGTAATGTATACAATGAACATTTTCTTAAATTTGGGGATACGAAAATAAAAATATGGGGATTTCAACATGATAAGTATAAACGCTCTCGTACTGAAAGTGTAAAGCACGATGTGAAATTATTTGGTTTTACACTGCCGATTGCATATGAAAAAGATGTTGTGAGAGAAGAGGAAGAAGCGAATCGAGAATATACAGAAAAGCAAGCGTTAAAAGTAGCGAAAGAGATGGCCGAAAAAGAACTAAAGAAAAAATTGGATGAACATGCTATGATTGTAAGTGATAAGATTTTGAGTAAAGAGGTTGAGGCGGATCAACTAAAGGTCACATTGCATTATACTGTAGTTGAAAATATTGCAGAGCCACAACCAATATCTGAATCCGATATTCAAGGAGACTGAGTAATGGCAGAACAATTAGTAGAAATGAACCAACAATTGGAAAATACTAACGAAGCAATCGCTCTTTTTGGAGTCAATGATGCGCATTTAAAAGTAATTGAACGAGAACTCAATGTATCGATCGTAACTAGAGGAGAAACTGTTCATGTATCTGGGGCAGTTGAAACGGTAACACTCGTAGAAAAAATCTTACAGCAATTACTTGTTGTAATTCGTAAAAGTATATCAATTTCGGAGAGAGATGTTGCGTATGCAATTCAGCTCGCACAACAAGGGAAAATTGCTCAATTTGAAGAGTTATATGAAGAAGAAATTTTCAAGACTCCAAAAGGTAAATCCATTCGTGTAAAAACAATGGGGCAAAGACGATATATTCATGCGATGAAGAAGAATGATATTGTCTTTGGAATAGGGCCAGCAGGAACTGGAAAAACATACTTAGCTGTAGTAATGGCTGTGAGGGCTTTAAAACAAGGATATGTAAAGAAAATTATTTTAACAAGACCTGCTGTAGAAGCTGGAGAAAACTTAGGTTTTTTACCAGGGGATCTGAAAGAGAAGGTTGATCCATACTTACGTCCATTATATGATGCCTTACATGATATTCTTGGACAAGAATATACGCAGCGTATGATGGAGCGAGGAGTAATTGAAATCGCGCCACTTGCTTATATGAGGGGACGTACGCTTGATGATTCATTTGTTATTTTAGATGAGGCTCAAAATACAACGGGTGCTCAAATAAAAATGTTTTTAACGAGATTAGGTTTTAGTTCTAAAATGGTTATTACAGGGGATCCTTCACAAGTAGACTTGCCAAAAGGGGTAAAATCAGGGCTATCTATAGCCTCTAATATTTTATCTGGTGTATCAGGTCTGTCATTTATTACATTAGAACAAACAGACGTTGTGAGACATCCATTGGTGCAACGTATTATTGAGGCATATGATAAAATGGAATGATCCTATTTGTCAGGATCATTTCTTTTTGTATGATAAGGTTGGCGAACGTCATATTTTTTACTATCATGAAAGATAAGGAAAATAAACTATAGGTACTGGTGTATAAAATGTTGCCTCAAAGTATCGTTGGGTAGAAGAAATGAAAGCTATAAATAGTTTCACTTTATTTCTGGAGAGGAGAAGTATTGAAATCATGTCAAGATCTCAAGAAATTTCTAAGTGGTTTCGTAATTTACAACATTCGAAAAAACTAAGTTGGATTTCTTACGTTGTATTAGGAGCAGTGCTGTTTTTTGCGCTTATGAATAATGTAAAACCAGAGCAATTAGATGTTAACATGTATTCTATTGCGAAAAAGACAATCCATTCTCCTATAAAAATTGAAGATAAAGTTACAACGGATAAAAAGAAAAAAGAAGCCGCTACAAAAGTTGAAGATCAATATACATATAAAAGTGAGTATAAACAAAATAAAGTTGATATTGTGAATGACGTCTTCGCTAAAGTGGATGAAGTGGTGCAAGAGATTAAAGCTGTTGGACCGGATGATCAAAAAAAGATTACTGATGCTGAGAAAGTGGATAAGTTAAAAAAGAAACTACCTGCTGACTTAACGAAAGAATTATCTGATTCAAACTTACTAAATTTGATTAATGCAGATTCGGGCCAATTAGTATTAGCGAAAGATGCTGCGGTCACAGCGATTAATAGTATCATGACTGAGCATATTAAAATGGACGAATTGAAAGATGCGAAAGAACGATATGTAAGTGAGATGAATAGTGTTAATGTTGATAATGGTTTAAAAGAGTCAATTAAGGCGCTAGGAAGATATGCAATTTCAGCGAACTATTTTTATGACCCGATCTTAACGAAAGAGAAGAGAAAAGCAGAGGAAGATTTAGTTCCACCTGTTTATATTCTTCAAGGACAAGTTCTTGTTAGAGAAGGTGAAACAATTTCAAGTGATGTGTATAATCAGTTGAAATTAGTTGGTTTGTTAGAAAAAGGGAATGGCTTTCAACCTTATGTTGGATTAGCGGTACTCATTAGTGTGTTACTATACTTTATGCATAAACAATTTGAATTGTTTTTAAAGAGAAAAAGAGAAGATAGACCGTATGTTTTAGCGTATATTACAATTTTGTCTATCACAATCGTCTTAATGAAAATCATTAGTTTGTTTCAAAAACTTGAATACGCAGGGATTGCATATGTTGTCCCAGTTGCGATGGGAACATTACTTGTAAAACTAATGATTGGTGATCGATTTGTCTTTTTAACGAGTATGATTTTTTCTGTATGCGGAAGTATTATGTTTAATGAAGGAGTAACGAGTACGTTAAATTATAGTGTAGGGATTTACGTATTGTTAAGTTCATTATCGGTTAGTATTTTCTTGCGAGAAAAAAATCGTCGTACAATGATCTTACAAGCTGGTATACTCGTTTCTGTATTAAATGTAGTCGTATTGGCGGCGCTCTTATTATTACGTAATGGGAATTTTTCGCCTCTTGAAATTGGTACGCAATTATTAATGGCTTCACTTTCAGGGATTATATCGTCCGTTTTGGCTATGGGGATTTTACCATATTTAGAAAGTGGACTTGGAATCGTATCAAGTATGAAGCTTATGGAACTATCAAGTCCAAATCATCCGCTTTTACGTAGAATTTTGTTAGAAGCGCCAGGGACATATCATCATAGTGTAATGGTAGCGAATCTTTCTGAGGCTGCGTGTGAAGCAGTCGGGGCAAATGGTGTATTAGCACGTGTAGGTGCATATTATCATGATGTAGGAAAAACAGTACAACCGCAATTCTTTATTGAAAACCAAATGGGAATTGAAAACCCGCATGATAAATTAGATCCTGTAACGAGTAAAGATATTATAATTGCTCACGTAACGGATGGAGTAAGAATGCTCGAAGAATATCATATTCCACAAGAAATTATTGATATCGCTGGGCAACATCACGGTACAACGTTACTGAAATATTTTTATTATAAAGCAATTAAAGAAGATAAAGAAAAATATACAGAAGAGATGTTCCGTTATCCAGGTTCAAAAGCAACTTCGAAAGAATCGGCAATTGTTGGTATTGCTGATAGTGTAGAAGCTGCGGTACGTTCTATGAATCACCCAACGCCAGAACAAATTAATAATTTAGTGCAAAGTATTATTAAAGATCGATTGCAAGACGGTCAATTTAGTGAATGTGATTTGACGTTTAAAGAACTACAAATCGTTGGGAAAACGTTGTGTGAAACGTTAAATGGTATTTTCCATTCGCGTATTACATATCCGGAACTTCCGGAAGAAAAGGAGAAAGAATGAGTTTGTTAATTGATTTTATTGATGAAACAGAAGAAGTAAAAGAAGCGTATATGAGTTTAATTCGTGAAGTGTTAGAAAAAGCAGCTCAAATGGAAAATATCGAGGATGGCGTGGAGGTATCGGTGACATTTGTAGATAATGAGCGCATTAGAGAAATTAATCGTGATTACCGAGATAAAGATCAACCTACAGATGTAATATCTTTTGCCATGGAAGAGATGGGAGAAGGAGAAATGGAGATCGTTGGTGCAGAGATGCCGCGCATGTTAGGTGATCTTATTATCTCTATTCCAAGGGCGAAAGAGCAAGCTGAAGAGTACGGACATTCTTTCGATCGTGAACTTGGATTTTTGGCGTTACATGGCTTTTTACATTTACTTGGTTATGATCACATGACGGAAGAAGATGAAAAAGAAATGTTCGGAAGACAAAAAGAAATTTTAGAAGCTTTTGGATTAGGAAGATGAAAAAAGGAAAACTTATAGATAGTTTTGGATATGCTATAGCTGGTATATTCTTTTGTTTTCGTCATGAACGAAATATGAAAATCCATTATTTAGCCGCAGTCATTGTTATATGCTGCGGCTTTTATTTCCATATTACGAAAATAGAGTGGATGATATTACTTATTGTAATAGGGATTGTAATGAGTTTAGAGATGGTAAATACGGCTGTGGAAAAAACGGTAGATTTAGCGACTGCCGATATTCATCCGTTTGCAAAAATTGCAAAGGATGTTGCGGCAGGAGCGGTTTTATTATTTACAATTATAGCTGTTATAATTGGTGCTATTATCTTTTTACCGTATATGGTATAGTTGCATTCCGAAGCTTTTATTAAGCTTTGGAAGTGCCGTAAGGGCCTTTAATGAGAGAGTGTATCTCTTCATAGCTGTGAACAGGAAGGATGCGGGAATATGAATAGTAAACAATTAATTCTAGAAGCAATCGAAGCGCGTAAACAAGCGTACGTACCATATTCTAAATTTCAAGTAGGTGCAGCATTATTAACGCGCGGTGGAAAAGTATATCGTGGGTGTAATGTTGAGAATGCATCATATGGCTTATGTAATTGTGCTGAAAGAACAGCTTTATTTAAGGCGGTTTCTGAAGGAGATAAAGAATTTGTAGCCATTGCGGTTGTAGCAGATACAAAGCGCCCAGTACCTCCTTGTGGAGCATGTCGACAAGTTATGGTAGAATTATGTAAACAGGATACGAAAGTATACTTATCAAATTTACATGGTGACGTTCAAGAGACGACAGTCGGAGAATTGTTACCAGGAGCATTTTTAGCGGAGGATTTACATGAATAGAAAAGGTTATAAATCAGGTTTTGTCTCTATTATTGGCAGACCGAATGTTGGAAAATCTACATTTTTAAATCGTATTATCGGCCAGAAAATTGCTATTATGAGTGATAAGCCACAAACGACTCGTAATAAAATTCAAGGTGTATATACAGAAAATGATGCACAAGTTATTTTCATTGATACACCAGGAATACATAAACCTAAACATAAACTAGGCGACTTCATGGTGAAGATGGCGCAAACGACATTAAAAGAAGTTGATATCGTTCTGTTTATGGTTAATGCTGTCGAAGGCTTTGGTCGTGGTGAGGAATTCATCATTGAGAAATTAAAAGAAACGAAACAACCAGTATTTTTAGTAATTAATAAAATTGACCAACTTCATCCAGAGCAATTACTAGAGTTAATTGATCAATATCGTAAACTACATGAGTTTGCAGAGATTGTACCAATTTCTGCGTTAGACGGTAATAATGTGGACGCTTTAATTGGAACAATTAAAAAGTATTTACCAGAAGGACCACAATACTATCCAGATAATCAAGTAACGGATCATCCGGAGAGATTTATTATTGCAGAGCTTATTCGTGAGAAAGTACTACATTTAACACGTGAAGAAGTACCGCATTCTGTGGCTGTTGTTATCGATGCGATTCAAAAGCGTGAGGGTGGGGCAGTTTATATAAATGCAACGATTGTTGTTGAACGTGCATCACAAAAAGGAATCATCATCGGAAAACAAGGAAAAATGTTAAAAGAAGTTGGTAAACGAGCTCGTTTTGATATTGAAGCGCTACTTGGTTCTAAAGTATTTTTAGAAGTATGGGTAAAAGTGCAAAAAGATTGGCGTAATAAAATGTCTCAGCTTCGTGACCTAGGTTTCCGCGAGGATGAGTACTAAAATAGAGTCAAGCTGTAATCAGTGGATGGTTGGTTCATCCGCTGATTATTGGTTTTTATGAACTTTGATAAATTAGGAAAAATTTTTCTCACATGAAAATGGACAAAATGGGTCAATTTAATAACAACAAAGGAAATTGGTTTATAGGCTACGCTTATTGAGAAAGGTGGATTCTTATGCTAGATTTTACCTGGAAGTTTTTCTCCAAAACAGGAAGCATTGAAACGTACTTGCTTTTGAAAGAAATGGAAAAAGACGTAAACGATGAGATGGATCAACATGAAGAGGAGCTAGCGCATCTAGACTCTCCAATTTCTTGACCCGTTTTGTTCAAACCTTGGATGGTGACGAACATGTTTCAAAAAGTTGAGGGCATCGTTATCCGTACGACAGATTACGGAGAAACGAACAAGATTGTTACAATATTCTCAAGAGAACTTGGTAAGGTAAGTGCAATGGCACGAGGAGCAAAAAAACCGAAAAGCCGATTAGCATCTGTGTCGCAATTAATGACACATGGCCATTTTCTTATTCAAATGGGATCTGGGCTTGGAACATTGCAACAAGGCGAGATTATTTCAACTATGAAAGAAATTCGCGAGGATATATTTTTAACTGCTTATGCATCATTTATTGTTGAGTTAACTGATAAAGCAACAGAAGATAAAAAACATAATCCGTACTTATTTGAAATGTTATATCAAACGTTGCATTATATGTGTGAGGGTGTTGATTCAGAAGTATTATCATTAATTTATCAAACGAAAATGCTTCCAGTATTAGGGATGCGCCCGTACTTTGATACTTGTGCGATTTGTCATCAAGAAACAGACTTTGTCGCCTTCTCCGTCAGGGAAGGCGGTTTTCTGTGCTCACATCATGCAGAGCAAGACCCATATCGTATACCGGTAGGAGAAGCTGTTCATAAATTATTACGTCTTTTCTTCCATTTCGATTTACATAGGCTCGGAAATGTATCGGTAAAGGATAGCACAAAAAAACAAATGCGTTTAGTATTGAATACATATTATGATGAATATTGCGGAATTTATTTGAAATCAAGACGTTTTTTAGAACAACTTGATAAGTTTCAAATATAATTTTGGACCGTATACGGTCCTTTTTACATACTTTCTTTTTCGAATAGCATATTTAGTATATAATATTTAAGAGATAGTATAACTTTTTCGTTGTGCATTAAAGGTGGTGATTATCATAGAGCTGAATAAACGGCAAGAACATATCATTCAGATTGTAAAAGATCACGGTCCTATTACAGGGGAATCAATTGCAGCACAATTGGGTCTAACACGTGCGACGCTAAGACCAGACTTAGCAATTTTAACGATGGCTGGTTATTTAGAAGCACGTCCACGCGTAGGTTATTTTTATACGGGTAAAACTGGGGGGCAGCTATTATCTGAAGCTGTTAAGAAAATTAAAGTACAAGATTATCAATCTAGACCGGTTGTAATTGATAAAAATGTTTCCGTATACGATGCAATTTGTACGATGTTTTTAGAGGACGTTGGTACATTGTTCGTTGTAGATCAGATGACTCTATTAGTTGGTGTTGTGTCTCGTAAAGATTTATTAAGAGCGAGCTTAGGAAAGCAGGATTTAACCTCTCTTCCGGTTAATATTATCATGACAAGGATGCCAAACATTGCGATGTGTCGTAGAGAGGATTCTTTATATGATATTGCGATGGAATTAATAGAAAGACAGATTGATGCAATGCCAGTTGTAAAAGATACGAAACAAGGTTTAGAAGTGATTGGGCGAATTACAAAAACAAATATTACACGTGCGTTTGTAAATTTAGTAAATAACGAATAAGTGTAATTTGTTTAAAGTGAGGTAATGTAATGGATAATAAAATCGTATATGTCGTATCTGACTCTGTAGGGGAAACGGCTGATTTGGTTGTTCGAGCAGCAATGGGGCAATTCCCGTTTGCTCCTGATATTAGACGTGTACCGTATGTAGAAGATACAGGGACATTAAAAGAAGTGATTTCGATTGCTAAGAGTAATCAAGCACTTATATGTTTTACGTTAGTTAAGCCTGATATGCGCCAGTATTTAGTAACAGAGGCTGCAAAAGAAGGGGTAGAGGCATACGATATTATTGGCCCTCTTATTGATCAAATTGAAGAAATTACGGGGCAAGTGCCGAGATATGAGCCAGGTGTTGTCCGTAGGTTAGATGAAGAATACTTTAAAAAGATTGAAGCGATTGAGTTTGCTGTGAAATATGATGACGGCAGAGATGCACGAGGTATTTTAAAAGCAGATATCGTGTTGATCGGTGTTTCGCGTACATCAAAAACACCACTTTCCCAATATTTAGCTCATAACAAACGCTTGAAAGTTGCGAATGTACCACTCGTGCCAGAAGTTGACCCACCTGAAGAACTATATCAAGTGGCAAAAGAAAAATGTTTCGGTTTGAAAATTACGCCAGATAAGTTAAATCATATTCGAAAAGAGCGATTAAAATCACTTGGATTAAGTGACGGAGCAACATATGCAAATATTAATCGTATTCAAGAAGAAATTGATCACTTTGAGGAAGTAATTAGTAAAATAAATTGCCAAGTAATCGATGTATCGAATAAAGCGATTGAAGAAACAGCAAATATTATTGTGAATGCAGTGCAAAACCAAAAAATGTTTTAGCACATTTACCAAAGGTGAATGTGCTTTTTTCGCTCGTGTGAAATATGACACCTATGGATTTTGTAATAGATTGTATTGTAATGGTTATACTTATACTCCTTTGTCTTTTAGTATATTCAAGGTGTGAGTTTGTCATCCTGAAATGTAAGATGAAAAAATAAAGGGATATGTAGCGTAGTTGAAGAAAATATATTATAATAAAAAATTGTGATAAAAACCTATATTTTACGTTTAGACTTTAATTTTTCAGAATAAACTAGGGATAGGATTTACGAAAAAGACATGTAATTACGTTAAATCGACAAAATCTATACAAGAAAACGCACATTATGGAAGGATTCACAGAAGGGATGTAGAATACAGAAATATGCAAAACATCAACAACATATCAGTTGGTGTATATGTATGTCCCGTGAAGGCTGAAGTTGTGCAAGTTGGAGCGGAATTTCATGTCGGAATTTTGTTTGTCGCATCATATGCTCATCCTTTTGGAAAATAGCAAGGCAATTGGATCTTTGTAGATACTGAACAAAATGTAGTTGATTGTTATATGGATCAACATGAAAAAGTTACAGATCTCAAGGTCAAACAGTATATGTGGCTTGCTACTGTTCTTGTAAAAAGGTCTATATGTATTGTTTCTAAGAGATACATTTGTAACAGATGAGCAAATGTATACAATTTTATATAGCAAGTATGTATATGCGATTTATGCATATAAAGGACCTATAGGAAGGTTCAAAATCGTTTATACAATGTAATCGGCAACACTTTCTAACAAGTTTAGAAAAATATTGTCGAATTATAAAGGAATTTTTTAATTTATATCGAATACAAAATACGACACGGAGATGGAGTTATGGGGAACAGAATTCCCGAAGAAGTTGTTGAACAAATTCGGACATCATCCGATATTGTAGAAGTCATTGGTGAATACGTTCAACTTAGAAAACAGGGGCGTAACTATTTCGGCCTTTGTCCATTTCATGGTGAGAACTCTCCTTCATTCTCTGTTTCATCCGATAAGCAAATTTTTCATTGCTTCGGATGTGGAGAAGGTGGAAATGTATTTTCCTTTCTAATGAAAATGGAAGGACTGGCTTTTACCGAGGCTGTTCAAAAGCTAGGCGAAAGAAATGGAATTGCGGTTGCAGAGTACACATCAGGGCAAGGACAACAAGAAGACATATCTGATGACACTGTCATCATGCAGCAAGCTCATGAATTATTGAAAAAGTATTATCATCATTTATTAGTAAATACGGAAGAGGGAAATGAAGCACTTTCATATTTATTAAACCGTGGTATTACGAAAGAAATGATTGAGAAGTTTGAAATTGGTTATGCATCACCTGCTTGGGACGCAGCGACGAAAATTTTACAAAAAAGAGGTTTATCGCTGTCTAGTATGGAACAAGCTGGCCTTCTAATAAGAAGTGAGAAGGATGGTAGTCATTACGATCGCTTCCGCGGAAGAGTTATGTTCCCGATCTATACGTTACAAGGTAAGGTAATAGCATTTAGTGGAAGGGCGTTAGGAGATGACACTCCGAAATATTTAAATAGTCCTGAAACGCCGATTTTTCACAAAAGTAAATTGTTGTATAACTTTCACCAAGCAAGACCGTTTATTAGAAAGCGTGGGCAGGTGGTTCTTTTTGAAGGATATGCCGATGTGCTAGCTGCGGTAAAAAGTGGTGTGGAAGAAGCTGTTGCGACAATGGGAACAGCTTTAACTGAAGAACAAGCAAAACTTCTGCGACGTAACGTTGAAACTGTTGTTCTTTGCTATGATGGTGATAAAGCAGGGCGAGAAGCGACGATGAAAGCAGGGCAATTATTGCTAAAAGTTGGTTGCCAAGTGAAAGTCACATCCTTGCCAGATAAGCTTGATCCTGATGAATATGTGCAACAATATGGCACTACTGCTTTTGAAAATCTTGTGAAATCAAGTGTGAGTTTTGTTGGTTTTAAAATAAATTATTTGCGTTTAGGGAAAAATTTGCAAGATGAGTCTGGCAAAGAAGAATATGTGAAAAGTGTTTTAAAAGAGTTATCGTTGTTACAAGATGCGATGCAGGCAGAGTCATATTTGAAGTCATTATCGCAAGAATTTTCGTATTCAATGGAAACACTTTTGAACCAATTGCACCAATATCGCAAAGAACAAAAGGTACAGCAAAAACAAATAAAGCAGGTTGCTAAACCGTCTCAAGTCGTTCAAACAAAACCTAAGTTAACAGGTTTTGAAAGAGCGGAAAGAGAAATTATTTACCATATGTTGCAAAGTGCAGAAGTAGCTGTTCGTATGGAATCCCATATAGAAGATTTTCATACAGAAGAACATAAAGGGATTTTATATGAACTATACGCATATTATGAAAAGGGAAATGAACCTTCAGTCGGAACATTTTTAAGTTGGCTCTCTGATGAAAAGTTGAAAAATATTATCACTGATATTTCGACGGATGAATTTATTAATCCAGAATACACTGAAGAAGTGTTGCAAGGCCATTTGGAGACGCTTAGACGGCATCAGGAAAAACTTGAAAAGATGGAGATCATCTTTAAAGTGAAACAAATGGAAAAAACAGATCCTGTAGAGGCTGCTAAATATTATGTAGCATATTTACAAAATCAAAAAGCGAGAAAATAGCTTTTTTGATAAATTTTTAGTATAATGAATGTTTGTATCTCGCGTAAGGAGGGGAACAGATGGCTGACAAACCAGCTCGTTCTAAACAAATTGAAACTGAAATGACCCTTGAGCAAGTGAAAGAACAACTCACTGAGCTCGGAAAAAAACGTGGCGTTCTTACATATGAAGAGATTGCAGAACGCATGAATGGATTTGAAATTGAATCCGATCAAATGGATGAATACTATGAATATTTAGGTGAACAAGGCATTGACTTAGTTGGTGATAATGACAACGAAGAAGGCCCTAATAATCGCCAAATTTCAAAAACAGAAGAAGAGTTTGACCTCAATGATTTAAGTGTACCACCTGGGGTTAAAATCAACGATCCTGTTCGTATGTATTTAAAAGAAATTGGTCGTGTAGACTTACTATCTGCAGAAGAAGAAATTCGACTTGCAACGCGTATTGAAGAAGGCGATGAAGAAGCGAAACGTCGTCTTGCAGAAGCAAATTTACGTCTTGTAGTAAGTATTGCAAAGCGCTATGTAGGCCGTGGTATGCTTTTCTTAGACTTAATTCAAGAAGGTAATATGGGTCTAATTAAAGCTGTTGAAAAGTTCGATTATCGTAAAGGTTTCAAATTTAGTACGTATGCAACTTGGTGGATTCGCCAAGCTATTACACGTGCCATTGCAGACCAAGCGCGAACAATTCGTATTCCAGTTCATATGGTTGAAACGATTAATAAGTTAATTCGTGTACAACGTCAATTATTACAAGATTTAGGTCGCGAACCGTCTCCTGAAGAGATTGGTGAGGAAATGGATCTTGCTCCAGAAAAAGTACGTGAAATCTTAAAAATTGCACAGGAGCCAGTTTCTCTTGAAACACCAATTGGTGAAGAAGATGACTCCCATTTAGGTGACTTTATTGAAGACCAAGAAGCAACATCGCCTGCGGACCATGCAGCCTATGAATTGCTAAAAGAACAATTAGAAGATGTGTTAGATACGCTAACAGATCGTGAAGAAAATGTTCTACGTCTTCGTTTCGGTTTAGATGATGGACGAACTCGTACGCTTGAAGAAGTTGGGAAAGTATTCGGCGTAACGAGAGAGCGTATCCGTCAAATTGAAGCAAAAGCACTTCGCAAATTAAGACATCCAAGCCGTAGTAAGCGTCTTAAGGATTTCTTAGAATAGGTTATTTTTTAAGTTTACTTCACCTTTGTGAAGTAAACTTTTTTATTTTGTTAATTTTTGTTAAAATTTAGCTGTGGGCAACGATTACAATTTCTTGTAATTTATTTTACAGAATTGTCTTTTGATTTGCAAATGCTCATTTTTCGATTTTTCGATTAATTTTGTTTATTATATACAAAAATATATGTAGAAAAGCGAAAAATATGATGAGAAACGTTAATAATTATCGAAATAATAAGCGATATGACAATAAAAAACAATAAACTGAATTTATGGAATATTTTTAACAAGTAGTAGTTTGCTCTTTTCTGATAGAGCGTTTTCAAGTACAATATAAATGACTGAATCATCTAACTATTTAGGGGTATAGAGGGGGGAGAAGAGATATGAAACGTAATCCGCTGATTCCGTTCGCTCTTATTGCAGCATTGGGTATTATCGTTATGTTTGTATTTTCATTTCAGGGGCTAAATAAATCTAAAGAGTTAGCTGATGCAAAAAATGGCGGGAAGCCAGCACAAACAGCATCAAAACCAGAGGATATTGTGAAGCAAAGCTGTACGAGCTGCCATGGTGATCAGTTACAAGGGGCAGTTGGACCTAACTTACAAAAAATTGGTGGGAAACTTTCAAAGGATGAAATTAAAGAAATTCTTTCGAAAGGAAAAGGCAATATGCCTGCCAATATAGTTCCAGCTGATCAAGCTGCTAAAGTAGCTGATTGGTTATCGAAGAAAAAATAAAGTTCCGTATGACAAGCCTTTTGCTTATGCAAAGGGCTTGTTTTTCTATATTTTCTAAAATACGATGAATGATAGAGTGGTGAATTGTTGTTATGGGCTTGCAACAACTACTATAAATTCATTATCATGGAGACAGACTGACAAGAGAAGGAGTAATGGAAATACATGAATGAAGTAAAGCTTTCAAAACGATTAGAAGAAGTTGTGCGTGAAATACCAGTAGGATCTACAGTTGCTGATATTGGATCGGATCATGCGTATTTACCGTGTTATACAATTATAAATAATATTGCTACAAAAGCAGTTGCAGGAGAAGTTGTAGATGGACCATTCCGCTCTGCACAAGCAACTGTAGCTGAAAGTGGCTTACAAGATAAGATAGATGTGCGTAAAGGGAATGGATTAGCTGTTATCGCGCCAGGAGAAGTAGATGTAATTACGGTTGCTGGGATGGGTGGAGCGTTAATTCGTGATATTTTAGAAAGTGGTAAAGAAAAATTAAAAGGTGTAACGCGTTTAATTTTACAGCCGAATATTGCAGCGCATCACATTCGTGAATGGTTTATTGAGAATGGATGGGAGCTTATCCATGAAAAAATCGTAAAAGAAGATGGAAAAATTTATGAAATTCTAGTAGGGGAGCGGGGAAACATCGCGTTGCCTTATTCTGAAAATAAACAAGCTGAATTGTTTATGGGACCATTTTTAATAAAAGAAAAAAGTGAAGCTTTTGTTGAAAAATGGGAAGGAGAATTAAAAAACTTCCAAAATATTTTAAAACAGTTAGAACGTGCGACTGATTCTGAAGAAACAAAAGCGAAACGTGAAGAAGTAGAAGCGAAAATGAAAATGATAGGGGAGATTTTATCATGAGTAAAATTCCGAATGGTCATGAAATAATTTCTTTATTTGAAAGTATGTATCCAAAGCATTTAGCGATGGAAGGTGATAAGATTGGTTTGCAGATTGGAGCGCTTAATCAACCTGTGCAGCACGTATTGATTGCTTTAGATGTAACGGAGGAAGTTGTGGAAGAAGCGATTCAATTAGGGGCAAATGTCATTATTGCTCATCACCCTTTAATTTTTAACCCGTTAAAAGCGATTCATACAGATAAGGCGTATGGGAAAATTATTGAAAAGTGTATTAAAAATGATATTGCAATCTATGCAGCGCATACAAATGTGGATGTTGCTAAGGGCGGGGTAAATGATTTACTTGCTGAGGCGTTAGGATTGCAAAATACAGAAGTTTTGGCACCAACATATGCAGAAGAAATGAAAAAAGTTGTTGTGTTTGTGCCAGTCACTCATGCAGAAGAAGTAAGGAAAGCATTAGGAGACGCAGGTGCTGGTCATATCGGCAATTATAGCCACTGTACGTTTAGTAGCGAGGGTACAGGCACATTTGTACCTCAAGAGGGGACAAATCCTTATATCGGGGAAACTGGACAGTTAGAACGTGTAGAAGAAGTGCGAATCGAAACGATTATTCCAGCTTCATTCCAGCGAAAAGTGATTAAAGCAATGGTAACGGCGCACCCTTATGAAGAAGTAGCATACGATGTGTATCCGCTTGATAATAAAGGTGAAACGTTAGGCTTAGGAAAAATAGGATATTTACAAGAAGAAATGACGCTTGGTCAATTTGCAGAACATGTGAAACAATCATTAGATGTTAAGGGTGCAAGAGTTGTCGGTAAGTTAGATGATAAAGTGCGTAAAGTAGCTGTACTTGGTGGAGATGGTAATAAATATATAAACCAAGCGAAATTTAAAGGAGCAGATGTATATGTAACTGGTGACATGTACTATCATGTTGCTCATGATGCGATGATGCTTGGTTTAAATATAGTTGACCCAGGACATAATGTTGAAAAAGTAATGAAGCAAGGTGTACAAAAGCAACTGCAAGAAAAAGTGGATGCAAAGAAATTCAATGTTCAAATTCATGCTTCGCAGTTACATACAGATCCATTCACATTTGTATAAGAAAAATAAAAACCGTTGCTCCATTAGGGCAACGGTTTTTATTATTCTTCTTTTTTCACCTTTACGCGAGGTAATATCTTTTGTAACGGTACTTTTCGAACTCTTTCCCATGTAGCGGGATTCATTGGATTATATTGCTCTAAGAACGCGATAACTTCTTTTGTAATCGGCGTTGGTGTAGAAGCACCTGCTGTGACAGCTACGTTTTCTACACCTTGTAGCCACTCTAATTGAATTTCGCTTACATCAGCAACTCGATATGCTTTTGTACCCGCGATTTCTTGTGATACTTGTGCTAGGCGATTTGAATTGTTACTTTTCGGATCGCCAACAACAATTGTTAAGTCTGCAACATCAGCTTGTTTAGCGACAGCTTCTTGGCGAACTTGAGTTGCTAAACAAATTTCTTTATGGAATTCTGCTGTTGGGAATTTTTTTTGAATGTCCTCCATTAAATGTTGAACATCCCATTGACTCATCGTTGTTTGATTCGTTACTAAAATTTTATCTGTTGGGATTTCTAATGTTTTTAAATCATCGGCTCTTTCGATAAGGTGAACGATGTCAGGTGCAATACCAACTGCGCCTTCTGGCTCAGGATGATTTTTTTTACCGATATAAATGACATGATATCCTTCCGCTTTTTTAGCTTCGATAAGATCATGCGTTTTGGTAACATCTGGGCAAGTGGCATCGATTGTTGTTAAACCTTTTTCTTTTGCGCGTTGTTTAACTTCTGGAGAAACACCGTGTGCTGTGAAAATAACAGTACCAGAATCAATCTTATCTAAAATTTCTAAGCGACTTGGACCGTCTAATGTGATGATTCCATCTTCTTCAAAAGCGTCTGTAACATGTTTATTGTGAACAATCATACCTAAAATATAAATGGGTCTCGGCAATGATTTATCTAATGCGGCGTTACGTGCAATTACCATTGCATCGACAACACCGTAGCAATAACCACGAGGGGAAATTTTAACAATTTTCATATGAGTAATCCTCTCCTTCTAAACAAGGGATACTTTTGTGCATAGTCTTTTACATTATAAAGGAGGAGTGGATAGAAAACAAAGGATTGTTACACATATAGTTTTGGTTTTGTTGCTGTTTGTTGAACTGGTTCTTTCGGTAACTCTTTTTGTATTACAGGTTCAATCACTATTTTCTTTCGTTTTCGTTTCTTTTTTTGAGGTGCAGGAGGCGGACTTTCTACCTCAACTGGCTCTGTTACATTTTCTGTTTGATTTTCTTCCGTGCTTTTTCCAGAGGTGAGGATTTTAACAATGCTTGGTAGACTACGCATAATAGGACCGTACTGTTCGACAACAGGACCTACAGATTGAACGACTTGGGATACTTTTTCGATGTTATTTATCATATTAGTTGGATTCGAAATTAAGTTCGAAAAAAAACTGCCGATGCCACTGCTTGCTGTTGCCGCAGCTGTAGTTGCGCCGCCGCGCGTTTCATTTGATTCATACATTTGAGGCGGTATCATTTGCTCAGGGTGTTGCTGCATGTATGGTTGATATTGTGGATGTTGCTGCGGATATTGTTGGTGGTATTGCTGCTGATATTGCTGTTGATATTGCGGCGGCGACGGTGGTTGCTGATGCATCATCGGTTGCCCTTCCATTTGTCGGTAAGGTGGAACCATTTGCATAAAAGGCTCGGTTGGATCGTGTTTTTTAAAAAGCTTGGCAAGAAAACCTTTCTTTTTTTGTACCATTGGTGGTAGTTGTGGAATTGGATATGGTGTATAAGGTTGCTGCCCTGGATTCGGATACATTTGCCTTGTAGGGGATTTCGGAAACATGTGAGAAATCCTCCTTTCTTCAGTTAGGTATATACACATACAATATGCAATAAAAGGGAAGAAGGTTAGTTTTTGAAGTGAAAACCTAAACTAAAGATGGATTTTACTTGTAGATTTCGATATAATGTAGACTTGACTGATTTGTGCGCGCAGTAGAAATTTTAGAAAGAAGGTGTAACTTATGACACAACAAACTTTTACACAGTATGATTTTAAACCATTTTTAATAGATGCAGTTCGTGAACTACGCTTTACAGAGCCGACAGGAATTCAGCAGAAAATTTTCCCGGTTGTGAAAAAAGGTGTAAGTGTAATTGGACAATCCCAAACAGGTTCTGGGAAAACACATGCATACTTACTTCCTACATTAAACAGAATTAATGCAAGCCGTGAAGAAGTACAACTTGTTATTACAGCGCCTACTCGTGAGTTAGCACAACAAATTTACGAAGAAATCGTGAAATTAACAAAGTTTTGTGCGGAAGACCAAATGATTACAGCACGTTGTTTAATTGGTGGAACTGATAAACAACGCTCAATTGAAAAGTTGAAAAAACAACCTCATATCGTAGTTGGAACACCAGGACGTATTAAAGATTTAGTAGAAGAGCAAGCATTATTTGTTCATAAAGCAAATACGATTATTGTCGATGAAGCAGACTTAATGCTTGATATGGGATTCATTCATGATGTAGATAAAATTGCAGCACGCATGCCTAAAAACTTGCAAATGTTAGTTTTCTCTGCAACAATTCCTCAAAAACTAAAACCGTTTCTGAAGAAGTATATGGAGAATCCAGAACATATTCATATCAATCCAAAACAAGTTGCAGCTGGAAACATTGAACACTATTTAGTGCCTTCTAAACATCGTAATAAAATTGATTTAGTGCATAAAATGCTACTTCAATTTAAACCGTATTTAGCAGTTGTTTTCACGAATACGAAAAAGATGGCAGACCAAGTTGCTGATGGATTAATGGAACGTGGCTTAAAAGTTGGACGAATTCACGGGGATTTATCACCACGTGATCGTAAAAAAATGATGAAACAAATTCGTGACCTGGAATTCCAATATATTGTTGCAACTGATTTAGCAGCACGTGGTATTGATATTGAAGGGATTAGCCATGTTATTAACTATGAGCTACCATCAGATTTAGATTTCTTCGTTCACCGCGTTGGAAGAACAGCACGTGCGGGGCATTCTGGTATTGCAGTGACGATTTATGATCCAGCAAACGAAGAAGCGTTAGATAGCTTAGAAAAACAACGTCATATCGAGTTTAAACATGTAGATTTACGTGGAGATGAGTGGGCAGATTTAGGTGAGCGTCGTCGTCGTAAGAGCCGTAAAAAGCCAAATGACGAACTTGATGTTATGGCAACAAAAGTTGTTAAAAAACCGAAAAAAGTAAAACCAAACTATAAACGTAAACTTGCAACAGAACGTGACAAAGTGAAGAGAAAATACAGCCATAAAAAAAGATAAGGGATTTCCCTTATCTTTTTTTTATCCTGCTAATTTAAATGAAGAGTATAGTCTGTCTAAATAGTCATATGAATTTGTGTAGTGCGTCTTTTGTGAACAAACAATTCACTACATATTTCTACAAATTATGCTATCATTATATCTATTGTATATTGAAGAGGTGATTGTATGTTAAAGATTGGATCTCATGTTTCCATGAGTGGTAAGAAAATGTTATTAGCAGCAAGTGAAGAGGCTGTTTCATACGGTGCAACAACGTTTATGATTTATACAGGTGCACCGCAAAATACACGAAGAAAACCAATTGAAGAATTGAACATAGAAGCAGGAAGAAAACATATGGAGCTGAACGGAATTGAGGAAATTATCGTCCATGCACCGTATATTATTAATGTTGGGAATACGACGAAGCCAGAAACATTCCAATTAGGCGTAGACTTTCTTCGCATGGAAATTGAAAGAACATCGGCATTAGGTGTAGCAAAACAAATTGTTCTTCACCCAGGAGCGCACGTTGGTGCTGGAGCAGATGCTGGTATTCAACAAATTATTAAAGGGCTTAATGAAGTATTAACGCCAGAACAGACGGTTAACATTGCGTTAGAGACGATGGCAGGAAAAGGAACAGAATGCGGTCGTAGCTTTGAAGAAATTGCAAAGATTATTGATGGTGTGAAATATAATGAAAAGCTATCTGTATGCTTTGATACGTGTCATACGCACGATGCAGGATATGATATTGTAAATGACTTTGACGGCGTATTAAACGAATTTGATAAGATCGTTGGTATAGATCGTTTACAAGTACTTCATATTAATGATAGTAAAAATGTACGCGGAGCAGGAAAAGACCGTCATGAAAACATTGGATTTGGTCACATTGGGTATAAAGCATTGCATCACATTGTACATCATCCACAGTTAATGCATGTACCAAAAATTCTTGAAACACCGTATGTAGGGGAAGATAAAAAAGATAAGAAGCCACCATACAAATTGGAAATTGAAATGCTGAAAAACGGCACTTTTGATGAAGGGCTTCTTGAAAAAATTAAAGCGCAATAAGGAGGGGAAATCCCCTCCTTATTTTAGTAGTTGCTGAAATAACGTATTTACTTGTTGGGCAGTGGCAGGGGAAGTTACTTTTGCGATCTGTTTTAAGAGCTCTAGTCGCTCGTTGTTATCGTAAATATTAATATTTTTACCCTTCATAAGTAAAACAATTTGATCAGCTTGTGCTGCTGTAATGGGAACTTCGTATTCTTTGCTATATTTTAATAACTCTTTTGTAGAAATATGATTTAATTTTTTATTAACAATTTGTTTAATGAGGTTCATCTTGTTATCCTCCTTCACGCGTTCTTCTATCGAAATATATGAGCATGTAGCTTGTACATATTCGTATGGAGTTTCTTTTTTCATGAGGAAAAGAAGCGTATGTTATAATATAAGAACGAAACTACAGAAAAAGAGTACAGGGAGGGCTTATGGAGCAAAAGCAACATCGAAAAGAAAGTGTTATTCATCTCATTTATCGTTTAGTTATGATTATTTTTGGAGCAGCATGCGCGGCGGTAGCAATTGAACTATTTTTAATGCCAAATAAAATTATTGATGGTGGAATTATTGGTATTTCTCTTATATTAGATTATCTTACTCCTAACATTTGGTGGTTAAGTTTTTCTACTTTAGTCGTTGTTCTCAATATCCCATTTATGTATTCCGGTTATAAGCAAATTGGAAAAACATTTATGTTATCTTCGACATTTGGTATTGTAGCGTTAGCTTTCATTGAGTCAACGTTACATGCGGTACCACCATTTACAACAGAACCTATTTTAGCGACAGTGTTTGGGGGTCTTATTTTAGGGCTTGGTGTAGGACTTGTAATTCGTCATGGTGGATCGCTAGATGGAACTGAAATTATGGGGATTTTATTAACGAAGAAATTACCGTTCTCTGTTGGTGAATTCGTAATGTTTGTGAACTTATTTATTTTTGCATGGGCAGCATTTGTGTTTGGTGTGGAACAAGCGATGTATTCTGTTATGACGTACTATATCGCATTTAAAACGATCGATACAGTAATTCAAGGGCTAGATGAAACGAAGGCGGTTTTAATTGTATCTGATCAATATGAGGAAGTATCAAACGCGATTTTGCATCGTCTTGGCCGTGGAACTACAAAGCTTGTAGCGAAAGGTGGTTACACGGATAAAGAAAAAGAAGTTATTTATGCAGTTGTAACGCGTCTAGAAGTGACGAAGTTAAAATCAATTGTGCATGAAATTGATGAAAATGCGTTTGTTACGATTATGAGCACGCAAGAGACAAATGGTGGTAAGTTTAAATCGGCTATTCACTAAAAAGTTTATAGGAATATTTTTCGAAAGCAGAGAATTTTTCTCTGCTTTTTGTTATAATAGTAAGGTTTCTTGAAAAAATAGATATATTTTAGGCAGATTGGTTTACAACTATAATAAGCTGTACTATAATTCAAATAGATATAAATCGGAATCATTCTGAATTAAAATAGGTGAGATGCTATGAATAATATATTAGAAATTGAAGGTTTAACATTCCGATACGAAGATCGGAATGTGTTAGAAAATATTAATTTGCAAGTTCCGAAGGGAGCTTTTTTAGGTTTAGTGGGACCGAATGGTTCAGGTAAATCAACTTTACTTAAGTGTTTATTAGGTGTTTTAAAGCCAAAAGAAGGAAGCATTCGCGTGTTTGGCGTTGATAGTAAGAAGTTTAAGGAATGGAACAAAGTTGGTTATGTATCCCAAAAGGCAAATAGTTTCAATTCTGGTTTTCCAGCAACTGTTTCTGAAGTTGTGTCAATGGGACTTGTTTCGAAAAAAGGGCTTTTTCGCTTTTTCACAAAAGAGGATAAGAAAAAGGTAGAAAAAGCAATTGCTGATGTAGGGATGAGTGAGTTTCAAGGTCGTAACATTGGAGAGCTTTCTGGTGGACAGCAACAGCGTGTATTTATTGCTCGTGCGCTCGTTAGTGATCCTGAATTGCTTATTTTGGACGAGCCTACTGTTGGAATCGATGTGAAAAATGTGGAAAGTTTTTACGAAATATTAGAGGATTTAAACAAAAGGCTCGGGATCACATTAATTCTTGTTACTCATGATATGGGAGCTGTTACTGAAAAAGTAACACATGTTGCATGCCTAAACCAACATCTACATTTCCATGGAAATGTAGAGAAGTTCCGAGAGTTAGAAGATGCAGAAATGTCCGTTTTATATGGACATCATGTTCATCGTTTAGAACACGAACATGAGCATCACGGGAGGATATAATGATACAAGATTTTTTACAATATGACTTTTTACGTAATTCTTTATACGCAGGTATTTTAATTGGACTTGTTGCACCACTAATTGGTGTGTTTGTTGTTATTCGTCGTTTATCTCTTATTGCGGATGCATTAAGTCACGTGACGTTATCGGGTATTGCAGCAAGTTTATTACTTGAAAAAACCATTTTTACAGGTGGATTTTTAAACCCCTTATATATGGGGATGATTTTCTCGATTGGTGGAGCGCTACTAATCGAAAAGTTACGAACTGTATATAAGCACTATCAAGAATTAGCAATTCCGATTATCCTTTCGGCAGGGATGGGGGTTGGAGTTATTTTCATTTCACTTGCAAATGGATTTAACACAGACTTATTTAGTTATTTATTTGGTAGTGTCAGTGCTGTAACAAGTACAGATTTAATTATTATTGGGATTGTAGCAATTGTTGTTGTTGCGACAATTATTTTATTATATAAAGAGCTGTTTCTATTATCATTTGATGAGGAATACGCAGTATCAACTGGTTTAAGAGCGAAATGGATTCACTTTATTTTCATTATATTAGTTGCTCTTGTCATTGCAGTATCAATGCGTGTAGTAGGGGTTCTTCTCGTATCATCATTAATGACGTTACCAGTTGCAGCAAGTATTCGTATTGCTAAAGGATTTAAACAAACAATTTTCTTTTCCATTTTATTTGGTGAAATTGCAGTAATTGGTGGAATGTTTGCTTCGTATCAACTTGATCTAGCGCCAGGTGGTACAATTGTTATGATAGCAGTTCTTATTTTAATCGGTGCGATTTTATGGAAGAAGAAAAAAACTGCATAAAGTAGGGATAGGTATGAATCTAACAGAAGCTTTACGCCTAATGAAAGAAAAAGGATACAAACATACTGGAAAAAGAGAAGAGATGCTCAGATTATTTGCAGCACATAATCGTTATTTAACTGCGAAAGATGTTTTAGAGCATATGAAAGATGATTATCCAGGGCTTAGTTTTGATACGATTTATCGTAACTTAACAGTTTTTGCTGAGATTGGTGTTTTAGAACAAACGGAATTAAATGGTGAAAAACATTTTCGTTTTACTTGTTCTATTATGGAACATCATCATCATTTTATTTGTTTGGATTGTGGAGGAACGAAAGAGATTACTTCCTGCCCAATGGATTTTATGAATAAAGATTTTACCGGTTATGAAGTAACGGGTCATAAGTTTGAAATATATGGTCGTTGTCCAAAATGTGCAAAGTAAAAGCTCGTCGGTTATATAACTGACGAGCTTTTTTACGTAGAAAAGAAGGTTGCTCACAAATATTGTGGCAACCTTCTTTTTATTGTTCTTGCGTCTCTTTTTCTTTTTCTCGTTCAGCAGCCATTTCAGCAGCAATTACGTCGATTTCTTTTTTCAGTTCTTCTACCATTGTTTCTTCTGGTACTTTACGAACGACTTGCCCTTTACGGAACAATAATCCCTCTCCACGTGCACCGGCAATACCGATATCAGCTTCACGAGCTTCACCAGGGCCATTTACAGCGCAACCAAGTACCGCGACTTTAATTGGTACTTGAAGTGTAGAGATGTATTCTTCCACTTCGTTAGCGATGCTAATTAAATCGATTTCAATACGACCACAAGTTGGACAAGAGATAAGTGTTGCTGCGTTAGATGCAAGACCGAATGATTTTAATAGTTCACGAGCAACTTTTACTTCTTCAACTGGATCAGCACTTAATGAAATACGTAATGTATTTCCGATGCCTTTATTTAAGATTGCTCCAAGACCAGCAGCACTTTTTACAGTTCCGGCAAACAATGTTCCAGATTCTGTAATACCTAAATGTAATGGATAATCAAAAGCGCGAGCAGCTTTCTCATATGCTTCGATTGCTAAGTTAACATCAGAGGCTTTCATAGATACGATAATATCGTGGAAATCTAAGTCCTCTAAAATTTTAATATGATGTAGCGCGCTCTCGACCATACCATCTGCAGTTGGGTACCCGTACTTTTCTAAAATGTGACGCTCTAATGAACCAGCGTTTACACCAATACGGATTGGAATACCGCGCTCTTTTGCTGCATTTACAACAGCTTCTACTTTATGGCGACGACCGATGTTACCTGGATTGATACGTACTTTATCGATGCCACCTTCAATTGCTTTTAAAGCAAGGCGATAATCAAAATGAATATCAGCAACAAGTGGAATGTTGATTTGTTTTTTTATATCAGCAATAGCATCTGCTGCGCGTTCATCTGGAACGGCAACGCGCACGACTTGACAGCCGGCTTCTTCTAAACGCTTGATTTCAGCAACTGTTGCTTCAACATCATGTGTTTTTGTTGTTGTCATACTTTGTATAATTAATTCATTATTACCGCCGATTGTTAAATTACCGACTTTAACTGGACGTGTTTTTGTACGATGAGTCATTTCATTCACGAATAGATCGCTCTCCTTATAAAAGAAGTTTCTTATTTAGTCCCTCATATCAATGATAGTATACGTGATATAGGGCTATAGAAACCGAAGTACTCAGTTTCACTTTTACTATTGTATCAGCGCCTTTATGTAATTGACAAGGATTAAGTGATAGCTTATTGATATAAGGGGAATTTATAAGACTTTCCAATTTGTATTTTTGTAGCAGATGTACTTTTGTTTAATTGTTTAAAGTCGTCAATGACTTTTTCTATGGAAGGAATTTTTTTCTTATTAATTTGTTCTGTAATAGAAAGAACTGTCTCACCAGTTTTTACTTCAATTGTTTTATAAGATACATCCGTTTCTTTTTCTGTTTTGTTCTCTTTATTTTGTTGGCTGTCTGTGTTTTCTTTTTTAATCGTTTGAGCAGTAGTTGTTTTTTTATATGCACTTAACATCGGTAAAGTACCGATTTTTATATCGTAATAAAATATATAACCGAGAACAAGCACGAATAGGAATATACCTAATCTCTTCATATTCTTCACTCCTTTGCTAGGAATATATGCTTGTCCAAAAAAAAAATGCCTATTTAGGCATTTTTTATTTTTCTTTCGGTTTGGGTACCTCTTTAATCGTTAAGTATAGAACGATTAAAACAACAGCGATATAAATGAACGTTGCCCCAGGTACGACGATTTTGAATAAATCCATAATCATGAAGAAAATGGTTGGGATTGTGTAGCTATATGCAGTTAGTGTCCAAACTTGTTTATAGGATAGTTTACGTTGACCGCTCATAGCAGAACCGATGAACGCAAGTAAAGTCACGCCTACAAAAGTGATGAATAATTGGAATAGGTACACTAAAAATCCAATAACAAATAATAAAATTGGGTAAATATTATCGAATAAAGAAATAAATTCTTGTAGATCTTTTTTCTCAAGAGATGCACCTAACAAATCGTTATAAGAATACGTTTGTGTTTGACCATTTCCCATAGAGACTACTTTATCTTTTAAAACAAATAAACCTGTTTTATTTTGATATTTTTCTAGGTCTGTTGAATTTGGATCAAATACGAAAAGTGCATTTCCTTCTTCTTTTTCAATAGGTTGATCAATATCGGCTTTTAGTTCGCCATTTTCAATTTTAAAATCAGGTAAATCTTTATCGATGACTTGATTTACCATGCCTACACCATCCTGGATAAAACTACCGTACAAAAAAGTTCTTGGAATAGTAGTAATTAAGCAAAGTAGCATAATATACAAAATGGTTTTACCGATTTTTTGAAAACGGAATAGCGCCATATCTTTAGGCGAGTATATGCTTTTTACGAATTGGGTAAATATGGACATAGATTCACTTCCTTTATGTATGTATAAAATCATTGTAACGTAGGAATCTAGAGAATCTCAAGATATATTATATTTACATATAGTGGAGATAACTAAATTTCTTTTTATTAACTTTCTTCTTTTAAATAAGAAAAATACAATTGACACTTTTCTTTTCTATATGGTAAATTTATCTTACCTTTCTTAAAGGGCATATCCGATAGGAATTCCTTTATTTGATATGTTGTTACATACATAATTGTGGACCCTTAGCTCAGCTGGTTAGAGCAGACGGCTCATAACCGTCCGGTCGTAGGTTCGAGTCCTACAGGGTCCATATCCATTTCACATGTTTATTATGTTAGCAGGAAGCTTCCTTGTAGAAGGAAGCTTTTTTTACGGAATATATGAGCATTTTAATTGAAAAGAAGTGGGAATTTTGCTACTTTAATGATAGCAAGACAATGTGATTTATTTGTTTGCACCCTATGGCAATTAGGGTAGAATGAAGTTGTATGTCACTTAAGTGGCAATACATAAACTGGGAGGAATATAACAATGGCAAAACACGAATTACCAAATTTACCTTATGCGTATGATGCTTTAGAGCCTCACTTTGACAAAGAAACAATGAACATCCATCATACAAAACATCACAACACGTACATTACAAACTTAAACGCTGCTTTAGAAGGTCATGCAGAATTAGCTGACAAAAGCGTAGAAGAATTAGTTGCGAACTTAAACGAAGTACCAGAAGCAATCCGTACAGCAGTACGTAACAATGGTGGCGGACATGCTAACCATACATTCTTCTGGACAATCCTATCTCCAAACGGCGGAGGACAACCTGTAGGTGAACTTGCAACTGCAATTGAAGCAAAATTCGGTAGCTTCGATGCATTCAAAGAAGAATTCGCAAAAGCTGGCGCAACTCGCTTCGGTTCTGGTTGGGCTTGGTTAGTAGTAAACAATGGTGAGTTAGAAGTAACAAGCACTCCAAACCAAGATTCTCCTTTAACTGAAGGTAAAACGCCAGTTATCGGTTTAGATGTTTGGGAGCATGCTTACTACTTAAACTACCAAAACCGTCGTCCAGACTACATCGGTGCATTCTGGAACGTTGTAGATTGGAACGCTGCTGAAAAACGTTACCAAGAAGCAAAATAATTGTAATAAATATAGAAAAAGCTAGGGGAGAGCCCCTAGCTTTTTTCTATGCTTTCCTTTTACATAATTGGGCTTGTCTTTGGAAGACTAGAACATGAAGTAAAGGAGAGTTGTGTATGAAATGGAAACATATAATTGGTGACGTTGAAGTGAATCGGGATTTAGTGTTATTGCTCCTTATAGGAGGTTTATACACGCTCGCAATTTCTTTATCGAATACGTTTGTAAATATTTATTTATGGAAACAAACACAAAATTATGTGAATCTTGGCTTGTATAATTTAGCCAGCGTGGTATTACAGCCTCTCACATTTCTTGTAGGGGGGAAATTAGCGAAACGTATCGATCGCTCGATTTTATTACGGATAGGGGTAGGAACGCTCGCAATTTTTTTTATCGTTGTCTTAGTAGCAGGAAAAAGTGCTTCTCAGTATATTTTATTAATGGGGGCTCTTTTAGGAGTAGGATACGGTTTTTACTGGTTGGCTTTTAACTTATTGACATTTGAAATTACAGAACCAGAAACAAGAGATTTCTTTAATGGGTTTCTTGGACTTCTTACATCCTTCTCTGGGATGATCGGACCAATAGCAGCAGGATACACAATTTCACGTATGGAGAAATGGAGTGGTTATACTGTTATATTCTTTCTTTCATTAGTTCTATTTGCAATTGCTGTCGTCTTAAGCTTCTTTTTATCTAAAAGAGAATGTGAAGGGCGTTATGAAATCGTGCAAGTATTGAAAGAACGACGGATTGATAAAAATTGGGGAAAGATTACACGAGCTCATTTTTTCCAAGGATTGAGAGAAGGAACGTTTATTTTTGTCATTTCAGTATATGTTTATTTAGCAACTAATAGTGAGTTCGCATTAGGAAAATACAGTTTAGTTAACTCTGCTGTATCCTTTGTATGTTATTACTTAGTTGCTCGTATGTTAAAGAAAGAGTGGCGAAAAAAAGCAATTTTACTTGGGGGCATTATTTTATATGCTGTCGTCTTTTTAGTCATTTTCAATGTTACATACACGAAATTACTTATTTATGCGGCATGTATTGCGGTTGCATATCCTATTTTACTTGTTCCGTACGGATCAATGACATATGACGTAATTGGTAGAGCGAAAAATGCGAGAGAATGGCGTGTGGAATATGTCGTTGTTCGGGAGCTGTGGTTAAACGCCGGAAGAATCTGTTCCATTTTAAGCTTTTTATGTGCTGTACTATTCTTTCCACCTGAAAAAAGTTTACCTTACTTATTATGTATTTTAGGTGCTGGACATTTTCTTATTTATTTTGCAGTTAAAAATGTCAAATATGATGAGGGAAATGCGAGTAAAACAAGTGTTGTAACGCAAGGGAACGCGCAAAACCAAACTGAACCAGAAGGTTAACTTCTCGTTTGTTTTATGCTAGAATAGAAAAAGATGTAAGACAGCAGTGAGGACACCTGTAGAAGGTGTCCCTTTCACATTACATAGCTGTTGGTAGAGGGGGTTTGTATGAGCAAGAAGCAGAAGCAAAATAAGAAAAAGACCCACGTTCCTTTTCGGTTAAACGTGCTGTTTTTCTGCGTGTTTTTAATGTTCTCCGCGGTTATTGTAAGGCTCGGATATGTACAAATTGTTCGCGGTGAAGAATATAAGAATGAAGTGGAGAAGAAAGAAAACTCAACGATAAGTAATCCTGTACCGCGTGGGAAAATATTTGACCGTTATGGGCGACCTGTAGTAGATAATGCAGCCGTTCGTACTATTACATTTACAAAAATGAAAGGATCAACTGCAGAAGATCGCTTAGAAACAGCGAAAAAGCTAGCAGATTTGATTGAAGTACCGACAGATAAATTAACAGATCGCGATAAAAAAGATTATTGGCTTGCTATGCATAAAGAGGAAGCTAAAGAAAAAATTACGAATAAAGATCGTCAAGAGTTTAAAGATAAAAAAATTGATGATAAAGAATTAGACGAGCGTCAGAGAAGTCGTGTAACAGAAGAAGAGATTAATCAATTATCCGCAAAAGATCTAGAAATACTAGCGATTAAAAGTAAGATGGACGGCGGATATGCAATGACACCTCAAGTTATTAAAAAGGATGCTACAGAAAAGGAATATTCGATTATTAGTGAAAACCTAGCAGCATTACCAGGTGTAGATACGAATGTTGATTGGGAGCGAAAATATACGTACGATGATTTATTCCGAAGTGTACTTGGTGGGGTGTCGACATCTGATGAAGGCTTACCGAGAGAAAGACTAGATTACTATCTTGTTCGTGATTATAATCGAAATGACCGAGTAGGAAAAAGTTATCTTGAACAACAGTATGAAGATAGTCTGCACGGTACGAAAGCAGAAGTTAGAAATGTTACAGATAAAAACGGTAATATTTTAGAAACGATTAATGTATCAAAAGGACAAAGTGGTAATGACCTGAACTTAACAATTGATATGGAATTACAAAAGCGCGTGGAAGATATTCTTGCGAAGAATTTAATGAGGTTTAAAGGAAGCGAACCTCTTTTAGATCGCGCATTCGTTGTAATGATGAACCCAAAAAATGGTGAAGTTTTATCTATGGCGGGGAAACAATTAGTTAACGAAGATGGCCAAACGAAAGTAAATGACTTTGCATTAGGTACCATGACAAGTTCTTATCCGATGGGATCAACTGTAAAAGGTGCAACAGTACTTACTGGATATCAAACTGGTGCGATTCAACCAGGGGCAGTACAATTGGATGAACCAATTAAATTAAAAGGTACACCTACGAAGTCGTCTTGGAAAACGATGGGATATATTAATGACCTTACAGCTTTAAAAATGTCTTCTAACGTTTATATGTTTAAAACAGCGATGAATATCGCCGGTGTTCAGTATGTGAGAGGTGGTACGTTAGATATACCTCAAAAAGCATTTGATACGATGCGTTATTATTTCGGACAGTTTGGACTTGGTGTAAAAACAGGAATTGATTTACCGAATGAATCTGCTGGTCAGATGGGTAGAAGTAGTCAACCAGGTTTCTTACTAGATTTATCAATTGGACAGTATGATACGTATACACCGCTTCAATTAGCGCAATATATTTCGACGATTGCCAATGGCGGATATCGTATGCAACCACAAGTTGTAAAAGAAATTCGTCAACCGGCAGTGAAACCAGATGAAGTTGGGAAAGTTGTTCAATCTATGGAACCGAAAGTATTAAATCGTGTTGATATGCCGGAATCGCAAATTAAACGCGTTCAAGAAGGATTTAGACAAGTGTATAATGATTCGGGTGGTACAGCTACAAAATACTTTACAGGTGCAAAATATAAAGCGGCAGGGAAGACAGGTACCGCGCAAACTGTGTATGGCGGAGATAAAGAGATTGGTAGAAAGGCAAACGGTGAACGTGTGGAAACATATAACTTAACATTAGTAGGTTATGCGCCACTTGAAGATCCAGAAGTAGCATTCTCTGTTGTCGTTCCGTGGGTACATGATGATAAGACTGGTATTAATGGATATATTGGTCGTGAAATTATGGATGCTTACTTTGATTTGAAAAACAAAGAAGTAAATGGTCAAGCTTCAAAAGATGATAAAGACAATAAAAATAAAGATCAAGATGATGAATAAAAAAGTTGTAAAAAAGCACACTATCTGAAAAGATAGTGTGCTTTTTTTTATGGTTTATGCATATCGTGTAATAAATGTGGACAAGTATACAACATTGGAAAAAGCGCGGCCGTATAAATGATACTTGTATATGGTGGGATAGGGGATAAATATTTTATAGGGAAATCATCAGAGGAAATGAATAGCTACTAATGAATTAAAATTGTATCGTATGTTGATTTTTGTGGAACTTTACAAAACTTTTACAAACAATTAAAACCGAATTAATAGTTTAGCAGTATTCTTATATCTGTAATCCTGTTATTTCCGGTTACTTCTAGGAGGAAGAACACGTGAAATGGATGCGTACACCTATTAAAATTTTCGTATTATCAATATGGTTCCTCTGTTTTGAAATGTCTACTGCATTTGCTTTAAATGATACGGGAGAAGTGAGAGTTGATGGATCCTCAACGGTTTTTCCTATTATAGAAGCAGTAGCGGAGGAATATACAAAGGTGCATCCAGACGTGAAAATTTCCATCAGTATTTCTGGAACTGGGGGAGGATTTAATCGTTTCAGTAAAGGAGAAGTAGATATAAATAATGCTTCGAGAGTAATGAAACAAGTCGAGAAAAATGAAATGAAGAAAAACTCTATTCAGTTCACACCTTTTGAGGTTGCTAACGACGGTCTTACGATTGTTGTGAATCGCCACAATACATGGGTAGACGATATGTCAGTAGACGAGTTACGACTACTTTGGAGTGAAGATGGAAGAGAGAAGCGATGGTCACAAATTCATTCAACATGGCCACGTGAACAAGTGAAGTTTTATGCACCAGGCGTAGACTCTGGTACGTATGATTATTTTCAAAATGTCATCTTACAAAATCATCGCATTGTAAAAAAAGTCTCTTTGTCTGAAGATGATCAAGTTATTATGCAAGGGGTAATGAATGATAAACATGCCATTGCTTTTGTAGGATATGCTTATTATATGGCTAATCGAGATAAGGTGAAAGCAATAAAAGTAAATGGTGTATTTCCGACGAAAGAGACCATTCAATCAGGTAAGTATAAGCCGTTATCTAGGCCGCTACTTGCTTATGTGAATAATGCATCTATCCGAAATAAAATGAATGTAGCAAACTATGTTGAGTTTATGATTCAGCATGTCGGTAACCTCGCTGAAGAGGTCGGGTATGTAAAATTACGAAAAGAAAAATACAATGAACAGCTGCGTATGTTAACAGAAATAAAAAGGTAATGTCGGGGTGGAAAGGGGTTTTCATCTTTGGCTCATAATGACAAAAGTCAAATTACATTTTCTGTACAACATTTGATTGAAAGAAATACAAAACAAAGAAAAAAAACGCAGCGAATCAATCGAATAGTACCTTTATTACTAAAAATAATTGCTAGCGTTTCTATTGTGACGACACTTGGAATTGTTTTTACGCTCTCTAATGAAACAATCATGTTTTTTCAAAAAATATCATTATACTCCTTTTTGACGGAGAAAGAATGGTTACCATTTTTTGAAGATCCTAAATTCGGCATATTACCACTTATATGTGGAACGTTCCTTGTAACAGCAATTGCTATGTTTGTAGCAATTCCTATCGGTTTAGCGTGTGCCGTATTTTTAAGCGAATATGCTTCAAATAGTGCACGGAAAATATTAAAGCCGATGTTAGAGCTATTAGCAGGTATCCCGACAATTGTATATGGTTTTTTTGCATTAACAATTGTTACGCCACTTTTACAAAGGGTTATACCAGACTTACAGTTTTTTAATGCGATTAGTCCAGGAATCGTTATCGGATTTATGATGATGCCTACAGTTGCATCTCTATCTGAAGACGCGATGAGAGCTGTGGCGAAAGGGACGAAAGAAGCTTCATTAGCACTCGGAGCGACGCGGTTTGAAATGGTAAAACAAGTGGTGTTTCCGTCCGCTTTTACAGGGATTATGGCAGCAATTATATTAGCGGCTTCTCGTGCAATTGGTGAAACGATGATTGTTGTAATTGCAGCAGGATCCACACCAAATGTATCGCTTGATCCGACACATTCTATTCAAACGTTAACAGCCTATATTGTACAAGTAAGTTTAGGTGATGCTCCGCATGGAACGATTACGTATTACAGCATGTATGCTGTAGGTGCAACGTTATTTTTGTTTACTTTTATTATGAACATCATTTCGCAGTCAATTATGCGCCGTTTTAGGAGGATGACATAATATGCGAATGTTGAATCATAAAAAAATACAAAAAAACATGGCATCACGCTTTTTAAAAGATCGAATTTACAAATTGTTATTTTATATAGCAATTTTATTTTCAATTGTAATTTTGTTTTTGTTACTGTTTCAAATTGTTGAAAAAGGTATAAGTTATCTTTCAATAGATTTCTTTACAAATTTCGCTTCACGTAATCCGAAAGAAGCTGGTATTGCTGCAGCTTTGTCAGGGACAATATTATTTATGAGTATTGTTATACCTGTTTCTTTTATATTTGGAGTTGGAACAGCACTTTATTTAGAGCAATATGCGAAGGAATCTCTATTTAAAAAAATAATAGAGATTAATAATCAAACGTTAGCAGGAGTACCATCCGTTGTATTTGGATTGCTTGGTTTAACTATTTTTGTATATGCTCTTCATTTAGGAGAGAGTATAGTTGCAGCAGCACTGACGATGAGTTTACTCGTTTTACCAACAGTTGTTGTGGCGAGTCAAGAAGCAATTCGATCAGTACCAAGTGTATTATTAGAGGGTTCTTACGGATTAGGTGCTACGAAGTGGCAAACGATGTATCAAATTGTATTGCCATATGCTTTCCCAGGGATTATAACGGGCTGTACGTTAGCGATATCAAGAGCAATTGGAGAAGCTGCACCACTATTAGTTATTGGGGCACTTGCGTTTGCAAATTATGTTCCATTTAGTATGTTTGATAGATTTACAGTTCTACCAATTCAAATTTTTAATTGGATGAGTAGGCCAAAAGAAGAATTTCAGTATGTAGCAGCAGCTGGGATGATTGTTTTGTTAGGTTTGTTGCTATTTATTAATATATTTGTTTTATGGTTACGAAATCGAAAATAAGTTGGAAGTGGATGAAAGGGGAATTCAAATGGTAGCAACAGTAGTAAATGTACAGGTGAAAAACGAAGAGAAAATCGAGACTGCGCCAAAGAAGGTAGTATTTGATACGAAAAACTTAAATTTATGGTATGGGGAAGACCATGCTTTAAAAGATATTAATTTAAGTATTCATGAGAATGAAGTTACAGCCATTATCGGTCCAAGTGGCTGTGGTAAATCAACTTACTTAAAAACATTAAATCGCATGGTAGAGCTAGTACCGATCGTTCGAACTACAGGTGTAATTGAGTATAGAGAACGCAATATATTTGATAAATCATATCCAGTTGAAGAATTAAGAACGCATGTAGGAATGGTGTTCCAAAAGCCAAATCCATTTCCAAAATCTATTTATGAGAATGTAGCATACGGTCCAAAAATCCATGGTATTCGTGACAAAAAGGCATTAGATGAAATTGTTGAAAAAAGTTTACGTGGAGCAGCGATTTGGGATGAGTTAAAAGATCGTTTGCACGATAATGCATATGGTTTATCTGGTGGACAGCAACAGCGTCTATGCATCGCACGCTGCTTAGCTATTGAGCCAGACGTTATTTTAATGGATGAGCCAACATCGGCATTAGACCCAATTTCAACATTAAAAGTAGAAGAATTAATTCAAGAGCTAAAGAAAGATTTTAGTATTGTTATCGTAACGCATAATATGCAACAAGCAGCGCGTATTTCAGACAAAACAGCTTTCTTCTTAAGCGGGGAAGTTGTGGAGTATACAGATACAAATAAATTATTTACGACTCCTTCAGATAAGCGTACAGAAGATTATATTACAGGTCGCTTTGGTTGATATCGTTTCAAAGCTAAGAGCAAATGCCCTCTTAACAGAGGGCATTTCTTATTTTATCTTACTGTTAATAGAGAAGTAATACTTCTCCTTATCTTAAGGTTTATTACAAGCGCAAGAGGCTATGTAGGAGATTTGCCCCGCTATTTGCAGGCAGTAAGCCCCCCACCTTAAAATTTAGCGAAAGCAAAGAAGTTAGGGAGGGGATCTTGCTGCCTATAAAAGCCCGATTGATGAGGGTTGATTAAAGTTTCACTTTTATATAATGGCACATAATATTGAGGGGGAAGAAAAATGGTAAGAGAACAGTTTCAAGGTGATTTAAAAGCGTTACAGCAAAAGGTGATCGAGCTTGGAGAATTAGCAAATGCGGCTTTATTGATTGCTATGGAAGGTCTGCATACAAGGGATGTAGAGAAAGCGTTAGAGGTCATTGATGGTGATTACCGCATGGATAATTTAGAAGAGGAAATAAACGATCTTGCGCTTATGCTCATTACGAAGCAGCAACCTGTAGCAAGTGACTTAAGAAGGATTTTTATTTCAATTAAAACAGCGACAGATTTAGAGCGTATTGCAGATCATGCTGTTAATATTGCAAAGGCTACAATTCGTCTTGGGGAAAAAGAAGTGGCTGTTAGTTTGCACAACCTGGATGAAATGTTTGCGGTTGCAAATGAGATGTTGCATTTAGCGTTAGAAGCATATGAACAAGAAAATTTAACTTTTGCGAAACAAATTGCTGAAATGGATGATTCCGTTGATGAAATATATGGAAAAGCAATTCGTGAGTTTATATCTTCAGTTCCGGAACAACCAGAAGCAATTACGCAAATTACACAATTATCATTTGTCGCGAGATATATTGAGCGTGTAGCAGATCATATTACAAATATTGCTGAAAATGTCTTTTATTTAGTAAAAGGAAAGCATTATTTATTGAATGAGTAGGAATTAAAGTAGGTGATGAGAAATCACCTGCTTTTTTTAGTCAAAACATGACAAAAAAAGCTCGTTGTTTCCTTTAGTTTATGATGATAAGATGTATCATAATATAATGGAAAAATTAGTATATATGTTTGTCGTTAATAAGTATTATTTAACAATTAATAGTAAGCGCTTTCTTGTTGTTTGAAACGTACGTTTTTATAGGTGAGAAATTTAATTATATGGTCTTCTAAATGAGGATTTGTTTAACTAATCAAGTTTATGCTGCTAGTTCATGTGGGATAGGGAATATACATATGGTATATGGAGTTATTGAACATTATATAAGTGGAGGCTGAAGTATATGAAGGGGGTTATTTTAGCTGGAGGAAAAGGAAGACGCCTTAGGCCATTAACATGTAATACTCCAAAGCCGATGTTACCATTATTAGAAAAACCAGTTTTAGAATATAATATTGAGTTATTACGCCAGCATGGTATTCGTGAAATTGCAATTACTGTTCAATATATGAGTACGACCATTAAGCAATATTTTGGTGACGGTAGTAAATGGGGAGTTAACTTGTATTATTTTGAAGACTCTCCTCCGCTTGGCACAGCAGGGAGTATTAAACAAGCAGAACAATTTTTAGATGAAACATTTGTTGTGATAAGCGGGGATGCATTAACTGACTTTCAATTATCAGAAGGAATTGGGTTTCATGAACAAAAGAAAAGAATGGTAACAATGTTTGTGAAAGAAGTAGAAAATCCACTCTCATTTGGATTGGTTGTAATGAATAAAGACCAGGAGGTTACACGATATATAGAAAAGCCGGGCTGGAATGAGGTAGTATCTAATGTTGTGAATACAGGCATATATATTATGGAACCAGAAATCTTTTCTTACATACCGCCTAGGCAATTTTTTGATTTCAGTCATGATGTGTTTCCGCTATTGGCAAACAAAAATGTGTTATTCGCATATTTGTCAGAAGGTTATTGGTTAGATATCGGCACATTTAATCAATATCGACAAGCACAATTTGATTTGTTAACGAAAAAGTTACAAGTACCTATTCCTTATACGGAAGTATTACCGATGGTATGGATGGGAGAAGGGGTGACGATTGGTAAAGGGACGAAAATTCATGGCCCCTCTTTTATTGGAGAAGGAGCAAAGATTGGTACAGGAGCTGTAATTGAGCCATATTCTATTATTGGGAAAAATAGTATCGTTTCAAATTATTCTCATCTTCAAAAGAGTATTGTTTTTGCAAATGCCCACATTGGGAAGTATTGTGAACTATTAGAAACGACAATAGGAGAGCGTACAATAGTTGAAGATGATGTTACACTGTTTCAAAAAAGCGTTGTAGCGGATCACTGTCATATCGGGAGAAGTACGGTAATTAAGCAAAAAGGAAAACTATGGCCTTATAAGGCGATTGATAGTCATTCGATAGTAGGAGCGGCTGGTATTCAAGAGAGTGAAATGAGTGCAGGGTGGTTACAAAAAAGCCGCATTGTAGGAAGAGGGAATGTTGAAATTACTCCCCAGTTTATCGTGAAGATTGCGATGGCCTATGGTTCTCTTTTTACAAAAGGAGAAAGTATATTAATTGGAAGTCAAGAAAATATAGAAACAACCTCTTATAAAAATTTATTTTTACATGCTATTCATGGTATAGGGATTCATACGATGGAATGTAAAGAAATGAACGAGTCACTTTTTCAATATAGTGTTCATCATTTGCAATGTGCAGGTGGTGTTTTCATTCAAGTGGAGAATGGGAATGAGATTGTTATAAAGTTATACGGTCAAGCTGGCATGCCGTTAACGTATAAGCAGCAAAAAGAGATAGAACAAGTATATATGTCCGAATTGTTTTATTACGTGCATGAGAAAGAAATGGGGCGTAATAAGCTGGTTCATGTTTCTATGAATGAGTATATAGAAGTTATATTGGAGCATATTGATATCGAGAAAATACAGATGCAGAAGTTTCATCTTCTTATTAATAAGAGAAATGATACGTTGCAACATTTACTCATGCTCTTTCTGCAAAGACTTGGTTGTACAGTTACATGGATTTATGCAAGCGAACAAAAAGATCATGTGAAAGCTTTGATGAAATCAAGTAAAGCGAATATGGCTCTTATGTTTTCTGAGCAAGGAAATCATTTCGAGTTATACGATAAACATAGTAATATTTACCAAGGTACAGATTTGGAAGAGGTAGATATTCCGGATTTCTTACTCGAATCGACAGGAAATATTTACCCAATGTCTTTGAAGTTAGGAGAATGTTATCTTCTATTTTATACGCAGGATGAAAGAAAGTCGTTTCAAGTAAGGTGGAAGCGAGATATTTTATATCGAATTGGAAAATTATTTGAGCTAATAGCATTGCAAGGAAAAACGTTTCTCAGCATAGTAGAGCAATCACCTCCGCTCTATTTACTTTATGATGAAGTGGTATGTTCATGGAATGAAAAAGGAGAAATTATGAGGAAATTATTGGATGATATGGAAAGGAAGGGAGAAGGTATATTTGAAGGAGTACAGTTCAAATATACTGAAAAAGAGTGGTCTTATATCGTTTCTGACACAAAACAACCAAAGTTTTTGGTGTATTCACATGCTAGAAATCCAGTAATAGCAAGGGAAAATATGAAAAATCTTATAGAAAAAATTAGACAATATCAAAAGGTGTAGAATTTTTATTTTAAAAGTGGTATTATAGTATAGTCTGATTTAAGTTATTAGTACTGGAGGGAAATAAGAATGCGTGTGAATATTACTCTAGCATGTACAGAATGCGGAGATCGTAACTATATCTCAAAGAAAAATAAACGTAACAACGCTGAGCGTATCGAGCTTAAAAAGTATTGCAAGCGTGACAAGAAGTCTACGTTACACCGTGAAACAAAGTAAGCAGTAGGAATATTTTCCTACTGTTTCTTTTTTTATTCGATTCCTATGTTAAAAGTGATACACTATCAGCATAGAGTAAAGTGTCACTGTAAGGGGGAGAGTGTGTGAAAGTAGAGAAAGTACGTTTACGTAAACAAATAATAGAACACATGAATTCTTTATCAGAAGAACAGTATACAACTTTATCAGAACAGATTGCATTTTCGTTGTATGCGCAAAAAGAGTGGGTTGAAGCTAAAACAATTGGAATTACTCTTTCAATGGAAAATGAAGTGAATACATATCCTATTATCGAAAAAGCTTGGGAAGAAGGAAAGAAAGTTGTAGTTCCTAAGTGTAATAAAGGAACAAGAACGATGTCTTTCCGGCAAATTAATAATTTTGATCAATTAGAAACGGTGTATATGAATTTACGTGAACCGATTCCTGGGCTTACGGAAGAAGTGAATATGGATGAAATTGATCTTCAAATTGTGCCGGGCGTAGCTTATACAGAACGAGGAGAGCGAATTGGGTACGGCGGTGGCTATTATGATCGTTATCTCGTGCATTATAAAGGGAAAACGCTATCATTAGCGTATGATTTTCAAATGGTAAAACACATTCCGGTAGAGCCATTTGATAAAAACATAGAAAAAATTATTACAGAAAAAGGAACAATACTTATAAATAAGCTTGTATAGACAAATAAAAATTGACGAGACTTTTTCTTCTTGATTATAATAAAATATGTGAACGTTTTCTTATTATAATTTTTTATAGTAAGTGAGTATAGAGGGTGATGAAATGGTATCTATTTATGATATTCAGCAATTGCTAAAGAAATTTGGTACGATTATTTATACGGGAGATCGAATTGCAGATTTACAATTAATGCAAGATGAATTGCGTGAATTAAATCAATCACAGCTAATCGATCCACAAGACTATCAAACAGCTTTATTTTTATTGAAGCAAGAAATTCAAAAAGAGCTAAATAAGAATTAGATAAAGGTAGGTAAGCAACATGGAAGAGAAATGGTTAGTTGGTGTTGACCTTGGTGGTACAACGATTAAATTAGCATTTATTAATGTATACGGTGAAATTTTACATAAGTGGGAAATCCCTACGAATACAGGTGAGCAAGGAAAACATATTACACTTGATGTTGCGAAAGCAATTGATAAAAAGCTAGAAGAATTAGGCGAATTGAAGAGCAAGTTAATTGGTATTGGTATGGGGGCTCCTGGTCCTGTACATGTGGCATCTGGAATGATTTATGAAGCGGTTAATTTAGGGTGGAAAAATTATCCACTAAAAGATTTATTAGAAGTAGAAACAGGATTACCTGTTGTTATTGATAATGATGCAAACTTAGCAGCGCTTGGTGAAATGTGGAAAGGTGCTGGTGAAGGTGCAAAAGATTTAATTTGTATGACACTTGGTACGGGCGTTGGTGGTGGTGTAATCGCCAATGGTGAGATTGTACACGGCGTGAGTGGTGCTGCTGGTGAGATTGGACATATTACAGTAGTTACAGAAAATGCTTTCCCATGTAATTGCGGGAAGTCTGGTTGCTTAGAAACAGTAGCATCTGCGACAGGTATTGTACGTGTTGCTATGCAAAAAATACAAGAGACTAATAAAGAGAGCATGTTGCGTTCTATGTTAGCTGAAGAAGGACGTATTACATCAAAAGATGTCTTTGAAGCACTTGGACAAGGTGATGAATTAGCAGGAGAAGTAGTAGAAAAAGTAGCTTCTTATTTAGGATTAGCTGTAGCGAACCTTTCTAGTACGTTGAACCCAGAGAAAATTGTTATTGGTGGAGGCGTGTCTAAAGCTGGAGATGCGCTATTAGAACCAATTCAACGCTATTTCGAGCAATATGCTTTCTCACGTGCTGTAAAGAGCACGAAGTTAGCTATTGCAACACTTGGTAATGATGCAGGTGTTATCGGAGGAGCTTGGCTTGTAAAAAAGCACAAATACGAAGCGAAGATGATATAAGTTGTGAAATATGAAAAGAGGAAGGGGAACCCTTCCTCTTTTTGTGTGAAATCTCGATGAAGAATAAAGTGTAAACGAATTAAGCTGCTGGTGGATACCCGTTATATAGAACAGTCATGATCGTAAACCATCCGAAAACGAGTACAGTTGCAATTGCAAAGCCGCTTGCGAAAAAGTTTTTTTCACGAAGTGTTCTAAGCGTAGCGAATACAGCTAACAGAGTGACAAGTGTAAAAATAATAACAAGGCCCATACAATATCCTCCTCTGTCTACCCATTTCTTATTATGAGTTTTTGGAATATTTACTCTTTTATATTGTACATGTTTTAAAAATGATTGTCGAGATAGCATCCTTTCTTTTCCTCAGAGAAAGAAATGTTGTATCATTAAAAGTAAGTTTAATAACTGGAGGAGATTTTCATATGAAATGGATACAAATGCCGTTAGGCCCATTACAAACAAATGCTTATATTTTAATGAACGATCAAAAAGAGTGCATTATCTTTGACCCTGGTCATGAAGGTGAAAAGCTCGTTACATATTTACAAGAAGAACAATTAAAACCATTGGCTGTTTTATTAACACATGCTCATTTTGATCATATCGGTGCTGTTGATGCGGTAAGAGACGCTTTTCATATTCCTGTGTACGTACATAAAGAAGAAGCAGATTGGTTAGGAGATGCAACTGTAAACGGCTCTCAAATTTTTATGATGAACCGCAGTATTACAGCAAAACCGGCGGATCATATTATTGATGCAGAAGGTACATTAACAATTGGATCATTTAATTTTGAAATTTTTGAGACACCAGGACATTCTCCAGGAAGTATTTCTTATTATAGTAAAGAGGCGAATGCTGTATTCTCAGGAGATGTATTGTTCCAAATGAGCATTGGAAGAACAGATTTACCTGGTGGAAGTTTCGCTGAATTAATTGGAAGTATTGAAGAGAAATTATTTGTATTACCAGATGAAACAGCGGTGCTATGTGGACATGGTCCAGAAACAAGCATTGGCTTTGAAAAAGAAAATAATCCGTTTTTACAATAAGGAGTCATTATGGGAATGGAGCTCATTTTAAGAGAATGGATGGGGAAAGAAAAGGATTATTCAATTTCATATAGTACGTATATGAACCTTGTATTGTATACAGAAGGTCATGGATATTATATGAAAGAACGTGAAAAGATTGGAAGACAAGGTGATTTTTTTACAAGTAGCAACGTATCCTCTGTGTTTGCAAAAACTTTTGCTAAACTTTTTATTCGTCTTGTTGAAAATGGTGAAGTTGCTCCGAATATTTGTGAAATTGGTGGAGGAACAGGGAAGTTTGCCTATGATGTTTTACAAGAATGGAAGCAATTATCTCCAAAAACCTTTATTGATTTAAACTATTCAATGATTGAAGTGAGCCCTTTTCATAGAAAATTACAGCAGGAGCACCTTGGCTCATTTTCTAATGTATCGTACTATACCTCTTATAGTGAAATGGGAGATTCTTTCGAGGGAATTCTTTTTTCGAATGAGTTGTTTGATGCATTTCCTGTTGAAATAATTGAGAAAAGAAATGGTATGTTGTATGAAGTGCGTATTACATATACAGAGGAAGGAAACCTTTCGGAAGTATGTAGGCCGTTAGATAAAAGAATTGGTCGCTATTTATTGAAATATAATATTCATATTGCTGAAGGGCAACGTTTTGAAGTACCAATTGTGATGGAGGATTATATAAAAGAAATTGCGAAATGGTTTCAAAGAGGTATATGTATTACAGTTGATTACGGATACACAAAAGAAGAATGGATGCATCCAGCACACCGTGAAGGAAGTTTGCGAGGGTATTATCAGCACAAGCTAATACGTAATCCACTAGCGCATCCAGGTGAAATGGATCTTACTACTCATATTCATTGGGACGAGCTAAAGGAGATGTTTAGTATGCAAGGAATGAGTGCAGTATGGCATAAGAAACAATCTGAGTTCTTGTTAGCTGCAGGGATATTAGAACAGCTTACGAGCCATCAAGATATGAATCCTTTTTCTGAAACGCAAAAACAAAATCGAGCAGTTCGTTCTATGATTTTAAATGGAGGAGTAGGGAGTTCGTTTGATGTTGTTATACATACAAAAGATATGCAACATTTACATTTGGATCGGTATGTAACAATATAAAAAACAAGACACAGTATATACTGTGTCTTGTTTTTTAATACGACTTATGTAGTATTATATATTTCCTCTCATGATATATATTTATATTAAAGATATGAGATAAAAAATATAGAATACGTTCTTTTTCTGCGATTATTAGTCCCTAACCTAATAATACGCGAACGAGTTGAATTATTGTTTCGTTCTCTACTTTGTAATAAATTTCTAATCCTTTTCTTTCACTAGAAACGATTTTAGCGCTTTTTAATTTTGCTAAATGCTGTGAAATTGTAGATTGTGGCATGTTTAATCCAGTATACATTGTAGAAACGTTGCTTGGACCGCGCTCGATTAATCCTTTTACGATACATAAACGAACAGGATGAGCTAGCACTTTTAATAATTCTGCATTACTTTCATATAGTTCTAATTCTTTTTGAAAGGTTTCTAACATGTTCTTTTCCACCTCCGTGTGAGCTATTATACCATACTATACATACCAAAAATTTAAAGAAAAGAAAATAGTTGTTGCAGAAAAAAAGTCCTAAAGTAAAGAAATTGTAAGAAAAGAGACCCTGATGTAAATAAAATAGGTAAATTAGCACGTTTTTGTAAAATGACATTTTTGGGTGAAAATTTCGATGCGTTTTAAAAATTGAAAGATATAAATATATTTGTAACACAATTTTATCATGATTTTCTTATTCTTTCAAATGAATATACTAAATTTTTAAAATAATATGACAAAGGAATTATAATGATATATATAGAATATAAAACAGGTTAAAAGAAAAGAAGCTGAATGTAATTCGCTTCTTTATGGTGATAATGAAATATTTGATTACGGCTGATAAATCTTAGGATAATCAAGTCAGTAGTCATTTATTCTAAAATTCATCTTTTAGCAACGTTAAAAATCTGTGATTCCATATGTTCTCGTAAAAATCAATTGTCTCTTTTGCGGACATAAAAGGATTATTCAACGTAGAGGTTGTTTTCTGTTCCATAAAGTTTTCGTATCCCAGCCCGTGGGCAAACTTAATCGTAGCATCCATACAGTACTCTGTTTGGGCACCACAAAATTCAATGCGATTTACAGATAATTGATCTAAAATTTCTTTTAAGTTTGTTTTATAAAATGAATTTGCATGTGTTTTTCTTACAAAAAAATCTTGTTCTTGAACATCTAGATCGGTATGAATAGTCCAAAGTTCTTTCTCGGGTACTAAATCATCATCACAATGTTGAACAAAAAGGATTGGTTTATTTAATTTTCTGTATGAAGAAATTCTTTTATTTACTTTTGTTAGTAAGTTCTGTAAATCAAATAAATGCTCTCCGCTATAACATACGCCATTTTGTAAATCGATAACGATTAAAATATCTGCACAAGTAACCATTATTTTCACCCCTGTTCATTTCTTAATATATCAATTAATCCATTATTTAGAAATAGATGATATACTTTTATTTTTTTATGGACTATAAGAAAAGAAGAAATTCAAATGAATATAACTAAACCGCATAAAAAGAAGATATGAAAACCTAATCTCATATCTTCTTTTTTCTCTATGCATTTATAGGTTCTTCTACATAAGAAAGGGCATTTTCAAAATCGGATATTAAATCGTTAACATTTTCAAGACCGACTGATAACCGAAGTAATGAATTAGAGATTCCTCTTTCATCACGAGCTTCTTGCGACAGTGCTGCATGTGACATTTTTGCTGGATAAGAAAGAATAGACTCTACAGCTCCTAAACTAACTGCAAAAACAGGTAATTTTACTTTTGATAAAAATTGGCGGAGTGCATCTTCAGACTGCAAAGTAAACGACAAGACCGCGCCAGCTGATGTTGCTTGAGATTGTTGAATATCAAATCCGAGATGTGTTTGTAATCCCGGATAATAGACATTTTGTACTTTAGCGTGCTCTTGTAAATAATGTGCAATTTTATTGGCATTTTTAGCTGAATGCTCGAGGCGTACATGTAATGTTTTTAGACCGCGAAGTACGAGAGAACAATCTTGAGGCCCTAAAATAGCACCGAATGCATTTTGTAAAAATCCAAGCTTTTGAGCGAGTTCTGCATCTTTTACTACTGCTAATCCGGCAGTAACATCACTATGACCAGCAATAAATTTTGTAGCACTATGAAGAACGACATCAGCTCCAAGTTCAAATGGTTTTTGGAATAGTGGTGTCAAAAATGTATTATCAACAAAAGTAAGAGCGCCAATAGACTTTGCGAGTTTAGAAACCTCGCGAATATCTGTCACTTTTAAAAGTGGGTTAGAAGGTGTTTCTACATAAAAGAGCTTTGTATTTGGTTTAATGTTTTGTTTTATTTCTTCTAAATTGGTCATATCAACAAATGTATGTGAAACACCGTAACGGGAGAGTACCTCAGTTATCACTCGGTAAGTGCCTCCGTATACATCTTCAGAAATGAGTACGTGATCACCTTGTGAAAGAAGGAGGAATGCAGTGGAAATCGCTGCAATGCCTGATGCAAAGGCGAATCCTTTTGTTCCGCCTTCTAATAAAGCAATGATATCTTCAAGAGCTTCACGAGTTGGGTTTCCTGACCTGCTATAGTCATATTTTCCGAACGTATCTACATCAAACTGGTGAAAAGTTGATGTGTTATAAATAGGAACGTTCACAGCGCCTGTTTGCGAGTCATGTTTATATTGGTTGTGTAGTAAGAGTGTATCTATAGAATAGCTCATATTCTTACACCTTCTTTTACGAGTTTAATAGCTTGCTTTAAGTCTTGAATTAAATCGTTACTATTTTCAATGCCAACTGAGAATCGAAGAAGACGATTACATACGCCGTTTGCTGTTCTAATTTCTTCAGGAATATCAGCATGTGTTTGCGTTGCTGGATAAGTCATTAAACTTTCTACACCACCAAGACTTTCGGCAAATGTAATTAAGGATAAAGACTGTAAGAATGGATTAATCCAAGCTTCATCTTTAAGGCGGAATGAAATCATGCCGCCTCTTCCTGGATAAAATACATCTGTTACCCCGTCTTCATCGTTTAAATACGCAACAACTGCTTTCGCATTTTCTTCGTGTTGTCTCATGCGAAGCGCTAACGTTTTCATACCGCGAATTAATAACCATGAGTCAAATGGACTTAAAACTGCACCTGATGCATTATGATAATGAGCGATTTCCTCGCAAAGTTCCTTTCCTTTTGCAACGACAAGCCCGCTTAGTACATCGTTATGTCCCCCTAAATATTTCGTTGCGCTATGAAGTACAATGTCAGCACCTTCTGTTAATGGTTGCTGTATATAAGGTGTGTAGAATGTGTTGTCTACAATAAGAAGTAGTCCGTGCCTTTTCGCTACAGTTGCGACAGCAGCAATATCAGTAACTTGCATTAATGGATTAGTTGGAGTTTCTATGAAAATAGCCTTCACTTCAGTTGTGATAGCTTGCTCAATTTGTTTAATAGACTGTGTATTTACGTATCTACATTGAACATTCCACTTTTTTTCATGCTCAGAAAATAATCGATACGTTCCCCCGTATAAATCTTCAGATACAATAAGTTCGTCTCCAGAGCGGAATAGAGAAAGGACGAGGAGAACAGCCGCCATCCCTGAACTACAGGCATAACCTTGTTCGCCATATTCTAAGTCTGCGATCGCCCGTTCTAAAAGACCGCGAGTTGGATTGCCAGTTCGTGAATAGTCAAAGCCAGTAGATTTACCAATTCCTTCGTGACGATAAGCGGTTGAGAAATAAACTGGTGGATTAACCGTTCCAGTTTTAGTTTCACTGCGATTTCCGATTTGTGCTAGTTTTGTTTCGATTGTTGACATGTGAAAATTCCTCCTTTTTAAATTGAAACATTAAGTGAATATAAAATAAAAAAAGCCTTCTAAGAAGAAGGCTTTCGGTTTGAATAGAGTCTTCTTCTCATCTGTCAAATCTTTCACAATTTGCTGGAATTAGCACCTTATTAACAAAATGTTAATGGTTGCTGAGGCGTCACAGGGCCAGTCCCTCTACCTCTCTAGATAAGAATGTTCGTATGAAATTTTTATTATGTTTTTAACTTTACAACAAAAGATAATTGAATTGCAACTTTATTTTAAATAATTTTTATTTTTCCGCAATTGTCATTGACTTTTACTTTTGTGCATGCTAAATTTATAAAAAATTAACAAACATTGTTAAAAGGGGAACACATTTCCTTTTAGCTACATAAATAAAATAATAAAGACAACTCTTATTGAGAGCGGTGGAGGGAAAGGCCCTGTGAAACCCGGCAACCTTCAAACGAAATGTTTGAAACGGTGCTAATACCTGCAAAACGAATGTTTTGCATAATAAGAGGAGGAACGATTATGTCCCCCTCTTCAAAGTGAAGAGGGGTTTTTTATATTGATAGAAATGAGGGAGATTCGTGAAATTACTAGATTTATTATCAAAAGGAATTGTAATAGGTGATGGTGCGGTTGGGACGTTATTGCATTCACATGGTTTGCAAAGTAGTTTTGAAGAATTGAATGTATCTGATCCAGACTTAATTATATCAATTCATAAACAATATGTAGCTGCTGGAGCAGATGTAATTCAAACGAATACGTATGGAGCAAATGAGGCGAAATTACGTATGTATGGTTTAGAAAATCAAGTTACAGAAATTAATAGAGCGGCAGTAAAACTGGCGAAAGCATCTGTGGCAGATAAAAATGCAATTTTAGGAACAATCGGTGGTATGAAACATATCGGAGCTGTTACAACGACTGATATGGAAAGAGAGTTTATGTTACTTGAACAGGCGGAGGCTTTACTAGAAGAACAGGTTGATGGATTACTATTAGAAACTTTTTACGATGAATTTGAATTACTTCATGCCGTTAAAGTATTGCGTAAGCAAACGAATATTCCAATTGTTGCTCAATTAGCGTTACATGAAGCAGGTACGACTCAAAATGGAAATGATGTCAATGAAATATTAAAGCAACTTATAGATTACGGTGCAAATGTTGTTGGATTGAATTGTCAACTAGGGCCGCTTCATATGACGGAAGCTTTCAAAATGATATCGATTCCGCAAAATGGCTATTTATCAGCATACCCAAATGCAGGTCTCCCGAATTATGTGGAGGGACGTTACGTATATGAGGGAAGCCCAGCTTATTTCGAAGCGATGACACCGAGATTTATTGAGCAAGGTATTCGGTTATTGGGTGGTTGTTGTGGTACGACTCCAGAACATATTCAAAGTATGAAGCGCGCTGTTGCGAATATTACCCCTGTAATAGAAAAAGACACGATTCAAAGGCCGAAAGTCGTTCATACGCATGAGAAACGCTCGAAGGCTCACGTCACTCTAGCAGAGAAAGCGAAAAAACAAACGACAGTTGTAGTGGAATTAGATCCACCGAAAACGTTAGATACACAGCGTTTTTTTGAAGGAGCAAGAGCGTTAAAAAGAGCGGGAGCAGATGCTATTACTCTAGCAGATAATTCATTAGCATCACCTCGTGTTTCTAATATGGCAATGGGTGCGTTATTAACGAAGCATGATATCCCGGTATTGACGCATTTAACGTGTAGAGATCATAACGTCATTGGACTACAATCTCATTTGTTAGGTTTATCGGCGTTAGGGATGGAAGAAGTGTTAGCTTTAACTGGTGATCCAGCGCGCGTTGGTGATTTTCCCGGTGCCACTTCTGTATATGATTTATCCTCTATTGAGCTTATTAAAATGATTAAAGAAATGAACGGTGGACGTTCAATTTTAGGGAAATCAATTGGACCGGCGACAAGGTTTTCTGTAGGCGGCGCATTTAATCCTCATGTAAGGCACTTAAAAGCAGCGGTTAAGCGGATGGAACGAAAAATAGATGCTGGAGCGGAGTATTTTTTAACTCAGCCAATTTATGATATCAAGTTAATTGAAGAAGTGTATGAAGCGACAAAGCATTTGGAACAACCTATTTTTATTGGAATTATGCCGTTAGTAAGTAAGCGGAATGCAGATTTTCTTCATTTTGAGGTGCCGGGTATTACTCTTCCTGAAGAAATAAGAGAGAGAATGGATGGACATGAAACGAAAGAGGCAGCAATTGAGGAAGGGATTCGCATTTCACAAGAATTGATTGACGCAGCGATGAAATATTTTAATGGTATTTATCTTATTACACCATTTTTAAAGTATGAAATTACAGAACATCTTGTTAAATATGTAAGAGAAAAGCAAGAAGTGAAAGAAGGTATTAATTGATGAAGTGTATAGAAGAAAAATTAAAAAATAGCATTTTAATATTAGATGGTGCAATGGGGACAATGATTCAGCAAGAGGATTTAACTGCTGAAGATTTCGGAGGGGAAGAGTACGAGGGCTGTAATGAATATTTAGTAGAAACAAGACCAGACGTTATTTTAAAGATTCATAAAACTTATATTGAAGCTGGAGCGGATATTATTGAAACAAATACATTTGGGGCAACGAATATTGTACTAAGTGATTATGAGCTGTCTCATTTAGATGAAGAACTAAATGAAAAGGCAGCACTTTTGGCGAAGCAAGCTGTTAAAGAAAGCGGGAAGGAAGTATATGTTGCGGGAGCGATGGGACCAACAACGAAAGCAATTAGTGTTACTGGTGGTGTGACTTTTGAAGAATTGATTGAGGCTTATACAAGGCAAGCACGAGGATTATTAAAAGGAGAAGTTGATGTATTACTCGTTGAGACGAGTCAAGATATGCGTAACGTGAAAGCAGCTTATATTGGAATTCAAGCTGCATTTGAAGAACTGAAAAAAACGGTTCCTATTATGATTTCAGGAACGATTGAGCCAATGGGAACGACTCTGGCTGGGCAAACAATTGAAGCTTTTTATTTATCAGTAGAACATATGAAACCATTATCTGTTGGGTTAAACTGTGCGACTGGTCCGGAGTTTATGAGGGACCATATTCGTTCACTATCTGATTTATCGGAGTGTTACATTTCTTGTTATCCAAATGCAGGTCTTCCTGATGAAGATGGACATTATCATGAATCTCCATCTTCTCTTGCTGAAAAGGTGAAGCGATTTGCTGAAGAAGGATGGGTTAATATTATTGGTGGTTGTTGTGGCACGACACCAGAACATATAAAAGCAATGAAATCCGCGCTAGCACCTCTTAAGCCTCGTGACCATCATGAGAGAGAAGGACATGGAGTTAGTGGATTAGAAGCACTGCAATATGATGAGTCTATGAGACCGTTATTTGTGGGTGAAAGAACGAATGTTATTGGGTCACGTAAATTTAAACGATTAGTAGCAGAAGGGAAATTTGAAGAGGCTGCTGAAGTGGCAAGAGCGCAAGTGAAGAAAAATGCTCATATTATTGACATTTGTATGGCAGATCCTGATCGCGATGAAATAGAAGATATGGAAAACTTCTTAGCAGAAGTTACGAAAGTTTTAAAAGTACCGATTATGATTGATTCAACAGATGAAAATGTGATGGAGCGAGCTCTTACTTATATTCAAGGAAAAGCTGTTATTAATTCAATTAATTTAGAAGATGGAGAAGAACGATTTAAAAAAGTGACACCGCTTCTTCAGAAGTATGGTGCCGCTATAGTTGTAGGAACAATTGATGAAGACGGTATGGCGGTTAGTGCGGAACGAAAGATAGAAATTGCGAAAAGAAGCTATGAATTACTTACAAAGAAGTATGGGATACGCCCGTCAGATATTATTTTTGATGCACTTGTGTTTCCAGTAGGGACAGGTGATGAAGAATATATTGGTTCAGCGGCAGCGACTATAGAAGGAATTCGCCTTATTAAAGAAGCGTTACCAGAGTGTTTAATGATTTTAGGTGTAAGTAACATATCATTTGGTTTACCACCGGCTGGACGTGAAGTATTAAATTCAGTTTTTTTATACCATGCTACGAAAGCAGGATTAGATTACGCGATTGTGAATACGGAAAAATTAGAACGCTATGCGTCGATTCCAGAGGAAGAAAAACGACTTGCAGATGCATTACTGTTTGAAACGACGAAAGAGACATTGGAAGAATTTACAAATTTTTACCGAGTTGCTAAAAAGAAAGATGTCGTTGTGCAAGAAACGTTAACGCTTGATGAAAGACTAGCAAATTATATTGTAGAAGGTACGAAACAAGGATTACACGAGGATTTAAGTCTTGCACTTGAAGAAGGAAGAAAACCTCTTGATATTATTAACGGTCCGCTTATGACAGGGATGGACGAGGTAGGACGACTATTTAATAATAATGAACTTATTGTTGCTGAAGTATTGCAAAGTGCCGAAAGTATGAAAGCCGCTGTAAGCTATTTAGAGCCACATATGGAATCTAGTGATAGTGCGAAAAAAGGGAAAGTGTTATTAGCAACTGTAAAAGGTGACGTGCATGATATTGGGAAAAATCTCGTTGAAATTATTTTAGCGAATAACGGATATGAGATTATTAATTTAGGAATTAATGTACGTTCGGATCGAATTGTTCAAGAAGTACAAGAAAAGAAGCCAGACATTATAGGTCTTTCAGGTTTATTAGTAAAATCAGCGCAACAAATGGTAACGACTGCTGAAGATTTAAAAGCAGCAAATATTGATGTGCCCATTGTTGTAGGTGGTGCAGCGTTAACGAGAAAGTTTACAGATAATCGGATTTCACCATCATATAAAGGGCTCGTTTGTTATGCGAGTGATGCGATGACGGGGCTCGATATTATTAATAAGCTTCAAAAAGAAGAAGAGCGTGAGAAGATGAAACAGGATAAAAAAGAACGTCATCTTCATATCGTAAAAAAAGAGGAGAAGAAAGTAGAAATTCCAGCAGTAATTGAGCCATTACCGAAGGCTGAAGTTATCGTGCCTGATTCAACAAAACGAATTGTATTACGCGATATTCCGGCCCTTCATCTCGCCCCATTTTTAAATAGACAAATGCTACTTGGGCATCACCTTGGATTAAAAGGAAATGTGAAGAAGCTTTTGAAAGAGGGAGATAAGAGAGCGCATGAATTAAATGATTTAATAGATGAATTATTGCAGGAAGGACAATCTTGGTTAAAACCGAAAGCAGTGTATCAATTTTTCCCAGCGCAAAGCGACGGACAAAACATTGTAATATATGATCCAGAAGATCATACGCGTGTTATAGAGCGTTTCACATTCCCTAGACAAGGAAAGGCCCCCTATCGTACTTTAAGTGATTATTTGCGCCCAATTGGAGATGAGATGGACTATGTTGCTTTCTTATCTGTTACGGTTGGGGAAGGAGTTCGGGACATTGCTGAAGAGTGGAAGGGGAAAGGGGATTACTTACGTAGTCATGCCATTCAATCGTTAGCGCTTGAATTAGCAGAAGGACTTGCTGAAAAAACACATATGCTCATTCGTGATCGCTGGGGCATTCCGGACTCACCTGAACTGACGATGGAAGAACGTTTCCGTACGAAATATAGAGGAATACGTGTGTCATTTGGTTATCCAGCGTGTCCAGAACTTGCAGATCAAGAAAAGCTATTTCGCTTAATTCATCCAGAGGAAATAGGTATTTCATTAACAGAAGGATTCATGATGGAGCCAGAAGCATCCGTAACGGCTATGGTATTTTCTCACCCTGAGGCAAGATATTTTAGTGTATTATAGTCTTGAAGGGGGAGACGTATGAAGAAAATAGTCTTTACAGGTGGCGGTTCGGCAGGACATGTAACACCTAATTTAGCCATTATCCCATATTTACAGGAAGACAACTGGGATATCTCTTATATTGGTTCTCATCAAGGTATTGAGAAAACGATTATAGAAAAGGAAGGCATTCCCTACTATAGTATTTCGAGTGGAAAGCTACGTCGTTATTTTGATTTGAAAAATATAAAAGATCCTTTTCTTGTAATGAAGGGTGTTATGGATGCGTATGTAAGGATTCGAAAACTAAAACCAGATGTGATTTTTTCAAAAGGCGGTTTCGTATCTGTACCAGTCGTAATTGGAGGATGGCTAAATAGAGTACCAGTTTTATTACATGAATCTGATATGACGCCAGGACTAGCAAATAAAATTGCGCTTCGTTTTGCTTCGAAAATATTTGTTACATTTGAAGAAGCAGCGAAACATTTACCGAAAGAAAAAGTAATATATACGGGATCTCCTGTACGTGAAGAAGTGCTGAAGGGAAATCGTGAAAAAGGTTTAGCATTTTTAGGTTTTTCACGTAAAAAGCCAGTTATTACGATTATGGGGGGCAGCTTGGGCGCGAAAAAAATTAATGATACGGCTCGAGAAGCATTACCAGAACTTCTTAACAAGTATCAAATTGTTCACCTTTGCGGAAAAGGTAACCTTGACGAAAGTTTACAAAATAAAGATGGATATAGACAATTTGAATATGTACATGGAGAACTGCCAGATATATTAGCGGTAACAGATTTTGTTATTTCACGCGCGGGCTCCAACGCAATTTTTGAATTTTTAACATTACAAAAGCCGATGGTTTTAATTCCATTATCGAAATTTGCAAGCCGTGGAGATCAAATATTAAATGCAGAGTCCTTTGAAAGGAAAGGGTATGCCTCCGTATTATATGAAGAAGATGTAACTGTAAAATCTCTTATAAAGTATGTCGAAGAATTGAATCAAAATAATGAGAAGTATAAAACAGCACTAAAAAAATATAATGGAAAAGAAGCAATTAAAACAATCATTCAAAATATTTCAGAGGCATGATGAAACAATCATGCCTCTTTTAGTAGGGTGAAAGATTCCAAGAATTGATATTTTTATGTTACAATAAAGTGAAACTTTAATCAGTTGGGTGCATCCCACATCTAACTTCTTTACTTTTACTGAATTTTGAGGAGGGAGTCTTACTGCCCTCAAATAGCGGGATAACAAATGGGTTAATAGGGAAATTCCAATTAATGAAGCGTGAAAATACGAATGGATTAGGAGTGACTGTGTTGGAGCTAAGTCTCTATGAAAATACTGCACTTATTATATGCTTTGTGTTGTACGTTGGTAGTGTTATTGTTTATATTTCAAGGAAATTTTCGCAAGAAAGAGAGCTTGAAAAGTCAGAGATAACAGCTGAACTAGAAATGTTAGCTGATGAAAGTTATAAAAAACAAAAAATAAAACAAGACCATGAAGCATCCCATCATTTAAACGCAAATAAGTTTTAAAGATGGGGATTTTTTTTGAAGTTGTTCTTTATTATAGCTATAACAAATAACGCTAAAAAGGAGTTTCCCCATACATAATGAAGGAGTGTATATAAATGAATTTTTATATCGCCTCAGGTTTCCAAAATAAACATCTTGTACGTTCCGTAGCAAATGAACTGAAACATGCAGGATGGCACCATACATATGATTGGACAAAAAACGAAAGAGTAGCGAATGAAGAACAATTAAGAGAAATTGGTCAGGCAGAACAAAACGCTGTAAAAAAAGCGGATGTATTTTTACTTATATTAGATGGCGGAAACGGGAGCCATACAGAGTTTGGAATGGCGATTGCACTAGAGAAAACGATATATGTATATCAGGCAGAAAACCCGCTCCAAACAACGTTCTATCACTTGCCGGAAATAAATATTTTTGAAGGAGATGTAGCTGAGTTTGCATCTTATGTTATGAATCATATGAAATAATAGTAACTACCTAAAAGGTTATAAAAGTGATCTTTTGGGTACAGTGATGATAAGAAACGTATATAAAGGAGTACATAATATGAAATTAGAAAATGGATGGGAAACGAGCTTTTTAGAAGTCGTACAAAATAGTGAATTTAAGAAAGAGGCACTTCTTAGTCAATTGCTTTGTCAGGATAGTGAAGAAGTAGAAGAGCTTGTGGATGATTACGGCTACGAAGAACTTGTTGAACGTGAACATGATGATGAGTTAGCTGAAATCTTAGGAGAAGAACTTTTTAGTGAGATGGAACGCCAAGTATTCTTATCTTCAAACCCAGAAGAAAAACTTATTTCATTCGTCAATGGATTAGGTTTTCATGTGCTAGATTGGATAGTTCTTCTTGAAACAGAATTTGGCATTGATAGTGCAAGCTTTACATCAGATGCTGTGAAGGTGTTAGAAAAGCGTTTCAGACAATTTCCATACATAGAGGACAAGACAATTTTTGATATGACATTTGGAGAATCGATGGATGTATTAGAATCTGTTACAGGATTACAACTAAAGGAAAAGATGAACGTATAATGAAAAAAGAACGTGATTGGATCACGTTCTTTTTTACATAATAATAATTTTATCATCTAGTTTTGTCTGCCCGGTAAGAAGTGCGTTTAAATATTCCACTTTTCTTATACAAGCTTGTATATGTCTTTCAATCTCTTGTAACTCTGCTTGGTGATGTGTTTCAATTGGATGAATTTGTACGTTGAATTTTTCAAATTGACTACTATATGTTATTTCTGCATAGCCGCTCATAATATCGGTTTCGTTATGAAATAAAAATTGCTTCGTTTTGTCACAGAATGATACATCCTGAAAGCCATATACTTTTAATGCTTCAATTACTTTTTTAATCATTTTTGTATTCATTTTTTAACCCTCTTTGCGAAGTTCTACTTATATATTATAACATAAAAAATTACATAGAAAGCGCTTCCAAATGTATTTTATTATAAACTTTACGTTTCAATCACAAAAATGAAACAAAGAAAAAATAATTGTAAAGAAGGAAGGACTCTTTTATTGTTTCGTCATATATATAGAGAAATAGTGCAATGAAAGGAAATTTTCCGAGGTGGAGATCGTATTTCCAATTTGAGCGCAGTAAAAGAGGTGAGAATCTTGAACTTTGATATTGTAGGACAAAAAGCATATATAAAAGATGGACCGCATCGGAACCGAATTGGAATTGTAAAGAAAAACAAGACAAAATTAGCATCGCAGTTTGCTATTGTAATTGGAGAACAAATCATTGATGTAGAGCTAAAGGATATCGTGTTAGTTGGAGTAGACGTAGGACAATTTCATAAATGGTGCGAACAAAATGGTTATTTGTGAAAAGGACGGGCTGTGAGATAATGAAATATATTTGAGGAAAGAGGATATGTTATTGTATTCTCTTTTTCTATGTTTAAGGAGGCGAAAATGAAATATAAAGAACAGGAGTTTACGTTGGAGTTAAAAGAGAACATTCAATGTATGGAGAAGGAAATAGAGCGAATATCACTTAAACTGCATAAAGAGTATTCGCATTTATACATAGAAAAACACATGGAATTAGATATGGGATTTGCAAGAGAAAAAGAGAATCCCTTTGAGGTGGGTTATTATTCATCAGTTGCTATAGCTATATTAGATGAAGAAAAAGAGATGATTGAATTTCATAATATTCTAATTTGGAAATGCGAAAGAATCTTTTTAGGAATGCCAATTCAATCAAACATTTTGGGGAGTAAGAAAGTAGGGGAACTCGCTGATGAATCTTGTTATGAGATTGAGGAAGAGTTAAAAGAGCAACTAGAAGAATACTTGGAGTGATAATTCTCAAGATAAAATCTATAAAGAGGGAACGGAATAAAAAAGACGCTAACAATTGTATGTTAGCGTCTTTTTTCATTATGAAGCAATTTCACCAGTTTTTGTATCATCTTGATTGTACGTATCTTGATCTAATTCACCAAGCCATTTACTTGAAATAAGACCTGCTGTCATAGAACCACTTACGTTAAGAGCTGTACGCCCCATATCGATTAATGGCTCAACCGAGATAACTAGAGCAACAATACCGATTGGTAAGTTCATCGTAGATAGTACGATTAAAGCTGCGAATGTTGCGCCGCCACCAACTCCGGCAACACCGAATGAGCTAATAGCAACAACAGCGATTAAAGTTAAAATAAATTGTGGTTGTAATGGATCAATTCCTACAGTTGGAGCGACCATCATTGCAAGCATTGCTGGATAAATACCTGCGCAACCGTTTTGTCCGATAGATACCCCAAATGAAGCTGCGAAGTTTGCAATTCCTTCGGAAATACCAAGCTTTTCTTTTTGAGCTTCAATATTTAATGGCATCGCACCAGCACTAGAGCGAGATGTGAATGCAAAAGTTAGTACAGGGAACACTTTTTTCAAATATTGAATTGGATTTAAACCAGACAATGCAATTAATAATAAGTGAATGATAAACATTACGATAAGTGCTACGTAAGAGGCTAACACGAAGTTACCAAGTTTTAAAATAGCATTTATATCGCTACCAGCAACTGTTTTTGCCATAAGAGCTAATACGCCGTATGGAGTAAGGCGTAAAATTAATGTTACCATACGCATTACGATTGCATATACAGCATCAAGCATATTCTTAAATAGCTCTGCTTGTTCTGGATATTTTCGTTTTACACCTATAAAGGCAATGCCGATAAAGGCTGCAAATATTACGACAGAAATTGTTGATGTTGGACGAGCGCCTGTTAAATCAAGAAACGGATTTGTAGGTAATAGCTCTAATAATTTATCTGGAATTGTTGTCTTTTCAATAGAAGTAAATCTTTCTTCAACTAGTTTCAGACGAGCAGATTCTGCATCACCTTGTTGTAGGCCTGTTGCAGATACATCAAATCCTGCACTTGCAGCGATACCGACAGCTGCAGCGATTCCTGTAGTAAGAATTAAAATACCGATAATAAGGCCACTAATTTTACCAAGATTTTTCGTTAACTGTAATTTTGTAAATGCTGAAATAATAGATACTAAAATAAGTGGCATAACGATCATTTGAAGTAATTTTACATAACCGTTACCGATTAAGCCAAACCAAGTATTTGATTCAATAATTACTTTAGAAGTTGGCTCATAAATAAATTGTAATATAAGACCGAATAAAATACCGACTCCTAAAGCGGTAAATACACGTTTATTAAAAGATACATGCTTACGTTGCATATAATATAATACGCCAACTAAGATGAGCATGACTGCAACGTTAATTCCGACAAGCAGTGTATTCATGTTGATTCCCCCTAATTCCAATCTGTTATATAGAATATAAGGTAATAAAACCTATAAGTCAACTAGGAAATTACGGAATTAAAAAAAAGATGGCAAAATGCCATCTTTTAATGTCCAGCTCCAGGCACAAGTAAGAATGTCGTGTAGTATGTAAATCCTATGAAGAAAACAGTTAAATATGCCCCGAATACGTATATATACATACGCTCTGTTAATTTTAAATAGCTTAAAAGTACGAAGAATCCTGTTTGTCCTAAAAATAGTAGTGCGGCCTGTTGCATATCCCCTACGTAAAACATAACCGAGAAAATTCCAGTCCAAAAGCCGAGAACGCGAAACATGCGCTCCATGCCATCTCCCTCCTTTTCTAAAAAAAGTAAACCTCACCTCATTATAGTTTATTTTTCTTACTATTGTAAATATTCGTTCATATAAAAAGAAGCCATTTATAAATGGCTTCTTTTTATATGAGAAATTAAATTGTTAGTTTATAATTACAAGATTTACATCCATCTAATAGACTATCATTTCGAGTTAATTCCATGTTAGGGAATAGGATTTCAAAAATTCCTTTCATCATATCTCCGTGCATGTTACAAATTTCAGTTGGGTGATGAACAGCAACTTCCTTAAATGGACAATTGTGTACATCATAGAAAATTTTTGTTCCATCTGCACTTAATTCAAATGCAGGTGATAAGCCAGCTGTTGAGAAAGCTTCTTTTGCAATTTGAACCTTTTGTTCCACTGTTAAAGCATCTTCACTCACATTTAAACGCAGCATATGTTGTTGCATTAATTCTGCCCCAAATTGTTTTCCTGTTTCGTATAGCGCTTTCTCACCAGCAGCGCCAAGGCTAAGTAAAGAATTGAATGCGATTCTTGCTAACAATTGATAATCACGGAATGGAAATTGCAATTGAATAACATCTTCAGATAAGACATATAATCTGCTTGGTCTTCCGCCTTTTCCAGTTTTCTTCGTTTCCGATTTAAGCATATGAACATCTTCTAATTTAGATAAATGTAAACGTGCTACGTTTGGATGAATATCGAATTCATCTGCAATTTCTTGTACCGTTACGTAACTATGTTTTTGCGAAATATATTTATAAATGTAATAACGAGTTGGGTCAGCTAAAACACCTGTAATTTTTAAAGCTTGTTCCATGAGGATCTCCACCTTTATCACTTTATCCAAGATAATAACATTATAATACAGATAAACATAAGTATAGGTAATTTCAGACAATAATTCGGAAATTGTTCATAATTTCACAAACATATTTTTCCTTTTTCTTCTATTGAAAATACAAAAGTCCCAATTTTTATTGCGCATGTTTTCATGCTATATACATAGTGAGGAGGGAAAAGTGATGAATGGGATTGAAATTTTTGCGAATGCAATTTTAAAAGAAGCGTGTAGGGTACAAGCGTCAGATTTACATATTGTGCCCCGGCAGAATGATGTAGCGGTGCAACTACGTATAGGAAAAGATTTAATGACGAGACAGTGTATTGAAAAGGAGTTTGGAGAAAAACTTGTCTCACATTTCAAATTTTTAGCATCTATGGACATAGGAGAGAAACGGAAGCCACAGAATGGTTCGTTGTATTTGCAAATTGATGGACAAGAAGTGTATTTACGCCTTTCAACACTTCCAACAGTATATCAAGAAAGTCTTGTTATTCGCCTCCATTTACAAGCATCTGTTCAGCCCTTATCACATCTTTCGTTATTTCCAAGTACAGCAGCAAAACTACTCTCGTTTTTACGCTATTCACAGGGGCTACTCGTGTTTACTGGACCGACTGGATCTGGGAAGACGACGACAATGTATGCATTATTAGAGGTAATTAGAAAAAAGAAAACACGCCGCATCATTACACTTGAAGATCCGGTTGAAAAAAGAAGTGACGATGTATTACAAATTCAAATAAATGAAAAAGCGGGTCTCACATATGAAACAGGATTAAAGGCTATTTTACGTCATGATCCAGATATTATTTTAGTCGGTGAAATACGTGATGAAGAAACAGCAAAAATAGCTATAAGAGCAAGTTTGACAGGACATTTAGTAATGACAACGCTGCATACGAATGATGCGAAAGGAGCAATCATTCGTTTCATGGATTATGGTATAACGAGGCAAGAGATTGAACAGTCTTTATTGGCTGTGGCTGCACAGCGACTTGTCGAATTGAAGTGTCCGTTTTGCAGAGGAAAGTGCTCAACTTTATGTAAATCAATGAGGCAAGTAAGGCAAGCAAGCATTTATGAGCTACTATATGGATATGAGTTAAAACAAGCGCTTAAAGAAGCAGATGGAGAATGTGTTACTTACAAACATGAGACTTTAGAATCGTCAATACGAAAAGGATATGCTTTAGGTTTTTTAGAAGAAGATGTTTATGTTTAAGAAAACTTGGAGTTTAAGTGATCAAGTAGTATTGTTGAAACGTTTAGGAGAATTATTAGAAAAAGGCTACTCTCTTTTACAAGCATTAGAATTTTTACAGTTTCAATTACCTGTAGAAAAGAAAGTACAATTGCAGGGCATGATTGAGGGGTTAAAAGATGGGAAAAGTCTACACGATTCTTTTCATCAGTTAAAGTTTCATCAGGACATGTTAAGTTATTTATTTTATGCCGAGCAACATGGTGATATTTCTTTTGCTTTGCAACAAGGAAGTGCACTTCTTTATAAGAAAGATAAGTATAGGAGAGACATGATGAAAATAATGCAGTATCCTATGTTTTTGATGTTTTTTTTACTAATCATGCTTTTTATTTTTAAACTTATTTTATTACCTCAGGTTGAAATGGTTTATAGTTCGTTCGGTTCTAATACACCACTACTTACAGAACAAATTCTAAGTGCAATAAAACTGCTACCTTACATTATTTTAACCGCTATTTTAACTGTTATTATTGGATGTAGTTTATATATGTTGTATTTTAGGAAACTTCCACATATTAGACAGGTAAAAATCATGCTTCGTATTCCTCTCATCAAAACATTTCTTATTTTAAAGCATTCACATTATTTTGCTACTCAGTTGAGTGGTTTATTAAATGGTGGACTATCAGTATGCGAAGCTTTAACAATAATGATGGAGCAAAGATATCATCCGTTCTTTCAATATGAAGCGAGCCGGATTGAAAGACAATTAATTGGAGGAGAACAGTTACAATCTATCATTGCTAAAAGTGGGTATTACGAGAAAGAACTTTCTTATGTTATTACCCATGGACAAGCAAACGGCAATTTAGGGATTGAATTAGGTGACTATAGCGATCTTATTATGGAAAAGATGGAACGGAAAATTAAACATATGTTAGTTATCATTCAGCCTATTTTATTTACATGTATTGGAGGAATCGTTGTCCTTATGTATTTAGCGATGATTATGCCGATGTTTCAAATGATGGATTCTATTTAGGGGGCATTTGTATGCAAAATGAGGAAGGATTTACTCTGTTAGAGATGCTATTAGTAATGGTTGTCATAACTATATTATTACTATTAATTATTCCGAATGTAGTTACACAGCGCTCATCGGTCCAAGGAAAAGGGTGTGCAGCTTACGTGAAATCTATAGAAGCGCAAATACAAGTATATCAATTACAACATAATAAAATTCCATCGTTAAAAGAACTGGCAGATGAAAAGTATATTACAGCTGATAAGTGTCCGAATGGCGAATCTATTCATATATCAGATGATGGCACAGTATCAATTAGGGCATTGTGAAACAGCAAGGATTTACTTTTTTAGAAATGTTACTCGTTTTATTTGCTATTTCTGTATTAAGTATAGTTACGTATTTTAGTGTTCATTCCTTATATGAGCGACAAAAAGTTGAACAATTTTTGAGACAGTTTTCAAATGATATTTTATATATGCAGCAATTAGCGATAAACCGTCAAAAGCACTATACATTACGTTGGCATAAAGATAGAAATATGTATGCTATAAAAGAGTCAGGTACAAAGTATTATATCGTCAAGCGAGAGTATGAAGAAGATATACAAATCGATTTGCATACGTTTCCAAATCCGATGACATATAATCCAAGTGGAAATATTAATAGAGGTGGTACGATTATAATTTCGTATAGAAATTATAAATATGAAATTGTATTTCAGCTTGGAAGAGGGAGATTTACGTATCGTGAAATGTCAAAAAGGATCCATAATGGCTGAAATGATTGTATCGTTAAGTGTTTTAATGATGGCTGTATCGTTACTACTACCGCAAACAGCATTAGTTATGCAAGAAAGAAAAAATATACAAATTCGTTATAAGGCATCTGGGTTATTAAAAAAAGAAGCAGCTATATATATGTATGGAAATGAAGAAAAGCGAATAATAGAAAAGAATATAAATGGAATTGTGTATTACACATATTGGGGAGGCAACGAAGTTTGTACCATGTGGAGAGATGTGAAAGACAGAATGATGGAACAATGCTTTTATGTAGGAGAAAAAATAAATTAGAATTTGGTTTTTCATTAATAGAAATGATTGTATGTCTGTTTCTATTATCAATATTTTTTTTGCTCTTTCCCCGCCTACATTTCATTGAAATGGAAAATAAACAGTCGAAAGGGTTAAATGATTGGGAGTGGAATGTGTTTTTAGGTCAAATGCAATTGGAGTTTCGTGAAGTATCATCTGGAGAACAGCTAGCATTTGAAAATGGAGAAAGTATTTTACGATTCCGATCGCGTAATGGGAGTGAAGTATCGTATGAAAAAGAGAATAGTCGTCTTATAAGAAAGGTAAATAGGCGCGGGAGGGAAGTTGTTTTACAAAATATTGGAACGGTTTCTTACAAACTAACACCTCATGTACTCATTATAAATGTGAAAGATACTAGTGGGGAAATATATGAAGGTGTAGTTATGCGATATAGCGAAATAGGAATAAACGTATGAGAAAGCAAAATGGATTTACAATGCCTGGGACGATTATCTTTCTTATTTTATTAACTTCTTTTTTTATATACGAAACAAATATGTTGTTTACAGATAAAAATTTTTATATAGAAATAGAACAAAAGTTTTTACTGGATGAACTACTTAACCGATCTATTACAGATATAAAAAAAGACTTACAGCAACAAGAAAATGAAGGTACATTCTTCTTTCAGTATGAAAAGGGAGAAGCGAGTGGAAATTATGTCTTTGAAAATGATTTAATTCTCGTTGCGTTACAGTGCACACTCAAACAGGAAGCTTTCTATACGGTGAGCTTTCGGTATAGAAAAAAGGATGGAAAAATAGTCGATTGGATAGAAGGATAATATGTAAAAAATACGAAGAAAAACCAGGGATTTCTATTGTAAATTGAATTGATTTTTTAGAAGAAATGGATAAATATAATGATTAAAAGTTTAAATTTTCTCAAAAAAGAGAAAGGTAGAAAGAATGTGATATATTCATGCTATCCAATCATTATTTTTAGGGAGAATAGGGAAATGACAAACAACAATCAAATAGGTGAAAATAAGGAACAAACTATTTTTGATCATAAAGGAAATACGATTATGACAGAAGATAGAGAAATACACATTATTTCAAAATTCGAAGAACCTCTTATTGTCGTATTAGCAAATGTACTGAGTGATGAAGAGTGTGATGAATTAATTGAAATGTCTAAAAATAAAATGAAGCGTTCTAAAGTTGGTTCATCACGTGATGTAAATGATATTCGAACAAGTAGCGGTGCATTTTTAGAAGACAGTGAACTTACTTTAAAGATTGAAAAACGAATTTCATCTATCATGAATGTTCCTGCGTCGCATGGTGAAGGATTGCACATTTTAAATTATGAAGTGGATCAACAATATAAAGCACACTATGATTATTTTGCGGAACATAGTAGATCAGCTGCTAACAATCGTATTAGTACGCTTGTAATGTACTTAAATGATGTAGAAGAAGGCGGGGAAACGTACTTCCCGAAATTAAATCTTTCTGTACACCCTAGAAAGGGAATGGCAGTATACTTTGAGTATTTTTATCAAGATCAATCACTAAATGAGCTTACGTTACACGGAGGGGCACCTGTAACGAAAGGCGAGAAATGGATTGCAACGCAGTGGGTGAGAAGAGGTACTTATAAGTAAAAGCGAGTGTTACGTTTTGTTCTTCATAGTATAAGAACAAAACGTTTTTTATTAAACAAAGTAGCATCTTTCGTTATAATAACAATTAATAAATGACGATTGAGAGGACAGAAAATGAAATCTATATACATAACCGGCTATATGGGAGCAGGAAAAACAACAATTGGAAAAGCGTTAAGTAAAGAACTTCAAATAGATGTTGTAGATACTGATCAAAAAGTTGAAGAGAAGCAAGAGAAGGCAATTCGAAATATTTTTGCCGAAGAAGGTGAAATGGCTTTTCGGGAATATGAAAGCGAAATGTTACGTTCGCTACCAGTCCATAATGTCATTATTACAACTGGTGGGGGAATTATTGAACGAGCGGAAAATCGCAAGTGGATGAAAGAGAACGGAACTGTCGTGTATTTATATTGTGATCCGCATGTAATTGCAGAAAGGCTTCGTGAAGATACGACACGTCCACTATTTCAAAAGAAAGATATAGATGCATTCGTAAAGAAATTTGAATCACGCCGAGCTTATTATGAAGAGGCGCACATTCATATCGATACGACAAATAAGTCTGTAAGGCAAATTATGAATGAGTTAAAGGAAAAGATTAATGTATAAAAAAGTGGACATACTAATCAAGTAGAGGTGATGATAATATGTCTACTAATGATTATGTTCGCTTTGTGACGCAGCAGTTTGTGTCGTATATGGATGCTCCAAAAGAAGATCGAAAACAAAAGAAAGAACAACGCCGTGCTGAAAAAGAGCCATTTATGAATAAGTGGTTTGGTGTTATGCCGCTGAGTGCTGCTTTGTTTTACCGAAATGTAAAAAGTAAAAGAAAAAAATCAAGTTAAATTTTAGTCATATGTCTAGCAAACCAAAAATCCCCTAGTGTCGTATTACACTAGGGGATTTTTATTTACTGCACGGATTCTTTTTCTTCCGTAACGGCATGTATTTTATTGTTAACCCATACGAACCCTATTCCGATACAAATAGAAATGCCCCAGCCGACAGCGGTCATAATCGCTCTCATTTCACCATAGCCATCTACACCAAAAACAGAGATGAAATAAATTTTTAAAAAGCTTTTTAATATAAATTGCAGCCCGAAAAATAACGTTAAATATTGTAGTGCTGGATAGATACGACTATCACGATAAAGCTCACGACTTTTATCGCGGTCATGCCCTTGCAGCGCTGCAATATCCGCAGCGAAATATAACATGAGTGGTTTTTTTATGAAAATTGTACAGATGACGATAATACCGAGTACGATGTGATAATATGCATCATTCCACAACATTCGTTCAGCTGACCCAGATAATAAATCTACCGTTGTATTAGAAATAAGTGTAATTAAAATAAAGAACCCTGTCACGTTAAACTGTTTTTCTTTTTTTAAAGGTATACAGTGTATAAATAATCCCCGGAACAGAGGAAAGTAACATCGCGTAATAAGGATCGATATAAGGTTTTGCAAATTTCCAAATGAGGAATGGGATTACGAGATAAAAGACAAGATCTAATATAGCTTTTTTATTTTGATTCATACAAAGCCTCCTTAAGTTATACATATATTTTATAATATAATTTCTGAAAATTGTATAAGGTTTAATGGGAAAAGAAAAAATATATCAATTTTCGAGGGGTTAGTAGATTGAAAAAAATTGCCCCTAGCGTAGTAAGTTTTTTTAGTATATAATAAAGGAAACGCTTTCATTTTGATTTGTTCACAAAATGGACGGAAAATCACATATTTACTATCTATATGTTGCTTTATAATGAAACTAATTAAATATACATGCATACAATATTGTGAAATAAATAACATAAATAATCTATATAAATGTAAACGTTATCAAAAGAGAGAGGTGGAGACAATGAGTAAATTTTTCTTCAATCATAATCCAGCAACAGTAGAGGATGGAAGGCTTGTTAAATATGCTGAAATTATTTATGGAGAAGGTGGCCGTTCTGTATTAGAAAATTTAATGGTGAAGGCATCTATCAGATTGCGTGATCGTTATCCGAATAAATCTGACGAGCAGATCTCGAACCTAGTAAATAAAGGCATCCATGATATGTTTCAAAAATATGTGAGCGAGTAAGAGTGGCCAATGGCTGCTCTTATTTTTTTTTGTATAAGGATTGTAACTCTAGCTGAAAATAAACATGTATTCTGAAAAACGTAAAAAGGAGTGGGAAAGATGAGCAATGGAATTGGACGTTCGAAAGAAAATCTTCCAACTGATGCAAATCATGTGAGCGCGAAGGATCGTGCGTATCAAAAACGCATGGCAAAGCAAAAACAACAAGAGCGTAATGAGGATAGAGAATAACTCGAAATAAAGCTCCTTCTAAAGCAGAAGGAGCTTTATTTTGATAGAAAATGATTCGCGGTAACATAAAAGAGTCCACCGTTAATAATTTGCACTGTAATACGTGGTTCATACTGTTCTTGCAGAGCTTGTTTTTCAATTTCATAGCTCTCAGGAAGTTCGTCACTTTCTTCATAAAAACGGTTTAAAAGGTCTAAATCATGATTCCAACGCACTCTTGCTTCTTTTGCCCACGTATGGTCATCTTCTGCAATTATATTTTTTAAAGCGTCTTCTATGCGTTGTAAACCACTTTGAGGTTTAATGATGGGCGAGAGCGTAAAACAAAAATCAGGTATTTTTGGTGTAAGTTTAATGTTTGTTAATGTTTCATGAAAGTTTGCCATCATTGTTCCAGAAATGAGATGAATACCAATCGAGTGAAGGATGTCTTTTTTTCGATCACATTGATAGGAAACTTTTATATTAATACCGAGCCAAGGGTGGAGCGGTGTATGTGTTGCCCCATTATGTCTTACATCCTCATATAAACGTATGTATGAGCCTAATTCTTTTGTCGTTTGGAAAATTTGATGTAGACGTGGTGAACCGTAGTGAATAAGCTCACCATCATTTTCTTCATTTTCTGGATTTGTAATAAGAGTAAGGCGCATTGGATTCGGTACGCCTCCTGTTTTCTCAAGATAGTGCCAATAAAAAGGGCGATTCATTAATAATTTATCCATCTCAATTGTTAACTGTACATCTAATAAATGAGGAGAACGTTCTAAAATTTCACAGTTATTCGCCTCAAAGAAATTGTATAAGTAATTATGAATTTCATGTTGCTGCATAGCCTTGCACCTCAGCTTCATTTCGTTTCGCAAAGTCGATAATAGATGTTAAGTTTTCCATCTTAATTCTAATTTCACCTTCGCTTTTTGATTGCGCGAAAATTTCTTGAATGTGCGCGTCGATGTTTTTCATATTAATTCTTGTTAAAATTTCATCGAGTTCACCGATAACACGCTCGAATAAGTTGATTTTTTCATATAACAGTTTCAGAATATGTTCTTCAACAGTATGCTTTGTAGCTAAGTTATAAATATGAACATCATTTTTTTGTCCAAGACGGTGAATACGTCCGATTCTTTGCTCAAGACGCATTGGATTCCATGGCAAATCATAATTGATCATATGGCTACAAAACTGTAAGTTAATCCCTTCACCACCAGCTTCAGTTGCAATTAATACTTGTGCGTGGTTTTGGAAAAGCTCCTTCATCCAATCTTTCTTCCCGCGTTTAAACCCGCCGCGGAATGGAACGGAAGAAATACCGTGTTGTTGTAAAAACCATTGTAAGTACATTTGTGACGCTCGATATTCTGTGAAGATAACGACTTTATCGTCAATTTCTTTTATAAGCTCAAGAGCTTTATTTGCTTTTGAGTTGAAAGGAATATGATTAATTTTGTCCATTAGCACATCGATATGTGGATCTTTTATATAATGTTCATTTTCTTTCTGTCTTTTTTCTACATGCTTTTTCAATGAATAGTAAACAGCTTCCCGACTACTACACGCTTCCCGTTTTAAAGTTAACGATGAGAAAGCAGATGTGAAGGCGTCTTGTCCTCGCCAATTTTCGATATCATTATATAGAGCTTGTTCTTGTTCATTAAACTCAACAAAAATTGTACGTACATGTCTCTTCGGCCAATCGATACCGGTATTATGTCGTCTATTTCGCACCATTACTTTATTAATGAGAGCTTTTAAGTCTTCATCTGATTCGGCTGAGCGATTTTTGGAAGCGTAATATTCTTCAAAGTTGGATTGATTGCCTAAATGTCCTGGTTTTAATAAAGAAACAAGGTTAAAAATTTCATCAATCTTATTTTGAACAGGAGTAGCGGTTAGTAATAAACAAAACTTCTTTTTTAATCGTTGTGCAAATTCATAGTTTTTTGTTTTATTGTTTTTCAGTTTATGTGCTTCATCGATAATAATAAGGTCATATTCCAAGTTCAACACGATATCGCGATGTGGTGAACGTTTCGCAGTATCAATTGATGATACGATTACGTCAGCTTGTTCCCATGAGTAGCTTTTCTTTTGTGCTACAGCGGGAATGAAAAACTTTGTATTCAGTTCGTATGCCCATTGTGATACGAGAGAAGCTGGGACAAGTATAAGTACCTTTTTCACAAGCCCGCGGACCATGTATTCTTTCAAAATAAGTCCAGCTTCGATTGTTTTTCCAAGGCCTACTTCATCTGCTAGAATCGCTTTACCGTTCATTTGTTCAATCACATTTTGAGCGACTTCTAATTGATGCGGAAGCGGTGTGAAATGGGATAAATGTTTCGGTGCTTGTAGTCCATCAAAAGTAGGAACAAGTAACGATTTTTCTGTTTCATAAGCTAAGTGATATAAATCCCAGTTTGTCCAAGGACCATCTTCGTCAATTCTATTTAAAAAATTGTTTTGCCATGTCCGATCTACGGAAATATCGACATTCATTACAACTCTCCCACCTTTTATAAACTAAAGTAATTATTTTTTAATGTATGATGATTTGCCTTAAAAGAAGGCATAATTATCGTTATTAAAGGCTATATGATAGACAATAATAAAGTATTAAATCTCAAAAGCTGTATTTATTGTGTTTTAACATAAAAAATTCTAAATTATTTTTTATGCTAGAATATTGATGAAATATAGCGAATGATGTTAGGATAATGGTGTGAAATGTGTGGAATCTTTCGTATTTTATCCAAGAAAGTGATTTTTTATTTACGCTTTCATAAAAAAATATAATGAGATTCCGTATATCCTATCTTTTCAGAATGAAAATGTTTAGAAAAGGGAAGCAACTTTTATTGATTTGTCAAAGCATAAGGGGGAGAGAGCATGATTACATTACAACGTACACCGTTATTTGATGTATACGCGAAGTATGGTGGGAAAACAATCGACTTCGGTGGTTGGGAATTACCAGTTCAATTTTCAAGCATTAAAGAAGAACACGAAGCTGTACGTACAGCTGCGGGTTTGTTCGATGTGTCTCATATGGGAGAAGTTGAGGTAAAAGGTGTAGATAGTTTAGCATTTTTACAACGTGTTGTTACAAATGACGTATCTACCTTAAAGGTAGGGGGCGCACAATATACAGCTATGTGCTACGAAAATGGTGGTACAGTAGATGATTTATTAATCTACAAACGTGGTGAAGAAGACTATTTATTAGTAATCAATGCATCAAATATCGAGAAAGATTACGAATGGTTAGCAAGTCATGTAATTGGCGATGCGACAGTAGTCAATGTTTCTAGTGAAGTTGCACAGCTTGCAATTCAAGGACCAAAAGCAGAAGGCATTTTACAAAAAGTTGTGTCAGAAGATTTGAAAGAAATTAAGTTCTTTAAATTTAAAAACGATATTCTTGTAGATGGAATTCCAACACTTGTATCTCGTACAGGTTACACAGGTGAAGATGGATTCGAAATTTATTGTAAGAGTGAAGATGCTGCAAAACTTTGGGAGAAACTTCTTGAAGTTGGAGCAGAAGAGGGCTTAAAAGCATGTGGTTTAGGTGCTCGTGATACACTTCGATTCGAAGCAACATTACCACTTTATGGACAAGAATTATCAAAAGATATTACACCGATTGAGGCTGGAATTGGCTTTGCGGTAAAAACAAATAAAGAAGCAGACTTCTTTGGAAAAGCAACGTTAAAAGAGCAAAAAGAAAACGGTGCGCCTCGTAAATTAGTCGGCATCGAAGTAATCGAACGTGGAATTCCTCGTACGCATTACCCTGTATTTATTGGTGAAGAAAAAATTGGGGAAGTAACGAGTGGTACACAATCTCCAACGTTAAAGAAAAGCATTGGTTTAGCACTAATTGATGTAAAATACGCAGCAGTTGATACAGAAGTAGAAATTGAAATTCGTAATAAACGCGTCAAAGCAGTAGTTGTTCCAACACCATTTTACAAACGTTCAAAGTAACGGGGAGAGGGGTAGATTTCATGTTGCATCGTTATCTTCCAATGACAGAAGAAGACAAAAAAGAAATGTTACAAACGATCGGTGTTCAAACGATCGATGAATTATTCTCTGATATTCCAGAGAGTGTTCGTTTTAAAGGGGATTTAAAAATTAAAGAAGCAAAATCAGAGCCAGAGCTTTTAAAAGAGCTATCTCAAATGGCTAGTAAAAATGCTAACTTAAAAGAATACGCTTCTTTCTTAGGAGCAGGCGTATACGATCATTACGCTCCAGTAATTGTAGATCATGTTATTTCTCGCTCAGAATTTTATACAGCTTACACACCATACCAACCAGAAATTTCACAAGGGGAATTACAAGCAATCTTTGAATTCCAAACAATGATTTGTGAATTAACAGGAATGGATGTAGCAAACTCTTCTATGTATGACGGGGGAACAGCTTTAGCTGAAGCGGCAATGTTAGCAGCTGGCCATACTCGCAAAAAGAAAATTCTTGTATCTAGTGCGGTTCATCCAGAATCAAGAGCAGTACTTGAAACGTATGCAAAAGGTCAAAATCTTGAAGTTGTTGAAATTAATCATAAAGATGGTGTAACAGATTTAGACGTATTACAAAGTGAAGTAGATGATACAGTTGCTTGTGTAATCGTTCAATATCCAAACTTCTTCGGACAAGTTGAAAAATTAGCTGATATTGAAAAAATCGTTCATCAACAAAAATCATTATTTATCGTTTCTTCAAATCCATTATCATTAGGCGCATTAACACCACCAGGGAAATTTGGTGCTGATATTGTAATCGGTGATGCACAACCATTCGGTATTCCAACGCAGTTTGGTGGACCGCACTGTGGTTACTTTGCAACAACGAAAGCATTTATGCGTAAAATTCCAGGACGTCTTGTTGGACAAACTGTAGATTCAGATGGTAAACGTGGATTTGTATTAACGTTACAAGCACGTGAACAGCATATTCGTCGTGATAAAGCGACATCTAACATTTGTTCAAACCAAGCGTTAAATGCATTAGCAGCTTCTGTTGCAATGACGGCACTTGGCAAACAAGGTGTGAAGGAAATGGCACGTCAAAACATTTCTAAAGCACAATATGCCAAACGTCAATTTGAAGCGAAAGGCTTCACAGTAACATTTTCTGGACCATTCTTCAATGAGTTTGTTGTAGATTGCAAACGTCCAGTGAAAGAAGTAAACGATGCATTATTACAAAAGAATATTATCGGCGGTTACGACCTAGGCCGTGATTATAAAGAGCATGAAAACCATATGCTTGTAGCAGTAACTGAGCTTCGAACAAAAGAGGAAATTGACACACTTGTAAACGAAATGGGGGCTATCCAATGAAGAACCAAGACCAAGCACTTATCTTTGAAGTGAGTAAAGAAGGACGCATAGGATATAGCCTACCAAAATTAGATGTAGAAGAAGTGAAACTAGAAGATGTATTTGAGAGCGATTATATTCGAGTAGAAGATGCGGAGCTACCAGAAGTATCTGAACTTGATATTATGCGCCATTATACAGCACTTTCAAACCGTAACCACGGTGTTGATTCTGGATTCTATCCACTTGGATCTTGTACGATGAAATATAATCCGAAAATTAATGAGAATGTAGCTCGTTTCGCAGGATTTGCAAATATTCATCCACTGCAAGATGAAAAGACAGTACAAGGTGCAATGGAATTAATGTACGACTTACAAGAGCATTTAATTGAAATTACAGGTATGGATACTGTTACATTACAACCAGCAGCTGGTGCACACGGAGAATGGACAGGGTTAATGTTAATTCGTGCATACCATGAAGCAAATGGTGATTTTAACCGTACGAAAGTAATTGTTCCTGACTCTGCTCACGGAACGAATCCAGCATCTGCAACTGTAGCTGGTTTTGAAACAATTACAGTAAAATCAAATGAACATGGTCTTGTTGACTTAGAAGATTTAAAACGTGTTGTAAACGAAGAAACAGCAGCACTTATGTTAACAAATCCTAATACATTAGGTCTATTCGAAGAAAATATTTTAGAAATGGCAGAAATCGTCCATAATGCAGGCGGTAAATTATACTATGATGGTGCAAACTTAAATGCGGTATTAAGCCAAGCACGCCCAGGAGATATGGGATTTGACGTTGTGCATTTAAACCTTCATAAAACATTTACAGGTCCTCACGGCGGTGGTGGCCCAGGTTCTGGTCCAGTAGGTGTGAAAGCTGATTTAATTCCGTACTTACCAAAACCGATTTTAGAGAAAACGGAAAATGGTTATCACTTCAACTACGACCGCCCAGAAGCAATTGGTCGTGTGAAACCATTCTATGGTAACTTCGGAATTAACGTTCGTGCATACACGTATATTCGCTCTATGGGTCCAGATGGCTTGCGTGCAGTAACTGAGTATGCTGTATTAAATGCGAACTATATGATGAGAAGATTAGCACCATTCTACGATCTTCCATTCGATAGACATTGTAAGCATGAATTTGTATTATCAGGTCGTCGTCAAAAGAAACTTGGTGTACGTACATTAGATATTGCAAAACGTCTGCTTGATTTCGGTTACCATCCACCAACAATTTACTTCCCATTAAATGTGGAAGAATGTATTATGATTGAGCCGACAGAAACAGAATCAAAAGAAACATTAGATGGTTTCATTGATAAGATGATTCAAATCGCTAAAGAAGTAGAAGAAAATCCAGAAGTTGTACAAGAAGCACCGCATACGACAGTCATTAAACGTTTAGACGAAACGATGGCTGCACGTAAACCAGTTTTACGTTATGAAAAGCCAGCTCCTGTACAAGTTTGATTAGAATAACAAAGGAAGAACTCGCTATATGCGAGTTCTTTTTTTGTATGGAGAATTTGTCCCGCATTAACGGACAGTAAACTCCCAACTCAAAACTTAGCTGGTGCAAAGAAGTCAGGTGGGAGATAAACTGTCCGTTAATGCCCGATTGGTTCAACTAATAATCAGTGGAGATGAACAAAAATCCCCACTGATTAAAGTTTCACTTTATGCAGAAATAGTGAAGAAAATGTTGAAAAATTATATTTTTTGTTTCCTAATGGTGTAAAGATGTAGTTTTATAGGTAGTTTTGTTGAAAAAGTCGGTTTGATAAAAGTATTTATTTTTGTTAGAATTTTATTGAAATTAAGAAGGTGTGATGAGGCAAAGATTACTCATTTTTATGTATATGTGAAAAAACGAGCAAGACGGGGGTGAAAGTGTGGGATATCGATGTTATAGAATGGTATACCATTTAGAAAATGGAGAAACAATTAAAGATGTAAAAGAATTTTGCTATCGAGACCAAGGAAAAGTGTTAGAAAGAGTAGCAAATCGTGTAATGGATAATAGAGAAGTGACGGCGATTGATAAACAAGGAACAATCATTTCAATAGCATGTGAGGATATTGTAAAGGTGGAACTTGATTACATAACAGAAAGTTAACCTTGAGTCATATCCAATTATTCGATAAAATAAACTGTTGAATGGTGAAGTGAGAAGAGAGGAGTTTATCATGGGTAGTACAAGACACTTTTATATGTTTATCTTAGCGTTTGTTCTTGTTGTGGCATTAACGGTTTACTTAATCGTTGACAGCAGCTGGTACAACACGGTTCATCCGGCATTCCTTCTGTTTATGTATATAGGAATTGCAGTAGTAAGTTTCGGAATGAGAGACGAGATGTTAGATCGCTTTGAAAAGTGATACATATACGAAAGACCAACAGGGCAATGTTGGTCTTTTTTTCTTGCCAAAAATAGGATGGTGTGTATATACTGTATATATAAGGTATATACAGTATATACACACTGGAGGAAAACATGAATATTATTATTTCGAATTCTTCCCAAGACCCTATTTATGTACAAATAAGAAAACAATTAAGCCAGCTTATTTTAAATGGTGGTTTAAAGGGTGGAGACCAATTACCGTCTATTCGTAGCTTAGCGAAGGAATTACAAATTAGTGTAATTACAACGAAGCGTGCGTACGAGGAGCTTGAAAAAGAAGGATATATAGAAACTGTTGCTGGGAAGGGGACTTATGTTTCACGTAAAAATAATGAACTACTAAAAGAACAAAGGCTTCGTCTATTGGAAAGTAAAGCGGAAGAGGTTGTAAATGAAAGTAAAGCGTTGCAGCTTTCACTTGAAGATTTACAGCAGATGATTGCGTGTTTATATGAGGGGGAATAAAGGGTGTTAGAGCTAAAAAACGTTTGTAAAAGTTATGAAGATTTCGCAGTGGAAAATATAAGTTTTACACTGCCACGCGGATATATTATGGGGTTTGTCGGACCGAATGGGGCCGGAAAAAGTACGACGATCAAAATGATTATGAATTTAATTAGAAAAGATAGCGGCTATATAAAAATTTTTGGCAAAGACAATAAGAAAGCCGGAAAGGACATAAAACAAAATATCGGCTTTGTATATGATGAAAATCATTACTACGAAGATTTAACGTGTGAACAAATGAAACGTATTATTGCACCGTTATATAAAAAGTGGGACGAAAATCAATACCAATCGTATATGCACAGATTACAAGTTCCAAAGTATAAAAAAATTAAAGAGCTATCTAAAGGGATGAAAATGAAGTTTGCGATTGCAATCGCGCTTTCACATCATGCTGAATTCATTATTATGGATGAACCGACAGCAGGATTAGATCCAGTTGTCCGAAGTGAATTACTTGATATGTTGCAAGAAATTGTAATGGAAGATGAAGTATCTGTATTATTCTCAACACACATTACAACAGACTTAGAGCGCATTGCAGATTATATTACGTTCATCAATGATGGAGAGATTATATTTACTGGTGAAAAAGATGAATTAATGGAGAACTACGTAATCGTAAAGGGAAGCAATGATTTATTAGATCAAGAAGGAAAAGAACTATTTGTTGGATTACGAAAAAATAAATTTGGTTTTGAAGGTTTAGCGAAGGATAAACAAGCAATTATCGATTGGTTTGGAAATGAGGTTGTAATAGAAAAGCCTACATTAGACGATATCATCGTTTACACTGCGAAAGGGAGAGGTGCCTATGCGTCAGCTCGTATATAAAGATTTGTTCTTTTTTCGGGTTATGTGGTTAGTGAATTTTGTTATGCCCCTTTTGTTCTTTATGTTAGATGCAAGTGGTGAATTGTTATTTCCAATGAGTTGTCTATTTATAACCTTTTCATCGGTTATGACGTTAACCGTTATGGATGAAAGAAATAAAAGTGACATTGTTATAAATAGTTTACCGGTAAGTCGAAAGGAAATCATAATTGCTAGATATATTTCCTGTGCAATATTCATTGTAGGTGGCATGATCTCTACGATGTTAGTTGTTTTTCTTATAAGAGGTATTGTGATTATTAGTGATATCGGTGTATATCATACTAATCTATACATTGAAATTCCATGGTATGAAGTCATAAATGGAGCTGTTTATGCCACATTTTTTGTTGTCACGTTTTTTCCTAGTTATTATGGTACAAAATCGAAGGTAGTAAGAAGTATAGTATCAGCAGCATCAATAGGAGTGGGTGTAATTCTTTGGATATTTATTAGTGATGGACTGAATGAAACAACATCTTCATTCAGTGAGTGGATTATGAATCCAGTACATATTGGTGTATTTATAGTTGGAGGAATGATATTAGCTAGTGTCTATATCGCTTCTATGTTTCTTACAATTAAAATTTATGAAACGTGTGATTTATAGAGAGGAGAGTTCATATGCAACAGTTGATTTTGAAGGAGTTTTTCTTACAGAAGAAGATGTTTCCTTTCTATTTTTTAATACCCATTTTATCTATTTTTAAGAATTCCGTCGAACCAATGGGGATTGCAATAGGATTATTTATAACATGTAGTACGATTATATATATTTCTTTTTATTATGACGAGAAAAGTAAGGCAGAAAAAGTATTAGTGAGTTTGCCTATAACGAGAAAAGAGATAATTATAGCTAAATATATTTCAAGTACATTATTTATTATGGCTGGTTTGAGTGTAACTTTTATAGTCGTAATATTAGGAAATATTTTATTGAACAGAGATATAGTTATGCCTGGATATGCAATATTTTCAGCAATAGTAGCAACTTTGATTTATTGTGCAGTAACGATACCGACTAATTACATTGGGGGATATAAAGCTATTACTGTCTTGAATTTGATTATGCTTTTTCCTTTAATGGGTATGATTGGTCTTATGTGCAATATTTTTGGTGATAAAACAATTATGTTAAAAGTACTTCACTCTCAAGAGGCTACACAAGCAATGGGTGTTCTTGGTATCGGAGTGTTAGTAAGTATAGTCATATCAATGTTTCTCTCAATGAAAATGTTTCAGGAGGCAGAGTTATAGAAGGGACATTTTCATATTAGGAGGGGTAATACATGATCAAGCCACTAATTTTAAAAGATTTCATCATTCAATGGAAATTTTTAATTTGGTACATATTGTATCCTGTTTTCTTTTATATGGCCTTAACAGATACGGAAAATTTGTTCATCATTATGTCAGTAATTATTACAATTGGGGCAACAGTAAAAACATTTGAAGCAGATAGTAAAAATGAGAGTGAAGTTATAGTAAATAGTTTACCAATATTGAGAAAACAAATTGTGTATGCGAAATATATAGTAGCAATTATTATTCTTTTTATAAGTGTAACGGTCGGTTGTTTCACGATGGGAATGAAGAGCGGGGTTAACTTATTTGAATTTATTGAAACGACAATGGTTGCTAGTATTAGCTTTATTTTATTGTATTTAAGTTTTGTTTTACCAATATCCTTTTGGCTAGGGTATAAGAAAACCATTTTCATTACGATAGTAATATTCATGGCACCGATAGTTGTTTTAGAAGCTTTGTTTCAAATTAACTTAGAACAAATTCAACTATACAACAGCTTGTTATTCATTAGTTCAATGTGTATGTTCATAGCATCTATCTTTGTTTCAGTAAAAATATATGAAAAAAGAGAATTTTAAAAGGTGCCCTATAAAAGGCACCTTCTTCAATAACGACAATACGAGAGCAGTAGTTTATAAAAAGAAACGCTATTTGGCACATCTTTCGGAGTATGTAATATAAAGCTGAAAACGATAACGAGAATAAGAAAGAGGAAAAATAAAAATAGGATTTGCTTATGTATAGAATTTTGCATATTATTCACTCCTTTTTTAGGTAGTATGTCCAAAAGAAAGGAGTGTATGAAAAATTTTAGGAGGGGAGAATGATGGACAAAAGAAAATGGTTATATAGAATAGGGGTACTTTTCGTTTCAATCGGTCTCATATTAGCAAATTTTTATTCAGACATACCATCACCGTTTCCTAATTTGCATAAAGCAATTGGTATAAGTATTGTTATAATTGGTCTGTTTTGTCTTATCACATCTAACTTCTACAGAAAGTCTGAATGAATATAAAAAAGGACAGTTATTCTTTTTCAGAAGTACTGTCCTTTTTTAATAACTTATTCCATAGTTTGGCGATACTCCATATAATGACGATTGCAATGGAGGCGATAATGGACCAAACAATCGATATAATTTCAAGTGTCATGTTAGGAAGGAATGTGAGAATGGATAATACTTTATGAAACAATGATTCTATTATATGAAAACTTATTTGTAATAGAATGACGATACCAAGTGTGATCCATGCTAATATTTTCTTTCCTTTTTCTTTCCACATGACATTCACCTCACGTTAGCTTAATAGTTTTAAGCCAACAGCGCCGCATAGAATGCAGCTTAAGAAAGCAAGACGACGCCAATCCGCTGATTCTCGGAAAATGAGAATGCCTAGAAGTGCACTTCCGGCAGTTCCGATTCCAGTCCAAATCGCGTAAGCAGTTCCCATCGGTAATGTGTTCATCGCAAGGGATAAGAAGAAGAAGCTTACGCCGAAGTTAGCGATTAAGATAACTTTTGGTGCCCAGCCTTTCTTTTCAGTGGCTACTTTCATAAAGAGTACACCAATAATTTCACAAATACCAGCTAGAATTAAAAATACCCAAGCCATTTTATGCGGCCTCCTTCGCTTCTTTTTCTTCTGTTACTCGTTTTAAACCAATTACTCCGAAGAAGATTAAACCGATTAATAAAACTTTTACGATAGAGAAAGGTTCTCCGAAAACGAAAATCTCAGTAAGAACGATTCCACCAGCTCCAATACCTGTAAAGACTGCGTATACAGTGCCGACAGGTAAATCTTTATAAGCTCTAAATAATAAGACGAAACTAATTGTAATTAATAGAGCAACACCAGCCCATTGAAGTGGTGCTTCCGCGTGTTTTAATCCAATCACCCAAAAGATTTCAATAATACCAGCTAAGATTACATAAATCCATGCCATTTGTCATTTCTCCTTCCTACCAGTCGTTAGGTAAAGGGCTTAAAAACGACGCATTGCAAAGGAGCAATCCGTCAGTTTGAAAGGCCTCGCCAAAATACTTGCCAAGAGGCGTTTAAACGAGTCTCAAAGCGATTTAAACCTGCGAATAGTAGTTCAACCATAAGTCCGTCCAGTAAGCATAGAAAAGCTTCTAGAGCGTCTTTCACTTCAATGTTATGCAGTTCACTTTGCTCGTTTGCCTGTTTAAATATAGGGAATAAAAGTTTTCCGACGTTTTCAATGTGCGCATTCGCTTTTTCGATAATTTGTTCGCGAAATGCATCAGGCGGAAAATAAGAAGTTCGTAACCAAAACATTGATTCTTCACTTTCACCAAATCGTTTTGCGTAGCCCTTTAGTAATTGTAAGAGCAATTCTTCAGTAGACGAATTTGAAAATTTTTCGATATCGTCAGTGAAGCTTTGTAAATCTTTTTGAAGAGCGGATTCTAAGCATATAAAATATAGCTCTTCTTTTCCTTTAAAGTGTGCGTAAATCGATGGCTTTTTAATCCCAACTTCTTGAGCAATATTTGCTAATGAAGTTCCTTCGTAGCCGTAGCGTGCGAAATGAGAAAGTGCTACAGCTTTAATGCGGTTTGCTGTCATTTTCATCCCCTACCTAACGTTCGTTAGGTTCATTATATGAGATGGAAAATATAAAGTCAATAGGTGAAAAGCTGAAAAAGAGCGTTATAGGTAACGCTCTTTTTAGACAGTCTCTCGCTCAATTAAATGGAATGAAAGCTCTTTTGCACTGCCGACAATTTGCTCGCTTTGGATCTGCTTATGGAATAAAGAAAAAGCATGTGAGCCCATTGCGAGACCGGGATGTTCAATTGTGGAAATTTCTAATGCCTTTGAAATTTCATGATTATCAAATCCAAGGATAGCAAGGTCTTCAGGTACTCGAATGCCATGTTTTCGAGCCTCTGTTAATAAACCAGCTGCAACTTGATCGTTCGCTGTAAAAATAGCAGTTGGACGATTTTTCATGTTTACAATACGATGGAGTACTTGTGCACCATCCTGCATTGTATAGCATTGGTGGAAAATCCATTCAGGATGCAACGTTTTCCCTTCGTTACGAAGTGTATCGGCGAATGCTTTTTCGCGCTCCATGGAATTTACACTTGTTTTTCTTGCTAAACAAATTCCGATTTTTTCATGGCCTCTACTTAGTAAATAGGCAGTACCGAGACGGAAACCTTCATAATGATCTACGTAGATGGATGAAATGAGGGGATGCTTCATTTTTTCACATGAAATAATAGGGGCAAATTTTGCAAAAGGTTCGATTTGTTCCCAAGAGCTCGTTCGGGAGCAAATAATCATCCCATCAAATTGTTTCATTTTCATCATTTCAAGAACACGAATTTCTTCAATGCTATCGTAATTCGTTTGACATAAATTAATATGATACCCAGCTAATAACGCTTCGTTTCCGATTCCTTCAATAATCGTACTGAAGTAGGGGAGGTTAATGAAAGGAAGCATAACGCCAATTGTATATGTTTTCCCTTTTATTAAATGGACAGCATTTATATTTTTTGCGTAGTTTAATTCTTCAACAGCATCTAGAACACGCTTACGCTTTTCTTCTTTTACGTAAGGGTGATTATTCAGGACACGAGAAACAGTTGATATCGATACACCAGCAGTTTTAGCAATTTGTTTTATATTGGCCATATGTATCACCTCTTTCCCTTATTATAAAGGGAAAATAATAAGAAAGAAAAAATCTTGACCTGAAAAGCTTTTCACAAACTATGGTATTAATAAGACTTCTTTTTATTCGCGTAACCTTTTCACTTGGGCGTAAGAATAATAGGGGTCTTTTTTGTTTGCAAAAAGTGTTGTCAAAATGTGTGAGAATAACGTGGAAAGAGAAAGGCATTGAATATCGCCTGCTATATCGGAATGTAGAAGAGAACGATGAAAAGGTAATCAAGCAGAGTTTATTATACATTGTGAATAAGATGAAATGAAAAAACTAGCTGATTTATTCAGCTAGTTTTTTGTATGTTATTATTTCTTTTTAATTTTGCCTGTCCAAGATTTAAATCCACCTTGTAATTGGTAGAAATCTTTGTAGCCTTGTTTTTTTAAGTATTGCGCTGCACGACCTGTACGGAATCCGCTTTGGCAATATAAGTAAACAGGTTGATCTTGACGAAGTTCTTTATGGCGAAGGCGAATTTGTGATAACGGAATGTTACGTGCACCTAAAATATGCCCTGCGTTATATTCGTCTGCTTCACGAATATCGATAAGCTGTGCTTTACGGTAGCCAGCGCGAAATTCTTCTTCTGTAAGAGTTTTAATTAATTTTTTCTGATAGAAGTACATCCATACAGTGTAGCCGATAAATGCTACGATTACGGCTAATAAAATAATCCAAGTTGTTGACACGATTCTATCGCTCCCTTTTTTCTTATCCTACTTTCAATATTATAATGCCCATATGTATTTATGCAACAGATTCATTTGCATATAAGAAGAAATTTCGTATTCTTTCACAAATTTTGTCGAATTTGGTAGACTAGAGAATGTGAAAAATAATTGGTTATATGAGGTGCAGGATGGGAAAAGAAAAATGGTGTTATATTAACTCTGGTCAATGTTCACCGGCATTTAATATGGCGTTAGATGAATGTTTGTTAAATTGGCAAAGTGACAAGAAAATGCCACCAACAATTCGTTTTTATGAATGGGAAGTACCAACATTAACAGTTGGATATTTTCAACGTGTTGAAAAAGATATTAATATGGATGTAGTTAACGAAAAGAAATATGGATTCGTTCGTCGTCAAACAGGCGGCAGGGGGGTACTACATGACAAAGAGTTAACGTATAGTGTTATTGTGTCTGAAGATCATCCGAACATGCCGAAAACAGTTACAGAAGCGTATCGTGTTATTTCGCAAGGTTTATTAGATGGTTTTAAGGCATTAGGGTTAGAAGCCTATTATGCAGTTCCAAAAACAGAAGCAGATCGTGAAAATTTAAAAAATCCACGTTCAGGCGTATGTTTTGATGCACCATCTTGGTATGAAATTGTAGTGGAAGGACGAAAAATTGCTGGTAGTGCTCAAACACGTCAAAAAGGTGTTATTTTACAGCATGGATCGATTCCATTAGAAATTGATTTAGATGAACTATATGATCTATTTTTATTCCCAAATGAACGTGTGAAGGAACGTATGAAGAGTATGTTCTCTTCTAAAGCAGTAGCAATTAATGAATTAACAGACCGTACATTTACGATAGAACAGTTAATTAAAGCGTTTGAAGTTGGCTTTGAAGAAGGATTAGATATAGAACTTGTTCCATATGAATTAACAGAAGAACAGTTACATGAAGTTCAAACGTTAGCGAAAGAAAAGTATGAAAGTAATGAGTGGAACTATAAAAAATAAGAGATGGCAATTGCCATCTCTTATTTTTTATAGTAAATTAAGTACTTTTTCTACTTTGATTCCTTTATCTTGTAAAGAACGAAGGCGACTTACAACGTCCATAATTTCTTTGTCAAATGTAACGCTAATACCTTGGTTTTGTAGTTCTTCTTTTAAGCTTTCAATAGAATCATCTATGTCGATGCCAAGCTCGTAATCTTGACAAACTTCAATTGTCTTTTTCACGAGTTTAACATAATTTTCTTGTAGTTTTGAATTTGTTTCAGTCAAAGCAGGCTGCTTCGGTTTTGCAGGAGCAACCGGTGCTGTCTCTTGCTTTGTAACTGGAGTAGGGACTGCTTTTTTCACAGGCGCTGGAGTTGCTAGTTCTACAGCTGCTTCTACGCTTACTGGCTTCGGTGTCGGTACCGGAGTAGGCTTAGGTGCCATAGCAGGTGTTTCCACCCGCGTAACAGGCTTAGGAGCAGGTGTAATTGCTTTTGGAGCTTCTACAACTACTTCTTTTTTCGGTGCTGCTTCTACCCGTGTTTCTTCTTGCTCGGCAGCTTCTTTATTTTCTTTACTCCACATAACGCGTTCAATTTCTAGAGAAACATTGTTTTTGTTCATCGCTGTTAATGTAACTTTACCAACTTCAGCGTTTCCAGTGAAATCAACAATTTTATAAATAACACTCTTGTTCCAATCCACGTTTCCGCTCAAAAATAATTCTTCGTTACATTTCGGCGTTAAGCCCTCGATTTTAATTTCTGCGTTTACACCGTTTTCACTATATACCATAATTAGCGAAGCATTTACATCTTCGTCTGCTAACATTAGTTCACGTACCATTTTGCCGGTGCGTACTTGCGTTTTCTTCTTAACTGACATCTAATTTCTCCTCTCAAAAATTCAGTAATAATAAAAAAATCGTATAACGAAAAATAATTGCTCACGAAGATTTATGATACCGATAATAAAAGCATCACGTCAACAATTAACTTTAATTATTTTGCATTTTTCTTATTTTCTTTATGAAATTTTTCAATTTGTAAAATTAGACAGAAGAAAAAACAGCCTTTTGAAGGGCTGTTAAAAATTTGATTTTTTATATAGTAATTTATATAAAATAAAAAATAAGATAGCAATTAAAGCATTTTGCCAAAAGTTTAGATGATAAATGAGATAAGGTTGCTTTTGGAAATAAATATTTAAGAATACAGCGGAACAAAATGGAGTAGCAAATGCGAATCCAAATAGAATTCTTCTTTTCCAATTCATTTTCTGATTAAATGAGTAACGCTTTAATAAATATAAAATAAATAGTATACCTAGTATAATTATTGAAACAGACAAAGTAGTTCCAAGGATGCTAAAAGGCGGACTTGATAATGTATTGTTTTTTTCAAAGAGAAACATAAAAAATGAAATAATTGCATTTATGCCAAACTGTATAGCAAGAAGTAAGCTAACAACAAAACCGATTAAAGAAGTTTTTTCTAATTTTGTTTGGGCTGGTAAAGCTGATATAAGTTCATCGCAATAAGATTGTAAATCACTACCGAAAATGTCATAAGCGCTTTTATTTTCTGTTTGTGCTTCGATGAGGTGATCTAATATTTCTAGTAACAGTTCCTCCATTTGTTGCTCAGGTACGTTTGATATTCGAAGATATACTAACATATCGCCATAAGCAGCTTCGTTTTCGGAAGTTAGAAACTCACGTTTTTTATTATTCAATTCAATCATGTCTTGTGCATTCATCCCCATCACTCCCCCTGTAATAAGTTATTTACCGTAGTAGAAACCATTCCCCAACTTTGTTTAAATTCTTCAAGTTGTTCTAACCCTTTATCGGTTACGTGATAATATTTTCGCTTTGGACCGAGTGAGGAAGCTTTTAATGTTCCTTCGATCAATTTTTCTTTTTGCATACGTAATAATAAAGGGTAGATGCTTCCTTCGCTTACGAATGTAAAGCCATGTTTATTTAATTTTGTGCTCAGTTCATATCCGTACACTTCTTCTTGTGAAATGATGTATAGGATGCAACCTTCTAGTACACCTTTTAACATTTGGCTGTGCATGATTTCACCACCTTTTACTCAGGTAACTTGCGTTGCAAGGTAGCTGTTATCCAAATTATAACATCCAGTAACTTGCAATGCGAGTTACTGAAGTGGAAAACTTTAATGTGTTTTAATTTTTCCGCGTTCCTCATACTAACAAGAGGAGGGAAGCGTATGAAACCATTTATGCCAAAACTCGTTTACTTTGAACCGAAGGCACTTGAATATCCACTTGGAAAAGAGCTTTATGAGAAGTTTACGAAGATGGGATTAGAAATTCGTGAAACGACATCACATAATCAAATTAGAAATTTGCCAGGAGAAAATGATTTGCAAAAGTATCGTAATGCAAAGGCTACACTTGTTGTTGGAGTAAGGAAGACGCTAAAGTTTGATACGTCAAAACCGTCAGCTGAATATGCAATTCCGCTCGCAACAGGGTGTATGGGACATTGTCATTATTGCTATTTGCAAACGACACTTGGGAGTAAGCCTTACGTTCGTGTGTATGTCAATCTTGATGAAATATTTGAGAAGGCAAAGCAATATATGGATGAAAGGGCACCTGAAATAACAAGATTTGAAGCAGCGTGTACATCAGACATTGTTGGGATTGACCATTTAACACATGCATTAAAGCGGGCGATTGAATTCATTGGAGAAAGTGAACATGGGCGCTTACGTTTCGTAACGAAATATTCGCACGTTGATCATTTATTAGATGCAAAACATAATGGGAAAACTCGTTTCAGGTTTAGTATAAATTCACGATATGTAATTAAAAATTTTGAACCAGGGACATCGCCGTTTGAGGAGCGAATAGAGGCGGCGCGTAAAGTAGCAGGTGCAGGTTATCCACTTGGTTTTATAGTCGCGCCACTTTATATGCATGAAGGATGGGAAGAAGGATATCGTGAACTATTTGAGCGACTGTACAATGCGCTGAAAGATATGACGATACCAAATTTAACGTTTGAATTAATTCAGCATCGTTTTACGAAACCAGCGAAAAAGGTTATTCAAGAGCGTTATCCAAATACGAAGCTTGAAATGGATGAAGAGAAGCGAAAGTATAAATGGGGACGATATGGCATCGGAAAATATGTATATAAAAAGGATGATGCAACAGTATTGGAAGAAACGATAAGAGGTTATATAAATGAGTTTTTCCCTAATGCCGAAATACAATATTTTACTTAAGGGGAGTCTGTATGCAAATACAGATTCTTTTTTGTTTTATATATTTAGGCTCGTTTCCACCTTGTCACGTTATTCTTTCTGGTGTATCATTTTATTGATTGCTTCGTACGGAATAAGCAAAATGAACTTGGATGGAGGAAACCGATGCCTACCCCTAGTATGGAAGATTATATTGAACAAATTTATTTGTTGATTGATGAAAAGGGTTATGCCCGCGTATCTGATATTGCTGAAGCGCTTAGTGTACATCCATCCTCTGTAACAAAAATGGTGCAAAAATTAGACAAAGATGAATATCTAATTTATGAAAAATATAGAGGGCTTGTATTAACAACAAAAGGTAAAAAAATCGGAGAACGTCTCGTATATCGTCATGATTTGCTAGAGCAATTTATGCGTATTATCGGTGTGGATGAAGGTAAAATTTACAATGATGTAGAAGGAATTGAACATCATTTAAGTTGGGAAGCGATTGATCGCATTGGTGATTTAGTGCAATACTTTGAACAAGATGCAGTCCGAGTGGAAACACTTCGCGGTGTTCAAAGAGCAAATGAAGAGAAAAGTAATTAAGGGGAACGTATGGCGTTTCCTTTTTTATTTCAATTCGAAAAGGATGGGAGAATTATGAAAGCAATTATTTTTGATTTTGATGGATTAATTGTGGACACAGAAACGATATGGTTTCACTCTTTCAGAGATGCTGTTCGTGAATACGGCGGGGAACTACCTTTAGAGGAATTTGCGAAATGCATTGGAACAACAGATGAGGTACTTTATGCATATTTAAATGATCAATTAAAAGAGAATTTTAACAAAAGTGCATTAAAAGAAAAAGTGGCAACTTTACATAAAGAGAAAATGAAAATACCAAAAGCTCGTGATGGGGTAAAAGAATATTTAGAAGAAGCGAAAGAAATGGCATTAAAAATCGCACTAGCTTCTAGTTCGTCTAGAGAATGGGTTATTCATTTTTTAGAAGAACTACAAATTCGAGAATATTTTGAAGTAATTAAAACGAGAGAAGATGTTAAGAAGGTAAAACCAGATCCAGCTCTTTATCGAGTTGCAATAGAAGAATTAGGAATTAAGCCGTCTGAAGCTGTTGTATTTGAAGATTCATTAAATGGATTGAGAGCAGCAGTTGCAGCGGGATTAACGTGCATTGTGGTACCTAATGATGTGACGCGGAATTTACCATTTGAAAATCATCATCTTCGAATTGAAAGTATGAAAGAGAAAAGTTTAAAAGAAGTGCTTCAAAGTATAAAAAAAGACCGTACTTCCTAAAAGGAAGCACGGTCTTTCTTTTTGCTTTTTTTGCCTTCAATGACAGTTAAATGAGACTGTTTTCTTTTTCGTTTCAAAGTGGAAGAATTCCCTTTTTTAATTTTGTCATTAGAAGTATTTGACTTAAAGAAAGAATTGCCTAGGGGTGCTACATTTTGTTTCCCATGTTTGCGGTTCGATTGTTTTGCCGCACGCTTATATGAGCTTTGCGAATTTGCAGAACCACTGGAATTTGTAAACATCTTGTATAGCAAGTAAAAGATACCGACAACAAGTAACATGTACCCGATATTTCTTAATACACCCATGGGATTTGTAATAACAGATGAAACAAGGCCGAATATTGCCAATCCGATAATAAGCACAAATATAGCGAAAGTAAACGAACGACCGTTCATAAGGGACACCTCCTAAAAACGTATATTAAAATTAGTATATTAACGATGAGGAAAGGAGTTGAACACCATTTTTAAATAATTATTGTTTGTTCTCTAAACGTAATAATTCTTCAAACGATGCAATTGCTACTTCCACTTGGTCATCTGTTGGTTCTTTCGTTGTTAATAGTTGTAGCCATAACCCAGGATATCCAAGTACGCGTAATACGGGAATATCTCTTAATCGATTTGTAAATTGCAATACTTCAAAAGAAATACCAAGTACAACTGGAATTAATAAAATTCGGTTTATAACTCGTGCCCAAAGAGGGTCTGTAGGGACTAGGAAATAAACGAACATTCCAATAATGACTGTAAATATAATAAAGCTACTGCCGCATCTATAATGGAGACGAGTTTGCTTTTGAACGTTTTCTACAGTCAGAGGAAGGTTATTCTCGTAAGCATTGATTACCTTATGCTCTGCACCGTGATACTGAAATACCCGCTTAATAAGTGGGGTTAAAGAAATAAAGTATATATAGCTCAATAATAGCATGAGCTTAATGACACTTTCGACAATGATTTGCCCAGTATGAGATGGGAAAATCGGTCTCGTTAATTCAGCTAATAGTGCAGGAACTGCTGTGAAAATGACTTTACCGAATATAAAAGATAAAACGCCAACAGCTGCAACTCCTAATACCATCGTTAATTTTGATTGTTCTTCTTTTTTATTTGCAATTTGTTCATCATCTTCTGGGTGGACGTCAAATCGTTCTGAAGCGAAGTTTAAATGCTTTGCTCCATTCGCACTTGCATCCACAATAGCGGCAATCCCTCGTAAAAATGGAATTTTTTTTAGGGTAGATAGTACTTTATTACGAACGCGTGGTAATCGATAAAATTCAATCGATTTATCTTTACGACGAACCGCTGTAACAGTATATTCTCTACCGCCAAACATAACTCCTTCTATGACCGCTTGCCCGCCATATATTTGTTTTGACTCTTCTGCCATGTTAACACCAACCTGTATTTGTTTCTCTCTTATGTAGAAAAAGAGGCAATTGTCATACTGGGTTCTGTCGTTTTGAAATAAGACAATCACCGAGTTTCCTTTATTTTATCGGCAAATACAAGTAGATGACAAGTGAAAATGTTATGAGAGTCGGACATTTCTTATTCTTTTTATAGACAAATTTCGCAGTATTTAAACATGCTTCAAAATAGTTTCGGGCATACTATTGAGCGGAGGTGTTGATGTGAGTCAAGAACAATTAGGAACAAGGAATTTTGTGCAGATTGGTTTGTTTGGTGGAATCTTTTGGGGCGGAATATGGTATTTCCTTCATATATTTTCATTCACGGAGGCGGGACCAAATTATTTCCTTTTACCATTTGCGTTTGGAAGTTGGAAAGAGGGTGTATGGGGCAATGTGTCCGGAATAGTGTGTATGGGACTTCTTTCAATTTTGATTGCCTTTTTGTATAAAGCATTTTTTGCGAAGTTTGAAGGGATTATAGCGGGAATTATTTATGGGCTATTTTGGTGGGCACTACTGTTTTTGGGGATGGGTTTAATGGCTCCTGCTATTAAAAGTGCACTCCATTTACCGAAAGAAACAATTGTGACGACCATATGCATTTTTATATTGTATGGTGTGTTTATAGCCTACTCTGTTTCTTACGCAGTAAATACCAATAAGGCCGAGCGAGAAGGGGAAGAGAAGACAAACTATTCAAATAAGTAACTCCTATGTTAAAATGTTGTATAGACATTTAATAATAAGGAGTTTTAAGCATATGAAAAAGGTACTCCTCGTAAACGGTCCTAACCTAAATCGCCTTGGTGTTCGTGAGGTAAATGTATATGGAAAGGGCACGCTAGCGACACTTGAAGCAGATATGAAGCAAGAAGCAGAAACAATGGGAGTGGAGTTAGAATGTTTCCAATCGAATCATGAAGGTGCGATTATCGATCGTATTCATGAGGCGGAAGATATATATGAAGGGATCATTTTAAATCCTGGAGCATTTACACATTATAGCTATGCGATTCGAGATGCAATTGCGAGCATTTCGATTCCTGTTATTGAAGTACATATTTCTAACATTCACCAGCGTGAGTCGTTCCGTCATGAATCTGTGACGGCAGCTGTTTGTGCGGGACAAATTGTTGGATTTGGTTTTTATGGCTATAAGTTAGCGTTATTTGCATTAATGGAGAAATTGAGGGAGGCATAAAGTAATGGAGAAAATCGAAAGATTACGAAGTGCATTTGATGAGGCTGGTATTGACGGTATTTTGTTAACAAATGAACATAGTCGTAGATATATGGCTAACTTCACAGGAACAGCTGGTGTTGTTCTTATTTCAAAAGATCGTGCTCAATTTATTACAGATTTCCGTTATGTCGAGCAGGCAAGTAAACAAGCGGTTGGATATGAGATTGTGCAGCACGCAGGATTGATCATTGATGAAGTGGCAAAGCAAGTGAAAGAGCTTGGAATTCAAAAGCTTGGTTTTGAGCAAGATACTCTTACATATAGTTCTTATTCAGTGCATAAGGAAGCGATTGATGCTGAATTTATCCCGACTTCTGGCCTTGTAGAAAAGTTACGCTTGATAAAGACTGATTCAGAGATTAAGATATTAAAGGAAGCTGCACAGATTGCAGATGCTGCCTTTGAGCATATTCTATCATTCATTCGCCCGGGAGTATCTGAAATTGAAGTGTCAAATGAACTTGAATTTTTCATGAGAAAACAAGGAGCAACATCTTCTTCGTTTGATATTATCGTTGCTTCAGGTCTTCGTTCGGCATTACCGCACGGCGTGGCATCTGAAAAAGTGATAGAAACAGGAGATTTCGTTACATTAGACTTCGGCGCTTATTATAAAGGATATTGTTCTGATATTACTCGTACGATTGCAGTTGGTGAACCATCTGATAAATTGAAAGAAATTTATAATATCGTTTTAGAAGCACAACTACGTGGTGTGAACGGTATTAAAGCTGGTTTAACAGGCCGTGAAGCGGATGCGTTAACGCGCGATTACATAACGGAAAAAGGATACGGTGAATACTTCGGACACTCTACTGGCCATGGAATCGGTCTTGAAATCCATGAAGCACCAGGTTTAGCGTTCCGTTCTGATACAGTTCTTGAACCAGGTATGGCTGTAACAGTAGAACCAGGTATTTATATTCCAGGTATTGGCGGCGTACGTATTGAAGATGATATCATTGTAACAAGTGAAGGTAATGAAGTAATTACGAAATCACCAAAAGAACTTATTATTTTGTAACATACAGGAGGATTTTTTTACATGATTTCAGTAAACGATTTTCGTACAGGTTTAACAATTGCAGTGGATAATGGCCTTTGGCAAGTACTTGATTTCCAACACGTAAAGCCAGGTAAAGGTGCTGCATTCGTTCGTTCTAAACTACGTAACCTTCGCACAGGTTCTGTTCAAGAGAAAACATTCCGTGCAGGCGAGAAAGTAGAAAAAGCACACATCGAAAACCGTCGTATGCAATACTTATACGCAAGCGGTGAGGCTCACGTATTTATGGATAACGGAACTTATGAGCAAATCGAACTTGGTGAAAACCAAATCGAGCGCGAGCTTAAATTCCTAAAAGAAAACATGGAAGTAGCAATCATGACTTACCAAGGCGAAGTACTTGGTGTTGAACTTCCAAACACAGTTGAATTACAAGTTACAGAAACAGAGCCTGGTATTAAAGGTGATACTGCTTCTAACGTAACAAAACCAGCTACATTAGAAACTGGTCTTGTTGTACAAGTACCAATCTTCATTAACGAAGGCGAAATGCTTATCATCAACACTGGTGAAGGTAAATACGTTTCTCGTGCATAGTAGAAAAGCACTCGTGATAATTCACGAGTGCTTTTTTATAGGAAATAGGGTAGATAGTAAATAGCTGTTATTATAAAACTGACTAAAACAAGTGAAAGAGTACCCATAATAGATGGAGTCAAAACAATTTGAAATGGTTTTATTTCGCCAGTCTCAACGCCAGTTAATGTTTTACTTATTGCGTGATCTGTAATGTTATTTCTATGGTTACTTATAATAATTAACCACATAATTGCAAATATTGCTAAACTACCAAGGAAAAAGGTCTCTATAAATGACCAACCGACCAATAATGAAAAAAGATAAATAAGAGCTAATTCTACTACAACGGTTAAACTAACTTTCAATGCCTTCATATTTTTCCTCCTCATTCTGTAATTTCAACCAGTTTAAAAAATTTTCACGTGACACGACATGCAGAGAGCAAGGTGACTTTACTTCTTTCTCTAGTGCAGCGTGTTCATCTGGAAACTTGTTTTCCACATGCAATGAAATATAAGGTAGTTTTTCTTGTGCTTTTAATGAGCGGATATTATTCGTTTTAGCACCAGCAAATACGTAGGAAAGTTGTAAGTCTAAAAAGGCGATTTTAAAGATTTCTTTTTTAGCAGCCTCGTTATAGCCTTTTCCCCAGTACGGATAGCCAAGCCAACTACCAATGTGAGATTGCTTCTTCTCATTATTAATATGTTTAAGTGTGGTGAGGCCAATTATTTCATCCTCTTCATTCACAATCATTCTCGATAAGGATTTCTTTTGACGTTCTTCTTCTATTGCAAAAAGAAGAAATGCTTTCGTATCTTCGATGTTTTCTACCGTTATCCCCAATGCATTTTTTATATGTAGATCATTTGATAGCTCGAAAATCACATTTGTATAGCATAAATCTAGTGGTAATAAAGTGACGTGCTGCATGGTTTATACCCCTTTTAAACTAAATATACCATAAAATAATATGAATATTCAGATTATAATTCAGACTTTAGAGAAAAATTATGTTTTTACTTCTGAAATAGACAACCTCTGCATATGGTTGTACAAATATATTCTTTTTTAGAATACGAAGTTAGTAACTGTTACGGGAGAAGGTGGAAGAATGAAACAGTGGCTAGCGGCAATGGAAACATCTGTGCTTGTTATGGGAGCACTTCGATTATTTTCAGGTAGTGCGGAGATATTTGCTGCTTTGCTTATGCTTTATGTGAATGATGCGAAGAAAGCGTTGTTTATAAATGGTATGTTGGCGTTTGTTGGACCTACCGTATTAATTTTAACAATGACAATTGGGATAGCGAGTGTAGCAAGTGAAATTTCTTTCTTGAAGCTCTTTTTTCTAGCGCTTGGAATTTGCTGTATTTTTATCGCATTACTGAAATAGTAAGTCGAGTATAGTGGGGAGAAGCCGATGAAAGAGGTATTAGAAGTTTTACCAAAAACGATGAAGTACTTAATTGAAGAATGTAAGCAATACGATGCTTTAGAGGAAATTCGTGTTCGAATTGGAAGGCCGCTAGAGTGTATTGCACACGGAAAGGTGTTTTTTTATGACTATATTACTACTGCAGAGGATGCTATTTACTTATTGAATAAGTTAAGTCAATTCTCAATTTATACGATGGAAGAGGAATTAAAACGTGGGTATGTGACGCTTCGCGGGGGGCATAGAATCGGGTTAGCAGGAAAAGTCATTACAGAAAAAAGCGCAGTGAAAATGATTCGTGATGTCTCTTCCTTTAATATTCGTATTGCTCGTCAAAAAATAGGGATTGCTGAACCGCTTTTGCCATATTTGTATGAAAAAAGGTGGTTAAACACGATGGTAATTGGCCCTCCCCAAACAGGAAAAACGACACTTTTAAGAGATGTAGCACGTTGCATGAGTCAAGGGGTAAGTGCTTCGGAAATTCCTTCCTGTAAAGTGGGGATTGTTGATGAACGGTCAGAAATTGCTGGCTGTGTGAAAGGGATCCCGCAATACGATTTTGGTACCCGAGTCGATGTGTTAGACGCATGTCCAAAGGCAGAAGGAATGATGATGATGATTCGTTCTATGAGTCCTGATATTTTGATCGTAGATGAAATTGGCCGTAAAGAAGATAGTGAAGCAATTATGGAGGCAGTGCATGCAGGTGTTCAGCTTTTTATAAGTGCACACGGATTTTCCTATGAGGATGTTGTGAGACGTCCATCGCTCAAGGCAGTGCTAGAGCTTGGTATATTTGATAGGTTTGTGGAGTTGTCAAAAGCGAGGGGTCCAGGAACGGTTATGCAGGTGAAAGATAAATATGGAAAACCAGTGTTATCAAATAGAAAGGCTGAGGGCGTATGGTGAAAATATTTGGTGCAGTGTTAATCGTTGCGGTCAGCACCTTTTTCGGGTTTTCGTACGCTAAAAGATACAGTGAGAGGCCTAGGCAACTTAGGTTATTAAAATCAGCACTTCAATCATTAGAGGCAGAAATTATGTATGGACACACACCTTTATCTGAGGCTGCCGAGCGATTAGTTAAACAAATGCCAAAGCCATTAAATTGGATATTTCAAAGTTTCGCTAAAAAACTAGAAAGTGGAGAACAAACAGTAAGGGAAGCTTGGATAGATAGTTTGAAAGAGAATTGGAAGTTGACGGCTTTTCAACAAACCGAGTATGAAATACTGCAGCAATTTGGTGAAACTCTCGGGCAACATGATCGTGAATCACAACAAAAACATATTCGCTTATGTATTACACATTTGGAGAGAGAAGAAGAGGAAGCAAAAGCTTTACAACTGCAATACGAAAAAATGATCAAGAGCTTAGGGGTACTAGCAGGGCTACTAATTGTAATTTTACTGCTATAGGGGGGAGAAAGGCGATGTCCATTGATGTTGGATTAATATTTCAAATCGCCGGAATCGGCATTGTTTTAGCTTTCATTCATACTGTACTAAAAGAATTGAAGCGTGAGGATATTGCAAATTGGGTTATCCTTGTCGGTTTTGTCGTCATTTTATTTCATGTTGCATTTTTAATTAATACGCTATTCGACAAGATTAAAAGTGTCTTTCTCTTCCAGTAAAGGAGGCGGTTCGAATCGAAATTATACAAATTGTCGGATTAGGCCTCGTTGCTACGTTTTTAGCTGCTGTTTTGAACCAGCATAAATCTAGTATTACATCTTTATTTATTGTGTTCGTAGGCAGTGTGATGTTTCTTATTTTAATCGATCAAATTCATTCTATTTTACAAATGATTGAGAGAGTAGCGAGTGAAGCGAAAGTTAGTAATGTCTACGTGGAAACGTTACTAAAGATTATTGGAATTGCTTATATTGCTGAGTTTGGAGCTCAAATCACAAAAGATGCTGGTCAAGGTGCCATCGCTTCGAAAATTGAACTTGCTGGGAAAATCTTAATTCTCGTTATGGCAATTCCTATTTTGACGGTTGTAATTGAAACTATTCTCGGATTTTTACCGACGGGATAAGGGGGAGTGAATGTTGAGGAGGTTTGGAGCTAAGCTGCTATTTGCTTGCTTCCTTTTCTTTTCTTTACCGGTTGTTGTACAAGCTTCTCCTGTAGAAACAAACGTCGTTGATCAACAATTGGATAAGCTCGGAATTGAAGATGTGAAGCAATTTTGGGACGGGCTTGTTACAAAATATGGAGGCTATTTGCCAGAGAGTCAAAAAGGGAGTTTTATGGAGTTTGTAAAGGGAGAAAAAGAATTCTCTCTAAAAGAGTGGATGATAGGGTTATTAAAATATTTATTTCATGAGCTTGCAGCTAATGGAAAACTGCTTGGCACACTCATTATGCTCACAATCTTTAGTGCATTGTTGCAATCACTACAATCTGCTTTTTCAAAAAGTAGTGTAAGTAAAATTGCTGATGCTGTTGTATATATGGTACTTATTATTTTTGCTTTGAATAGTTTTTATGTCGTTATGACATATGCAAGAGAAACGATACAAACAATGGTAGATTTCATATTAGCGCTATTGCCAATTTTATTGGCGCTTATAGCGACTGGTGGCGGGGTTGTATCTGTATCTTTCTTTCATCCGATTATCATTTTCTTAATGAATACAAGCGGGCTTCTTATGAATTATATCGTTCTACCGCTTTTATTACTGGCAACGATATTAAGTATTGTAAGTACAATGAGTGATCAATATAAAGTTACGAAATTGTCCAAGCTTCTGCAAAACGTTAGCGTTGGGATTATCGGTATCTTCTTAACGATTTTTTTAGGAGTATTATCTGTACAAGGAACAGCGACAGCCGTTGCTGATGGAATAGCTGTGAAAACTGCTAAATTTGTAACAGGAAACTTCATTCCAGTAGTTGGAAGGATGTTTACCGAAGCGGCAGATACTGTTATTAGCGCATCAGGATTATTGAAAAACACAGTCGGAATTATTGGGCTCGTCATTTTATGCTTAATTGTTGCTTTTCCTGCGATTCAAATTTTCTGTATTGCATTTATTTATAAATTTGCAGCAGCAGTATTGCAACCGGTTGGCGGCGGAGCAATTATTCAATGTTTAGACATTATTGGACGAAGCATCATTTACGTATTTGCTTGCTTAGCTATCGTATCATTTATGTTCTTTTTAAGTATTACAATTATTATTGCTGCGGGGAATATTACACTTATGATGCGATAGGAGGTGAAGAGTATGCAATTTGTTACAGAGTGGATCAGAAATATTATCGTTTTTTTGCTCTTAGCAACAATGCTTCATCTTATTCTTCCAAATTCGAATTTGCAAAAATACGTTAAATTCGTTGTAAGTCTTTTGTTAGTCGTATTAATTTTAACGCCTCTTTTTAAACTATTGCAGACAGATATAAATGAAGTAATTGCAAATTTTAATGAAGAAAAGTACGTAGCAGAAGGATCTGTAAAAAATTCAATAGATTCGAAGAAAAAAGAAATACAAGCTCTAACACGTGCATATAGTTTAGAAGAGATGGCTACCAAAATGAAAAAAGAAGTAGGAAAAGAGTTTGAGAAAAAGTATGGTATGACTGTCTCCGAAATACAAATAGTCGCAGCAGAAAATACAGAAGAAGTAAAGTCAGCGAAAGATATTCAATCTGTTGTTGTGACGTTGAAAGAAAAAGAACGTAGTAAAAATGATGCAATTGAAACAGTAAAGCCAATTGAAATTAACACGAAAGAGCCTCCAAAAAAAGTGGAAGAAACGAATGGAGAAATGAAAGATTTCTTTTCAAGCAGGTGGCAACTAGAGAGTAAACAAATCCAAGTTCAAATGGAAGGGAGGACAGGTAGAGTAAATGGACAATAAAGATAAAAATTCGAAGTTCTCATTTTTTCGAAACTTATTGAATGGGGATCAAAAAGAAAGCAACGAGAAGGGTAAAAAGGTAACACCTAAGTTTTTACTTGTCCTACTCATACTTGGAATTTTGCTTATGTTTTCTAGTAGTCTCTTTTCAAGTAAAAAAGAAGAAGTACCTGTATTTAAAGAACAAAAAACTCAAAACCAAGAAAAAGACGTACCAACTTTCGGACAAAAAAGTAATGATAGTATGTCAAATGTAGAAAAATATGAAAAAGCGTATGAACAAGAATTAAAAACTGCTTTAGAAGAAATAGCAGGAGTAAAAGACGTAACGATTAAAGTGAATTTAGATTCATCTGAAGAAAAAATTTTAGAAAAAAATACAGTGAAACGCTCACAAACAACAGGTGAAACAGATAAAACAGGCGGTAAGAGAGAAGTAGAGGACGAGTCTCTTGATGAAAAGACTGTCATTATACGTGAAGGGGATAAAGAAACTCCTGTTGTTTTACGAACAGAGAAGCCGAAAGTACGTGGTGTTCTTGTCGTAGCAAAGGGAGTGGATAATATACAAGTTAAAGCAATGGTAAAAGAAGCTGTGATAAGGCTGCTAGATGTACCGGCCCATCGCGTTTCAGTTTCACCGAAAAATTGATAGGGAGGAAATAAAGTGTTAAAAAAACAAACAGTTTGGCTATTAACGATGTTAAGTTTAGTTGTTGTACTATCTGTGTATTACGTGACAACTCCTGACAAAATGAATACAGCATCGCCAGCAACAGGTGAAAAGATTGGACAAGAAAAACAAGGTACTGATAAAGCGGTAACAAACGAAGCGCCTAAAGAAACTCCGAAAAAAGAAAATACAAGCAAGGAAACAACAAATAAAGAAACAGACAAAAAAGAAAATGCAAAAAAAGAAACAAGTAAAAAAGAGGGTAATGTATCAGTTCAATCAAGTGATGAGAATTTCACAGCTTTACGTATGCAAATGGAAGATCAGCGTAGTGAAGAGAAAGCAAAATTACAAGAAGTGATGAATTCTTCGAAATCTTCAGCGACAGAAAAGAGTAAAGCGAAAGATAACTTTGATGCAATCACTACAATGGAAACGAAGCAAGAATTACTTGAGACAGTAATTAAATCTCAAGGAGGATATCCAGATGCTCTTGTAAGAGCTGATGGTACTGATATTAGAGTAACGGTTAAAGCGGCAAAACATTCACAGAAAGAAGCAAATAAAATTATTCAACTTGTAAGAAGTGAAGGTGGATCAAAAGATGTAGGTGTGAAATTTGATCCACCAGCGAAATAAGTGAAACTTTAATCCGTAGGGATTTCCCTGCGGATTATTATCTTTTACTAAGCAAAAGGTATGCAAATAGTAAAATAGAGTATGTAAGTAAGCGTGTGAATAGAAAAAAGCTATCATTTTCGATAGCTTTTTTCTATTTCGTCTTTGTATTTATTTTTATTATGTTCAACTCGGAATGGAGAAACACGTTGTGAGTAAAAGATTAATGGTTCATGGTACTGATGATTACTTTTTCCGGATTTGACGTGGATGAAAAGAACGCATGCCCAAACGATTACGGCAGGTAAAAAGAGAATGAGCCATATCATATTTCCACACCTCGACACAATATATTTTCTACACCTTGAACATACTATTCTTATATGAAGGAATGATGAACGGCGTGTAAACAAAAAAATAATATTTGGTAAAAATATATTATTGACTATAGATGTGGTGAAGAGTGGAGAGGGAATGGCATGTTTGCTGTGTAACGTTTTGAAAAAGTAGTGAATGTTTTTTAAGAAGTGGTCTTGCCAATTTCATGTGAAACTTGGTATTATTACTAGGTATTAATTTTTTGTTGGAATAATATTTTTACAGGAGTTTCGATTTATTATAAAGAAATATAAATTGGAATGTTTAAAAAATTTATCGTAAGATGGAAATAGTAAATATTTCTATTAGTTAATGAAATATATTTTCTAATAGAATACATCGTATTTTTACAGTCAATCTAGTTTTCGTGACGAGAATCTGTAAAAACGGGACAAACAAGAGTATGGGAGTGGATTTTACATGTTTAAAATTCAAGAAGTTCGCGAATTAATTAAATTAATTGATAGCTCTAATATTGATGAATTTGAATACAAAAAAGACGGTACAACAATCAAAATGAAAAAGCGTGGTAATGAAGTTGTTGCTGTGCAAGCACCTGCAGCAAAACAAGCTATGCAACCAGTAGCGCCTGTTGAAGTTGAAACGAAAGTAGCAGCAGCGCAAGCAGAAGCACCAAAACAAGAAGAGAAGAAGGCTGTTCAAAATGAAAACCTACATAAAATCACATCACCGATGGTAGGTACATTCTATTCTTCTTCTTCGCCTGATACACCTCCATATGTAAGTGTTGGGGATAGAGTATCGAAAGATTCTATCGTATGTATTGTCGAGGCTATGAAGTTATTTAACGAAATTGATGCTGATGTAGAGGGCGAAATTGTTGAAATTCTTGTTAATAACGGACAGCTTGTTGAGTATGGACAACCGCTATTTCTTGTAAAAGCGTAATAAGGGAGTCTTTGTGATGATAAAAAAAGTATTAATAGCCAATCGTGGGGAAATTGCTGTACGAATTATTCGTGCTTGTAAAGAAATGGATATTGAAACAGTTGCAATTTATTCAGAAGCAGATAAAGAGTCACTTCACGTACAGATTGCAGACGAGGCGTATTGTGTAGGACCAACGATTTCGAAAGAAAGCTATTTAAATTTGACAAACATTATTAGCGTTGCGAAGTTAACAGGCTGCGATGCTATTCATCCGGGATACGGATTTTTAGCAGAGAATGCAGATTTCGCAGAGTTATGCCGTGAATGTAACTTGATTTTTATCGGTCCAAGTCCAGAAGCTATTTCAAAGATGGGCACAAAAGACGTTGCTCGTGATACAATGAAAGAAGCAGGGGTTCCGATTGTACCAGGTTCACAAGGGATTATTAAAAATACCGAAGAAGCGATCGAGCTTGCTAATCAAATTGGATATCCAGTTATTATTAAAGCGACTGCAGGTGGCGGCGGAAAAGGTATTCGTGTTGCACGCCATGAAGAAGAGCTTATAAAAGGAATTCAAATTACACAGCAAGAAGCTAGTACCGCTTTTGGGAACCCTGGTGTATACTTAGAAAAGTACGTTGAAGATTTCCGCCATGTTGAGATTCAAATAATGGCAGATACACACGGAAATGCCATTCATTTAGGAGAGCGTGATTGTACAATTCAGCGCCGTTTGCAAAAACTATTAGAAGAAAGTCCATCACCTGCACTTGATGAAGATATTCGCAAGCAGATGGGTGAAGCGGCAGTTAAAGCGGCGGTAGCGGTTGATTATACAGGTGCTGGTACGGTTGAGTTTATTTATGAATATAAAACGAAAACCTTTTATTTCATGGAGATGAATACGAGAATTCAGGTTGAGCATCCGGTTACTGAAATGGTAACGGGAATGGACTTAATTAAAGAGCAAATTCTTGTTGCTTCAGGAGAAAAGTTATCGTTACAGCAAGAAGAAGTACAATTTAATGGTTGGGCAATTGAATGTCGAATTAATGCGGAAAACCCTGCCAAAAAATTTATGCCATCTCCAGGTAAAGTAGAAATGTACTTACCACCAGGAGGATTTGGTATTCGCGTCGATTCAGCTGTATATCCGGGATATTCAATCCCACCTTTCTATGATTCGATGGTTGCTAAATTAATTGTTCACGGAAAAACACGTGAAGAGGCAATTGCAAAAATGAAGCGCGCACTTAGTGAATTTGTCATTGAAGGCGTACATACAACAATCCCGTTCCATTTGCAATTGTTAGATCATCCTGATTTTGTAAAAGGTGAGTTTAATACGAAGTTTTTGGAAGAGCATGAACTTGTGACGCAGTGATACATTAAAGGAGGTTTTTTTCATGGCTGAACATATGTTAGATATGGGTCAAGATACAACTCTTGGTAAAGTAGAAATTGCACCAGAAGTAATTGAAGTAATTGCAGGTATTGCAGCTGCTGAAGTAGAAGGTGTAGCGGCAATGCGCGGTAATTTTGCTACAGATGTTGTTGAGAAGTTAGGTAAGAAAAATCATGGTAAAGGTGTAAAGGTTGAATTAGCAAACGAAGATATTATCGTTGACCTTTATGTTGTAATGTATTTTGGTGTAGCAATTCCAGTTGTTGCACAAAAGATTCAAGACAATATTCGCCAAGCACTCTTTACAATGACAGGACTTGAGCCAAAAGAAGTGAATGTTCACATCGTTGGCGTAACATTCGAAACACAAAAAACAGAAATCGAACCAGTGTAAGAATGAAAAGGTGCCTAGTAACATAGGCATCTTTTTTATCGTTTCATTTCTTCACAAATTACAACCCTCTAATTATTATACTATTTCAAAAAATAAGAAATAAACAAGAAAATGTGTCGTTTTTCCAAAAAACGTACATTGTGATAAGATATGGAACTTGAAGTTAATCTTTTTATTATTTTTCAGCCTTGTAACCCGTGTGTGAAACGATAAATTGTGTTATTATCATTGTATTATAAGGTTGGAAAATCAATGAAAACTGTAAGAGTAAGTGAATTGACGGCTTATAAATTATAATAATATAACAAAGTATAAGGAAAGACTTGAAGCATAAAGGAGAGTTACAATGAAACGTAGGACGGCTAGAGAAAGAGCAATGCAAGCATTATACCAAATGGATATTACAGGTGAATTAGAACCGAAAGTAGCAGTGGAAAACACGCTAGATGAAGGCGAAGAAACAAATGAGTTTCTAGAGTCACTTGTAGTAGGTTTTGTAGAAAATAAAGAAGCAATCGATGAAGCGATTCGTCAAAACTTAAAAAAGTGGAAGCTTGAGCGTATTAGTATTGTTGATCGCAGTATTTTACGTGTAGCTGTGTATGAAATGAAGTACATGGAAGAAATTCCACATAACGTAACAATTAACGAAGCAATTGAAATTGCAAAAACATTTGGGGATGAGGAATCTCGTCGTTTTATTAACGGCGTTTTATCTAATATAAAAGATACACTGTAAATTCTTTAAGGGGGAATCTTAAAATGGTAGCAGTAATCATCAAAGGAAATGAAGTTGCGGAGAAAAAACGAGCACAATTAACAGAAGAAGTTGTGAAGTTGAAAGAGCAAGGTATTGTACCAGGATTAGCAGTTATTTTAGTTGGAGAAGATCCAGCATCTCGTTCTTATGTGAAAGGAAAAGAAAAAGGCTGTGAACAAGTAGGAATTTACTCAGAGCTAATTGAACTTCCTGAAACAATTACTGAGGAACGTTTGCTTGCTGAAATCGATCGCTTAAATGGCGATGACCGTATTAATGGTATATTAGTGCAATTACCTTTACCAAAACATATTGAAGAAAAAGCTATCATTGAAAGAATTTCACCAGAAAAGGATGTAGACGGATTTCACCCAATCAGCGTGGGACGCATGATGACGGGACAAGATACATTCCTTCCATGTACACCGCATGGTATTGTAGAATTAGTAAAAGAAACAAATCTTGATATTTCTGGGAAACATGTAGTAGTAATTGGAAGAAGTAATATTGTCGGTAAACCAGTGGGGCAATTGTTTTTAAATGAAAATGCAACTGTCACATATTGTCATTCTAAGACGCAAAATATGAAAGAGTTATCGAAGTTAGCTGATATTTTAATCGTAGCTGTTGGACGACCTAAAATGATAACAGCTGATTATATGAAAGAAGGAGCGGTTGTAATTGATGTTGGTGTTAACCGTTTAGAAACAGGAAAACTTTGTGGTGATGTTGACTTTGACAACGTGTTAGATGTTGCGGGTTACATTACACCTGTACCAAAGGGTGTTGGTCCAATGACAATCACAATGCTTCTTCATAATACTGTTGAATCTGCCAAACGTGCAGGTGTCGTTTGTAAATAATTTGAATCGGCTATGAGGAGAGAGAAATGGAGAAGCAATATTTAACCGTTACAGCGTTAACACGCTATATAAAAACAAAAATAGAATATGATCCGCATTTGCAGTCTGTTTGGTTAAAAGGTGAAATTTCCAACTTTAAAAATCATAGCCGTGGCCACATGTATTTTACATTGAAAGATGAAAATGCAAGAATCGCAGCGGTTATGTTTGCGGGTCATAATCGTAATATTAAATTCAAACCTGAAAATGGGATGAAGGTACTCGTGAAAGGGAAAATCTCTGTTTACGAGGCGAGTGGTTCTTATCAAATTTATATTCAAGACATGCAGCCTGACGGAGTCGGAAATTTACATTTAGCGTACGAACAGTTAAAAGTTCGTTTAGAAGAAGAAGGACTTTTTTCTCAAGTTTATAAAAAAGCAATTCCTCCTTACGCTAAAACAATAGGTGTGATTACGTCGCCAACAGGAGCAGCGATTCGTGATATTATAACAACGATTAAACGTCGTTATCCAATTGGGAATGTTATTGTATTTCCGGTACTTGTACAAGGGGAGTCAGCGGCTCCCTCGATTGTACAAGCGATTCGTACAGCGAATGAAATGGGAGAGATAGATGTACTAATCGTTGGACGTGGTGGAGGTTCTATTGAGGAATTATGGGCTTTCAATGAGGAAATGGTTGCAAGAGCAATCTTTAAGAGTGAAATTCCTATTATTTCGGCAGTAGGCCATGAAACGGATTTTACAATCGCAGATTTTGTTGCAGATTTACGCGCGCCAACACCGACTGCAGCAGCTGAGCTGGCAGCACCTAACATTATAGAGTTACAAGAAAAGGTATTACAAAGAACTCTGAGATTGCAAAGAGCGATGAGAGAGTTAGTACATAAAAAAGAAGAAAAACTACAAGTGTTGCAAAAATCGTATGCGTTCCGTTATCCAAGACAAGTATATGAGCAAAAGGAAGAGCAATTAGATAGAGCGCTAGAACAGCTTGTTTTAGCGAAAGAGCGCTATATTGATAAAAAGGTGAATCAGTTAAAGCAACTTTCATTTTATTTAGAGAAGCACCACCCATCTCAAAAAATTATGCAAACAAAGGTAGCTGTTGAAACGTTGCAAAAGCAATTACAACGTGAAATGCAAACGTTACTTCAAACGAAAGAATTTGCCTTTGTAAGAGCTGCTCAAAAACTTGAAGCGTTAAGTCCGCTTAAAGTAATGATGAGAGGGTACGGGCTTGTATATGATGAAGAGAAGCAAGTGTTAAAAAGTGTGAAAGATGTAAGCCTTGGAGATGCTGTTTCAGTTCAATTACAAGATGGAATACTAGATTGTAGCGTATCAGGCATAGAGGAGCGTGAATTGAATAATGGAAAATAAATTAAGCTTTGAAGAGGCAATTTCGCAACTTGAGCATCTTGTTTCTAAGCTAGAACAAGGTGACGTACCTTTAGAAGAAGCGATTTCTTATTTTAAAGAAGGTATGGAATTATCTAAGCTTTGTGATGAGAAGCTGAAGAATGTACAAGAACAAATGGCAGTTATTCTTGGGGAAGATGGAGAGCTTGAACCGTTTACTGCTTTAGGAGATGAAGCATAGTGACGATTGCTTTTGATACTTTTTTGAAAGAAAGTAAAACTTTCGTAGAAGAAAAACTTGTAAGCTATGCAAATGAATTACAATGTCCAAATGTACTTCGTGAAGCAATGGCATATTCTTTGGAAGCGGGTGGAAAACGTCTCCGCCCGTTACTTTTGTTTGCAACATTACAAGCGTTTGGGAAAGAAAGAAATCTTGGAGTAGGTGCAGCTTGTGCTCTTGAAATGATTCATACATATTCGTTAGTTCATGATGATTTACCTTGTATGGATGATGATGATTTAAGAAGAGGAAAGCCCACAAATCACAAAGTATTTGGTGAAGCGATGGCAGTTTTAGCAGGAGATGGCTTATTGACGTATGCTTTTCAAGTTATTATGGCATATGAGCAAAAAGAAATTTCTGCTGAAAAAAAAGTAAGACTTGTACTTGAACTTGCAAAAGCAGCAGGACCAGAAGGAATGGTTGGCGGACAAGTGGCAGATATGGAAGCGGAAGGGAAACGCCTTACGATTGATGAATTGGAGTACATCCATAAACATAAGACCGGAAAACTGCTTGAATTTGCTGTACTTGCGGGTGCGATACTTTCTGATGCGACAGAAGAGCAAGAAGAAAAGTTGCTTACTTTTGCTAAATATATCGGTCTAGCTTTCCAAATTCGAGATGATATTTTAGATGTCGAAGGAACTGAAGAAGAGATTGGAAAACCGATTGGTAGCGATCTTTCTAACGAAAAGAGCACATATACGACGTTGTTTACTATAGATAGAGCAAAGGATATTTTAGAAGAAACAATTGCAGAAGCAAAAGGTGCGATTAGCTCCTTGCAATTACAAGATGAATATTTACTATCTATTTGTGATTTGATTGCAAAACGTAATAACTAATATAACAGCGTTTTCATTTGTTGAGTCATTCATCATTTTATGATATAAATGTAGGAAAAGGTTTTTCTTTTCTTGTTATTGGCAAAAATATATGTAGATTACATTGCCGTTATCACTTCGTGTTAGCGGCTATTTTTTTCATCGCCTAAAGAAATATGGTTTATAATAGGATTAGGGCGCAATAGACTGGTTAATAGCGGGACAAGACGAAAAATAGAAAAGAGAATTTCTTGTTTTGTGTAAATGTTTTTTTATAATATTTGACATGTTGACAGATTATGAAATGAAAGTGAGTGATCCATGTGGATCTAACGCAAATTCAAAACCCTAGTTTTTTGAAAGATATGTCTATCAGTGAACTAGAGGGATTGAGTGAGGATATTCGTAAGTTTTTAATTGAAGAGCTCTCTCAAACAGGTGGACATATTGCACCTAATTTAGGTGTAGTAGAACTCACAATTGCTCTGCATAAATTATTTGATAGCCCGCAAGATAAATTTTTATGGGATGTAGGACATCAATCCTATGTACATAAAATTTTAACTGGACGCGCGAAAGAGTTTGGTACATTAAGGCAATATCAAGGTCTATGTGGTTTCCCGAAACGTTGCGAGAGTGAGCACGATGTATGGGAAACTGGTCATAGCTCGACTTCGTTATCGGCTGCAATGGGAATGGCTCTGGCACGTGATTTAAAGAAAACGAAAGAATATGTTATACCAATTATTGGAGATGGTGCTTTAACAGGCGGAATGGCTTTAGAGGCATTGAACCATATTGGACATGAAAAAACAGACATGATTGTTATTTTGAATGATAATGAAATGTCAATTGCACCAAACGTTGGTGCGCTTCATAATGTACTCGGTCGTTTACGTACTGCAGGAAAATATCACTGGGTAAAAGATGAATTAGAGTATATATTAAAGAAAATTCCAGCAGTTGGCGGGAAAGTGGCTGCGACAGCAGAGAAAATAAAAGATAGTCTTAAATATTTACTAGTATCTGGTGTCTTTTTCGAAGAGTTAGGCTTTACATATTTAGGTCCAGTCGATGGGCATGATTATGAAAAGTTATTCGAAACGTTGCAATATGCAAAGAAAACAAAAGGCCCAGTACTCGTTCACGTTATTACGAAAAAAGGAAAAGGTTATAAACCGGCTGAGAGTGACGTTATCGGTACTTGGCATGGAACAGGACCTTATAAAATTGAATCAGGTGACTTCGTTAAGCCGAAAGAAGTTGCACCAGCATGGAGTGCTGTCGTTAGTGAAACAGTACTTAAGCTAGCGAGAGCAGATGAGCGTATCGTAGCAATTACACCTGCAATGCCTGTTGGATCAAAACTTGAGAAATTCCAAAAAGAATTCCCAGATCGTATGATTGATGTAGGTATTGCAGAACAGCATGCTACAACAATGGCAGCAGGTATGGCAACGCAAGGAATGAAGCCATTCTTAGCAATTTATTCGACATTTTTACAAAGAGCATATGACCAAGTTGTTCATGATATATGCCGCCAAAATTTAAATGTTTTCATCGGAATAGATCGCTCGGGATTAGTAGGAGCAGATGGTGAAACGCATCAAGGCGTATTTGATATCTCATTCTTACGTCACTTGCCGAATATGGTGCTTATGATGCCGAAAGATGAAAATGAAGGGCAACATTTAGTTTATACGGCGATGCAATATGAAGATGGACCAATCGCATTGCGTTATGCGCGCGGTAATGGACTTGGCGTTCATATGGATGAAGAATTAAAGGCGATTCCAATCGGTACGTGGGAGACGTTAAAAGAGGGTACACAAGCAGCTATTTTAACGTTTGGTACGACAATACCAATGGCAATGGAAGCAGCTGAGCGTCTTGAAAAAGCTGGGGTTTCAGTGAAAGTAGTGAATGCTCGCTTTATTAAACCAATGGATGAAGCATATTTACATGATCTTCTAGGAAAGAATATACCGATTTTAACGATTGAAGAAGCTTGTTTAATTGGTGGTTTTGGAACAGGAGTAGTTGAATTTGCATCTGAAAATGGTTACCATAGTGCATTAGTTGAACGAATGGGTATTCCAGACCGCTTCATAGAGCACGGAAGTGTAACAAAATTATTAGAAGAAATTGGTTTAACGACAGATGCTGTTGTAGACCGTATTCATACAATGATTCCATCAAAACAAAAAAGGGCGTAACAAATGAGCGTAAAAAAAGAAAGAGTAGATGTACTATTAGTAGAGCGAGGACTTATAGAAACGCGTGAGAAGGCAAAGCGCGCCATTATGGCCGGACTCGTATATGCAAATGAGATGAGACTTGATAAGCCAGGAGAGAAAATCTCGCAAGATACTGAGATTACGGTGAAAGGACAAGTTATGCCGTATGTAAGTCGTGGTGGTTATAAACTTGAAAAGGCATTAGAGACATTTCATCTTGATTTACAAGATAAAGTTATGATAGATATTGGTTCATCAACTGGTGGCTTTACAGATTGCGCGCTTCAAAATGGAGCGAAATTATCTTATGCATTAGATGTAGGATACAATCAACTAGCGTGGAAATTACGTCAAGATGAGCGTGTTGTTGTAATGGAACGAACAAACTTCCGTTACGTGACACCAGCAGATTTAGAACGTGGTTTACCGCAATTTGCAAGTATTGATGTTTCATTTATATCATTAAAGCTTATACTGCCAGTTTTAAAAACAATGCTTATGCCTAACGGAGATGTAGCAGCGTTAATTAAACCGCAGTTTGAAGCTGGAAGAGAGCAAGTTGGGAAAAAAGGTATCGTTCGTGATAGAAAAGTACATGAAGCTGTTGTAGAAATGATTGTCGATTTTGCTTTAAAAGAAGGCTATGATGTGGAAGGTTTAACATTCTCACCAATTACGGGTGGGGATGGTAATATTGAATTTTTAATTCATCTGAAATGGCATGGTGAACGTGAGAATGGCGAAAATCATTCTCCAATTTCTATAGAGCAAGTTGTTACAGAAGCGCATGACGTTCTAAAACAAAAAGGGAAAGGGGAATAACATACGTTGTTCCTCTTTTTGCTGTAATTGTATAATGATTGCAAAAACAATTGTGTACAAGAAACGAATTATAAGTTAACATAAATAAGTGAAGTATACCAATGTTTAAACTATGGTAAGAGATAGTGTGAGGTGCAAATGTATGAATAAAGGTCAGCGCCATATTAAAATCAGGGAAATTATTGCAAACAAAGAAATTGAAACACAAGATGAATTAGTTGATATTTTACGTAATGAGGGATTTAATGTAACGCAAGCAACAGTATCGCGCGATATTAAAGAATTGCACTTAGTGAAGGTGCCATTACATGATGGGCGCTATAAATATAGCTTGCCAGCAGATCAACGATTTAACCCGTTACAAAAATTAAAACGAAATCTAGTGGATTCATTTGTAAAATTAGACACGGCAGGACATATGCTTGTGCTAAAAACATTGCCTGGTAACGCTCATTCACTTGGAGCACTTATTGATCATTTAGAGTGGGATGAGATCATCGGAACCATCTGTGGTGATGATACTTGCTTAATTATTTGCCGTACACCTGAAGATACAGGTGTTGTCTCTGATCGTTTCTTAAATATGTTGTAACAAAAAATCTTGTTTGCTTTCCATCATAAAGTGGAAAGTGAACAAGATATTTTTATTGTTTAAAAATATGAATTTTCAATTGTAATATAATATTTTGTGTGTATAAAGTTAAAAAATAGATGGATTGACCCGTAAAACAAATGTTTGGTACAATGAAGCGGGTTAGAAGAGTATATACATACAAATATATAGCATGATTATTTGAATGAAGAACTGAGAAAATCCTTTAGTAAGGGATTATTTTATAACGAGGTGAATGGGGCATTGTTATCGGAATTATCGATTAGAAACTTTGCTATTATTGAAGCATTAAATATTTCTTTTCAAAAAGGTTTAACGGTTTTAAGCGGTGAAACAGGGGCCGGAAAATCGATTATTATTGATGCAATTAGTTTACTTGTAGGTGGCCGTGGGTCAGCAGAATTTGTTCGATATGGAACAGAAAAGGCTGAGATTGAAGGGTTATTTTATGTTGAAGATGAGAAGCATCCATGTATTGAAAAGGCAGAAGAGTTAGATATAGAAATAGAAGATGGCATGATTATTTTAAAGCGTGATATTGCTGCGAACGGGAAGAGTGTATGTCGTGTAAATGGGAAGCTTGTTACACTTAGCATATTAAAAGAAATTGGGAAAACACTTGTTGATATTCATGGACAGCATGAAACGCAAGATTTAATGAATGAAGAACGACATCTGTTTATGCTTGATCATTTTGATGGGGATCGAATCGTTAAACAATTAGATATATATCAAAACGTATACGCTGACTATGAAAAATTAAAAAAACAATTGAAATCGTTAAGTGAAAATGAACAACAAATGGCACATCGCTTAGATTTAATTCAGTTTCAGCATGAAGAAATTCGCAAGGCGGATTTAAAGCTGGATGAAGAAAATGAATTAACTGAGGAACGATTACAAATTTCTAATTTTGAAAAGATTTATAAAGCGTTAGGTGATGCATATCGTTCGTTAAGTGCCGACGGACAAGGATTAGATAATGTAAGAAGTGCAATGGGGCAAATGGAAAGTATTACACATTTAGATGAAGTGTATCAAGAGAATCATGATTCAATTGCAAATAGTTATTACTTATTAGAAGAGGTTGCCTATCAACTGAGAGAAAAGCTCGATATGATGGAATATGATCCAAATCGTTTAGATGAAATCGAAACACGTTTGAATGAAATTCGTATGCTAAAGAGAAAATATGGAAATACTGTAGAAGAGATTTTAGCGTATGCTGATAAAATTGAAAAGGAAATTTTTACGATTGAAAATAAAGACGTTCATATTGAAACGACGAAGAAACAGTTGAAGGAATTAGAAAGTGTTATTCTGAAAGAAGCAACGTTGTTAAGTAATATGCGTCATGAGCTTGCAGAACATCTTACAAATGCAATTCATCAGGAATTAAAAGAATTATATATGGAAAAAACGAAATTTGAAGTGAGAATTATGAAGAGAGAAGGAAATGCAGAAGAGCCCCTTGTGGAAGGTGCACCGGTAAGACTTACGGCGGACGGTTACGATCATGTGGAATTTTATATTTCAACGAACCCAGGAGAGCCGCTAAAACCACTTTCAAAGGTTGCTTCTGGAGGAGAGTTATCTCGTATCATTTTAGCTTTAAAAAGCATTTTTTCTAAGCATCAAGGGGTTGCATCTGTTATTTTTGATGAAGTGGATACGGGTGTAAGTGGCCGGGTCGCACAGGCTATTGCAGAAAAAATTTATCGAGTATCAGTAAACTCGCAAGTACTTTGTATTACGCACTTACCTCAAGTAGCTTCAATGGCGGATTCGCATTTATTTATTCGAAAACAAGTAGCGAATGATCGGACAATTACTTCGGTTACTGTTTTAACTATGGAGGATAAAGTAACAGAAATAGCTCGAATGATTTCTGGTGTGGAAATTACAGATTTAACGACAGAGCATGCGAAAGAATTACTTACGCAAGCGCATCATTTTAAACAGACAGCAGAGGCTATCCAGTAATGGATAGCTTTTTTTCTCAAATGAAGATTTCTTAATTCTTCCGGTTATAAATAAAGCATTGCAAGGAGAGATTAAAAAGTGAAGCCAAGAGGCTGAATGTGGGGTAGGAGCGAGGAGAGTGAACAAGTTGAAATTAGAAAAATTTCGAAAAATAATAGGTCTTTGTCTCCTTGTTTCTTTAGTTTTTATTGGATGTTTTAAACCGCTTCGAACGTTTATTTCATCACCGAAACAACTTGTTGTTTTTGAAGGACAACAATCAGAAATATCATCATTACCAGTTTTCAAAGCTTCATCCACAAATCGTCATGTATTTACAGTGAGTTCGAATGAACAAAAACAAGGACTTATGGTAAATTCTCATCAAAATGGTGAAGCTGATATGGTATTTCAGCTTGCTGGTTTTCCAGTGAAAAAAGTAAATGTGAAAGTGTTAAAAGATTTTAAAGTGATTCCAGGTGGACAATCAATTGGTGTGAAATTAAATACAAAAGGTGTACTTGTTGTAGGCCATCATTTAATTCAAACTGAAAAAGGTAAAATATCTCCTGGTGAAACAGCAGGTGTACAAATCGGAGATATGATTACTGAAATTAATGGTAAAACAATTGAAAGAATGAGTGATGTAGCACCGTTTATTCATAATAGTGGAGAAACAGGTGAACCGCTTAATCTTGTATTGTTAAGAGATGGAAAATATATTCGTACGAAGCTAACTCCACAAAAAGACAACGGTGAATCGTCTTATCGAATTGGCTTGTATATCCGTGATTCGGCAGCTGGAATTGGAACGATGACATTTGTTCATCCAGATTCTATGAAATATGGGGCACTTGGTCATGTTATTTCTGATAATGATACGAAAAAGCCGATTCAAGTCGAAGATGGACAAATTATGCGCTCGACAGTTACATCGATTGAAAGAGGTAGTCATGGGAATCCAGGAGAGAAATTAGCAAGATTCTCACCAGACCGTGAAGTGATTGGCGATATTACAATTAATAGTCCATATGGTATTTTTGGAAAATTAAAGACGAATATGAAAAACGGTATAATGGATAAAGCAATGCCTATTGCATTATCTCATCAAGTAAAAGAAGGACCAGCAAAAATATTAACAGTTATTAATCAAGATAAAGTAGAGGCGTTTGATATTGAAGTTGTTAGTACAGTGCAGCAAAAATTCCCAGCTACAAAGGGTATGGTAATAAAAGTAACAGATAAACGTCTATTAGCGAAAACGGGCGGTATCGTACAAGGAATGAGTGGAAGTCCAATTGTACAAAATGGAAAAGTAATTGGTGCTGTTACACATGTATTTGTAAATGATCCAACATCAGGATATGGTGTTCATATTGAATGGATGTTACATCAAGCTGGAATTAATATTTATGATCAAGAGAAAAAAGCGAGCTAATATATATTATTAGCTCGCTTTTTCTGTTGAAAAATTCGTTGAAATTTTGTAAAAGCTCCGCAAGAGGTGTTTTTTGTTGTAAAATAAAAGGAAAGGGTTGAACGTTTCGTTGTATTTCTATGATGGAATGTGTTGCGAAAGGGAATAAATGAACGATAAACATATTTTTTTGTGATTTTATCGGAAAGTAAGAAACTTTAAAAGGGAATTTTCACACAATTGTCGAACAATTCATGTAGCCTAGAAGGATACACATGTCGGAGAATCGATTCGGTAAGGGAGGAAAAGCTGTGGAGAAAATTAAAGTATGTCTTGTGGATGATAATAAAGAACTAGTATCAATGTTAGAGAGCTATGTAGCCGCTCAAGATGATATGGAAGTAATCGGTACTGCTTATAATGGTCAAGAGTGTTTAAACTTATTAACAGATAAGCAACCTGATGTACTCGTTTTAGACATTATTATGCCACACTTAGACGGTTTAGCTGTATTGGAAAAAATGCGACATATTGAAAGGTTAAAACAGCCTAGCGTAATTATGTTGACGGCATTCGGGCAAGAAGATGTGACGAAAAAAGCTGTTGACTTAGGTGCCTCATATTTCATATTAAAACCATTTGATATGGAGAATTTAACAAGTCATATTCGTCAAGTGAGTGGTAAAGCAAACGCTATGATTAAACGTCCACTACCATCATTCCGATCAGCAACAACAGTAGATGGAAAACCGAAAAACTTAGATGCGAGTATTACGAGTATCATTCATGAAATTGGTGTACCCGCTCATATTAAAGGATATATGTATTTACGAGAAGCGATTTCCATGGTATACAACGATATCGAATTATTAGGATCGATTACGAAAGTATTGTATCCAGATATCGCAAAGAAATATAATACGACAGCGAGCCGTGTGGAGCGCGCAATTCGTCACGCAATTGAAGTAGCGTGGAGCCGTGGGAATATTGATTCTATATCGTCCTTATTTGGTTATACAGTATCCATGTCAAAAGCAAAACCTACGAACTCTGAGTTTATCGCAATGGTTGCGGATAAGTTGAGACTTGAACATAAAGCTTCGTAAACGCTGTAGCGACAAAGATGTAACGCTCATCTTGTAATTGGTAAAAGCCAATAAACATGATTTCAATCCAATAAATATTTTGATACATACCCAATGAATGATTTTTATTCGTTGGGTATTTTTTATTTGTGAAAAGGAGTGATTTCATGAAGATATCGGAAACGGAATGGTATTTAAATGACTTTTTAATTTATTGCCAAAGCAAAAATCTATCACCGAAAACAATTTCATCTTACGAGCAAACATTAAAATTGTTCCTGTTATGGTTAAAAAATGAACAAGACCTTGAGGAAGTCAACTATGTAAAAGCGGGACATATACGACAATATATTGCTTACGTTCAGGACCGTGGCAAATATACGGTGGTAAGTCGAGAAGAGTCAATTTATAGTAATCACCCACAGAAAAGAATGGATTACAAAAAAAGCGTAAGTAACGTAACCATTAACAATTACATTCGAAATATAAAAGTGTTTTTCAATTGGTTACATGAGGAAGGTGAGATACGGAAGAATCCTGTAGATGGTATATCGACAATCAAAACGGAACGTAAACAAAAAAAGGCAATAACAAAACAAGAGTTTCAAAAGTTGTTAGATGTGTTCGATTATACAAAATTTCACGGTTATAGAAATAAAGTCATCGTCTTGCTACTACAAGATACAGGATGTCGAATAGGAGAAACTTTAGCAATTAAAGTTGATGACATAGACTTCAAACATCGTATGATTTTGCTGAAACATACCAAGGCAAGACAAGAACGTTATGTATATTTTTCACAGACATTAGCACGTGAATTAAAACATTATTTGCAATTTAAAGATAGGGACACGGAAACCGAGTTATTATCCCCCACAACGAAAGGAACTGAGTTGACGATACATTCCTTTGAGAAACAATTAAGACAAGCCAGTGACAAAACCGGTGTGTCTGTACATCCTCATCAGTTGAGAAACAACTTCGCACGGGAATATTTGATGAATGGCGGTGACATTTTCACGTTATCACGAATTTTGGGACATTCATCGGTGCAAGTTACGGAACAGGCATATATGGATTTAACACGAGAAGAAATAGCGAGGAAATATCACGAACATTCGCCATTAGCGAAATGGAGAGTTAGATAACAAAATAAAAAACGAGCGGATTATAGGACGGCCATCCTACCACTCGTTCTCACACAACAAATCCCGAAGGACTCGTCATGTTCATTTTAGCATGATTGTCCTTTGTAATCAAAAGGAGAATGAAACATGTTATTGAATGGTAAGCCAGAAGAATTAACACGTTATTCGAAATTAGAATATGATGCGAAATTATTCGTTCAGAAGGCTCACGAATTGTGGGAATACAGTGATTTACAGATACGATGTGTGTATTTAATATCTGACCTTGCAAAGAAAGGTTGTGGGGTGTTCAGTATCGCATATGGCACATTTCAAAAGATGTTTGAACAACGCTTTAGCATGAAAATATCATTATCAACTGTTCGAAGATTTTTCGCTTTAATGGAGAAAATCGGTTTATTATCAATCAATGAGGCGAAACGAAAAAATGAGCAACAATCCGCTAACGTTTATATCGTTGAGCAACAATGCGAAGAACCACAACATGAACAACCTCTAGAGCATCCTTCTGAACACCAAAATACTGTTTCTAAAGAAACAGAAGACGATAAACAAAAAACTTTCAATAATAATAATGTTAACAATACCGTTATACAAAACAATGTAATACATGATGAATATGTGTATGCAAGAAAAAATGGCATCAGTAAGAAAATGTTCTCCAAGGTAATTGATGAAATGAAGAATAAAAAGAGGATTAGTAATATAGGAGCATATATACGTGGGGCGATTAATAACATAATCAATCACATATCGTTCCGCAATGGAAAACGAACATATGAGAATCCTATGAGTCAATTCTTTTATAATTGGTTGAATGACAACGGACACGAAACGGTATAGGTTTCGACAACTTATTAACTTTTGCTCAAATACTGTCCGTTTGCTGTCCGAGGGATTGCAGATAGATATTCAACGAATGAATGTTTCTATTCAACAAATACATGGAAAATATATAGAAGTAGTATAATGCGGTCATTTATGTATATATCAATTAAATATGTTGTATATACAAAAAATGCCACGTACCAAATGAATGATACGTGGTGTAATGTAAATCAAAACAGAAAGGATACATAAAACATGTTAGAAATTATTGTAGATGTTATTCATAATACTATTATATTGTGTTTTAATGATTTTTAAGGAAGGATTGCAAAGGAAATTTAAAATTATTCACGTACAGTTGCGGTGATTTTAACAAACATATTATCATCAAATTCGTGTATCTGTTTAATATCAAATGCTTGCCCCTTGCAAACTAAAAATAGTTAATTAAATATTTACAAAGCGAAATTAAGTAATTGATACAATCTTTGTTTATGAAAGAGTATTCGTTTATCCTTCTCTAATAAAAACTTTATTTTATGAGGAAGATTTGAGCAGCATTATAGGTGTGGAAGTATATCAACTTTCAAACTGCAAGGTAATTAATCCTTGAAAATTTAACGGTAACGATGTGGCATATATGGTTCATTTCTAAAATGAAAATTCTGCTTAAAGTAATGTATTTTTGGCAAAAAACTTTAACGGGAGTCCTGAATATTTGATAAAATAGATATATTGTAGTAATTTTTTACAGGAAATAGTTTTCATTATTAGAAGATGAGGAAATTGAGTGCCATGAAAGGGGATTAGTTCCATGTTACATAATGAAGATTCAAGAGTGAAATTACCTGCCCTTATACATTTTAAAAGGTTGGAGTATGAATATCAGAGTAAGCGAAATGCTCAAATAGACGTTAGAAATAATATTTTTGTTGACGTATTTAAAAAGTCTATTGAGGACATTAATGGAAAAGAATTTAGTGATAGCTTTATAAAGGATTTAATTAATGAAATTGCCACGTTAACAGATAATAATAAAGATAAAGGACAATCATTTTTCAATAGACTCATTGGTTTTCACGAAGTAAAATTAATAGATTTAAAGACACCTTGTAATAATGATTTCAGAGTAGTTACTGAATTGACTTTCAGAGGGGAACGTGAAGAATTTCGACCAGACATTACTATTCTTATAAATGGAATTCCTTTGGGATTTATAGAAGTTAAAAAACCAAATAATCAAAACGGTATTCAAGCGGAATTTTCTAGAATGAAAACTCGATTAAAAATAGAAGATTTCATTCCATTTTTTAATCAATTTCAAGTACTCGGATTTACAAATAATATGCCTTATAATGATGGTTCTCGGGTCCAATTACAGGGAAGTTATTATACAACACCAAATGGAGAAAAGACATCTTACAATAATTTTAGAGAAGAACAAGAGATTGCAGTTAATGAATTTATTGATGAAAACTTTATTGATAGTGTATTAAAAGATAATCGAAGTATGTCCATTAAAGGGACTGCGGAATTCAATACTAATTTAAGTTCTAATTCCTATACTAATAAATTCATTACATCCCTCTTCACAAAAGAACGCCTGATTTTCTTTCTTAGGTATGGAATTGTGTATGTCGATTCTCCACGAGATGGTTTGCAAAAACACATAATTAGATATCCACAATATTTTGCTATCAAAGAGCTTATAAGAAAGATGGATAATGGGTTAAAAAGAGGTGTTGTATGGCATACACAGGGGTCAGGGAAAACGGCATTGTCTTACTTCATGAGCAATGTACTAAGAGACCACTTTCAAAAAAAACAAGTTGTTACAAAGTTTTACTTTGTGGTAGATAGGTTAGACCTATTAACCCAAGCTTCTACAGAGTTTTCGAGTCGTGGAATGACTATTGCCAACATCAATTCAAAAGAAGCCTTTAAAGAGAATATAAAATCTGCTGTTATTGTGCCTCCAACTTCACAAGAAGGAAGATATGTGGAAACAATGAATGTGGTTAATATTCAAAAGTTTTCCGATGACTCAACTGTTAATTTAGAAATTGATAAGGAAATTCAACATATATACTTCCTAGATGAAGTTCATAGGGGCTATAAACCAAAGGGAACATTTTTAGCTAATCTTTTGGGTTCAGACCCAAATGGGATTTTTATCGGTCTCACAGGAACTCCTATTCTTAAAGAAGATTTTAAAACTACTGACTTATTTAGTGAATACATCCACAAATATTACTATAATATGTCTATTGCTGATGGTTACACTCTTAAAATTAAGAAAGAGAATATTGCAACCAATTTTAAAAGTGATGTAAAAGACCTGCTAAATATTGAAGAAGGGGAAAGTATTCCATCTAAAGATTGGGAAACTGTCACGAAAGAACCAGCATTTGTTGAGAGACTTTGTCAATATATTGAGGAAGATTTTGATATTTTCCGAAAAGATGTTTATCAGGATATGTCTCTAGGTTCTATGATAGTTACTTCTTCATCTGAGCAAGCAAGGGCAATTCAAGAGTGGTTTGAAAATAATAGTTCTCTGAAGACTGCTTTGGTTCTTCATGATGAGAAGAATAATAAGGATAAACAAGAAGAGTTTAGAGGAAAAAGAAACAAAGAAAAAGGCAATGTAGTTGAAAGTAAATATGATGGGGTTGTTGTATATAGGATGTTATTAACTGGATTTGACGCTCCTAGATTGAAACGTTTATACCTATTAAGGCAAATAAAAGAGCACTCTCTTCTTCAAACACTTGCAAGGGTAAATAGACCGTATAAAGAGATGAAATATGGTTATGTTGTTGATTTCGTTGATATCACTGAAGAATATGAAGAAACCAACCGGAGATATCTTGAGGAACTACGAGCTGATATTATTGAAGACGATGGCAATGATGTGGAAGAAATGTTTGTTGATATTCCTGTAATTAAGAGGAAAATTCAAGGTATTGAAAACAAGCTTTTTAATTACATGGGAAATATTGAAGGGAATTTAGAAGCCTTTCAAATACAAATAGAACCGCTTAGTGAGCAACAACTAAGAGTAATCGAAGCTTATTTAATAGAATATAAGGAATGTTACAATGAGCTAAGAATGAGTCATGAGGATATTTCACATATTCCAATTGAACGTATTAGAAAAGCTAATATTGAAGTCTCTAATAAAATCCGTTTAAAAGTTCTTGAAAGAACTGTGAGGAATCCTAATAAAAATATCACCAATCTTGATTTTACGCAATTGATTATCGAATTTTTAAAGACAGGTGAAATGGATTTAGCGTTTACAACAGAGGATGATATTCTTGAGAGGGTTAATAAAATTAAGAATGCTTTTTCTGCTAATAATGACCAGGATGATGAAAAGTTACTGGACCTTCAAAACGAATTCAAGGGTATTATATGGTTATTTAAGGATGGAGCTAGTAATACTAAAAAAATAAATGAAATCCTAGCAAAACTGGATGCCTTGCTTCAAGAAATATTAATACTCAATGCTCAAAATAATGGACTTACCTCAAGATATAATGGGGATGATTCATGTATGAGAATACACAAAAAAATCTTAAAACACTATGACGAGAATTTAAATGATATAATGGTCTATCAAATAATTACAGATATTACTCTAGAAGTAAACAAACTAATTGGCCATATACATCAACCATCTGAAAAGGTCATATTCCATCAGATGAAAAGTCCTGTTAAAAAGGCCTTTAAAAAACAAGAGTTTTCATTATCCATAAGACAAGTAGAAGACATTGTCCATCTCTTTATAGATGATAAATTTAAAAGAGAGTAATAAGAGAGGCTCCTCTTTCTTGTGGAAGATGTTTTTCAAAATAGGTTTTAAAAAGTAGGATTTATAGAGAGAGGAATACAAAAATGAGTATACAAGAATATCTTGATAAAATGAAAGAAATGATTGACGAACTAAAGGCAATGAGCACAGCCCTTGGTCTTTCCAATACTGGAGATGAGTATAAAATTATAAGTGAGCTGTTTACCTATAAATTCTTAAATGATAAATTACTTTATGATTTTGCTAATAGAGAAGATAAAGAAGATTCCTTCGATGAGTTTGTTGATTTTGCAGGGATAGATACACCAAAAATGAAAAAAGAACATTTAATTGATAATCTGTTCCAACAACAAAATCAAGAAAATTTCCATGAAATCTTTGATAAAGCTTTTGTAGAAGTAAATGAAATGAATAAGGATATCTATAACATAGAAACTACATCGGGTAAGAAAAAGCCGCTTTTTGAACCATTATCAGTTTATATCCGTGATGATGGAAAAGAACTTGAACTTGCTAAAAGAGCAATTAACATTCTATCTAAACACACATTCACAAACATTTATGATGGTGGATTTGATTATTTCTCAACGGTCTTTGAGTATTTAATTAAAGACTATAATAAGGACTCGGGAAAATACGCTGAATATTTTACTCCTTTATTTGCAGGTAATATCATGGCAGAAATTTTATATAACGATACACCTGTTTCTAATGTATCTGTTTATGACCCGTCAGCAGGTTCAGGAACATTACTACTTGCACTAGCAAATAAGATAGGAACTGATAGATGTTCTATCTATTCGCAGGATATTTCACAGAAGTCTACACAGTTCTTAAGAATTAACTTGATTTTAAACAAATTAAATCATTCTCTTCAAAATATTATTGAAGGAAATACATTGACTAAACCAGAACATAGGGATGGAGACGAACTTAAAAAGTTTGATTTTATAGTAAGTAATCCTCCATTCAAAATGGACTTCAGCAATATGATTGAAAATCTTAAAGTTGATAAATATAATCGTTTTTTTGCTGGATTACCTAACATACCAAAGAAAGATAAAAATGGAATGGCAGTGTACGAAACTTTTTTACAGCATGTTATTACTTCCCTTTCAGATAAAGGAAAAGCCGCTGTTGTTGTTCCAACTGGTTTTGCTACAGCTGTTTCAGGTATTCCCAAAAAAATTAGGGAGAAATTGGTTGATGAGAACATCTTACAGGGTGTAATCCATATGCCTTCTAATATTTTTGCTCGTACAGGAACATCAGTAAGTATCATCTTTATTAATAAAACAAAAATGGATGACAAAGTAATGTTGATGGATGCTTCAAATCTGGGGGATAAAATTAAGCTTGATGATGGTCAAAGAACTGTCTTGAATGAAGATGAGAAAATCAAGATTATGTCTTTTTTCAAAAAACGTATAGAAGAACCAGAATTCTCAGTTGTTGTCTCAAATAAGGATATTAAAGACAACGGATATGTTATTCAAGCGGGTCAATATGTTGAATTAAATGAGGAAATATTGGGATTTGACATTGACAAGAGATTAAATGAACTTTCAAATCAATTAAAAGAAATTATTAAAGAAAATAAAAAGCTTGATGTAACATTGGAAAAGATAGTTGAGGAGATGAGAGGTTCCTAATGCGTATTAGAGATTTATGTGAAATTAACTCACAAAGCCTTAATTTAGATATAAATTTCGAGACCTATGAATATTTAGATACGGGAAATATAACAAGAAATGTTATCGATAAAATACAGGTTTTTAACAATAAAAATGAATTACCAAGTCGAGCTAAGAGGTTAGTTAGACAGGGGGACATTTTGATATCAACGGTTAGGCCGAACCAACTTCATTATGGTATTTTAGAAAATCCAAAGGATAATCTAATTGTTTCAACCGGTTTTGCTGTACTATCTCCCAAAAGTAATCTGGTCAACAACTATTATTTATATTATTATCTAACACAAGAGAAAATAACTAAATTTTTACAAATGATAGCAGAGAGTAGCGTTTCAGCTTATCCTTCCATAACACCGGATGTTATAGGGAATATAGAAATAAATTTACCCCCTTTGGACATACAAAACAAGATTGTTGAATCCATTTCTATATTTGATAAGAAAATCTCTTCAAATGTACGTCTCGCTACTAAGCTGGAAGAACATTCTAAAATACTTTTCCATAAATGGTTTGTGGATTTTAATTTTCCGGACAGCGATGGTAAGCCGTATAGATATAATAATGGAGTTATGCACGAAATTGAGGGGAGTATGGTTCCTAGAGGATGGGAGTACAAAAAAATAGATGAAATTGTAGATACAATAATTGACCATCGGGGAAAAACACCAAAAAAATTGGGCAGTGATTGGAGTAACGAAGGAATAACCGCTTTATCAGCCAAAAATATTAAAAATGGACAGTTAATAAATTCTGAAAAAGTAAAAAAAGTTAGTCGAGAGCTGTATGAGAAATGGATGTCAGAAAAGCTTGTTGAAGGTGATATTTTAATGACATCAGAAGCACCTTTAGGTGAGTTTTACTTCATATTAATTGATACAGAATATTGTTTGAGCCAGCGTCTTTTTGCAATTCGGGCTCAAATTTCTGAGGTACTACCAACGTATTTATACTTTGAATTATCGCAGCCGAGAGGTTTAAAAAAGATTGTCGCACGGCAAAGTGGAAGCACAGTTTTCGGAATAAGGCAAGAAGAACTGAGAAAAGTGAAAACACTTGTCCCGGCGTATTCAATTCAAGAGAAATTTCATAACCTTGTGTTTCCAATGATGAAAAAGATTAGACTTTGTCAAAAAGAAAACCAAATTCTTACTGAGATTCGGAATTTGCTGGTTAAGAAGCTGATAAATTAAGAGATTATACATATTGAAATTTATTTTACTATATAAATTTTAATATGTGTATCGTAATAAAAGAAACCTGTTTTTTGGATGATTAGGCTAAATTTTTGGAATGCCCATTTATCTGACTCGATACAAAAAATATCTAGTCGGATAAATGGTTTTTTATTATAAATTAAACATTATTTTGGCTATGCTGATTATAATTACACAATTTTTTCTCAATTACATAATAAATAATATTGAGAGGATGTTGTAAATGGTTATTCCAAAACATCAAGATGTAAGATTGCCATTATTAAAAAGTCTTGAAGATGGTATTGTGCATACGTTGAAAGAAAGTGTAGTGAGATTTGCAGATTATTTTCAATTAACCAAAGAGGAACGGCATGAACTACTTCCTCAAACTAACAGAACTAAAATATATGACCGAGTGTATTGGGCAAAAACCCATTTAAATATGGCAGGTTTAATTGAGTCATTAGGACGTGGGAAATTTAGAATTACTCCGGAAGGAAACGAATTGTTGAAGCGAAACTTTTCTAAAATAGAAGATATACATTTAGAACAGTATCCTGGGTATGTAGAGTTTTTGAAAAGAAGTGGAAAGAAGTTTATTAGTAAATCGAATAATAGCAGTATTAGAAAAGAGTTATGAAAAAATTGAAGATACACCTTATGCGATTGTTGAACTTGCTTTTAAAGAACTAAATATAGCTCCTGGTGGCGATTGGTACTATCCGCAAAAAAATATCAAATAAATCCTCAAGATACTAATCATATTTATACACTTTTTAAATTAACTTATCCAAAATAAAAAAAGTAGGTGTAACTTATAAAATTACAGTTACACCTATTCAATGTCATCAACTTCCTTCAACAAATCTAATAATGGATTATTCGCCTGCTGTTGTTTTTGACCGTTTATACCTTTCAACTTTTCTTCTTCAATCCTTAATTTAGTTAGCTCATTAGCCAAACGTAACCGTTCTTTATAAGTTAAACATAATTGCACCATGTAACCACGAATTAGCTTGTCTAATTTCAATAAATTTGTTAAGTGTTTCCCGTACTCATCTGACAATACATCTAATTCATGAGTTGTTTCTACAGCTTTGCGATAAAGCACGATATACTGACAAAGTTGAGACAAATCTTCAGAGTCAGCTTCAGATAAATGTTCATGATATTTAACGAATTTAGCAAATTCTTTTTTTCCTTCGGCATCTAAATATTTAGCTGGCTTAGGTTTTGGTACGTCGACTCCTAAAATTTTCGCTTCCTCTTCTTCTCTGATTCTCCTCGCCATTTTTGATAGTTTTCTATTACTTAAATGTACAGGTTTAACTGTGCTCATAGTTTCCGATTCCTTTCATCTTCAAATTTCTAAATGCTGGGGAAAAATTTTTTAGTTTTGGACTACCGCTATGTCCATTCATCTCCTAGGTCTTTTTAAAAATGGACCTAGGGGGCTATTAAGCTATTTTATAAAGCAACAAACGGACTTATATTTTTAATTTCATAATCAAAATCTAACTTATTTCTATTTCCTAATTCTAAATTGCATTGTTTACACAATGTAATCAAATTATTTTCTTCGTAAGCTAATTCTGGATAATCACGCCAGGACTGGATATGATGGCATTGTAAGTTATTAGTGATAAATAATCCAAATTTAATTCTACACCGCACACAATGTCCATCATCTCTTAATATAATCTGCTTACGTAACTTCTGAAATTTCCTTGTGGTACTTGGATGATACCCATACTTGGGCTTAGCTCTGTGTGTTTGACAAACACATTTCGCTTTACTTTTCACCAATTGTCCACAAAAACCACATATTCTATTTACCTTAAATCCCATAATATAATCCTCCTTAAAATTGCTTTAGATTAATATTAGTATATTTAAATCTAATTGCATTTGTAAAAACACCACTCAACAATATTTATTGAATATTAATATTCAAAACTCTATTTACTTTTGTTTTCACGTTGCACAAGTATATTAATCAAATGCGCATGTAACGATGTATTAATGTATTTTGATTCGCTTTGCAGTTCATACTTTAACCATTTAGGTAAACGTAAGTTGACTTGTACAACATCTTGTTTACACATGATTGTTCCTCCTTCATTTAGTATTACGATAGTGTCTATATAATATATATAAACTACCATACACAAACGAAAGAGATGACCATGTATTATATGAAACTATTTCAATTTTCCCTGTAACGACTGTAACTCTTGTTTGCGCTTTATTAACATGGATATGTGTGAATCAATCGACTGTTGTTGGTCGGATAGTAACTGCTGCATATCACTGTTACCTGTTCCTAATGGTATCAAAGCATTTTCTAACTCTTCTAATGTAAGTGATTCCATACGTTTCGTGCTTCGCATTAGTAATCGTAAATCGTTTTGCATGTAATCATATACGCCTTGTATATCAATATCGGCACAAGCAAACTGTCTCATTAACGTATGTTTCTTCAGTTCACGATAATGTATTTTGAATGTGTCGTTCGTGGAGTGCTCAATTGCATTTTGCATGTAATAAATACCGTTACAATCTTCCCACAGTTCATATAATTCATCATCCGTCGATAGGTGGTTGTCGATGTCCACATGCGTTAATCGTTTAATCGAATTGTCCTTACAGATGATGTCCTTGATTGCGCCAAATACCATCTTGTGAAAATCTTGTACGAAATCATCTTCACATAATGTCATCCTCGGTTGTAATAATAATTGTGGGTATTTTGCTAGAGTTCCTAATACCTGATATACGTTTCTAATTGGATTCAATAATTTTGTTTCCTCTTTTGTTAATGTGTTTTCAAATACCGCTTTTTCTTCGCCAAATCCGTGTTTTAAATTTATCATTGTAATTTCTCCTTTGATTTTCATAGTTTTGTTACGGACATTAAACGGACGTAATTCAATCAACTTATTAATATGTCGTAAATTATTGTCCGTCTGGTGTCCTGTGTGATTTATATTTTTTCAATCGTCCAGATTGTTACTTTCTTTTTATCAATCGTTTTACGTGTATCATCAACTGTAAAACCATGCTCATGTATGAACTTCTTAATGTTTGCTAAACTTACTAATCTGTCGCTTTTCTTAGATGCACCAAAGTAATAACTGATTTTCGCTTCAAACTCTCGTCTTGTTTCATTCATAAGTTGCACACCTTCGAGAGATTCCAAATACGGTTGTAATTCATCTGCTACACGATTGGTAAACTCTTGTTTTTTGTTATCGTAACTACTCGACCATTCAATTTTAGATGGACGGTCGAACAGTTCTCGCACGAGAATTTGATAGTTGCGTACAATATCTTTTTTCTTAACAATTTCCCAATTGCCTGTTATATCTTTTTCTTCCACATGATTCTCTATTAGTAATGGAATAATGTACTTTCTTTGGAATATTAGTAACCCCACATAATGCTCATTCTGTAGGTAATGACGATTCAATTTTAACTTTGCGATTCTTTCATACATTTCCTCGTCTTCATAGCGTTCCAAGAACATCTTGTACACCTTTTCCAATGTTACATCTTCCAATTTCTCTTCAGTGTATGAGATTTCATTCAACTCAAAATCTGATTTAGTAGTTTCTCGGAACTTATCAACCATTTTGTCATGATAATTTTTGTATTTCATACAAATGTCGATGGAATCGTTTAATCTTCCTAAAGTTCTTTTCAAAATCCCTTTGCTTTCCGTCGTGAACCATACTGTTAAACGGTCACTCTCGTCGTCTACATCAAAGCGTTTGCGACCAATCATCTGTTGTATTTGAATATGGTCGAATTGATTCAAAAGGATGATATGTTTCAAATCCTTGTCCTTTAAGTCGATGCCATTATCAATCGCTTTATTTGCAAGTGCTCCTTGTGTTTTGAAACGCTTGTCCTGTACCAGTAATCCGATTTTTCCTTGCATCTCTTCATCTTTCAGACCACGGAATATACCATCACGTGGTTGAATCCACATAGAATGATAGTATTCTACGTCATATCCTTCTTCTTTTAATTCTTCACATAAATTTGCCATCATTCCACGTGCTTTCATATCTTCTACAAATACCAACCATTTTTCATCTTCAGGAATGTCTTTCAAGATTTCCTTTAATGCTTTGTTGGAACAAATAAAATTCATCCTGTGTGCCCATCCTAATTCTTTGCGGTAATCCAAGAATGGACTCGGTTTAATGTTTCTAAATTTGAAATGCTCAAGAATCAATTGTGGTGTTGCAGTAAACAGAATGACAGGCTTTATCTTCGCTACTTCAATAAGTTTTGTCATGATTAATACCGTAGTAAGATTCCAAGCATCTGAAATAAAATAATGCGATTCATCACATATAATAACGTCCGCTTCGTCGATTGCCATGATTGTATCTTTAGTTGTTGATACCTTTTGATAACTGCTTACATCAACGCTTTTGGAATCGTATGCTTCGATTTGCTTACAAAGCTGTATTACATCGTCCTCGGTTTTAATTCTTACTGCTGTCCGATTAGATAGTAATAATGAATTTGCACTCGCATGATTATGATACTTACCATGACCAAAACCATATTTTTTATTTTCAAACATAGGTTTGATTAATTGGTTGATGATGAATGTTGATTTGCCTGTTCCTGTGGGTGATGCGATTAGGCTGAACCCTGGTTGTAAAATATTTTCTACATCTTCTTTGGTGATAACATCTGTAATGTAATTTCTTTTCATTTCAAATATCCTTTCTGTGTATGGGACATCAAACGGCAAGTAATCGAGCACTTATATACTAGTTGTCGAACTCTTGGGCGTTTAATGTCCGTGTTGTTTAAAATTTTTTCGTGTCGTTTTTACATAACACCGCTATTATATTGAGAAGTTTTGCGATGTAAACTTAGCCACGAAATTTTTTTCGATTCTTATTTAAGAATGATTCTAAATATATTATAATATAGAAAATGGAATAAATTAGGGGGTTGGTTAAAAAATGAAAAGACAAAATGTTCACTCTGCAATTGGCGCACTTACGACACTGTTTTATGTACATCAAGATACATACTTAGGGATTGCAACTATGGAACATTACGTAGAACTAGGACTGTTAAATGATACGAGATTACTAGCGGAAATTCTTGAAGAAACACAGAGTTGTGATTTATTGCGTGTAATAAAATTGTTCGACTCGTTGGCTGCTGAACGGATTGAGGACATCTTGAGAGGTGTTAAATCTTAAGGTAATTTGAAATTACCTTAAATCCCAAGGTCATTTGAGATGACCTTCAACATCGTTACTGGCGATGTTAGATTTCAACTGCAACAAAGTGTCGCAAATACAAAATTCCAACTCGGACAAATTGTCGGAGTTGGTTTTACCAATGAGAGGGGAAATACAAATGAAGAGAAAAGAACCTGTGAAGGTTGTATACAAATATTCGTTGTTTCAATATCTTGTGAAAAATGATTGCCAGTTCCTATACTCCACACGTAATCGAATTAAACCAGAATGGCAATGTTACATGTTCCTACATGATGAAAGGTTAGACCAAGCTTTAGACAAATATCCGAATGAAAGATATATTCATGGCGAAAAAAACAGTAGATTTTGAACGAATAAAAACGATATTGTTGTTCGTTTCGGTCATAATAATGATGCTAATGTTCGCTATGACCGTGTGGGGCGACTTATTTCATAAGGACGATGAAACTATACGGATTGAACAGGAACGTGAGGAACATCGACTATAACGTTTAGAAATGATAAAGGATATGAAATGAAAAGATGTAAATAACCATATTTACATCTTTTTTCTTGCAGAAAATTGTCACCGTTTGTAAAATGATGGATAGACAAGGGGGACATATGATGACAACATTCATGCCAACATTTATCACAATAATCTCAGGTGTTTTTGTATTTATAATAGGCAGGTTTATTGAAAAGCTTTTTATTGACCCAATGAAAGAACATAAAACGGTTATTGCTGAAATTTATGATGGGTTAATTTATCGTACAAATATAATTGTTAATCCATTAGAACTCACTGAAAATTCGAATAAAGATTTACAAAAAATCTATCAAGATACATCCAATGAATTGAGGAGGATGTCTACAAAATTAAGAGCCGCTACATTTAATTTACAAGGAGCATATTGGTTTTATCGTTTAGTATTCAGAGCCCCAAAGAAAAAGGACATTATGGTGGTGTGTAGCTCTTTAATTGGATTATCTAACTGTATAGGTACAAAAGATGTTGACCTAAATATTGCATTTCAACAGACAATCCTGAAAAAGTTAAAATTAAATAAATTTGAAGATAAAGCTTTTAAAAAAGTACCGTAACAATAATACGGTGTTTTTTATTTTTATGTATGTTATCGTTCGTATATTATTTTGGATTTACGCTTTGATTTTTCGCTTATATTTATATACCACGCCTTATGTGTATTACTCCACAATTTAATTTCTAAAAACGATTGCCAATCAAATTCGTAAATGGCTCTCAGCTTCATATTATCATTGAAGAGTACTACAATTGCATATTCAAATTTCTTTTCTTCGGGCAAATTGGAATTTGGCGGGTTCAATCCTTTAAATACTCCCGTAGCACTTCCACTTGATGTTTTTATACTATATCGCTCATTGGTATCACTAATAGCGTCGATGTCCTTAGCGCCAATTTCGACAAAACGTAAATTGTAATGAAGGTGTGTTGTTATAATAGTCAATCGCCACAGTTTCGCCAATATCACCAACAAAGTTTTTTGTCCTTATATCTTTTTTATCCTTAAAAGCTTTCATTAAACGGCTGTAATGTTCCAATCTTTCAGCGAAAGTCATACATTCATAATTTATCTCAGATAACATACATATCACCCCTAACACAATATAGCTAATTATTACCATATTTTATAAAAAAAGTCATTCGTTTTCTTGTAATATGAAGAAAGTTGACTTTGAAAAAATTTAAAAATTCCGTCATTTATCCTTACAAATCGCTAAATATCAATATAATAGTATAGTGGTTAAATCAAAAAAGGGAGAACGGAATAATGAAAAATAAAACATATGAATATTTTAAGGACATGACAAAATGGTATTACGAAAAACAATTGGAACACTATGAAGTAATCATTTGGTTATTACAATCGGAAGGTATTAAATATCGTTTTGTGTATGATGATGTAACGTCACCAGTAATTCTTATGGACGAAGATGATTTCTTTGGGTGGAACAACACTTTAACTTTGCGTGCAACTGCTGATTCCTTCACGTTGCGATTAGGGAAATATACCGAGGAAGGCGAAAAGATTGAAGTTGTAAAAGTTGCTGAAAGTAAAACCCCTCGATTAATTGTTGATTGTATCAAGTCATTACATTTTGCACATCACTTGGGATTAAAATTAAATTAACCTATAAATATACCACTGACTTATTGGAGTTGGTGGTTTTCTTTTTGTTCACAAGTTCATCGCAATTTACGACATGAAAATAAAAAGTTCATTTCGCTACCTTACAAAACTGAACCAATCAATATAATAGTCGTGTAATGAAAAACAAAAACGAAATGGAGATATTTAAAATGACAATTTTATATTTAACAAACGAAAAAACAGTGGAAGAAGTAGTAGAAAATTTTGCGGGAATGTTAATTCAACATTTAGATGAGAATGCTGAAAAATTTGAGCCATCATTTTTAATTGACGGTGATGCAATCATAGTAAATTACTTAACTGCTGAAGGTTTGGTATTTGATTTAATCGCATTTGACCCAGAAATTCATGTTACAAAAGAAGGGTATCTTTATGTGAATTTCAAACCAGTATACGATAAAGGATTTCAACAATATATTGATTCGGTGGCGGAAGTATTCAACACACCTGATTTCTAACATACATAATCGTCCGTAGAAATACGGGCGTTTTTTATCTTTACAGTGTTTACATTTGTTGATACTATAGAATTACATGTTGATTATGACAATATTCGACAAATTACATAATGCCTCCAATTACATAATGAAAAATTAATCCACTGGAGGAATGCAAGATGGCTTATATTATTGATGGTGAAGATTTAAAAAGATTGGTGCGAATGAATTTTGAAGAAATGAAACGAGCACTGAAAGGCAAAATTAATGATATTGAATACGAAGAAAGCGTAGATGAAAATGGTGAATTGATTTGCTCCATCTATGTGTACGATAAAACAATTTCAATGACATCAATCACATGTCATAAAAAAGGCTTTAGCACCCATTGGGGAAACAGTACTACATGGGATATTAAAGAAATAATCCAAACGATTATGGGTGGAGAATAACTGTATGTCATCAAACGCCCTAAATTGACGTATATTACGTTTTATCAAAATAACGATAAATGACATTAAAATAAAATTAAAATGCGAAACGGACGAATCTGAACGTCCGTTTTTTTGTTGTTTTCATTTTGAAGTTCAAATTTTGGAAACTGCTTCTTGTTTCACAAACTAAAGTGATGATATAATGTGTGCAACGAAACAAATTAATGAACACATGCCAATAAACTAAAAGGGTATGTATTAAAATATTGAATTTGAAAACGTATTGTTTATGCGTTTTTACCATATAAAACGAGCGGAACAACCCCATGTCCTCCGAGTTTATCGCAATGGTTGCGGATAAGTTGAGACTTGAACATAAAGCTAGCTGAGAGTAGAAGTACCAAAGGGTTTTCGTTTTAGTAAAACCGATGCATGCTGGAACTCTATGCTCAATAGTAATTTTAAAATCAATAAACTTTTTAATGAAAGACCAATGAATGTTATAATTCGTTGGTCTTTTTATTTTGTTGAGAAAAAGAGACTATTTGATATCATGGAAAATAAAACCTACTTTTAGTAATATTACATGTAAGTGAGTTTTTTATAAGGCAATTAAATAGATATAGATAGGGAGAAGGGGAATGAAAAATAAAATTTCAACTTGGCTAGGAATAGTAGCAGCTATGGGAGTTCTTGCTATTGCAGTTACATTTGGAATGTTAGAACTTGCCCATAATCCAGTAGATAAAGAAGAGAGTGCTCAAATAGATAAAAAAGAAGACCAAACAATAGTAGATAGATGGAGTCTTTGTTGATGTGTATGTTACTGAAAATTCTACTGAAAGAGAAGTCATTACAGCAATGCATCGCATGACTCATCAAAAAGTGGTGGCAGGACGAAAATCGGGCTCTATCCCAATTATTCAAAATAATGCTAAAAAATTAAAAGAAATTATAAATAAGAATAGCTTTGCGAAGAAAAATGAGCTATTAGCAATTGCTAATAGATGGGTACAAAAGGATTTTAGTAAAATTGTAGAAGATCACAGTTATTTGTCGGATGCTCAAGAAGATAGCATTTGTAAAGCAACTAGAGCAATGGATGCGTTAGAAGAGCAACATTATATTTTAACTACATTCGGGGAGGAAAAAGCGAAAGAATTGTACGAATCAGGGGATGCTCCGCACGTTCAATAAAAAATAATATAAAGGGCTTCTAGTTTTTTTATGATCGTGTTTTTAGGACGCAATGGGAACTTATAAATAAATGGTCTGCTTTCTTTATTACATGTAACAAAAAAGAAAAGGTGTGATTCATTATTAAATGATGAAGGGACGGCTAAATTGCATCGTAGCACATCTGTTAAAGGATTTTAGTAGGAAAGGCATCCATGATATAATAGAAAATAATAAAAAGTCCTGCAAAACAGGACTGTATTATTCTTCGTCTTTATTTTGTTTTTCTAATTCAACTAGCTTTTGAATTAAAATGTGCTGCGGCATATGCATGAGTTGTTCAAGTGGAACACCTAGTGCTTTTGATAAGCGGACTGCAGTGTCTGGAGAAATTTGTAATGGTTTCATAGAAGTACCTCCTTTTTCGTATAGTATAGCATAAGATTGGGGGAGTGAGGATGACTCTTATATTTGCACATCGTGGTGCGGCTGGAACGTACCCAGAAAATACAATGATTTCATTTGAAGCGGCTGAGTCTTTTAGAGCGGATGGAATTGAACTTGATGTTCAATTAACGAAAGATGGGAAAGTTGTCGTCATTCATGATGAAACGGTGGACCGGACAACAAATGGAAAAGGTGCGGTTCGGAATTATGTATATGAGGACTTATGTAAGTTAGATGCAAGTTATAAATTTGGTGATAAAGTAGGTTTTTGTAAAATACCACTTTTAGAAGAGGTATTAGAATGGCTTGAACAAACGAGTTTGCTACTTAATATTGAACTTAAAAATAATAAAATTCCATACAGAGGTTTAGAGGAAGAAGTTATAACGCTTGTACGGAAATTTAGTTTAGAGGATCGTGTTGTATTTTCTTCGTTTAATCACTACAGTATGAAACGGTGCCATATGATGGCTCCTGATATTCAAACAGCAATTTTATATCGCGAAGGTTTGCATAGTCCGTGGGCATACGCGAAAAAAATGGGGGCTACAGCAGTACATCCGAATTATCGTTACCTTCAAGATGCTATTGTCGAACTAACGATGGAAAGTGGTGTAGAGGTTCGCCCTTATACAATTAATGAAGAAACGCTTATGCGTAAATATTTTGATATGAATATATCGGCGATTATTACTGATTACCCTGAAACGGCAAGAACGTTATTGCCAATAAAAAAATGAGACCGCGTGTAACGGTCTCATTTTTTTATTTATAAATAGTGGGGCATTCCTATCTTCTAAAGCGAGCTTGTACTTTATTTCGTTTGCGATCTCGGTGCAAGACGAAGCCACCAAAGATATAAAAGCCGAGCGCGAAGCAGAGAGCGCCGATTAAAAATTGTAACCACAGTATAGAAATTGGTGGAAATAGAATCCCGAATACCGTATCTCTCATTAACTTTATACCAAATACAGCTAATGAAATAGGGATGAGTGCTAATAGTAGAGCAACGTAACGCTGCATACATAATACTCCTTTTCAGATTATTTCGTATATTTTAATGATGTTATACGGAAAGGGGTTTGTCAAGAGGGTGCTGAACGAGTAAGATAAGGGTGTGAAAAAATTTGCAGAGTTACTTCGAGAGGAAGTGTAATATATGAAACAAAAAGTATTAATTGTTGGTGCAGGTGAAGGCGGGAGCGCACTGCTGAATCTGTTACAAAGTTCGAATATATTTCAAATTATAGGGATTATTGATATAAATCCATTGGCAAAAGGATTACAAATTGCTAAGGAATACGGGATTGCAATTGGAGAAAGTGTAACTCCATTTCTTTCTATGCATATTGATGTAATATTTGATATGACAGGTGAAGATGATGTACATAAAGTTTTATTGGAAAAAAAGAAAAAAGACACTCTTCTTATACCAGGTGATATCGCAAAAATTGTTACAGGATTAGCGCATGAGAAGGAAGGGCTAATTGGGCAGTTAGAGGAACAAACGCAACAAGGAGAATTAATTTTAAATTCTACACATGACGGCATGATCGTAATTGATCGAGAGGGACAAGTTCGTCTTTTTAATAAAAGTGCAGAGCGTATTATCGGATATAAAAAAGAAGAGGCGATAGGAAAATATATTTTAGAAGTCATTCCAACTAGTAAATTACTTCGCATTATACGTACGAAACAAATAGAAGTAAATTATGAACTGACATTAGAGAATGGAAAGAAAATTATTACAACGCGTATTCCAATATTAAAAGAAGGCGGAGAGGTGCAAGGGGCATTTGCAATTTTTAAAGATATAACAGAAGTTGTAGATCTTGCGGAAGAAGTTACAGATTTAAAAGAAATTCAAACACTATTAGAGGCAATTATTAACTCATCTGAAGAAGCGATTTCAGTTGTGGATGAAAAAGGAAGAGGTTTAGTCATTAACCCGGCATATACGAAATTAACGGGTTTAACAGAAGAAGATATTATTGGGAAGCCTGCTACAACTGATATTGTAGAAGGCGAAAGTATGCATATGAAAGTACTTCGAACGCGTCGTGCGGTGCGCGGAATACATATGAAGATTGGGCAAAAAAAGCGAGATGTAATTGTAAACGTAGCACCAGTTATTGTGGATGGAATATTGAAAGGAAGCGTCGGCGTTATCCGTGACGTGTCGGAAATTCAAAAATTAACAAATGAATTGAATAGAGCAAGGCAAATTATTCGCACATTAGAAGCGAAATATTCATTTGATGATATTGTCGGAAATTCAGATGAAACAACTGCAGCTATCGAACAGGCGAAGCTAGGAGCGAATACACCAGCAACAGTACTGTTACGCGGGGAATCTGGGACTGGTAAAGAATTGTTTGCACATGCAATCCATAATGGAAGTAATCGAAAATACAATAAGTTCGTCCGTGTAAACTGTGCGGCCATTTCGGAGACGTTGTTAGAAAGTGAATTATTTGGTTATGAGGAAGGGGCGTTTTCTGGAGCGAAAAGAGGCGGGAAACGTGGGTTCTTTGAGGAAGCGAATAACGGTAGTATTTTTTTAGATGAAATAGGGGAGTTGTCTGCAAATACACAAGCGAAACTCCTTCGTGTATTGCAGGAAAAAGAAATTGTAAAAGTTGGTGGAACGAAAGCGATACCTATTAATGTTCGAGTAATTGCAGCGACACATGTGAATTTAGAAAAGGCTATTCTAGAAGGGAAGTTTAGGGAGGATTTATATTATCGATTAAATAAAATCCCAATTCAAATTCCATCTCTTCGTCAACGTAAAGGAGATATACCGACAATTGCGGACAGGTTGATTCAAAAAATTAATCAAGATTACGGTCGTAATGTAGAAGGGCTCACTGATTCAGCCGTTTTATATTTACAATCATACGAATGGCCAGGAAATGTGAGGGAACTTGAAAATATTTTGGGGAGAGCTATTATCTTTATGAATTATAACGAGACCTATATTGATGTACACCATTTACCGCCATTACATAACGAAGAGCAGGTGGAGTCAAAGCAATCTCATTTATTACCTGAATTAGAAGAAAAGCCACTTGAACATTTAGTGACAGAGTTTGAAGGGAATATTATTTATGAATATTTGGAGAGATTTGATGGGAATAAAACACAAACTGCAAAAGCGTTAGGAATTTCCGTTCGAAATTTATATTACAAGCTAGAAAAGTATAACCATGCAAAAAATAGCACGCAATAAATTGCATACCGTGCAATTTATTGCATGGTATACAAAAAGCGACAAGATAAGACGGAATTTTTCGTTATTTTCCAAAGTATTGATTTTACTGCATTTTGAATACGTTTTCATTATTGGTAAGACCACTTTTAAAAGTTGGCACGGTATTTGCTTTATAAATGGACGAGGGACGACGGAAAGGGTTGATTACAAAATATGAAGTTAGAATACTTAATTGATCAAGCAGGACAGCCTAAAAAAACTGTGGCTGTAGCAGTAGCTGAAGATCATGAAGTAATTGAAGCTGTAGCGAAAGCAATTAAATTACAGCTAGCTCAATTTCGTCTATATGGAAATCAAGAAAAAATAATGGGGATGCTACAAGAACATGGTTTACAAACTTCAGAACATGTTGAAGTGATTGCAGCAATGTCTAGTGCTGAAGCTGCAGAACTTTCTGTTAAAGCTGTGAGAAATGGTGAAGCAGATGTGCTTATGAAGGGGAACATCCCAACAGCAAATATTTTGAAGGCTGTGTTAAACAAAGAGTGGGGCCTACGTAAAGGTAGCGTACTTTCACATGTAGCAGCATTTGAAGTTCAAAATTACGACCGTCTTATTTTCGTTACAGATGCAGCGATGAACATCGCACCTGACGTAACACAAAAAGCTGCTATTATACAAAATACTGTAGAAGTTGCCCAGGCAATAGGAATCGACTTGCCCAAAGTGGCACCAATCGCAGCAGTAGAAGTTGTGAATCCAGCGATGCAGGCGACAATTGATGCAGCGATGTTAACACAAATGAATCGCCGCGGACAAATTAAAGATTGTATCGTTGATGGACCACTTGCTTTAGATAATGCAGTATCACAAATTGCAGCAGAGCATAAAGGCATAGTAAGTGATGTAGCAGGTAAGGCAGATATTTTACTCGTCCCAACGATTGAAGCTGGAAATGTGCTATATAAATCACTCGTATACTTTGCGGATGCAAAAGTAGGAGCAATGATTGCTGGCGCAAAAGCACCGATTGTTTTAACATCTCGTGCTGATTCAGCAGAAACAAAAGTATATTCATTAGCATTGGCAGTTGCGACTGCTTCAAAATAAACCAAAAAGGGTAAAACATTAGGGGGAAACGACAATGACATTAGAAATCTTCGAATACTTAGAAAAATATGATTATGAGCAAGTAGTATTTTGTCAAGATAAAGAATCTGGTTTAAAAGCAATTATTGCAATTCATGATACAACACTTGGACCGGCTCTTGGTGGAACAAGAATGTGGACATATGATTCTGAAGAAGCGGCGATTGAAGATGCATTGCGTCTTGCAAAAGGGATGACATACAAAAACGCAGCAGCTGGTTTAAACTTAGGTGGTGCGAAAACAGTAATTATCGGTGATCCTCGTAAAGATAAGAGCGAAGCAATGTTCCGTGCACTAGGACGTTATATCCAAGGACTAAACGGACGTTACATTACAGCTGAAGATGTTGGTACAACAGTAGATGATATGGATATTATCCATGAAGAAACTGACTTTGTAACAGGTATCTCACCATCATTCGGTTCTTCTGGTAACCCATCTCCAGTAACTGCATACGGTGTTTACCGTGGTATGAAAGCAGCTGCAAAAGAAGCTTTCGGTACTGACAATTTAGAAGGAAAAGTAATTGCTGTTCAAGGCGTTGGTAACGTAGCATATCACCTATGCAAACATTTACACGCTGAAGGAGCAAAATTAATCGTTACAGATATTAATAAAGAAGCTGTACAACGTGCTGTAGAAGAATTCGGTGCATCAGCAGTTGAACCAAATGAAATTTACGGTGTTGAATGCGATATTTACGCACCATGTGCATTAGGCGCAACAGTTAATGATGAAACTATTCCACAACTTAAAGCAAAAGTAATCGCAGGTTCTGCAAATAACCAATTAAAAGAAAATCGTCACGGTGACATCATTCATGAAATGGGTATTGTATACGCACCAGATTATGTAATTAATGCAGGTGGCGTAATTAACGTAGCAGACGAATTATATGGATACAATAGAGAACGTGCACTAAAACGTGTTGAGTCTATTTATGACACAATTGCAAAAGTAATCGAAATTTCAAAACGCGATGGCATAGCAACTTATGTAGCGGCAGATCGTCTAGCTGAAGAGCGCATTGCAAGCTTGAAAAATTCTCGTAGCACTTACTTACGCAACGGTCACGATATTATTAGCCGTCGCTAATCATTCATATATAACTTTTACAAAAGGCGTGGTTACCTCTTATGAGGTTTCCGCTTCCTTTTGAATTTATTAGTGGAGGTAGCAACATTGTCTGTAAATCGAATTCTTGTTATTAACCCAGGTAGTACATCCACAAAAATTGGTGTTTTTGATAATGAAAGACCCGTTTTAGAAGAAACGATTCGTCATGACGTAGAACAGATTGGGAAATACAAGCGAATTATCGACCAATATGAGTTTCGAAAAGAAACGATTTTAGAAGTTCTACATTCTCATGGTATTAACATTTCAAAATTAAACGCTGTTTGTGGACGTGGTGGATTACTTCGTCCAATCGAAGGCGGTACGTATACAGTAAACGATGCGATGTTAGAAGATTTAAAAAATGGGTTTAGCGGACATCACGCTTCAAACCTTGGAGGCATTTTAGCATATGAAATTGCTTCTGGATTAAACATTCCTGCATTTATTGTGGATCCTGTCGTTGTAGATGAGATGGAGCCAGTTGCTCGTATAAGTGGTATTGCTGGTATGGAACGTAAAAGTATCTTCCATGCATTAAATCAAAAAGCAGTTGCTCGTAAAGTAGCCGAACAGTTAAACCACAAATATGAGGATTTAAATTTATTAGTTACACATATGGGCGGTGGTATTACAGTTGGTGCTCATAAAAAAGGAAGAGTAATCGATGTGAATAACGGTTTAAACGGAGAAGGACCATTTAGTCCAGAGCGTGCTGGTACAGTACCAGTAGGGCAACTAGTAGAAATGTGTTTCTCTGGTGAGTATTACCGAGATGAAATGATTAAAAAGCTTGTCGGACAAGGTGGACTTGTAAGTTTAATCGGTACAAATGATGCGATTAAAGTAGAGAAAATGGTTGAAAAAGGTGATCCTGAAGCAACTCTTATTTATAAAGCAATGGCATATCAAGTTGCAAAAGAGATTGGCGGAGCTAGCGCTGTACTTCACGGGAAAATCGATGCAATCGTATTAACTGGTGGACTGGCATACAGTAAAATTCTTGTCGATGAAATAAAAGAGCGAGTGGACTGGATTGCAGATGTTATTGTACATCCAGGCGAAGATGAGTTAGAAGCGTTAGCAGAAGGAGCACTTCGTGTATTACGTGAAGAAGAAGCTCCAAAAGAATACGTTGTACGTGAAAAAGAAACGGTAGCTAGGGGTTGAGATAATGGCAAAAGAATATGATTTAGTCATCGTTGGCGGCGGTACTGGTGGATATGTTGCTGCAATTCGTGCATCACAACTAGGGTTAAAAACTGCACTAGTCGAAAAAGAAAATCTTGGTGGTACTTGTTTACACAAAGGATGTATCCCTAGTAAAGCTCTTTTACGTAGTGCGGAAGTATATGCAACTGCTAAAAAAAGCGAAGAGTTCGGAGTTATTGCAAGCAATGTAGAACTAAACTTTGCGAAAGTACAAGAGCGTAAAGAGAAGATTGTAACGCAGCTTCATAAAGGCGTTCAACACTTAATGAAACAAGGTAAAATTGATGTGTTTGAAGGTATTGGCCGTATTCTTGGCCCATCTATTTTCTCTCCGATGCCAGGGACAATTTCAGTTGAACTTGCAAGTGGAGAAGAGAATGAAATGTTAATTCCAAAAAATGTACTTATTGCAACAGGTTCTCGTCCAAATTCATTACCAGGTTTAGAATTAGACGGAGAGTACGTAATGTCTTCAGATCATGCTCTAAAAATGGAAACGCTTCCTAGTTCGATTATTATTGTTGGTGGCGGTGTAATCGGTATTGAGTGGGCATCTATGCTTGCTGACTTCGGTGTAGAAGTTACAGTATTAGAGTATGCGAAAACGATATTACCACTAGAAGATCAAGACGTCTCAAAAGAAATGCAACGTCTATTTAAGAAAAAAGGTATTAAAGTAGTAACTGGTGCAAAAGTATTACCAGAAACATTGGTAAAAGATAATGGAGTAACAATCCAAGCTGAACACAACGGTGAAAATAAAGAATTTAAAGCAGAAAAAATGCTTGTATCTGTAGGAAGACAAGCGAATACGCAAAATATTGGCTTAGAGAACACAGATATCGTTGTGGAAAAAGGATACATTCAAACAAATGAGTTTTATCAAACGAAAGAATCACATATTTACGCAATTGGAGATGTAATCGGTGGCCTGCAACTTGCTCACGTTGCTTCTCATGAAGGAATTGCTGCAGTAGAACATATTGCAGGGAAAGAAGTTACACCAATTGATTACTCTATGGTATCAAAATGCGTATATAGCAGTCCAGAAGTTGCTTCTGTCGGTTTAACAGAACAAGAAGCGAAAGAAAAAGGCTATAAGTTAAAAGTAGGTAAGTTCTCATTCCGCGCAATCGGAAAAGCACTTGTATACGGAGAATCAGATGGTTTCGTAAAACTTGTAGTTGATGAAGAGACAAATGACATTCTTGGTGTTCATATGATCGGACCGCATGTAACAGATATGATTTCTGAAGCTGGTCTTGCAAGAGTACTTGATGCAACACCTTGGGAAGTAGCACATACAATTCATCCGCATCCATCATTATCTGAGGCGATTGGTGAAGCAGCACTTGCTGTAGATGGAAGAGCGTTACACGCATAAAAATGTGGATTTAGGAGGTTATGAAAAATGGCAGAAGTAAAAGAAAAGCGCCATGAAGAGCTTGGCTTAAGTGATGAGCAAGTATTAGAAATGTTCCGTACGATGTTACTTGCACGTAAAATCGACGAACGTATGTGGTTATTAAACCGCGCTGGTAAAATTCCATTCGTAATTTCTTGTCAAGGACAAGAGGCTGCACAAGTTGGAGCGGCGTTCGCTCTTGATAGAGAGAAAGATTATGCATTACCATACTACCGTGATATGGGTGTTGTACTAGCATTTGGTATGACAGCTAAAGAGCTTATGTTGTCAGCTTTCGCGAAAGTTGGAGATCCAAACTCTGGTGGTCGTCAAATGCCTGGTCACTTTGGTCAAAAGAAAAATCGTATTGTTACAGGTTCATCTCCAGTAACAACGCAAGTACCACATGCAGTTGGTATTGCACTAGCTGGAAAAATGGAGAAGAAAGATTTAGTAACGTTCGTTACATTTGGAGAAGGTTCTTCAAACCAAGGCGACTTCCATGAAGGGGCAAACTTTGCTGGTGTACACAAACTACCTGTTATTTTTATGTGTGAAAATAATAAATATGCAATCTCTATTCCAGTTGAAAAACAATTAGCATGTAAAAACGTATCAGATCGTGCGATTGGTTACGGTATGCCTGGATATACAATAGACGGAAACGATCCGCTTGCAGTATATAAAGCTGTAAAAGAAGCAGCAGATCGCGGTCGTCGTGGTGAAGGACCAACTTTAATTGAAACAGTATCATATCGTTTAACAGCACATTCTAGTGACGATGATGATCGTGTTTATCGTGATAAAGAAGAAGTAGAAGAAGCAAAGAAAAAAGATTCAATTATAACATTCGCAGCTTATTTAAAAGAAGCTGGTGTGTTAACTGAGGAATCCGAAAAACAAATGTTAGACGAAATTATGCATATCGTAAATGAAGCAACAGAATATGCAGAAAATGCTCCGTATGCAGCACCTGAAGATGCATTGAAGCACGTATACGCAGAATAGGGGGGAACGTTTCATGGCTGTAATGTCTTATATCGATGCTATTACATTAGCAATGCGCGAAGAAATGGAACGCGATGAGAAAGTATTCGTTTTAGGAGAAGATGTTGGTAAAAAAGGTGGCGTGTTTAAAGCGACACACGGTTTGTATGATCAATTTGGTGAAGATCGTGCGCTTGATGCACCGCTTGCAGAATCTGCAATTGCTGGGGTAGCAATTGGTGCGGCAATGTATGGTATGCGTCCAATCGCTGAAATGCAGTTTGCTGATTTCATCATGCCAGCAGTAAACCAAATTGTTTCTGAGGCAGCAAAAATTCGTTATCGTTCTAATAATGATTGGACTTGTCCAGTTACAATCCGTGCACCATTTGGCGGGGGTGTTCACGGTGCATTGTATCATTCACAATCTGTAGAAGCGATGTTTGCAAACCAACCAGGTTTAAAAATCGTTATCCCTTCTACACCATATGATGCAAAAGGCTTATTAAAAGCAGCCATTCGTGATGAAGATCCAGTATTATTCTTCGAACATAAACGTGCATATCGTTTAATTAAAGGTGAAGTGCCGGAGGATGACTACGTATTACCAATCGGAAAAGCAGATGTAAAACGTGAAGGTGATGATATTACAGTTATCACGTACGGATTATGTGTTCATTTTGCTCTTCAAGCGGCTGAAAAGTTAGCACAAGATGGCATCTCTGCACACATTCTTGATTTACGTACTGTATATCCATTAGATAAAGAAGCAATCATTGAAGCAGCTTCTAAAACAGGTAAAGTTCTTCTTGTAACAGAAGACAATAAAGAAGGAAGCATTATGAGTGAAGTGGCAGCAATTATTGCTGAAAACTGTCTATTTGATTTAGATGCGCCAATCGCACGTCTTGCAGGTCCAGACGTTCCAGCAATGCCATATGCACCAACAATGGAAAAATTCTTTATGGTAAATCCAGATAAAGTTGAAAAAGCAATGCGTGAACTTGCGGAATTTTAATCGGGGGGACTATACATGGCTGTAGAAAATATTACAATGCCTCAGCTCGGGGAGAGCGTTACAGAGGGCACAATTAGTAAATGGCTCGTTAATGTTGGCGATCACGTAAACAAGTATGATCCGCTTGCAGAAGTAATGACTGATAAAGTAAATGCTGAAGTACCATCTTCTTTCACGGGGATTGTGAAAGAGTTAATCGCTGGTGAAGGTGATACGTTAGCTGTAGGTGAAGTAGTTTGTGTGATTCAAGTAGAAGGCGCAGATGAAGTAGCAGCAACAGCTGTTGAGGAAAAAACAAAAGAAGAACCAAAGGCGGAAGTAGCTACGTCTGAAAAAGCACCGAAAGTAAAACAACCAACTGATGGAAAACCACGTTTTTCACCAGCTGTGTTAAAACTTGCGGGTGAGCATAACGTTGATTTAGATCTAGTAGAAGGTACGGGAGCAAACGGCCGTATCACTCGTAAAGATATTTTAAAGCTAGTGGAATCTGGAAATATTCCGCAAGCAGGTGCGGCGAAGAAAGAGGAAGCTGTAGCGGCAGTAGTAGAAGCTCGCCCAGAAGCATCAAAAGCAGCACCAGTAGCGCAAAAAGTAGAAGCTGCGAAACCAGTTTCTGTACCTACAATGCCTGGAGATATCGAAATTCCAGTAACAGGTGTGCGTAAAGCAATCGCAGCAAACATGTTACGTAGTAAACACGAAGCACCACATGCTTGGATGATGATTGAAGTAGATGTGACAAACCTTGTGTCATACCGTAACTCAATTAAAGGTGACTTTAAGAAGCGTGAAGGCTTTAACTTAACGTTCTTTGCTTTCTTCGTAAAAGCAGTAGCACAAGCGTTAAAAGAGTATCCTCAAATTAATTCAATGTGGGCTGGCGATAAAATTGTTCAGAAGAAAGATATTAACCTTTCTATCGCTGTTGCAACAGAGGAAGAACTATTTGTACCAGTAATTAAGCAAGCGGACGAGAAAACAATTAAAGGCATCGCTCGTGAAATTACAGAACTTGCAGGAAAAGTACGTACGAAATCGTTAAAAGCGGACGAAATGCAAGGCGGAACATTTACAATTAATAACACAGGATCATTCGGTTCTGTTCAATCTATGGGTATTATTAATTACCCACAAGCGGCTATTTTACAAGTTGAATCAATTGTAAAACGCCCAGTAATTATGGATAACGGTATGTTCGGTGCCCGTGACATGGTTAACTTATGTTTATCACTTGATCACCGAGTACTTGATGGTTTAATTTGTGGTAAGTTCTTAGGACGTGTTAAAGAAATTTTAGAAAACATGTCAGAAAATAATACATCTGTATATTAATAAAAAGCTCGCTTATGCGAGCTTTTTATTATCTTATTTCTTCATCTACATCCTACTATATGTATAAATATCTTTCCCAGTAATCTTACAATAAACGATTATGTATTAGGAATTTACGAAAATACATTGCTGATATATGGTATATGGATATAAAATAAGAAAAGAATAATTTTTTTGGCAAATCTTACTGACGAAACTGTAGTATAATATATTGTATTGTATGAAAAAGAGAGTTATTCTATATAAGTGTTTTATAGATAATGTGTAATCAGTCGTCAAAACATGAAGAATGTTGACTCCTGGTTTTTTATTTTTGCCGTAACAATGTTTCAGGAGGGTGTCATGAAAAGAAGTACCGAGTTTCTAAAAAGTTTAGATGTAAAATTAATTTTAATTTTGTGTGCACTATGTGTGACGAGTATAGCTGCTATATATAGCAGTCAGCAAACGGGACAGTATGGAGCTGCAAACTTTGCTATGAAACAAGGTGTTAACTACATAATTGGGATTGTATTGTTACTTCTTGTTGCAAGCATCGACTTAGATCAATTGCAAAAATTGTCTTGGCCACTTTATATTGCCGGGTTTGGTTCACTTATTCTTTTGAAAATACTACCGGTTTCCACCTTCACACCTGAAAAATTAGGTGCAAAAAGATGGTTCGTTTTTCCAGTACTTGGACAAATTCAGCCGTCTGAGTTTTTCAAAATTGCATTGCTTCTTGTAGTAGCAAGCATAGCTGTGAAACATAATGCGCAGTATATGGCAAGGACATTCCAAACGGATTTAAAATTAGTAGGTAAAATTATGCTAGTTTCTCTTCCTCCTATGGCTGTTGTATATAGCCAACCGGATACAGGTATGGTGTTCTTATATGCTGCTGCTATTGCATGTATTTTATTTATGTCAGGTATTCAAAAAAAATTGATAGCATTATGTACAGTTATTCCGGTGACCATATTATCTACATTAATATTTATTTTCTTTAAGTATCCAGATTTTTTCTATAATAAGTTAGTTACTTTACTAAAACCTCACCAACAGTCGCGTATTGTAGGTTGGTTAAATCCATTTGAAAATGCAGATCAAGGTTATCAAACACAGCAATCGATTTTAGCTGTAGGTAGTGGAGGAATGGAAGGCAAAGGGTTTGGGGGAGGAAGCGTCTATATCCCAGAGAAGCATACTGACTTTATTTTCGCTACAATTGCCGAAGAAGGTGGATTTATCGTAGCAGCCTTAGTTGTCTTCTTGTTCCTATTACTACTATATCGAACAATTATTATTGGTTATTCCGCTGATAATTTATTTGGTACATTATTATGCGCTGGATCGATCGGTATATTAACAGTTCAAATATTCCAAAACATCGGTATGATTGTTGGATTAATGCCTGTAAAAGGTATTGCATTACCTTTCTTATCGTATGGGGGAAGTTCCTTATTCTCGAATATGATTATGATGGGGCTCATACTATCGGTACGGAAAACTTATAAAAAATATATGTTTTCAGTTAAGTAAAAAAAACTGGTTCGTTTTTAAACGAACCAGCTTTTTTACATATATGCTCATAAACGTTGCAAACTAAACAGGATAGCAGTTTGAGACGGGTAAGGAGTGCAAAGTGATGCATATGCATATTTTTGAAGGAGCACGGCATCTTTCTAATAGTAAATGGGTTATTCGGGCTATTATAGCATACATATTTTTAATATTAGTTGCGAAAGCGATGGGCAAAGGTCTATCGCACAACTTCGTTTTTTAGATGTTGTATTAGTGTTATTACTTGGCGGGAATATTTCTAATGCAGTTTTTGATGAAAAGGTCGGATTACTTGGTTCAATGAGTACAATTTGTATACTAGTTGTACTTCATATTGTAAGCTCTATTTTAATGTTGAAATGGGATAGATGGAGACGGTTTTTAAAGCCTGCACCGATTATTCTTATACATAATGGTTCCATTGATTGTAGCAATTTGAAAAAGGCGAGAATTACGGCGGGATATTTATTTTCGGAATTTCGTATGCGAAATGTGAGCGATATTCAAACGATTAAATTAGCATTATGGGAAGCAAACGGTGTCGTTTCTATATTTCGGTATCCAAAATATGAAGCAGTTTCGCGGCTTGATCTTAAAGTGGCGGGAAAAAAATCTCCAGTTTCTTTTGTATTAGTAAAGGATGGGAGGATACAGAAAGATGTTCTTGCATTATTAGGAAAAACAGAAGCGTGGGCGAGAGAATTGCTAGAGGAGAGTACAGAAGTCGAATCTATCATGTTAGCTACAATAGATGAATCACATAAAATAAATATTTTGTTAAAAAAATGAAAGATATACGCATTTTGTCGTTTCGTACATATGATACAATAGTGTGGACAACGAAAAAGGAGGCGATACGGTGGGATATGTAGAAGAATTACGAAAAATAGTTGGTCATCGCCCTTTAATTTTAGTTGGTGCTGTTGTACTCGTTATAAATGAAAATGGATATGTTTTATTACAGCAGCGGACAGAGCCGTACGGAAAATGGGGGCTACCTGGCGGGCTAATGGAGCTTAGTGAATCACCAGAAGAAACAGCTTATCGTGAAGTATATGAAGAGACAGGAATAAAAGTGAAGAATTTGCGACTAATCAATGTATTTTCTGGAGCGAACTACTTTACAAAATTAGCAAACGGTGATGAATTTCAATCTGTAACAACCGCCTATTATACGGATGAATACGAAGGGGATTTTGTTATGAATAAAGAAGAAGCAGTTCAGCTTAAATTCTTTTCACTAACAGAACTACCTGACTATATTGTAGGATCGCATAAAAAAATGATTGCTGAATATATGAAGATTATGGAAAAAAAAGATATAATAATAGTGAAAGAAATACAAAAACACAGCTCTGGTTGGTAGTCCAGACGCATGATTTCATGTCAGTAACCTTCCCCTCCGGGATGTCCCGTATTTCTAATCTTTTAAAGGAGGGGCTGTCAATGAATTTGACAGTATATCACGATGGTCAATTTTTTGTTGGAATTATTACATGTAAAGAAAAAGGGAAATTGTATGGAGCGAGGTATATTTTTGGAGCGGAACCGTCAGATGAAGAAGTGCTTATGTTTGTGAATGGTTCAATTTTAGAGCATTTTCAGCACTTTGCAAAATGTGGTGTAGAAGTTAATGAAAAACAGCGTCCTAAAAACATAAAGCGTATCATACGACAAGCAGCAAAAGAAACAACTATTAAACGTTTTACTAAGGCGCAAGAGGCGATTAGTTTATCTTATGAATTGCATAAGCAAGAAAAGAAAGTGCAGTCTAAAGAGAAGCGAGAAGCTGAAAAAGAAAGAAGACGTTTAATGAAAGTACAAAAAGCAAAGCAAAAACATCGTGGTCATTAAAGAAAAGGTGTTAGAGCAAGAGCTCTAACACCTTTTCTATACTTAAATACAAGTAAACTTACTTGTATTTCATAAACATTAACTGGTAAGATACAAATAGGTAGTTTTAGAGGAGGGAAAAGAGTGATTAATTTTAACTTTTTTATGAATGATGTTGTCCGCCAAGCGCGTGAAGAGATTGTCTCTGCTGGATATACAGAATTGACGACGCCAGAAGCGGTAGAAGAAGCATTTAAAAGAAATGGAACAACACTTGTAATGGTAAACTCTGTATGTGGTTGTGCAGGTGGTATTGCTCGTCCTGCTGCTGCGCATTCCGTACATTATGATAAACGTCCTAACCACCTTGTAACGGTGTTTGCAGGTCAAGATAAAGAAGCGACAGCAAGAGCGCGTGAATATTTCGAAGGGTACCCACCTTCTTCTCCATCATTTGCTTTATTAAAAGATGGAAAAATTGTAACGATGGTAGAGCGTCATGAAATTGAAGGTCATGAACCGATGCAAGTTATTGCGAAACTACAATCGTATTTCGAAGAGAATTGTGAAGAACTATAAAAAATAAGAGAAAAAGCGGCACATCCACAATCAAGTGGATGTGCCGCTTTTTTATTTATTATTAAAATTTCTGAGATATGCATAGTTATGTTGTTTTATGCATTTTTTTATACATAATAAACAGCGTTTGTATTGCTGTTTTATTTATTTTTATTTTATATATTGCATAAAAATAAAAGTGCTGATACAATACAAACATCGAATAAATATTCTATTAAACTTTTAAATATACATTATTAGGGGGAAGAAAGATGAAGAAGTTAGTATCAATATCGTTTGCACTTATTTTAATTGTAAGTATATTCAGCGCTTGTAGTAATGGGGAGCCGAAAGAAAGAAAAGGAAATAAGAAAGTACTCGTAATGGGGACTTCAGCGGATTATAAACCATATGAATACGTGGAAGCTTCAAAAAGTGATGAAATTATTGGTTTTGATGTTGATGTTGCTAAATATATCGGAAAAGAACTTGGGTATGAAGTGAAAGTGAAAGATATGGATTTTGGTGGTTTATTAGCATCTCTTAGTTCAGGAAAAGTTGATTTCGTAATGGCAGGCATGACGCCAACTGCAGAGCGTAAAAATAATGTTGATTTTACAGATATTTATTTTGTTGCGAAAAATATGGTCGTTTCTAAAAAGGATTCTAACATTAAATCTGTAGAGGATTTAAAAGGGAAAAAAGTAGGAGTACAAACAGGGTCTATTCAAGAAGAGAAAGCAGCCGAATTTAAAAAACAAGTAGATTTCCAAGTTGAGGGACGTGACCGTATACCAGAAATCGTACAAGAAATTAAAGCTGGTCGTTTTGAGGCTGCAATTATAGAAGACACAGTTGCTAAAAATTATTTAGAGAAAATGAAAGATTTACAAGGAATTGAAATTAAAGAAGCACCAGAAGAAGTTGGAGCAGCAATTGCCCTTCCGAAAAACAGTGATAAAACAGCTGAATTTAATAAAGTAATTAAAAAAATGCAAGAAAATGGAGAAATGGATAAATTAGTGAAGAAATGGTTTGGCAGCGGAAAATAAGCTGCCTTTCACTTTTCTGTGAGGGGAATGAAAAGAATGAATTTAGATTTTTCGGCGATTACGCCTTCGATACCATATATACTAAAAGGTTTAGAAGTTACTTTGAAAATTGTAGCGGTATCAGCTTTAGCAGGATTTATTTTAGGAACGCTATTAGCACTTTGTAAAATTGTTAGAATACGAGCATTAAATATAGCAGCAGATTTTTATACATCAATTTTTCGTGGTACACCACTTGTATTGCAATTAATGATTATTTATTTCGGCGTCCCACAAATAATTGGTTATGAAATACCAGCATTCTTAGCAGCTGTACTTGCGTTTAGCTTGAATTCAGGTGCATACATGTCAGAAGTAATTCGTGCTGGTATTCAAGCGGTTGATAAAGGACAAACAGAAGCAGCAATGGCTTTAGGGATACCATACGGAAAAATGATGAGAAATATTATTTTCCCTCAAGCATTAAAAAATATATTACCAGCGCTTGTGAATGAATTTGCGACACTTACGAAAGAATCGGCTGTAGTAACAGTAATAGGCGCGACTGATTTAATGCGTCGTGCTTACATTGTAGGCGGTGAGACATTTAAATATCTTGAACCATTACTTTTTGTTGGACTGATTTATTATATGTTAGTCATTATTCTTACATTAGTCGGGAAGGCAATTGAAGGGAGAATGAAGAAAAGTGATTAAAATTGAAAACCTTCATAAATCATTTGGTAAAAACGAAGTATTAAAAGGAATTACAACAACGATTGAAAAAGGGGAAGTAGTTGCAATTATAGGACCTTCTGGATCAGGAAAATCAACATTTTTACGTTGTATGAATATGTTAGAAGCACCAACGGATGGTCACATTTGGATTGGAACGGAAGAAGTAACGAATCCGAAAACGAATGTTATGCATGTTCGTGAAAATGTCGGTATGGTATTTCAGCATTTTCACTTATTTCCTCATATGACTGTATTAGAAAATATTACGTATGCTCCTATCAATGTAAGAGGGGTAACGAAGCAAGAAGCTGAAAAGAAAGCTGAGAAACTTTTAGAAAAGGTTGGATTAGTAGATAAAAAAGATACGTATCCAAATCGTCTTTCGGGAGGACAAAAGCAACGTGTAGCAATTGCAAGAGCGTTAGCAATGGAACCGGAAGTTATGTTATTTGATGAACCGACATCGGCGCTAGATCCAGAGATGGTGAAAGAAGTGTTAGAAGTTATGAAATCGTTAGTTACGACAGGAATGACGATGGCTATCGTTACACATGAAATGGGTTTTGCAAAAGAAGTGGCAGATCGTGTTCTTTTCTTGGACGGAGGAAAGCTTGTAGAAGATAGTGCGCCAGAAGAATTTTTTGCAGCGCCGAAAAGTGAACGTGCGCAACAATTTTTACAAAAAATATTGTAATATGAAAAGGTTATGTGAATAATAAGTAGAAAAGGATGACATTGTGTCATCCTTTTTTTATACTAGCTGTAAATACGTTTATACATATAGGAGTAATGATATGTTTAAAATTGGATATCGTACAGTAAAAACAGCAATAGGGACAGGCGCGGCAGTTTTTATTGCTCAGTTATTAGGGTTAGAATTTTATAGTTCAGCAGGTATTTTAGTTATTTTATGTGTACAAAATACGAAGCGCAAATCGCTTCAAGTGTCGTTACATCGTTTTCTAGCGTGTGTATTATCAATGGTATTCGCGTTTTGTATTTTTGAAACGATAGGCTATACACCACTTGCAATTAGCATATTGTTACTTACATTTATTCCGACTGCAGTAATGCTTAAAATTCAAGAAGGTATTGTCACGAGTTCAGTTATTGTTATGCATCTATATTCATTGAAGCAAATTACATGGCTTATAGTTGGAAATGAAATTGCTATATTAACGATAGGGATTAGCGTGGCGTTATTAGTAAATATGTATATGCCGAGTAGTGAAAATAAGCTAAAAGAGTATCAGGATAAAATAGAGAGTAATTTTAAAACGATTTTGTTTGAAATGGTTGTGTATTTACGAAATCGAGAAAGTAGTTGGAGTGGAGCAGAACTCATTGAAACCGAGAATATGTTAAATGAAGCAAGGGATTTATCGTTTAAAAAACTTGAGAATGCATTTATGCGAGAAGATGATTATTACTATCGTTATTTTAATATGCGCATGCAACAATTCGAAATTTTAGAGCGAATGATACCACTAGCAGCTTCTTTATCGTGGACATATGAACAAGCTGACATGATTGCAGATGTTGTTGAAAACATTGGTAATGCTATTAGCCCTGAGAGTACTGGCGTTATTTCCTTAAGGCAGCTTCAAGAAATGAGGGAATTATTTAGAGACATGCCATTGCCAGTTACACGCGAAGAATTTGAGATACGTGCGAAACTTGTTCAACTTGTGTATGAAATGGAACAATATTTACTCATTAAAAGTCGCTTTAAGGGAAAGGATAATATAAAAGAACTTATATAGAAGGTAGGAATTATCTATGCCGTATCTTCTCTCTATCATATTATGTCTTTCTTTATCGCCGATTTGGCCTCTTGGGGATAATCCACGTGCCGGAGATCCTTTTATTATTGTAAATAAAGCAACGAATAAATTAGCTTACATTGACGATGGAAAGATTCAAAAGGTTTTTCCAGTAGCGACAGGGAAAACGAATGAATTAACTCCAGAAGGAACTTTTGATGTTGTAATGAAAGCAAAGGATCCGTATTACATTGCGAAGGATATTCCAGGTGGATCGCCAAAAAATCCACTTGGGTCAAGGTGGATTGGATTTAATGCAAGAGGAACTGATGGAAGTAAATATGGAATACATGGAACAAACCAACCGAGTTCAATTGGAAAGTATATTTCACAAGGGTGTATAAGAATGAAGAAAAACGATGTGGAATATTTGTTTGAGCGCATTCCAATTGGAACGAAAGTATGGATTGTGAAATCGAAAAAATCATTTCAGCAATTGGCAAAAGAAAAAGGAGCCGTTGCATATGAAAAAGCCAATGAAAAGGTTGGCTTTTTCTATTATAATAAGTTGTCTTGACATGTGTACATAACCGTGCGTTAATGAGAGTATAGAAAGATAAAATTAGATAAAGGGGTTGCTCATATGTACTTGAATCCGAAACTTTCATATATGCAGTTTTTTATGGGATTTCTATTTGTTATTACATTCATATTGGCAACTTTTAATATATGTTCTTATCTTGTAGCGATTGTATGTATGGCATTACTTAATCTCACTTTTGTTATTGGGGCATTTCAGCAGAAACAATATACAAGTTTTGTAATAGCACTTGTAATGTCATTTTCCTTTAGTATTGTAGCGATTGTGTTTTATATAAAATAAACCATCTCGATGTCGAGATGGTTTATTTTTTCATGTGTAAAAAGTAAAAAAAGGACGAACACATCGCCCTTTTTACCAAAACATACTCGCGCCAGCAAGTAATGTTGTTACAAGCATAGAAATTAGCATCACATAAACCATAATTTTTTGAGCTTTTTTATGCATCGTTATACCTCCTTGCAAATCAGTACAATTTCATTGTAACGAGAAATGAAATTATGGACAAGAGGAGAGTGAGGACAAAATTCGGGAGGGGATTGCAAAATATAACAGGAAATTTGAGTGTGTATAGAGAATATAGTTAAAGGGTATATTGTTAATTTTTAGTTGGGCAAGCTGAAGAATGGAGATACGATGATGAAAATATACGAAACAGATCGTTTATACTTAAGGGAAATTGATGAGTCGTATGCTGAAACAGTTCTTCAATATTACGACAGAAATCGTGAATTTTTAAAAGCTTGGGAAGAGTATAGACCGGATGATTTTTTTACGCTAGATTATCAAAAGAAAAAATTGCAAAAGGATAGAAAAGAGTTCGAAGAAGGGAAAATCATCAGACTATGGATTTTTAAAAAGGGTGATGATACGAAAATAATTGGGTGTATTTCATTTAATTTAATCGTTCGTGGCATTTATCAATCTTGTGTACTCAGTTATAAATTAGATAAAGCAGAGTTAAACAAAGGGTATACGACAGAAGCACTTAGAAAAGCGATTCAAGTTGCTTTTGAGGAATTTCAGTTACATCGTATAGAAGCTCCGATTATGCCTCGTAATTTAGCATCTATACAAGTAGTAACGAAGATAGGTTTTCAATATGAAGGCGTGTCTAGGAAGATGTTAATGGTAAATGGCGTGTGGGAAGATCATATGCGCTGGGTATTGTTAAATGAGTAATAGAAAGCAGATGGTTATCTAGACATGTAAACCATCTGTTTTTTGTCTTGTATTTCGAAACTTTTGCGAAATTCTGTTATAATTAATAGTGTTACATACATAATGGTAGTGCAGGAGGCGCAGTCTTATGATTAATCAAGAACGTTTAGTAAATGAATTTATGGAATTAGTACAAGTAGATTCTGAAACGAAATTTGAAGCAGAAATCTGCACAGTATTAACGAAGAAATTTACAGATTTAGGTGTAGAAGTATTTGAAGATGACACAATGGCTGTAACTGGTCATGGTGCAGGTAACTTAATTTGTACTTTACCAGCAACAAAAGAGGGTGTTGATACAATTTACTTTACTTCTCATATGGATACAGTAGTTCCTGGTAATGGAATTAAGCCTTCTATTAAAGATGGATATATCGTATCAGACGGTACAACAATTTTAGGTGCGGATGATAAAGCTGGATTAGCATCAATGTTCGAAGCAATCCGTGTTTTAAAAGAGAAAAATATCCCTCATGGTAAAATTGAATTTATTATTACAGTCGGAGAAGAATCAGGTCTTGTTGGTGCAAAAGCATTAGACCGTGAGCGTATTACAGCGAAATATGGCTACGCATTAGATAGCGATGGAAAAGTTGGTGAAATCGTTGTTGCAGCTCCAACACAAGCGAAAGTGAACGCAATTATTCGCGGGAAAACAGCTCACGCTGGTGTAGCGCCGGAGAAAGGTGTATCTGCAATTACTATCGCAGCGAAAGCAATTGCGAAGATGCCACTTGGTCGCATTGACTCTGAAACGACTGCAAATATTGGACGTTTTGAAGGTGGTACACAAACGAATATCGTTTGCGATCATGTACAAATCTTTGCAGAAGCTCGTTCTTTAATCAATGAGAAAATGGAAGCACAAGTTGCGAAAATGAAAGAAGCATTTGAAACAACTGCAAAAGAAATGGGCGGTCATGCAGACGTTGAAGTAAACGTTATGTACCCAGGATTTAAATTTGCTGATGGCGATCACGTTGTAGAAGTCGCAAAACGTGCAGCTGAAAAAATTGGTCGTACACCTTCTCTTCACCAAAGTGGTGGCGGAAGTGATGCAAACGTAATTGCAGGACATGGTATCCCGACAGTTAACTTAGCAGTTGGTTATGAAGAAATTCATACAACAAACGAGAAGATTCCTGTTGAAGAGTTAGCAAAAACAGCAGAATTAGTTGTTGCAATTATTGAAGAAGTAGCGAAGTAATGGAATAGAAAAAGCGTGTAAATCAATTGTGATTTACACGCTTTTTATTTTGACTCGATTGCTTTGACAAAACGTATAAGCCAATATAAGAAAACCTATGGAAGTATATACGTTGTTGCTACATATACTAGACGAGGGAATAATCCTAACGTATTCATATTGAAAATGGGAAGTAGTAAATAATTAATTGCAATGATTAATATAACAAAAAGGAATGTATAGTTGAGTTTATCCCGCTATTTGCCGGGCAGTAACACCCCTACCTCAAAATTCAGCGAAAGTAAAAAAGTTAGGTGGGGCCCTGCTGCCCGTAAAGGCCCGATTGGTGAGGGCTGATTAAACTTTCACTTTATTATATATCCTCTTTATATCGACTATAAAAAAGAACAAGTAATTATTATAACTATTGTGCAAAATTTGATATAATAAAAGAACGAACGTTCTGATTAGGAGTGAGTACTATGCGAGAAATGTATCCGAAAAATGGTCGTGTAATTTTACATGTAGATATGAATTGTTTTTTCGCATCTGTTGAAATTGCTCATGATCCATCATTACAAGGAAAGCCATTAGCGGTTGCTGGAAATGAAAAAGAGAGAAAAGGAATTATTATAACATGTAGTTATGAGGCGAGAGAATACGGAATACGTACGACGATGCCCCTTTGGGAAGCGAAAAGGTTATGCCCGCAATTAGTTGTAAGGCGTCCTAATTTCACATTATATCGCGAAGCTTCATTTCAAATGTTTCAAGTCATTTCTCGTTTTACAGAAAAGATACAACCAGTCTCAATAGATGAAGGATATTTAGATATTACAGATTGCTACGCACTTGGTTCGCCTCTTGAAATAGCAAAGATGATTCAACAAGCACTACTAACAGAGTTGCAGCTTCCGTGTAGTATCGGAATCGCTCCAAATCTTTTCCTAGCAAAAACAGCTTCTGATATGAAAAAACCTCTCGGTATTACCGTACTTCGAAAACGTGATATTCCAGAAATGATTTGGCCACTTCCAGTTGAAGCAATGCATGGGATTGGAGAAAAAACAGCTGAAAAATTAAATGAAATTCATATACATACAATTGAACAATTAGCGAAGGGAGACGAGCATATCATTCGCGCTAAAATTGGGAAGCACGGTATTGATTTACAAAAGCGTGCAAAAGGTACGGATGATAGGGAAGTGGATCCGAGTCAAATGGGCCAACATAAAAGTGTCGGTAACTCGATGACTTTTTCAAAGGATATGGATGAAGAGAAAGAATTACTTGATATGTTAGAACGGTTATCAAAATCAGTGAGTAAAAGATTACAAAAGCGAACCCTTGTCAGCTATAATATTCAAATTATGATTAAATACCATGATAGGCGAACAGTAACACGGAGTAAGCAATTGAAAAATGCAATTTGGGAGGAACGTGATATTTTTCAAGCAGCATCCCGTTTATGGAAGCAACATTGGGATGGTGATTCCGTTCGTTTACTAGGTGTTACAGCTACTGAAATAGAGTGGAAGACAGAATCGGTGAAACAATTAGATTTGTTTTCATTTGAAGAGGATGCGAAAAAAGAACCACTACTTGCTGTCATTGATCAAATTAATGATAAGTATGGAACACCAATTTTACAACGAGGTAGTCAACTACTACGTAAGCAAGAGAAGTCGTTTCAACAAAAGTTAGAAAATAAGTTTATGTAGAAGGTGTCATGAAGTAGTAAAATCATGACACCTTTCCTAGTTAACTCGCTTCTAAATTTAAAGAAGTCTTCCATCCAGCTCCAGTAACGCCAGATTCTAATAGCATTCTACTTACTATTTTTTCGATTAAGATAGCCGCATTTGTCTTGCAATGTAATGTAGCCTGTATACACACCTTTTGATTAGAATCTACGTCTTCACTATACAACTCTTTTAAACCGATTCCTTCTGTACTTACCATATGCATAAGTAAAAAACGAATATGTGCTTCATTTTCTTCTGAACAAGTAAGGGAAAGTAAGTAGTTCGTTTGTTCTGGTGATTCTTCTTTTGATTTTTTATTCATAAAAAGAGCAATTGGGCGAAGAAGTATATTTGCTAGTAACACGCCGGCTGCACCTAATATAGCTGCAACGAGGAAACCGGCGCCTGTAAGAGTACCGACAGCAGCTGCACACCATAAAGTAGCTGCTGTATTTAGCCCTCTAATACTAAAACCATCGCGGATAATAACGCCACCCCCTAAAAATCCAATACCACTAACGACTTGAGCAGCAATGCGGGATGGGCTAGCATCATGATCAAGCATGACGGATAATAAAACAAATATACAGGCACCAAGTGATACGAGAGCATTTGTCCGTAACCCAGCCATTCGGTGTCTCCATTGTCTTTCCATTCCAATGCAAGCTCCTACAATAATTGCTATAACTAACCTGAATACAATGTCGTACCATACCATCATGGTCACCTCCATATATAATATGTGTTATGTTTTTTAGAATGAGCGGGGGATACCCACTCATTCTTATTTTTACAACCAGCTATGAAACTTTTTAATATAAAGCTTTTTCAGGAATTGTGTTAAAAAAGCGTAGCCTAATAGTATTCCTACTAACCAAGGGAAATAGTTAAGTGGCAATGCTTGTAAACCAACGGCTGCACCAAGTGGTGAGAATGGAATATAAATCCCGATTGCCATAATAAGAGCGGTTAATAAAACGACTGGTGTTGATGCAGTGCTTTGAATAAATGGAATCTTTTGTGTTCTTATCATGTGAACAATTAAAGTTTGTGTTAACAATCCAACGACAAACCAACCGGACTGGAATAATGATTGCTCGCTCGGTGTATTTGCACCAAATACATTCCACATGACTACGTATGTGATAATATCAAATATAGAACTAATTGGGCCGATATAAATAATGAAGTTTCGTAAGTTTGCAGTATCCCATTTTCGTGGTTTTTCTAGAAACTCTTTATCCATTTTGTCCCATGGAATAGAAAGTTGTGAAATATCATAAAGTAAGTTTTGAATTAAAAGATGAATGGCAAGCATCGGTAAAAAAGGAATGAAAGCACTTGCTACTAACACGCTAAACACATTACCGAAGTTAGAGCTAGCTGTCATCTTAATATATTTTAAAATATTTCCGAATGTAGTACGTCCTTCTAAAATCCCTGCTTCTAATATAGTTAAACTTTTTTCGAGTAGAATAATATCGGAAGCTTCTTTCGCAATATCAGTAGCAGTATCAACAGATATTCCGACATCAGCTTCACGTAATGCTACAGCATCGTTAATGCCGTCTCCCATGTAACCTACAGTGTGTCCATTTTCTTGTAATGCGTGTATAATACGAGATTTTTGCATTGGATTAAGCTTCGCAAATACAGTCGTTTCTTCAGCAAGTTTTGCTAATGCTTTATCTGGTAAAGAATCAATCTCGTAACCGAGGATTGGTTCGCCGATATCTAATCCAACTTCTTTACAAACCTTTCTTGTAACAATTTCGTTATCGCCAGTTAAAATTTTCACTTGTACACCATGTTTTTGTAATGCTTGAATTGCAGCTGCTGCAGATGGTTTCGGTGGATCTAAAAAGCCGATATATCCAGCGAGAATCATATCAGTTTCGTCTTTTACTGCGTACTCTGTATCATTTATTTTTCTATCTTTTTTATAAGCCACAGCAATAACCCGCATACCTTCACTATTTAGTGTCTCACTTAGTTTTTTGACATTTGAACGTATTTCCTCGGTGAGTGGAACGATTTTTTCATCCACTTCAGTGTAGTTACAAATTGATAAAATTTCTTCTACGGCACCTTTACAAACCATTGTATGTTCACCTGAAATATCCTTTACGATAACTGACATACGCCGGCGGGCGAAATCGAATGGAATTTCATCTAGCTTTTGAAAAGCTGATGGATTAAATGTATTGTTTTCCTCTGTATGCTTAATAACAGCTTTATCTATTAAATTTTTCAATCCAGTTTGATAGAAACTATTTAAATAGGCAAATTGCAAGACGCGATTGCATTCATTTCCCTTGGGATCTAAGTGACGAACAAGGACCACTTTATCTTCTGTTAAAGTTCCGGTTTTATCTGTACAAAGAATGTTCATAGCACCTAAGTTTTGAATAGAATTTAGCTGTTTTACAATTACTTTTTGTTTAGACATGTTAACGGCACCTTTAGCTAAATTAGCAGTTACAATCATTGGTAACATTTCAGGTGTAAGGCCAACAGCGACGGCAATAGCGAAGAAGAAAGCTTCTTGCCAATCTCCTTTTGTGAATCCATTAATGAGAAGGACAATAGGTGCCATAATAAGCATGAATGTAATTAAGAGCCAGCTTACTTTGTTTACACCTTTATCAAAGCTTGTTTCTACACGCTTTCCAATTACCTTATTTGCTAAAGAGCCGAAATACGTATCGGTACTTGTTGAGATGACAACAGCTTTTGCGCTACCACTTACAATATTTGTTCCCATGAAGCAAAGGTTTTCCATATCGAGTGGATTGTAATTTTTTTTCATGTTTTTCGGTAAGATATGCTTATTTTCTGTATGGTAGCAGTGTTCGTATTTTTCTACAGGAAGTGCTTCCCCTGTTAAAGAAGATTGATTAACAAATAAATCTTTAGCGGATACAATACGCACATCAGCTGGAACGATATCACCGGCTGAAAGGGAAATGATATCGCCAGGTACAAGTTCCTCAATTGGAATTTCTGTTGTGTAATTTCGATTTAAATTCGTTACATTTTTTGTTTCATGTACAAATCCATTTATTCTAAATACGCTTGCAGTTGTTCGAACCATAGCTTTTAAATTAACGGCAGCTTTTTGAGAACGAAATTCTTGGGAAAACCGAATTGTTGCACTAAGTAGTACCATTGCAGATACGACAATTGTTCCTTGCATATCATCCGTGAAAAAGGAGAGTGCTCCAAGAGCTAATAAAACGAAAATAAATGGATTTTTAAATGCCGACAGAAATTGAATGTACCACGGTGCCATTTTATTATGAGCTATTTCGTTCGGACCATATAAAGAAAGTCTACGAGACGCTTCTTGTTTAGATAATCCATCTTGTGTTGTTTCTAAAAGTTTTAACGCAGAGCTTACATCTTGTGTTGCAACCTCCACTAATAATTCGTTATTTGTTTTCATGCTATCTTGCTCATAAGCATGCTTTGTTTCTTGTCTTTGTAAATTAAACATCGGTAGTTCCTCCTCTGTCATGAAGGAGGAAACAATCTGTTACCTAACTATTTGAAATGGTGAGGAACAGTTTCTTTCCTACCTACATGATGAAATATGAATGTAAAACGTATGGGTATCTGGGCCGAATCATCAATTGCCAACTGTTCCTCACCTCCGTACAATTTAGTAGTTTCTGAATATGCTATGTTTGTTTCATAGTAAGGTGCATATAGACGTAAAAAGACCTTTACTCAAAACGAGTAAAGGTCTGAATTCGCAGTTAAAAGAGTCCACAACAAAGACTGTTAGTAGACATAAATAAAAACAGTTTTTGTGTATGACAAAATACATGCACCTCTCCCTCGTTGAGTTTTAGCACTGTATAGCATAGGTACTGAAACCAGCTACATTAAAAAAGGCCTTCATTCCGACCTTTCCTGTTGACCCATTGGCGTCTCTCGACATTTTTGGGCAGCAGCGTTTCTCTATACAGGAGCCTCACCTAACAGAGACCATATTCAATTACATGTTGAATGTTAGCACTGTAAAATTGTAGTGTCAATATTTTTTTATCTGTGTTTTTAAAATATTAAACGGATTTATAATAGATATGTGGGATGAAATGTATGATATTGATTATAAATAATATGAAAAATAAATATTTTTATAAAAGGGGAATTTGTAATGGGACCACAAAATTTTATTATAAATATTGAGAATCAAAAATGGTTGTTTAATGAGCAGGAAGATTTATGTTCACACGGAGAAATATATTTAAATGTGGCTGGAACGATTATTACGCGGACAGGTATGGATGAGGAATGGGGAATAAGTGAATCAGCTTTAGCTTTGTTACGAACTTTAGATAAAGAATATATTTGTGATATTGAAAATGAAGAGGGGCTTATTTTGCACGGATGTGGCACTATGTTAATGTTAGGATGCCCAATTTCAATTCATTGGACTATAAACCATATAGGTGAAAACGTGATTTTAAAGGACTTTGTCAAAGTTATTTCTACTAATCAAAAGGCTATATACTATGAAGGACTTCATATAGAATTGAATGAAAATGAATATAGAAAACAAATTGTTTCTTTTGCACTACAAGCAAAAGAATTATTTAATAAATCAAGTGAAAAGATAATTTCAAATGAGTTTGAGCGAAGTATGTATACCGACTTTTGGACGGAATATGATTATTTGTTAAATAAGTATAAATAAAAAAAGCACTGTAACTAGTGCTTTTTTTATTATAGATTACGAGATTGTAGGGTTTTCAAAAATAACAATCTCTGAACTGTTTGTAGTTGAAACGCGTTGGGCGTAATATGTTAAAGCTGAAGAAATATATGCTGGTAACGTATCATTTGTATGTGATGTTGTATATTCATGGATTAATTCCTTTAAAGTTGTCCATTCTAATTGTGCTGGGTGATCAGACACGAAAGAACTTACCCAGCGATCAAATGAAGATGAAAAATCAGTTTGTAAACGAAATACTTCTTTCATAATAAAACGCTCCCTTAAAATGTAGTATAATTATTTTAACACAAAAAACGAACGATAGCTAAATTTTTTAAGTGTAACGTTCGTGTTATATAGTTGTCTAGATGTTTCGTTATGTAAATTCAATTTGCCATTTGAAATAACATTCCGTAAGATGAGAGATAGAGTATATTTAGAGCTGGAGGAAAGAAAGTGGAATTTGTATTTTTAGGAACTGGTGCAGGTGTTCCTTCAAAAGGAAGGAACGTTTCAGCAATTGCTTTACAATTGTTAGAAGAACGAGGACAAACTTGGTTATTTGATTGTGGTGAGGCCACGCAACATCAAATATTACATACATCTGTACGTCCGCGCCGCATTGAAAAAATATTTATTACGCATTTACATGGCGATCATATTTTTGGGTTGCCTGGTTTATTAGGTAGCCGTTCATTTCAAGGAGGAACTACGCCTTTAACGGTGTATGGACCGAAAGGAATTAAACAATTTATTGAAGTGGCATTATCGGTAAGTACGACACATGTGAAATATCCACTTGAAGTTGTGGAGATAACAGAAGAAGGTACCGTATTTGAAGATAATGAATTTTATGTAGAAACGAAAAGATTGTCACACGGTATAGAATGCTTTGGATATCGTATTGTAGAGAAAGATATACAAGGTGCTCTTTTAGTTGATAAGTTGCTTGAGATGGGTGTGAAACCAGGTCCAATCTTTAAACGTTTAAAAGATGGTGAAGTAGTTGAATTAGAGGATGGCACGATATTAAATGGAAATGAGTTTATCGGCCCACCTCAAAAAGGAAGAATTATTACTATCTTAGGTGATACGCGATATTGCGAAGCGAGTAGGGAGCTTGCGCAAGATGCAGATGTACTTGTCCATGAAGCGACTTTCGCAGCAGAAGATGAGCAACAAGCGTATGATTATTTTCATTCTACATCTAAGCAAGCTGCGAGCATTGCACTTCAGGCAAATGCGAAGCGACTAATATTAACTCACATTAGTTCTCGCTATCAAGGAGATACATATAAGGAATTATTGAAAGAGGCTAGAGAGTTGTTTTCTAATACAGAAATAGCGACAGATTTGAAATCATTCCCAGTAGAAAAATGATAATTTCGTAAAAAATGGTAACGGCGGGTTACCATTTTTTTATGTTTAAAAAAATTTAAAAATAAAACTGTTATTATTTTATACTTATACTTGGATGATACAGAAAATTAGGATGGTTTGAATATATAGGATAAAAATACGAAATAATGATTATTTAGAAAAACTGTTATATAAGTCAGATGACATACAAGTGATACAAATAGCAGAAATGGACTTTTATTCAGAACTTTTAAAATTCAACAAAAGTAAGCGTTTTATAAAAAACAAGCTATAATGAGGGCAGATTATAATTTATGATAAGTCACATGTATTTTAGTCATTATCGTAACAAGTGAAGTTGACTAAATCATGAGAGAGTAACACGAGAATTATAATAGGAAAGATATTACTATTATTTGTCATAAGTCTTTTTCACTTTTTAGCTAAACGATATGATTAGCAAGTGTATCTATTGCGAGTTCCTTAGTAGAAGCTTTTTATTAATAAGGTGGTGGAGATTTAATTGGTACACCACTCTTTAAAAGAGTTCAGAACATCAGCAGGTAGTATAGGCGGAATAGCGGGTGCAAATTTAGTTGCATTAGCAATGGTTATATCACTTGTTTATGCTATGCTTGCAATGGCTTCTGTGTTAAACTTTGGATTGCTACCAGACTTTATTGTGGATTATCTTGTATCATTTTTAAATGAAAATAATGCTAAGATTCTTATGTATTATGATAACTGGTATTATTTCAGGTTATATTGGATTACTTTTATTCAAAAACTATCCAATTCGTACAGCAGAACAAATTCGTGGTACAACTGGAAAAGCGACAGATGTAGCAGCTTAATAGAATAGTAGAATAAATTTTTTTCATAGAGGTTTAGGGGGAGTTATGATGAAGTATCGCTCAGTATTTGATATTATCGGTCCAGTTATGATTGGACCATCAAGTTCACATACAGCAGGCGCAGCAAGAATGGGGCAAGTTGCTCGCCAGCTGTTTCGTCATGAACCAGAAAGAGTAAGCATTTCGTTATATGGATCATTTGCAAAGACGTATCGAGGGCATGGTACGGATGTAGCACTAATCGGTGGAATATTAGGATTTGAAACAGATGACTTACGTATTCCAGAGGCGCTAGAAATAGCAAAAGAGCGCGAAATTGAAGTGGAATTCATTGAAGAAGATGCCAATGCACCTCACCCAAATACAGCGAGAATTCGTTTGTATAAAGGTGAAGATGAAATTGAAGTTGTTGCTTGCTCAATTGGTGGCGGTAAAATTGAAGTTGTAGAATTAAACGGATTCGATCTTCAATTATCAGGCACGAGCCCAGCACTACTTATTGTAAATAACGATCGCTTCGGTGCTATTGCAGCGGTAGCTTCAATCCTTGCGAAACATGAGATTAACATTAGTACAATGAGTGTTTCTCGTAAAGAAAAAGGAAGAAGAGCACTTATGGTCATTGAAACAGATGAATTATTAGCAGATGAAGTAATTGAAGAAATAAAAGCGCAACAAAATATTTGTCAAGTAACTATTATGGAATAATTGCAGGGGGGACACACCATGTTTCGGAACGCAGCGGAACTAGTGGCGCAAGCTAAAGAACAAAATGTAAAAATCGCAGAAATTATGATTCAATGTGAAATGGAAACAAGAAGTATTTCACGTGAAGAAGTAATTGCTGGTATGGAAAAGAACTTAGTAGTGATGGAGCAAGCAGTAGAACGTGGTATTCGCGGCGTGAAATCACCAACTGGTTTAACTGGTGGAGATGCTGTAAAAGTTCAAGCGTATATGAAGAGCGGAAAAGGCTTATCAGGAGATACGATTTTGGACGCAGTAAGCAAAGCTGTTGCAACAAATGAAGTAAACGCGGCGATGGGAATTATTTGTGCAACACCAACAGCAGGGTCTGCTGGAACAGTGCCAGGTGTACTATTTGCACTAAGAGAAAAATTGCAGCCTACACGTGAAGAAATGATTGAATTCTTATTTACAGCAGGAGCTTTCGGTATGGTTGTTGCGAATAACGCTTGTATTTCTGGTGCAGCGGGAGGATGCCAAGCTGAAGTTGGTTCAGCAAGTGGAATGGCGGCTGCAGCTGCAGTTGAGATGGCTGGTGGAACACAAGATCAAGCAGCTACAGCGATGGCAATTTCATTAAAGAACATGCTTGGTTTAGTGTGTGATCCTGTTGCAGGACTTGTAGAAGTACCTTGTGTAAAACGTAATGCAGCAGGAGCTGCAAATGCGATGATTTCAGCAGATTTAGCATTAGCTGGTGTAACGAGTACAATTCCATGTGATGAAGTAATTGAGGCAATGTTTAGAATCGGACAAACGATGCCAGTAGCACTTCGTGAAACAGCAGAAGGTGGACTTGCAGCAACGCCAACTGGTCGTCGCCTGCAAGAAGAGATTTTTGGGAAGAACAATAACTAAGTGTAATTATAGAAAAAGGAGCTCAAATAAACTTGAGCTCCTTTTTCTATTTTTCTTTTGTTAGTTGTTCTAATGTTTTTCCAAGGTTATGTGATCGTTTCGTTGCCTGTGTAATACAAGAAATAAGTGCTTGTTGAAATTTATGTTCTTGTAATACTTCAATACCTGCTTCGGTAGTTCCACCAGGAGAAGTAATTTCCTTTCGCAAAATAGAAGGGTGTTTGTCACTTGCTTTTAGCATTTCAGCAGCACCAATCATCGTTTGAAGAATAAGTGATTTTGCAACATCTTCTTTTAAACCAATATTTTTTGCAGCTTCTTCCATAGCTTCCACTACGTAATAAATATAAGCAGGTCCACTTCCGGATAATGCAGTGACAGCATGCATATCTTCTTCCTCTACAACAGAGACGAGACCAATCGTTTCAAATAAAGATGTTGCAGTGCGAATATGCTCCGCTGTTGCATGTTTTGAAGGGGAGATAGCGGTAGCTGATTTTAAAATGGCTGCGGATGTATTTGGCATTGCACGAATAATTGGAATGTCTTTTTGAAGTAGTTTTCTAATTGAGTCAGTAGAAACACCTGCTAGTAATGAAATAATAAGCACGTTATTATTTATGTATTCTTTAAAAGGGGTAAGCGCCTCTGCAACATCCTTTGGTTTCATTGCTAGAAAAAGAATATTTGCATCAGTAAGTAATTCTTTTTTATTATGAGTACCTTTGACACCGTATTTTTTATGTAGCTCTTGTAATCTTGTCTCGTTAGAACGATTACTTACAGTAATTTGTTCACCTTTAACGACATTTGCATGTAACAAGCCACCAATAATAGCTTCGGCAATAGAGCCTGCACCGAGAAAGGAAATGTTTTGAATAGACATGATGTTCCTCCTTTAATTTTGGTTAGAAATTCTTATAAATGTACATACATTCGTTTTTTTATAGGAAACACCTCTTTTTGTCTGAAAATAATGACAAATATATATAGAAGTTGTAAACTGAAGAAGTATTCATTTTTGAACCGGAAAGAGACAGGGGGGCTAAGCATGACGGCGATTCACCGAATGGAGATTCCTGTACCATTTGCAGTGGAAACTGTGAATGTGTTTTTAGTTGAGGGGGAGACATTAACATTAATTGATACAGGGACGAATACAGAAGAGGCAAGGAATGCGTTAGAAAGTCAATTAGGTGCATTAGGGCATACGATAGAAGAAATTGAAACAGTAGTCATTACGCATCATCATGCAGATCATTGTGGACTTTTAAATATATTTTCTGAGAAGACGAATATTATTGGACATCCTTGGAATGAGCCTTGGATTACACAAAATCCAGAATTTTTAAAGCGGTATCATGAATTTTTTAGAGAGACGGCCTTACAGTTTGGTGTGCCAGCAGCATTTTTGAAAGACGAGTCGTTATTGACGACGAGGACACTTAAATATTCTTGTAATAGATCGTTAACGCATACTGTCAGAGAAGGAGATCGTATTGATTCTTTGCCTGGATTTATAGTACTTGAAACACCAGGTCATGCTTCTACTCATATTTCTTTATATAGAGAATCTGATGGAATATTAATTGGTGGAGATGCTCTCATTAGTCATATTTCTTCGAATCCAATACTAGAACCGCCATATGAAGGGCAAACAGAGCGGGCACGCCCATTACTACAATATAATCAAACATTACAGCGTTTAAGCGAAATGAATATTTCACGCATTTTATCAGGGCATGGGGAAGATGTTCTAAATGTGAAACAACTTATTGAAACGAGATTACAAAAGCAAGAAACACGTGCTTTTAAAGTGCTTGAGTTATTAAAGGAAAAACCAATGACAGCATTTGAAGTATGTGTAAAACTATTTCCGGTATTATATAAAGAACAGTTACCACTTACTATTTCAGAAACGGTTGGACAATTGGACTATTTAGCATATAATCAACAAGTGATGATTGATGAGTCATCGCAACGATTGATTTATTATGCAAAGTAGGTGACAGCAATGACAGGACGCTTACAAAATAAAGTAATCGTCATTACAGGTGCTTCTAGTGGGATTGGTGAGCAAGTTGCAATGCAAGTTGCAGCACAGGGAGCGACTCCCGTATTAATGGCTCGAACAGAAGAGAAACTACAAGCGTTAGTAGACAAAATTAAAGAAACTTATAATACGCCTTGCTATTATTATGTATTAGATGTAAGTGAAGAGATAGAAGTACAGTCTGTTTTTTCAAAGGTATTACAAGAAGTAGGACGTATTGATATATTAGTAAACAACGCGGGATTTGGTATTTTTAAAACGTTTGAAGATGCGTCAATGGATGAAGTAAAAGATATGTTCCAAGTAAATGTATTTGGATTAGTAGCATGTACGAAAGCGGTACTACCTTATATGGTAAACAAGAACGAAGGACATATTATTAATATTGCTTCACTTGCTGGAAAAATTGCAACTCCGAAATCGAGTGCTTATGCAGCAACGAAACATGCTGTATTAGGTTTTACGAATAGTTTACGCATGGAATTAGCGAATACACATATTTATGTTACAGCAATTAATCCAGGTCCGATAGATACAAACTTTTTTGAAATAGCGGATCAATCTGGTATATATGTAAAGAATATGGGACGTTACATGTTAAAACCAACATACGTAGCAGAACAAATCGTAAAGTCGATGCACACGAAAAAACGTGAAGTAAACTTACCGAAGTGGATGGGAATTGGCCCGAAACTTTATGCTTTATTCCCAGGTTTATTTGAACGTGTAGCAGGTAAATCATTAAGTAAAAAATAGGAGATTTCCACATGGAAATCTCCTATTTTTTATTGTTTTCCAGTCACATAATCATAAACAATATCCTCAATCTCCTCGTATAAATCAATTTCAATATTTGAATGAGTCACCGTTTGAATATGTTTCACTAGCATTTCCCGATCTTCTTTTGATATTGGACTGCATTGATATTGTTGAAAACTTTTTATAATCATTTTCTCAATTAATTTTTCGTTCATATTTTTTCCCGCCTGTATGTACGTATGTATTGTTTTATTGTACTTGAAGTGAAATAAAAAAACTACCATGCACTATTTGTGTATAAAAATTCGGTTGTGCATATTGTTTTTCTAGTAAAATTAAGTTTTTTTAGTTTTAAAAATTTATAAATATTTAATTGACTCTATAAAAATACAATATTATAATCATACTTAATTTAAAGAATCAATATGAGGAGGAACTTATGAAAGTCGCAATTATTGGAGCCACTGGATATGGGGGCATTGAGTTAATTCGTTTATTAGAACAACATCCATATTTTTCTATAGCATCTCTTCATTCTTTTTCACAAGTTGGTGAGTGTATAACAAATGTATATCCACACCTTCGAAATGTTCTCGTTCATACGTTACAAGAAATTGATGTGGAGACAATAGGGAAAGAAGCAGAAATTGTATTTCTAGCAACACCAGCAGGAGTATCGGCGAAGTTAACTCCCAAGTTATTAGCAGAAGGTTTAAAAGTAATTGACCTATCTGGAGACTTTCGTATGATAGATCCTTCGTCATATGAACTGTGGTATAAAAGGCCAGCAGCGAAAGAAGAAATTCTTAGAAAAGCAGTGTATGGGTTAAGTGAATGGAAAAGGTCTGAGATTCAAAATGCAAATTTAATTGCAAACCCAGGATGTTTTGCTACAGCCACATTGCTAGCGATAGCGCCGTTAGTACGTAGCGGCATGATTGAAGAAGATTCGATTATTATTGATGCGAAATCAGGGGTATCAGGAGCAGGAAAAACACCAACAACAATGACTCATTTTCCTGAGCTATACGATAACTTACATATCTATAAAGTAAACCAGCATCAGCACGTTCCAGAGATTGAGCAAATGCTTACAGAATGGAATAGTGAATTACAGCCAATTACATTTAGCACACATTTAATACCGATATCACGAGGAATCATGATTACACTTTATGCAAAAGTAAAACAAAAGATGGAAATAAAGCAACTTCAAAAATTGTATGAAGAAACGTATGAACAATCGCCTTTCATCCGAATTTGTACGCAAGGCAAATTTCCAAGTCCAAAGGAAGTGAGAGGCTCAAATTATTGTGATATTGGCATAGCTTACGATGAAAGAACAGAAAGAGTTACGGTCGTTTCTGTTATAGACAATATGATGAAAGGCGCGGCTGGGCAAGCGATGCAAAATGCAAACATAATAGCGGGACTAGAAGAGACAACAGGTTTACAACATATGCCGCTTTATCCATAAGGGGGACATGATGATTAAAGTAGCGTCTATTACAAAATTAGAAAATGGTTCAATTGTAACGCCGAAAGGCTTTTCGGCAATTGGTACTGCAAATGGTTTGAAAAAGGAGAAAAAGGATTTAGGTGCCATCGTTTGTGATGTACCAGCATCATGTGCCGCTGTGTATACAACGAATCAAATACAAGCAGCCCCCTTGCAAGTAACGAAGGATAGTATAACGGCTGAGGGGAAATTACAAGCTATTATCGTTAATAGTGGAAATGCAAATGCTTGTACAGGAATGAAAGGATTGCAAGATGCTTACGAGATGCGCGCATTAGGGGCAGAACATTTTGGGATGAAAGAAAACTACGTTGCAATAGCCTCAACAGGTGTAATTGGTGTTCCGCTGCCGATGGATATAATCGGAAAGGGAGTTGCAACTCTTATACCGACGAAGGAAGAAAGTGAATCATATTCTTTTTCGGAAGCAATTTTAACGACGGATCTTATAACGAAAGAAACTTGCTATGAAATGATTATTGATGGGAAGAAAGTGGCGATTGCTGGTGTTGCAAAAGGTTCAGGGATGATTCATCCGAATATGGCAACGATGCTTAGTTTTATTACGACAGATGCCAATATAGAACATGAAGAATTGCAAACAGCATTATCACAAATAACGAATCGTACATTTAATCAAATTACGGTAGATGGAGATACTTCTACGAATGACATGGTCATCGTTATGGCAAGTGGATTATCAGAAACGAAACCAATCAATATGGAACATGCAGATTGGGAAACTTTCGTATTTGCTTTACAGAAGGTATGTGAAGATTTAGCGAAAAAAATCGCACAAGATGGTGAGGGCGCTACGAAGTTAATAGAAGTAAATGTGTTAGGAGCTCGAACGAATGAAGAGGCAAAGAAAATTGCAAAGAAAATAGTCGGTTCGAGTCTTGTGAAAACAGCAATACATGGTGAAGACCCAAACTGGGGGCGAATTATTAGCAGTATTGGACAAAGTGAAGTCACGATTAACCCAAATACAATTGATATTACTCTTCAATCTATTACGGTGCTGAAAAATAGTGAACCTCAAATGTTTTCTGAAGAGGAAATGGAAATGAAATTAAAAGAACATGAAATTATGATTGATGTGTATTTACATTTAGGAGAAGAGACAGGATCAGCTTGGGGCTGTGACTTAAGCTATGAATATGTGAAAATAAACGCTTGTTATCGTACATAAGGAGAGGGAAGATGAGCGATTATATTGTAGTGAAATGCGGCGGTAGTATGTTGGATCAATTAAATGATGTGTTTTTTGATTGTATAAAGAAATTACAGCAGAAGTATAAAGTAGTGATTGTCCATGGTGGTGGGCCAGAAATTGATGCCAAATTAAAAGATTGTAACATCAACGTAGAAAAAAGAGATGGATTACGCGTAACACCAAAAGAAGTTATGGATATTGTTCAAATGGTGCTATGCGGAAGTACGAATAAAAAACTCGTAATGAATTTACAAAAGCACAATTTACTTGCGGTAGGTTGTTCAGGGTGTGACGGCAATTTACTTCAAATTCAACCTGTCAACGAGGAGATAGGATATGTGGGAGAAGTAAGTTATGTCGAAACGTCCTTACTAAAAGGGGTAATGAATATGAATTATATTCCTGTTATTGCTCCAATCGGGGTAAATGGTAATGAAATTTATAACATAAATGCGGACAATGCTGCAGCTGGGATTGCGGCCGCGTTAGGGGCAAAAGAGCTTGTTTTTATTACGGATGTAGATGGAATATTACATGAAGGGAATTTGGTAAAGGAAACGGATGAATCTGAAATTGCTACTTTTATAGAAACAGGTGTTATTACAGGTGGGATGATTCCGAAAGTACAGGCGGCACTAGCATCATTAAAAATGGGAGTGCAAAAGATAAGTATTGTGAATGGTACAAAAGATTTTACTGAGGTTACGGGAGAGTGTATTGGAACGACGGTAACGAAAGGTGTGAGTATTGTATGACGAGTCATCTTTTTCAAACGTATGGCAGAAGAACTATTGAGTTTGTAAAGGGAACTGGAACGAAAGTTATTGATAATAAAGGTAAGCAATATTTAGATTTTACATCAGGAATTGGCGTATGTAATTTAGGACATTGTCACCCTACTGTTTTCAAAAGTGTACAAGAGCAACTTGATGATATATGGCATATATCTAACCTGTTTACAAACAGCTTACAAGAAGAAGTTGCGTCATTATTAACAGAAAATAGAGCATTAGATTATGTGTTTTTCTGTAATAGTGGGGCAGAGGCAAATGAAGCGGCTTTAAAGTTAGCACGTAAGCATACTGGAAAATCTCTCGTCGTAACATGCCAGCAGTCTTTTCACGGTAGAACATTTGGAACGATGAGTGCAACGGGCCAAGATAAGGTAAAAGAAGGATTTGGTCCATTACTTCCATCTTTTTTACATATCCCTTTTAACGATATTAAAGCATTAGAGGAAGTAATGAATGAAGAAGTTGCGGCGGTAATGGTAGAAGTTGTTCAAGGAGAGGGAGGAGTAATACCTGCTGATCTATCTTTTTTGAAAGAGATTGAAACATTATGTAATAAGTTCGGTTCCTTATTTATTATAGACGAAGTTCAAACGGGGATAGGAAGAACTGGAACACTATTCGCTTATGAACAAGTGCGAATAGAGCCTGATATCGTTACCGTTGCAAAGGCACTTGGGAATGGGATTCCTGTCGGAGCAATGATTGGCCGGAAAGAACTTGGAACATCGTTTCCTGCAGGATCACACGGTTCAACGTTTGGTGGAAATTATATTGCAATGGCTGCAGCGAAAGAAGTATTGCAAATAACTAAGAAACCATCGTTTTTAAAAGAAGTAAAGGAAAAGGGCGAGTACGTATTACAGAAGTTGCAAGAGGAATTACAGCATGTCGAATGTATTCAAAATATACGTGGTAAAGGGCTTATGATTGGGATTGAGTGTAAGCATGAAGTTGCAAGTTTTATAGAGCAACTAGAAAACGAAGGACTTCTCGTATTACAAGCAGGGCCTAATGTTATAAGACTATTACCGCCACTCATTGTCACGAATGAAGAGTTAGAACAGGCAGTATATATAATAAAAAAAGTAGTTTTTACAAAAAACGTATCAATTATATAAGGGGGAAGTTTCATGTCAACTGTACAAGTACCAAAATTAAATACGAAAGATCTTTTAACATTAGAAGAATTGACGCAAGAAGAAATCATTTCATTAATTGAGTTCGCTATATATTTAAAAAAGAATAAGCAAGAGCCTTTATTACAAGGCAAAATATTAGGGCTTATTTTTGATAAGCATTCAACTCGTACTCGTGTATCTTTTGAAGCGGGAATGGTACAACTCGGGGGACATGGTATGTTTTTAAGTGGGAAAGAGATGCAAATGGGAAGAGGAGAAACCGTTTCAGATACTGCGAAAGTATTATCACAGTATATTGACGGGATCATGATACGTACATTTTCACACGCGGATGTAGAAGAGCTTGCAAAAGAATCGAGTATTCCTGTTATTAACGGTTTAACGGATGATCATCATCCTTGTCAAGCATTGGCAGACCTCATGACGATATATGAAGAAACAAATACATTTAAAGGAATAAAATTGGCTTACGTAGGTGACGGAAATAATGTATGTCATTCATTGTTGCTAGCGAGTGCAAAAGTCGGAATGCATATGACTGTTGCAACGCCTGTAGGATATGAACCGAATGAAGAGATTGTAAAAAAAGCGTTAGCGATTGCCAAGGAAACAGGAGCTGAAATTGAAGTTTTGCATGATCCTGAATTAGCGGTGAATGAAGCAGATTTCATTTATACTGACGTTTGGATGAGCATGGGGCAAGAGGGCGAAAAAGAGAAATATACTTTATTTCAACCTTACCAAATCAATGACGAACTTGTTAAGCATGCGAAGCAAACATATCGTTTCTTACACTGTTTACCTGCCCATCGTGAAGAAGAAGTAACAGGAGAAATTATAGATGGACCACAGTCTATCGTCTTTGAGCAAGCTGGTAATCGATTGCATGCTCAAAAAGCGTTATTAGTGAGTTTATTTAAAAATGTAGAAGAGCCTTCCTAAAAGGGAGGTTTTTTTATATTAAAATGTTGGATGTATATTTGGTTAACCATTTTGATATCATTTATAATAAAAGAGAAAACTAAATTTGTTGTTCAGAGTGTGTAAGGACATACTACATATAAAAATATAGTTAAAGAGATGATGAGGGTGAAAACAACTAAGAAAACATATTCGTTTTTTCAGCGGATGTGGAGAATATTAAAGTTTCAATATTATAAGTTGCTTCGATCGCCAGAAGGCGCAAAGAAAGTATCGTTAGGGTTTGCTATAGGATTCGGCTTAGAAATGTTAGTCATTTATACGGCATCGCTCGTATATGTAATATTTTATCCAATCGTCAGGTTAGCAAAGGGATCTTTTCCTGCGGCAGTTATTGGCAATATTATTGGGAAAATATCGTTTCTCCCAGTATTTTTATTTCCGCTTGCGTATGCGCTAGGAAAAATGATTTATCCATTTCATGTACAGAAAATTCAACATGAACCATTTACGATATCGGACTTGTTTTCAAGTCACATTTTTACGATATTAAAGAGCTTATTACAAAGTGAAGTGTATGTATTAATTGGAATGACGATTTTAGGAGTTGGGTTTGGTCTCATTTCATATTTCGTTGTGCATTATTTATACGAAAAGAACCGTAAGTTACGTTTGAAGAAAAGGAAGAAACGAGTGAGAGAACCACTTGTACAATTATAAACAATGTCACATTCATTTTCTCCTTTGAATATGTTTAAGAAAAAGGAGGAGAGGATAATGTATTATTATTACGTACCTCAAGTATATCCATATGTAAGTTATTATCCGGTTTATGATACGAGTAGACAATACGAATTATATCGGCAACAACAATTACAGCAATTATCACAAATACCACAATTACCAACACAACAGCCTACGCAGGAAAAAAAACCATATTTAACAACATGGCCATATTCCAATGTATACTATGGTAACTATTACGAATCATAAAGCTGCTTCTATTTAGAAGCAGCTTTATACGTTTGTTTTCAAAATTAAATTTTGAATGGTTTGAAGAGAATGAATGAGCTTTTCGCGCTCTTCCTCAGATAATGTTTGGAAATTTTCTTTTAGTTTGTCTAAAATGAATTGCTGATACTGATTTACTAATAATTTCCCTTCAGCTGTTAGAGAAATTAAAATGACCCGTCGATCTTTTTCGCTATAATGACGCTCTATTAGTTCTTCTTGAATAAGTTTGTTTAATAGAGGTGTCATGTTAGGCCGTGAAATCGCTAGCCGCTTGCCGATTTCGGAAACTGCTAATGTGCCGTTTTCATGCAAAAGCAGTAATACTTGTGTATGTGATGGCGGCATATGTCTTTGAGAAGAAAATTCTCCAGGAAGCATAAATTTGCGATAAAAAAGAGGCACTAGCGAAAGAAGATGATCAACAATACGTTCCCACTCGCGTGATTCCATATAAAGGCCCCCTTCCACTATCATTGTAACAAAAAAGACATGTTATAAAAATAGAATTGTTTCATGGTCGCTTTAATATTTGTAGGATAACACTTGCTTTGTAAATGTATTGGCAATAATCGCATAGCCGTTATCATTTGGGTGTACTTGGTCAAATAATAACTCTTTTTTATCATTCGATATTAATTTGCGAATTGGTAAAACGATAGATGGTTGATTTGCTTTGGAAATGGAATAAACAGATTCATTCCAGCCATCTAAAAACATATCTGCATAACTTGCGATGGAGTCATCGAGTTGTAACGGATTATAGAGTTCTGAGAGAATGAGTAAAGCGTCAGGATTTTGATCTCGAACTGTCTTTACAATACTTTTTATATCCGCTTCAAAATGGGCTTTTTCTTTATTTAACATTTTTATACCATCTATAACACCAACATCACGATTTAAACGAAATAAATTATTTCCTCCAATATTAATTGTAATTATATTTGCTGCTCTAATTTTTTCCTTTACATCTTCTGATTGAACTTTTTTTGCGAGACGATCTGTTGTAAGACCGTTTACCCCAAGGTTTTCTACTGTAATTGGTTTGTGAATTTGTGCTTCTATTTGCTTAGAAGCTAATTCAGCAAACCCACCTTGTGTCGATCCATATCCTTTAGCGAGTGAATCACCTAATACAAGATGATAAAAAGATTCGTTTGTTTGCTTATCAATCCAATTTGGAGCAGATGTTTTTTCTGTTTTTTCTTCAGATTCATTTTGTTTTGTCTCGTCGTTCTTTTCAAAATAAGAATAAGAAATGATCAGAAGGAGGAGACAAACAATTGTTAAGATGACTTTTTTCATAAATTCATCCTCCTTGTAATTGGTAATTGTATCATATTCAGCAGTATTAGCAATGTAAGGGCATATTATATGTTTATGAAAAGTTTATAATAACTTTACAGAAAATTTGTTGAAGTTTGTCAAAAAATATTGACGATAGGAAAGAACTTTATATATGATAATGTCAGATAAGGTGAAACTTTAATTAGTGGGAGCTTTATTTCCTATTAATTGTTAGTCATCATCAATCGGGCGTTTAAGGGGACTACTCGTTAGCGCAGGGTGAAATGAAAATTGTGTCTCTAATAGAAGAAAAAAGGTATGTGGTTAGAGACAGATAGGGATTCATTTCATTATTTCTGGTAATTGTATAAGGGGGATTTTTTGTGAAAAAGTCAAAAAAAATGCTAGCTGGAGCAACTCTTGCGATTGGTGTTATAGCACCGCAAGTAATGCCAGCAACAGCTCATGCAGATGAGAACACTGGGGAGAGTACAGTTAACTTACGAATTCTAGAAACATCAGATATTCACGTTAACTTAATGAATTACGATTATTATCAAACGAAAACAGATAATAAAGTAGGTCTCGTACAAACGGCAACACTTGTTAATAAAGCACGTGAAGAAGCGAAAAACTCTGTCCTATTTGATGATGGGGATGCATTACAAGGGACACCGCTTGGAGATTATGTAGCGAATAAAATAAAAGATCCGAAGAATCGTGTGGATCCTAGTTATACACATCCATTATATCGTTTAATGAATTTAATGAAGTATGACGTCATCTCTCTTGGGAATCATGAATTTAACTACGGTTTAGATTACCTAAACAAAGTGATTGAAAAAACGGATTTCCCGGTTATTAACTCGAATGTCTATATAGATGACCATGATGGTAATGATGAGAATGACGAGCATTACTTTGATAGACCATATCATATTTTAGAGAAAGAAGTAGTGGATGAAGCAGGCCAAAAACAAATAGTGAAAATTGGTGTAATGGGATTTGTTCCACCACAAATTATGAATTGGGATAAAGCGAATTTAGAAGGAAAAGTAAAGGCAAAAGATATTGTGCAAACAGCGAAAAAATTAGTTCCGGAAATGAAGGCGCAAGGTGCGGATATTATAGTTGCACTAGCGCATTCAGGTGTTGATAAGAGTGGATACAACGAAGGAATGGAAAATGCATCGTTTTATTTAGCAACACAAGTTCCTGGCGTAGATGCAGTATTAATGGGACATTCACATACCGAAGTGAAGGATGTATTTAATGGTGTTCCAGTTGTAATGCCTGGTGTTTTTGGTAGTAACTTAGGTATTATTGATATGCAATTGAAAAAGGTAAACGGAAAATGGGAAGTGCAAAAAGATCAGTCTAAGCCGCAACTTCGTCCGATTGCTGATAGTAAAGGTAATCCATTAGTAGAATCTGATCAAAAACTAGTTAATGAAATTAAAGATGATCATCAAGCGACAATCGATTATGTGAATACAGCTGTAGGTAAAACAACTGCACCAATTAATAGTTATTTTTCATTAGTACAAGATGATCCTTCCGTACAAATTGTGACAAATGGGCAAAAATGGTATGTAGAACAAGAACTTAAAAAACCAGAGTATGAAAAGATTAAAGATATTCCGGTTTTATCTGCAGGTGCACCATTTAAAGCAGGTGGCCGAAACGGTGCAACATATTATACTGATATTCCAGCTGGAACGTTAGCGATTAAAAACGTTGCAGATTTATACGTATATCCAAATACGTTATATGCTGTAAAAGTAAATGGGGCACAAGTGAAAGAATGGCTTGAAATGTCTGCAGGTCAGTTTAATCAAATTGATCCAAAGAAAACAGAAGAACAGCCGTTAGTAAATATAGGCTATCCTACATATAACTTCGATATTTTAGATGGCTTAAAATACGAAATTGATGTAACACAACCGGCGAAATACGATAAAGATGGAAAAGTTGTAAATGCAAATACGAATCGTATTGTAAATATGACATATGAAGGTAAGCCAGTAGCTGATGATCAAAAGTTCATCGTTGCTACAAATAATTATCGCGGTAGCAGTAAAACGTTCCCTGGTGTAAGTAAAGGAGAAGTTATTTACCAATCGCAAGATGAAACACGTCAAATTATTGTGAAGTATATGCAAGAAACACCAGTTATTAATCCAGCAGCTGATCAAAATTGGACGTTTAAACCGATTGTTGCAGATAAATTAAATACAACATTTGATTCTTCACCAAATGCACAAAAGTATATAAAGGCAGATGGAAAGATTTCATATGTTGGACCATCTGAAAATGAATTTGCTAAATATGCAATTGATATAACGAAGAAGAATGATGATAAAGAAACTGGTGAAGGAAATCCAACAACACCACCAAAAGGTGATGGAGAAAACCCAACAACACCGCCAACAGGTAATGAAGAAAAACCAACACCACCAACAGAAGAAGGTAATAATGGTAATGAACCAAAGCAAGATGGAAACACTACTGGATCTGGACAAACTACAACAGATGATCAAAATACAAAAGAAACAACAACTGTAAGTGAAAATAAAGAAGCTGAAAAAGATGAACGTGATTTACCGAAAACAGGTGCAAGTATTGCTTCTACAATTGGAGCTGGTCTTGCGTTTGTTGGAGCGGGATTACTTATGTTATTTAGAAGAAAGAAAGCGAATAGATAGTCGAGAAATATAAAAAGGATTACCGATTTGGTAATCCTTTTTGTTATATTATGAAACTGGTACTGCTTTTTCTTTTTTCCATGAAAGACCGAATCCAGTAAAGCCGACGATAATGGTTACGACTGGACAAGCTAAACAGAAGATTGCGTATGGCAGGTAATCGAATGTTGGAACGCTAAGAACGTTTGTTAAGAATACGCCACTGACACCCCATGGTACGAGTGGGTTAATTACTGTACCAGCATCTTCTAATACTCGTGATAAATTACGACGTTCTAAACCGACTTCATCGTATTTATTAGCAAATGCTTGTCCTGTTAAAACGATGGATAAGTACTGCTCACCAAGTAAGAAGTTTACACCAATTGCAGTTGAAGCAGTAGAAATAATTAAGCGTGTACTAGTTTTTACGAAGCTAGAGATAATATTCATCAGCTGCGCTATAATACCCATTCCTTGTAATAATCCTCCCATACAAAGAGCTAGGAAAATAAGAGCAATTGACATCATCATACTTTGCAGGCCACCGCGAGATAATAAGCTGTCAATGTCTTTGATACCAGTTTTAGAAACGTAACCGTCTTGCATAATTTTTATTAAATCAGCTAAAGAAGTGCTAGGTTTAAAAATAAAGAGAATAATAATCCCTACCACAATTCCTGCAAGTAATGTTGGAACTGCGGGTACCTTTTTAAATGCGAATAGGAACAGTAATAAAATAGGAATCAGTGTAACGATAGAAATCGTTGCATTTTTTTCTAGTGTGTTAATAAATGCTGAGAAATCAACGTTTCCACCAGATCCGCTTCCTAAAATGAAAAATGCGATAAAAGCAATAATGAAAGCTGGAACTGTTGTCCAAAGCATGTTACGAATATGTTCAAATAAATCTACACCCGTTACAGCAGGCGCTAAGTTTGTTGTATCAGATAAAGGAGACATTTTATCTCCGAAGAATGCACCAGAAATAATTGCACCAGCAATAAGAGCTGGATCGTATCCAAGGGCAGTACCCATTCCCATAAAGGCAAGTCCTACAGTTGCAGCAGTTGTAAAAGCACTACCGATACTCGTTCCAACAATTGCACAAACAACAAAAACAGTTGGAACGAAAATTTTTGGAGATACAAGTTGGAAGCCGTATACCATTAAAGTCGGAATAGTTCCAGCTGCGATCCAAACGCTAATTAATACACCTACAAGTAAGAAAATAAATATAGATGGAATACCAGCTGAAATACTACTAATCATCCCTTTCTCCATAGTAGACCAAGAGATTTTCTTTAAGAATCCAAATGCTAATAAAAGAACGATACCAAATAAAATTGGGATGTGTGGTGAAACTTCTAATTGAATAACACTAAAACCAATACAGAAAAAGATAAAAATTGTTAAAAGAACAGACTCAATTTTTGAAACCATTGTTTTCCCCTCCTAAGTAATGTGAAATAGCTCTTTTTTATATAAAATTCGCCAATATTGTATATTTCCTTCTAAAATTTAGAATTTTGTGACAAATTACCGGTAATTGTTAGTTCTTCTATATGATGCGGAAATGATTGGATAAAAAAACGTCCCTGCATATAATTATGCAGGGACGAAGAAATCGCGGTACCACCCTAGCTTGTGAAATGAATGTATCACAAAATAAAGGGTCATATGATATGCGCTTATAAAATAAAAAACGCCCCTGCAATATATGCAGGGACGAAAAATTCGCGGTACCACCCTAAATTGTGAAACAGTGTCGTTTCACCACTCTTTAGACATAACGGTCTATAACCGTCTTTCACTACTCCTCACGTTTCGTAAAAGAAGCTCCAGGGGGTAATTCATAATTCGCTCTGTACTGGTTCGCACCGACCACCAGCTCTCTGAAATCAGAAATCGAAATACTACTAAATCCTATCAACGCCGATTCATATGATGTTAGTTAAATTTTTATCATATTTTCATCTTACATGTCAATAAAAATATTAAATGTTTTTTTAGGGAAATAAAGGATAATTGTTTTAAAGCTCTAATTTTGTACGTTATAATGAATTTGAAAGGGGAGGAAAGAGTGAAGAAAAAAATAATTCTTTTTACCACCTTACTAGTCGTTGGCGGAAGTGCTGGAATTTACACAGCTTTTGCGGCTGAATCACAGCAGTTGAAACAAAAGCAAATACAACAGTCAGAAGTGAAGAAAGTAAAAGAAATAGAAGAGAAGAAATCAATGGAAAAAGCAGCAGAGAAACTAGGAGTTTCTACTGAGGGGAAAACAAAAGAAGAGGTTACGAAAGAAGTAAATACCGCTAGGTTTGAGAAGCGTCATGATTTATTAATTGAGCACGCTAAGCAACTTGGAATTGATACAGAGGGGAAAAAAGATGAAGAAATTATTTTAGAAATTGGAAAGATACAGCATGGAAAGTAGAACAACTTATCGTATGATAAGTTGTTCTTTTTTAAGAACTATTTGATTTTAAAATAATTGACAGTCATTCGGATTTAATGTTAACTATATTTATAAATAAGTTAACATTAGGGGTGGCAATTGTGACAATAAAAAGTAAAACGATTGAAAAATCATCTTATACATATGAAGAATTAGCAGAGAAAAATAAAGCTTACGTATGGCACCCATTTACACAAATGAAAGATTATTTAGAAGAAGATCCTGTCATTATTGAACGTGGAGAGGGAAGAAAGCTATACGATGTAAATGGTAATGAATATTGGGATGGTGTTTCATCTATATGGTTAAATGTTCACGGACATCAAGTACCGGAATTAGATGAAGCAATTCGTGAGCAATTAAATAAAATTGCTCATTCTACTATGTTAGGACTTGCTAACGTTCCATCTATTTTATTAGCAGAAAAAATTATTGAGGTTGTACCAGATGGATTGAAGAAGGTATTCTATTCTGATTCAGGTTCTACGGCTGTTGAAATTGCAATTAAGATGGCTTTCCAATATTGGCAGCATAAAGGGAAACCAAAGAAACAAAGATTCGTTACATTAAAAGAAGCATATCACGGTGATACAATTGGAGCTGTTTCGGTAGGAGCAATAGACTTGTTTCACCAAGTGTATAGTTCGCTCTTATTTGATGCGATTAAAATGCCGTATCCATATACATATCGTTCTCCTTACGGAAATAATAAGGAGGAAATTGTAAAAAGCCATTTAGAAGAAATGGAAGAATTGTTGAAAGAAAAGCATGAAGAAGTAGCTGCCATCATTGTAGAGCCATTAATGCAAGGTGCTGGCGGGATGATTACAATGCCAAAAGGATATTTAAAAGGACTGCGCGATTTATGTACTAAGTACAATGTATTATTTATTACAGATGAGGTAGCGACTGGATTTGGGCGTACAGGGAAAATGTTTGCGTGTGAACATGAAAATGTGACGCCAGACATTTTAACTGCTGGGAAAGGTTTAACAGGTGGATATTTACCAATTGCAGTTACGGTAACGACAGATGAAATATATAATACCTTCTTAGGAGAATATGAAGAACAAAAAACATTTTTTCATGGACATAGCTACACAGGCAATCCGTTAGGGTGTGCGGTAGCAATCGCGAATCTAGAACTATATGAAAAAACAAATTTAATAGAAGAAGTGGCACGTAAAACGGATTATGTGGCAGCGCAATTAGAAAAGCTCTTTGCGTATAAACATGTAGGTGATATTCGTCAGTGCGGATTAATGGTTGGTATTGAGCTTGTGAAGAATAAGGAAACGAAAGAAGCGTTTGACTGGACAGAGAGGATCGGTGTTCAAGTATGTAAACGCTCAAGAGAGCTGGGTATGATTTTACGACCGCTAGGTAACACGATTGTATTTATGCCGCCACTTGCTTCTACTTTTGAAGAGATTGATGATATGTTACGCATTTTATATAAGGCAATCTCGGATGTTACGGAGGGAGAATAATGAGTGGTTTTTTCATAACAGCAACGGATACTGAAGTTGGAAAAACAGTAGTTGCAGGTGCTATAGCAGGTGTATTTAGAGAATTAGGATATAACGTAGGGGTGTATAAACCGTTACAAAGTGGGCATGTTGCATCAAACCCTGAGGGAGATGCAGCAAGGTTAAAAGCATTATCAGGTGTACCGACACAAGAAAATGAAATTTGCCCTTATTCTATTGAAGAACCACTTGCTCCGAGACTTGCCATGAAAAGAGCTGGAAGAGTAGTAAAGTTAAAAGAAATTACTGATTACTATAATGAACTATTAAAAGAGTTTAATAGCTTATTTGTAGAAGGAGCAGGTGGGCTTGCTGTCCCATATACAGAAGATGCTTTAGTAATTGATTTTGCAAAAGAATTACAGTTGCCTCTTATTGTAGTAGCTCGTCCTACATTAGGAACAGTAAATCATACAGTGTTAACGATTGCTTACGCAAAGGCGCATGGCTTAACCGTAGCGGGTGTCATTTTATCAGGTTGCAAAGAATGTGAAATGGAAAGAGTGCAAGAAAATAAAGAAATGATTGAAGAGCTGAGTGGGGTACCAGTTTTAGGATTATTACCATTCTTTGAAGGTGAGTTTACGAAAGAAGAAGTATTAGAATCTGCAAAAGAATATATTATGATTTCAAAATTAGAGGAGTTTATCCAAAATGAATCAAAATTGGCGGGCGCACCTTCAATCTAAATTACAACAATTACATGAGCAAGGGCAGTATCGTGATTTGCATGTAACAGAGAAGGCAGAAGAGACTTGGCTTATTCGAGATAAAAAAAGGATGTTAAATTTAGCGTCAAATAATTATTTAGGGTTAGCTGGAGATGAAAGGTTAAAAGAAGCTGCTATTGCCTGTACAAAAAGATATGGAACTGGAGCGACTGCCTCTCGTCTCGTTGTAGGAAATCATCCATTATATGAAGAGGTTGAGAGAAGCATATGTGACTGGAAAGGTACTAAAAGAGCTTTAATTGTAAATAGTGGGTATACGGCAAATATAGGTGCCATATCTTCTTTAGCCTCTCGGCACGATATTGTTTTTAGTGATAAGTTAAATCACGCAAGTATTGTTGATGGAATCATATTAAGCGGGGCAGAGCATAAAAGGTATCGTCATAATGATTTGGATCATTTAGAGAAGCTGTTGAAAATGGCTTCGCCTGAAAAAAGGAAATTAATCGTAACAGATACCGTTTTTAGTATGGATGGTGATACTGCGTATTTGAGAGATTTAGTACAGCTGAAAGAGAAATACGGGGCAATCATTATAGTCGATGAAGCACATGCGAGTGGAATATATGGAATCGGCGGAGCTGGGTTATCTCATATAGAAAAAAAACTTGCTCAAAAAATTGATATACATATGGGGACGTTTAGCAAGGCTTTAGGGTGTTATGGTGCGTATTTGACAGGCGATGAAATTTATATAGAGTATTTACAAAATATGATGAGAAGCTTTATTTTTACTACGGCTTTACCACCAAGTACGTTAGGAGCAGTGCAAAAAGCAATTGAAATTGTAAAAGAAGATAACGAAAGAAGAGAGAACCTTATAGCAAACGGAGAATACTTCAGAACTAAATTAAGGGATGCTGGTTTTGATATTGGGAATAGTTCAACTCATATTGTACCGATTGTAGTCGGTTCAAATGAACATGCTTTACGATTTAGTAAAAGGTTGCAAGAGGCAGGGATTGCGGCCATTGCAATTCGTCCGCCAACTGTGCCGGTTCATAGTTCTCGAATTCGCTTTGCAGTTACATCGCAACATACAATAGCTGATTTAAAATGGGCTATTGACCGAATTATTCACATTGCGAAAGAAGAGGAGATTTTCGTATGAACGAGCTAAAGATTATTTTTATCCCCGGATGGGGAATGGAAGAGAATATTTGGGATTTAGTACTTCCGTATTTTAAAGGATATCCTGTTGAATGCATAGATTGGCGTAATGTGAAAGAACGAAGTGAATTTACAGAACGAATTATAGATGTAGCGCATAACGACAACGTAATTTTAGTTGGATGGTCACTAGGAGCGTTAACAGCAGTTGAAGCTTATAAAAAGATTGAGGCAAAAGGTATCGTATTAATTGGTGGGACCGCTAAATTTACAAATACGAGCGACTATAGTAATGGATGGAATGCTTTGCATGTAGAACGGCTGAAAAGGAATTTGGCGAGAAGGAAAGAAGATACGCTCAAGCGGTTTTATGAAAATATGTTTACGAAAGATGAGCTAAAAGAGAACAAAAACTTTGAGGACATTGTAGAACATTTTAAAGGTGATTCTATTCAGTCTTTACAACTAGGTTTGGATTATTTAATAGAAACAGATATGAGAGAAGAACTAAAAGAAATTAAAGTACCTATACTACTTATCCACGGAGAACAGGATGTAATATGCCCATTGTCTGCGGCACGTAGTATGACGGAGAATAGTAGCAGCGAGCTGAAAGTAGTAAGTGAAGCAGGGCATGCATTATGTGTAACGAATTTTGAATATTGCGCAAATGAGATAATTCAATTTGTAGAGGGGATACGACATGATCAACAAAACGTTACTACAAAAACGGTTTAATGGGGCAGCCGTATCTTACGATCGATATGCAAATGTACAAAAAAAGATGGCACATTCATTACTTTCAATCTTAAAGGAACGATATAGTGAAACGGCACCGATACGTATTTTAGAACTGGGGTGCGGGACGGGTTATGTAACAGAGCAATTATCAAAGTTATTTCCGAAAGCACATATTACAGCAGTTGATTTTGCTGAAAGTATGATTGCGATTGCGCAAACTAGACAAAATGTAAAAAATGTAACGTTTCACTGTGAAGATATTGAGCGATTACGATTAGAAGAATCATATGATGTCATTATTTCAAATGCTACATTTCAATGGTTAAATAATTTACAACAAGTGTTAAGAAATTTATTTCAACATTTGTCTATAGATGGGATATTACTCTTTTCAACGTTTGGACATGAAACATTTCAAGAATTGCATGCTTCGTTCCAACGTGCGAAAGAAGAAAGAAATATAAAAAATGAAACATCGATTGGTCAACGTTTTTATTCAAAAGATCAGTTGCTTCATATATGCAAGATAGAAACAGGGGAGGTGCATGTTTCTGAAACATGTTACATAGAGAGTTTTACAGAAGTTAAGGAGTTTCTGCATTCTATTCGAAAAGTAGGAGCAACTAATAGCAATGAAGGATCATATTGTCAAAGTCCCTCACTCTTTCGTGCGATGCTACGCATATACGAAAGAGACTTCACGGGAAATGAAGGGATAATGGCAACGTATCATGCTTTATTTATGCATATAACAAAAGAGGGGAAGAGATGAAATGAAACAAGTGCAAACAAAAAAGGATTGGAAAAAACTAGCATACGACGTAGTGGAAGAGAAGATGATTACGAAAGAAGATGCAATAGCGATATTAGAAGCTGATGATACAGAAGTTTTAGAAATTATGAATGCAGCTTACATTATTCGCCATCATCATTTTGGTAAGAAAGTAAAATTGAATATGATTATTAATACGAAATCTGGATTATGTCCTGAAGATTGTGGATATTGCTCACAGTCTATTATTTCAGAAGCACCGATTGATAAATATGCATGGTTAACGCAGGAGAAGATTGTAGAAGGGGCACATGAAGCAATACGCCGTAAAGCAGGTACATATTGTATTGTAGCGTCTGGTCGTCGTCCGACGGATAAAGAGGTAAATCACGTAATTGGAGCAGTTAAGGAAATTCGTGAAACGACAGACTTGAAGATTTGTTGTTGTTTAGGTTTCTTAAATGAAGATCAAGCAGGACGTTTAGCGGAAGCAGGCGTGCATCGTTATAACCACAACTTAAATACACATGCAAATAATTACGATAGTATTTGTTCAACTCATACGTACGATGATCGTGTTGATACAGTTCAAAAAGCAAAACAAGCTGGTATTTCACCATGCTCTGGAGCGATTTTTGGCATGGGAGAAACAATTGAAGAGCGTGCTGAAATTGCATTTGAATTACAACGTATAGATGCAGATTCTATCCCTTGTAATTTCCTTGTTGCTGTAAAGGGGACACCTCTTGAAGGGCAAAAAGAGTTAACACCAGTAGAATGTTTAAAAGTACTGGCAATGATGCGTTTTGTAAACCCAACAAAAGAAATTCGTATTTCAGGAGGACGTGAAATCAATTTACGTTCTGTACAGCCAATCGGTTTATTTGCAGCAAATTCTATTTTTGTCGGGGACTACTTAACGACAGCTGGACAAGAGCCGACTGCGGACTGGGGTATGATTGCAGATTTAGGATTTGAGATTGAAGAATGTGCATTATAGGATAGATGAAAAAGCAAACTTGTAAAAGGGTTTGCTTTTTTTGTAAATAAAATGTAATAAATAGTTGTAAACGCTTGATGCTATTGGTTTTTGAACGAAAAAAAGAATTTTTGTGGACGAATTTTCCAAGCCCTAGTTGTACATAGTAAATATGTAATTTATATTGGGTTGGAGGATTTTACATGTACAAATACATATTAGCGATTATGACTTGTTTAATTTTAATAAAAGCAATAAGTTCTGATCCAGTTAAGGCTGCTGAAAATCCTGAACAAAAAGAGATGCAACAAAGAATCGAACAACACTTTCGAACGAAAGCTGAACATTTTGGATTGAAAACGGAAGGAAAAGATTTAAAGGAAGTTAGAAAAGAAATTACTATTATAGAAGAAGCGAAAAAAAGAGAGAATGTATGGAGAACAGCACAAGCTCTTCATATAAAAACAGAAGGAAAAACGATGAATGAATTAATAAAAGATGTAAAAAAAAGGTAAAAAAATAAAAAGAGGCCGCAGCCTCTTTTTTTATGCCCATTGTTTTGATAAGTGAGCCATTTCAATTGCAGCAACAGCTGATTCATATCCTTTATTACCAGCTTTCGTACCTGCGCGTTCAATCGCTTGTTCAATTGTTTCTGTCGTTAATACGCCGAAAATAACTGGGATGTCCATTTGTAGTGATAATGACGCAACACCTTTTGCTACTTCATTACAAACGTAATCGTAGTGAGTTGTAGCACCTCGGATTACAGTACCTAATGTAATAACAGCATCATACTTTCCGCTACTAGCCATCTTTTTAGCGATTAAAGGAATCTCAAATGCACCAGGAACCCAAGCAACATCAATATCATTTTCTTCTACACCGTGACGCTTTAATCCGTCTAAAGCGCCGCCAAGTAACTTACTTGTAATAAATTCGTTAAAACGTCCAACAACAACTCCAACTTTTAATCCTGTACCAACTAAATGACCTTCGAATACCATAATAAATCTCTCCTTTAATTATAAGTTTAGTAAGTGTCCTAATTTGTTTACTTTCGTTTGTAAATACGATTTATTCTCTTCTTTTGCCGGCATTTGCAACGGTACACGCTCGACTACTTCTAAATCGTAACCTTGTAAGCCAGCAATTTTTCTTGGGTTATTCGTTAATAATCGTAAACTTTGTAAACCTAAATCTTTTAATATTTGAGCACCGATACCGTAATCACGAAGATCAGCAGGGAAGCCGAGTTTTTCATTTGCTTCTACAGTATCGAATCCTTCTTCTTGTAATTTATAAGCACGAAGCTTATTAAGAAGCCCAATGCCTCTTCCTTCTTGTCTCATATAAAGAAGAACACCTTTTCCTTTACGCTCAATTTGAGCAAGTGCTGCATGGAGTTGTGGTCCGCAATCGCAGCGATGTGAACCGAATACATCTCCTGTTAAGCATTCAGAATGAACACGTACAAGTACCGGTTCACCTGTTGAAATATCACCTTTTACAAGTGCGATATGTTCTTTCGTATCTAATGAGTTAGAATAGCCAATTGCGTGGAAAGTACCGAAATCTGTAGGTAATGTAATTTCCACTTCTCTCGTCACAAGTGTTTCATGATGGCGGCGGTAAGCAATTAAATCTTCTATTGTAATCATTTTTATATCAAATTGTTTTGCGCATTCTATTAAATCAGGTACACGTGCCATCGTGCCGTCCTCATTTATAATCTCGCAAATAACTCCAGCTGGTTCGGCACCGCATAGCTTTGCTAAATCAACAGCAGCTTCTGTATGACCTGCACGACGCAGGACACCGCCTTCTTTCGCAATTAATGGAAAGATATGTCCAGGTCGATTGAAATCAGTGCCTTTTGATGCAGGGTTTAACAATTCTTGTATCGTAGTTGCACGTTCGTGAGCGCTAATCCCTGTTGTTGTAGAAACATGGTCAATGCTCACTGTAAACGCAGTATGATGTGAATCTGTATTATGAGATACCATTGGTTCTAATTGTAGACGTTCTGCGTACCCTGCTGTAATCGGTACACAAACGAGACCACGGCCATGTGTAATCATAAAATTAATTGTTTCTGGTGTAATGTACTCTGCTAAAGCAATAAAATCGCCTTCATTTTCTCGGTTTTCATCATCACATACGATAACGACTTTACCTTGTTTTAAATCTTCTAGAGCTTCTTCAATACGATGAAACATTGTTCTTCCCCCTTATAGAAATCCGTTTTCTTGTAAAAAGCTTTCAGTCATTGAACCTACTCGTTTTGTAGGTTTAGTAATAAAGCGTTCGATATATTTACCAATCATGTCACACTCAATGTTTACGATATCTCCGGCATTTTTTTCTCCAATGACAGACTCGCTTACTGTGTGCGGGATGAGTGAAATCGTTATGGAAGATTCGTCTATATCAAATATCGTTAAACTCGTTCCATCAACAGCAATGGACCCTTTCTGCAAACAATAGTGCAGCAGTTCATCAGAAATTGCTATTTTGTAATAGACGGCATTGTAATGTTGTTTTTTATTTAAAATCGTTCCGATGCCATCAATATGTCCTGAAACGAAATGTCCACCGAATCGTCCGTTTGCAGCCATTGCTCGCTCTAAATTTACTTTAGAGTGCGGTTTAAGCATGCGAAGTGATGTCGACTGCATCGTTTCAGGCATTGCATCAACTGTAAATGAAGTAGTTGTAAAGCTTGTTACAGTTAAGCAAATACCGTTAACCGCGATACTATCACCTAAGTGAACATCTGATAAAATTTTCTTTGCATGAATCGTTAATTTCATCGCTTCTCCGCTTTGTTGCATGTTTGCTATCGTTCCTAATTCTTCTACAATTCCTGTAAACATTTCGTCACCTCGTTTCGGGCATTCGCAACGATTTTTATATCATCACCAATTTGTTTCATCTCTTGAATTTTCAAGGAAAGCGCATCTTGTAATTTTGAAAAACCATTTCCTCCAAATAAAGTAGGAGCATCTTTCCCACCAATTAATTTCGGGCTTATATAGGTTACAATTTCATTAAAATTATTTGTTTTTAAGAAACTTGCATGAATTGATTGGCCACCTTCAACGAATAGAGAAAGAATTTGTTTCTCTCCAAGAAAGGAAAGAAGGTCCTCGATTTCTATATACTTCGTTTCCATTTGGAATATAGCTATATTTTTAGATTCATAAGAAGATATCTTCGCTTTCTTTACATCCTTACCGACAATAATCCATGTCGGTGCTAAACCATCTGTTATAACATGAGAAGATGGTGGCGTTCGTAAATGGGTATCTAAAACAACGCGAATAGGATGTTTCCCACCATTTGGAATTCTTGTTGTTAAATGAGGATTATCAGCTATAACTGTATTCACTCCAACAAGAATTGCATCATGTGTATGGCGATATTGGTGAACATCAGCACGTGCTTCTTCACCTGTAATCCACTTACTTTCACCAGTTACAGTTGCTATTTTTCCATCTAAGCTCATTGCTGTTTTGATTGTTACAAAAGGGCGTTTCGTTTTCATGTAGTGAAAAAAGTAGCGATTTAATAAAAGCGCTTCTGCTTCAAGAATACCGGTAGTTACTTCAATTCTAGCTTCCTCTAATCTTCTTTTTCCGTTACCAGAAACGAGCGGATTACAATCGAGAGTAGCAATTACAACACGCTTAACTCCTTTTTCAATGAGCAATTCACAGCAAGGTGGTGTTTTTCCAAAGTGGCTACACGGTTCCAGTGTTACATAAACGGTAGCGTCTTTGGCGTTCTGACCAGCCATTTGAAGGGCATGAACTTCTGCGTGTTCTTCACCAGCTCGTAAATGAGCGCCCATACCAACGATGTTTCCATCTTTTACAACAACAGCACCAACCATAGGATTCGGACTTGTTTGTCCTGATGTCCCTTCTGCTAACTGCAGGGCAATCCTCATATATTCTTGATCTGTCATTTTCTTCACCTCTCCTAAAAAAATCAAAAAACCCCAAGGATTTAATATCCTTGGGGTTTGGGAGACGTGATTTCTAGAAATATAGTTTGAATACGAAAGCATAGGAAAGAAACCTAACGATAATTGATATTTCTGCATAAGGAAAAAACCTAGCAAAATATCGAATTTTTAAACGCTAGTTGTCTCTTTTTATTTCAGTATAAAAAATAAGTATAGAAAATTAAACATATATAAAGAATCAAAATGAATCTTTAAAAATATGCATACTGAAATAAAAGTGTATTCACTATATAAAAAACTAGAAACATATCCTTCTCCCATCCAGACTATACTGTCGGCCCTAGAGTTTCACTAGATCCACCGTTTTCGAGTTGAAAACGGGTCACGGACTTAGAAGTTTTCACTTCATCACCGCCGGTTGGGAATTTCACCCGACCCCGAAGGATGCTGTTTGCTCAAATTATAGCACAAAAAAAATAAAAGGCTAGTAAAAAATATTCGAATGTGAAGAATTGTGTGAAAATATATGCAGGCTGGAATGGAAATAAAAGTATTAGAAATGTTGTAAGGAGAAGGGATATAACGGAGTTGCTAAAAAGAAAAAACATGCACAAAAAAATGTGCATGTCACATGTAAAATTATTCTGCCTCTGGTGCTCTAACAACAGACTCGAATTTACCTTTATGCGAAGCGTCGCAATAAGGCATATTTTTTGATAAACCACAACGGCATAAAGAAAATGCCGGTTTTGCTGGGAATACATTCCCTTGTGAGTCGACTAATTCCACGTCCCCTGTAACGCGAAAAGAGCCATTATCATTTACTTTAATTTGTACTTTTGCCAACGTTATCCCTCCTTCCCAAACGCTTAATTTCATCATATAATCAAGGGAAGTGCTTGGCAATATAAAGTGAAACTTTAATTAGTGGGGAAGGCATCCCCCACTAATTATTAGTTGAACCAATCGGGCTTTTAGGGGCAGTTAATCTCCCACCTAACTTCTTTGTTTCAGCCGAATTTTGAGGTGAGAGTTTTACTGCCCGCAAATAGCGGGGAAAAAAGAGCACTTTGTTTGAGAAAGAAGAGAGTGTTATAATAGTTTTCATAACTGACTAGAGTAAGGTGACGAGAGATGGATAAACAATTACATACATTACGAAATATTGCAAATGAGCGCACGTGGGCATCATTTTTGAATGATAATCATCCATATAGTTTGTTACATTGGTCCATTGCAGGTGTAGGGCAAGAGGCAAAGGATGTTTGGTTACTTCAAGATGAAGTAACATTTCAAACGACAGAATTCCCAACGTTAGATGATGCAATGCAATGGATTTCTGAAAATATGGAACAAGTTACAGACGTTTTAGCGCAATAAAAAACAGGCTTATGCAAGCCTGTTTTTTGTTTCTTTCACATAGGTGTTTAAAAATTGATCGACGGCTGCTTCGTATTCTTCTTTATTTTCGTTATAAGAGCAAGCGTGTGCACCGTGTTCTGCAATATAAAGTTGTTTATTATTTTCTTTCGCTTCATATAACGCTTTTGTCATATCAGCTAAAATATAGTCGTCATCTTTACTATGAATAAAGAGAACGGGATTGTTAATATTTTTTATACAGTCGATTGGTGAAACTTCACGAATTGTATAACCGTCACGAACTTTCAAAAATGCGTTTGCTAAAGGTAATAAAGGCCATTTTGGTAAATGGAATTCAACCTTTAAACGGTGCTGTAATTGTCCGTGAAAATCAGAGAAAGGACAATCTGCAATATAGAAATCAGCACCATCTTCTAAAAGTCCTGCGTATTGAAGAAGTGTTGCAGCTCCCATAGATTCACCATGAATACCAAGTGTAATATTGGTGCCAAAACGGTTTTTTAGCCAGTCAACTACGGATTTTAAATCATGTTTTTCATAGTATCCATAGCTTGTTGTTTTTCCGCCAGTTTTACCATGACGACGATGATCGTAAATGAGGACGTTATATCCCCTTTTTAAGAATAAGTTTGCATATTTTACAGAGTTTATTTTATTTACAGTTACACCGTGGCAAAAAACCATAAACTTATTGGAGTGACCAGCAGGAATGTAATATCCGTGAAGGTCGTATCCGAATTGAGAAGGGATATGAATTTCTTCTTTATGAAGAGCATCAAAATCCTCTATACGAAAATGTTTTTTCGTTTCTCTTTCGAGTACTTCTTCCTCTGTTTTTTTCTTTAAGTACATCACTTTATTTGTAAAGAAAATCCCAAGGGCAGTTATTGCACCTAGTATAGTAAACAATGCTGCAAAAAAACGTTTCATACTTTACCTCATCCTCCAAATACCGTTACATGTGATACACTTATATTGTATCACAATGATATAAAAGGGGAGAAATAGGAAATGCTGCATATACAAAAAATTACGTCAGCGATGAAAGAAACAATCCGAATGTTCATGTGTGAGAACTGGGGAAGTTCATTGATGATTTCACGTGGTAAGGGACATCAGTTAGAAGAGTTGCCAGGTTTTGTTGCGCTCTTAGATGACAGAATAATCGGAATTGTAACGTATGAAGTGAGCGGAAATATGTGCGAAATTGTATCGCTGGATAGCTTTGAAGAAAGAAAAGGAATAGGGACGAAACTTGTGGATTGTGTATTACAAGTTGCAGAAGAAGAACGGTGCAGCCAGGTCTGGCTTATTACAACAAATGATAATATGAATGCGTTACGATTTTACCAAAAACGTAATTTTGTAATGACTAATTTATATGTGAATGCGGTAGAGGAGGCACGAAAAATAAAGAAAGAAATTCCACGTATTGGATATGATAATATCCCAATTTTACATAAAATTCAGTTGGAGTATCGTTTAGTGAAATGATGTAACAATTTTCAGAAATATAAGTCATTAATCTTGACGGTGAGTGTAATTTAGGTTACCGTAAAATTGTAATCTATTACCATATTAAGGGGTGACGATGTGGCAACTATACGTGATGTTGCAAAATTGGCAGGTGTTTCAGTCGCAACCGTTTCACGAGTTATTAATGAAAAAGGATACGTTCATGAGGACACAGTAAAACAAGTAAAGGAAGCAATTGAAGAATTACGTTATAGGCCAAACAGTGCAGCGAAGCCACTATTTAAAGAGAATTCAACGATAATTGCATTACTTGTAGATAATTTAAGTAACCCATCAAACATCACTTTGCTACATTGTATTGAGGGAATAGCATATAAAGAAGGCTATCAAATCATTATTTGTAATATAGAGAATAAAGATAGATACATACATATGCTGAAGCAAAATAATATTGCAGGTGTTATTTTGACAAGAGCAGTTTTTAAAAGTATAGGAGAAATTCCATTTCCGTTTGTTGTGATTGATGAGCAACAATCACATGGAAATTATTATGAAAGTGGACAGAGAGCTGTTTCTTTATTAAAAGAGAAAGGGTGTCACTTTCTTGCATATTTCGGTGAGGGAGAAGAAAGTGAAGAAATGGAAAATCATATAGCAGGGTTTTTAGACGCTGTTTGGGATGAAGGAATCTCTTATCGAGAAGAATGTGTACAAGGGTATACAAATAAACAATTTATTACATTATTGCAAAACAATCCGTATATAGATGGAATTGTAGCCTCAAGTGATCAGATTGCTATTGAGTTAATTCGGTCAGCGAGATTTCTAAATATACATATACCAAATAAATTAAAAATTGTTGGACCGAATGGGAGCATAGAGTGTGAATGGATAGGTTCATCACTATCGACAATTGAAAGCAGTGTCAAAGATAACGGAAAAGTAGCTTTTCAACAATTAAAAGGAAAAATAAAAAAGTAAAAGGTGCGTTTTATACGCACCTTTTTATAATGTAATTGCGGCAATAAAGCCAAATATAAGTAACGGTATATTGTAATGTAGAAAAGTGGGTACACATGTATCCCATATATGATGGTGCTGACCATCAGCATTTAAACCGGATGTTGGTCCAAGGGTACTATCCGATGCTGGAGATCCTGCGTCACCTAGCGCTCCGGCTGTACCGATAATTGCAATTGTGGCCATTGGACTAAATCCAAGCTGAATGCAAAGAGGTACAAAAATGGTTGTTAAGATAGGGATGGTTGAAAAGGATGAACCAATTCCCATCGTGACGAGAAGTCCAATAACGAGCATAAGAAATGCAGCGAGTGGTTTGTTATTTCCGATTATATGTGCACTCGTTTGCACCAGAGATTCAACATGTCCTGTTTTTCGAAGAACAGCGCCGAATCCAGCGGCAGCGATCATAACAAAGCCAATAAAGGACATCATACGCATTCCGCTTGTTAATATCGCATCTGCTTCTTTAAGTGGTAGACTGCCACTAACTGATAAGACGATAATACCTGCTAAAGCACCGAAAATCATTGATTCTGTAGTTAATTGAACAGTTAATGTAGCAATGATAGATAATAACCCGAAAGTAATGCTACGTTTTGTATAGGGAACGATTTCATTTTCGGTAGTATGAATTTGTTCTGTTTCATACGTACGAGGTTTTCGGTACGTAATGAATACCGCTACACATAATCCAATAATCATACCGATTGCTGGAATAGTCATTGCTTTTGGAATAAGTGTGACATCGAATGTAAGGCCGCTTTGCGCAGCGTTGGTTTGTAATACGTCATGATAAATTTTTCCGAACCCTGCAGGGATCCACATATAAGGAGTAATCAATCCAAATGTAATAATACATGTGACAAGTCTGCGATCCACTTTCAGCTCATTTAATACTTTTAAAAGTGCTGGAATTAAGATGGGGATGAAAGCAATGTGAACAGGAATCACATTTTGTGAGAAACAAGCCATCGTTAAAATAATGAATAAAATAAGTATTTTAGAATAAATTTGTTTTTTCGTGTCTTGTTCATTGCCAATCCATTTTAATGCAGTTTGAATCATAGCATCTGGAAGTCCTGTTTTGGAAAGGGAAATAGCGAAACCACCAAGCATTGCATAACTTAAAGCGATTGGAGCACTGTTTCCAAGACCAGTTGTAAAAGTGTTAATTGTTTCTGAGATACCGAGTCCGCCGATAATTCCGCCTGTTAAAGCTCCAACAATGATGGCGACAATGACCTGGACACGTAACAAACTAAGCAATAGCATAATTGCTACTGCGACGAGTACAGCGTTCATAATAAATGTAATCTCCCTAAATTTTTATTCTGTTAAGACAAGTAAATATGAAACATTTTGCTATGTTTATACATACTTGCGACATATTATTATAAAATGTTTTCTATGAAATGTAAAAGAGCCTTTTGTTACTAATGCTGAAAAGCTAGCTCTTGTTTAATTGATTGCAAAGAATTGGCGAATAATTCTGGTTCTTCTAAATCAGGAGAATGTGCTGAATTTGGGAACCAGATCATCTTTTTTATAGGCGCTTCAATAATATCGCAATATTCCTGAACGAGTGCATAAGGAGTTTGATAATCATAGCGACCAGAACAAAAATAAACTGGAATAGATAAACTTGAGATAGAAGAAAAGAAATCGATTGTCAGCATTTCTTCCCATAAAACGCCAGATTTTAAATTTCCTGCGAGAAACTTGAACCAATCTAATAGCGTATACTCAGGAGAAAAGAAACCTTTTCGTATGAAAGAGAAGGAAGATCCGTTTTGGATTGCGCCTCCAAATGTGCCAAGCCACTTTCTTTGAATAATGAGACGTCTCGTATCTAAAAATGGTGGTTTGCCTAATTTTAAAAGGGAAGCTAATGCTTTTTTATGATCATGTTTTTTGGCAGAATGAATTAAATGTTGATATAGCAATTCTTCATTTTGTTTCATATGTACAATTTGCCCAATACCGATGTAAGCCTGGATATACTTTGGATATTGATGTGCTATGTTAAGCCCAATAATACTTCCCCAAGAATGACCAGCGAGAAATAGTTTTTGTTTGTTGAACCTTTTAAGTACATATTGAATCACTTCTTTTGCATCGGAAACGAATTGTTCGATTGTGAAATTTGCTCCGAAATCTTTCATTGAAAAGGATTTACCAGCCCCGCGCTGATCCCAATTAATAACAATAAATTGCTTCTCTAATTCTTTTTGAAAATGGCGAATAAATCCGATTTGTGCCATCCCAGGTCCGCCGTGACAGCATAATAAAATAGGCTGCTCTACGTGCCCACGCATAAGGAGAGTTTGTTTTCGATTATTAATCATAACGCTTTCTATCGTAGCGATACTATTAGGAATGAGTTGTTTGTTTTCGTTATAGAACTGAGGGGTGTAGCTACGAAAAAGCATATTGAAAACCTCCTTTTGTGAAATCGTATGAATCGCACAGGCTATTCATTTTGCATATACTGTTAGAAAATCATTGTAACATACCATACTAGTGTCATTTCAACACGGGAGGAGGGAAATTGTGACGATTGGAGAAATTATAGATGGTTTAAATAGACGGGAATCCATCGCTATTATAGCAAAGCGTCTTGAAATAAGCCCGTATACATTATCGAAGAAATTAAGATTGATTGGATATGAATATGATGGAGAGCAGAAGAAACGTATTTTTGTAGGAGATGGAGAAGAACCACGTCACTTACAACTCCAAGAAGCGACCGCCCTTCAATATGAGAAAACAGATTATCAATTATTAATTTATGAGCAATTACAAAGCATTTATGAGTTATTAAGAAAAAGAGAAGAAGTAATTGCACCAATTGTGAGTAAAAGTACAGAGAAAAAGAGACGAACCTTTTCTATTAATACAGAAATATTAGCAAGATTGGACCTTATATCAGAATCGAAAGGAATTCAAAAATCTAAACTTGTAGAAGAAGCGTTGCAACAATTTTTACAGCAATATGAAGTTGACAAAGCATCACATTTTGATAACTAAAGAAAAGGATACTATGTTCATTGGAAGAACGAGTATCCTTTTTATGATGTATATTACGTATAAAATAGAGGATCAGTACAAATCCTTTATGGTGTGAAAAATGAAATTTATTATTAGAGAAACACTTAATTTACTTTTTGAATTCTTCCATCAATAACTGGCTGAATGGGTTCTTTTAATTGTTTTACGTAATCGACTAACGCTTCAAAGTCGTTTGGACCAGTTTCTGCATTTTTACCATTTTTAAATGATACAAATCCGTCACCGCCAGAAGCTAAGAAGGCATTTGCAACTACGCTATACGTTGTAGATGGAGATAATTCTTCTCCGTTTGTTAAACGTATATTTGTAACTTTTTCACCGTTTGGTTTATTTGCATCCCACGTATATTGAATACCTGAAATTTGAAGCATTCTTGTTGTTCCTTTTTGCCATTGCTGATTTAAAATATCGCCAATGTCTTGACCTGTTAAATCTACTTTAATCAATTGATTTCCAAAAGGTTGAATGCCGTATAACTCACCCCACGTAATATCACCAGCATCTAAGTCATTACGAATGCCACCAGGATTCATGAGGGCGATTTGGGTTTGCATCGTTTGACGCTGAGCATCGGCAACTAAATTTCCAAGAGTGGATTCACCAGAATCATTTTGTTTACGGTCGATAGGTGCTGTAGATTTTCCGACTACTTCATTTACAAGTGGTGCGATTTTTTCTTTATATTGATCTAGTTTTTTCTTTACTTGTTTATCAGGTTCTACACCTTCATGATACGTTGTAACAACTTCAGCTTTTTTCTTTACAATATCCTTTGTTTTACGATCAATTGTTACATCCACGTCTGAGAAAGCCGTTCCGTATGAATTTGCTTGGACAATTAGTTTATTATTTACTGTACCATTTACATACGTATGACTATGTCCACCGAAAATAACATCAACTTCTGAGTCTGTTTCATTTGCAATTCGAGTAAGATCGCCATTTGTTATCCCAGACTCATCGGTTGTTCCACCGACATGAGCAAGAACGACGATAGATTTAACGCCGAGGCGTTTTAATTGTTGTGTTGATTTATTAATTGCTTCTACTTCATCAGTAATTTGTACATTTTTAAGCATCGTAGGCATAACGACATTTGGTGTATCAGTTGTAACAACCCCAATGAATCCTACAGGAACACCATCTACAATTTTTATAGTAAATGGTGGTAAAAATAAGCGGCCAGTTGATTTGTTATAGAAGTTAGCAGCTACATAGGGGAAGTTAGCACCTTTGAAATTCCCTGTTTTTTCATGATATCCACCGTAAATGAGGCGTTTCATTTCATCAATGCCTTCATCAAATTCATGGTTCCCGATTGTACCGACATCAAATTTTAAGTCATTTAAAAATTCAATCGTCGGTTCATCTTGTAATAATGCTGAAACTGGTGGACTAGCTCCGACGATATCACCAGCATGTACGAGAAGTGTATTAGGGTTTTGTTTTTTATGTTCTTTTAAATAAGTAGCTAAGTAATCAGCGCCACCAGCTTCTTTATTATTGATTTTTTTAACAGTATCTAGTTGTCCATGGAAATCATTAATACCAAGCATTTGTACGTCTATGTAGCGGTTTTGTTCAGCTGGATTCTGAGATGGGGGAGCGGCGAATACGGTTGAAAAAGTAATGGTGCTTAAAACGGCAACAGCAGGAATGATTTTTTTCCACATAATATAATTCTCCTTTTTTTATAATCTGACATCATACGACATAATTTTAATAGATTCATAGGATTATATCTATATAAAAATTTAGTTTTTTCGAAAAATTAACATATTTACAAAAAGTGAATAATAGAGTAAAGTCCCTTTTTTGTTGTCGATTTCATGGTGTATCTACTATAATAGAGAAAAAAGTAAAAGGTGAGCAGCATGAAGAAAAAGAAACAAAGACAAATGCAAAGACAATCGCAAGTGAATCAACCAAAGAAAGAATCTCTTACATTAGGTGATCAATTAAACGATTCACTTATGCAGCAATTAAAGAGTAAGAAGAAAGAATTGCAAGTGAGAGAAGAGAAAAAAGAGGCAGCAGAACTGGAAAGAAAGCGTCAAGAACAAAAAGAACGTGAAAAGAATAAATCATTTGAAGAACTGTTAAGTGAAAGTAACCTTACTTGGAAAGACTTTAAATAATAACGAAAATGATCAGTGAAATAACGCTGATCATTTTTTTGACGAGCTTGTAAGAAAAGGGGAGTTAGAATGAGAAAAATTGTAGTTGTTCCGCATGAAAATCATTGGGGTGAAAAGTTTCAAATAGAGGCTGAAAGATTAAAATCTGCGATGCCAGAAACAGTGAAAATTCATCATATTGGAAGTACGTCAGTGCCAGGACTGGCAGCTAAACCAATTATAGATATGATTATGGAAGTAGAGAGTATCGATAGAGTAGATAGGTGGAATGAACGATTTATAGAGCTTGGTTACATCGTAAAAGGGGAAAATGGTATTCCAAGACGCCGATATTTTATTCATGGAACTGAAGAAAAACGCTCGTATCATTTACACGTGTTTGAAAAAGGAAATCCAGAGATAGTAAGGCATTTAGCATTTCGTGATTATATGATGGCTCATTGTGAAGAAGCTGAGGCATATGCAACTTTAAAGAAAGAATTAGCTGAAAAGTATACATATGATGGTGCGTTATATTCAGAAGGGAAAACTGAGTTTGTACGTAATGTTGATGAAAAAGCGAAGAAATGGATAGAAAATAACGTGAATGAATGAGTTCGCATTATTTTTGAATATGTATAAATTTATTATGTAAACTGTACATATGTTTTGACTTTTTGGTTGAATCTTGTTCAAATAAAGTGGTGGCTTATAAAAAATGTAATAATGAAAGGGAGACGACTGTGCACATTCCAACAACTACACTTCATAATGGCGTAAAAATGCCGATGATTGGTTTAGGCGTTTATAAAGCGAAAGAAGGCGACGAAGTAAAACAAGCAGTAAAAACAGCGTTAGAAGTTGGATACCGTTCGATTGATACAGCAACTGTATATGAAAATGAAAGCGGTGTCGGAGAAGCGGTTCGTGAATCAGGAATTCCGAGAGAAGACATCTTTATTACAACAAAAGTTTGGAACGACGATCAAGGATACGAGGAAACACTTGAGGCGTTTGAAAAGAGTTTGAAAAAATTACAAATGGACTATGTAGATTTATATTTAATACATTGGCCGGTAAGAGGGAAGTATGTTGATACGTACCGAGCTTTGGAGAAATTGTATGAAGAAGGTAAAGTGCGCGCGATTGGTGTTTCGAATTTCCATAAACAACATTTAGAACTGCTATTACCTAATTGCAAAATAAAGCCGATGGTAAACCAAGTGGAACTTCATCCGATGTTGACGCAATTTGAGTTGCGTAATTTCTGTCAAGGTGAGCAAATTCAAATGGAAGCATGGAGTCCATTAATGAGAGGCGGAGAAGTATTTCAGCACCCGATTATTCAGGCCATTGCTACTAAATATGAAAAAACACCTGCGCAAGTTATATTAAGGTGGGATATTCAAAGCGGGATTGTGACCATTCCTAAATCTGTTACACCATCTCGCATTCAGGAGAATTTTTCTATCTTTGACTTTTCACTAACGGAAGAAGAGATGACTCAAATTAATACGTTAAATCGTAATTTACATGTAGGAACGAATCCTGATAAATATGATACGTTATAAAAAGACGCTACCATACTGGTAGCGTCTTTTTAACGATGTAAAGCGTAGGTATCACATTTAGCGATTTGCTGAAGCTGTATATATTCTTCTGTTGTTAACTGTGTTTGTTTACTAGCCTGTACATTTTCTTGTAATTGTTGAATAGAGCTTGCACCAGGTATAACAGCTGCAACAGTCTTATTATGTAAGCAATATTGAATAGCTGTTCCTGTTAAAGAGCGCTCTCCAATCGTTTCTTTTACACTCGCTAGAGTTGTATGTAATTCATCGTAAGAATAAGAGAGATAATCCTTTTCCTTTACTCTTTCTATTTTTCTTGCATTGTTGTCAGTTAAAATTCCTTTTGCAAGTGGCCCGCGGGCAATGACGCTAATTTGGTGTTCATTCAGAAGGGGGAACCATTCTTCTGGACGACGATTTAAAAGGCTATATTCCATTAGTACACTAACGATATTTGAACGTTGTGCATATTCACGGATGACATTTGGACGTATAGAAGAAATACCGTAATGGCGAACGATACCTTCTTTTTTTAATTCTTCAAAGGCTTCAATTGTTTCATCTATAGGATCTTCAATCGTTCCGCCGTGAAGTTGATAAAGATCAATATAATCAGTTTGAAGTCTACGTAAACTTTCTTTCACTTCAGCCTTTATGTAATTCTTAGAAGGATCCCAGGACCAGCCGTTTTTTTCTTCTGTCCATCGATTTCCAACCTTTGTTGTAAGAACAATTTGGTTTCGTTTTCCTTTTAATGCTTTTCCAACAAATTCTTCGTTTAATCCGTAATCATATAAATCTGCTGTATCAAAAAAATTGATTCCTAAATCGATTGCTCCATCGATAATACGCAGGGCTTCTGTTTCAGATGTACCGAGAGACATACAGCCAAGTCCCATTTCTGTCACAAATAAATCTGAGTTTCCTAATTGACGTTTTTTCATAGGTCAACCTCCTTACCTTTATTGTACGAAAGGGAAAAGAGGTTGACAAACGTTTACTTTTTATTTGCTGTAATCCACTCTTGTACAGTTGTATACTCTTTGCCATATTGTTTTAGCTTATGGCGAATTTGCCATGCTTTTCCGACTAAAGTGACGCGATTTGGTAAAATATAAACTTTCATTTCTATCACGCTCCTTTCAATGTGGTAAAATGTATGAGGAAAGAATAGGAAATAGAACAGGGAGATGAAGTAGTATGAGTAATCTTGCAGAGAGAACAGTAAAAACTGAGCCAATTTTTGATGGTAGAGTTATAAAAGTTCGTGTTGATGATGTAGTATTACCAAATGGAGCAATGAGTAAACGTGAAATTGTAAATCACCCTGGTGCAGTTGCTATTATTGCTATTACTGATGAGGGGAAAATGGTACTTGTTGAGCAGTATCGTAAAGCGCTTGAAAAGGCGATTATAGAAATTCCAGCCGGCAAGTTAGAACCCGGTGAAAAACCTGAGGTGACAGCAGTTCGTGAATTAGAAGAGGAAACAGGATATGTATGTGAAAATATGGAGCTCATTACTTCTTTCTATACATCTCCAGGATTCGCAGATGAAATTTTATATGTATATAAAGCGACAGGTTTGACAAAAAAAGAAAATAAAGCTGAGTTAGATGAAGATGAGTTTGTGGAATTAATGGAAGTATCGTTAGAAGAAGCGATTACTCTTATGAAAGATCTTCGTATTCATGATGCGAAGACGATGTTTGCAGTACAATATTTACAACTACAAAGATAAACACTCGCCAAAGGCGAGTGTTTTTTAATTGATTTTTGCATATACACGTGCATCACGTAAGCTACCATCTGGTGCTAGGAAATCATTTTCCATTGTACCTTCTAGAATGAATTCTAGACGTTCTGCTAAGCTACATGCATTTATATTTGTTGCATCAGTACGAATTTCAATTCTTCTAGCGCCTAGTTTATCAAAGGCGAACTGAATCGCACCTTTAACAGCTTCGGTCATATAGCCTTGTTTTGTATAGGCACTATGTAGCCAGAAGTGAAGTGAAAACTTTGGAATATCCCAGTTTTCAGGCTTTAGTGTAATTGCTCCGATGAATGTACCAGATACTTTATCATATAAGTGAAAATCAAGTGTTTCACGAAGTAAAAACTGTCCGTGAGCTTCGCGAACAATTTCTTCAGCACTCTCTTCTGTTTCAGCGTTAATTGGTATCCACGGTACTAAGTCTTCTAGAGAAGCTTGGATTGCTTCATATACTTCGGCACCATCACCTGGAAATGGTTTACGAACTTGCAAGCGTTCAGTTTGAAATAATGTTGGAAAATCTAATAATAATGGTTTCAAGAGAAATCCCTCCTATTCTCTACTTTTTAGTTTAGCAAAGTAGAGCGGAATTTCAATGCTAATTCGTCATACTTTTTTCTTTCTTTCATACATTTTTAATAAGAGCGTGAACGGAGGGAAGAAAAATGTGGCGAAAAAATTGGCAAGACCGTGTAATGTCTCACATACAGGAAAACTCTTCATTATATATATTTAACGCTGTTTTATTATTGATGGGAGTAATATTCGGAGCCATTCTTGTGAATAGTTTACAAATCAATCAAAAACAAGATTTATCATTTTATTTACAACGTTTTTTTGGACAAGTCTCTAAAGGAGAATTTGCCATTGCGGGCGAAATGTTTCGAGAAAGTTACTTTTCGCAATTAAAATACATCGGATTTATTTGGATTTTAGGAATTTCAATTATTGGATTACCACTTATTTTTATTTTATTATTTGTAAAAGGAGTTGTCGTCGGATTTACAGTTGGTTTTTTAGTAAGTCAGCATGGATGGAATGGACTATTATTAGCATTTGTATCTGTTTTGCCACAAAATTTAATTATCATTCCAGTCTTTCTCGTTATGACAACCATTGCTGCAAGTTTTTCTTTACGGATGATTAGGCATCAATTTATTAGAAAAATAACCGAACCACTATTACCATTATTAATCCGTTATACATGCTTCTTTCTCGTAATTGGAGTGGTGTTAGCACTTGCTTCTAGTGTGGAGGCTTACGCATCACCAGTTTTAATGAAAGAAGTCGTTGAGGCTATTAATAAAAAATAAATACTTTTTGAGAATAATTATCAATTTGTTTTTATTGTTTTTTCTTTTGACAGAAGCCCTTCTTCTGATATAATGGTGTAAGAGTGGCGAGGAGGGAGTAGTACCGAATGGAAGAAAGAATTGAACGAATTAAGAAGCAATTACATGCAGCGAGCTACAAATTAACACCGCAACGTGAAGCAACAGTTCGTGTGCTGCTAGAAAATGAAGAAGATCATTTAAGCGCAGAAGATGTTTACCTCCTTGTAAAAGAAAAGTCGCCAGAGATCGGATTAGCAACCGTCTATCGAACTTTAGAACTATTATCTGAGTTAAAAGTTGTCGATAAGATTAACTTCGGAGACGGTGTTTCACGCTATGACTTACGCCAAGAAGGTGCGCAGCGTTTCCACCATCATTTGATTTGTACACAATGTGGTGCTGTACAAGAAATACAAGAAGATTTACTTGGTGAAGTGGAAAGGAAAGTAGAACGAGACTGGAGCTTTAAGGTGAAAGATCATCGTTTAACATTCCATGGGATTTGTAAAAATTGTCAAGAAAATGAAACGGATGAAAAATAACCTTTTCCTATTTATCTAGGAAGAGGTTTTTTATTTGAATAAGGTATAAATAGGTGAAAGCTTGGCATATGTTGTAATAACTTATATTTTGGAGGAATTTACAATGCGCCGAGCTTTAAAATTAACTTTTGATGGAATAAAAGTATTTTTATTATTTACAAGTTGTACGATTTTGTTTTATTTCGCTATACTATGGATAAATGAAGAATATGAAAGCTATCATCGTTATGAAAAACCTAAAGAAGAGACTGTAGAAAAAGTATCAGGGAATGAAGAACCGGCAAAGGATGCTTTCGTAAATAGAATGATGTTTTTCTATGAAAATGGGGAGTAGTGTAGAGTGGAAGATCAATTAAAAGATTTTATTCATTATATGGTTGTCGAAAAAGGATTAGCAAAGAATACAGTAGTATCTTATGAACGGGATTTAAAAAGCTACGTAAAGTATTTGCAAAATGTGGAACAGACGAAAACTTTTCATGAAGTGACCCGTTTACACATTGTTAACTTTTTGCAGTATTTAAAAGAGAACGGAAAATCTTCGAAAACATTGGCGCGTCATATCGCATCAATTCGTTCGTTCCACCAATTTTTACTGCGTGAACGAGCGGTAGAACACGACCCATCCGTACATATTGAAACGCCACAAGGGGAACGGAAATTACCAAAAGTATTATCAGTTGATGAAGTAGAGGCGTTACTTCAAACACCAAAAATGACAAGTGCTTTTGGGATTCGTGATAAGGCGATGCTAGAGTTACTGTATGCGACAGGACTTCGTGTTTCAGAATTGATTGCACTCAATTTAGAAGATGTACATTTAACGATGGGATTTGTTCGTTGCATAGGGAAAGGGAATAAAGAAAGAATTATTCCACTAGGAAGTTTAGCAACGGAAGCGATTCAAAAGTATATTGAAAAAGGAAGAAGAGAATTAATGGGGAAAAAAGTAGTAGATGCACTCTTTTTAAACCATCATGGTAATCGATTATCAAGACAAGGATTTTGGAAAATATTAAAACGATTAGCGAAAGAAGCAAATATTGAAAAAGAGCTTACACCTCATACGTTGCGTCACTCGTTTGCTACGCACTTATTAGAAAATGGAGCAGATTTACGTGCTGTACAAGAAATGCTTGGACATGCAGATATTTCAACGACTCAAATCTATACGCACGTTTCAAAAACTAGATTAAAAGATGTATATAAACAGTTTCATCCGAGAGCATAGTTACTATGCTCTTTTTTTATAGATTAAGAGGGGAAGACTGTTTCACAGAAACTTCACAAACATTTCGTATATTGTTTTCAGCAGAAGACTGGAATATTACAATGTATTTCCTCTATACTAAATAAAGTATAAAGGAGGAAATGATGATGAAAAAACTGATTATGACTTTATTTATCGCGATGCTAGCATTGGCTGGCTGTAATACAAACAAAGAAGAGCTGAAAAAAGAACAGAAACTTGAAGCTGTAAAAGTAGCAGTCCAAACAAATCCGAAAGAAATTAAACCAGGTGAAAAAACAGAAGTACAAGCACTTGTTACACAAGGAAAAGAAAAAGTAACGGATGCTGATGATGTAAAGTTTGAAATTTGGAAAGATGGCGACGAAAAACACGAGATGTTAGATGGTAAGCATAAAGGGAAAGGTGTTTATGCAGTCGAGAAAACATTCGAAACGGATGGAGTATACCATATTATCGCTCACACAAATGCACGTGAAATGCACGTTATGCCAGAAGTAAAAGTTGCTGTAGGAAATGCGAAAGTAGAAGATGCGAAAAAAGAAAATAGTGATCACAGTGCAGGACATGGAGATCATAAAAGTGACACAATGATCCATCTTATGGCTGGAGACATAAAGGCAAATGCTGAATCTACAATGAAAGTTCATTTGAAGCAAAAAGAAGAAGCATTAACTGGTGCTGAAGTACAACTAGAGATTTGGAAAGATGGTGTTGAAAAACACGAATTTATTCCAGCGAAAGAAGGGAATAAAGGAGAGTATGAAACGAAACATACTTTCAAAGAGAACGGTGCTTACAAAGTGAAAGTACATGTAAGAAAAGGCGAATTGCATGAACATAAAGAAGAAACGGTAGAAGTAAAATAAAAAGTAGCTCTTTAGAGCTACTTTTTATTTTTAATATGAAGAAATAAATCATAAAAAAATTAGCACTTCGTTGCAGAATGGATTACAATAGAAGTGTGAAGAAAATGAGAAATTCTACGAAAATGTATTAAAAAGAAAGCGTAAACATGTTATGATATCAGTATCAGATGTCTGACATCTGACTTAGAAAAAACTAGAAATGTTTTTGAATCGTTTCAAGTAAACGAAATAGGTTAGAAAATGATTTAAAGAAGTACTGTTTGACAATGAGAATTCTTTTGGATAACAGTTTCACTTTATAGCGTTTTGAACATACTACAAGAAGTAGAACTGAACTTATAGGAGGTCGCAGTTATGAATAAATATAAACGTATATTCCTAGTCGTAATGGACTCTGTGGGAATCGGTGAAGCACCAGATGCTGAGCAATTTGGTGATCTAGGATCTGACACAATTGGTCACATTGCTGAACATATGAATGGGTTACAAATGCCTAACATGGTGAAATTAGGTCTTGGTAACATTCGAGAAATGAAAGGTATCTCTAAAGTAGAGAAACCACTTGGATATTACACAAAAATGCAAGAGAAATCTACTGGTAAAGATACAATGACAGGTCACTGGGAAATCATGGGCCTTTACATTGATACACCATTCCAAGTGTTCCCGGAAGGATTCCCGAAAGAATTACTTGATGAATTAGAAGAAAAAACAGGCCGTAAAATTATCGGTAATAAGCCAGCTTCTGGAACTGAGATTCTTGATGAACTTGGTCAAGAGCAAATGGAAACAGGCTCTTTAATCGTTTATACTTCTGCTGATAGCGTATTGCAAATTGCAGCACACGAAGAAGTAGTGCCACTTGATGAGTTATATAAAATCTGTAAAATTGCACGTGAATTAACATTAGATGAGAAATACATGGTAGGTCGTGTTATTGCTCGTCCATTCGTTGGTGAACCTGGAAACTTTACACGTACACCAAACCGTCATGACTATGCATTAAAACCATTCGGCCGTACAGTAATGAATGAATTAAAAGATAGTGACTACGATGTAATTGCTATCGGTAAAATCTCTGATATCTATGATGGTGAAGGGGTAACTGAATCACTTCGTACGAAGTCTAACATGGATGGAATGGATAAGCTTGTAGATACATTAAATATGGACTTTACAGGTCTTAGCTTCTTAAACTTAGTTGACTTTGATGCATTATTCGGCCACCGCCGTGATCCACAAGGATACGGAGAAGCTCTGCAAGAATATGATGCACGTCTTCCAGAAGTATTCGCAAAACTAAAAGAAGATGATCTATTATTAATTACAGCAGACCACGGTAATGATCCAATTCACCCTGGTACTGACCATACACGTGAATATGTACCATTATTAGCATATAGCCCAAGCATGAAAGAAGGCGGACAAGAGTTACCACTTCGTCAAACATTTGCTGATATTGGTGCAACAGTAGCAGAAAACTTCGGTGTGAAAATGCCAGAATACGGAACAAGCTTCTTAAACGAGCTAAAGAAATAGGGGGATAAACAAATGAATCGTGAACTTATTACAAAATCAGCTTCATACTTAAAAGAGAAATTTCAAGAGACACCACAAGTAGGACTAATCCTTGGGTCAGGACTAGGTGTATTAGCAGACGAAATTGAGAACGCAGTAACAGTACCTTACAGTGAAATCCCTGAATTCCCAGTATCAACTGTAGAAGGCCATGCAGGTCAACTAGTATTTGGTACACTTCAAGGTGTAACAGTAGTAGCAATGCAAGGACGTTTCCACTTCTATGAAGGATACGACATGCAAAAAGTAACATTCCCAGTTCGTGTTATGAAAGAACTAGGTGTAGAAACAGTAGTTGTAACAAACGCAGCTGGTGGTGTAAATACATCATTTGAGCCAGGCGATCTTATGTTAATTTCAGATCACATTAACTTCATGGGTACGAATCCATTAATCGGACCAAATGATTCTGAAATGGGCGTACGTTTCCCTGATATGTCTACATCATATACAGTAGAACTTCGCGAAATGGCGAAACAAGTTGCAGCAGACTTAAATATTAAAGTACAAGAAGGTGTATACGTAGGAATGACAGGTCCTGTATATGAAACACCTGCTGAAATTCGTATGCTTCGTACACTTGGCGGAGATGCAGTTGGTATGTCAACAGTACCTGAAGTAATTGTAGCGCGTCATGCTGGTATGAAAGTATTAGGTATTTCTTGTATTTCAAATATGGCAGCTGGTATTTTAGATCAACCACTTCACCACGATGAAGTAATTGAAACGACAGAACGTGTTAAAGCTAACTTCTTAGCATTAGTAAAAGCAATCGTAAAACAAATGAAGGGGTGACTTCACAATGAGAATGGTGGACCTAATTGCAAAAAAACGTGACGGACATGCATTAACGACAGAAGAAATTAACTTTATTGTTGAAGGATATACGAATGGTAATATTCCTGATTATCAAGTAAGTTCACTTGCAATGGCAATTTTCTTCCAAGATATGAACGATCAAGAGCGTGCGGATTTAACGATGGCAATGGTAAATAGCGGTGATACAATCGACTTATCAGCTATTGAAGGTGTAAAAGTAGATAAGCATTCAACAGGTGGTGTTGGTGATACAACGACACTTGTATTAGGTCCATTAGTAGCTGCTTTAGATGTACCAGTAGCGAAAATGTCTGGACGCGGCTTAGGACATACTGGTGGTACAATTGATAAATTAGAAGCAGTTCCAGGATTCCATGTGGAAATTGAAAACGATGAATTCATGCGTCTTGTAAATGAAAATAAAATCGCTGTTATCGGCCAAAGTGGTAACTTAACACCTGCTGATAAAAAGCTATATGCACTTCGTGATGTAACAGCAACAGTAAACTCAATTCCGCTTATTGCAAGTTCGATTATGAGTAAAAAAATTGCTGCTGGTGCAGATGCAATTGTTCTTGATGTAAAAACTGGGGCAGGTGCATTTATGAAAACGGATGAAGATGCAAAACGTTTAGCAGAAGCAATGGTACGCATCGGTAATAACGTTGGTCGTAATACGATGGCAGTTATTTCTGATATGAGTCAACCACTCGGTGAAGCTATCGGTAACGCATTAGAAGTTCAAGAAGCAATTGATACATTACAAGGTAAAGGGCCGAAAGATTTAGAAGAGCTATGTTTAACACTTGGAAGTCAAATGGTGTACCTTGCTGGACAAGCTTCATCTTTAGAAGATGCACGTGAAAAGCTAATTGAAGTAATGAACAACGGAAAAGCACTAGAATCATTTAAAACGTTCTTATCAGCGCAAGGCGGCGACGCATCTGTTGTTGATGACCCTTCTAAATTGCCACAAGCACAATTTAAAATTGAAGTGGAAGCGAAAGAAGACGGATATGTATCAGAAATCGTTGCAGACGAAATCGGAACAGCAGCAATGCTTTTAGGAGCAGGACGTGCAACGAAAGAGTCTGAAATTGATTTAGCAGTTGGTCTAATGCTGCGCAAAAAAGTAGGCGATAGCGTGAAGCAAGGTGAATCTCTTGTTACAATTTACGCAAACCGCGAAAATGTTGAAGATGTAAAAGCGAAAATTTATGAGAACATGAAGATCTCTAAAGAACACGTAGATGCACCAACTTTAGTACACGGTATCGTAACGAAGTAATAAAAAAAGCTGAGGAGATTTCTCCTTGGCTTTTTTTACTATTTTTTGTTTATAATAATAATGGGTGAAATTATGATTAGAATTTGTGCAGTAACAAAAACAGATGAAGTATTATATGATGTTTCTCTAGAAGAAACAAAGAAAGACCATATTGTATGGTATTGGCTAGATTTATATAAGCCAACGAAAGAAGAGTATACATATATTCTGCAAGACCATTTTAAGTTCCATCCCCTTGCAATTGAAGACTGTATAGAATATGTACAGAGGCCAAAAGTTGATTTTTATGATGGATATAACTTTTTAGTTCTTCATGCATTTGGGGAAGATGGACTAGAACCGCACGAAATCGATTTATTTATTAGTGATCGTTATATTGTTTCTTTCCACTTTTCTCATAACAATGCAATCGAAAGAGTATGGAAAACACTTGGAGAAAAGAAGCGTATTAAAAATAGTCCTTTACACGTAGCTCATACAATTATCGACCAAATTGTAGATGACTATTTTGCGCCTGTATATTACATTGAGGATCATTTAAATGCAATTGATGATAATTTAACGGGGGAGACAGCAGGAAGTGTATTAGAAGAGGTATTTGATATACGTGCAGATTTATCAAAGCTAAGGCGTACAATCATTCCGATGCGTGATTTATTATATCGTATTTTAAATTCGACTCGTTTTTACGGTATAAGCGATCATGAAATTTACTTTAAAGATATACATGATCATTTGCTTAAACTAACAGAAATGATTGAGGCAAGCCGAGAGTTAACAGCAGATATTCGGGATAGTTATTTTTCATTAAACTCACATCATATGAATAACATTATGAAAACATTAACTGTATTCTCGACTATTTTCATGCCATTAACATTTATTGCGGGAGTATATGGAATGAACTTTACGCATATGCCAGAGCTTGGTGGACAATATAGTTATTTTATTTGTCTACTTATCATGGCACTAATTGGCGGGGGAATGATGGTCTGGTTTTATAAAAAAGGATGGTTTAAGTAAAAAAACACCGAGGATTTCCTCGGTGTTTTTTCTTAACCAATAGCATGTAATACAAACATAGCTAAGAATAAGCATGTAATGATATACATAGATGGTGCGACTTCTTTACGCTTTCCAAGAGCAACTTTTAAGATAGGGTAAGCAATAAATCCGAACGCAATGCCATCAGCGATACTATATGTGAGCGGGATCATAACGATAATTAAGAATGCTGGAAATCCTTCTGAAAAGTCATTCAGAGGAATTTGTTGAATGCTTGTAATCATTAGACCGCCAATAATAATTAAGATTGGTGCAATGGCACTATCAGGAATTAATTTGACAAATGGAAGAGCAAACAGTGATGCAAAGAATAGCAACCCAGTAACGATAGACGTCAGACCTGTCTTACCACCTGCAGTAATACCTGCGGCACTTTCTACTGTTGAAACGGTAGGACTTGTGCCAAATAGACCACATGTCATTGCTGAAATTGCATTGGCTTGGTAAGCACGTGGGAATTTACGATCATCTTCTAATAAACCGTGCAGAAGTCCCATATTCTCAAAAATAAGCACCATGCTTAAAGAGAATGTTGCAATCCAAAATGGTAAGGAGGAAAGTTTCTCAAATGACATAGCTCCAAACACATCACCGTAATTAGCGAATGAGAATGAACTATTTCCCACTTGACTCGTATCCACAAGACCAAATAGCCATGCGATACCAGTTCCTATTGCAATCGTCCATAAAAAGTTTCCACGTACGTTGCGAATAAATAATACAAGTGCAATGATAAGAGTAAGTAATGTCGCAAGAACGACAGGATTACTTAATTTCCCCATTGCCACAGCAGTATTTGGGTTCGAAACGACTAAACCACCTTTTTGCAATCCGATAAACGCTAAAAATAATCCGATGCCGACAGTAATCGCTTCCTTTAATGACTTTGGAATTGATACTGATAGCACGCGAGCGATTGGTGTAAAAGCGGCAATTGCAAAAATAATACCAGAGATAAAGACAGCAGCCAAAGCTTCTTGCCAAGTTAGTCCAAGCGTATGCACAGCTGTGTACGTAAAGAATGCATTTACACCCATACCCGGGACAAGAATAGCAGGTGCATTTGCCCAAAATGCCATGAGTAGACATCCGACAAATGAACTAAAAACAGTTGCTAAAATTCCAGCTTCAAGAGGAATGCCAGCATCTGATAAGATTGACGCATTTACAATCATAATATATACGATTGTGAAAAATGACGTAACTCCAGCTAAAACTTCTTGTTTTGGTGATGTTTCGTGTAAACCTAATTTAAATGTTCTTTCAAGTATTCCTTTCATGTTAAACCTTCTTTTTCATATCCCTCTCCCACCCGTGATATCTCTTTTGTAAGAGCTCACCGTTCTTTATTATATCAGAACATCATGTTTTTACAACAAGTAAAATGATAACGTTTACTTATAAAGAGAATTCGTTATAAATACGTAAAAATAGCCCGTATGGATGAAATGATTTCTAATTCACCCGATTGAATGGGCGGGGCTGCTTGTGCATGTAAAGTAGCATAAGACGTAACCTCCCTTGGTAATTGGGCAGATTCTTCAACGAATGAGAGGGGAACAGGATTAATATTTAAATTATATGTACTCGCAATAGCACGAGCTTTTTCTACTGCTTGGTGCAGAGCTTGAATGAGAGCTTGCTCATAATATTTATTTGGATGAGATACTCGGAAACGTAAACCTTTTGCTACATTTGCGCCATTTGAAACGGCTATATCATATACTTCCCCAGCTTTTTGTACATTTAAAACGGTAATTTCATACAAATGCTCCACGCGGTATCCTTGTAGCAATGCTTTATCATTTACATATTCGTATTGAGGAGTGATCGTATAAGAAATCGTTTCTATATCTTTATCGGCAATACCAAGCTGTTTAAGTGCATCCAGCAATTGTTTGGATTGCACTGCATTTTCTTCTTGAGCCTGTTTTACATTTTTATCATCTGTTCGAATGCCAAGCGTTAATATAACAACATTCGGTTTTGCTTTGACAATGCCTTCGCCTTGTACAGTAATAGTAGCTTCTTTACCAGTATTAGCAGTGCGTACGTTGTGTAAATAAGGATTCATTCCACCCTGCATTTTCCATCACCATCCTTTTTATATGTATATGTGTGAACAAAAAAGAAATTTATATGAAAAAAGTTACATAAATGAGAATGTTGAGGAAAGAAAGCATATACAACATAGGTATTTATAGATTATAATATGTGTAAATATGATAAAAAAGGGACGAGGCTATTGAACGAAAAAAGAGAAACGCTGATTTTAGATTTATCTGCATCATTTCGAAAAATGATACGTTTATTACAAAATGATATTAATACACGTTTTGCAGAACATATGCCATATAATGAATTTTCTGTATTACGTGCGTTATTTTTAAAGAGTCCACAGATGGCTTCGCAAATTGCGAGTGAAGTAAACGTAACCTCCAGTCATATTACAGCTGTTACAGATCGTCTCGTACGAAAAGGATTAGTAGAAAGAAAACGTTCTAATTCAGATCGTCGAATCGTGTACTTAGAAATTACAGAGCACGGAAGAGAAGTAACTGAAAAACTTGAAGCTGTGCGTAAAGAATATTATAAAGAGAGATTTAAAGGTTGGAGCGACCAAGAAATAGAAATGGTCTTAGAACTATTTGGCCGCGTATTATAATAAATGAGGATAGGAAGCGAAAGCATTCCTATCCTTTTTCTTTTGAATAAAAATATTTTGAAAATCCGATACTTTAATTAAAAGATCGGAGGAAAGATTATGAAATATATTGCTGCACTTACCATTTTATTTGGTGGTTTTTTCTATTTTCAAACATTCACGTACGCAGATACGCCTATCCAAGTGGTGCGAAAAGAAGTGAAGTATATTGAAAACGACAATACAGTTTTATATTCGAAATTATGGGTTCGTTCTATGCAAAACGCAGTATTATTCCACCATAGCGATAATATTCGTAATCAGGACACATTACGTAATGTAACAAGTTCATCGCTTGTTAAAGCGAAGCAACTATCTTTTCAGAAAGCGGCCCTCTATATACCGAGATTATCGCAATACGTATCAAAAATAGGAAAAGAAAACATTCAAGTGTACTACATTGCGATTCACTATAATGTGAAAAAACAAAATGCATATCAACTAGATGGTATGAACTATTTTCTACAAGTATTCGTGAAAGAGCGTGGGGAATGGAAAATTGCCGAAAGTATAGTTGCACCGACAGAGCAAATTGTGCAAAATGGTGATGGATTTGGGATGAAAGAAGAGATGGTGTATGGGGATAGGAGAGAGAATGTGAAATAACCTCTTTATTTAGATAGGGACATATATAATAAAAAGCATTGCTCTTGTGCAATGCCTTTTTATTTAGTTCATATAAGAGTTAAATAATTCATAACATCTTTCTTTTGTCAGCTTCTCTTAATGCCATTGTTCCGTGTTTATAGTTTCACATCTATAATGCTTTTTGAAACATGTATTCATCATCTTAATGTATGTTTATTTCCCTCCAAAAGCAAACTTCAATTTTAATAGACGTGTAAAAATGAAGTAACTTATGATAGCGAATAGGAAAAATCCAACATAATAAGACAGAAGTGCATCTCGTCCACCTAATATTCTACCGCCAAGCAGTCCGAAGCATAGAACAGTGCAAATCATGAACCATTTTTGCAAGTTAGGAAACAATAGTATTTTTCCGTTTTGTTCGTTTGGTGTACGTGTGTATAGAAAGGTTGCCATTGATAAAAAGATAATGATGTAAGCAAATGGTGTTAATAGTGTCCAAGGAGAAGATACAAAAGTATGCTCCATTGGATTGTCCTGTGGTACACTAGAAAGTTTATTGCCATAGTTATCAAATGTTTCTATCGGGTGGTAATCATAAGTAATAGAAAAAGATTCTAATGGTGAAATGATATCTATATGTTGTAAGTACTCATGAGTACGTTGCTCTATTTCTCCCATTGCATCTAAAGACCATTGTGTATGGGAATAAATGAATCCGGAAATTAACAATCCAAAACCGTATGGTAAAAATAATAGAATGATAGTTAAACTACTTTGAGAGAATATATGTCCAGTAATGGTTCCGATAAATAAGGTGAATGTATAAATAGCGATAAGTACAACCGTAGCATATAGAAAGTAACTATAGAACGGAGTAAAGATTTGATACTCATTGTGAAACGACATGTTCTTTATTCCGTACATACTAAGCCAGCAAACAATTTGCACTGTAATAATATTCAAAACACCAAGCCACCATTTTGTTAAAAAAATATCTTTTCGTTTAAAAGGCATCGAGAAGAGAAAATCAGTTGATTGATTGTTACGTTCCCACCCAATTAAAAGACAAGCAAGTGCAATAAGAGTAAATCCTTGAAAGAGGACGGCACCATCAGATGCATGAAAATAGTAGGAGTAGTAATATGCATAGTCATCAAACTTCATTTTTGATTGTTTTAGCTGCATTTGCGCTTCTTGATAATATTTATAAGGTAGTTGATATAAACTAATTAACCAAAATAATAGAATTATATATTTTCCTTGCTTCCATTGCCTTATCCATAAAGCTTTATGAAACATGCGAATCCTCCTCAAACGTTGTGATAAAAATATCTTCGAGTGACATGGCTAATTCTTCAATGAGCAGTGGCTGTTCTTTATGAAACTTTTCTAATGTAGCTGCCACATTTCCCTCAATTAAGATTGTATATACTTTTCCCGTTTGGTTTAATATTTTAATATTGCTTAAGTTTTCTAGTTTTTGAGGTAATGAGCGTTCATAGGCTACTTGGATTTTAGCAAATTGTGATTTTGCATCGTCTAATGATGTAATAGAAGATACGGTATGTCCTTTTAACATAATGATTGTATCTGCAATTTGTTCTACTTCATCTAAATGGTGAGTGGAGATGAAAATGGTAATTTCTTTTTCTGCAACTTCTCCAACGAGAAACTGTAAAATCTGTCTTTTAACGATAGGATCCAGCCCGTTTGTTGGTTCATCTAAAATAATATATTCTGCCTGTGCAGCAACAGCTAAAATGATGGCAAGCAGTGCTTTCATTCCTTTTGAATAACTACGAATTCGTTTGTTTGGTAAGTTAAAACGTTCTAACAGTTCATAGAAATATGCTTCATTAAATGCGGTATAAACTTCTTTATAAAACTTTACGATTTCTTTTATCGTATAGCCGTTCAGTATATTAGTAGAATCAGGAACATATACAATTTTTTGCTTTATTTCAGGAAACTGATGAATGTTTGTATCTTCATATGTAACAGTTCCCTCGTCTGGGTCTAAAATACCGACCATCGTTCGCAATAAAGTTGTTTTTCCCGCGCCGTTTCTTCCGAGTAATCCGATGATACTCCCTCTTTGCAATGTGAAAGAAACATCGTCTAAAATTGTTTGATTATCAATTGTTTTCTTCAAGTTTGTCACTTTCAACATCCGCATTCCCTCCAATCTCTTTATAGTATGAATCTATCCAATCATGAATTTTATCTTTCGTAACACCAAGATAAGAGGCTTCTAATAGTAATTGATGAAATTGCTTTTCAACCATAGCGATTTTCCTTTCGTCTAATGTTGGGGTAATCGATTGAGATACAAATGTTCCTTTTCCTCGTAACGTTTCAATAATTCCTTGTCGCTCTAACTCTTGATACGCTTTACTCACTGTATTTGGATTTATAACGAGTAAAGAAGCGAGTTCGCGTACAGAAGGAAGTTTATCACTTGGAGCCAACATGTTTTTCAATACGAGTTCTTTTATATTTTGAACAATTTGTTCCCATATCGGAGTGTTGCTTCTTGGATCAAGTTGAATATGCAAGAGCAATGTCTCCTTCCTCATATGTATTAAGTGTACTACTTCGTGTAATACACTTAATACAATATAGGGGATGAATGTGTTTGTCAACTGAAAATGTTAGAAAAATTTGGTATTAAAAAAGAGTAAATTGGAAAAAATAGGTCTGATATAGAATGGAGGGTTAGTCATGAAGCGAGTTTTTGGAATACTTGTTTGTTTCATGTTATTGCTTTCTGGAACTTCAGTGAGTTTCGCACAATCTGAGAAAACGAAGCAGGAGAAAACAGAAGAAACAACACCGAAGTTAGCGGAACAAGCGTCGTCAGCAATCGTAATTGAGCAAGATACAGGTAAAGTTTTATTTGATAAAAACCCAAATGAAAAATTACCACCTGCTAGTATGACAAAGATTATGACAATGCTTTTAATTATGGAACAAGTTGAAAAAGGAAAACTAAAACTGACCGATAAAGTTAGAGCGAGCGAACATGCAGCTTCAATGGGTGGATCGCAAATCTTTTTAGAACCTGGGGAAGAGATGACTCTAAATGAGATGTTAAAGGGTATTGCAATTGCATCTGGAAATGACGCATCTGTTGCAGTAGCCGAGCATATCGCAGGTTCAGAAGAAGGATTTGTAAATATGATGAACAAAAAGGCGAAAGATCTAGGGCTGAAAAATACACATTTTCAAAACCCGACAGGTCTTCCGGCTAAAGACCATTATTCCACAGCAAATGATATGGCTATAATGGCGAGAGAATTGATGAAGTATCCACTTATTCGTAAATACACAGGTAAGTACGAAGATTATTTACGTGAAGATACGGATAAAAAGTTTTGGCTCGTTAATACGAATAAGCTAGTACGTTTTTATCCTGGCGTAGATGGAGTAAAAACAGGTTTTACGACAGAAGCGAAATATTGTTTAACAGCATCGGCTCAAAAAAATGGCATGCGTGTCATTTCAGTTGTCATGGGAGCACCAACATCAAAAGAACGGAACAACCAAGTGACGAAGCTTCTTGACTATGCATTTGGACAATATACGACAAAGAAATTGTATACGCGCGGCGAAAAAATTAAGACAGTTCAAGTAGGGAAAGGGAAAAAAGAAAAAGTAGATTTAGTTGCATCAGATAATGTTTCTCTTCTTATGAAGAAGGGCGAGAATATGGACAAGGTAAAACAAGAAGTAATTGCTGAAAAGAAAGTAAAAGCACCGATTAAAAAAGGTGACGCGCTTGGTACACTTGTTATTAAAAAAGATAAAGATGTTTTATTAAAACAAACAATTGTAGCAAAAGAAGATGTTGCTGCAGCGAGCTGGTGGGAGTTATTTAAAAGAAGTTTTGGGATGTTTTCAACATCAAAATAGCGGCAAATATTTTGCCGCTTTTCTATTCGTATGTAAGTGAATAATGCTGAAAGGTTTCACTTTATGACGAAATAGTTCTTCTTTTGTCAGCAGGAAGGATTCTTATTTTGTATCACGAAAATCTTTATGTATGTGAAAAAGTAAAGTTTGAGCATAAGGAGGAAATCGTGTGAGTCTTTCCATGCAATTAGAAGTGAAACGTGACGTCCTATGTGTGAGACTAGAGGGTGAATTAGATCATCATACGGCTGAAGAGTTGCGAACGAAAGTAACAGATATGATTGAGACACATGGTGTTCATCATATTGTTTTGAGCCTAGAGAACTTATCGTTTATGGATAGTTCTGGTCTAGGTGTTATATTAGGCCGATATAAACACGTAAAGGGATTAGGTGGAGAAATGGTTGTTTGTGCAATTTCACCGCCTGTTAAGCGTTTATTTGAAATGTCGGGCTTATTCAAAATCGTTCGCTTAGAAGAAAGTGAAGCGCACGCGCTCGCGACGTTGGGGGTGGCATAGATGAGAAATGAAATGAACCTTCAATTTTCAGCATTAAGTCAAAATGAATCGTTCGCTCGCGTTACAGTGGCGGCTTTCATTGCACAACTAGATCCAACGATGGAAGAATTAACGGAGATTAAAACAGTTGTGTCAGAAGCGGTTACAAATGCAATTATTCATGGATACGAAGGAAATGCAGAAGGTATTGTTTATATTTCTGTAATTTTGGAAGAAGCAATGGTGAAACTCACGATTCGAGATGAAGGGATTGGAATCTTTAACTTAGATGAAGCGAGACAACCCCTTTTTACAACTAAACCTGAATTAGAGCGTTCCGGAATGGGATTTACTATCATGGAAAATTTTATGGATGAAGTAGAAGTTATTTCAAACGAATCTTTCGGGACAACAATCCATTTGACAAAATACTTATCAAATAGTAACGCTCTATGCAATTAAGGAGAATAGCCTATGGACATAGAGGTCAAAAATGAGAAGAAGAAACCTCAGTTAAAGGACCACGAGCTAAAAGCGTTAATTCAAAAAAGTCAAGATGGAGATCAACAGGCAAGAGATACAATCGTTCAAAGTAATATGCGTCTTGTTTGGTCGGTTGTACAGCGGTTTCTTAATCGAGGATACGAACCAGACGATCTATTTCAAATTGGATGTATTGGGCTCTTAAAATCGGTAGATAAATTTGATTTATCTTTCGACGTGAAATTTTCAACATATGCAGTTCCCATGATTATTGGAGAGATACAACGTTTTTTACGTGATGATGGATCAGTGAAAGTTAGTAGGTCTTTAAAAGAAACAGGGAACAAAATTCGAAAGATGAGAGATGAGCTTTCGAAAGAGTTCGGAAGGGCTCCAACGATTAATGAAGTGGCAGAGGCACTAGAACTAACGCCAGAGGAAGTTGTTCTAGCGCAAGAAGCGAGCCGTGCTCCTTCATCTATACATGAAACTGTATATGAAAACGACGGCGATCCAATCACTATTTTAGATCAAATTGCAGATCAATCTGAAACGAAATGGTTCGATAAAATTGCTTTAAAAGAAGCGATTAGAGAACTAGATGAACGAGAGCGCTTAATTGTATACTTGCGTTACTATAAAGATCAAACACAGTCAGAAGTAGCAGAGCGCATAGGCATTTCACAAGTACAAGTTTCAAGACTTGAAAAGAAAATATTAAAACAGATGAAAGATCGAATAGACGAATAATTGTCTATTCGATTTTTTTATGCCGTTAATAGGAGAGAGATGTTAATTTTCGAAAAAATTAACAGAATTTATTGATAATTTAGTCAATTTAAAATATAATCCAAGTATGAACTTGTCATAAAGGGGGAAGGAAACATGGAAACGAGGCAACAATGGGGAACGAGAGCTGGATTTATTTTCGCAGCGGTCGGATCTGCCGTTGGATTAGGAAACATATGGCGTTTTCCTTATACAGCGTATGAAAATGGAGGAGGAGCATTCTTTTTACCGTACTTATTTGCATTATTAACGACTGGTATTTCATTGTTAGCGTTTGAGTTTGCCCTTGGTCATCGTCATCGTGGTTCAGCACCACTTACATTTTTCCGTATTAGCCCGCGTGCCGAATTTATTGGATGGTGGCAAATGTGCGTAACATTTATCGTTTCAACATATTATGCAGTGATTATTGCTTGGTCTATATCGTATACATACTTTGCAATTACTGGAGCATGGGGAAAAGACACGCAATCATTTTTATTTAAAGAGTACTTACATGTTGCAGATAAGCCAGGACAATTTGGAGGACTTGTACCGGAAGTATTAATTCCGTTAGCTCTCGTTTGGATTATTGTGCTTGGCGTTGCATTTAAAGGAGTTAAAAAAGGAATCGAAGTGGTTAACCGTATATTTATTCCTTTATTAGTTGTTATGTTCCTTATTATCGTCGTTCGTGCAGTGACGATGGAAGGTGCTATGCAAGGACTAGATGCATTCTTTAAACCAGATTGGAGTCGTATTTTTGATGGGAAAGTATGGCTTGCTGCTTATGGTCAAATATTCTTTAGTTTATCTTTAGCATTTGGAATTATGATTACTTATTCTAGTTATTTACCGAAAAACTCGGATACAACAAATAATGCCTTTATTACTGGATTTGCAAACTCAGGATTTGAATTATTAGCAGGTATTGGGGTCTTTGCAGCTCTTGGGTTTATGGCAAATAATATGGGAGTACCGGTTGATAAAGTAGCAAGTGCTGGCGTTGGGCTTGCGTTCGTAGTGTTTCCGCAAATTATTAATGAATTACCGATGTCACCGTTGTTTGGTGTATTATTTTTCTTATCGTTAACGGTTGCTGGAATCACATCACTTATTTCACTCGCGGAAGTATGCTTTGCTGCTGTGTCTGAAAAATTCAGTTTAAGTCGGGAAAAAACCATTGGAATTATGGGAACCCTTCTCGTGTTAGTTTCTCTTGCTTTTGCAACACGTGGTGGGCTTATGTTCTTAGATGTTGTCGACTATTTCGCTAATAATTTCGGATTAATTACAATTGCACTTGCGGAAGTAGTGACGATAGGGCTCATTTTACGTCGTTTACCAGTTTATCAAAATCATGCAAACTTTGTATCTGACATTAAATTAGGAACGTTTTGGAGAGTGAGTTTACTCGTTATTACTCCGCTTATGTTAGGGTATATGCTAATTGATGGTACAATCCAAAATATTAAAAAGAACTACGGAGATTATCCGACTGAGTTTGTTGTAACGTATGGTTGGTCGATAGCAGTAGCCTTCCTTATTGTTGCGCTAATTATTAGTCTAAAGAAATGGGATGCACAAATACATTCGGATTCTGCAAAGCTTGAAAAAGAATGGAAAGATCGAGGTGTTTCATAATGAGTGGATCAGCGATTATGATGATGGTTATTGGAATCGTAGTCATTTGGGGAGGGCTTGCATTAAGTATTGCAAACTTATTTAAGAAAAAGGCATAAGTAAAAACATCTGTACCGAAATGGTGCAGATGTTTTTTTATGAAAAAATTGTATTAGAAAAAAATTCAATAACCATACTACAACTACGAGGAAGAGTGAAGGGGTGAATGAAAGTTGGAACAAACGATTTATATTAAAATGCGCAATCGTTTAAAAGTTTCTCCTACTTATGAAGTAAAGCTGGGTGATGTTGCTCAACTTGCCGGAGATTCTTCCGTAGTTGAGTTGTTACAAAATGAGATAGTTTACAAAATAACAGTGCATGATAAGACTCATGTTGTAATTGATGTTATGAAAGTAATTGAGATTATTCAACAGAAAGCATCTCATGTACAAATTAATTTACTCGGTTCTGGACAAACTCTTGTTGAAATTATATACGAAAAAAAGAAGGCACAACCAATTTTTTTCGGACTTGTATGGTTGTTACTTTTCATTGGAGCGGCCCTTGCGATCATTTATTTCCATGAAGATGTAAGTATGCAACAAGTACATCAACGGTTATATTACATGATTACTGGAGAATTTAATGCGCAACCACTTTTATTTCAAATTCCTTATTCTTTAGGCCTTGGCTTAGGAATGGTTTTATTCTTTAATCATGTATTTCAAAAACGAATTAATGAAGAGCCAAGTCCGCTAGAAGTTGAGATGTTTCAATACCAACAGTCACTTGATCAATATGTAATGGTTAATGAAAACAAGGATAATATGAAACAACTTACCGATGATTGAGTCTGGATTTGTTATTTTAATTGGTTTAGCTGGAGGGATTGCGGTAGGTAGCGGATATGTCGCATTTTTAGCTGTACTTGGTATAATCCCCCGTTTAGCTCAATTAACGAGAAGTGGAAAGCATATTCAATATTTTGAGTGGGCGGTCATTGCAGGTACGTTAACAGGGGCTTGGTGCAGTTTGAAAAATATTACATTTCAAACGTCGCAATATTGGCTCGTTATATTAGGGATATTTTGTGGCACGTTCATCGGAATGCTTGCTGCGGCATTAACAGAGGTGTTAAATGTTCTACCTATTTTAGCGAAACGAGTAGGGGTAGAGGGGAAGATTATTGTTTTACTCGTTGCTCTTGTACTTGGGAAAGTAATAGGGTCGTTGTTTCACTGGATTTATTTCGTAAGGTAGGGGGCAGTATATAAATGACAAGTCAGAAATTGAAGGATGATTACATAAATAAAGTGAAGAAGTATCATCCAAAGCCAAACTATTTACTAAATTGTATCAAAGCATTTCTTGTAGGTGGACTCATTTGCACAGTTGGAGAAGTATTGATGAAATTGTATATACATTATTTTCACTTCAGTGAACAAGAGGCAGGAAACCCAACTGTTGCAACTCTTGTTTTAGTATCAGCGATTTTAACAGGATGTGGTGTATATGATAAAATCGGTCAATTTGCTGGAGCAGGATCAGCGGTACCGGTAACAGGATTTGCAAATTCTATGGCGAGCGCTGCCTTAGAACATAAGAGCGAAGGGGTTGTTCTAGGGATTGCTACAAATATGTTTAAATTGGCAGGAAGTGTGATTGTATTTGGAGTTGTTGGTGCATATATCATTGGGTTAATAAGGTATACCTTTAAAATTTTTATGTCTTAAAGGAGGGGCTAGTATGAGGTTGACCGGAAAACAAACGTGGGTATTTCAAAATGATATATATGTAAATGCAACGGGCACTGCTGTCGGTCCGAAAGAAGCTGAGGGCCCTCTTGGAAAAAAATTTGATATTTCATATGATGACTTACATTGTGGAGAGGAAAATTGGGAGCTCGCCGAACGAAGGTTAATGTCGGACTCAATTCAACAAGCAGTGCAAAAAGGGAATATAAAAACATCGCAAATTGATTTCTTTTTAGCGGGAGATTTATTAAATCAAACAGTGACAGCGAATTATGTTGCGCGTAAGTGGGGTATTCCTTTTTTAGGAATGTTTAGCGCTTGTGCGACGTCTATGGAGACTTTAGCAGTTGGCTCAGCTTTTATAGACGGTGGATTTGCAAATCGTGTCTTAGCTACAGTAAGTAGTCATAATGCAACGGCTGAAAGACAATTTCGCTATCCAACAGAGTACGGTGGACAAAAGCCAGGGACAGCAAATTCAACTGTGACTGGTGCAGGATCTATATTAATTAGTAATGAAAAAAGTGCAATTAAAATTACGGCGGCTACAATCGGAAAAGTGCAAGATTTAGGAATCACAAATCCTTTGGACATGGGGGCAGCGATGGCTCCAGCAGCAGCTCATACAATTCAACAGCATTTTGAAGATTTGAGAAGAAGTGCTGATGACTATGATTTGATTGTTACGGGTGATTTATCAGCTGTTGGGACGCCGATTGCGAAACAACTTTTACTTGAGGAAGGTTATGATCTTGGGCATATATACAATGATTGTGGATTGATGATTTATGAATCAAGTCAAGAAGAAGTGTTTGCAGGTGGTAGTGGTTGCGCTTGTTCAGCGGTTGTCACATATGGTCATTTATTACACGAGATGCAAAAAGGGAATTTACAACGAATTTTTGTCGTTGCGACTGGTGCATTATTAAGCCCGATGATGATGCAACAGAAAGAGACGATTCCAACAATTGCACATGGTGTTGTATTTGAGAGAGTTAAAGGAGAGTGAATTGTGGACTTTATATACGCATTTCTTGTAGGTGGAGCTATTTGTGTAATTGGGCAACTATTGTTAGATTTCGCAAAGTTAACACCAGCTCATTTAATGGCAACTTTTGTAGTCATCGGAGCAATATTAGATGGATTTGGCTTGTACGATAAACTAATAAAGTTTGCAGGTGCTGGAGCCACAGTCCCTATTACAAGTTTTGGACATTCACTATTGCACGGAGCAATGCATGCAGCAGAAAAACATGGATATTTAGGAATTGGTATTGGCATGTTTAGTTTAACGTCTGCGGGCATTTCCGCAGCGATATTGTTTTCATTTTTTATAGCACTTATATGTAAACCGAAAGGATAAATCAAATGAGACGAAGGGTTGTTTTGGTCACAGATGGAGATGAATATGCAAAGCGGACAATTGAGCTTTTAACGAAGGAATTTGGGGGTAGGTGTATTTCAGCATCACAAAGTAATCCAACCAAATTGACAGGGAAAAAAGTTGTTGAGCTTATTATGCAAACGCCATATGACCCTGTATTTGTCATGTTTGATGACAGTGGATTTATTGGAGAAGGATCTGGTGAAAAGGCTTTAAAATATGTGGCTACCCATAAACAAATTGATGTGCTTGGCATTTTAGCAGTAGCGTCTAATACGCATCATTGGGAATGGGCACGCGTAGATGTAAATGTAGATCGGAACGGGAACTTAACCGAATATGGTGTGGATAAATTTGGACTTCCAGATGGTGAAATTGGCAGAATTAGCGGAGATACAATTTATTGTTTAGACGATTTGAATGTTCCTGTCATCGTTGGAATTGGTGATATTGGTAAGATGTGTGGAAATGATGAATGGGAGAGAGGATCACCAATTACAAAAAAAGCAATTCAATTAATTTTGGAAAGGAGTGGATTTTATGACGAAGCCTAAAAAAGTGGATATCCCAATTTCATCTTTCATAAGTGATAATGAAAATTACTTAAAGCAAACAGCTGGACTGGGTGTTACATACGATGTTGGCATTCGTAAATTTCAAATTTTAAATAAAGAAATTGGTGTGTTGTTTGTAAATGGACTCTGTGATACGAATTATATTATCCCTATTTTAGAAGAAGCGGTGGATACAAATGAAATAAGGGATGTAGAAGAAGATACAGTGAAGCTTCTAGAGAATCGTTTAATTCATCAACAAGTAAGTAAAGTGAAAACGATGGATGAGGTAATGCTCCAAGTATTATCAGGACTCATCGTTATATTTGTGGAAGGTGAAAGGGAAGCGTTCGCAATAGATGTTCGTAGTTATCCAGGGCGGACTCCGACAGAACCAGATACAGAAAAGGTTGTACGTGGTGCAAGGGATGGGTTTGTTGAAAATATCGTTGTAAATACAGCGTTAATTCGTAGAAGAATACGTGACCCACGTCTTCGAAATGAAATGATTAGAGTAGGAGATAGATCGCAAACGGATATTTGTATTACGTATGTACAAGATGTTGCAAATCCGGATTTAGTTAAGATTATAAAACAAGAATTAAATAACATCGATGTCGATGGAATTACGATGGCTGATAAAACAGTGGAAGAATTTGTTGTAAAGCAAAGCTATAACCCATTCCCACTTATTCGATATACAGAAAGACCAGATGTAGCAGCAAATCATTTATTAGAAGGACATGTGTTAGTACTAGTAGATACATCACCGAGTGCTATGATTACTCCAACAACATATTTCCACCACTTACAGCATGCAGAAGAGTTTAGACAAAATCCGGCTGTCGGGACATTTTTACGCTGGGTACGCTTTTTAGGTGTCTTATTCTCCTTATTTTTACTACCGTTTTGGTTAGTGTTTGTATTTGACCCAACTCTTTTACCAGAAAATCTTGCTTTCATCGGACCGACTAAGATGACGCATTTACCAATTTTATTACAGGTAATAATGGCAGAGGTCGGACTTGAATTTTTAAGGATGGCAGCCATTCATACTCCAACGCCGTTATCGTCTGCAGCAGGATTAATTTCCGCCATATTAATTGGTCAAATAGCAATCGATGTAGGTTTGTTTGTACCAGAAGTTATTTTGTATGTTGCGGTTTCTATGATCGGTGCATATGCAACACCGAGTTATGAATTAGGACTCGGAAATAAGGTTGGAAAATTGTTTGTTATTATTTTGACAGGTCTCTTCCAGGAGATGGGATTTGTAATTGGTATGACGATATTAATTTTATTTTTAACGTCTATAAAAAGTTTACAAACACCTTATTTATGGCCGTTTTTACCATTTGATTGGGGCGCGTTAACAAAAATTTTACTCCGTCCAACGATGTCTAGTTTAAAAGTACGACCAAGTATTGTAAGACCTCAAAATGTAAAAAGACAAAAATAAACGGGATTATACACCCGTTTATTTTTTTTAGCAAAAATTTATTATTTTTTAACAAAAATCAAACATTTTTTGTGTACACTTAGAGTAGATATTGTGTATGGAAGGGGAAGAGGACATGATTAAATTATTTGTAAGTGATTTAGATGACACGCTCGTTTACGATGTGAATCATATGCAAAAAGAAGATGAACGTGCGCTGTGTTGGTTAGCTGAGAAAGGGACAAATATTTGTTTTGCCTCTGGCCGTTTTACACACAGAATTGATGAAGTTGTAAAAAGGTTTTCATTCCCATATTACACAACTGGCTTAAATGGAGCGACAATGTTACTTCCGGATGGGAATTTATTTCATGAATCGAGTTTTGAAAATACGGTTGCCCAGGAAATATATCGATATATACATAAAAAAGGACTAGCGGATATTGTTTGTGGAAATGAGCAGCGATATACAAAAAGGAAGAATGAACATCACCATAATTTTGAAGCGTATATGGGCGTGCATATTGCTGAAATTGAAGCGTTAGAAGAAGAGTTTGGTAAGACTGTACACCCTGCAAAATTGTTTGTTTTTGGAGAAGAAGAGAAAATTGTAACGTTAGATCAAGAGCTACGAGATACGTTTCAAGGCGAAGCGGAAGTTTTTATATCAGGTAAACGCTATGTTGATATTATGCCAAGAGGGGTGAGTAAGGGGAGTGCTCTAAAGCGACTAATGGACCATTTGCAAATTGAAGCAAATGAAGTTGCTTGTATTGGAGATTCTTTCAATGATATTTCTATGTTTGAAGTAACCCCGCATTCATTTACTCTTCATCATGCCCATCCATATGTAAAGGAGAAAGCAAATCATATAGTGCGTTCGGTTGAAGAGGCTGTTATGAAATTACCGTTACTTGTATAAAAAAGAAGCCCGTCACTGACGGGCTTCTTTTTACTTGAATAAAGATTTAACAAAATCAATGATACTTGAGAAGAAATCTTTCACTTTATCTAGAAAACTTTGTCCTTCTTCAGAACCTAAGAAGGCAGAAACGTGTTCTTTTGCTTTGTTTAATTGACTACCAACTTGATTCCAATCAATATTAAGATTTTTCATTTTATCAAATAACGATACTAAGTTATCTAACTGTTCATCTGTCAATGTAATGCCGAGTTGATCAGCAATTTTTTTAATTAATGAACGTAAATCTTCTGTTGTTTTTGGCTGTTCTTTTGCAATTTCTTCTTTAATTTTTGCAACAAGTTGAACTGCTTTTTCTTCACCAATTTTATCACCAAGCTGGGCTGTTTGTACCATTTCTTCATTCGCTACTTTTTTAACTTCTTCAGGAATTTGTTTATTGGACGCAGTTTCGTATGCTTTCATTAATCCAGTTAAAGCTGCAGTTCCTGAAACTTTAAAAGGTGCAGTAATTTGAATTTCTGCATCTTTTACACCTGCTGTAATCAAAGCGTTAGTGTACATTGCATCTGTTACCCAGTTAATGTTCTTTGATCGTACAATAAGACCAGATCCTGGTTTTGTGTATGTAATCATAGAAGAAGAAATTGCTCTCGTACCAATTTGTGCTTTTGGAACAATGCCTTCTAGAAATTTATGTTCTTCCGCATTAGATACAGTAATAATTGTAGCATCTTTCGGTGCTTTCATTTCTTTTAACAGATCTTGTTTTTGTTGTTCAGATAAGTTCTCTCCTAATGTAACAATTGATTCTCCCTCGATGATGTCTGCAAACGAAGCTGTTGGCATCATAAATACCGTTACAGCTAATAGCAGAGCTAGTAATTTCGTTTTCACGAAAAATCGCTCCCTTTCTCTTTCTAAAATTTTCGGGCAACAAAGTTATTATAGTATATATTTCTTATTTGTCACCTGACTTTTTCCACATTTCAAAAAAGAAGTATCTAGATTGTCGGATTCTTTTTGTTTCTAGTCATGAATGTGGTAATATAGTGCTGAGATAGTTGAAAGGAGACATATACGTATGAAAACTTTAGGATACATATTAATGGAAAACGGTGAAAAAATCGACTTGGAATTTTTCCCAGAAGAAGCACCAAAAACAGTAGAAAACTTTAAAAAATTAGCAGAGCAAGGATTTTATGACGGTGTTACATTCCACCGTGTTATTCCTGGCTTCGTAAGCCAAGGTGGAGACCCAACAGGTACAGGTGCAGGTGGCCCAGGTTACTCTATTCCATGTGAAACTGATGGAAACCCTCATAGACACCTTGTAGGATCACTTTCTATGGCTCACGCTGGCCGTAACACAGGCGGTAGCCAATTCTTTATCGTTCATGAGCCACAGCCACATTTAGATGGTGTTCATACTGTATTCGGTAAAGCAACAAGCGGTATTGAAACAGTATTAAAAATGCGTCAAGGCGATGTAATGAAAGAAGTTAAAGTTTGGGAAGAATAAGGTAAGGAAAAAGAGAGTTTTTGCTCTCTTTTTTATTTTTAATGAAATCGAGTACTTCTTCTACAGCTCATCATACAAGTAGTGTTGTTGCTAAAATATATTGCTTGTGAGAACAAACCTTTAACAAATTACATAGAATACATTACATTATATGTTTCAACAAATATTTTTTGTTATATTAATTTTGCTAGAATTGTGCTGCTTTAGAGTAACTATGAATGAAGTGATGTTGAATGATGTGTTTCTTTCCATTCCATATAAAATTTTCTTTTTTTAACTCTATTTATTAAAGGAATAGTGCTGAAACATAGATTTGACTTTCTTCTTTTCGCTTTGTATGATTATCAAGTTGTTTTAGACTCTTCTCACTCTGTTGAAAATATTGTAAAATGAATGTGATATGAAAAGAGTGATTGAGGGGATTACTAGTTTGTAACTTTTGTAAGAAGGGATAAGGGTTATGTTAATTCGTTTTAAAAAAAGTTATGAAAAAATTGCAATGGGGCTTCTTTCGTTTATGCCAACTGAAAAAGATGTGAAAACATTACAATTGACAATGAAAGAATATGAAGCAAAAGATGATTGGCAATTGTATTTGTGGAAAGAAAATGAAGATTTTGTTGGAATAATGGGGATTGTAAAAAAAGAGAATCATGTATTAGAAATTCAGCATTTGAGTGTGAACCCGTCTCACCGTCATGTGGGGATTGGGACGAAGATGGTTCAAGAGTTAAAGAGTAAATTTCTTGAGTTTACAATTTGCGGAAATGAGCAAACGGCAAGTTTTTGCGAAAAATGTAAAGGGCTAGAACAAAATATACATTCGTGAAAGCAGAGATAAGTAGTTTATTATCTCTGCTTTCTTTTTTGTAATTGTTCGTATCGTTCAGTAATGACCTCTGTGCGATCACGCAAAGTGTGCTTGTTTATAATATATTCAACTGGGATAGCATTCAAGTCTTTCCAAGAGAGGTTTTGTTTTTGACATAACTCTATGCACTGCTTCTCTAACAATGGATCTGATAAGGGTAAAAATAAAGGTACAAAACGTTCTTTTTTATGGATAGATTGCAATCTTTCATTGAGCAAGGAAAGAAGTTGTACTTGATTAATTCCTAAACGTTGTAAAGGCACACCGCTTTTTTCTAAAATTGTGATTGCGCTTTTCATCATTTTTGTGGAACCATTCCAGTTAGCACGTCTTTGGTGGTATAAAGAAACTGCAATTTGAATGAGACCAACTAAGTAATGATCTCGATTACCTCTTGGTTTTGTCTTCCAGTACTCTTCTAGTATTTCGTGACATTCAAAATAGTCATAATCTCCATGGAAATGAATTAAAAATTGTATGTATTCGGTAGGATACATGTTTTTTCGCCCCTATCTAACGGTTATACATATAAGTGTATCATAGAAATATGAACAATAAACGACTAGGAGGTTTCCCCCTAGCCGTTATTGTTCATATTAGCAGAAGCAAGCTGCTCCTACAATAATTAGTAAAATAAACAGTACAACAAGTAATGCGAACCCACCGCTAAAACCACAATCAACGTGACCCATAGTTTTTTGACCTCCTACATTGTTCTTACTACACTGTTATCATATGAAGTGGTGGGCATGATGACATAGGCATTGGTCTATTTTTAATTAAATTTCTTAAAAAGGTTGGATAGAACATGAGTATGCTCTATACTTATGTTGTTATAGAAAAAATGTGGTGGGATGCTTTGTGCAATATAATTTTAAAGTAGAGGCTTTTGAAGGGCCTTTGGATCTATTGTTACATTTAATACATCGTTATGAAATTGATATATATAATATTCCTGTAGCAGATATTACAGAGCAATATTTATCTTATGTGCATACGATGAAAGAACTTCAATTAGATGTTGCAAGTGAGTATTTAGTAATGGCCGCAACGTTATTACAAATTAAAAGTAAGATGTTGTTGCCGAAACATGAAGAAGATGTACTTGATAACGGTGATGATTTTATAGATGATCCTCGTCAAGAATTGATGGAGAGGTTAATTGAATATAAGAAATATAAGCAAGTTGCTACTGAGTTAAAAGAAAGAGAACAAGAAAGAGCACAGCTATATACACGTCCGCCAATTGACTTTACATCGTTGGAACAAGAAGCGGAGACAAGTTTACCTCTTGATGTTACGTTATATGATATGCTAGCAGCATTTCAAAAATTAATGCGCCGTAAAAAGGCAAAAAAACCTGTAACAACACGTATTACTCGTCAAGAAATACCAATTGAACAACGAATGACTGATATTTTAAAGCAGTTAAAAATAAAGGGTGGTCGCCAAAGTTTTTATGATTTGTTTGTTGATGATGAACGTGAAATAATGGTTGTAACATTTTTAGCAGTTCTGGAACTTATGAAAAATCAACAAATCACAATTGAGCAAGAACATAATTTTGATGAAATTTTCGTATCAAGCTCTAATAAATCTGCATAGAGCAAGTATGTGAAAATGGGATAGAAACATTTTATCTCATGCTATGTTTTAATGTATCGTTTGGAACAAGAGAAAAAGTATTGAACCGAACGCATTGATTGTGATTCGGTTTTTTGATGTGTATTTTTATGGAAAAATAGAAGGAAGGAGCTCGTGAAATGGATAGGAAAGAACAAAAGTCAATTATTGAAGGCCTTTTATTTGTTTCTGGTGATGAAGGGATTTATCCAGAACAAATAGCGAAAGTTCTTGAAATTGAAATGAATGAAGTAATTAATATTTTAGAAGAAATGCAACAAGAATGTGAAGGTGCAAACCGTGGTTTGCAAATTGTACAGTATGCAAAAGTATATCGTTTTGCTACAAAGAAAGAACATGCTTCATATTATCAAAAATTAATGGATACACCAACAGCTGCTTCGCTTTCGCAAGCTGCCCTCGAAACGTTAGCGATTGTTGCATATCGTCAACCAATCACAAGGACTGAGATGGAAGAGATTAGAGGAGTTAAAACCGATAAGGCGTTACAAACGTTGGTTTCCCATTTACTTATAAAAGAAATGGGAAGAGCAGAAGGACCAGGGCGGCCTATTTTATATGGAACAACAAAAGAATTTTTGGACACATTTGGATTGAAAACATTAGATGATTTACCACCGCTTTCTGAAGAGAATGAACAAATGAATGAAGCTGATTTATTCTTCGGTTCCTTACAAGAGATATCGAAATAAAAGCTTAGCATTTTGCTAAGCTTTTTTTGTATATCAATTATTTACAGTGCCATACTAAATGAAAAAAGGAGACGAGTTATGAGAGGTATGCGGATTATTCTATTATTAGCTTCTGTTTTATTATGTTTTTCTTTAAATAGCGCATCAGCTAAAAGGTATATGATGTCTATTCATACTACGTCTCCTTTACATATGCATCGGCAACATCTTAGTAAAATGAAAGTGAGCTTTTTAAAAGTGGGGCAAGGTGACGCAACACTTATTATAATGCCAAATGGACAAACAATGTTAATTGATGGAGGACCTTATGAAGCAGGAGAGGTTATTATTCAGAAATTAATTGAGAAAGGGATTAATCATTTAGATGTAATTGTCAGTACGCATCCCGATATGGATCATATAGGGGGGTTAATTCCAATTGTAGAGCAAATGCCGGTATCGCTTATATTAGATAGTGGAAAAACATATAGTTCTCTTACTTATCATACGTATCGGAATAATATTAAAAAAAGAGGGATACCTTTCGTTTCAGTAAAGGAAGGACAATATATACCGCTGGATCCACATGTTTCTATACAAGTATTAAACAACGGGAAATCAAAAGATGAAAATAATGAATCCTCAATTGTTTTAAAGGTACGATATGGAAAAGCGGATTTTTTATTAATGGGTGACGCGGATGTACGGACAGAAAATGAAATATTAAAACAATTTGATGTGCATGCAGATGTTTTGAAAGTGGGGCATCACGGCTCATATACTTCAACAAGTGAAACGTTTATAAAAAAAGTGGAACCGCAGTTTGCTATTCTGTCGTACGGGAGTAGTAATCCGTATGGACACCCTCATCAAAGTGTAGTAAAGCGCTTGAAAAGGCACGGTATAATGGTATATAGAACAAATAAACGTACAGTAGAAATAGAAACAGATGGTGAACATGTTATGTTAAAATCTAGCGGGTTAATGCCATTGTTGAAGTGATTTCTATATTAGGGGTGGATACTGTCCCTTTTTGGAAAAATGAATAATATATATTATAATTATAAGGGACGTAAGAAATTTCCTTTTCTGTTGAATAAAAAGGAAATTTCATTAGAATGTATAGACAACTACTCGTGCATATATTAAGATGGAACTAGGCGAATAAGGTAATAATAACAAGTAGGTATTTCATGGGAAAGGATCGATGAAAATGAAAACGCAAATTGTCATCAATGCCAAAATTTACACAGGTCAAGAAATAGTGGAAAACGGATTTATTCGTTACGCAAAAACCATTAAAGAAATTGGTTTGATGGCTCAATATGTACCACAAGAAAATGAAACTGTTTTTGATGCTACAGGGAAGATTGTAATTCCAGGTATGATCGATGTTCATATTCATGGTGGATACGATATTGATGCGATGGATGCAAATAGCGATGGGTTAGTAACTCTAGGTAAAGAAATGTTAAAAGAAGGGGTTACAACTTACTTCCCAACAACAATGACACAAGCTCCAGAGGCAATTGAAGCAGCGCTAACTGCTGCGAAAGAAGCAAAAGAAAAAGGAGCGCATTTCGAATATATTCACTTAGAAGGACCATATGTTTCAAAGAAACGTGCAGGTGCACAACCACTTGAACATATCGTTCCTGCAAATATTGAGCAATTTAAACAATGGCAAGAAGCAAGTGGGAATTTAATTAAATTAGTAACATATGCACCAGAAGAAGAGGGAGCATTAGAGTTTGAACAATATCTTGCTGAAACTGGTGTAGTTGGCACAATGGGGCATACAGATGCAATTGATGCACAACTAAAAAATAGAAAGATTACACATGCGACACATTTATACAATCAAATGCGTGGATTACATCACCGTGAACCAGGAGTTGTTGGTCATGTGTTATTAAATCCAGATGTAATGGTTGAAGTAATTACAGATGGTATTCATATTCACCCTGATATGGTGAAATTAGCATATAAGTTAAAAGGACCGAAAAAAGTAAGTGTTATTACTGACGCAATGCGTGCAAAAGGTCTTGAAGATGGATTATATGAGCTTGGCGGACAGCCAGTACATGTAAAAGATGGTAGTGCTCGATTAGAAGATGGAACGTTAGCTGGTAGTATTCTAAAAATGGATCAAGCTTTCCGAAATGTAATTGAATTTACAGGTTGTTCAATCGAAGATGCAGTACTGATGACATCAGTTAACCAAGCAGAAGAGTTTGGATTAAATAATAAAGGTGCATTAGCGGTAGGAAAAGATGCAGACTTTGTTGTGATGAATGAAGATTTACATGTATATGATACGGTTCGTTTAGGAATTCATATGAAGGAAGGGAAGTAATTAAATGAATATTCTTGTTGTAAAAACTCCAAAAGAATTAGCAGAAGCAGGTTATAAATTAATTGAAGAAGTTGTAAAAACAAAAGAAAATCCAACATTAGGAATGGCTACAGGAAGCTCTCCATTAGGTATTTATGCAGAAATACGAAAAAATAAACTTGATACAAGCCGTGTAACCACTGTAAACTTAGATGAGTACGTAAATTTACCACATGAAGATAAAAACAGCTATCACTATTTCATGCAAGAACAGTTGTTTGATCATCTTCCATTTAAACAAACTTATGTACCAAACGGGATGGCAAGTGATTTAGAGGAAGAGTGCAAACGTTACGAGAGCATTCTAGCTGCTAACCCAGTTGACCTACAGATTCTTGGAATCGGTGAAAACGGTCACATCGGATTTAATGAGCCAGGAACACCGTTTAATTCTCCAACAAACATTGTTGAATTAACAGAATCTACACGCCAAGCAAACCTTCGCTTCTTCGAAAAAGAAGAAGATGTGCCAACTCATGCGATTACAATGGGAATTGGAAGCATTATGAAAGCGAAACAAGTTCTACTTGTTGCGATGGGTTCTAAAAAGGCAGAAGCTGTTAAAGAATTATTGCAAGGTGAATATAGTGAAGAGTGTCCGGCTACAGTTTTACAACGTCATCCGAATGTAACCGTAATCGCTGATCAAGAAGCTCTATCTTTATGCAGTGAGGCGATTGCTGATGAACATCGACAAGTATTCACCATTTCCGATCTATTATCAGATTCAAGAGTGGGTGAAACAGCTAATTGAGGACGGCGAATGGAAGCCGGGAGATAAAATCCCATCTGAGAATGAACTTTGTGATAAGTTCGAAGTGAGTCGTATGACAATCAGACAGGCGATTAATAATTTAGTGGAACAAGGCTATTTATATCGGAAGCGTGGAATTGGAACATTTGTCCAACTTCCGAAAGTGGAACAAAAGTTGCAAGGAATGACGGGATTCACAGAAGACATGATTTCTCGTGGAATGAATCCAAGTAGTCAATTACTTAGTTTCCGCCTAGTTCCAGCTACTGCTAAAATAGCAGACCGGTTAAGAATACAGGAGGGGGAATCGGTTTATGAAGTGAGGCGTATTCGCTTAGCTGATGATGAACCGATTGCTTTTGAGACGACATATTTGTCGCCAGCTCTTGTAAAAGATATTAACGAAGAGATATTGCAACAATCTTTATATGAACATTTAGAGAAAAAACTGGGCTTTAAACTTGTTAGCGCTACTCAGTCAATTGAAGCTTCCGTTGCGACGGAAAATGAAGCTGAACATCTGCATATTCCTAAAAAGGCGCCTGTACTTGTCATGCGTCAATGGTCATATTCAGAAGGTGAGGTACCGCTAGAGTACGTGAAATGTATTTATCGTGGAGATCGTTATAAATTTATTACGAATATCGCACGTAACAAATAGTATATTTCAGTTTGTGAAGTACAGTGGAATTGAAAATGGTTAACATGTAAAGAAATAAAAATACGACTCATCCTTATAAGGAATGAGTCGTATTTTTATTATGAGTAATTACGTGGTTAACAGCATCTTTGACGTGATTTACTACATAGTGAGCGTGATTTTTTACTGCATCATCTGCTTGCGACATAGCAAAACTGTGAGGAGTTAAAGAAAACATAGGAATGTCATTATATGAATCCCCTATACAAGCAATTTCCTCAGGTTTTATTTGAAACTCATTTAATAAAACAGAAATGGCAGAGCCTTTACTAACATTTGGTGGCATTACATCTAAACATTGTTCTGCAGAGATGAAAGTACTAACTTTCCCGTGGAATTTTTCATCAATTTTTTTCTGAAGGAGTTGTAAGTTCTCCTTTGTTCCACCGACAGAAATTTTATTTGGGAAAATTGTATCATCAATTTTCTGTAGTAAGTTTGGTTCTTCAACAGAAGTCATAGTTACCTGTTGTTCAAGTTCTTGAATAAAAGGTGTTTTCTCTTCAATGTAATAATTATGTTCATCACTTACATAACGGAAATAAGGATCTTCATTCGTCATAGCTAACAAATCGGGAAGTATGCTGGAATCAAAAGTTGCAGATAATAGTTGTTTATTTTCATGTGTATATACAAAAACACCATTTACACTAATACGATGAAAATTTGTATTTACAGCTTTCATTAAGTCTGCAATTTCATTATCAAGTCTTCCGGAAGCGAAGCAAAGAATAACATTTTGCTCGGCAAGGCTGCGCAGTGCCGCAACATCTTGTTCGTCAATAAGACCTCCGTGTTGCATCATTGTACCATCGATATCACTTACAAACATTTTAATCATGCTGTTATCCCCTTTCTATGTACAGTTGCTCTTACATTATACGCATCATATATAAACATGTCTAAAAAATGAATTTTTATTAAATGGCAGATGTTTTACATTGACGACAAAGAAGAATATTCTGTAACATAAAAGTAGGCTATTTAAGTACGAGGGTGGTGTTATATGAGTAATTATCTAGAAATTAAAAAAGTTTTAAATAATAATGTCATCATTGCTAGCCATCCGGAACACGAGGAAGTAGTAGTGATTGGTAAAGGAATTGGATTTGGGAAAAAAGCGAAAGATGTCTTGGAGCAAGAACAAATCGAAAAAATGTTTGTCTTAAAAAATGAACGTGATCGTGAACAGTACAAATTATTAGTGCCGCATATTAGTGAAAAATTAATTGAATTGATGAACGATATTATGCTGTACATTCAAGGGAAAGCGAAATCTCCACTAAATGAACATATTCATATTGCGTTAACAGATCATATTTCATTTGCGATTAAAAGGTTAAAACAAGGACTTACAATTGATAACCCTTTTTTAGTTGAAACAAAAATGCTCTATCCAGAGGAATATGAAATTGCGGAAGGTGTTGTAGAACTTTTAAATTCTCGTTTGCAAATTGCATTGCCTGAAGGAGAAATTGGTTTTATTGCACTTCACATTTACAGTTCGCTTACAAATTCTGATTTATCTTCAGTTAATCAAAACTCCCGTCTCATTGCACAACTTGTATCTTTAATTGAGACAAACTTACAAATTACATTAGATCAAGAGAGCATTCATTATTTACGTCTTATTCGTCATCTTCAATATGCTATTGAGAGGGTGAAAAAAGGAGAAAAAGTAGAGGAATCACAAAGTTTTGCTGATTTATTAAAGGCCGAGTATCCAGTTTGCTATAACTTGGCTTGGAAGCTAGTTAAGGTCATGCAAAAAGAGTTGCAACTACCTGTATATGAAGCTGAAAGTATTTATTTAACGATGCACTTGCAACGCTTAGTAAAGGCAGAGCATGTGTAAAAAGTTATATATTTTTGTCTAAAATGAAAACGTTAAAAAAAATGATTGAATCGCTTACAATAGTTATGTATAATAACTATTGCAAAGTTATACAAATTTCGACAAACACATTAAGGTGAGTAACGAAAACGTTTGCCTTAATTATAGTGAACTTATACGTAAACCTATTTTTGACACGTGTTACTGATTCGATCAGGCATGAGTGGAGAAAAGTAAGGAATGTAAGCTAGAGAAAGGGATATACTACCCTTTGTATAGCTATCGTTCTATCTTTTTTTCCTCATGTCTTTTTGGCGTTTGTCGGAAGGTATCAATATAGATAAGAGAGGAAGGGTTTCCATGTTTAAGAAGATCTTTGGTGTTCTTCAAAAAGTCGGGAAAGCGTTAATGCTTCCAGTAGCGATTTTACCGGCGGCAGGTATTTTACTTGGATTTGGTAATGCATTTCAAAATCCACAGTTAACAAATGTTATTCCTGCTTTAAAAGCAGATTGGTTCGTAATGGTTGCAAAAATTATGGAACAATCTGGTGATATTATTTTCGCTAACCTTGCATTATTATTCGCAGTTGGGGTAGCAATTGGTTTAGCTGGTGGAGACGGAGTAGCTGGTTTAGCAGCATTCGTCGGCTACTTAATTATGAACAAAACGATGAGTGTGTTCTTAGAAGTAGATAAGCTAGTGAAAGTAACAAGTTCTGGAGCAGACCCAGTAAAAATTGGATTTGCAGATCCAGCGTATGCAAACGTATTAGGTATTCCAACGCTACAAACAGGAGTATTTGGTGGTATTATCGTCGGGATAGTAGCGGCATATTGCTATAATAAATACTTCAACATTGAATTACCATCATACTTAGGTTTCTTTGCAGGTAAGCGTTTCGTACCGATCGCAACTGCAACATTCTCTTTAATAGTAGGTATTATCATGTGCTTCATTTGGCCATACATTCAAGGTGGCTTAAACACGTTCTCACATCAAATGATTGATGCAAATAGAACAATCGCAGCATTTATATTCGGTTTAATTGAACGTTCATTAATTCCATTTGGATTACATCACATTTTCTATTCACCGTTCTGGTTCGAATTCGGTCAGTATACAAATGCAGCTGGCGAATTAATCCGTGGTGACCAAAAAATCTTTATGGCACAGTTAAAAGACGGTGTAGAATTAACAGCAGGTACATTTACAACTGGTAAGTATCCGTTCATGATGTTTGGTCTTCCAGCAGCAGCTTTAGCAATGTACCATGAAGCACGTCCAGAAAATAAAAAATTAGCAGCAGGTATTTTAGGTTCTGCAGCATTAACATCTTTCTTAACAGGTATTACAGAGCCACTTGAATTTTCATTCTTATTCGTAGCGCCAGTATTATTCGGAATTCACGCTGTATTTGCTGGTCTATCATTTATGACAATGCAAATTTTAGGTGTTAAAATTGGTATGACATTCTCTGGTGGTTTAATTGACTTCCTATTATTCGGTGTACTACCAGGCCGTACAGCATGGTGGTGGGTAATTATTGTTGGTCTTGTACTAGCAGTTATTTACTACTTCGGATTCCGCTTTGCAATTCGTAAATGGAATCTAAAAACACCTGGTCGTGAAGTGGCAAATGCAAATGACGGCGCAGGAAAAGCAGAAGCAGGCGAACTTCCTCGTGAAGTATTAGTAGCACTTGGTGGTAAAGAAAACATTGCTTCTTTAGATGCTTGTATTACTCGTTTACGTGTTCAAGTTAACGAACAAAAGAATGTAAACAAAGACCGCTTAAAAGAACTTGGAGCAGCTGGTGTACTTGAAGTTGGAAATAACATTCAAGCTATTTTCGGACCGAAATCTGACACATTAAAATCACAAATTCATGATATTATGTCAGGCCGTACACCTCATGTTGAAAAAGAAGAACCTGTAAAAGTGGAAGAAACTCCTCAAAAAGTTGATGAAAATGAAACAATTGTATCACCAATTGAAGGGAAAATCTTACCGATTACAGAAGTGCCTGACCAAGTATTCTCAGGAAAAATGATGGGAGATGGATTTGCAATTGAGCCAACTGAAGGAACAGTAGTTTCTCCAGTTAATGGTGAGATTGTCAATGTATTCCCTACAAAACATGCGATTGGTATTCAATCTGAAGGCGGAAAAGAAATTTTAATCCACTTTGGTATTGATACTGTAAAATTAAATGGTGAAGGTTTTGAAGCGCTTGTAGCACAAGGCGACAAGGTGAAACAAGGCCAACCATTATTAAAAGTAGATCTTGCATTTGTAAAAGAAAATGCACCATCTATCATTACACCAATTGTCTTTACAAACTTACAACAAGGGCAACAAGTCGAATTGAAAAAAGATGGAAATGTTAAGAAGGGCGAAACCGCTATTATTGACATTCAGTAGGAATTTGACGCAAAATGTTTATAATTATAATAGGCGATGTGGTTGACCGAACATCGCCTATTATATACAATAGATGGTGTAGTACTCACGTCTATACAACTAAAAAATACTGTAATTTAAAGGAGATAAATTATCATGGAAAAAATCTTTAAAGTAACTAGCGACTCAGGAATTCATGCTCGTCCAGCAACTCTACTTGTAAACACTGCAAGCAAATTCGGTTCTGACATTAACTTAGAGTATAACGGAAAGAACGTTAATTTAAAATCAATCATGGGCGTTATGTCTTTAGGCATTCAACAAAACGCAGAAATTAAAATCACTGCAAATGGTGATGATGCAGCTCAAGCACTAGCAGCTATCGAAGAAACTATGAAAAACGAAGGATTAGGAGAATAATGACTCTTAATATTCAAGGGATCGCTGCATCAAGTGGGATTGCTATTGCAAAGGCTTTCAGACTTGAAAATCCTGAATTTAACATCGAAAAGAAATCAATTACAAACGAAGCTGCAGAAATTGCACGCTTAGACGCTGCGCTTGAGAAAGCAAAAACTGAATTAGAAGCTATTAAAGACCACGCATTTGCTGAACTAGGTGCTGACAAAGCTGCGATCTTTGAAGCACATTTATTAGTGTTAAATGATCCAGAACTAGTAAACCCAGTAAAAGATAAAGTAAATAGCGAAAAAGTAAATGCTGAATTTGCAATGGATGAAGTTGCATCAATGTTTATTTCTATGTTTGAAAACATGGATAACGAATATATGAAAGAACGTGCTGCGGACATTCGTGACGTAACAAAACGCGTTCTTGCACATTTACTAGGAATTAACTTCTCAAATCCTGGTACAATTTCTGAAGAGGTAATCATCATTGCTGAAGATTTAACACCATCTGATACAGCTCAGTTAAACCGTAAGTATGCAAAAGGTTTTACTACTGATATCGGTGGACGTACATCTCACTCTGCAATTATGGCTCGTTCTATGGAAATTCCAGCTGTTGTTGGTACGAAAGTTGTTATGGAAAAAATCCAAAACGGCGATATCGTTATCATTGACGGTTTAGATGGAGAAGTAATTGTAAACCCATCAGAAGAAACTCTTCGTTCGTTTGAAGAAAAGAAAGCGAAATTTGAAGAGCAAAAAGCTGAATGGGCAAAATTAAAAGATCAAGCTACTGTAACAAGTGACGGACATCACGTTGAGCTTGTTGCAAATATCGGAACACCAAATGATGTACAAGGTATTATCGATAATGGCGGAGAAGGCGTTGGCTTATACCGTACAGAATTCTTATACATGGGCCGTGACAATCTTCCAACAGAAGAAGAGCAGTTCGAAGCGTATAAAGCAGTTCTTGAAGGTGTAAAAGAGGGTCAACCAGTCGTTGTTCGTACACTTGATATCGGTGGAGATAAAGAGCTTCCATACTTACATTTACCAAAAGAAATGAACCCATTCTTAGGATACCGTGCAATTCGCTTATGTCTTGATGAGCAAGATGTGTTCCGTACACAACTTCGTGCATTACTTCGTGCTAGCGTATACGGTAACTTAAAAATTATGTTCCCAATGATTGCAACTCTTGATGAGTTCCGTCAAGCGAAAGCAATTTTATTAGAAGAGAAAGCGAAACTTGTAGAAGCGGGTACAACTGTTTCTGATTCTATTGAAGTTGGTATGATGGTTGAAATCCCAGCTTCAGCAGTATTAGCAGATCAATTTGCGAAAGAAGTTGACTTCTTCTCTATTGGAACAAATGATTTAATCCAATACACAATGGCTGCAGACCGTATGAACGAACAAGTATCTTACTTATACCAACCATATAACCCATCTATTTTACGTCTTGTAAAAATGGTTATCGATGCTGCTCATAAAGAAGGCAAATGGGCTGGTATGTGTGGTGAGATGGCGGGCGATTCACTTGCTATTCCATTATTATTAGGATTAGGTTTAGATGAGTTCAGTATGAGTGCAACATCTATTCTTCCTGCAAGAACACAACTAAGCAAGTTGTCAAAAACAGAAATGGAAACATTAGCAGAAAAAGCATTAATGATGTCAACTGCTGAAGAAGTTGTTGAACTAGTTAAAAGCATATAAGTAATAAAAAAACCTGAGTCGATTGAAATCGGTCTCAGGTTTTTTCTATGAGAAAAGTAAATCTTATTTTCTTACTAGAGGATAAGGTACAGAATTAGATAGCGATAGCAACGATATCAGATGGGCATACACGTAAAATACCAGTAAAAGTATTTCGGTTTTGATTGTGCTTATCATCTTTGTTGTTATCTTTATTGTCTTTGTCATTGTTATTACGAGCTAAAGCAGAGAAAAGAGCAACACCGTTACAGAAACCTTCAAAAATTACATTGTTGAAAGATCCAACACCTTTAACGCTTAATAGAGAAAGCTCTGTTCCAACTGAAATGCTAGCAAGTACGTTACATACAGCTGGTTGTTGTGGCTTAACCTCTCTCTCCTTCTCACGATGGTCGCGCTCTCTTTCATGATGATGACAGTCTCTAAAGTTATCACAGCATCCAAATGATCCAAACATAATCCTCATCACCCCCTTCACACTTATAATCTATGTAAGTTCGGTAGTAAGTGACTGGACAGAGAGTGGAATTTTTTCTAGGAGATTTTCTCATTTTAAATGACTAGCTGGGTATTTAGTATGGAATGATGTTTAAAATAGGGGTAATATAACAAAAAAATGTAAAAACCACCGAAATAAATGAAATGGGTAGCCTTTACACTTTTTTACTTTTATATAAAACGATGATATATACAGGAAGAGCTAGGAGTAGTGGTACAATGGATCGTGCAGTATGTTTTTCTGATTCTAATTGGAATGCTTCTTCTTTTGGGAATTGTAAAATGGAGATGTTTGCGGCATCACCAATAAAATATAGAAGCAGTACAGTTACTATGTAGCATAAAAGTGCGATAAAGCTTCCGTATGAACTCAATGAAAATCCCTCTCTTGTTATCTATTTGTTATCATTGTATCACAATTGTAACAAAAATACACGGGTATATTTCAATACCTAAACAAAATTCGACACGAAACGTCACGTTTACTTATGAGGAGGGAATAGAATATACTTTTCCATAAGTATAAATGTCGAATGATTTGTAGTAATATTACAAAAGTGTGACAGGAAATAAAAAAACGAAGGCAACGTAGTTACCTTCGTTTTTTATTATTTTGCCCACTCGCTCACTTGCTCTACGCTCATACGTGGTGCAGGGTGGCCTTTTAAAGTTGATTCACCAATTGTAATAAGCATAATTGGAACGTAACGAGATGAAACGTTAAATTCGTCTGTCAGTGCTTGTGGATTAAAGCCACCAATAGCACAAGTGTCCCAACCAGTCGCTTTAGCTGCAAGCATAAGTTGCATTGCTGCTAAAGATGCATTTGAAAAGGCAGCATCTCTTGAGAATTGTTCACGAGCATATGCAGATTCAATATTTTTAGCTAAGCGTTCTTTTGCTTCTTCTTTCATAAATCCTTGTTCTACAATTGGACCATATACTGGCTCAACATTTTTATAAGCTTCTAAATCACCTAAAATAGCGACTACTGCAGAAGCATCAAGAATTTGTTGTTGGTTATAAGCTATCGGGTGTAATCGTTTTTGTACATCTTCACCTTGAAAAACAAGGAATTTCCAGTGTTGTAAGTTCCAAGCGGAAGGTGCTTGTGCTGCGGCTTTTAAAATCTCGTGTAATTCTGTAGATGAGATTTCTTTATTTGGGTTGAATGCACGTGTAGATGTGCGTTCATATAGAACGTTAAAAAAGTTGTCGTTTGTCATTATATATCCTCCAAATTACATATAAAATTATCGAGAAAACGCAATATATATTACTTACATTTTGTAAGTTATCGAATTTAAGAATATAATATCTTTATTTTAATTGTCAAGTTTTAAGAAATAAGCTAGGGCATTCATACAAACGATATAATTCCTATAATCATACACTAAAAAAGGAATTTATAGAGTGAAAAGGGAAGATAACATTCTCAATTAGCTTGTTAATATGTATCTCTCACAAATTAAAGTTTATTGGGTAATAGTCTTTTAAAAATGTTTGTGAGGAATTCAGTAGAACAAGATATATGAAGTGAGTGAAGACTAGTGATGAACATACTACATTTTTTATTAGAGAATACGGTTTTCCAAAATGTGTTACAAGATTTGCAGTTAAATGTCCTTTATATAGAAAATGGATGTAAACATCAACAAACGATAGAAAATATTCATCCAAAATGTATGTTTATAGCAAATAGTTTTGAAGAGGGCGAATTATTATTTCAAAGAACGAAACCGCACATTATAATTATGTATGTAACAGATTATTCTCAAATAAAATATATAAAGAATATGTATACCTTGCAAAGTACATTTATTGTCATTTGGGATCAACAAATAACAAAAGAATTTACAGATGTACTCGCATTAGGAATACGTAATATTGTAATAGCCCCTGTAACTCCGCAAGCAGTGTTAGAAGAAGTGAATAAGAGTTTGTATCAACTTTCTTTAGTAAGGCAAGTTAGTTTGCAACAGGAACTGCTTCAAACGATGTTTGATTTTCAAAATGATTTATTATTTATAGTAGAAGATGATGAAATTGTTGATTGTAATACAAATTTTTTAACGTTTTTCGGATATGAAAATTTGTTTGCCTATCGTGAGCAACATTTAGTATTTGCTGAACATTTTATTAGAGAAAATGGATACTACTCGACGACGCATGATATAACATGGCTAGACGATACTTTATCAAGCGGTAGAAGAATTAAGATGTTAAATTATGAAGGGACAGTATCTACTTTTCTATTACGTGCGACACCATTGCCAGAAGATTTATCAAGATTTATTGTAAAGTGCACGGAAATTACAGAATTAGATGAAATCTATCAAGAACAAGAAAGACTTGCTATGATAGATTCATTAACAGAGATTTATAATCGTTTAAAGTTTCAACAAATACTAGAGGTAGAATGGGAAAAGGTAATACGTACTGATGAGAAAATAGCAATTATTTTATTTGATATAGATAATTTTAAAACAGTTAATGACACATATGGTCATGATTTTGGCGATTTGGCATTAATACAACTTGCAGAGCTTATGAAATCTAAAGTGGAGCAGCAACATGTATTTGCAAGATGGGGAGGAGAAGAATTCATTATATTAGTGACAAATACAGTAGAAAAGGAAGCATTTCAAGTTGCGGAGTCATTACGATTCTTCATTGAAACAAAGCAATTCACTGGAATTTCAAAGTTAACAGCTAGCTTTGGAGTTGCGTTATATGAACAAGGAACTACAAGAGAAGAATTAATGCAACGAGCGGATATTGCATTATATGAAGCGAAAAAAAATGGGAAGAATCAAGTATGTGTGTATAGAAAAGAAAAAATGTAATTTTTCGCAACAAATTGTTGCGATTTTTTTTTATTGTTTGATAATAGAATAGGGGGACAATTTTTAGCTAAGGAATTATGGAGGATCAATATGATAAAAAAAGTAATGGTCATGGCTTCACTGTCTGCTATAGTTGGCGGTGGGGTATACTATTTTCTTGTTAGCCCCAATATAAAGGAAAACACTGTATTAACAACTAAAGTGAATCCTACTATTGAATCGGAAGTACAAGGGAATATAGAAGAAAAAGAAGAGCAACAAATTGATTATGCTAGCATATCTCAAAAATTAGATCAATATTTAGTCGGAAAGCAATTCAATGGAACAGTTTTGGTAACAGATAAAGAGCATGTTATTTTGAATAAAGGATATGGGTATGCTGATGTTCAAAATAAAATTGAAAATACGCCTCAGACAAAATATCGTATCGGTTCTATTACGAAAACAGTGGTTGCCACATCTATTTTACAGTTGCAAGAACAAGGGAAATTGAATATTCAAGATAATGTAAATAAATATATTCCTTCATTTCCGGAGAATAAAAATATTACGCTATATCATTTATTAACGCATACCTCTGGTTTACCTGAACACGCAAAAGGCAATGTTAATGCTGCTTCCCGTTTACAGTTAATTAATTGGATTGGACGTCAAAATTTAGAATTTCCTGCAGGAACAGGTTGGAGATATACAGATTATAATTATATGGTGCTTGCTTATATAATAGAACATATATCGAAAAAACCTTTAGGAGATTACATAAAAGAAAGTATATTTGTAAAAGCAGATATGTATGAATCCGGCATGGGAAATATGGTGCCTGGAGATAAAAATTTTACAAAGGGTTATGTGAAAAAAAATCAAGAGCTTGTACCAGCACAAAAGCTAGGCATGGATTGGCTATATGGTTGTGGTGAGATGTATACGACAGTTGGAGATATGAAGAAATTAGACGAAGCAATTATAAATGGAAAACTTCTTTCAGAACAAAGTATACAAACAATGTTTTCACCTTCAGCGGAACGGAAATATGCATTTAGTTTTTATATATATCCAGATTATTTTCATAATCATGGTGTATTATCTGGTTGGAACACTTTCAATAATTTTAATAAAGAAAAAGGAACTTTTGTTATGTTATTTTCAAATGTGAAAAATAGTATGGATGATGACTTTAATAAAGAGTTCCGAAAGATGGTAAATGATTTATTAGAACAAAGGGGATGAGAAAATGGAACATAAAACTTTATCAATAGGTTTCATTGGTATTGGCGTAATGGGAAAAAGTATGGTTTATCACTTAATGCAGGATGGTCATAAAGTATATGTATATAATAGAACGAAGGCAAAAACAGATTCTTTAGTACAAGATGGTGCACATTGGTGTGATACGCCAAAAGAGTTAGTGAAGCAAGTTGATATTGTAATGACAATGGTTGGATATCCACATGATGTAGAAGAAGTGTATTTTGGTATAGAAGGAATTATAGAACATGCAAAAGAAGGTACGATAGCAATTGACTTTACGACATCTACACCTACTTTAGCAAAACGTATTAATAAAGTTGCAAAAAGCAAAAAAATATATACGTTAGATGCACCTGTCTCAGGAGGAGATGTTGGCGCGAAAGAAGCAAAACTCGCAATTATGGTAGGTGGAGAGAAAGAAATATATGATAGATGCTTACCTTTACTTGAAAAGTTAGGAACAAACATTCAATTACAAGGACCGGCTGGGAGTGGACAACATACAAAAATGTGCAATCAAATTGCGATTGCTTCCAATATGATTGGAGTATGTGAGGCTGTTGCTTACGCGAAGAAGGCTGGACTGAATCCAGATAAAGTGTTAGAGAGTATTTCAACAGGGGCAGCAGGTAGCTGGTCATTAAGTAATTTAGCTCCTCGAATGTTAAAAGGAGACTTTGAGCCAGGATTTTATGTAAAGCATTTTATGAAAGATATGAAAATTGCTTTAGAGGAAGCAGAAAAATTACAATTACCAGTTCCAGGCTTAAGTTTGGCGAAAGAATTGTATGAAGAGTTAATTAAGGGTGGCGAAGAAAATAGTGGAACACAAGTATTATATAAAAAATATATAAGGGGGTAAACGAGGTGGACTTTCAAAAGTTTGATGAGATGATTGATACTTTACAGCGAGCTACTTGTATGCAAATCAATGAAAAACAAAAAGAAGCTTTTAAACAAAAATATGATTTTGAACCAGAATTTGAATATGGAAGAGATGAGAAGGGGCATTATGTAATTCGAACCTCAAAAAAGATGTTAGAAGAAATGGAGTTTTATTTGGCATTGAAATATGATCGTGATGGAGTGGATCTTTATATGCAAGCTGAGATTGATGGTATATTTCATGTATCTGTTAGCTATGGTGAAGATGCCCTACATCTACAAGAATTGTTTCAATTTCTAGAAGAAAATAAATAAAAGTCCTCATTTGAGGACTTTTATTTATTTAGTCATCTTTAATTTTTATAATTATAAGTTAGAAGCACGGCGGCATCGTTCAACCGGGAACGGGATAATTTGTGCGATGTGATTAGGACCAAATTGTTTTGTACGAGCATGGCGTATTATATAAAAAGCACACAGAATTGAAACAGGAATAGCGCCGAATAAACCAAATAATAAAGCGCTTACACAAGATGCGACAAATCCTAAAACACCAATTTCTAACTCTTCCATAATAGCTCCTAAAATAACAGGAAATGCTCCACATGTAACTCCAAGTATAAGTGCGATAAGTAAGCTCATGATTATCCCCCTCTGTTTGCGATATTCTTTTCCTTCTTAGTTAATTGTAGTATATCACATATAAAACAGAATTTTCAGAAAAAATTCAATAAATGTTCAAAAAATGCACTTGAAAAAATCAAGGTGTTAAATTTGTGATGAAATGGTACTTTCAAGTAAATAAAAAATCAGGCTTATTTCAAAATGAAATAAGCCTGTTCCATAGGAGGATGTATATATGTAGAGTGAATAAAAGTTTGGAAAAGGGGATCCAAGTCCTTTTATTCAACTAACTACCTTAATAGATTGGAACCCAGCCTTCAGTTGTAACAAAAATACGAATAGCTACAACTTGGCGATCATCTTGCAAAGTAAAATAATGTCTTGCATTTTCAGGAACAGATATGAGATCACCTGGCTCAAGTTCAACGTCAAAGAATGTTCCGTCTTTTCCTTCAATGGCAAAGATGCCATGACCACTAACAATAAAGCGAACTTCATCATCAGTATGATGGTGTTCTTTTTGAAAATTAATTAATAGTTCGTCAAGGTTAGGTGTGCTATTTGAAAGTGAAATTACATCATGCGCTTTATAACCTCGGCGTGCTGAAACATCAGCAATTTCTTTTGAAAACACAGCTAATATTTCAGCTTTGTTTTCATCTGTTAAAGAATAATTTTCATTTAAATGAGTAGGAAGTTTAGAAATATTCCATTTCTCATATAAAACGCCTTCCTTTTGTAGAAATTTAGATACTTCCACTTCATTTTCAATGCGAGTATTTACTTCATGAATACGAATTTGCGCCATTAGAAACGCCTCCTTGAATTGATAATAGTTTTATATGAAATTGGAATAGAAACTCATAAGCTTCTAATCTCTTCTTTGCATCAAAGCTATCTCGGCCCCATACGGTAATACCGTGGTTACGAATCAATATTGCTCCCGAATCTCCTTGTATATGCTTTCGGAAGTTTTCTCCAAGTGTTGGGATATGGGCATGGTTTTCAATAATAGGAATTTGAATTGTTGCACCTTCTTCCCAAATATCGAGAGCTTTAATAATTTCTTGATTTTGAAGTGTGACTGCATCACTATATAAATTTGTGATGACATTATTATCAGTTGTATGAACATGAAGTACACACCCGGCATTCGTATTGTTATAAATGTGTGTATGCAATATTGTTTCTGCTGAAGGGCGTAATTCAGTCTCTAAAACGGGAACTCCTACATGATCTACTAATAGAAAATCATCTGGAGTGGTTTTTGTTTTATCTTTACCGCTTGCTGTAATAAGAAAAGTAAGTGGTTCATGACTAACCTTTATAGAAATATTACCACTTGTTGCCGGGAACCAATTTCGTGTTGTTAATTCTTTTTTTATCTCGCTCAAGTCATACCATTGACGAAAAAGTTGTTTCATAATTTCACCTCCAACAAAAGTTTTAATTCAGCTTGCACATCTTGAAATGTTTCAAACGGTGTATAAGCAATATGATTTTCTTCACACTTTGTAATAAGAAAATCGCGAGCGAATACTTTATCCGCTTGTTTCGCGGCTTGTAAATCAGTAATAGAATCTCCAATTACAATATGAAAGTCATTTGTATCACTTAATTTACGGATTAATGATGATTTACATAATCCGCAATGATTTTGGCAATGATCATCACAAGAATGAGGCCATTTAACTGTAATAAACTCTGCTGAAAAGTCTGTTTCATTACAATAAATTTGCTCTTTTGGAATGATTCCTTGTAAGAGTGGATAGACGAAGAAATCCATTCCACCTGATATCACGTAAAAAGAAATGTTATTTTCCTTTACGAATTGTATAAATTCATGAAAACCACTACGGATTTCAGCAGTTTCTATTAAAAATTGAATAATATCATCGTGCAGATTAGTAGGTATTAATTGAAATAATTGAGAAACACCTTCTTGAATGGATAGTTCTTGTGATAAAATTTTATTCTTTACTTCTTCGGCTTCTGGTGGTGCGAATTTTTCCATAATGGACATAATGTTATCATTATTTGTAATCGTGCCATCGAAATCACAAAATACTTGAATACTCATAGTTTCACCTCATGAGAGGGATTTCCCCATATTTGTAGTGCACTATGCAAATTTATGTCGTCTACTTCATGGAGCGGTTTATTTTGCAAAGTAGCATCAATTGCAGTACGGAAAGCTTTACCCCCGCCTTGCGCTCCATTTGGATGTCCGTGTATCCCGCCACCAGCATTAATAACAACATCTTTACCGAAATCTCGTACAATAAAGGGAACGAAACCAGGATGAATACCAGCAGACGGAACAGAAAAGCTCTTCTTGAAAAATGCATCGTCTTCAGTTAAATATTTTGAGATAGCAAGAGCCTCCTCTTTTTCTAGCGCAACACTTCCGTATGGAGATGGGAATAATGAAAAGTCAGCCCCAGCATAACGTAGTAGCTTTCCAAGTAATAATGGAGATGAAACTCCATATAACTTGGATGCTGAATAAGCACCACTTACAGCAGGATGTGCCATAATAGGAACTGGGATTTCATCATCTTCTGCAAGTGATTGTAGTACATCTAGTCCGTAAGCAAATGCGTTAAATAATAGAATATCAGCTCCAGCTTCTACTGCACGTTTTGCATTTTCTTTTAAATCAAAAGTTCGTCCTGTTAAATTTACGGCATATAACGTTTTATGTCCGTATGTTTCGTAGACAGATTGTAAAACTTCTTTTCCGGATACAATGCGTTTCGTAAGTGGTGTTAATGCATTTTCAAATAATATTTCATCATCTTTTACTATATCTACACCACCAATTGCTTGATCGCGTAATTGTGTTTTTAAATACCCAATGTTTCGTCCAATCATTCCTTTAAAAATACTCATTAAAAGGGGACGATCATGCACTTGTAAAAGATTTCGAATACCATCTATCCCGAATTTTGGACCAGGAAAATATTTTTTTAACTCGTCTGAAAAAGTTAAGTCAATTAATTTTACTTCGCCATCAAGTGATAGCTTTCCAAATGTAGTCGTTAAAATCGCTGGTAAATCTGGACTGAAGTTTAATAGCGGATATTCGATTTTAATAATTCCGCGTTTTACTTTTTTACGTAAATACGAATTGGTATGTTCATGTTCAGCTAATTCCTCAACATGAATGACGTTGCCTTTATGCTGCTTTAATTGTTCTTGCAATAAATGTGGCAAATGAGTCCAAGAGCCAATTGTTAAACCGAGTGCAATTTGTTCCGCCTTTTTTTCTAAGTGATGTGAATCATCATGAATTAAATATGTCGCTATAATTCCGCTCATTGTTATAACCTCCTAGTTAAATAAAAAAACCTCTCAGCTAAGGAGAGGTTTTTTTACAACCAGCTCCTTATCTGTCAGCGTAATGCTGCGAGAATTAGCACCGTGTCTACAATTGTAGATCGGTTGCCGGGTTTCGTCGGGCTCGTCCCTCCACCTGCTCTTGATAAGAAGTATTTAGAAATGTTTAAATTTTTAAGATAACTGAATTTTGTCAGATATTTTTTATGTTGTCAATTACTTTTTGAAAAAATTCAAATTATCAATTCGATTAATGGCTTCTCGTAATCTATCTTCTGTATGCAAGAGACCAACGCGGACATACCCTTCGCCATGCTCACCAAATCCAACACCAGGAGCAACTGCAACATGTGCTTTTTCTAGTAAAATATCAGAAAATTGCTCAGAGGTATATCCTTTTGGAACAGGAAGCCATGCAAAGAATGACCCTGTTGGAATGTCTACATTCCAACCAATTGAGTGACAAGCTGAAATAAGAGCGTTTCGTCGAGATTCGTAACTATTTACAAGGTCTATTACGCAAGACTGTGAACTTAATAGTGCTTCGCGGGCAGCATCTTGAACTGCACCAAAAATACTAACATACATATGATCTTGTAATAAGTTAATGGTTTCAATGACACTTTCATTTCCTACTGCAAAAGCGATACGCCATCCAGCCATATTGAAAGTTTTCGATAGAGTGTAAATTTCAATACCTGTATTTTTAGCACCGTCTGCTTGTAAGAAACTCACGGGCTTTTGACCATCAAATCCAATAGCGCCGTAAGCAAAATCGTGAACAACTAATATATTATGTTCATTAGCAAAGTTAATGGTTGTATCAAAAAAATCTTTTGATGCAGTAGCACCGGTCGGATTATTTGGATAGTTTAAAAACATTAATTTTGCACGCTCGGCAATAGAGTCATCGATTTTCGTATAATCTGGTAAAAAATTATTTTCTGCAATAAGCGGCATTGTTTCAAATTGTGCTTTTGCTAAAGCAACTCCTGATAAATAATCTGGATAGCCTGGATCTGGAACGAGAATAGTATCACCAGGGTTTGTAAAACAAACTGGTAACTCTACTAATCCAGCCTTTCCCCCAAACAAAATAGCAACTTCTGTTTTTGGATTTACTACTACATCATATTCACGTTGATAGAATGTTGCCACGGCTTCTTTTAAACTTTCATGTCCGCGAAATGGCGGATATTTATGATGAATGGTCTTTTCTGCAGCATCTTGTAAAGCTTTTACGATATGCTGCGGTGTTGGTTGATCTGGATTACCTTGACCTAGATTAATAACATCGTGACCAGCTGCTACGACTTTGTTAACTTTTGCAACAAGTGAAGCGAAAAATTGTGTCGGCAATGATGTTACTATCTCAGAAGGTTGAAATAATTTCATACTTTCCACCTCTTTTGAAAGTTGTTACAATTCTAGTGACAAATGATATAATCTTTCCAGTATTTTGTAAAGAAAAAATAAGAATGGGGCTGACAAAATGAAAGTCGCATGTATTCAAATGGATATTGTTTTTGGAGATGTAGAAAAAAATATTGAGAATGCTAAAAATAAAATAAGCGAAGCTATGAAGGAAAGGCCAGATGTTATCGTCTTACCAGAATTATGGACAACAGGATATGATTTAACAAGACTTTCTGAAATTGCAGATAGGGATGGATTGGAAACGAAAGAAAAGTTAAAAGAATGGTCGAAACAATATGGTGTACATATTGTTGGTGGTTCCATAGCGAAGCAAACGGAACAAGGTGTTACAAATACAATGTATGTTGTAAACAAGGAAGGAGAACTAGTTAATGAATATAGTAAAGTACATTTATTTCAGCTTATGGATGAACATAAATATTTAATAGCTGGTAATGGTACGGGCGAATTTAAGCTAGATGATGTTGAATGCGCTGGAACAATTTGTTATGATATTCGTTTTCCAGAGTGGATGCGTGTCCATACTGTTAAAGGGGCAAAAGTATTATTTGTTGTAGCTGAATGGCCATTAGTTCGTTTAGCACATTGGCGTTTGCTATTGCAAGCAAGAGCAGTTGAAAATCAGTGTTATGTTGTTGCTTGTAATAGAGCAGGAAAGGATCCGAATAATGTGTTTGCAGGTCATTCTTTAATTGTGGATCCTTGGGGTGAAGTTGTAGTAGAGGCGAATGAAGAGGAATCAATTTTATTTGGAGAGCTTGTATTCGAGAAAATTAAAGAAGTACGTAAAGGAATTCCAGTTTTTGCGGATCGTCGTCCAGAATTATACAAATAAAATGTTGACAAGTGATTTTTATTCTTGGTATAGTCTTCAACATAAAGTTAAAAATTCAAAAAATTATATAACTCTTATCAAGAGCAGGTGGAGGGATTTGGCCCGATGAAACCCAGCAACCGACCGTAATACCATTGTGAAATGGGGCGTTTATTACGCCAAAAGGCACGGTGCTAATTCCAGCAGAAAGTAAAACTTTCTGGCAGATAAGAGGGGAGAAGGTAAACTTCAAACCTCTTTCTTAGTGAAAAGAGGTTTTTCTGTGTTAGAAAAACCTCTGAATTTAAAAAGGGGGAGAAGACGATGGGATATTATTCATTAACAGAAATAACAGCTGTACAATATGCGAAAGATCATGGCTATTTTGAAGCGAAGGCAAATGTCGTTTGTCATGAAATTGGAGACGGAAACTTAAATTACGTGTTCAAATTAGATGATGGAGAGAAGTCTATTATAATAAAACAGGCACTGCCATATGCGAAAGTAGTTGGTGAAAGCTGGCCATTGTCTATAAAAAGAGCAACGATTGAAAGCAAGGCATTACAAATTTTTGCGCAGTATGTACCGGATTATGTTCCAGTAGTGTACAGTCATGATGAAGAGTTAGCGATAACGGTAATAGAAGACTTATCAAGACTAACAATTACAAGAAAAGGATTAATAGACGGAGAAGAATATCCGCTTTTATCCCAGCATATCGGCTGTTTTCTAGCACATGTTTTATTTTATACTTCAGATTTTGGTTTACAGTCAGAAGAGAAGAGGGTACTAGAAGGTACCTTTGTAAACCCAGACCTTTGTAAAATTACAGAGGATTTAGTGTTTACAGATCCGTTTGGACATTATGATACAAATGATTATGAGCCAAATTTACAGCTCGTGGTTGATGAACTTTGGAGTGATAAAACTTTAAAACTAAAAGTAGCACAATATAAATATAAGTTCTTAACAAGAAAAGAAACTCTTATTCATGGTGATTTACATACTGGTAGTATTTTTTCGTCACCTTCTGAAACGAAAGTGATTGATCCAGAATTTGCGACATATGGCCCATTTGGATTTGACATAGGTCAATTTATTGCAAATCTATTATTAAATGCTTTATCTAGAGAAGAAGAAAAAAGAAGTGTACTATTTTTCCATATAGAAAAGACGTGGAGTTATTTTGTAGAAACTTTTACAAAGTTATGGATTGGAGAAGGTGTAGAAGCATATACGAAAGAAAAACAATGGTTACCAATTATTTTGCAAAATATCTTTACTGATGCAGTTGGATTTGCCGGATGTGAACTAATTCGTAGAACAATTGGTTTAGCTCATGTAGCAGATTTAGATGAAATAGAAAATAAAGAAACAAGAATTCAAGCTAAGAAACAAGCGCTATCCTTAGGAAAAGAACTAATAAAATATGAATCTAAAAGTGCTGATATTCAACTGTTTCGAACATTATTTCAACAGACAGTTTCAAGGGGTGTAAAAGCATGAGTACAATCGTTACTGTTCCGAGATCTGTAAGTTGGAAAGGTGATGCAATTGCGGTATTAAATCAAACGAAATTGCCACATAGCACAGAATACAAAACATTAACGACTATTGAAGAGGTTTGGAAAAGTATCATAATGTTAGAAGTACGCGGAGCGCCTGCAATTGGAATTGTAGCTGTATTTGGCTTGGCGCTTGCAGCGAAAAAATATAATACTTTACATATCGAAGAATTTCAAAAGAAGTTTAATAGAGACTGTAACTATTTAGGGACATCACGCCCAACGGCAGTAAATTTATTTTGGGCAATTGATCGTATGAGAGAATCTATTCGAGAGATTACTACAATAAAAGAAGCACAAAAAATATTAGAAGAAGAAGCGCTTCGCATTCAGCAGGAAGATGAAGAGGTGTGTCGAAATATTGGGGAATATGCGTTAACATGTTTTAAAGATGGCGATAATATTTTAACAATCTGTAACGCTGGAAGTATCGCAACTGCCAGATATGGAACTGCATTAGCTCCCTTTTATATTGGAAAAGAGAAAGGTGTGCGTTTACATGCATATGCGTGTGAAACGAGGCCAGTTTTACAAGGTGGTCGCTTAACGACGTGGGAATTGAAGCAAGCAAATATTGATGTGACCCTTATTACAGATAATACTGCAGCTCATGCTATTCAAACGAAAGAAATAAACGCGATTATTGTGGGGGCGGATCGAATTGTCGCAAATGGAGATACAGCCAATAAAATAGGGACAATGAATTTAGCTATTTTAGCAAAGCACTTTAATATCCCATTTTACGTTGCTGCTCCACTGTCAACATTTGATGTTACGAAAGAAACTGGAGCCGAAATTATTATTGAAGAAAGAGATGAAACAGAAGTTACGAAAATCTTTGGAAAACAAGTAGCACCAATTGGAACGGATGTTTATAATCCAGCATTTGACATAACGCCGAATGAATTAATTACAGGAATTATTACTGAGAAAGGTATTATACGCGGGGACTATAAACGAGAAATTGCATCATTATTTGAAAAACAAGCTAATACATAATAGCTTGTTTTTTTATGCCTAAATGCAGTGTTTTCTCTTACTTATATAATGAAAGGAGGGGAAGAGGATGGAAGAGTGGATCAAGATGATAGGTAATGTAGGGTTTCCGATTGTTGTAACATTATATTTACTTCACCGTATTGAAAGTAAATTAGATGGGGTAATTGTTGCAATTGAGAAGCTCCCGCGGCAATTACTAAAGTACGAAGATCCTCGCGATAAAAAATAAAGTTTGCTCTTCTTGAGCAAACTTTATTTTTTATTGAGCAGTATAACCACCATCTATAACAACAGCTTGTCCCGTTATACCTTTAGCTTTTTCACTCGCTAAAAACATCGCATAATCAGCGATTTCTTGTACTTGTAATAAGCGCTTTTGTGGGACGAGTGGATAAATAACATCTTCTAAAACATTTTCAAGTGGTACATTTCGTGTAGTAGCTAAGTCTTGTAGTTGATTACGTACAAGAGGGGTATCGACATAACCAGGGCAAAGGGCATTAACAGTAATACCATGCGTAGCACCTTCTAAAGCAGCAACTTTTGTTAATCCAATTACGCCATGTTTTGCACTATTGTAGGCAGCTTTTCCAGCAAATCCGACAAGGCCGTTAATAGAAGCGACATTAATAATACGACCATATTTTTGTTGTTTCATAATCGGAAAGGCATGCTTAATTGCGATAAACGGAGCAATTTGCATAATTTGAATTAGTAGCTCGAACTTTTCAGTTGGAAAGTCTTCAATGGGTGAAACGTGTTGCATTCCTGCGTTGTTAATTAATATATCTAATGAACCGAAATGATCAACTGTTTGAGAAATTGCTGCTGTAATTTCCTCTTCAGATGTAACGTCACATTTTAAACCGATAGCTTGAAAATCTTCATTTTGTAATTGTTCAGCAGCTTCTTTTGCACGTTCTTCAAGCCGATCGGTAATCACAACTTTTGCACCTTCTTTTGCAAAAGCCTTTCCCATTTCATAACCAATACCACTCGCAGCACCAGTTAAAAAGACAACTCGATTTGTAACCATGATGAAAAACATCCCTTCATAATAAAGTTTTCATAGTGCACTATTTAGAGAGGCTACAATGAAATTCCTGCAAACATTTGGAAAAATATCGTTAGCTATCTTGTTTTGCAAAATAGTCTTTGCTATACTATTTTGTAAAGCAAGATACTTACGCTTATCTATCTTGTAAAACAAGATAGTAGGAGGATTTAAATTATGTCGACAAGTCAAATGCTGAAAGGGATTTTAGAAGGATGCTTACTTGCTATTATTTCTGAAGGCGAAATATACGGTTATGAAATGAGTGAAAAGCTAGCGAAGTATGGTTTTACAATGGCGAGTGAGGGAAGTATTTATCCGTTATTAATACGAATGCAAAAAGAAGGACTAATAACAAGCGTAATGAAGGAATCTCCATCTGGTCCAAAGAGAAAATATTATACATTAACAGAAAAAGGCGAGGAAGCACTTGATGAATTTATGGATCGCTGGGAAACGATGCAAAGTAGTGTAGAACGTCTACTTGAAGGGAAGGGGGGGGAAAATAATGCTATCAAATGAAGCACGAAAGTTTTTATTAGATATGAGATTATTTTTGACGGCAAAGAGTGTAAAAGAAAGTGATATTGAAAACTTTTTAGAAGATGCAGAGTTGCATTTAATAGAAGGTGAGAGTAAGGGGAAGAGTGTAGAAGATATTTTCGGAAGCTCACCGAAAGAATATGCAAATGAACTTGTAAAGGTAATGGAAAAGGATAGATGGGAAACGTGGAAGCAAATTGGTTTTACAGTAATGAATATCGTATCATTTTGGATTATTGCTTCTATCTTAATAGTGAATAACGGAATGTTACAGATTTCACTTATTCAGTGTATCGGTTATAGTTTTTCATTTATTTTAGTTGTTATAGGTCCTAATTTTCTACTTCGCAAAATGACCTTCGTAACAAGCTTTACAAAAACATGGTTTTCTATGTGGTCTCTAGTTATGATTACTCCAATGTTTTTATTAGGAGCTGTTACGATATTAGATGTGATATATCCAACAAAAATGCTCACATTCACCGAAGTGCAAAGTTATATAGTGGCTGGTGGGATTTTTATCATCACAGTAGCTATAAATATATATTTTGAAGGATGGTTTAAAAATTTATATTTAATCATTCCACTTTCAATTATGTTAGTGTTTAAAACATTTACATCGGAAGATCTCGTGCCAATGTTATTTCAAATTATATGTTTATATGGAAGTTTATTTATTTTAACTTTCGTTGAAATTATGATGAAGACGAATAGAAGAGAAGCGGTTTAATAAGGGAGGGATTATTATGAAGATTTCTAAAGAAGGGGAAAAGTTTTTAATCGATACGAAAGTGTATTTAATAACAAAAGGAATTAAAGAAGAAGATGTGGACGCCTTTCTAGAAGATGCAGAGCTTCATTTAATAGAAGGTGAGAAAGAGGGAAAGACGGTAAGTGATATATTTGGTGATTCACCAAAAGAGTATGCGGAAGAATTAGCGAAAGAGATGGAGAAGGATAAAAGCGGGAGTATAAAAAGTATCTTAGGAATGATAATTGGGATAGGTGGATATTGGTTACTTACAAATATTTTATTTGGAAATCCGAATCAACAATTTACATTAACAAATGTACAGTTAATTGGTTATCCAATCGTTTTAATTATTACGATTATTGGAACGATTGTTGCGTTTAGAATTTCTTCTTTTAAAAGTAAATTAGTAGAGTTTGGAATTATTTATGTAATAGTGATGATACCTATTTTATTATTGGTGTTATTAATGTTTATGAATAAATGGTATGGGACGCCAATTTTACAATTGTCGACAATGCAGACATATATATTAGCAGTAACTATATTTTTATTACTTCTTATTGGTGAAGTATATGTTCTTGGTTGGATAGGTGTTGTGGTACTAATTGTTCCTCTTGCAATTATGTTCTTATTTAAAGACTTAGAAGAAAGAAATGTATTTTGGGGAATTGCAAAGATCTTACTTATGTATGGAAGTATATATGGATTAATGAGATGGTCTTTAAAAATTGAAGAAAGAAAAAGTGTGAACTAGAAGTTCAATAAAAAGCGGCTGCTCTGGATATATCAAAAATTATTTCCAAAGAAATATTATATAGGGATTTTTAGAGGGATTACATTTATATTTAGTTGTCTATTTTTATTTCTAGCAGCCGGGATTTGGTTTTTTGATCGGAATAAATTGTTTTAAACAGTAACATGAGGGTTACTGTTTTTTTCTTTGTAATAAAGAGCTTTGTAAAGAGAGGGCTTTTTGTTCTGCAGTTAATAAGGAATGAATATGAACGTTTTCTGGACGAGGGACTATCGGATACATAAGATTTGTTGGAGAAGGATGGTGCTCCGAGCCGGTTGGAGAATGAGGATCTGCATGAGTAAGTTTTCCATGAACACGTCTTGTAAATAAAATATGACCGATTTCGTGAGCGAGCGTATATATATTTTTCATAGGGGCAGCCGAATTTGTTAAAACAATATAGCCGGTAAGTTGCTGTTGTTTTGCTAAAGAGTAAGCGCAGGCAATTACTGCTGTTTCTTTGAAATAATCACTGCCAATATAACAAATATAAAGGTCGCATTCAGGAGCTTCATTTACACATGTTTGGAAAAAGGATGCCAACTTTTCTTGACTTTGAATGGAATTTCTATAACTGATTTCACGGTCAAAAAAACGGAAAAGTTCATTTAATACAATTACTTCTTGAATTTGAAATGTAATGGGGTGCCAAATTGATTCTGCAACAGCTAAATCTTTTGCGATGCGGTCATCAGAAATATCGGCGCCGGGAGTAATGCAAATACATATATTGACGTATGGATCCATAAGGAACACCTCAAATGAAAAAGTTCTTCCTATAATATATGTGGGAAAAAGATGTCATGTATGGATAAACGCCTTCTTTATTGAATATATAGATGACAAGTCGAAAAAATTTCATAGTTCTATAACATGGTGTGGTCGTCTTTTTGATATAGTAAAGGAAAGGGGGAGAATATATGTATACATTAAAAATCGTTTCAGACAGAGAAGCACTTTATCAATTTGCGAGTTATGTAAGAGTTGTACAAGGGGTTGAAGATGTATATGTAGAGGTAGGAGAACCTTTATATGAACATCCTTTAATGAAGTTTTATGTACATATTAAGCTGAAAGAAACATATGAGCAGCATAAAGCGTTACAGGAAATAGCAAGATTAGTAGAATTGGGGCGTTTTACATATGTCCATTATCGTAATGATGAAATTGAGGAAGCTTTTGAAGCTGTAAAATATGAAAGTTTTAAGAAATAAAGGTGAAAAAAAGGAGGCGAAAGCTTCTTTTTTTCTTTAAAATTACATGAACAAAAAGAGAAAAATTTTGTTATGATAAGGGAGGTTAGGGAAAGGGGGATTTACATATGGGGTATATTGAAGAGTTACGCAAAGTCGTTGGTACAAGGCCGCTTATTCTCGTAGGATCAGCAATCATTATATTAAATGATAATCAAGAAGTATTGCTTCAATATCGTTCAGATACATATAATTGGGGTGTACCTGGTGGGGCGATGGAACTGGGCGAAACGACAGAAGAAACTGCACGTAGAGAGTTATTTGAGGAAACGGGGTTAACTGCAAAAATAATGCAATTTCTTGGTGTTCTATCAGGAAAAGAAGTATATTTCCGTTATCCGAATGGCGATGAAATTTTCAATGTCATTCATCTGTATCAGGCACATCATGTGAGTGGGGAATTAAAGCTCGATCATGAAGGGTTGAAACTCCGATATTTTCCAGTAGATAAGTTGCCAAAATTGAATGAAACGACAGAGAAAATTTTACAAAAGTTTTTATATGCACTGACAGAATAGAAGGTTAATTCCTTCTATTTTTATTATATGAAATATTTTGATTTTTTAGTATGTTTATAGTATGATAGTTATAGATATACATCTTATGGAAGTTCACCTAAAAACTTACTAGGGTACATAAGAGAGGGGCAAGTACAAAATGCATAATGTTGTTATTACAGCTGCAGTTCGTTCGCCAATTGGAACTTTTGGAGGAGCGCTAAAAAATGTAACGCCAGTAGAATTAGCTGTTCCTGTACTTCAGGAAGCTGTAAAACGAGGCGGGGTAGAACCACATGAAGTTGATGAAGTAATTTTAGGTCATTGTATTCAAAGAACTGATGAAGCAAATACGGCGAGAACAGCTGCATTAGCGGCAGGATTTCCTGACACAGTTACGGGATATACAATCCAACGTCAATGTTCTTCAGGTATGCAAGCAATTATGTCAGCTGCAATGCAAATCCAATTAGGTGTAAGTGATGTTGTTGTTGCAGGTGGAGTAGAAGCGATGAGTTCGAGCCCTTATGCATTGAAACAGCACCGCTGGGGACAACGTCTACAGCACGGAGAAATTCGTGACACGGTGTGGGAAGTGTTAGAAGATCCGATTCACCATATTATGATGGGTGAAACAGCGGAAAATTTAGTTGAACAATATGAAATTACAAGAGAGGAACAAGATGAAGTTGCTCTTCGCAGTCATACATTGGCACTGAAGGCAATCGAGTCTGGATATTTTGACGATCAAATTGTTCCTATTACAATAAAAGAACGTAGAAAAGAAGTAGTATTTTCGCAGGATGAGCATCCACGTGCAGATATTACAGCGGAAAAATTAGCAGGGTTAAAACCAGCATTCCGTAAAGATGGATCTGTAACTGCAGGTAATGCATCTGGCCTGAATGACGGAAGTGCAGTTCTAGTATTAATGAGCGAAGAAAAAGCGAAAGAAAAAGGCTTACAACCGTTAGCTAGAATTGTTGGATATTCAGTAGCTGGAGTAGACCCGAAAATTATGGGTATTGGACCAGCACCAGCAATCCGAAAAGGATTAGAGAAAGTAGATTGGTCATTAGAAGATGCAGATTTACTTGAAATTAATGAAGCTTTCGCGGCTCAATATTTAGCTGTAGAGAAAGAGTTAGGCTTAGACCGTGAAAAAGTGAACGTAAACGGTAGTGGCGTAGGACTTGGGCATCCAATTGGTTGTACAGGGGCTCGTATTACAGTAAGTTTAATTCACGAATTAAAAAGACGTGGTTTAGAAAAAGGAATTGCCTCTTTATGCGTTGGTGGCGGTATTGGGGTTGCCTTATTTATAGAAGCACTATAAAAAAGAAGCAGCTATTGCTGCTTCTTTTTTTACGACTTAAATAGATGATGGAATAATCGATCGCGATTTTCAAAGAAAAGTTTCGTCGTTTGGTAATGCTCAGTTTCTTCTAATGTGGATTCGTGAATTCCCTCTTGTGTTAAAGAGTATATAGTAGATTCAGGGTAAGCCATTAAAATAGGAGAATGCGTCGCAATAACAAATTGTGAACCTTGTTCCGCTAGCTCATGCATTCGAATGAGCATGGAAAGTTGTCTCATCGGTGATAAAGCTGCCTCAGGCTCATCTAAAATGTATAAACCTTGTCCTGAAAAACGGTTCATAAATAAGGAAAAGAATGATTCACCGTGAGATTGTTCGTGTAGTGAAACGCCGCCGTAAGATTTTATAGCATCTATTTCATCAATATAAGAAGCAACGTTATAAAATGATTCAGCGCGAAGAAAGAAACCGTCGTTTGGTGTATTGAAACTTTTGGAAATTCGAAGGTATTCATGTAAAGATGAATGTGAATCGTTTGTGCTAAAGCGGAAATTCTTCGTTCCACCTTCTGCATTAAAACCTAACGCAATTGCAATTCCTTCAAGTAATGTTGATTTACCTGTTCCGTTTTCTCCAATAATGAATGTTACATTTGGATGGAAAGCTAGTGACTGTAATGTTCGAATAGCGGGTAAACAGTAAGGATATACGGAAAAACTAGGGATATTTTCTTTTTTTAATGTGACATTTTGTAAAAAGGGTACGTCAATCAATATATAAACCTCAATTCATAACGGATTTTGAATTTAAAAAGGCAGCAAATAAAAGTGTTAATGACACCTGAATCCCTTCTTGTTTTTTGAATATTTTATGTGGATTATATCATTTAAACTATCATATTCCAATGTGAAAATAAATATTGCATGAAGATCCATTCTCTCGTTATGATATATGGTATTCTATTGAAAATGTGAGAAGGAGTTAAAGTATGCCGTTTACATTTGCACATCCAGCAGCAGTTCTTCCTTTTGCGAAAAAGCATTCTAAACATATTTCAGTAACGGCTCTTATATTAGGTAGTATGGCGCCTGACTTTGAATATTTTTTACACTTTAGACCCTATGGTGTTATTGGCCATACATGGCTTGGGTTCTTATATTTAAATTTACCGCTTGTATTTCTACTCGCATACATATATCATTACATTTTAAAAAAGCCGTTTATAACGCATTTGCCTAAACCGTTTGCTGGTTATTATTCATATGCAATAGATGAGAGGTGGGGGCTACATACCTGGAAAGAATTCTTTGTATTTTGCTATTCTGCATTATTCGGTATGCTCACGCATGTCGTTTGGGATGCATTTACTCATAATACAGGCTATTTCGTTATGAAAATACCATTGTTACAAATTGAATTACGCAGTATTCCATTGTATAAATATATGCAACATGGGAGTACATGTGTTGGCTTATTATTGCTATTATACGTACTATGGAAGTATAAAGATGAAACAGGGAAAGATATGATTGTAGCTTTAGAAAAAAGAAAGTATTGGGTTTCTATAATCATTGTGACAGCTTTTATATTTATCGTGCATGCGTTCTTAGATCCTTATTTTCATATTTTCCAAATTGGAGGTATAATAGTATCTGGACTGACAAGTTCATTTTGTGGAATTGTCATTGTTTCTATAGTTTACAAAGCAAGGGACTAATTTTATATTCATGAATGATAGCGTTAGGAGAAATGAAATGATGAAAGCATGGAAAAGTATTTTTGTTTTATGTAGTTTTCTTCTTATGTTAAGTGGTTGCTTCCATCAAGAAGAAAAGAAAGCTGAACCGAAGAAGAAAGAATCTATTCCTGAAACGAAAGAATATGGTGGGCGTGAGCTGAAAAAAGTAGGACAAAAAGTGAAAGAAACAGGATGGGGTACTTTCAAGTTAGAGCAGATGCATTCTGTGAATCAAACATTTGAAGTAGCGCCAATGAAAATTTACGTACAAGATGTGAAAGTAATCTCTTTATCACAAATGAGTGAAAAGGCAAAAAATACATTGAAAGTATACACGGCACTAACTCCTGAAGAAGTAAAACGTAGATTAGGGGATAAAGTAAGCCAAGAAGATGCAGAATTATATGCATCGCTAAGTGGAACAGAAATTAGTAATACAATTCGTTACGTTGAGATTACATATAAAGTGGAGAATAGCGGAAATAAAAATATGCAATTTTTCTCTATGAATGATGTTATGATTAATGGTAAGCAACATTTTAAAGTAGCCACTCAAAACTTTTTATATGACGAAGATACGTTAGTTGGTACAAAAAATGTATCAAGAGAAGACTATAAGCCTGGTGAAACAAGAGATGGTATTATTGGTTTAATACTTGACGATGGAAAAGACAAGGTAAAGGATATTCAGTTTACAACTGATGATTTACTTGCAGGAGATTCAGAAACACAAGATGTTGTAAAAGAGCCACAAACGTTTAACATCTCACTAAAATAATGTAAGACAAAACAGTCAGCATTCAAATATTATGCTGACTGTTTTTTTATTTCTTTTATGTATAAATCTACATTTTGAAAAGGCACCTTAATTTTAAACGCATCTTTTTGTTCATTAAATTGCTTTTCATTGTAGGGACCGAAACGTTTATTGTGCTTTACGTCAATAATCCAATAATGTTCACTTTTTCTATTTGCAATTGCTGCGTCAGGGTTATTTGGATCTGATTTTTCCTCAGTTTGTTTTGCAATAATGTATTTATCATCCCAAGCAATGTCTGTAATTTTTGCAGGGATGTATTGTGTGGCATATACAGCATCTTGCGAGGGGAAAAGTTCAAATGCATTTCCAGAAGTACGTATGAGTTCGTATTCATCGTTAACCGTATAAGTTAAGTGACTTGTGTTTCCTGCACAACCAGTTAATAGGAAGGCGACGAATAGGATTATCCATTTTTTCAATATGGGAACCTCCTTTATAATGCTATTGTAACAAATTGTACAAGAAAAGTAAGAGAAACGCTAGTTTACAATGTTTTTTAGAAGTGGTACGATGAGACGGGTAAAGAAGGAAATGAAGGAGTCGACATAAAATGAAGTTAAAGATGCATCGTCCAGCGCTTGTAATGAATCGCATAGGTGCTTCCCTAATTGACATGTTTTTAATCTCGGTTATGTATGGTGCAGTAGTAGCTATTATGACCGGAAACTATAGTGCTATGTTTAAGCGCTTTAATATAAGCTTAGGTGATTTTAGATATGATTTCGCAGTAGTTTTCATATTAATGGCGATATATTTTATTGTATTACCCTTTCTTTGGAACGGTGTAACTCTTGGTAAAAAGGTAACGAGAATAAAATTAATTTCATTGAAGAGTGAAAAGCTAACGTTGCAAACATTAATTATAAGATTTTTTGTAGTGTTATTACCGAACGTATTGCTATTAGGAATTCCATTAATATGTAATGTATATATGATGTTGTTCCGCAAAGATAATTGTGGTTTTCAGGATTTAATGACAAAAACGAAAGTAATAAGTCTTGTATAATGAAAAAAGACCTTTTTATATATAAAAGGGTCTTTTTGATTTTATAAGTATATTGGGAATGTTTACAGTAAGGAAAAGCTAAAATGTGTCATTTCCATTTATAATCGATTGAAAATTAAGAAAATGGTATAATGATTAAAAATAATATCTTTATTAAGCTATATTGGAGCTGAGTAAAATTTCACTTTATATAATAAGGGGGAAGTTAAAATGACAGGAGGAAGCATAATTTTTTGGGGTATTCTCATTTTTATCGGTCTAGTTTTTGATCAGCGTAATAGTAAGAAAAAAGAAGGATAAAAAGTAAGCGTTCACAAATAAAATAGCGATTTTTCTTGCTTGCAGATTATTCTTATAAAGGAGTATACTGAATGACGGTAAGACTTATAGAAGGGGTAATGAAAATGAAGCTTGCAGGAAAAGTTGCTATCGTAACTGGCGGTGGCATCGGTATTGGACGTAATACAGCTCTTTTGTTGGCTAAACAAGGCGCAAAAGTTATTGTGACGGACATTGATCAAGAGAGTGGACAAGCAACAGTGGAGGAAATTATGAATCTAGGCGGAGAAGCACTTTTTGTATCCTATGATATGGGAAAGCAAGGAGATTGGCAACGCGTTATTAGCATTACTTTGAATGCATTCAGTCGCATTGATATGCTTTTTCAAAATGCTGGTTTATATAAAATAGATTCTATTTTTTCTCGCCAACAAGAGAACGATTCCAATGTACTTTGTATTAATGACGTTTGGATAGAGATAAAACAATTAACGTCATCTTTTATGAAACAGCAAGAAGAAGTGGTGCTTAGTGATTTACCGATTTTCGGTATTATTAGCACGAAAGGACAATCATTTCATACAGTAGAAGCCCTAGTATAATAATGAAAACCGCCCTCAATATATGTGGACGGTTTTTTTGTATGTGTATAGTAAAGATAAATTTTTTAGCGAATACGTTGTTCAGTTTGGTTATCAAAGAAATGCGCTTTATTCATATCAAATGCTAATTTAATTTGGTCACCAGGTGAAAACGTATGTCTTGCATCTACACGTGCTGCAAAATCTTGATTTCCAAGTTTCATATATAAAATGGATTCAGCACCTAATAATTCAGCGACTTCAATTTTTGTTGTGAAGGCAGTAGATTGCGAAGCTTCTAAAAATAGTAGTTCATCATGAATGTCCTCTGGGCGAATACCTAAAACAATTTCCTTATTTACATAGCCTTGTTCACGTAGCATCTTCATTTTTCCTTCAGATACTTTAATTTTTATAGTATTATCTATAACGAAATCGGTTTCAGTCAATTTACCACGGAAGAAATTCATCGCTGGTGAGCCGATAAATCCACCCACGAAAATGTTTTCTGGTGTTTCGTATACTTCTTTTGGAGTTCCAATTTGTTGGATTTTTCCATCCTTCATAACGACAAGACGCGAAGCCATAGTCATTGCTTCTGTTTGGTCATGTGTTACATAAATTGTTGTTGTTCCCAGGCGATGATGTAGCTTAGAAATTTCTGAGCGCATTGCAACACGGAGTTTAGCATCTAAGTTTGATAATGGTTCATCCATTAAGAAAACTTTTGCATCTCGAACGATTGCTCTACCTAACGCAACACGTTGGCGCTGTCCACCTGATAATGCTTTCGGTTTTCTATCTAAATATTGTTCAAGTCCTAAAATTTTTGCTGCATCTTTCACACGACGATCGATTTCATCTTTTGGTATTTTTCGAAGTTTTAATCCAAATGCCATATTATCATATACACTCATATGTGGATAAAGAGCGTAGTTTTGGAATACCATTGCGATATCTCGATCTTTTGGAGGAACATCATTCATTAGTTTACCATTAATTGAAAACTCGCCTTTTGAAATATCTTCAAGTCCAGCTACCATTCGTAATGTTGTAGATTTTCCGCATCCAGAAGGACCGACAAATACGATAAATTCTTTATCTTGAATGTGTAAATTAAAATCAGTTACAGCTGTTACGTTATTATCATATATCTTATAAATGTTTTCTAATTTAAGTTCTGCCATGGTATTTCCCCCTAGAAATAATTATGCAAACGTTTTCTTTGAATTCATTATAAACGAATAGATTCAAAAAATAAATAAAAAAATAAAACGTTTTCATTTATTGGAGAGTTATTAGTAATTTTCATATGTTTTCTTAGAAAAAGAACAATAAAAATTGTAAGCGCTATTTTAAATTGAGATAGAATCTGTTATCATTCATTAATGAAAACGTTTGCGCCTTGAAAAAGAGAAAAATGAATGAAATGGGGTAGCATAATGGAAAAACAATGGTGGAAAGAAAGCGTAGTATATCAAATTTATCCTCGTAGCTTTATGGATAGTAACGGTGATGGTATAGGAGATCTTCAAGGGATTATTTCAAAGCTAGATTACTTAAAAGAATTAGGGATTGATGTGATTTGGTTATCACCAGTCTATGAATCTCCAAATGATGATAATGGTTATGATATAAGCGATTATTGTAAAATTATGAACGAGTTCGGAACAATGGAAGATTGGGATGAGCTATTACATGAAATGCATGAACGCAATATGAAACTGATGATGGATTTAGTTGTTAATCATACATCTGATGAACATAATTGGTTTATTGAATCACGTAAATCAAAAGATAATAAATATAGAGATTACTATATATGGCGTCCTGGAAAAGAAGGGAAAGAACCGAACAACTGGGGAGCTGCTTTTAGTGGATCTGCATGGCAGTATGATGAAATGACGGATGAATATTATTTACATCTGTTTTCTAAAAAACAGCCAGATTTAAACTGGGATAATGAAAAGGTAAGACAAGATGTTTATGAGATGATGAAGTTTTGGTTAGAAAAAGGAATTGATGGATTCCGCATGGATGTTATCAATTTTATATCTAAAGAAGAAGGGCTACCAGCTGTTGAAACAGATGAAGATGGTTATGTTTCAGGTCATAAACATTTTATGAACGGTCCAAACATTCATAAATATTTACATGAAATGCATGAAGAAGTATTATCGCATTATGATATTATGACGGTTGGTGAGATGCCAGGTGTAACGACAGAAGAAGCCCAACTGTATACTGGAGAAGAACGAAAAGAGTTGCAAATGGTATTCCAATTTGAACATATGGATTTAGATTCAGGAGAAGGTGGAAAGTGGGATGTAAAACCATGCTCACTTCTTACTTTAAAAGAGAATTTAACAAAGTGGCAAAAAGCATTAGAGCATACAGGATGGAATAGCCTTTATTGGAATAATCATGATCAGCCTCGCGTTGTATCTCGTTTTGGTAATGATGGAATGTATCGCATTGAATCAGCAAAAATGTTAGCGACAGTTCTTCATATGATGAAAGGAACGCCATATATTTATCAAGGAGAAGAAATCGGAATGACGAACGTCCGATTTGAGTCGATTAATGAATATCGAGATATTGAAACGTTAAATATGTATAAAGAAAAAGTGATAGACCATGGTGAAGATATAGAAAAAGTAATGGAATCTATTTATATAAAGGGCCGTGATAATGCTAGAACTCCGATGCAGTGGAATGATCAGAATCACGCTGGATTTACAAAAGGTGAACCTTGGATTACTGTAAATCCTAACTATAAAGAGATTAATGTGAAACAAGCAATTCAAGATGAAGGTTCAATTTTTTATTACTATAAGAAATTAATTGAACTACGCAAAAATAATGAAATAGTTGTATATGGATCATATGATTTAATATTAGATAATGACCCTTCTATTTTTGCTTATGTAAGAACATATAGAGATGAAAAACTACTTGTCATTGCAAACTTTACTGCGGATGAAAGTGTATTTGAAATGCCTAAGGATATTGGTTATAGTGAATCAGAGTTATTTATACACAATTACGATGTAGAAATCGGATCGATAGATAACATTTCATTACGTCCGTATGAAGCGATAGTATTCAAATTGAAATAAGAAAAAGCCTTATGCCACTTCAAACTTGGCATAAGGCTTTTTGGATTACCATTTTAATATGGAGAATCCATATGGAGGAAGTGTAACTTGTAATACACTTGCTTCCGCTGAAAATTCTTCGTTTGTATAAATATTAATTATTTTCTTACCAGTAACATGAAGAGGGAGTGAAACTGTAACTTCACTATTAGTAGGGTTTAAAACGAAAAAGATAGTTTCATCCTCATATGTTTTCGTATAAGAAATATAATTATGTTCATCATTTGTTTCGATGAATTGAAAAGTACCATGTCCTCCAAATGCTTTATGTTCTTTACGTAATAAAATCAATGTTTGTATATGGGTAAATAATGCATGATCTTGTTCTTTAGTATCCCAAATCATACATTTACGGCAATCAGGGTCCATGCCGCCATCCATACCAATTTCATCCCCGTAATAAATACAAGGAGAGCCGATGAAAGAAAGATGGAATACATAGAGCAATTTCAACTTATTTTTATCTCCGTTGCATGTTGTTAAAATTCTTGGAGTATCATGGCTGTCTAATAAATGAAATGCTGCTTCATTTACATTCATAGAGTAGGAATGTAGAGATTCTGTAATTTGCTTCGTGAATTCACTTGCTTTAATGGAATCGTTAGCAAAGTAAGAAAGTAGAGCGTTTGTAACAGGATAACTCATGACAGCATCAAATTGATCGCCTTGTAGCCACGGAAGGGCATCGTGCCAAATTTCTCCCAAAATATATACTTCAGGATTTAGTGTCTTTATTTCAGTTCGGAATTCTCTCCAAAAGTTGTGATCGACTTCATTGGCGACATCAAGGCGCCAGCCATCTATATTGAATTCGCGTACCCAATAACGTCCTACTTCAAGTAAGTATTCTTTTACATCTGGATGAGCTGTATTTAATTTAGGCATATACGGTGTAAAGGAGAAAGTATCATAATTTGGAAGTGGTTCGGTTATAATCGGGAATTCATGAATGTGGAACCACTCTTTATATGCGGACTTCTCACCATTCTCTAGTACGTCTTGAAATTTCTCGAAAAAGTATCCACTATGATTAAACACAGCATCGAGCATTACTTTTATACCGTGCTTATGACATTCTTCAACGAGCTCTTTAAAAGTTTCTTTCGTCCCAAATTGTGGGTCAATTTCCATATAGTCAATTGTGTCATATTTATGGTTTGAATGAGCTTTGAAAATAGGTGTGAAATATATTCCGGAAATGCCAAGGTTAACAAGGTAATTAAGGTTTTGAATAACACCAGCAAAATCTCCGCCGAAAAAATTAGTTGTAGTTGGATTCGCACTTCCCCAAGGAAGGGTGTTTTCTGGATTCAGCGTACTATCGCCATTAGCGAATCGTTCAGGAAAAATCTGATACCAAATGGTGTCTTTAATCCAAGATGGTGCTTTGAATACATCATCTGCATGAATAAATGGAAAACAGAAAAAGTTACCAACATCATCATTTGGAATGCTAGAAAAAAATCCTCGCTCTGCATAAATAAGAGTGTCTGTTTCAGATTTTAATTCAAATCCATAACGTAAGCGCTTAAATTTCGGTTCGATTGCAATGGACCAATAATCAAATAATGCAGTAGAACCCGTTTTTTTCATGGGTGTACTTGATGATATCCATTTCCCGTCTTTCCATTCGTAAGGATCACCGTAAATAAGATCGGCGCATTGAACATCATCTCTCTTAGTACGTACTCGGATGTGAATTGTTTGTTCATCATAAGCGTATGCATAATTATCTTTCGGCCTATGATAAATGGCTTCTTTAAACATATAGAAAATCCCCCTTCAATATCTCTATACATAGTATTCCCTTAAGTGTAATAATAAAGCCTATATTGCAAACGATTGCCTTTCTCATAGCTTTAATATTGCTTATAAGAGTAGTATTCATTTCATATAAAGTCAATGTATAAAGAGTATAATGACATAATTTTTAAATTAATATTTGCAAAATGAATAAAAGAATGTATAATGATAGACAAATAGCGCAAACGTTTTCATAGATTGAGATATTGTTTGCGCTTCAATTAAACTATTAAATGCAAACGTTTTCAGTTACTGAGGTACATAGACAATTTAGGGAGGTTTTTGGGATGAAGAAAGCATTATCATTATTAACGGTTTCAGCATTATCTATTGGTATGTTATCTGCATGTGGACCGAAAGATTCAGGGAAAAAAGAGGAAAGTAAAGCGAAAAAAGATTATGATCTTCTTGTTTGGGAAGATGATAAAAAAGGTGTTGGTTTAGAAGCAGCAGTGAAAAGCTTTGAGGAAAAATATAAAGTAAAAGTAAAAGTTGTTGAAATGCAAATGACAGATCAAGTGAAGAAGTTACGCCTTGATGGGCCAGCGGGGACTGGACCAGATGTTGTAACATTGCCACACGATCAAATCGGAAATGCAGTAACAGAAGGTTTACTTTCTGAAGTGAAAGCAGATGATGCTGTAAAGAGTAAATTTACTGATTCATCAATAAAAGCACAGACATATAACGGAAAATTATATGGTTTACCAAAAGCAATTGAGACGCCAGTCTTTATTTACAATAAAAAACTAATGCCAAAAGCGCCAGAAACGATGGACGAGCTGTTTAACTTCTCAAAAGAATTTACGAAAGATGGCAAGTACGGATTTTTAGCATTAGGAGATAACTTCTACTTTGCTAATGCATTCATGGCAGGTATGGGCGGTTATGTATTTGGTGAAAAAGATGGAAAGCCAAATGCAAGTGATGTTGGATTAAATAATAGCGGAGCAGTACAAGGTGCTGAATATCTTCAAAAATGGTACAAAGAAAAATTATTCCCGAAAGGTATTATCGGTGAATCAGGTGGGCCTGCTGCTGATGGGTTATTCAATGAAGGAAAAGCAGCATCTATCATGAATGGCCCATGGGCGTTCCAAGCAATGGAAAAGAACGGAATTGATTATGGCGTTGCTCCAATGCCGAAATTACCAAATGGTCAACCAATGAAAACGTTCGTTGGGGTTAAAGGGTGGCATGTAACTAGTTTCTCTAAACAAAATGATTTAGCTACAAAATTCACTGAGTGGGTAACAAATGAAGAAAACGCAAAAATTCGATTTGAAAAAACAAAAGAAATTCCTCCAGTAAAATCAGTAATGGAAGATCCAATTATTAAAGATAACGAAGCTGCAAAAGCAGTTGCAACGCAATCTGAAAATGGAATTCCAATGCCAAACATTCCAGAAATGCAAGAAGTTTGGAAACCAGCTGGAGATGCGCTTCAATTAGTTGTTACAGATAAAGAGGCACCAAAAGCGGCGCTTGATAGTGCAGTGAAACAAATTAAAGGTAATATTGAGGCAAATCATAACAAGAAAAAATAAGGTGAAATTCGTGCCTCTAATATGAGAGGCACGAATTCTCTCCCTTCCATGTAGGAAGAAAAAAGGGGGAAGGAACATGCAAACATCTATGGAACCAGCAAATGGGTTGAATCATTCTAAGCATAGGAAAATGGCAACCATGTTATCAATCATTCCAGGCGTGGGCCAAATGTATAATAAACAATTTGTAAAAGGTCTTATTTTTCTAGTATTAACAGGTTCATTTATTGTAGCCTTTGCTGATTTATTAAATATGGGATTATGGGGTATTGTAACGCTTGGTACAGAAGTTCCACGTGACCATTCTGTCTTTCTATTAGTAGAAGGAATCTTGGCCCTTATCGTTATCGCTTTTGGACTCGGCATATATGCATTTAACTTATATGATGCATACCAAAATGGAAAGAAACGTGATATCGGAACACCGTTAAATTCTGTAAAAGAGCAATACCGTAATTTGTTAGATCAAGGTTTTCCTTATTTAATGGTTTCACCAGGTTTTCTACTACTTATCTTTGTTGTCGTATTTCCAATCATCTTCGTAGTTTTAATTGGATTTACAAACTATGATTTATATCATTCTCCTCCAGCTAAATTAGTAGATTGGGTGGGCTTTAAAAACTTTATTGATATTTTCACTTTACCGATGTGGAGAGAGACATTTGTAAGTGTATTCTCTTGGACTGTCATTTGGACATTCGTTGCAACAACATTACAAGTTGCGCTTGGTATTTTCTTAGCGATTATCGTAAATCAGCCCGGTATTAAAGGAAAGGCGATTATTCGAACAATCTTTATTTTACCGTGGGCTGTTCCAGCATTCGTATCTATTCTTGTGTTCTCTGGTATGTTTAATGAAACATTCGGAGCGATTAACAATCAAGTATTAGCTTTATTCGGAATTGAAAAGATTGCTTGGATGACAGATCCATTTTGGGCGAAGATTGCTTTAATTATGATTCAAACGTGGCTTGGGTTCCCGTTTATCTTTGCGATGACAACAGGTATACTGCAATCGATTCCGGGAGAATTATATGAAGCGGCTACAGTAGATGGAGCGACAGCTTGGCAACAGTTTCGTAAAATTACATTGCCACTAGTGTTATACGCAACAGCGCCAATATTAATTACGCAATATACGTTTAACTTTAATAACTTTAGTATCATCTATCTATTTAACGGTGGAGGTCCTGCTGTAGCTGGACAAGACGCAGGTGGAACGGATATTTTAATTTCATGGATTTATAAGTTAACGATGACTTCAGCGCAGTACGGAAAAGCAGCAGCTCTTACAATGATATTATCGTTAATCGTTATTACAGTTGCGTTATGGCAATTTAAGAGAACAAAATCATTCCAAGAAGAGGATATGATGTAAATGAATATTAAAAGACAGAAGATGTTACGTCTCTCATTAAGTTATTTAGTTATTTTCGTAATGTGTGCCATCATTTTCTATCCGTTATTATGGATTATTGGCTCATCGTTTAATCCGGGTGATAGTTTATCTGGATCAAGTATTATTCCACAAAATGCAACGTTAGATCATTATCGTAAGTTATTAGATCTAGAGAATAGTAATTACTTACTATGGTATAAAAACACATTAAAAGTAAGTGTTTTAACGATGATTTTCTCAGTGTTAGCAATTAGCTTTACTGCTTATGCATTTTCGAGATATCGTTTTGTTGGAAGAAAAAATGGTTTATTAACATTTTTAATTCTGCAAATGATTCCAAACTTTGCAGCGTTAATTGCTCTATACGTATTAGCTCAATTAACAGGATTAATTGATACACATCTTGCATTAATTTTAATTTATGTAGGCGGGGCCATTCCGATGAATACATGGCTTATGAAAGGGTATTTTGATACGATTCCGAAAGAACTGGATGAATCAGCTCGTATGGATGGAGCAGGACATTTTCGTATTTTTTGGCAAATCATTATGCCACTTGCAAAGCCAATCGTAGCGGTTGTAGCGTTATTTACTTTCATTGGTCCGTTTACAGATTTCATTTTAGCGAGTATTATTTTGCGAACACCAGAAAATTATACTTTAGCAGTTGGATTATATGAAATGGTTGCGAAAAAATTCGGTAATGAATTTACAACGTTTGCAGCGGGTTCTGTGTTAATTGCAATCCCAATTTCAATTTTATTCCTATCACTACAAAAATACTTTATTTCTGGTTTAACAGCTGGAGGTACAAAAGGATGAAAAATGGGACATTACGTCCCATTTCTCTTTTCATCTCCCTATAAATAAGTTTATAGGGAGATGAAAAGAGATTTGACATCACATGTGAAAAGAAGTGAAATAAATAGTATATTATAGTATAGGAAAAAATAGCTATATCCCTTACAATACATGAAGAGGGAGAATAGGATTAGTTTTGCAAGATATAAGAAATGAAAGTTTATGACTTGCAATGAGTGCGAGATAAAATATATGAAAAATGGCAGAGAAATGAGAGGAGGGGATTTTTATGACAGTTACAATTAAAGATGTGGCGAAGCAAGCGAATGTTGCACCATCAACAGTTTCTCGTGTAATTGCTGATAATCCAAGTATAAGTGAAAAGACAAAGCGCCGTGTTAGGAAAGTGATGAGTGAATTAGGGTATCATCCCAATTTAAATGCGAGAAATCTTGCGAACCAAACGACGAAGACACTTGGTCTTGTTATGCCAAGTTCTGCAAGTAAAGCTTTTCAAAATCCATTTTTCCCAGAAGTTATAAGAGGGATTAGTTCATTTGCACACGTAGAAGGTTATGCGCTTTACATGTCGACAGGTGAAACGGAAGAAGAAATTTTTAATGGTGTCGTAAAGATGGTACAGGGACGCCAAATTGGTGGCATTATTCTTTTATATTCAAGAGAGAATGATCGGATTATTCAATATTTACATGAACAAAATTTCCCGTTTGTTTTAATAGGAAAACCATATGATCGAAAAGATGAAATTACATATGTAGATAATGACAATTATACAGCTGCAAGAGAAGTGGCAGAATATTTAATTTCATTAGGGCATAAGCAAATCGCGTTCATTGGTGGTGGATCAGATTTACTTGTAACGAGAGATCGTTTAGCTGGTATGAGTGATGCCTTGAAATTAGCAGACATTGTATTACCAAAAGAATATATTTTACATTTTGATTTTTCGAGGGAAAGTGGTCAACAAGCCGTTGAGGAATTAATGGGACTGCAGGAACCGCCGACGGCAATTATGGCAACGGATGACTTAATTGGACTTGGTGTGTTAAGTGCTCTTTCTAAAAAAGGATTCGTTGTACCGAAGGATGTTTCTATTGTAAGCTTTAATAATGCTTTATTATCAGAAATTGCAAGCCCTCCACTTTCAACAGTTGATGTGAATATTTATCAGCTAGGATATGAGGCAGCAAAAGCATTAGTTGATAAAGTAGAGAATGCAGAATCCACTGCAAAGTGTATCATTATTCCTCATAAATTACTAAAACGTCAAACTTGTGATCATTATGCATAAAAAAAGCTAAGAGTTTAACTCTTAGCTTTTTTCTTTAAAAAGGCTTCTAATCGGTCGCAGCCTTCTTTTAAAGTTTCGATACTATACGCATAGGACAAGCGAAGGTAGCCTTCACCGTATTCAGAGAATGCTGTTCCAGGAACTACAGCTAGTCCTGCTTCTTTAACAAGATTAAGTGCAAAATCAAATGATGAAGATGTCAAATGACCAACATATGGGAATAAATAAAATGCACCTGTTGGCTTTTCAACTGTTAATCCCATTTGAGTGAGTCTATTATATACGTAATCACGGCGTTTTTTATATTGGTGGCGCATCATTTTAGGTGCGTCTTTAGCCGCTGTTAATGCTTCAATTGCAGCGTATTGAGCGATTGAAGTAGCGCACGTTACGTTGTACTGATGAACTTTTAATATGTGTCCTGCTAAATAGCTTGGTGCAAATAAAAGTCCAACACGCCAGCCGGTCATAGAATGTGATTTAGATAAACCGTTAATGACAATTGTCTTTTCACGCATTTCTGGGAAATGGGCGATAGATGTATGCTTTTGTTCATATACAAGCTCGCTATAAATTTCATCTGAAAGGACGAAAATATTTTTATCTTTTAAAACATCTACAATATCTTTTAATTCTTCGGTGGATAAAGTTACACCAGTTGGGTTAGAAGGATACGGTAGTACGATACATCTTGTTTTTTCTGTAATAGCATTTTTAAGCGCTTCAGCTGTTAAACGAAATCCAGTTTCACGAACATCTACAAAAATAGGCGTTGCACCGCATAATCGAATAATAGGTTCGTAGCCTGGATAAATAGGAGCAGATAAAATTACTTCTGTTCCTGGCTCTAAAATCGTTCGGAATGCAACATCAATTGCTTCGCTAGCACCGATTGTAACGATGGTTTCGTTTTCAGGTGAATAATGTAAATCGTAGTTATCTTTTACGAAGTTACAAGCTGCCTTGCGTAATTCTAGTAAACCAGCGTTATGTGTATAGCTTGTATAGTTTTCTGTAATAGCCCGTTTAGCCGCTTCTTTCACGAGAGAAGGTGTAGGGAAATCGGGTTGTCCAATTGTTAAAGAAATCAAATTATCATAGTTTTGAATCATGTTAGAGAATTGACGGATTCCAGAAATTTGGATGTCCTTCACTCTAGGGTTAATGAATTGTTCCATTGTATCTCCCTTTCTTCCGTTTGAAAATTAAGTTCATTTTATCATATTTTCTATGATTACGCTTTGTATATGTTATTTAGAAAGAGAGAGAAAAGAGAAAAAAAAGCCGCTATAAGCGACTTTTTAATATCCGTATTCCCAATCTATTTCATCTTCATTCCAGAGTACAGAGGATACCTTGCCAAGGTGAACAACTGATTCGTTCACAGCACATGTGCAGTTTTCTTCTCCCGCTTTATGCTGTAACTCTTCATATACTGATTTTTCAACATTTTCTAGAACAACCAAATTTTCTTCTTTTAAAACAAGCGTAGTACCCGCCATATTTATCTTCCTCCTACTAAAGTAATGATCACTTATTTGTAAACATAGATAGTATGGATTATATGCTGTATTTTGCTATAGTTGTCCGTCTAAAAAAGTATTTTTATATTTTCTTTGTAATCCGTATTCATTGTATACTGCATGAAGGAAATTTGGTACAGGGTTTACAATCATTTCGAAAATCTGTAACAATTATTATGAGCTGTTAACAAAGAATTAACAAATATGTTAAGAAAAATCAAAATTTTAAAACAAATACACCTATAAAATGATATAATCATATCAAAATACATATAGGGGATGAGAGGTTATGGAGCTTATCCGTGATTTGTTGATTCAAATTGCCATCATAATTTTGCCACTATTTTTATATGAAGCGATTCGTTTAAATCGCTATCAAGAAATGCCTCCGAAGCCAAATCGTTACTTTATTATGTTTTTATCTAGCGTTACGCTCATTCTCTCCATGACATACTCTATTTGTTTTGGCAATGTGTGTGGGTATAACTTTCACCCCATTCCAATTGTCAGTGGTTTTTTATATGGTGGGATTGTTGGTTTAATCCCAGCGGTTATTTTTGTTGCATATGAATGGTTACTAAAGGGAATGAGCTTTCTTCCAGTTTTAGAAGTAATATTTCTATTGATAGTTCCGCTATTTTTATCAAAGAAATGGTCTCTTTTTTCAAAGGATAAGAAATTAATTTTAGCATTTATGATTTCATCATTTTATGTGCTTGTTTCTTTAGTATTAGGCATGATTAATGTTCTTTTGGAAACAGGATTTACACCGTATATTTCGCAAATATATAGCGGATTTATATTTGCCTCGCTTATCATGGTCATGACAATGGTATTTCAGGTGTATTTAACTGAATATTTAAATGAAAATGCATTGCTACGTACAGAGATGCAAAAATCAGAAAAACTTAATATTGTAAGTGAATTAGCAGCAAGTGTGGCACATGAAGTTCGCAATCCCCTTACTGTTGTTCGTGGATTTATCCAATTGCTAGAAAGCACGGAAGATGTGAAGAATAAGGATTATATGCGTCTCGTATTAGCTGAATTGGATCGGGCGGAACAAATTATTTCAGATTACTTAAATTTAGCAAGGCCGCAAATTGAGAAAAAAGAACACATTTGTTTATCAGCCCAATTAATAGAAATGACCACTCTTATGTCGTCATTTGCAGCGATGCAAGGTGTATATTTACAAGTTGAAATTTCAGAAAGTCTTTATACGATTGGTGATAAGACAAAATTGAAGCAAGCTATTATGAATGTTGTTAAAAATGGTATTGAAGCAATTCAAGGAAATAAAGGATATTTAAAAGTAACAGCTATTCAAAAAGACGAAACAATCATAATAAGAGTTAAAGATAGTGGTGTTGGTATGACGAAAGAACAGTTAGCAAGGCTGGGGCAACCATATTATTCTTTAAAAGAAAAAGGAACAGGATTAGGGCTTATGGTAACATTTAGTATTTTACAAGCGCATAATGGTACATTGGAATATAAGAGTGAGAGCGGAAAAGGCACTGAAGCAATTATTATATTACCAGCTGTACAAAATAAGGAATAAAAGTTACCGATGGAAGGTAACTTTTTATTTTATATTGTTTATTCGTTTGTTTTTTCTTGTTTTGCTCGGCTAAATAAACTTTTAAATGATTGAAAGAAGCTTTGCTCTTTTGAGGCAGCAACCATTCTTTTTGTTTCTTGAATTTCTCGAATAACTTGCATAAGCTGTGCATCACGGTTACTATCCTTGTTATAAATTTGACTAACAAGTTTATTCATTTTTTCTTCCTGTTTGGATTCTCGTTTATACATATGATTCATTAATAAGTCCATCTTTTCTTTTTGCAATGCATCTGTTTGAGCGGCGTGATCGACTAACTCTTGAAGCATTTTTTCTTGAGAGCCTTCTTTTACATAAACTTGTTGCATCAATTCGTCTAGTTTCTCATCCTTTAAACGATTTTGTGTAATTAGAGTAGAATTTTGATGAATAATTGCTTCATTTAATTGAGCGAGCATTTCAAGTTTTAACATGAACTCCTCAAAGTTACGCCCATCTTCTTTTTCTTTCGGTTGTATTTCTTGTTTATCTTGTATAACTGGTACAGGTGGGGCCTCTTTTTCTTTTAAAATAATTGGTATCGTTTCTGAAATATCTTCTTGCAGTGTAGCAGCTCTTTCATGAATAGATTTCAATAGTTTTAAATCATCCAGCTTATAAATACGAGCATCAGCTGTTTTGGAAATCATATAACCATGTTCCTCTAACAGTTGACTATATTTGCGAACTATATGTTTTGGGATGCCTGTTTTATTCGTGACATCTTTCGTTTTATAGGTAGCTTCCATAATATTTCCTCCCCAAAAAGTATCGTATATATCATTTCAATCTTTTATGAGGACTTCCTTTGAAAAAGAATGTCGGAAGGTTATTAGTTTTCTACAGCATTAGTGAAAAGATGAAGAAAAATGAGAGTTTTTGGCGGAATAGCGAAGAAGAGCTGCAATAATGTCTGAAAACATATACAGAAGAAGTTTGTTATAATAACGGAGGAAAAGAAACTGGTAGAAACATGGAGGTATACATGAAGCAATTAAAAGGTATTATCATTTCAATTATCGCAATTCTGTCTATTTTAGTAGCAGTTTATGAAGTACTTGTGCCAGAGGAAACAAGTGTAAAGAAAACGAATACGTATGATCAAGTGTTAGAATTTCCGAAAGAACGTTATCCAGAGACAGGAAAACATATTACGGATGCTATAAAAGAAGGGCATTCAGAAGTTTGTACAATCGATCGTGGTGGTGCTGCAGATAGAAGGAAATTGTCGTTAGCACCATATCCATCAAAAAAAGGGTATGATCGTGATGAATGGCCAATGGCGATGTGCAAGGAAGGCGGAAAAGGAGCACATATTGAATATATAAGTCCGGCGGATAACCGCGGAGCAGGCTCTTGGGTAGGGAATAAGTTAGATAAATACCCAGATGGTACGCGAGTAAAATTTGAAGTGAAGTAGTAGTTGTATATTTCATAATGAAGGAGAAGGGGAACTATGGAGTTAACGATTTCTTATTCGCAATTAATGTTGATGAACTATGACGGTGAGCAGCCTTATGTAGATTGGACTGATGAAGATTTTGAAAGAGGTTATGCTAAGGCAGATGGAACTGTTATTTTTGAAGCGCTTTCTGATTATACTTGTGAAGTGAAAGTGACCCCAGGGAAACATATTGAAAAAGAAGAAGTAGTTAGAACGATTACGGTTCCTTTTACAGTTGAAAATGAAAGTATCGTTATAACGAGTATTCTTTCTAATAAATTTCAAATACCTATTCCAAATGGTGAGTATACAGTTGTATTACAAGCAATTCCTCTTGAAGAGCCAACGGATGATGAATTATATAAAATACAATACGAATTCTTTTTTGAAAGTAAAGAATAAAAAATGGGTTATCCTGAGAAAAGGATAACCCATTTTTGTTATGCGTTTGTTTTTAAAAGGGAACGAGCATCTTTCGCTGCTTGCACCATATGTTCTAAAGCTGGAATAACTTCTTCTGTTCTTCTCGTTTTTAAACCACAATCAGGATTAATCCAGAAATATTTAGGATCACATACTTGTAAAGATTGTTCTACGATTTTATACATTTCATCTTTACTCGGTACACGTGGGCTATGAATATCATATACACCTAGGCCGATGCCTTTTTCATATGTTGTATGTTTTAAAGTATCAATAAATTCTCCGTGACTTCTTGATGTTTCGATAGAAATTACATCTGCATCTAATGCGCGAATCGCGTCAACAATATCTTCGAAGTTACTGTAACACATATGAGTATGAATTTGTGTTTCATTTGCTACAGAAGAAGTTGCTAAAAGGAAGGATTGTACTGCCCATGTAATATAAGCATCCCAATCTTTTTCTTTTAGTGGCATTCCTTCACGAAGTGCGGGCTCATCGACTTGGATTACTCTAATTCCGGAAGATTCAAGTAGTTCAATTTCGTGACGAAGAGCTAGTGCAATTTGATACGAAACTTCTTTTCTTGGAATATCATTTCGAACGAAGGACCAATTTAAAATTGTAACAGGTCCGGTTAACATTCCTTTTACAACTTTCTCCGTTAAGCTTTGTGCATAAACTGTTTCCTTAATAGTCATGCCGTTAATAAAGGCTACATCACCATAAATAACAGGTGGTTTTACGCAGCGGGAACCGTAAGATTGTACCCAACCGTTTTTAGTGAATGAGAAACCAGCAAGGCGCTCACCAAAATATTCGACCATGTCAGTTCTTTCAAATTCACCATGTACAAGGACATCAAGACCAATTTCTTCTTGGTAACGAATCCATTTTTCTGTCTCTTTTTCAATAAATTGTTCATATTGTTCATTTGAAATAACGCCGTTACGCCATTCTTTTCGCGTTTGACGAACTTCAGTTGTTTGCGGGAAGCTACCAATGGTCGTTGTTGGTAATAGCGGTAACTCCAGGGCAACTTGCTGTAATTCGTATCGTTTTTTAAATGGAAGAGGGCGTGAAAAATCTTCTTCTTTTAGTGCTGTTCGTGCTGCTTTGACATCTTCTCGGTTACGTGCAGCAGATGAACGAATTGTATGATGTACGTTTCGATATGTTTCCAGCTCATTACTAATGCTTTCTGTACCTTGAGTGAGAGCGGAATGAATAAGAACTAACTCTTCTAATTTTTGATTTGCAAATGCTAACGCATCAAACAGCTCAGTCGATAAGTGAGTTTCTTCTGTTTTATCGATTGGTGTATGCAATAAGCTACAAGAAGGCTGAACGATGATATCTTTCGTTTGGACTTGTTTTTGTAACGTTGTAAATAGCTCAAGGACTTCATCAAGGTCAGCTCTCCAAATGTTACGGCCATCTATACAACCGACAGCTAAAGTTTTATCAGCTGGGAATCCATATTTTGAAATAGCATTTAAATTACCTTCTTTACCATGAATGAAATCTAATCCAATACCGGATACCGGGAATGTAATAATTTCTTCATAGTTTTCTTCTACGCTATCAAAATATGTTTGTAAAAGAAGAGTCGCATTTGGAACTTCTTTACGAATAGCTTCATAAATTTCTTTTGCTTGTTGAACTTCTTCTTTCGTTAAAGAAGCAAAAATCGGTTCATCAACTTGAATGGCTGGTGCACCAGCTGCATGTAGTTCTGAAAGCAGTTGTACGTATGGTGCAACTAACTGTTTTAAAATAGTAGCAAATTGCTCTTGTGTATAGCCTTTAGCTAATTTCAAAAAAGTATATGGTCCTAAAATAACAGGTTTGCCATCTACGCCTAATTCTTGTTTTGCCTCTTCGTATAAGCGAAGTGGACGATTATCTTTTAAAGAGATTTGTAATCCCTCTTCATATTCAGGAACGATATAATGATAGTTTGTGTTAAACCATTTTGTCATTTCGGAAGCTACGTGATCTTTAGAGCCACGCGCCATTGCGAAATATACATCAAGGTAAGATGTAAACTCAGAAAAACGTGATGGGATAAATCCTAGCATATAAGCGGTATCCAAAACGTGATCGTAATATGTAAAGTCGCCAATTGGAATGAGTTCAATCCCTTTTTCTTGCTGTACTTTTACGTGTTGAAGGCGGATTTCTTTCATTGTTGTTAAAAATTGTTCTTCATTGATTTTATTGGACCAAAAAGCTTCTAATGTTTTTTTCCACTCTCGTTGTAATCCGATACGTGGATAACCTAAGTTACTTGTTTGAATTGCCATTTCAAATTCCTCCCTAATTAAAAGTAAGCACTTCCGTTTACTGGGAAATACCTATAACAAAAAGTATAAAGGCATAGAAAATAAGCCTTCCTTTTTGTTTTAACACCTCATCATCATCCGTGAATCTATCAGTGTTGTTAAAACAGGCAGGTCTCCTGACTTATGCTTCATATAATTTCTTTCACCTTCCCGTTTTCACAGTGGCACTAAAAAGAAATCTCAGCATTTACAGTGGCGGGACCGTGTTGGAGTTTCACCAAGCTTCCCTTTTAAACACGAAACGAAACTTTCGTGTACCTATTTTCCTTTTGAAAGGAATTTAACAAGCGATATGATATTGAAACAAATTCTAACACAATTTTTGGAATTTTGTCTACTGTTTTAAAATAAGAAAATTCAAAAGTTTTTATTTCTTATTATTATGACTTTTTATTCTGGATTAACTAATAATATTACAGTATAAAAAGAGAAATTGAGCTATGAAAGAAGTAGGATGTCTTCTTTCATAGCTCAATTTTCATCTATAGCAACTTCTGAAAGTCGGCCTGCTATAGCATCTTTAAGGAGGGTGTTTAGCCATTGTAATTCAACTGTAATATGCTCAATTACACTTTGCAGAATATATAGTTGTGCACGTGAAACCTTTCCTTTATTACAATCATATATCGTTTGCATAGTATGTAAATATTGAAGAGTATCGTTTTTCTTTTTTTTCTAAAATAGGAACTAATTCGTGATCATTGCTAAAGTGAGCGAAAGATAAGGCTGAATAAATAGGTTTATATATTTGGTTTTTGGCTTCGAATTGTTTTAATAGTAAAGTGTGAAATAGTTTTTTACCTTCTTCTGTTATATGAAAAATCGTTTTGTCAGGTCGATTTGTGTCTTTAATTACATTTGTAATATGAATTGCGCCTTGCTTTTCTAATTGCTCGAAGGCGTAATAAAGTGATCCTTTAGCATATTTAATGTAACAATCCATTTGTCGTTCTTTCATAATATGCTGCACTTCATATGGATGTTTATCTCCTTCGAGTAGCAAGCCGAGAATGACTAATTTCATGCTCATGCTGTCTCAACTCCTGTATATAAAAACTTTATCCCGCATTAACTGCCCGTAAAAGCCCGATTGGTGAGGGCTAATAATCAGTGGGGGATGCCCCCACTGATTAAAGTTTCACTTTATACATATTATAAACGGCATATCCTTTTTCATAAAGGGATATGCCGCTTCTTTTTTATATTAACTAACTTGCTTTTGTTTTTCTTTCTTTTTAGGACCTGTAAAGAGGCGTTCATTTCCCATAAGTAAAATACAAATAATACTTAGTACAGCCGGGATGAGTGCCCAGAAGAATGTGTTCGCAATAGATGTAGCGAGAGCTTCTTTAATACCCGCTAATATTTCAGCAGGAATTTTGGCGGTAGCGCCTGGTGATAATAAGAAACTTGTGTCTCCGCCTTTTGGAGCTAATTTTGCTAGTTCAGGGGGGAATACAGAGTTTAGTTTATCTGTAAAAATATGATTTTGAATTGTACCGAAAATCGTTACACCAAGAGTCATACCGAGTGATCGGAAGAATGAGTTTGTTGATGTCGCCGAACCACGGTCCCGCATTTCCAACTTGTGAATAGAGGACATACTTAATACTGAGAATGAGAAGCCAACACCAAGCCCAGCGAGAATCATAAATAGTGTTACGAGTAAACGAGGTGTCTCCATTGTTAAAGTACTTAATAAATAAATACCAAGAACGAAGAAGACACCAGATACCATCATAATGTTACGATAGCTTATTCGAGAAGCTAATTGTCCTCCTGTTTGACTTCCAATTACAGAACCGACCATCATTGGTGTTAAAATTAATCCAGCATTAGAGGCGGAACCTCCAAGAACGCCTTGAATGAAGATTGGAATATAAACTGTACAGATAATAAAAGCGGCACCATAGAAAAAGGCAACTCCTTGACTAGCTGCGAATAAAGGTTTTTTAAATAGATGGAACGAAATAATAGGCTCGGTTGCTTTTCGTTCTACAAAGAAGAAAATAATAAGCGTAATAACTACTGTTGTAAATAAGCCAATAATTACAGTGGAATTCCAGGCATATTCCTTACCACCAAGTTCTAATGCAAACATTAAGCAAACAATACTTATGACAAGTGTAATAGCACCAGCCCAATCAATTTTTTGTTTTCTAAATTCTAGAGACTCACTGTAGTATTTAGTAATGAAGAAAAAGGAGATAAGTCCTAATGGAATATTGATATAGAAGACCCAATGCCAACTTATATAGTCTGTAATATAAGCACCTAATAAAGGACCGAATACACTAGATGTCCCGAAAACAGCACCGAATAGTCCTGTCATCTTCCCGCGTTTTTCTGGTGGGAAAATATCATACATAATTGTGAAGGCGATAGGCATAAGGGCACCACCACCGATACCTTGAATAGCTCTATAAATACTTAATTGCTCAATACTTGAAGCTGTTCCGCAAAGCGCAGAACCGAATAAGAAAAGAATGAGGCCCCCAATATAAAAACGTTTCCGTCCGTACATATCAGAAAGTTTCCCGAAGATAGGCATCCCTGCCATTGTTGCTACCATATAAGCTGATGTGACCCAAACGAACTTATCAAATCCTCCTAGGTCTCCAACAATTGTTGCCATTGCGGTTGCAACGATTGTATTATCCATTGCGGCCATTAATATACCAAGCAGTAAACCAGCAACAACAAATTTTGTCTTGTTGGTGTCTTTTTTTAATGGTTGAGTTTCCAAATATAACCCTCCTTTAGAAATAAGTAAACTATATTAAGTTTTGAGTGCAGTGGATAAAAATTTAAATGTATAGTTGATTTTAATTTCTTTTCCATAAGTGCACTAATATGCCATAAAGAATATTATAGTCAAATTTGACTATAAGGCAAACTTTTTCTTCCGCCAAAATATTCTTTCATATGAGTGGAGAGCAAGTGAGCCATACTGAATATTGCCATAAAGTAAATTGTAAAAAATTTTCATTAAGAACACCTTCTGTTAATAGATGAAAAATGGTTTTTTCTTCATATTGTCGAATAGGATAAAAGGAAGAGAAATATTAAACATTGCTTGTAGCAAACTTTAGTAATCTGGGGAATTCATTGTGTGTATGGTACATCTGAAATGAGGTGAATATATATTATGAAAATATGGGGAAGAATTTCGGATACAGGAAAGTATTCAATACCGCTACAACCAGTATTGTGGATTGACGGATCGAAAAAGGAAAACGAACCTCCTCAAATAGCCGTTACATTACAAATTGGTAGTATGTATACAGAACAATTTTCGTATGAATTGACCTATGATGTAAACGACATACTTATTATGCGAATTGAAGTGGAAAATAAAGGGTTAGAAATGATTTCGAGAGTTGTTGTAAGTCATATGATTCGAGATTACTTTGCTTATATTCCTAATTCTTTAAAAGTTGATAAGGGGATAAGTGAGTTTTTATTCCAGCTTGTAAGATGGCGAATTGATGATTTGTTACCAAATGAGAAGGTGGAACTACGTTGTAAAATAAAAGCTAATAAAGATAAAGCTCTTAAACAAGTATTCTTTCAGGCTACATATACATTTCAAGACAAAGAGGTATCATATGGCCCATTGCAAACAAATGAAGTTGTTGTGCGTCAATGATAAAAAGGAACCTGTACAAAAGGTTCCTTTTTTAGTGAAGGTTGTGTTTTTTGAGTATTTTCTTTTGCTCCACTCCTTTTTTTCCTACATAGTTATTTTTGTAGCCAAAGTATAGAATAAATAAAAATGAAACAACATTAACAATAGCGTCGATTTGATCGTTTGTAATAAAGTGTATGCCGAAAGAGGTAAATAATAATTTTAATGATAATAGAAAACCAGCTAGTAAACGCATAGCATCTGATAGATTCTCTTTTTGTAGCATATAGATTACTCCTTTTTATAAAAGTTATATTATATATATATGAAATAGAGTAGAAAAGGTATACAAGCTTAAGCGGAAATGTACATTGGATATGTACATTTTTTATTTTGTAGAAAAACATTATTGATATAGAAACATATATTGGTATAAAAGGGGGAAAAGTATGAAACATAAAGGGAAAATTAGTGGATTATTGCTTGGTAATACTGTGGCAGTTACAGAATGGATTGCACTTCAGGATGTAATTGCAAAACTAGATTCACGATCATTTTATACCGTCTTTATTATTTATATATTGCAAATGATACTAAGTTATTATTTTGGACATTGGTACGATAAAAGAGCGAGCGAGCGTATGGATGTGGAAGTAGGAGGAATGGCAAGCAACGATTTTGTTGTTGATTTTTTTGGGAAAGTAGCTGCTTTATCTGAAAGAGATTCTCGTAATATTACAGTGTACATTCTTTCTGTAAAAGAATGGGAAGGATTAAAAGACACGTTGCAAGAAAAAAAATTGGGAGTGTTAGTACAAAAATTAGAGAATACCATTGTAAAGACAATTCGGAAGGGCGATGTTGTTACAAAGTGGGATGAAAATAAGTATGTTATTGTAGCAATTGATAATGGTCATGAAACATCAACAATAACAAAACGATTAATGAAAAATATTGAAAGTGAAATAGAAGGGGATTTACTCAGTGTCACTCTTTTATTTGGAGCAGCTAGCTATCCAGTAGAAGGAAAAACGTTTGAAGAACTGTTGAGAAAGTCGCAAAATCAATTGTACCAGTATAGAAATTTGCAAGAAAATGAGTGAAGCTTTGATTTGAAGATATATGATAGGAAGATGTTTTGTTTGTAACATTTTTTTGACTTTTATTACAAAAAAACGCCACGTTTGTAATAAAAGTCTTTAAAAATATATGAAATAAGCATATAATTATGATGGTAATGCCAATGCAATTTGCACAGTGTGTTTTATTTTAAAAGTGTAGAGGAAAGCAAGCTCTACACTTTTCCTTTTTAGGAAATGAAAAGAATATTTGTAAGTTGTTGCGAGACATCGATTGTACTGTGTAAAATGAACAAAGAGATTAATTGATAGAAAGCTGGAAAGGGAATGATAGACGTGAGAGCGGAGTAATCACCTTTTATCAGGTGAATTATTATAGTCTTATTAAGACTGAGGTGAAATTCCGTGGACATTAAAGTAATACATAGTGTGAACAGGCCTTAAAAAACACGAAGTAGTATACTTAAAGATGGATATGGAATTGCTAAATAATTCAAAAAGAAGAATGTAATATCAAGTAATAATTTGTACAAACAATATTAATGATCTTCGTAAAAAAGATGCGAGTGTATAGAACAATTACATATTTTATAACTTTTTTATATTACACGATGGTCGTTTATAAGTAGGAGGAAGAGATGTTGAAATATAGTAAATTAGCAATTGTAACTGCATTATCAATGATTTTATTAGCCGGTTGTTTCGGTCCGAAACCAGAAGAAGAATTATATGTAGCGTTTGAAAACGCTGCTAAACAAGAAAAAACAATGTTTGAAGATGCAAAAAAACTTGAGACTTTAGAGAAAGAAGGACAAGAATTATATAACCAAATTGTGCAAGAAGGAAAAGATAATAATCAAACTGTTAAAGAAAAACTGAATCAAGCAGTGAAAAATACAACTGAACGAGAAAAAGTGCTTACAAAAGAAAAAGAAGTTTTAAATAAAGCGCAAGAAGAAGTGAAGTCAGCTGATAAGTATGTGAAGAAAATTGAAGATAAGAAATTGAAAGATCAAGCTGATAAAGTGAAAAGCACGTATGAGAAACGACACGATTCATTTAATAAAATGTATGACAGCTATGACAAATCTTTAAAACAAGAAAAAGAGTTATATACAATGTTACAAGATAAAGGTACTAAATTAAAAGATATTAGTGAAAAAGTAAAAGTAGTAAATCAGTCTTATAAGGATATTGAGTCAGAAAAAGATAAATTTAATGAATTCACAAAGTCTTATAATACAGAAAAAGTAGCTTTTTATAAACAAGCAAATATTAAAATTAAAGAAGAGAAAAAATAAAACAGTTTGGCCAAGTGTAGGCCAAACTGTTTTATTTTTTTGTATAAGTACGACTATACCATGGAACAGGTTCACTTAATTTTTTTTCTTGTTTTAATGCTTCAGGACCAATATAATCTTGAAGTGTTTTTTTTGCTACTGTTAATGATAAGGTTGTTTTCGGATTTCGATAGGAGGATTCAAGATGACCAAGATGCGGTAGAATTCGAAAATCTTCTTTCGTAGGAGGGATGTGGAAAAAATAATCGCCTAAACGTATAAGGACATCAGATTGTTGTTGGCTAAAACGTGGGTTTCTAGAAAAATGTAATCCTTCTTTAATTGCTTTTTTTTCAGCAATCAAACGTTCTAAAGCTGTCTTTTTTAACCAGTATAAATATTTAGGATTAGTAGCTGCTTTAGCATGACGATTCACAACGAAAATAGATTGAGCTAGTCGATTAATAGAATGTTGATTTTGTAATTGAGATTGTGGTTGTGAAGGTTTCATATTGAATCTCCTTTCAATTTTTCATTATTATACCATAAATAAAATAGGTATTTATTATACGCAAAAAGTGATTGTATATATTTTCAATATTAAAGCAATATTGTTACAAAAAACAACTATTTTGTATAATAGTAATAGAATATGTTTTTGAAATTTGATAATGAAAGAGTGAGAAGTTTGAAAGAAATATTAAAACAACAGTATGCCATTATAGATATTGGATCTAATACAATGCGTTTAGTTATTTATGAAAAGCAAAATGGAGGTTATTATAAAGAGATTGAAAATACGAAAGTTGTTGCGAGGTTAAGGAATTACTTAATTGATGGTGTGTTGAATGAAGAGGGAATAGAAGTATTATTACAGACATTATTTCAATTTCAAGAAAGTACAAGATTCCATCAGTTGCATCATGTACTTTGTGTTGCAACAGCAACAATTAGACAGTCGGAGAATCAAGAGGAAATTAAAAAGCTTGTTGAAGGACAAACAGACTTTACTCTTAGAGTATTATCAGAGTATGAGGAAGCGCGTTACGGATACTTGGCGGTTATGAATTCTACATCGTTTTCAGAAGGAATAACGGTAGATATTGGTGGGGGAAGTACGGAAGTTACATACTTTAGAAATAGAGAGATTTTAGAGTACCATAGTTTTCCTTTTGGGGCACTTTCTTTAAAGCAACAATTTATTAAAGGTGATATTCCTATTAAAGATGAGTTAGAGGGAATGCAACAGTATTTAGAGTCTCAATTTCGAACGTTACCATGGTTAATCAATAAGAAATTGCCTCTTATTGCAATTGGTGGTAGTGCTAGGAACTTAGTAAAAATCCATCAAAATTTAATATGTTATCCTATAGCAGGATTACATTTATACAAGATGAAAGAAGAAGATATTGAAAGTGTAAAAGAGGAATTAGAAAAATTGTCGTTCATAGAACTTCAGAAATTGGAAGGATTGGCAAAAGATCGAGCAGATACGATTATTCCAGCGGTTGAAGTATTTCATACACTTGTTAATGTTATAGAGGCACTGGCATTTGTATTAAGTAGAAAAGGGTTAAGAGAAGGTGTTTTCTATGAAGAGTTGACAAAAGATTTGGGGGTTTCATATTATCCGAACGTAGTTGAAGAAAGTTTGCATTTACTATCATATGAATACGAAATGGACATGGAATTTGTTATTCAACTTATTAAACATGGAAGACTAATTTGCAAACAACTTGAGGAAATAGGGCTTATTTCTATGTCAGTAAAAGACTGGGAAGTGTTCCATCAAGCAGCGAAAGTATTTAATATAGGCAAATATATAGACGAAGAAGCGAGTCGTTTACATACGTTTTATTTATTAGCGAATAAGACAATTGATGGCATGATGCATAAAGATAGAGTGAGGTTAGCACTTATTGCATCTTATAAATCAAAAATGCTATTTAAACAACATTTATCTCCATTTGAAGGTTGGTTTGATAAAAGTGAACAAAAAAAAATCCGCCTATTAGGAGCTGTTTTACAATTTTCAGCTGCTTTAAATGTAAGGCAACGATCGCTTGTTGATACCATATCTATAACAGAAAGCGAAGAGGGATTAACGTTTAAAGTTTTATGTGAACAGTCTGCATTAGCAGAAAAAGTGCAAGCTGAAAAACAAAAAAAACAGTTAGAAAGAGTATTAAAAACGAATATTAATTTATTATTTGAATTAAAACATTAGGTTGTACGGATGTCTTTACGAAAAATTTACACTTTGTAATATTGTAATTTGATAAAATGAAATTAACTAAATTATAGTAAAAAAGTTTCAAGGGGAAGTGTGAAGAGAATGGAATTATCGAAGGGGAATGCAGTAGATTTAAATGATACAGCTTATTACAATAATCGAGAGTTAAGCTGGCTAGCATTTAATGAACGTGTACTACAAGAAGCGCAAGATAGAAATAATCCACTTTTGGAAAGATTGAAATTCATTAGTATTTTTAGTTCGAATTTAGATGAATTCTTTATGGTACGTGTAGCGGGATTAAAGGATCAAGTGAGTGCTGGATTTAATCAGCCAGAAAATAAAGCTGGCTTAACACCAAAAAAGCAATTAAATAAAATTGCGATAAAAGCCCATGCACTAATGACAGTACAATATGATACATTTAAAAATTATGTATTACCAGCGCTTGAGTTAGAGGGAATTGAACGTTTAACATTCAATGATTTGACGAAAGAGCAGCGAGAATTTATAGAAGAGTATTTTGACGAGCAAATTTTCCCGGTGTTAACTCCTGTAGCTATTGATGCATATCGCCCATTTCCAATGTTATTAAACAAAAGTTTGAATTTGGCTACTCTTTTATATGATGAGAAGCAAGCGGAAGAAGAAAACAGGACGAAGTTAGGGATTGTACAAGTTCCTTCATTACTTGAGCGCTTCATAATTTTACCGAGCGAAGGGCAAAAGCATAAATTTATTTTATTAGAAGACGTAATTAGTAGCTTTACTCATAAATTATTTACGGGATATACAGTATCATCTGTTACTCGTTTCCGTATTACACGCAATGCAGATTTAACGATTCATGAAGAAGGTGCGAGAGATTTATTAAAGGTAATTGAAAAAGAATTAAAAAAGCGTAAGTGGGGGGCTGCTGTTCGTTTAGAAGTTGGGAAAGAACACATTGATGAAAGAGTATTAGCGTTATTATATGAGGTTCTGGAAGTAAAAGATGAAGATGTATATATAATGGATGGTCCATTAGATTTAACATGTTTGTTTTCTTTATATAAAAAACTAGCTCCTTTATATGAACATCTTGTATATCCGGCTCTTATTCCGCAACCGCCTCAAGATTTAGGTGATGAAGAAGATGTATTTGAAAAAGCAATTGAGCATGATATTTTATTACATCATCCTTTTGAATCATTTCAGCCGGTAGTTGATTTTGTCCGTGATGCGGCAGACGATCCGAATGTACTTGCGATTAAACAAACGTTATATCGTGTAAGTGGTGATTCACCGATTATTCAGGCGTTAAAAATAGCGGCTGAAAAGGGAAAACAAGTGACGGTATTAGTTGAATTAAAGGCAAGGTTTGATGAAGAAAACAATGTTCATTGGGCTAAAGAATTGGAACAGGCAGGCTGTCATGTTATTTACGGTGTAAGTCACTTGAAAACTCATAGTAAAATTACGTTAGTTGTAAGAAGAAAAAACGGAAAAATCGAAAGGTTCGTACATCTCGGAACTGGAAATTATAATGATGCAACAGCGAAGTTATATACTGATTTTGGATATATTACATCAAGAAAAGATTTTGGGGTTGATGCAACCAATTTCTTTAATTATTTAAGTGGTTATACAACAAAGCCACATTTTCATCATTTATCGGTTGCTCCATTTGATATAAGAGAGCAGTTTATGGATTTAATAGATGAAGAAATCCGTTATCATAGACAATATGGAAATGGATATATTATCGCTAAGATGAATTCATTAACAGATAAACCGTTAATAAAAAAAATGTACGAAGCATCGCAAGCTGGAGTAAAGGTAGAGCTCATTGTTCGAGGAACATGTTGTTTAAGACCTGGTATTCCAAATGTAAGTGAAAATATTCGTGTAGTTAGTGTTGTGGGAAGATATTTAGAACATAGCCGTATTTATTATTTCCATCATAATGGAGAGGAGAAAATATATTTATCTTCAGCTGATTGGATGACGCGAAATATGGAGAAGCGAGTGGAAATATCTTTCCCGATATTAGATATTGAAATGAAGGCACGAATTAAGGCGATTTTACAGCTTACATTAGCTGATAATGTGAAGACACGTGAACAAAATAAAGATGGTGATTACTATTATGTTATTAATGGTAGTACAGAAGAAATTGATAGCCAAGTGAAGTTGTTTAAGATGGCGTATCAAAATACCGACGCTGAATAATGAAAAAAGTAAAAACCTCTTATGTCCATAAGAGGTTTTTACTTTTTTCTACTCATATGCTCCAAAAATGGAAGGATGGGTAGAAACAATAGTTTTATTATAAGCGTGTAATGAGGTGGCTCGTTGAGAGAATAACATTTGAAAGAATCGTTATTTTAACTTAGTAATAGTATGGTTGCTGACATGGTCCACCGTAACAAGGATAAGGTGCTGGCGGCGGGAAAGGTGGTGGATAAGGTGGATAAAATGGTCGAGGGCCGAAAGCTAATGCTCCGCCGAGCAATCCACCAGCAATTCCAGCTAGAAAGGGAACGCCAAAAAACGGGAAGAAGCGTGAGTCGCCTACTGGACCAATAGGTGCTGAACGGACTGGAATTGGTTGATAATATGGATACATGAACATACCTCCTTTATTGGACTCACTTTTATCATATGGTAAACAAAACGTGGATGAGCGCGTACAAGAAAGGATATGTAAGAAAATAGGCGAATTATTACGAATGTTGGAGTGTAAAAATTGTGATTTCAGGTTTTGACATAAAACGAAATGGAACACGTGTTCTTCCGAGGCCTCGATTGACATAGAGGGTTAAATCCTGCATCGTATAGAAGCCTTCAATATAGTCTTTGGCGAGTGATGGTGTAATAATAGCTCCTAAAAAAGGGATTTGTACTTGTCCGCCATGGCTATGACCAGAAAGTTGCAAGTTGATTGGATATTTGGAAATTTGCGGTGCGATATCTGGCTCGTGAACAAGAACGATGTTATAAGTATTTTGCCGTGCATGTTGTAATGTTTTCTCTATTTTTGGTTTGCCTAGTAGTATATCATCGAGACCGAAAATAGAAATTTCACTATTATCCATTAGACGAATTCTTTTTTCACTATTGAGCAATAGTTCAAATTCTGATTCACGCATGATGTGCTCATAGTATTCAGTTCCATATCCACCGTGATCATGGTTACCATAAATAGCGAATTTACCAAAGGGGGCTTGTATATTTTTTAAAATGGATGCGACGAAAGGAGTGTCAGTATACGTTTGATAATTATCAATGAGATCTCCAGTAAAAAGGACAATATCTGGATTTACAGCATTAATTTTAGAAACAACTTGAGATAAATGCTGGAGCGAGAAATAGTATCCGAGATGTAAATCGCTGAATTGAAGAATTTTCATACCATGAAAACTTTTTGGGATGAGTTGTGATTTTAATGTGTGCTGTGTAAAAGAAATGAAATGGGGCTCTATATATTTAGCATAGTAGTATCCGATGCTACTGGTTATAAATGAATAGAGACAAGTACGCATACCAATTTTCAAAAAAGTTCTTCTTGTAATGTGCTTCATAAAAATATGAGTATACCTCAAGGTTTTTATTCCATTTATAGGCTACTCAAATCTCCTTTCAGTTTATTTAAAAATATACTTTACATAATAAAAAATTAGTATAGATTACGAAAAAAAATGAATGAAAAGAAAGTTCTTTACGTTAAAATATCAGAAAACTTTAAAAATATAAAGATTTCTATTAAATAAAGTGATAAAATGAATATGTATTCATTTTTTGGAGGGGATGTATGTGAAAGAAAAGGTAGTTATTATAACAGGTGGATCGAGTGGAATGGGAAAAGGAATGGCGACTCGTTTTACAAAAGAAGGGGCACGAGTTGTTATTACAGGACGTACGAAGGAAAAACTAGAGGAAACGAAGTTGGAAATTGAACAATTTCCAGGGCAAGTATTACCTGTACAAATGGATGTAAGAAATACGGATGACATTCAGAAAATGATTGAACAGATTGATGAGAAGTTTGGTCGAATTGATGTTTTAATAAATAATGCAGCTGGAAACTTTATTTGTCCAGCAGAAGATTTATCCGTGAATGGTTGGAATTCAGTCATTAATATTGTATTAAACGGTACATTTTACTGTAGCCATGCTGTTGGAAAATATTGGATTGAAAAAGGGATAAAAGGGAATATCATTAACATGGTAGCAACATATGCATGGGATGCTGGTCCAGGAGTTATTCATTCGGCTGCAGCGAAGGCAGGAGTATTAGCGATGACGAAGACGCTCGCTGTTGAGTGGGGACGTAAATATGGAATACGAGTTAACGCTATCGCGCCAGGACCAATTGAACGTACGGGCGGTGCTGATAAATTATGGATTTCAGAAGAAATGGCTAAGCGTACGATACAAAGTGTTCCGCTTGGAAGGCTGGGTACGCCAGAAGAAATCGCTGGTCTAGCTTATTATTTATGTTCAGATGAAGCTGCGTACATAAATGGAACTTGCATGACAATGGATGGAGGACAACATTTACATCAATATCCATTTTAAAAGGGATAAAAAAATGAATGTTTGATTCATTTTTTATGGTTAAATGTGACGGAATTGTGACATATGAAAGAAAAGTGTTTACAAGAGGTCATATATACGTTATATTTAAGACCTCTTTTTTCTTCATAGTAGAATTGCTAATTCCCCTTAGCATTTTACCCCTCTAATCCCTTCAGGAAAACTGAAGGGATTTTTTATTATTTTTCCGTAAATATCATGTTATAATTTTTGAAAAGTAAAGGGAGGGAAGCACGTTGATAGATGCATTAGATGTAATGAGTAACTTGGATAAAGTCCTTCCTTATTATCAAGCTATTTTTAGTGCTGATGAGCATACTGTAATTGGATACGAAGTAGTAGGACGTATTCAAACAGAAGAGGGCATACAAAGTTTAGCTTCTTTCTTTCACGATGATTCAATTCCAAGTGAATTTCAACTGGAAGCGGATAATATTATAGTAGAAAAAGCTTTAAATCGTTATTTAGAAAGCGATCAAAAATTATTATTATTTATACATCGGAATGCTAATGTATTAATGAATGATGATGATGAAAGCTTGCTTCAACTTTTATTGAGGTATGAAGAACAAGGTTTAAATTTAAAACAAATTGTTTTAGAGATTACAGAGCATGAATGTAAAGAAGATATAGAGCAATTTAATCATTTGCTTATGTATTATCGTACATATGGTATTCAAATTTCAATTAATAAAGTCGGAACGGGCACAAGTAATTTAGAGCGTATTAGCGTGTTAGCACCTGATATTTTAAAAGTAGATTTAACGAACTTAAGGCAAACAGCACTTTTACAATCTTATCAAGATATTTTATATTCTTTATCATTACTTGCTAGAAGAATTGGTGCAACTTTGTTATATGAAGAAATAGATGCTTTTTATCAACTGCAATATGCTTGGAAGAACGGCGGAAGATATTATCAAGGTAATTATTTGAAAGAATGTTTACCTGATTTTATTGAAACGAATGTTTTGAAAGAGCGACTTGGTAATGAATGTCATCAGTTTATTCAGCATGAAAAGAAGAAGTTACAAAAAATTTATAATTTAACAGAGATGTTACGCGATCGCATTGGCGATGTTTTATCAAAACAAAAAAAGAATGAAGATATAAATGATTGGTTATTACAATTTAGTCAAAGTGTATCACAGTGTAGTTTTCGTATATTTATTTGTAATGAAGATGGTTTCCAGCAATCAGGAAATGTTATGAAAAAAGATGGAGAATGGATTGTGATGCCGGATTATTATATGAAGAACTGGAGTTGGCGCCCGTATTTTCTCGAGAATATCATGAAAATGCGTTTTGAGAATAAGGCGAGGCTTTCAGATTTATATGCAGATATTGAAACGGGAGAAATGGTACGAACATTTTCTTTCCCGATTGATGATGACAACTTTTTATTTATAGATTTATCTTATGAATATTTATATGAAGAAGATGTTTTATTTTAATGCACGAAGAGATTCGTGCATTTTTTGTTTGTTTTTATCATAAATTGGTAATAGTGAAAATGGTGATGAAAATGCTGTCTATCGTTGTAAAGATTTTACGAACGAAACCTGTCCTTTCTTTGCATAATCATTGTTACAATGAATACTACAAAGACAAGTTCTTTTAAAAGGAAGGTGAAAAAATGAGGAAATATGGAATATGGCTTGTTCTATTTGTATGTGTTGCCTTTCTAGTTGGTTATAGTGTTACGACTGTTTTAGGAAAAGAGGAAGTGGAAGTCGATCGGAAAGAAGTATTTACAACGATACAAAAAGGCTATGAAACCCAATTTTCAATTCGTGGGAAGAATTTGCCGATGAATAAGATGATAGAGATGTTATCACCGTATTTTACAGATAATTTCCTTCAAGTATTTACAGATGAAAATAGCAGAAGTGATAAACAAAGTGGTGAATATTTACTTCCGGCAAAAGAAGCACCGTTTTCTTTTAATTCAGAAACGAAAATGTCGTATGATGAAGAACATAAAAATTTATATGTATATGAGCGGACAAAAAGTGGACAATATCAAATTGTAACATTGAAAAGGGATCAAGATAAATGGAAGTTAGCAGGATATCATGAAAGTCAGGAACTTTTAACTGAAATAAAAAGGTTGCAACAATTATAAAGTGAAACTTTTAATCAGTGGGAGGGATTACTCTTCCATCTAACTTCTTTGCTGTAGCTAAATTTTGGGTGGGAGTTTTATTACCTACAAATAGCGGGATAAGAATAGGAATAGGTATTTACCTATTCCTATTCTATATTGAGTAGTTTTTGTAACTTTTCAATTTGAAAACCTGCAACTACTTCGCCATCAATTACGACTGTTGGAGTTGAATAAGAATCATAGTCGTTTAAAAGACGATTGCGAGCAGCAGCGTCTTTTTTTACGTCAAATTCTTCATATGCAACGTTATTATGCTTCAAAAATTCTTTTACAATAACACATGGCGGACAATCGGGTTGTGTATAAACCTCAATTTTTTTCATTGTAATTCCTCCTTTTTTCTGTTTTTTATTATATTCTTCCAATATAAAAACCGCAATAAAGAAGGGGAAATATGTTCTTTCTGTTTTTTCCTTCGCATTTCGACAAATTTTTAGTTGAGTTTCTGGCCAATAACCTTTATCCTAGAGTGTGGAACATTTTTTCTGTTATGACGGATAGAATGAGTATAGCTGTAAAACCTATTGGTAGGAAGATCAGAGAAAGGAGAGATTTCATGTCTCTACTCCAAGGAATTTTAACTCGACTTGTTAGTCTACAAGAACAAGCTGAAAGCGGTGAAGTAGCACAACGCTATTTTGAAGTGAACGGTGAGCGCAAATGTAGCGTGAAATTTTTCGATAAAAGTGAAATGTATGAGTTAGAAGTGTATCAACAAGGTGAAAAACCTCAAGTGTATCAATTCGATAATATCGACATGGTTGCAATTGAGATTTACGATATCATTTCTTGATACATATAAAAAAGGTACTGCCACATGGCAGTACCTTTTTTAGTTCTATTACTTTCCGGCGTAATGTATAGAATTTTTTTATTTTTCCTACAATGGTATTAAAATGAAAATTTAATCCGTGCAAGTTTGCTTATCCATGTGGATAATTAGTCCCGTCAACCGGCTGAATATGTGAAGCTAAATTTCTCACAATCGCTGGGTTCTGCAAATAGCGGGGGAAATATAACTAGGAGGTTATCGTATGGAACGTTTACCAGTTGTGATTTGTCCTAATTGTCAAAGTTCTGCTGAGATTATTCATGTATTAACGGCTCAATCTAATCAAAATGTAATTTATACGTGCCAAGTTTGTCACTTTATAATTCGAAATATTGAAACGAATAAAGGATAGGAAGTTATAATTTTAGTTTTTGTCCCATACAATGAGAATACAAAAAGTCTGTCTAATTGAAAGGACGTGACTCTATGGACGGTGCACATAAATTTTACAATGTTTCAGAGAGACATTTAAATTTCGATATGGTTTTTAACCGTATTTGTAGTTTCATTGAAAAGGATCCACGAAATTTATATCGATTATCCATTGGGACAGACTCGCAAGCCCATCAAAAGGATACGAGGTTTATTACAGCAATCCATATTCATCGTGTTGGAAAAGGTGCCTGGGGTTGTTTACACCATAGATCAGTAAAAGATAAGCCAACAACCTTACGTGAGAAAATATATTTAGAAACACAGTTTAGTCAAGAAATCGCATGTCTATTTACGCCTACTCATATACAAACAATATGGGAGTTATTGCACCCTTATGCTCAAGATGGGGCTGGATTCATAATGGAAATTCATTTAGACATTGGGAATGATGGTTTAACAAAAGAATTTATTTTAGATATGACAGAAAAAATTCGAGCGATGGGATTAACTGCAAAAATTAAGCCGGATGCTTATGCGGCATTTAGCTATGCAAATCGATATACGAAATGATTTTTTGTCTATTTACGATTGCTACATATCTTTTAGTAAAAACTGAATATTACATCTATTAAATAGGTTGAATTTTTTATATAATAAGAGTAACGATGCGAGTGTAAGGAGAGGGGTATATGCAAAGGGAAGTTGTTTTAACGAAGGAAGAAGAAAGTTTGCTACTAGATATTTTATTTCAGCAAAATTATGCAAGTGAAATTTTAGCTGTGGAACTTACAGATATTGAGAATGGTTTGAAACAGACAGATGTGATGCAATATAAAAAAATCACAAGGTTATTTTACAGATTAAAAAATAAAGGGTATTAAGCGCTACCGGAATGGTAGTCTTTTTTTTGTACTGTATGCTAAAATAGCTGTGTGATTGTATTTTTATTAAAATAAATTTAGGACAAAATAATAATATGAAAACGCTGTCATAAAATGTGAATAGAGTTGTGAACATAAGCAGGAAAAAGGAAAAAGGGAAAATGGGGGATGTAATATGATTAGTATTCCGAAAGACGAATTTCAACAAATTCTTGTGAAGGATTTAATGATTTCATCGGAAAAAGTAGCTCATGTCCAAATTGGAAATAGTTTAGAACATGCTTTACTCGTTCTTGTGAAATCTGGATATTCGGCGATACCTGTCTTAGATCCAATGTATAAACTACATGGTTTGATTAGTACTGCCATGATATTAGATGGTATGTTAGGATTAGAGCGTATTGAGTTTGAAAGACTTGATGATATGAAAGTAGAGCAGGTGATGAAGGAAGATATACCTGTTCTTAAATTAGAAGATTCATTTGCAAAAGCTTTAGAAATGACAATTGATCATCCTTTTATTTGTGCTGTTAATGAAGAAGGCTATTTTGAGGGGATTTTAACACGTCGGGCTATTTTAAAATTGTTGAATAAGAAAGTAAGGCAACATAATCGATAACGTGAGAAAAGTGACTTCATAGAAACGAAGAAGTCACTTTTTTTTTTCGTGCATATCACTTGTGTATGTATTATATTTAAAAAGACATAAAACATAAGGAAGTTTGCGCTCGGAAATTGTATTTTCTGAATGAAAGCATTCGGCTAAATTAAGGATGAAAAGCTTATTGAAATAAGGTGTATGGAAGCTAAGGAAAGAGGGAGAAAGTTGCAAATTGATGATTTTCAAATGATGGTTGTGTTAGCTCAGGAATCAAATATGAGAAAAGCGGCGGAACGTTTATTTGTTTCCCAACCTGCGCTGAGTCAACGATTACAATCTATGGAGAAACAATGGGGAATGAAGTTTTTTATTCGCTCACAAAAAGGATTGACAATTACACCTGAAGGGGAAAAAGTAGCAAATTATGCTAAAGAAATGTTGCAAAGGGAAGAAGATATAAAAAGTGAGCTAGCTGTTTTTAGAACGGAAACTCATGGAACGTTAAAAATAGCTGTTGCATCAGTTATTGGTCAATATTGGCTCCCTCCTGTTTTGAAAAAGTTTGTGCATAAATATCCTTCTGTAAAGATATCGCTGTTTACTGGATGGAGTAGTGAAGTGCAAAAGCAGTTTTATGAAGGAGACGTTCATGTTGCTATACTGAGGGGAACACAAGAATATAAAGGTCAGAAGCAACAATTATTTGAAGATGAACTGTATTTAGTTGATAAAGAAATAAAAGATATTTCGATGTTAAAAGAAACAAATAGGCCGTTCATTCAATTTAAAAGTGATTCGACTTATTATGGACAAATACAAAATTGGTGGTATGGTTTATTTTCTAATCCGCCTAAGCGAACGATTGTAGTTGACCAAATTGAAACATGTAAACAACTTGTTTTAAATGGTATAGGTTATGCACTTTTACCTTCTACTGTTTTAAAGGAAGTACAGGAAAATATGTATAAAACACCTGTTCAACTGACGAGAGAAACATGGTTGTTAACAAGTGACTCGGCAAGGCAGTTGAAACAAGTACAAGCATTTTTAGAAATTATAGAAGAAATTCAAAGAGAAAAATAAGATTATTATCTTGCTACTCGCTCTTCCGTTTGGTAGAGTAACATTATAAATGGATTTAGGAGGCAACAAGAATGAAAATGATGGACGCTAACGAAATTATTTCGTTTATTCAAAAAAGTGAAAAGAAAACTCCTGTAAAGGTATACATAAAAGGGGATTTAAAAGAAGTAACATTCCCTGAAACAGTACAAGCATTTGTGAATAAAAAATCAGGTGTATTATTCGGAGAATGGTCTGAAATTAAGACAATTCTTGATGAGAATAATAAGCACATCGTTGACTACGTTGTAGAAAACGATCGTCGTAATTCTGCAATCCCAATGCTTGATTTAAAAGGTATTAAAGCTCGCATCGAGCCAGGTGCTATTATTCGTGACCATGTTGAAATTGGTGACAACGCTGTAATTATGATGAATGCAACAATTAACATTGGTGCTGTAATTGGTGAAGGTTCTATGATCGACATGAACGCAGTACTTGGTGGACGTGCAACAGTCGGTAAAAACTGTCACGTAGGTGCAGGTGCTGTACTTGCAGGTGTTATTGAGCCACCTTCTGCAAAACCAGTTATCGTTGAAGATGATGTAGTAATCGGTGCAAACGTAGTTGTTTTAGAGGGTGTTACAGTAGGTAAAGGTGCAGTTGTGGCAGCGGGAGCTGTTGTAACAGAAGATGTGCCTCCATACACAGTTGTTGCAGGTACTCCAGCACGTGTAATTAAAGAAATTGATGAGAAGACAAAAGCAAAAACAGAAATTAAACAAGAGCTTCGTCAATTAAACCCAGAGAAATAAAAAGTAAAAAAGCGTAAGAGCGTAAATGGGCTCTTACGCTTTTTATAGATAGAGGTGCAAAAATGACAGTAAGCAAATTTGTCCAAATTCGTAGAGATCTACATAGAATTCCAGAAATCGGATTTAAGGAATGGAAAACGCAACAGTATATTTTAGATTATATAGGAACACTTTCTCATGAATTTGTGGAAGTGAAGACATGGAAAACGGGTGTAATCGTTAAAGTAAATGGAAAAAAACCCGAAAAAATAATAGGTTATCGTGCAGATATAGACGGTTTACCAATTACAGAGGAAACTGGATACAAGTTTGCTTCTATTCATGAAGGAATGATGCATGCATGTGGCCATGATGTACATACAGCGATCGGTTTAGGCCTTCTAACGAAAGCTGTGAGCGAAAGAATAGATGATGACCTTGTATTTCTATTCCAGCCAGCAGAAGAAGGACCAGGCGGTGCTCTTCCTATGTTAGAAAGTGAAGAGTTAAAAGAATGGAAACCAAATATAATTCTTGGTCTTCATATTGCACCAGAATACGCTGTAGGGACAATTGCAACGAAAGAAGGACTGTTATTTGCCAATACTTCAGAATTATATATTGATTTAAAAGGAAAAGGTGGCCATGCTGCCTATCCGCATACTGCAAATGACATGATTGTTGCAGCGAGTCATCTTGTTACACAGCTTCAATCTGTTATTAGTCGCAATGTAAATCCTCTTGATAGTGCAGTAATTACAATCGGGAAAATTACAGGTGGTACGGTTCAAAATATTATTGCAGAAAAATCTCGTTTAGAAGGAACGATTCGAACATTATCAGTGGAATCAATGAAGCGTGTGAAAAGCAGAATTGAGGCAATTGTTGCAGGTATCGAAGCTTCTTTCCAGTGTGAGGCGATTATAGATTACGGAGCAATGTATCATCAAGTATATAACCATGAAGAGTTAACGAGAGAGTTTATGCAATTTGTACATAAACAAACTGATATGAATGTTATTACATGTACTGAGGCAATGACAGGTGAAGATTTTGGTTATATGCTTCGAGAAATCCCTGGATTTATGTTTTGGCTTGGAGTAAATTCAGAATATGGTTTACATCATGCAAAATTAAAACCAGACGAAGAAGTGATTGAAAAGGCAATTACATTTCTAAGCCAATATGTAAAGTGGAAAGGGAATAGAAAATAAAACTTCCGCTTTCATGAAGGTTCCAAAAAACTTTTTGTTTTGAGGTGTAAGTAACGCTCGTATAGATTGATTTTAGACATTTACATACAAATAAAAGAATTAAAGTTAATTGTACTGTTTTAATAATGAGCAGGGGGTTTTAGCCACTGCTCATTATTAATTATCTGACTAACTTATATATGTTTACTTTTAGTATGAAAAGTGTGTAAAATCAATGTGAAACATAGAAAAAAGGGTGGGGAATTACGTGCAAATTAGCAGTGCGATTTTATGTTTCGTCTTATATGCGTATGTTATTATTGCGGCGGTTTATTTTGGGATAAGTTTTTATGCCTATCGTCTAGTAGATAATAATGAATATGACGAAACATACAAATGGGTAAAGAGATATTTATCACCTGTACTAGAAATTATGAATGGGTTTGTGCTCTTTTTATTTATTGGATTAATTGCTTTCTCAACGAGTTTAGTAGGGAATAAAACTACGTTATTTGTATTGGGTATCATTATTTTTATGTTGTTAGGAATAAGGATTGGTAATACGGTCTTTTGGAATGAAAGAAAAGTAGATGGTTGGACGGGAATGTTAATTCCGTGCATGTTAGCTGCAATCGTGACAAATATAGAGCATGAATATTATCAATTACATTTTTGGCTCATTATCGTTTTAACAATTCTTTCTGTTTTGTATATAAGCACAGTAGTACTAACATATATTGCACATGAAAAAGGAGACGTTAAAGGCACTCGTTTCTTTAGAGGACGGGCATTATTTTGGAGTGTGCCGACGATGGCAGTTATCGCGCTTATTGCGATATTAGTAAATGGATATCAATTTTTTAATTGGCAACTATTTTTAGAAAACTGGTGGATCTTTATCTTTTCATTTATTGCTTTTTTAGGTGCAACGCATTATTTATTCCATCAACATCATTACATATGGGCATTATTATTTGCCTTCACACAGCTTCTATTTGCCTTTTTTGGTCAAGAAACATTATTATTCGTTTTTGAAACATTTAGTTCGTTTGGAAATATATTTGTATTTGCTATGTTACTTGTTGGTATCGCTTTTTACTTGCAACAATATTTTTATATACAAAAACAAAAATAAGAGCTAATTACAGTTTTTGTGACGCATATAAAGTGTGTTACACTGAAAATAAATAGTACTTGAAGTTATTGGAGGAATTCCTGTGGGTGAGAAAGAAAAAGAATTTGCTGTCATTGGACTTGGTCGCTTTGGTGGAAGTATTTGCCGAGAACTAGCTCAATTAGGTATGGAAGTAATGGCAATCGATTCAGATGAGGATAAAATTAATGAATTTGCAAATATAGCTTCGCATGCTGTAATTGCAGATTCAACAGATGAGATGGTATTAAAAAGCCTCGGTATTCGAAATTTTGATCACGTAGTCGTTGCTATTGGAGATAATTTAAATTCAAGTATTTTAACGACTTTGATTTTGAAAGAGCTGGGTGTAAAAAATATTACTGTAAAAGCTCAAAATGATTATCATGAAAAAGTGTTAAGTAAAATAGGTGCAGATCATATTGTGCATCCAGAACGTGATATGGGAAAAAGGATTGCTAATAATATTGCATCAAGCAATGTGTTAGACTACCTTGAGCTTTCAGATGAGCATAGTATTGTAGAGATTATTGCGAATAAAAAAATTGATGGGCACTCTTTAATTGAATTAGATATTCGTGCGAAGTTTGGATTGAATATTGTAGCAATTAAACGAGGTAAAGAAGTTATCGTATCCCCTCGAGCTACGGAGAGTATTCAAGCAGGAGATATATTAATTGTCATTGGTCATGACGATGAAGTGGATCGATTTAAACACTTTTTAAGATAAGAGAAAAGAAAAGGACAATGCCTTCATGGCATTGTCCTTTTTCTTATATTTCCATAATGATTGGTAAAATCATTGGACGGCGTTTCGTTTTCTCATATAGGAATGGGGCTAATGTGTCTGTAATTTCATTTTTAATTTCAGACCATTGTGTTGTTTTACGCTCCATTACTTTTTCTAAATGAGTTGTAATTAATGTTTGTGCATCATTGATTAAATCGCTGCTTTCACGCATGTAAACGAAACCGCGTGAGATGATATCAGGTCCTGCTGCAACTTTAAATTCTTTCATATCAATGCTTACAACTACAATTACAAGTCCTTCTTCAGAAAGGATACGACGATCTCGTAATACGATATTGCCAATATCTCCAATACCGTTTCCATCAATGTAGACCGAACCAGATGGGATTTTTCCAGCTACGCTAGCTTCATCCGAACGTAAAGCAAGAACATCGCCATTATCCATAATGAAGCAATTTTCTTCAGGGATGCCACAATCATTTGCTATGTTCATGTGCATACGTTGCATACGATATTCACCATGAATTGGCATGAAGTACTTCGGTTTAATTAGACGTAACATTAACTTTTGTTCTTCTTGTCCACCGTGTCCACTTGTATGGATATTTGAAAGTTTACCGTGAATTACATCAGCGCCAGCGCGGTACAACATGTTAATTGTACGACTTACGCTAATTGTATTTCCTGGAATTGGTGAAGAAGAGAAAACAACTGTATCTCCAGGAATAATTTGAATTTGGCGGTGTGTACCGTTTGCAATACGTGAAAGTGCTGCCATCGGTTCACCTTGACTACCTGTACATAAAATAACAACTTTATTAGCTGGTAAGCGGTTTAGTTGAGATGCATCTATGAATGTATCTTTCGGGCAACGAATATAACCAAGGTTTTGTCCAATTTCAATCGCTGCTTCCATACTTCGACCAAACACAGCTACTTTACGGTTGTTTTCAACAGCAGCTTCAACAACTTGTTGTAAGCGGTGAATATTTGATGCAAAGGTTGCGAATATAATCCGTCCTTCTACTTTACGGAAAATGTCTTGAATGCTATCACCAACGCGACGCTCAGACATAGTAAAGTTTGGAACTTCACTGTTCGTACTATCAGATAATAGACATAGTACGCCATCTTTACCGATTTCAGCCATTTTCGTTAAATCAGCTGGTTCACCAACTGGTGTGAAGTCAAATTTGAAGTCACCTGTATGAACAACTTGACCTTGAGGTGTTTTCACAACAACGCCGTACGAATCTGGAATACTGTGAGTTGTACGGAAGAAGGATACAGACGTTTTTTTGAATTTAATAACGTCATCTTCTTGAATCTCGTAAAGTTTTGCTTTACGAAGTAAGCCGTGTTCTTCTAATTTGTTTTTGATGAGCGCAATTGCTAATTTTCCACCGTAAATTGGAATGTTCACTTGACGTAATAGGTAAGGGATTCCACCGATATGATCTTCGTGACCATGTGTAATGAATAACCCTTTAATTTTATCTTCGTTTCGCACAAAATAAGTGTAGTCTGGTATTACATAATCGATTCCGAGAAGTTCGTCCTCTGGAAATTTAATTCCAGCATCAATTATAATAATTTCATCCTGAAATTGAACAGCGTATGTATTTTTACCGATTTCACCAAGCCCACCGAGAGCAAATACAGCAACTTGGTCGTTTTTTAGAAATTTCATATCGCTATACGATTTCCGCTAATGTTAAATCAGCGTTTTCTTTTTCATATTCAAGATGAGCGCCAGTAACAGACTGAACAAACTCGATATTATATGCGAACTTATTTAATTTTGTACGAACATCCTTTTCAGACGTAGCCTCTAAATATAAAACTTTTGTATTTTCACGTACTGGAACCTCAGTTAATTTTTCTTGATAAAATACTTTAAAAATCATTTGGAAAACCTCTCCTTGTCTATGTTTTGCATTATCTGTTACTTATTATAAAGCAAACAGTCACGATTTTCATGTTTTTTCGAATGAGAATGAAGAAAAAGCCCTAAATGGGCATAATTTAAGCGATTGTCTTTTTACGGACTAGACCGTTTAAATAACGCTTGAGCTTTTTCTTCAGCTTCTTCAGCATGATTACTCCTTCCTTTCCTTATTTTAAACATGCCTATTACTAGTGAAAACTCTATCTCTGATATAAGAGATAGGACAAAAGTGAATGGTGAATCTTGTCCTTTCCCATACAGTGAAAGTTATTCTATAGTAACGATTAGTAGCCGTTAGTTATAGGTATAGTATGAGGAAGAATGGAAAAGAAAATTCATCCGAACAAGTATCCACATGTTTTACTAATATATATATGCAAAGTTTACAAATAAGGTCAGAAAGGGAACGCTTTCTTCACAGATGTTTAATATGTTATACTTTTTTTTAGAATTTGAAAAGTGATATTCAAAATAGGAATATAGAGTGCCAGAAAGGATTTTGACAAATGAATGATAAAATTGTCTTTTTTGATATTGATGGAACGTTATTAGATCATGATAAAAAAATTCCACAATCTACACGAGATGCAGTAAAACAGTTACAAGAGAAAGGTGTACATGTAGCAATTGCGACAGGGCGCGCGCCATTTATGTTCGAAGATATTCGCAAGGAACTTGATATACATAATTATGTTAGTTTTAATGGACAATATGTTGTCTTTGAAGATGAGGTAATATTTGATAATCCGTTACATCCAGATGCTTTACATAAGTTTACTCAGTTTGCAAAACAAGAAGGATATCCACTTGTATACCTTGACCATCAAAATATGAGAGCATCAGTGGAATATCATGATTATGTGAAAGAAGGCTTCGGAAGCTTAAACTTTGAGCATCCAGCATATGAGCCTAATTTTTATGAGGAACGTAATATTTATCAAACACTACTTTTTTGTGAAGTAAATGAAGAGGAAAAGTTTATTAATCATTATCCAGATTTTCATTTTATTCGTTGGCATGCATATTCAATGGACATCATTCCTAATGGTGGTTCTAAGGCAAAAGGAATTGAGAAATATATTGAAAAGTTAGGTTTTAATCGTGATCAAGTGTATGCATTCGGAGATGGCTTAAATGATTTAGAAATGATCGAAGCCGTTGGCACAGGTATTGTGATGGGAAATGGCCATGAAGACTTAAAAAAACTTGCAAATCATGTGACAAAGGATGTTAGTGAAGACGGTATATATCATGGACTAAAGTGGGCTGGATTGCTGTAAGTGAATATGGAACCCATTTCATAATAAAAAGGCGGAAGTTAACTTCCGCCTTTTTATTATCGCTCTAGAGGTTTGGAATCATCAGGAGCGGCAAAAGGATTTTCTTTATTAATATGGTCATAGAACATAACTCCATTTAAATGGTCAATCTCGTGCTGGAATACGATTGCTGGTAAACCTTTTAAACGTAATTTTACTTCTTCTCCGTTAATAGAAGTTGCTTTTACTGTAATTCTTGTATAACGAGGAACATAACCAGGTACTTCGCGGTCTACAGATAGACAGCCTTCACCACCCTGTAAATATGTACGTTCAACAGAATGGCTAATGATTTTTGGATTGAATAATGCATGGCTATATAATGTACCGTCCGCATCGGTTACATGAACTGCAATCATTTTTTTTGAAACACCGATTTGCGGAGCCGCTAATCCGATTCCAGGGCGTAAACTATATTTTTCAGCCATTTCAGGATCTTGGCTATTTATTACGAATTCAATCATTTCTTTTAAGGTAGTTGTATCTTCTTCGCTTGCCGGTAATGACACCTCTTCTGCAACGTTGCGCAAAATAGGATCTCCTTCGCGAATAACATCTTTCATTGTAAGCATATGTAATCTCTCCTTTCCTCTTTAGTCTACCAAAGGAGATGGAAAAAGTCATCGGCAAGAAAGGGAAGGCATTTTGGAAATCGTTCTATTATAGAGTATTTATGTATGTGATAAACAGAAAAAGACGGCAAAGCCGTCTTTTTCTTTCCATAGTTGTTTCGTTTTACATTAGCGAATGCAAGCAGCACCAACGATAATTAAAAGAATAAACAACACAACGATTAAGGCGAAGCCGCGTCCAGACCCGCCACAAGAACCGCCATAACCGTAGGAAGGATATGAACAAGTTGGATAGCAATATGAGTATCCGTACATGAGATGACCTCCTTTATCATTTCCCGCTAATACTGCGGTTACTATAATGTATGGAAGAGAGGGTGGAAATGTATAGGTATTTACCTAAAAAAGGAAGAGTAGTTTGTATATTTTTGTTACGAAGAGAGAAAAACTAAAGAGAATTAAATCGTTTACATATTATTCTAAGAGAAAAAATAAGTGAAAAAGGGAATAATATAACAGTAGGTCAATGCTTACTAATACAGATGTAAAAAATAAAAACACGTTTGTGTAGTAGAAACCTGCATATTATTTATAAAAAAACGTATTCAAAGTAATTGACATCGTAATTAGAATAGTTGTAAACTAAAAAACGTGATCAAGATTGTATTAATATGTTTCTGAAAAAACATTAGTACAGATTGTTAGGTACACAAAATTATTCTCAACCGACAGACAAACATGTTGGTTTACATCGTTGCGCTTTTTAAACTGGAAAATAGCCAGTGAAAGCGTTTCAGAATATGGTTCAAGAGAGGAAGAGGTGAACGGAATGGGTACTAAAACAAAAAAGACCCTATTTAATGTTGATGAGCAAATGAAAGCTATCGCAGCTCAATTTGAAACATTACAAATTTTAAATGAAAACGGTGAAGTTGTGAATGAAGCAGCTATGCCTGAATTATCTGATGATCAATTAAAAGAATTAATGCGTCGTATGGTGTATACTCGCGTATTAGATCAACGTTCTATTTCTTTAAACCGTCAAGGACGTTTAGGTTTCTACGCACCTACAGCTGGACAAGAAGCTTCTCAATTAGCAAGTCATTTCGCACTTGAAGCAGAAGATTTCATCTTACCAGGATACCGTGATGTACCACAATTAGTATGGCACGGATTACCATTATACCAAGCATTCTTATTCTCTCGTGGACACTTCATGGGTAACCAAATGCCTGAGAATGTAAATGCATTAGCTCCACAAATCATTATCGGTGCGCAAATCATCCAAACTGCTGGTGTTGCGTTAGGTATGAAACTACGTGGTAAAAAATCTGTTGCAATTACTTACACTGGTGACGGTGGTGCTTCACAAGGTGACTTCTACGAAGGTATGAACTTTGCAGGTGCATTTAAAGCTCCAGCAATCTTCGTTGTTCAAAACAACCGTTATGCAATCTCTACTCCAGTAGAAAAGCAATCTGCAGCTAAAACTGTAGCACAAAAAGCAGTAGCAGCAGGTATTTACGGAATTCAAGTAGACGGTATGGATCCACTAGCTGTATACGCAGCGACTGCTTTCGCTCGTGAGCGCGCAGTAAATGGCGAAGGCCCTACTTTAATCGAGACTTTAACATTCCGTTACGGTCCACATACAATGGCTGGTGATGACCCAACTCGTTACCGTACAAAAGATATCGAAAACGAATGGGAACAAAAAGACCCAATCGTACGCTTCCGTAAGTTCTTAGAAGCTAAAGGCCTATGGTCTCAAGAAGTTGAAGAGACAGTAATCGAAGAAGCAAAAGAAGATATCAAACAAGCAATTGCTAAGGCTGACCAAGCTCCAAAACAAAAAGTAACTGATTTAATGGAAATCATGTACGAAAAAATGCCTTACAACTTAGCTGAACAATATGAAATCTACAAAGAAAAGGAGTCGAAGTAAGCCATGGCTCAAATGACAATGATTCAAGCAATCACTGATGCTTTACGCGTTGAAATGAAAAATGACCCTAACGTACTTGTATTTGGTGAAGACGTTGGTGTAAACGGCGGTGTATTCCGTGCTACTGAAGGTTTACAAGCTGAATTTGGTGAAGATCGTGTAATGGATACTCCACTTGCAGAGTCTGGTATTGGTGGACTTGCAGTTGGTCTTGCACTTGAAGGATTCCGTCCAGTTCCAGAAATCCAATTCTTCGGTTTCGTTTATGAAGTAATGGATTCAATTTCTGGTCAATTAGCTCGTATGCGTTACCGTTCTGGTGGACGTTGGACTGCTCCAGTAACAGTTCGTTCTCCATTCGGTGGTGGTGTTCATACTCCTGAACTACATGCTGATAGCTTAGAAGGATTAGTGGCTCAACAACCTGGTCTAAAAGTTGTTATTCCATCTACTCCATACGACGCTAAAGGTCTTTTAATCTCTGCGATTCGTGACAACGATCCAGTTATCTACTTAGAGCATATGAAATTGTACCGTTCATTCCGTCAAGAGGTACCAGAAGGTGATTACACAATTGATTTAGGCAAAGCTGATATCAAACGTGAAGGTACAGATGTATCTGTTATCGCTTACGGCGCTATGGTTCACGCTGCATTAAAAGCTGCTGAAGAACTTGAAAAAGAAGGTATCTCTTTAGAGGTTGTTGACTTACGTACAGTTCAACCATTAGATATCGAAACAATCATCGCTTCTGTTGAAAAAACAGGTCGCGTAGTTGTAGTTCAAGAAGCTCAAAAACAAGCTGGTATTGCAGCTAACGTTGTAGCGGAAATTAACGACCGTGCAATCTTAAACTTAGAAGCTCCAGTTGTACGTGTTGCAGCTGCTGATACAGTATTCCCATTCTCTCAAGCAGAGAGCGTATGGTTACCAAACCACAAAGATATTGTTGAAGCTGTAAACAAAGTAATGAACTTCTAATTTTTAGCTTTTCATGTGCAAAAGAAATCAGCACATGCTGGTTTCTTTTGTACATATTCCATAATAATGAAATGAATCAGGGGGCTGAATTCCGTGGCATTTGAATTTAAACTACCAGATATCGGTGAAGGTATCCACGAAGGTGAAATCGTAAAATGGTTTATTAAACCAGGCGATGAAGTGAACGAAGACGATGTACTTCTTGAAGTACAAAATGATAAAGCAGTAGTAGAAATCCCTTCTCCTGTTAAAGGTAAAGTACTTGAAGTACTTGTAGAAGAAGGAACAGTTGCAATCGTAGGAGATACATTAATTAAATTTGATGCTCCTGGATACGAAAACCTTAAATTTAAAGGTGACGATCATGATGAAGCTCCAAAAGCTGAAGAAGCAGCAGTAGAAGCTCCAGCAGCGGAAGCTACTCCAGCAGCAACTGCAGAAGTAGTAAATGAGCGCGTAATCGCTATGCCATCTGTTCGTAAATACGCTCGTGAAAAAGGTGTAGACATTCATAAAGTATCTGGTACTGGTAAGAATGGCCGTATCGTAAAAGCTGACATCGATGCATTTGCAAATGGTGGACAAACTGTAGCAGCAACTGAGGCTCCAGCAGCAGTAGAAGCTACTCCAGCAGCAGCGAAAGAAGAAGCACCAAAAGCACAACCAATCCCAGCTGGTGAATATCCAGAAACTCGTGAGAAAATGAGTGGTATCCGTAAAGCGATTGCGAAAGCAATGGTTAACTCTAAACACACAGCTCCTCACGTAACATTAATGGACGAAGTAGATGTAACAGAACTTGTTGCTCACCGTAAGAAGTTCAAAGCAGTAGCAGCTGACAAAGGTATTAAATTAACTTACCTTCCGTACGTTGTTAAAGCTTTAACATCTGCATTACGTGAATACCCAATGTTAAACACTTCTTTAGATGATGCATCTCAAGAAGTAGTTCATAAACATTACTTCAACATCGGTATCGCAGCTGATACAGACAAAGGTCTATTAGTACCAGTTGTTAAAGATACAGATCGTAAGTCTATCTTCACAATTTCTAACGAGATCAATGATCTTGCTGGTAAAGCACGTGAAGGTCGTCTAGCTCCAGCTGAAATGAAAGGTGCTTCTTGCACAATTACAAACATTGGTTCTGCAGGTGGACAATGGTTCACTCCAGTTATCAACCACCCAGAAGTAGCAATCCTTGGTATCGGCCGTATCGCTGAAAAACCAGTTGTGAAAAACGGTGAGATTGTTGCAGCTCCAGTATTAGCATTATCTCTAAGCTTTGACCATCGTTTAATTGACGGTGCAACTGCTCAAAAAGCGTTAAACCAAATTAAACGTCTATTGAATGACCCACAATTATTAGTAATGGAGGCGTAATAACAATGGTAGTAGGAGATTTCCCAATTGAATTAGATACAGTCGTTGTTGGTGCAGGTCCTGGTGGATACGTTGCGGCAATTCGTGCAGCACAATTAGGTCAAAAGGTAGCAATCATTGAAAAAGCTAACCTTGGTGGCGTATGCTTAAACGTTGGATGTATTCCTTCAAAAGCGTTAATCAATGCAGGTCATCGTTATGAGAATGCAATGCATTCTGATGACATGGGTATTACTGCAGAAAACGTAAAAGTTGACTTTACAAAAGTTCAAGAATGGAAAAACGGCGTAGTTAAGAAATTAACTGGCGGTGTTGAAGGCCTTCTTAAAGGTAACAAAGTTGAAATCATTCGCGGTGAAGCTTACTTCGTAGATGCTAATACATTACGCGTTATGACTGAAGATGCAGCTCAAACTTATACGTTTAAAAATGCTGTTCTTGCAACTGGTTCTACACCAATCGAAATTCCAGGATTCAAATACTCTAAACGTGTTATCAACTCTACAGGTGCTTTAAGCTTACCTGAAATTCCTAAAAAACTTGTTGTAATCGGCGGCGGTTACATCGGTATGGAATTAGGTACTGCATATGCCAACTTCGGTACAGAAGTTACTGTAGTAGAAGCTGGCGACGAAATCTTAGCTGGTTTCGAAAAAGCTATGAGCTCTGTTGTTAAACGTGCTCTACAGAAAAAAGGTAACGTAAATATCCATACAAAAGCTATGGCTAAAGGCGTTGAAGAAACAGAAACTGGCGTAAAAGTTAGCTTTGAAGTTAACGGTGAAATCCAAACTGTAGAAGCAGATTACGTATTAGTAACTGTAGGTCGTCGTCCAAACACTCAAGAAATCGGTCTTGAGCAAGTTGGAGTTAAAATGACTGACCGCGGCATCATCGAAATCGATGAGCAATGTCGTACAAATGTACCAAACATCTATGCAATCGGTGATATCGTTCCTGGACCACCATTAGCTCACAAAGCTTCTTACGAAGGTAAAGTAGCTGTAGAAGCAATTAGTGGCCATGCATCAGCTATCGATTACATCGGAATTCCTGCAGTATGCTTCACTGATCCAGAATTAGCATCTGTTGGTTACACTAAAAAACAAGCTGAAGAAGCTGGAATGACTGTAACTGTATCTAAGTTCCCATTCGCTGCTAACGGTCGTGCATTATCATTAAACAGCACTGACGGTTTCCTACAACTTGTAACACGTAAAGAAGATGGTCTTCTTGTAGGTGCTCAAGTTGCAGGTGCAGGTGCTTCTGATATTATCTCTGAGATTGGTTTAGCTATCGAAGCTGGAATGACAGCTGAAGATATCGCTCAAACAATCCATGCTCACCCAACATTAGGTGAAATCACAATGGAAGCAGCTGAAGTTGCTCTTGGAATGCCAATTCACATTGTAAAATAATTAAGTAATGTAAATAGCCCCTCTCTTATTGTAAGAGAGGGGCTATTTTTATTTTCATCAAATGACCTGCAAGGTCTTTAAACGTACTTGTCGAATGAATATATAATACTTTAACAAATGATTCAGGCGTAACTTACTTCAAAGGTAATGTATATCATCCTATAATATGTAATTGATTCAAACTTAACCCCATATATTAATAAAATAGAGCATGTCAAAGGAGAAGGTTCCATGAAAATATTACATGTTATATTTTATCATTTACTACTATGGAGTGGCTTTTCCACTGTATTAACATTATCGAATGGTGATAAGTTTCATTATAAAGTTATTCTTTTTTTCGTATTCCTATATCTAGCCTATGTAATAGCATATTTTGTATTGCACGTGAGAAAGCAAGCTTTATTTCTTACATGTTCAAATTGTATACTATTTTTAATCATATTATCTATTTTTTAAATTAGCGTTTATAAAAATACATTGTTCTTCCATTAAATAATTGTAACTCTCCTTCTAATTTCTTCGCTAAAAAACGGCAAAATTCATTTGCTTTCCCTTTGTCACCAAATGTTGCATTAGGTGGTAAAGAAACTTGGATGAAAGATTGTTCATTTTCTATACCAACACCAATATAAATTGAGTCATAGCGGTCGTGATTGGATTGAAGTTTTAATGTTGTTGTAGATGTATCTAAAATTTCATAAGGAAAAGCGGTATTTGTATACGTGTAATTAATTTGGGCACCAGTTTTAGAAGTAACTGTTTTATAATAATGAAAAAGTTGTTTTATATCATCTATTGAAACTGATTGTTGGTTGGATTTAGGTACAAGCGTAATAAAGGCGTGTTGCATATAAGTTCCCCCTAACTTAGTAGAATACTATCATTCTACATCCTACTGAATTTTTTGACAATTAAAAGGAGTATTACATGTTTTGTTTAATATACTAGTAATGAAACGTGATATAGAAAGGTGGAAACCAATGTTTGAAAAATTGTATGATGAGCATGAAAGTGTGAAGGTACGATTTTTAGGGTTTATGACACATGATACACGTTATGATTTTGGTGTTATTTATACAAATATGTTTTTTGGAAAGCCGCTCATTGTTTGTATGCAAACAGGAAGGTCTACTTTACTCGGACGAGATGATGTAGAGAATGTTCAATATATACAGGAGATTTTTAAATTAGGATCAGAAGAGGAAGCAAAGGAGTTAGCTCAGTTTTTCAAATTTCTAGTTCCGTCAACTTCTTTACATGCGGAATATGAAGAATAATTAATGTGAAACAGTCGTACTTATAAATATGGCTGTTTTTTCATTTTAATATTGCATACTAATTTAAATTGAAAATATTTAATGTGTTATACTAAAAACCTATTGACGTAAAAAGTATAACATATTAAAATAAAGACAGAAAGTTAAGCGGTTACAAAAAAGTTTTTGGGATTATAAACTTAGGGGGAAATGAAAAATGGGAACAATCGTATGTCAAGATTGTGAAGGTACAATTGCACACTTCGAAGATGAGAAAGTAACAGTACTTTACGGGAAATGTGGATCTTGCGGATGTGATCACACAGAGCATACAAAAGCCCAATAATTGATAGGAAATGGACAGCTAAAAGTTTTTAGGACCATAAACTTAGGGGGAAATGAAAATGGGAACAATCGTATGCCAAGTATGTGAAGGAACAATCGGACATTTTGAAGATGAGAAAACGACAGTACTTTACGGAAAATGTGGAACAAATTGTGACTGTGCTAGAAAAGATAATGCGAAAGCTTAATGATAAATAAATAGATTACTATTAAAACTCAGGGGGAAATGAAAATGGGAACAATCGTATGCCAAGTATGTGAAGGAACAATTGGACATTTTGAAGATGAAAAATCAACAGTACTATACGGGAAATGTGGATCTCATTGCGAATGTTACCATAAAGAACATACAAAAGCTTAATAATAAGAAAAAGCGCCTACATGTGTAGGCGCTTTTTTAATAAATTGTAGTTGTATGACCAACTGTTGCAACGATTGCATCATCCCTAATCGGAATAAAGCTTATGGAGGTCTGTGGTGTACTAGAAGAAGCGTATTGGCTCATTATACGACTATCGATACGGGTAATAGTATCGGTCAAGAAAGCTGAAATAAAAGCGTAAGGAACTCGTCGTTCATTTAATGAATAAATAATTTCTTCTTTTGTTTTTACACCTACGCCATGTCCGTAAAAAAAGAAATTTCCTAAATAGATTGTGTTTTCTCCTTGCCACTCAATCGTAGCTGGATTCACTTGTGGGTTTTTAAAGTAAACGAGGTCACCTGGAACAAGATCGCCACCGTTTTTTGTTATGAGTCTTAGATCTTGATCGTAGTCCCATGTGTAAAGTAAAAGGTTTGCAAATAGACGATTGAAAGTTTCTTCCTCATACAATGATAGTAAAGCTTTATAAAAAATAATGATCATAGCGGTTGCGCATTCAGTTCCATATAGTTTTCCGTTTTTGAAAATATCTTGTATGGCAATAGAAGGTGGTATGTTTGGAAGAAGCTCGAATCCTCCAAGGGATGTTCTTTTCCAATACTGGGGGTTGCAAAAGGATTGTTGAAATGTACGAAACTGAAAACCACTTTGAAAAAGCTCTAGTGCAGAGATAATAATATTAACTCGTAAATTGAGATCAAAGCTGAGTTCATCAGCTGTTCGGAAGGAATAAACTTCTTGATTTCCTGCCATTATTGATAAAATTTGTTGTTTCTCTGCTGCAAATGGCTCATATTCATTTGTAATATAAGGATGTACAATAGAACGGCCTATTACAATCATAATAGTATCCCCACCTATACGTTACATTCTTTAGTATCGTATGAAGAAAAGGAGAAAAGGTGAAAAAAAAGCCTATCAACTGATAGGCTTGTACTCTTTAATAACACGTAATGTTTGTAATGTCATATCTTCAGGACCTTGTACAGGTAAACCTGCTTCTAAGTTTTTACGAATATACTCTAAGTTTTCTTGTGTAATAATTTCCCCCGGAGTAAAGATTGGAATCCCTGGCGGATAAACCATAACAAAATCAGCTATAATACGACCCGCTGCATTTTCAAATGGAATGACTTCTGTTTCCGAATAAAAAGCATCTCGGGGAGAAAGTGCTAGCACTGGAATTTCTGGAATCTCTACTTGTACTTGAACACCTTTATCTGCCCTATTTCTAAATGTTGCTGCTAAATCTTGTAATGCTGCAATAAGTGTATTTGTATCACTTTCTGTATCTCCCAAAGTGATAAGACATAGTATGTTGTATAGATCTGAGAGTTCTACTTCAATGTTATATTGCTCTCTAAGCCATACTTCAGCTTGGTGGCCGGTAATACCTAAATCTTTTACAGATACAATTATCTTTGTAGGATCATAGTTAAAGGTAGCATCTGTACCTAACATTTCTTTTCCAGGACAGTAAAGATGCTCAATAGAATTTATCGCATCACGAACATGTTCAGCTAATTGTATTGTTTGTTCTATGAGTGCTGTTCCTTCTGTAGCAAGACGTTTTCTCGCAACATCAAGGGATGCTAACAAGATGTAAGAAGTTGATGTAGTCGTAAGCATGCTAATAATAGATTGGACATGTTTTACATTCACCAAGCCTTCTTTCACATTAAGAATAGAACTTTGAGTTAAAGAGCCTCCTAATTTGTGAACACTTGTTGCTGCCATATCTGCCCCAGCTTGCATCGCTGACATCGGCAATTCATCGTGAAAATGAATATGAACACCATGAGCCTCGTCAACTAGTACAGGGATGTCATAAGAATGTGCTAATTGTACAATCTGTTCTAAGTCTGCAGCAAACCCAAAGTACGTTGGGTTAATAACAAGTAAGCCCTTTGCATCTGAGTGCTCTTCAAGTGCTTTTTTGACAGATTGAATTGTGATTCCATGAGAAATACCGAGCTTCGGATCGATTTCAGGATGCATGAAAATTGGTTTTGCACCTGAGAAAATAATAGCTGACATTACTGATTTATGCACGTTTCGTGGTACTAGGATTTTGTCACCAGGACCGCAAACGCTCATCACCATTGTCATAATAGCGCCACTTGTACCTTGAATAGAAAAGAAAGTATGATCTGCACCGAATGCAGCGGCTGCTAAATCCTGTGCTTCTTTAATCATACCTTTTGGATGATGTAAATCATCGAGTGGCGCAATATTAATTAAATCAATTGCTAATGCATTATGCCCAATAAATTCGCGAAATGTAGGATCCATGCCCTGTCCTTTTTTATGACCAGGAATATGGAATTGAATTGGATTTCGCTTACTGTGCTCAACTAAAGCGGTAAACAATGGTGTTTCGTATTGGGACAATCTATACACCCCTTCTTCTTCATAATATTTAGTGTAATTTGTTTTATATAATCCTGCTCTAAAAAAGTTTAGTCTTTTTTAGAATAAGGCTTGTTTTTCTGCCATTCAAAAAATCGTTTTTGAGATGGTAGCTTCACTTTATTTTCTATAAAACAAAAGCATTATATCACCAATAATTATAGATGTATAGAAAAAAATGTTTTTAAGGTGAGTATGTTTAATAGTTAGCCTCAACTAATGAATAGAGGAAGACAATTCCATTAAAATGAATAAATAGTGTATAATGCAGAGTGGCTATAATGAAGAATAAAATATTCTCTTTAAGATAGCATAATGAAACAAGAAGAAATGATAAATGAGGTGCGAAATGGAATATCAATATCCGTTAGATTATGATTGGTCAAATGAGGAAATGGTTACAATTGTTAAGTTTTATGAAGCGATTGAGAAAGCTTATGAAAAAGGGATTGTAAGAGAAGAATTAATGGGTTTATATCGTCGTTTTAAAGAGATTGTTCCATCGAAAGCAGAAGAAAAGAAAATTGATAAAGAATTTCAAGAAGTAAGTGGATACTCTATATATCGTGCTATTCAAAGGGCAAAAGAAGTCGAAGAACAAAAGCTTGTAAAAATGTAAAAATATTTTGAAAAATAAAAACTGAAGTGATATAATGTGATAACAACTAAAAACGGACAATATAAATTGTCCGTTTTCTACTATCGATTACAAAGTGCATATAAAGGAAGGAGTGATTGCATCGTAGATTCAATCTTAGCAAGGAATTGTTCGTTGGTCATTGCTGAAAACTCCTCTGGTGATATATGAATACCAACTAATAATTCTGCTTTTTTTACAGTAGCTAGTCGTTCAATCATCTTTTGTAAGTCTTCGGTTTCAAGTGTTTTATGTAATTTCACACTTGGTTTAGTATGGTCAATGGACCAAACGAAGTCATTTGGAATATTTGTTTTTAAATCATTTAAATGTTCTAAGAAGGCATGAGCCGTCTCAACTTTTTGTGGACACTCATAGATTAAACCAAAGTATATGAAGGCATGAGTACCCCATAAGCCGATTTGGAAATGCGGTAGCATTTTATATCCTCGTTTATTTGTTGAAAAAGCAACCCAAGTATCGTTTGGTGGATTGACTTTGCGGCGTGCGTGTTTTGCAACATGATAAAAAAAGTTCTCATCAGTTTGTTTGGATAAGTATTCTGCAAATTGTTCCCCTAAAGCTTCTAGCTTAGGATGAATGTTCGTTTTAATTGCACTCATTCGTTCTTCGAGACCATCAACTGTAAAGACATCAAAATCAGTTGACTTGAATGTTTGTATTGTCATGATTGTTCCTCCAACTCCTATTTTGCTTTTATTTTAGCATAGCTTGTACTATTCATAAAAAAAACAGCACAAAAAAATTTAAATAAAAAAATATAATTTTGTTGCATAGATGATTTATCCAACATAGTATAGTATAAAACAAAAAATCAGAAAATTGAATTAATTCTAGTCCGAGGGCAGACGAATATTGGGAGGAGGCAAATAATATGAGACAGGTGATTAATGCGTTAAAGAGAACAGATGCTGAAAAGAGAATACCGGTGCTACGTTTGGAGCTAGATTATGAATTAGCAACTTTATATGATGCGATGATGGAAGATGATAAACAGAAAAAAGAAGAGTGTGTACAAAAGTTAGAAGTGTTAAGACTTGAAATGATTCGTTTAGAAGCGTAATAATAGTATATGTATAAAAAATTAGTTGGTGCGAACCTTATAAAGGGTTCGTTTTTTCTGTGAACAGTATAGATCGGAGTGTTTAAACATGCAAGAAGTATGGAAAGACATTGATGCACACGCCAAACGGTGGATTCGGGATGCAGGAGAGCATTTAATGGCATCAATGAAAAAAGCACTTATTATAGAAACAAAATCAAATGCAGCTGACTTAGTTACAAATATGGACCGAGAGATAGAACAGTTTTTAATTGGGAAAATTAAAGAAACATTCCCGAATCATAGTATTTTAGGAGAAGAGGGTTATGGAGACGAGATAACGTCTTCTGACGGGGTTGTTTGGTTAATTGATCCAATTGACGGCACGATGAACTTTGTTCATCAAAAAAGAAATTTTGCGATTTCAATTGGGATTTATGAGAACGGTATCGGAAAGATTGGACTTATATATGATCCAGTGCATGATGAACTATATCATGCAGTCAAGGGATCTGGAGCTTTTTGTAATGATATATCAATTCCTCCATTGAAAAAAGGAACTGTAGAGGAAGGTATTGTAGCTTTAAATGCGATATGGCTTACAGATAATCCATTGCTTAATATGGAAAGTATGATGGCACTTGTTAAGAAAGCAAGGGGCACAAGATCATATGGCTGTGCAGCGTTAGAGATGGTATACGTTGCAACAGGAAGAATAGATGCATATGTAACGCCGAGATTATCACCATGGGATTTTGGCGGAGGACAGATAATTGTAGAAGAAGTTGGAGGTAAGGTGACGACATTCTCTGGAGCGCCACTTTCTATCATAGAGAAGAGCAGTGTGTTAGTTGCAAAACCAGGAGTGTATGAAGAAGTGTTATCGTTTATATGAGAGCAACAAAAAAAGTAAGAGGCTGTGTATAAGCTTCTTACTTTTTAGCGTTATTGTGATTTGCGCATTTTTCTTTTTGTTACAAAACCGTATCCAACTGTAACAAATGTGCCGATAATGCAAATAATAATACCGATTGGACTATTTTCAGCAATCATAATGCCGATACCGATTAAGAAAATAACACCGATAATTGCAGTTAATAAAAAGCGATATTGAATGTGTTCCATTTCTTCACCCTCCAATCTCATTTTACTTTCACAAAAGTAAGAATACAACTATATTTTCATTCTTGCTTTTATTTTAATTGCTATTGTATCCCCTTCGCTCTTATAATAGAGAAGGATTAAAAAGACATTAGGAGTTGGACATGTTGAAAAAACGACAAGATTTACGTAATATAGCAATTATTGCCCACGTTGACCATGGTAAAACAACACTTGTTGACCAGTTATTACGTCAAGCGGGGACTTTCCGTGCGAACGAACACGTTGAAGAACGCGCAATGGATTCAAATGATCTAGAAAGAGAACGCGGTATTACAATTTTAGCGAAAAATACAGCGATTCACTATGAAGATAAAAGAATTAACATTTTAGATACACCTGGTCACGCTGACTTCGGTGGAGAAGTAGAACGTATCATGAAAATGGTTGATGGTGTTTTACTTGTTGTTGATGCATATGAAGGTTGTATGCCACAAACACGATTTGTTTTAAAGAAAGCTCTTGAGCAAAACTTAACTCCAATCGTAGTTGTAAACAAAATTGACCGTGACTTCGCTCGTCCAGATGAAGTAGTTGATGAAGTAATCGACTTATTCATTGAGCTTGGTGCAAACGAAGATCAATTAGAGTTCCCAGTTGTATTTGCATCAGCAATGAACGGAACAGCAAGCTTAGATTCAAACCCAGCAAATCAAGAAGAGAATATGAAATCATTATTCGATACAATTATCGAACATATTCCAGCACCAATTGATAACAGCGAAGAGCCACTTCAATTCCAAGTAGCACTTCTTGATTACAACGACTACGTTGGACGTATTGGAGTTGGTCGCGTATTCCGCGGTACAATGAAGGTTGGACAACAAGTTGCTTTAATGAAAGTAGACGGAAGCGTGAAGCAATTCCGCGTAACGAAATTATTCGGTTACATGGGATTAAAACGTCAAGAAATTGAAGAAGCAAAAGCAGGGGACTTAGTAGCCGTTTCTGGTATGGAAGACATTAACGTAGGTGAAACAGTATGTCCAGTTGAACATCAAGATGCGTTACCATTATTACGTATTGATGAGCCAACACTACAAATGACGTTCCTTGTAAATAATAGCCCATTTGCAGGTCGTGAAGGTAAATACATTACATCTCGTAAAATTGAAGAGCGTCTTCGTTCACAATTAGAAACAGATGTAAGTTTACGTGTAGATAATACAGATTCTCCTGATGCGTGGATCGTATCTGGACGTGGGGAACTACATTTATCTATCTTAATTGAAAACATGCGTCGTGAAGGTTATGAATTACAAGTATCTAAGCCAGAAGTAATTATTAAAGAAGTTGATGGCGTAAGATGTGAGCCTGTAGAGCGTGTACAAATCGATGTACCTGAAGAATACACTGGTTCTATTATGGAATCTATGGGTGCACGTAAAGGTGAAATGTTAGATATGGTGAATAACGGAAACGGTCAAGTTCGCCTTACTTTCATGGTTCCAGCACGTGGTTTAATTGGTTACACAACAGAATTCTTAACATTAACTCGTGGTTACGGTATTTTAAACCATACATTCGATTGCTACCAACCAGTACACGCTGGACAAGTTGGTGGACGTCGTCAAGGTGTTCTAGTTTCACTTGAAACAGGAAAAGCATCACAATATGGTATTATGCAAGTTGAAGACCGTGGTGTAATCTTCGTTGAACCAGGTACAGAAGTATATGCTGGTATGATTGTAGGAGAACACACTCGTGAGAACGACTTAACAGTTAACGTTGTGAAAATGAAACAACAAACTAACATTCGTTCTGCGACGAAAGATCAAACTTCAACAATGAAGAAACCACGCCTAATGACTTTAGAAGAATCATTAGAGTACTTAAACGATGACGAGTTCTGTGAAGTAACTCCAGAATCAATTCGTCTACGTAAAAAGATTCTTGATAAGAGTGAGCGCGAAAGAGCTGCTAAGAAAAAGAAATCTGTTGAAGCGTAAAAATAAAAAAACAACGACCTTTATAAAGGTCGTTGTTTTTTTATTTTGTTTATTTTTTTAGAATATTTACTCATTTTTGTGGACAGTATTTTTTTTGCGAGTTACTCTTGTATTAAGTATATAAAGAAAATTGCATTTTACTGCTAGGGGGGAAGAGTGTGTTAGAAAGGATGTCTTTTTTTGCAAAATTGTGTAAGGTAGATGAAAATCCAGAGTTAGGAATGTGGTTACTTTATGGGACGATTATTATATTAAGTGGTCTCGTTTATAATTTAGGATTTGCTAGAAAGTTGTCTGTACTAAAAAATATTGTGATATACATATCATTAGCAATTGGATGTACAGTATTAACCTTTTTTGCTGTGTTTTTACCTGTTGGAGAAGGACTAGTTGTAGCGGCAATTGTACTTGGAATTTATAGATTGCGTTTGCGTCAAGCGAAACAACAAAAAGCAGGCTGAGGAAGGGGAGTTTTCATGCGTTCAGTACAAGATGCACTATATAATTGGTTAACAATTAAAACAGTTGCGGAAGCACGTCCAAATGATAGTGCTGCAAAAGAAACATATTTGTTATTTCAAAATATGATATATGAAGAACATAAATTAAGAAATGTGGAAGTCGAAAAGAACGAGGAAATGTATTTAATTACATATGAAATAAATGGAGAACGGAAATCTGCAAGGTTTCCGTTAGAAGCCATTGATTGTTTTTTGGATCAGATGAATCGTGAACCAGAAAAATATAAATAAGTCCTTATCTATATAAGTAAGGACTTATTTACATTTTACCAATCATCTTCGATTTTTTTATCACGATATAATCGGAAATTACCACTTGCATGACGTTCCATTGTACGCTCTGCAATTCGTTCCGAACATTCCATGCACATATATGTATGAATAGGGCGATTACGCAGTTTTTTTGCCATAGGATTTTCATCATCTAACATATCTTTTTTATCACAAATCATACATTTGACTCTCATTTCGTCACCTCAATACGAATTCTATCAGTATAAGTATATCATGGAAGTATAATGTTTTTGAATAATAGCGGGAAAAAATAATATTTTCGCAATTCAAAAAATAAGTTATGATAAGGATATACCAAGTATGTTTGGAGGTGAAAATATGGCGAATGTAGTAGAGCCTACCTTAACAGAGGATTTAGTACAAACGTTGCGTAAAGAGTGTATTGTTATGATAGCAACGACAGATTTCGAAAAACAAGTTCCTAACGTAAGTGCTATTTCTTGGGTGTATGCAGTGAGTAAAACTAGTATTCGATTTGCAGTAGATCAACGTTCACGTATTGTGGAAAATATACGTCATAATACAGGTGTGGTATTGACTATAATGGCGAATGAATCCGTATTTTCTATAAGTGGTGCAAGTGAAATTTTGACAGATAGAATGGAAGGTATTTCTCTAAAATTAACTGTAATAGAAGTAAATGTGCAAGAAGTGCGTGATGTTATGTTTTATGGAGCGAAACTTGCAATTGAACCAACATATGAAAAAACATATGATCTTCGGGCAGCGAAAAAGCTGGATAATGAAGTGTTAGTAGGGATAAGAGAATTATAAAGATGCTAAATAGGAAATTAGTTTATTCACTTTTGTAATCGGTTATTGTGATTTAACGTTAATAATTATAATAAAAAGTAATATATTGAATAGAAATGAATAAAGAATAAATAAAAGGTTTAATGACTATGATTTTCGATTCTACCTCGTTTACACGGTACATATAATTATAACAATGGTTCGTCCATATTTTATGGATGAAACCCTTGTTCTACAAATTTAAAAGTGGAGTCAGGGGGTAACAGGTTGGATAAAATTTATGTGTTAGATACGAATGTACTTTTGCAGGATCCTTTATCTATTTTTTCATTTGAAACCAATGAAGTAGTGATTCCAGCAGTTGTATTAGAAGAGGTTGATTCGAAAAAACGTTATATGGATGAAGTAGGACGAAACGCTCGTTATGTATCTAAGTTAATAGATAAATTTCGTGAAATAGGAAAGCTGCATGAAAGTATCCCGCTAGAAAACGGCGGAACATTTCGTATTGAATTGAACCATCGTTCATTTGTGCAACTACAAGATATTTTTGTAGAAAAAACAAATGATAATCGAATTTTAGCTGTAGCAAAAAATCTATCTTTAGAAGAACAGGAAAAAGAGGACGGGAAGTCTGTTATTTTAGTAAGTAAAGATGTACTCGTAAGGGTAAAAGCTGATGCAATTGGTTTGAAGGCTGAAGATTATTTAAGTGATCGCGTAATTGAAGTAGAAAATATATATTCTGGCTTTTTAGAAGGATATATATCAAAAGAACAATTGGATTATTTTTATGAGAAAGGTGAATTGCCTCTATCTGAAATTGCGAATCATCCTTTTTACCCAAATCAATTTGTAGTAATGAAAGATGCATTGGGAGGCTCTAGTTCTGCGCTTGGCATTGTGGATCACTTAGGTAAAAAGGTAAAGAAACTTATTTTTCACAATGAACAAGTGTGGGGGATACGACCACGAAACGTGCAGCAAATTATGGGATTAGAATTGTTGCTTCGTGAAGATATTCCGCTTGTAACGTTAACGGGGAAAGCCGGCACAGGAAAAACGTTACTTGCGTTAGCTTCGGGACTTATGCAAACAGAAGACTTAGGATTATATAAAAAATTACTTGTGGCAAGACCAATTGTTCCAGTCGGAAAAGATATCGGTTATTTACCAGGAGAAAAAGAAGAAAAGTTAAGACCATGGATGCAGCCAATTTTTGATAACCTAGAGTATTTATTTAATACGAAAAAGCCAGGAGAGTTAGATGCTATTTTAGCTGGAATGGGTTCGATTGAAGTAGAAGCCCTTACTTATATACGCGGGAGAAGTATTCCAGATCAGTTCATTATCATTGACGAAGCACAAAATTTAACAAAGCATGAAGTGAAAACGATATTAACTAGGGTAGGGGAAAAGAGTAAGATTGTATTGATGGGAGATCCTCAGCAAATTGATCACCCATATTTAGATGAATATAATAATGGCTTAACGTATGTTGTAGAGAAGTTTAAAGAACAGCGTATTAGTGGTCATGTGAAGTTTGTTAAAGGGGAGCGATCTAATTTAGCTCAACTAGCAGCAGATTTATTGTAAAAAGGAGTGAGCTTAAGCTCACTCCTTTTCTTTAAATAATTGTAAATTTACGGATGTTACGGATTGGATTTTGTCTATTAGATCCATCATTGTAATATAGATGAACAGGTCCATCCTCTTTTAATGGCTTCCCTTCTTTTGAAAAACCAAGAATAGCATTTTCGACAGTTTCTAATGGAAGTATTAATGTTTGTTCTACTGTTTCAATTTCAACTTGCGTAGCGTCCTCTAAAATTTCAGCGTTAGCAAGGAATGGATGAAGTGGTATACCAAATGTTCCAGTAATCAGCTGTTCTTTTTTATATTTCTTCACACTTTGCTGTATTGGGGGAAAAGCGGCACCATCACGGATTTCGCGATCCCAATGTTCTGAAGTGTTTTTTAAATAAGTTTCTAGTTCAGACGTGTTTTCTCTAGTTTCATCAAAGTAAGTTGTCAAATCTACTTTTCGATCATCAAAGATCCAAACAGTTGGATCAATAGTAATTGGAAAACGTACTTTTCCGTTAATAAATAAAATTTCGCTCATTGTTGTTCCCCCATTTGTGTTATACTCCCACTTTTCAGTATAATAGTATTAGACACTGTTGTCACAAAAAATGTTTCTATTGCAATTTATTAAAACTATCGCTAATATTAATAGATAGGATATAGGAGAGTAGGACGGAAACGGAGGGAATCAATTTGGCGTCTGAGACAGTAGCAAATCATCAGGAAAAGGCACTAGCCCTTCTACAAGCGGATGCAGAGAAGATTTTAAGACTTATTAAGGTGCAAATGGACCATCTTACAATGCCGCAATGTCCATTATATGAAGAAGTGTTAGACACACAAATGTTTGGACTATCCCGCGAGGTCGATTTTGCAGTTCGCCTTGGTCTTATTGCAGAAGAACAAGGGAAAGCAATGTTAGGTGAGCTCGAACGTGAGTTATCTGCACTTCATGAAGCGTTTACAAACAAACAACAATAACGGGTTCAAATAAGGGGGCTCAAACTAAATTAGTTTGAGCTTTTTATTTGTATAATAAAGCAGGAAGAATCAATGTACATATGGAATACAACAATAATTAAATTGAAACAGAAAGAGGAAATGAAATGAAAAAAGTATGGAAATCAATGGATTATTCATTATTACTTCCTCTTGTTATCTTATGTGTACTGGGAGTAATAATGGTATATAGTTCTAGTTCCATTGTTGCGATTTCGAGGCATAACTGGCCGGCAAATTACTTTTTTAAAAAACAATTAATAACTTTAGCTATCGGAACGGTATTGTTAGTGATTGTAGCTTCGTTACCTTATAAGTTTTGGAGGAAACGAATAATTTTATCGGCGATGGGGCTAGGGAGTATTGCTTTACTAGCAGCAGCCTTGATTTTTGGTAAGGAAATAAATGGTGCAAAAGGTTGGATATTAGGTATACAGCCCGCTGAATTTGTTAAACTATCGATTATTATTATATTAGCTCGCTTTTTTGCAAGGAGACAAGAGACAAATACACCTGTTTTTAAAGGGTCGGGACTTACACTTGGTTTTGTTGGAATGGCAATGTTTTTAATTTTAAAGCAAAATGATTTAGGTACCGATTTGTTAATTGCAGCAACAGTAGGGATTATGTTTCTTTGTTCAGGAGTACGGATTAATTTATGGATTAAACGAATTGTTTTAACTTCTATAGTATGGATTCCAGCTCTATATTTTTTGGCTAATTATAAATTAAGTGGATACCAAAAGGCACGTTTTTCAGTTTTCCTTGATCCATTCAATGATCCTCAAAATGATGGATTCCAATTAGTAAATTCTTTTATTGGAATTGCTTCAGGAGGGCTTAATGGTAGAGGATTAGGAAATAGTGTGCAAAAATATGGATATTTACCAGAACCGCAAACAGATTTTATTATGGCTATTATATCTGAAGAATTAGGTTTTATTGGTGTAGCTATTATTTTAATTTGCTTGCTACTTATTATTATTCGTTCATTCAGGATTGCTCAAAAATGTAACGATCCTTTTGGAAGTTTAATTGCAATCGGAATTGCAAGTTTAATAGGAGTACAAACTTTTGTTAATGTTGGTGGTATGTCTGGATTAATACCGCTTACGGGAGTACCTTTACCGTTTATTAGTTATGGCGGGAGTTCCTTAATAGCTAATCTACTTGCAATGGGAATACTACTCAATATTGCTAGTCACGTGAAACGACAAGAGAAACAACAGAATGGTGTAATGAAAGAAAGAGAACAAAATGGACCACATCTTGTAGTTGTAAAATAAAAACACATTGTGCTTAGAGCATGATGTGTTTTTTATTTTTAAGTAGTTTTAAATGTGATGTATTAATATATCTTTCAGTTAAAAAATATATCACATTAAGTTTAATGTGATATACAATTAAGTTGTTAGAAAAGGAGGAGGTATGCTATACTATTTTTGTGAAACAAATTGTACAGAAAACTTATCATTTGTTAAAAAATAAGGTATGATGGATAAAAATAAAGTGAAGCTTTCTAAGTATAATATAATGTGGAAAGTGAAGAACTTCACGCTTTTTAAGGTGTGTATATATTTTATCTCTAGAGTGGTAGGAAAGTAGAGGGGGAAAATCATGACAAAGCTGCAACGTATTCAAAAAGTATTGGTAGCTAACCGTGGAGAGATTGCAATTCGTGTGTTTCGAGCTTGTTCGGAACTAGGATTAAAAACAGTTGCAATCTATTCTAAAGAGGATAGTGGTTCTTATCATCGCTATAAAGCCGATGAGTCCTATTTAGTTGGGGAAGGAAAAAAACCAATTGATGCTTATCTAGATATTGAAGGCATTATTGAGATTGCAAAAAGTAATCATGTAGATGCAATCCACCCTGGATATGGTTTCTTGTCAGAAAATATTCAATTCGCGAAACGTTGCGAAGAAGAAGGAATTATCTTTATCGGTCCAAAAAGTAAGCATTTAGATATGTTTGGAGATAAAGTGAAAGCAAGAACACAAGCGCAGCTAGCACAAATTCCAGTTATACCTGGTAGTGATGGTCCAGTAGATTCATTAGAAGAAGTCGAAAAATTTGCTGAAAAGTATGATTACCCGATTATTATTAAAGCGTCCCTTGGTGGTGGCGGTCGTGGTATGCGTATTGTGCGTACTAGTGAGGAATTAGGAGAATCATATAATCGAGCGAAATCAGAAGCGAAAGCAGCCTTTGGTAATGATGAAGTTTACGTCGAAAAATTCGTTGAAAAACCTAAACATATAGAAGTACAAATTTTAGCAGATGAAGAAGGTAATGTTGTTCATTTATACGAGCGTGACTGTTCTGTACAACGTCGTCATCAAAAAGTTGTAGAAATAGCACCGAGTGTATCACTTTCAGATGATTTGCGTCAGCGTATTTGTGATGCTGCTGTGAAGTTAACGAAAAATGTAAACTATTTAAATGCAGGAACAGTAGAATTCCTTGTAAAAGATGATGAGTTTTACTTTATTGAAGTAAATCCACGTGTTCAAGTAGAACATACGATTACAGAAATGATTACAGGAGTAGATATCGTTCAATCACAAATTTTAATAGCTGATGGACATTCATTACATAGCAAAATGGTAGGTGTGCCGAAGCAAGAGGAAGTAGTTGTGCATGGATTTGCAATTCAATCTCGTGTAACAACTGAAGATCCGCTAAATAATTTTATGCCGGATACAGGAAAAATTATGGCGTATCGATCAGGCGGTGGTTTTGGTGTGCGTCTTGATACAGGAAATAGCTTCCAAGGTGCAGTTATTACACCGTACTACGATTCTTTACTTGTAAAAGTTACAACTTGGGCACTTACTTTTGAGCAAGCTGCTGCAAAAATGGAACGTAACTTAAAAGAATTCCGTATTCGTGGTATTAAAACAAATATTCCATTCTTAGAGAATGTAGTAAAACATAAAAACTTCTTATCAGGGGAATATGATACGTCGTTTATTGACGCGTCACCGGAACTGTTCTTGTTCCCGAAACGTAAAGACCGTGGAACAAAAATGTTAAATTATATTGGCACAGTAACAGTAAATGGTTTCCCAGGAGTAGGGAAAAAAGAAAAACCAATATTCCCAGATGCTCGTATTCCATGTTTAAAACATTCAGAGCCAATTCAAAATGGAACGAAACAAATTTTGGACGAGCGTGGAGCAGACGGATTAGTAAAATGGGTACAGGATCAAAAACGTGTACTTTTAACGGATACAACATTCCGTGATGCACACCAGTCATTACTTGCAACTCGTATTCGTACAAAAGATTTACATCAAATTGCGGAGCCAACAGCGAGAATGTTACCGAACCTATTCTCAGCGGAAATGTGGGGCGGTGCAACGTTTGATGTTGCGTATCGTTTCTTAAAAGAAGATCCATGGGAACGATTACTAGATCTTCGTGAAAAAATGCCGAACGTGTTATTCCAAATGTTACTTCGTTCTTCAAACGCAGTTGGATACAAAAACTATCCAGATAATTTAATCCAAAAATTTGTGGAATGTTCTGCTCAAGCTGGCATTGATGTATTCCGTATTTTTGATAGCTTAAACTGGGTGGAAGGCATGAGAGTTGCAATTGATGCTGTACGAGACACTGGTAAAATTGCAGAAGCAACAATGTGCTACACAGGAGATATTCATGATCCACTGCGTAGTAAATATGATTTAAATTACTATAAAAATTTAGCAAAAGAGTTAGAAGCATCAGGAGCTCATATTTTAGGTATTAAAGATATGGCGGGCTTACTAAAACCAAATGCAGCATATGATTTAGTTTCTGCATTAAAAGAGACAGTGTCGATTCCAATTCATCTGCACACGCACGATACGAGTGGAAATGGTATATTAACGTATACGAAGGCAATTGAAGCAGGTGTTGATATCGTCGATGTAGCAGTGAGTTCTATGGCTGGTCAAACGTCACAACCAAGTGCCAACACGCTATACTATGCGTTAGGCGGAAACGAAAGACAACCAGATGTTAATATAGATTCTTTAGAAAAACTATCTCATTATTGGGAAGATGTACGCAAATACTATGCACCGTTTGAAAGTGGTATGAATGCGCCTCATACAGAGGTATATATGCATGAAATGCCGGGTGGGCAGTATAGTAATCTTCAGCAACAAGCGAAAGCGGTTGGTTTAGGAGATCGTTTCGATGAAGTGAAAGTAATGTACCGCCGTGTGAATGACATGTTTGGAGATATTGTAAAAGTAACGCCATCATCAAAAGTTGTTGGTGATATGGCATTATTTATGGTTCAAAACCATCTGACAGAACAGGATGTTTTAGAGCGTGGGCATGCGATGGACTTCCCAGGGTCTGTTGTTGAAATGTTCTCGGGTGATTTAGGTCAACCGTACGGTGGTTTCCCGAAAGAATTACAAAAGATTATTTTAAAAGGAAAAGAGCCATTAACAGTAAGACCAGGTGAATTACTAGAGCCAGTAGACTTTGAAGCGTTAAAAGAAGAATTATTCCATAAAATTGGACGCGAAGTAACGATTTTTGATGTAGTTGCATATGCTTTATATCCAAAAGTATTTATGGACTATGAAAAAGTTGCTGAGCTTTATGGAAATGTATCTGTACTTGATACACCGACGTTCTTCTATGGTATGAGACTAGGTGAAGAAATTGATGTAGAAATTGAACAGGGTAAGACATTGATGGTTAAACTTGTATCAATTGGAGAACCACAGCCGGATGGACACCGTGTTCTTTACTTGGAATTTAACGGTCAACCACGTGAAATTATCGTGAAAGACGAGAGTGTAAAAGCAACAGTTGCACAACGTGTGAAAGGAAACCGTGAGAATCCAAATCATATTAGTGCAACGATGCCAGGAACGGTAATTAAAGTAGTTGTAAAAGAAGGCGATGAAGTGAAAAAAGGCGATTCTATGGCAATTACAGAAGCGATGAAAATGGAAACGACAGTTCAAGCGCCGTTTAATGGTAAAGTGAAAAAAGTATATGTTAACGATGGTGATGCAATTCAAACAGGTGATTTACTTATTGAATTAGATCACTAAAATAAGAAAAGAGCTGTGTAAATACAGCTCTTTTCTTATTGCAAAAAATCCCTTGCCGAATTGGCAAGGGATTTTAGTTTTAAATTATTTTGTTTGTTTAGAAGTTGATTCGGCTTCTTTTGCATTCACTTTACTTCTTGTTCCTAACATAACTAAATAGCATAGTACGGCAAACAAGCAAGAAATGAATAGAGAATGTAACAATGCCATTGCTAAACTAGCGTTTGTAAATACAACTAAAACTCCTACTACAGCTTGAAGTGTAACAAGGATAAATGAAATGATCCATCCCCAATATACTACAGGTTGCTGTTTGTAATGGCGGATAGCGAGAATCATCGCGTATAGTATCCAAGCGAAAATTAACATCGCTGCAACTCTATGGCCCATTTGAACCCATTCATGTAGTTGATTTGGCATAGGTCTGTTTTTGCTACATAAAGGAAAGTCTGGACAGGCTAAGCTAGCTCGTTCGTGACGTACTAAAGCGCCTGTGTAGACGACGATATAACTGTAAATTGTTACACCATAAATATGAAATTTCATTTTTTTGTCCATAATAAGTGAACGTGCATCAAATTTTTGGTCAATTTCAAAGATAAGACACGTTAATAAAATGACAGAAGCAAATGAAATTAAGGAAATACCGAAATGGATAGCAAGTACAGCTGGCATTTGTCCCCAAACAACTGCTGCTGCTCCCATTAATGCTTGTGCAACTAAAAATACGAAGGATAAAATTGCTAACGTTTTTGTTTCACGCACATGTTTATAATATTTCCAGGACAAAATACAAAGGAGTGTGACAAGAATTCCAGCTGATCCGGATGTTAATCGGTGGCTAAGTTCAATAATAGTTTCCATTGATAAATTAGATGGAACAAATTCACCGTTACAAAGTGGCCATGATTTACCACAACCTTGACCAGAACCTGTTTTTGTAACTAAAGCGCCTCCTAATAAAACTATTAATAAATCAAGGCTTGTAATGACTGCTAACCATTTAATAAAGCGTTGCAATCTCTTTCACCATCTTTCTGCTATGAAGTTATTGCGAAATATTTTCATTCCATTATGTATAGAATAAAACGCGCTAGTTCCTATGATATATAAAAAATAATAAAATAGCAAAGAAATGGAGGGGGAAGGAAAGGGAGAGAAAATAGGTGTAAAAACAGGGTTCACAAGGAAAAAATTGGTTGGAAAATAGGCTATTTTGAAAAGAAATGGGGAGAATACGTGTTAAATAGGACAAAATAGTTTATTATAGAAGGTAACATCATGTTATGATAAGGACAAGTCAGAATGAAGTTTTTTATATTCGACACAAAAAGTTCATGTTTTCTTCACAAAATGTTCGGGAAATATGATTTAATATATTGGAGTATGGGCGTAGATTAGTAGTAGAATGGGTTAACAATGTTTCTACTGTAATAATATTGCTATATAGAAGCGAATTATTTCATTTGAAATAGGCGCAAAAAGAAAGATGAAAGTTTTAAGAGGGGGTTAGAGTGATGAACCATGCAACAAGTGAGCTGCATGATGAGTCCGCTGTTACAAGTGTACCGGAAACAACTCGGTTACAAGATTTATCAGCACTCGTTAAAATGGGGATTGTAAACTCAAATACACTTACTGTATTTACAGGATTTTGGTTGGCATTACACTTTAATGGATTAAGTGTGATGGACAATCTGGATAAGCTATTTTTTACAATCGTTGGTTCAGGATTAATTATGGCGGGGGTATGTTGTTTAAATAACTACATCGATAGAGACATCGATCCGTTAATGGAAAGAACAAAGACACGTCCAACGGTTACTGGAAAGTATAAACCAGGATTTGCACTTACATTTGGACTAGTTATATTACTTCTTGGATTTGTATTCTTATTATTAACAACACCAATGGCAGTTTTAATGGGATTTATTGGTGCTTTCACATATGTTGTCCTATATACTTTATGGACAAAGAGAAAGTATACACTAAATACTGTTGTAGGTAGTATATCTGGAGCAGTTCCACCTTTAATTGGATGGGCAGCAATCGATCCATCTTTAGGTCATCCAATTGCTTGGATGTTATTTTTAATTATGTTTATTTGGCAAATCCCACATTTCCTTGCATTAGCGATGAAACGTGTTGATGAATATCGAAATGCAGAAATTCCAATGCTTCCTGTAGTTCATGGATTTGAAATTACGAAACGCCAAATTATGATTTGGACAGTATGTTTATTACCACTACCATTTTATATGAGTGGACTAGGGATAACATTTATGGTAATTGCAACACTGCTTAACATCGGATGGATCGTTTTAGGATTTTATGGCTTCCGTAAGAAAGATGACATCAAATGGTCCGTGCAAATGTTTGTTTATTCCCTAAATTATTTAACAATCTTATTTGTATCAATGATTGTAGTTACATTCTTCTAAGACAACGACATAATTGGATTTCTTTACGTTGAGATTTACTTTACTTAACTATAAAGTACAATCTAATTCACAAGGAAAGTGGGGATTGTTTGTATGAAGAAACAGTGGCGACTGCTTTCGTTCGTTTCACTGCTGGCTTTACTGTTAGGGGGATGCGGTAAAGCCTTTCAATCTACTTTAATTCCGCAAGGAGAAGTAGCAAAAATGCAATATGATTTACTTCTACTGGCGAGTGCAATCATGGTAGGAGTAGTGCTAGTAGTTACTATTATTTTCTTGTATGTAATTGTGCGTTTCCGCCAAAAGAAAGGCCAGGAAGATCATATTCCAGAGCAAGTTGAAGGGAATCACAAGCTAGAAATTATATGGACAGTTATTCCGATTATTCTTTTACTAATCTTAGCTGTTCCAACGGTTACATATACATTCAAACTTGCTGATGTAAGTGCGATGGAGAAAAAGAATATTGATAAAGATACTATCGTTGTTGATGTAACAGCGAATCTTTATTGGTGGGAATTTTCTTACAAATCAGAAAAGATAGTAACTTCGCAAGATTTGGTCATCCCCACAGGTAAGAAAGTGTATTTAAATTTGAAGGGTGCCGATATTAAACACTCATTTTGGGTTCCATCTTTAGCAGGGAAAATGGATACAAATACAGACAATGTGAACAAAATGTGGTTAAAGGCAGATAAATCGGGCACTTATAATGGTTTTTGTACCGAATTTTGCGGTCCATCACATTCTTTAATGCAATTTAAAGTGAAAGCTTTAGATGAAAGCGAGTACAAAAAATGGCTTGCTGATATGAAGAAGATTGATGGGAAGAAAGAAGTAGCTTCAACAAAGGCGCAAGAGGGCCAAGAAATATTTAATAAAAGCTGTATTGGTTGTCACGCAGTTGGATCTAATGATAGTAGACCACCTTCCGCTCGTATCGCACCAAACTTAGCAAACTTTGCGGATCGCGATATGGTTGCCGGTATTGCCGAAAACAATGAAGAAAACTTAAAAAAATGGCTGAAAGATCCTGAAAATATGAAGCCAGGAAACAAAATGACTGGCAAATATGGCAACTTAACGGATGATCAAATTGATGCATTAAATGCATACTTACAAACGTTAAAAGTTGAAAAGTAAAGAGGGATTATTCGCGAAGGGGAGGTTGAAAACGTGAGTTCTGTAGCAAAAAAACAGGGGATGGGTGCTGTCATATGGGATTATTTAACGACAGTAGACCATAAAAAGATTGCCATTCTCTATTTAATTGCAGGTGGATTGTTTTTTGTAATAGGCGGAATAGAAGCTCTATTTATTCGCCTTCAATTAGCGATTCCTAACAACGCTTTTCTTGTTGGGGATGCTTATAATCAAGTATTAACGATGCACGGTACAACAATGATTTTCCTCGCAGCTATGCCACTCGTGTTTGCATTTATGAACGCCGCTGTACCACTTCAAATTGGTGCACGTGATGTTGCGTTCCCGTTTTTGAATTCACTCGGATTTTGGTTATTTTTCTTTGGTGGAGTATTTTTAAATTTAAGTTGGTTTTTAGGTGGAGCACCTGATGCAGGATGGACATCTTATGCATCTTTAGCTTTAGCCTCTAAAGGTCATGGGGTTGATTTCTATGTACTTGGCTTGCAAATTTCAGGTATTGGTACATTAATTGGAGGTATCAACTTCCTTGTAACCATTATTAATATGCGTGCGCCAGGGATGACGTATATGCGTATGCCGATGTTTACATGGACGACATTTGTAACATCTTCGCTTATATTATTTGCTTTTCCGCCGTTAACTGTAGGATTAGGACTTTTAATGTTAGATCGCTTATTTGGAACAAGTTTCTTTAATCCAGCGCTGGGCGGGAATACAATTATATGGGAGCATTTATTCTGGATTTTTGGTCATCCAGAGGTATACATTCTTATACTTCCAGCTTTCGGAATATTCTCGGAAATCTTCGCGACATTTTCGAAAAAACGATTATTCGGTTATTCGTCGATGGTGTTTGCGACAGTATTAATTGGATTTTTAGGATTTATGGTATGGGCTCACCATATGTTTACAGTTGGGCTTGGTCCAGTTGCAAATGCTATTTTCTCAGTTGCAACAATGGCGATTGCAGTTCCGACCGGTATTAAAATATTCAACTGGCTCTTTACAATGTGGGGCGGAAGTATTCGCTTCACGACACCAATGATGTGGGCAGTAGCTTTCATTCCATCATTCGTAATGGGTGGAGTTACAGGGGTTATGCTAGCATCTGCACCAGCTGATTATCAATTTCATGATAACTATTTCGTAGTAGCGCATTTTCATTATGTAATCGTTGGCGGTGTTGTATTTGGTTTACTTGCAGGAGCTCATTATTATTGGCCACTGATGTTTAATAAAGTATTAAATGAAACATTAGGAAAGATAACGTTTTGGCTATTCTTTATCGGCTTCCATTTAACGTTCTTTATTCAGCATTTCCTTGGCTTGATTGGTATGCCGCGTCGTTACTACACATATCTTGAAGGGCAAGGGTTGGAAATGGGGAATATGATTAGTTCTATCGGAGCGGTATTTATGGCTCTTGGAACGATTGTTCTTTTATTCAATGTAATTAAAACGACAGTATCAAAAGAAAAAGCTGGTCGTGATCCGTGGGATGCACGTACATTAGAATGGACAATGCCGGCACCGACACCAGAATATAACTTTAAACAATTACCATTTGTTCGCGGATTAGATCCGTTTTGGATTGAAAAACGTGAAGGTAATAAAGAGATGACAGCAGCGGAACCAGTTGGTGATATTCATATGCCAAATCCTTCGTTTTCACCATTTGTCATTTCTTTCGGATTGTTTATAGCGGCATTTGGTGCGATGTATATGCAGGGCGGAAAAGATAAGTTTTGGTTATTAGTAGCAATTATTGGTTTAATCATTACATTTGGCGCAATGTTCCTACGTTCAGTAATCGATGATCATGGATATCATATTCATAAAGAAGATTTAGATGATAAGGGGGGCAAGGCATAATGCATGTAGATGAAAAATTAACGAATGAAACATTTCCAGCAGAGCCTGAAAAAGCAACCCTTGAAGGGAAAAATAAGTTTGTCGGTTTTTGGTTATTTCTTGGAGGCGAAACAGTGTTGTTCGCTTCCTTATTTGGCACATATTTAGCGTTAAAGAATTCTACAAATGGTGGACCAACATCTCAAGAGATGTTCCAAATGCCACTCGTTTTTATTATGACGATGCTTTTATTAACGAGTAGCTTAACGAGTGTATATGCGATGTATCACATGAAAAACTTTAACTTTAAGAAAATGCAACTTTGGTTACTAGTAACTGTATTGCTAGGTTTAGGGTTTTTAGGGTTTGAGATATATGAGTTTTATCATTATACACATGAATTTAAGCATACTATGAGAAGTAGTGCCTTTGGCTCTGCGTTTTATGCTCTTGTTGGTACACATGGACTCCACGTATTGTTTGGGTTATGTTGGATTTTAACATTAATCTTTAGAAATGCGAAGAGAGGTCTAAATTTATACAATGCACCGAAGTTTTATGTTGCATCGATTTATTGGCACTTTATTGACGTAGTTTGGGTGTTTATTTTCACTGTAGTATATTTAATGGGAATGGTGGGATAAACAATGGCGATAAAGCAAACGAATAATCCTAAAGTTGATCTTGTTTATCGGAAGAGAAAAAGTGCGGAGGAAATGAGGCATCAAGTTATTACGTTTGCATTAATGATTTTTTTAACATTAGTTGCATTTGTAGCAGTGGCGTATCCAAAAACTTTTAGTCCGAATTTCTCTGTACCGTTTATTTTACTATTAGCAGTGGTACAAGTAATTTTTCAATTGTATTATTTTATGCATATGAGTCATAAAGGACATGAAGCAGCAAGTTTCTTTCTTTACTCTGGTTTGCTAATAGGGTTAATTACAATTTTAGCTTTTATGACAATCGTGTGGATTTGAAAAGTGAAAAATAAGGGAGCTTGTGTTGTCACAGCTCCCTCTTCATATTATGAGATAACCTTACGAAGGTCGGTGTGAAAATGAGTAACTTGTGGATATTTGGTTTTCAGGCTTTATGGAGTCCAATCTATTTATTATTTATGCTTTCGATTCTTATTGGGTACTTCTTAATTATTGGGCCATATAGAATGCGATTTGAAAATGCGACGAAGGTAAGTAAGAAGCAAATTTTTTATTTTACGACTGGTATTGTTCTTTTGTATTTTGTAAAGGGAGGGCCTATTGATTTAATTGGCCATATTATATTTAGTGCTCATATGTTTGAAATGGCAGTCATGTATATTGCGGTTCCACCGTTACTGTTGCTTGGTATACCAATTTGGTTATATCGTTATATTACTTCTTTTAAGTTCGTTCAAGTTATATTAAAGGCATTTGCTAAACCACTTATTGCGTTGTTTGTATTTAACGGCCTGTTTTCTTTTTATCATTTACCAGTTGTTTTTGATACAGTAAAACAAAGTCAAATAGCTCATCCTATTTGTCTCGCTATATTGTTTTTTACAGCAATCATGATGTGGTGGCCGATGTTAAATCCATTACCAGAATATCAAACGTTAAGTGATATAAAGAAACTTGGTTATATGTTTGCTAACGGCATATTATTAACGCCTGCTTGTGCGTTAATCATTTTTGCAACAGCCCCGCTATTTGCAACGTATACGGATCCGGCTGCTTGGATGAAAGCGATGGAACTATGTGTACCAGCGGGTACTTTATCTGATTTAAATATAACGGGACCAGAATTTTTGCACTGGATGCCAGTCGTACAAGACCAGCAAACTGGTGGTATCATAATGAAAATTGTCCAGGAAATAGTGTACGGTACAATTATAGGTTATGTATTCTTTAGATGGGCACGTAGAGAACGTGAAAAGGATAAGGAGCAGTTGCAACAATTGCCGCCATATTTACAGACTAAGTAAAAAAGTGTATGGGATTCCATACGCTTTTTTACTTAGTCACTTTAAAAAGATTGAATTTTCTAACTATTAATGTTAAGTTAGTGTAGGCGTGTACTAAAAGTGGATATAAAATTTACTACTAGTTTTCATGCGTAATAATTCCATGTGTAGTGCAAGTTTTTTAGAGAGTTACAAATATATATTGTTATATTTAATAAATACGAACTATTTTAAGGGGGAGTTTAAATGGGTAGTAGTGGAAGTATGGTAAAGCCGATTAGTGGTTTTTTGACAGCACTAATTCAATATCCAGTACCAGTAGTAGAGTCACGTGCAGACATTGATAAACAAATTCAACAAATCATAAAAACAATTCATTCGACCAAATCAGGTTACCCTGGATTAGAATTGATAGTATTTCCTGAATATAGTACACAAGGGCTAAATACAAAAAAATGGACTACAGAAGAATTTTTATGTACAGTGCCTGGGCCGGAAACAGACTTATTTGCTGAGGCATGTAAAGAATCTAAAGTATATGGTGTTTTTTCAATAATGGAGAAAAATCCTGATGGTGGAGAGCCATATAATACCGCAGTTATTATTGATCCACAAGGTGAGATGATTTTGAAGTATCGTAAGCTAAATCCTTGGGTGCCAGTCGAGCCTTGGAAAGCTGGAGATTTAGGCTTACCTGTTTGTGATGGACCTGGAGGAAGTAAATTAGCTGTTTGTATTTGTCATGATGGTATGTTCCCTGAAGTAGCTCGTGAAGCGGCCTATAAAGGTGCAAATGTCTTAATTCGTATTTCTGGATATAGTACACAAGTTAGTGAACAATGGATGCTAACCAATCGTTCAAATGCATGGCAGAATTTAATGTATACATTGTCGGTAAACTTAGCGGGTTATGATGGTGTATTTTATTACTTTGGTGAAGGACAAGTATGTAATTTTGATGGGACTACTTTAGTACAGGGACATCGAAATCCTTGGGAGATTGTTACTGCTGAAGTATATCCAGAACTAGCAGATCAAGCTAGATTAGGATGGGGATTGGAAAATAATATATATAATCTAGGTTCAAGAGGATATGTAGCAACTCCTGGTGGGGTGAAAGAAAATCCATATACGTTTGTAAAAGATTTAGCTGAAGGTAAATATAAGGTTCCTTGGGAAGAGGAGATTAAAGTAAAAGATGGATCTATTTATGGATATCCAGTAAAAAAAACGATTCATTCTTAGGGAAGGGAAATAAAACAAGCGCATCATATTGATGCGCTTATTTTTGTTAATCAATAATTTGAAATTCTTTTAACTCTTTTTCGACATTTTGTAGGAGTTGTTCGCTTTTTTGAAGTACATTCGTTGGGAAAGTCTCATCATCACCATATTCAACGCCGTGAGGATAATAATGTTTTCCTAATAAGGGGGGAAGTAGTTTTACTTCAGCATGTCTACTGCCAATGTCACCTTCAATAGCAACTCCTTGTACTCGTAAATAATAAATATCCTTTAATATTTCAAATTTATAATCGTATGTAACCCGTTCATAATCCCACTGTCCAGCAAGTACGAAGTGGTTGTTTTCCATGATTTCAGTTAAAAGAGTTAATTCAACGACGGCTCCATTAAATTTCGTATTTGTAAATTGCATATAATACCTCCTTTTTTAATGTTACACCATTATTTTTATAATAGTATGAATAATAAGAAAGTGCAATTCATATTGAGAGAAAAGGGATAATCCAGACTTTTTTCACAAAAATATGATATAGTGAAAAGAGTACGGTACACACAAAAAGAAAGAAATGGATTTGTGTATATCTCAATTTTATGTTTTGTTCAGGAGGTATATCGTTTGAAGAAATTATTGCGTATCGTAATGATTACATTTTTAATTTTAGCTGTTGATTTATACGGGAAATTACTCGTTTCACAATATATATTAACCCCATCTCAATCAAAGCAAGAAAATAAAATTGTGAAAAAGAAAAAGCAAATGAAGGAAGACTCCCCAGATACTGTTTTAAATATGATTGGTGAAGACTCTGAAAACTTATTAGCGAAGTGGGGAGAACCCTCTCGAATAGAGCCATCTGCATACGGATATGAATGGTGGGTATACAACCAGGATTTAACTCAGTATGTTCAATTTGGAGTTTCTGAACGTAAAGTTGTAACGGCGTACGCAGCTGGTGAACAAGTTAAGGTTCTACCTTATTATATAAATGAAAAATATGAAGAAGTATATAAAAAAAGTCCGCTTTCGCATGAAATTTCATTAAAAAGAGGGAAAAATAGTTATCAATTTGAGCTATCTGATACCGAAGTCATGGAACAACCGTTAATACCTGTAGAAGATGGATGGGCGCAATTGTATTTTGATCAATTTACACATGAGCTTGTTGGTGTTCGTTATATGGATGATGAAACTTTATTACGCCAAAGACCGTATCAGCTCGTTTATTCAGGTGAATTAATAGCAGAACAACCATTGACTCCGGAAAAAATAAAACAAGTAGAAAATGGGAATATGCAACAAATTTTTGATTTAACAAATATCATTCGAAGTCGTCATAAATTACCATTACTAACATGGGATCAGGAAACAGCAGATGTTGCTGTTGGTCACAGTAAAGATATGAAAGACAATAATTATTTTTCTCATGACTCACCTACATTAGGTACGCTAGGAGATCGTTTGCAGCGCGGGAAAGTAGGATTTCAACTTGCTGGTGAGAACATAGCGGCGCAACATAGTGATGGAATTGCGGCAGTGCAAGGGTGGTTAAATAGTGAGGGGCATAGAAAGAATTTATTAAATGAACAATTTACAGGATTAGGTGTTGGTGTATACGATAAATTTTATACACAAAACTTTATTCGAAAATAAAGCGAAACTGTAAGCGGTGGGGTGTTACATCACCAAATTAGTTACTTCGTATTCACTGAATTGTAGGTGGGAATCTGACCGTATGCAAATAGGAGAAAAAAAGGTGCATGAATCGTCTAAAAATAGGCGAACCATGCGCCTTTTTTTTCTTACTATATAGTAGATATACATGGAGAGGTGAGGATTATGCCAACAACAAAAGGACCGTTACATCCATCGGTTCAACAGTTTAAAGAATTTGTAAACCATCACCCTAAAATGGTTCATGAGGTTAGAAGTGGTCACAAAACATGGCAACAATTTTATGAAGAATGGTACTTACTTGGTGAAGAGGACCCAATATGGGCAACGTATAGACCGGATGGAGCGCCTGCGTTTTCTTCGGTAAAAGAAAATAAAAAAGAAAAAGATAATCGAACTGAAGAGGAAAAAACTGCTGATGTGATGGGGCAAATGCTTTCTTTTTTTAAAAAGTTGGACGTGGAACAAATGCAGAACCATTTAGCTAATGTGACGAGTGCAATTGGGAGCGTGCAACAAGTTATTCAGCAATTTCAAGGTAACCGTACGCAGCAAGAGCAAAGTACTTCAGAAAATAACCCGTTTTTCTTTCAAAAGGATTAGGGGGAAAGATGATGAGAGCAGAAATTATGGAGTTTATAAAGGCTGATGAGGATTTATCTCGCTATATTAGAGAACAACCATACTGGTATAGAAAATTAACACGAAATCCTGAAGAAAAAGAGGCTTTTGAGTTAGCGGCGATGCAACATTTCAAAAAAACAATACCAGATAAAGTGGAAAAGTTTCAAAATCAATTGGCCGTTGCTTCGATTATGATTGATATGTTTCAGTATATGAAGCAACAAAATGCAACCTAATTGGAAGTGAAAAATATGTCCGTCATGCAGAACTTTTGTTACAATAGAGATTGATTATTTAAAAAGGAGTTGCAGCATGACGGAAATTTGTTTAGTACGACATGGACAAACTGATTGGAATTTTCAAGAAATTATTCAGGGACGAGAAGATATTCCGCTTAATGAAGTTGGTAAGAAGCAAGCGAGTCAAAGTGCAGCTGCTTTACAAAAAGAAACGTGGGATATCATTATAAGTAGCCCGTTAATTAGAGCGCAAGAAACGGCTAATGAAATTGCAAAGGCAGCTGGATTACAATCGATTTTATTAGATGAGCGATTTGTTGAACGGAATTTTGGGGAAGCTTCAGGGAAGCCGGTTGCGGCTGTTAGAGAGTTGATTGCTGAAGGTAAAGTAGAAGGTATGGAGCGAGATGAAGAGATTGTAGCTCGTTGCTTTGCTGCTTTAGAAGATGTTGCGACAACTCATTTTGGCAAACGTATTATTATTGTTGCTCACTCACACGCGATAAAAGCGATTTTACATGCCATTGAACCAGATGAAATTACATTTAAGACACCATTAAAAAATGCGTGCATTAGTTATGTGAAACAAAATAGTGGAAAATGGGATGTTCTTAAATATAATATAGCGGAACATATTAATGTATAAGTGTGTACGGATATAGTGTAAAAATAGTTTCATTATATCTTTCTTTTGAGTAAGTCACTTCAATTAGTAGTTCTAATCTAAATGTGGTATGATGGATACTCGGAGGTGTCTCTCATGATTGTAGCGACGCTAGAAAGCGTATTAATATTAGATAAGGCAGAGCAGCTTGCAAAAGCGATTATCTGTTCAGATATAGCAGAAGATTATCGTAAGTATTATAGAGAATTACATGAAGATATGGAACTTCAGAAGCTAATTCAGCAATTTACAGCGATGAAAGAACGGTATGAGGAAGTACAGCGTTTTGGAAAATACCATCCTGACTATACTACCGTTTCGATGAAAATGAGAGAATTAAAGCGTTCTGTGGACTTACATGATAAGGTTGCAGCTTTTAAAAGAGCAGAAACTGCTTTGCAGAAGTTATTAGACGAAGTTAGTGTAGCAATCGGTTCGGAAGTGTCTGCTTCCATTAAAGTGCCAACAGGAAATCCATTCTTTGATGCTGGTGGCTGTGGTGGAGGTTGTGGTACTGGCGGAGGTTGTGGTTGTAAAAAAACGGGGTGATGTACCCCGTTTTTTAGAAGTTGGAAGAAAACGTATACAGAGTTTGTCCTGTAATGTTATAAATTTCTGATCGGTTTTCATAGAATATAAAATATATGTTTTTAAAAGGAGAAGATGGAGAAGATTATGTTCGGGCAACGACAAAGTATGATTGTTTATTTACATTCATTGAAACATGCCAAGATTTTAAGGAAATATGGTAACATACATTACATATCAAAACGATTAAAATATGCTGTAGTATATTGTGATATGGAACAAATTGAGCATATGATGCATAAGTTGAACAAACTTCCTTTTGTGAAAAAGATAGAACAGTCGTATCGCCCGTATTTAAAAACGGAATTTGAAAATTCCCGTCCTGATCGAGCAAAAGAATACGATTATAGCTAATAGAAAAAATCCCCTGCTAAATTTAGCGGGGGATTTTTCACTTGAAATAACGTGTTATTTCATCGGAGGAATGAAATTGTTCATTCGTAAAATACCAATTAAATGATTAAAAAATAGTTCTTTTTCTGGGAAAGTTGTAGATGGTTTTACAGTAAAGGTAGCCACTTTTTTCCCAAGTTGTTCTGCCGTTTCTTCAAATAAAATGACACGTTTACTTTTTTTATTTTCAAATACAGGAATGCCTTCACGACATATGTATAATGGTTGGAAATCACCAGTAGTAGTTGGTTTTAATATTACAACAAGCGAACACACTTTTTTATCGTTTTTTATCGTTTCAAATTGTAACATATGTGCTATACGTTCTTGATTTGTTTTGGCAATTTCAAGTAATTCATATAAATCAGAGTAGCCTTCTCCAAGTTCTATAAAGCGTTGAATCATATCTTTTCCTCCTCTTTCTTTTACTGTACCATTTCACTTTTTAAATGAAAAGCACACAAAGAAAAAAAACCCTGCATAGCAGGGCCCTTCTTATACTAGCATGTACTAGTAAGAAGGCAAAGGGAGAGGAGAAACCGGAGGAAGAACTTATGGGGAAACGTAAGTCTTCTCCGCGGTTGGCAACAACATCGAAGGTGATGTTGTTATAATTATTTATGTCCAATCTAAATGAAGATATACATAATGAAATTAAATTTTATGTTGGGCTTTTTATTTTTCTTTTTTTTATTTTGTGATAGGATAAAAAAGATAAAGTGGAACTAATATACATATTGGGTTCATATTAGTGAATGATGAGATGAATATATATAAATAACGAGAGGTTATTTAAGGCCGAGTTTTCCTATAGTTAGGTGAATGTGGTTTGTTAGCGGTTACCGAAGTGGAAATGGCTTTCAATAATCCCTCGATAGATTGAAATAAAGGTAGTGACAACAGATGAGAGTAGTTTCAGGAAAATGTAAAGGACACCCACTTAAAGCGGTTCCTGGTAATACAACACGTCCAACGACAGATAAAGTAAAAGAATCTATTTTTAATATGATAGGTCCTTATTTTGATGGTGGTATCGCCCTTGATTTATTTGGTGGTAGCGGTGGTCTTGGAATTGAAGCTTTGAGCAGAGGGATCGATAAAGCAATTTTTGTTGATCGGGATAGTAAAGCGATAAAAGTAATTCATCAAAATTTAGAAAGTTGTAGAATACAGGAACAAGCTGAAGTATATCGAAATGATGCGGAACGTGCAGTAAAGGCGTTAATAAAACGTGAAATGTCATTCGATCTTATATTAATAGATCCTCCATATAAAGAGCAAAAAATTGTATCTTTAATTAGTGTAATGGATCAACATGGATTGCTGCATAGTGATGGATTAATTATGGCAGAGCATGGTAATGATGTGGTTTTACCTAATTCAATAGGTAGGCTTGTAAAAGTACGAGCTGAGAATTATGGGATTACTGCAATATCGATTTATAAGTATGAAGGTGAGGGGACAGAATGACAAGTATAGCTATTTCTTCAGGAAGTTTTGATCCAATTACCCTTGGGCATCTGGATATTATTAAAAGGGGAGCAAAAGTATTTGATGAAGTGTACGTAGTCGTTTTAAACAATTCATCAAAAAAACCATTCTTCTCAGTTGAAGAGCGATTAGAACTAATTCGAGAAGCGACAAAAGATATCCCGAATGTAAAAGTAGATTCGCATAGTGGGCTATTAGTAGAGTATGCAAAGATGCGTAATGCAAATGCAATATTACGTGGTTTACGAGCAGTTTCTGATTTTGAATATGAGATGCAAATTACTTCTATGAATCGAAAATTAGATGAAAATATTGAAACATTTTTTATTATGACAAACAACCAATATTCATTTTTAAGTTCGAGTATTGTGAAAGAAGTTGCGAGGTATGGAGGAAGTGTAGTAGATCTTGTACCTCCTATTGTAGAGCGTGCTTTAAAAGAAAAGTTTCAAACCCCGTTAAAGTGAACGGGGTTTTTCTTTATACGTGCGCAAAAATAATAAAATTACATATAAGTATAGACAAAATAATGTGAAAATTGGTCCGTAATGTATAAAAGATGTCCAAATTTCATGTAGTATAGAAGGGTGCTTGGATAAAAATACAGGAATATCTTGTGGCATAGGTGAGAAAGAACTCACTTTCTCATAAAACGGTGTCCAAAATACAAATGTAAAAATAGGGGCAAGGATACTTTGAATAATTCGTGCGAAAAAATAGGGTTTAAATCTGATATCTGTTTCAGCTAATATGCTAGCAATTTGTGCCTGAATAGAAAGACCGCTAAATGCTAAAATGAAGCTTGTTACCATAGCTTGTTGTAAGAGCGGTGTTTCATTTATTTGACTAATCATTTGGCTTCCGAGTGTCATTTCGAAAATACCTGATAATATAGGTATACTAAAATCTGTACTTAGTTGGAAGAATGATAAAATATATTGCATAATAAAAGAAAGAGCTGCTGTAATGTGGAATACAGTAATCATTTTATTTAACACAGAGAATAAAATAATAAATCCACCAATCATAAGTAATGTTTGAATAGAAGAAACAATAGCATCCCCAAGTAATTTACCAATTGGTCTTTTTTCTTGTAAGCGCGTCTCGTGGAGAATTAAAAAAGGGTTTTGAAAACGACGTTTTTTTGTAGTGTGTGTATTATTTTTGTAAGCGGTATTATCGCCGTGAAAACGCATAATTAATCCGACAGCAAAGTTACTGAAATAATGGGCAGCGGCTAATATAATTCCTAATTTCGGATTATTAAAAAAACCGATAGAAACAGCACCGAAAATAAAAAGTGGATTAGAAGAATTTGTGAAAGAAACGAGGCGCTCCGCTTCAATCTGAGTTAAAAGATTGCTTTTTCGTAGTCTAGCGCTTAATTTGGCGCCTGCAGGGAAACCAGAAGCCATTCCCATCGCCCAAACAAATCCGCCTATCCCTGGAACGCGAAAAAGTGGGCGCATGAGTGGTTCTAATATAACGCCAATAAATTTTACAACACCGATACTAATTAGAAGTTCCGCAATGATGAAAAACGGTAGTAGTGAAGGGAATACAACTTCCCACCATATATTTAACCCGCGAATAGAAGCTTGCAAAGCGGCTTGGGGGTGGAGTACAAGAGAAAAGGTTAAAAATAGCGTTGATATGGTAAGGAAAGCGGTTTTCCATTTTTCATACATGTAAGTAAATCCCCCTTTGTCCCAAAAAACGTTCATTTCAGTATACGTGGATACGTAGTGAATTTAGACCATAAGTATGAAAAAGGAATGAAAAAAATTAAAGGGTGAGAAAAATGAAAGAACCAAAGATTGGTTTAGCACTTGGGTCTGGAGGAGCGAAAGGGTTTGCTCATATTGGTGTAATAAAGGTTTTAAGGGAAGCGGGTATCCCTATTCACATGATTGCAGGAAGTAGTATGGGGGCGTTAATAGGTACGTTTTATGCGGCGAGTAGTAACGTTGAAAGATTGTATAAATTGGCATCTGTTTTTAAGCGGAAGTATTATTTAGATTTCACGGTACCGAAAATGGGATTTATTGCTGGAAAACGTGTCAAAGATATGATTAAAATGTTTACATATAATAAAAATTTAGAAGAGTTAGATATCCCGACGGCTGTTGTGGCTACTGACATATTGAAGGGGGAAAAAGTGGTTTTTACAAGTGGGCCAGTTGCAGATGCGGTGAGGGCTAGCATATCTGTTCCTGGAGTGTTTGTACCAGAAAAAATAGATGGACGATTATTAGTGGATGGTGGAGTCATTGATCGCATCCCAGTATCGGTTGTGAAAGAGTTAGGGGCCGATATTGTTATCGCTGTTGATGTATCTCCAATTAAGGTGAATGGCGATGTTACGTCCATTTATGACGTAATCATGCAAAGTATTGAAATTATGCAGCATGAGCTTGTAATGAATCGGCAAATTGCATCGGATTTAATGATGCGACCAGCTGTAGAGCAATTTAGTTCACGTGCTTTTACAAACATTGAAGATATTATTCGAGTTGGAGAAGTAGAAGCAGAAAAACATGTTTCAAATATTTATTTATTAATTGAGCAGTGGAAGGAGAAACATAATGTTTAAGCGTTTTCGGTTTATATATGCAATCTTAATAGGGGTTATATTGGCGATGTTACTTGTTTACGTACGTTTACCGTATTATGTAACAAAACCAGGAATGGCTGCCAAATTAGAGCCTTACGTTCAAGTTGAGGGTGGAACGAAAGAATCTGGTGATTTTATGCTTGTTACGGTTTCAATGGGACCAGCAAATGTGGTGAATTTAATAGCGGCACAGTTTAATAAATATACACATATTTCGAAAGCGGAAGAAATATTGCAAAAAGGTGAGAGTGATGAAGAATATCAATTTCGCCAAAATTATGCGATGAAAGATTCACAAAATGCAGCAATTTATAATGCATATAAACGTGCAAATCGCTCAGTATCTTTTGAAAATAAAGGTGTATTAGTTGCTGGTGTGGCAAAAGGAATGCCGTCAGAAGGAAAGCTTAAGCTTGGTGATGTTATTATAGCTGTTGATGGAAAGACATTTGAAAAGACGGAGCAATTTATTGAATATATGACTGGAAAAAAAGAAAGCGATGCTGTAAGTATTGAGTACATGAGAAATGGAAAACAATTGAAAGAGAATTTAAATGTAAAGACGATTCCTAATGGGAATGGACGTGTCGGTATAGGTGTTTCTATCGTTACGGAAAGAGAATTAGTGGTCGATCCGAAAGTGAAAATTAATTCTCATGAAATTGGTGGACCATCTGCAGGTTTAATGTTCACATTAGAAATATATAATCAACTTGTGGAAGAAGACTTAACCAAAGGACATGAAATAGCTGGAACAGGTACAATTAATGAAAAAGGAGAAGTGGGCCCGATTGGTGGTATAAATCAAAAAGTGGTGGCTGCTAGCGATGCCGGGGCTGAAGTGTTCTTTGCGCCAAATGAAAAAGGTGCGGAGAAATCGAACTATAAAGATGCACTTGAGACTGCAAAGGATATTAAAACAAAAATGAAAATTGTACCAGTAGATACGCTGGATGATGCGTTAACATATTTAGAAAAGATGGATAAGGAAAAACCTCTCTGAAATAGAGAGGTTTTTTTATAGGAATTTTGTAGATGTTTCATCATAGCGAATAGGATGGTGTGTTATATCCTGTTTTAATAGTTGCGTGCGTAACGGTTCGTGCATGATGGAGAAATATACAGAGTTTGCTTTTTTCTCTATATCTAAAGCGGCATGGTCAAATGTTTTTGTATGAGTAAGGATTGGAAGTTCGATTTTTTTCTTGTTTTTTGAAAGATAAGTTTGTCCTTTTTGTGACATGCCTAGCAGGCGAATATATGGTGCGTGTTGTTCTATATTTGCGCTACGTATTTCCTCTTTTGTTGTGTTTGTTAAAATGTGTGTACAAGCTCTTTGTAATCTAGTCCATGTATAACGTTTTGTTTTTAATGCTTCCATGAATGAATAGAAGGAGGAACTGTTTTGTATTTTTGATAAAATACGATGCTCTAAACCTTCTTCTATTTCATATATATGTCGTAAGTCCCCTGGAGACATCGTCATGAGTTTATATTTGAAAAATGAAAAGTATTGTTCCCAATTATGTAATATCCCGTAGTTTTGTTTGTAATTTGCTAAAAGCGAAGTGGTTGCCTGTGGGAGAAAAGGTTCAATTGCTGTAAATGATCCTTCTTCGCTAAAGAGTTGTTTTCGGATGCTTGTCGCGCTTGCAATATGTTGGTCACTAAATGTTTCATCATGATAATGAGCGGCAAATCTTTTTATAGTTTGAGCTTGTATAGAGCTATTTTGTGACAGGATTGCTTTCATATATTGGAAGCCTAAAATATTATTTGGTTGTGACATATCTATGTTTTTTTCGGATGTTAAAATGTGTGAGAAAGCATCCGATGTTGCTTTTGCATAACTATTACCAGCGCCCATGAATTGTTTTACAAGGCAGTTAAAAGTCTCTTCTTCGTTTTTTTGTACGGAGATGGTATTATAAAAATTTTCGATTTGTCCATCCTCACTACCGAAACAAATTTCAGAAACACGTAGAGCATTTAAAATGGAAATAGCACCATTTGCGAAGGTTTCAGCCTTTTGTGTTGCAAAGACGTATGGAAGCTCTACAACAAGGTCTACGCCGTTTGCTAAGGCCATTTTAGTGCGATACCATTTGGAAATGAGTGAGGGCTCACCACGCTGTAAAAAAGGACCACTCATAACGGCAATTATTATATCGGATTGTGTTAACTTTTTTGTCTGTTGCACATGATAAAGATGACCGTTATGAAAAGGGTTATATTCAACAACAATACCACCAACTTTTATGGTAATCTCTCCTTTCGATGTAGCATCTTTTTGAAAAACGTGATACTCTATATATTATTTACTATGATGACTTCATTATAGTGTAAAGAAAAAACTTACACTATAAATGCATTATACCACTTGTTATACGGGTTTTAATCCTCTTCATTTTCAACAATGACCACATTTTGACCACTTCGACCACTTTTTAATACATTTCCTAGCATTTCAGTTACTTCAATTTGACGCTCTTCATAAACATCAGTATAAATATTTAAAGTTGTAGAAACATTTGTATGACCAAGCAATTTTGAAACAACCTTTGCATTTGCGCCAGAATCGATTAAAATAGTTGTAAACGTTCTTCGGATATCGTGGAATCTAATATACGGTACGTCAATTGCTTCGCACAAAGCTTTCATTTGGTAGCGTATCGTATATGGATGCACGATTTTTTTATTTCTTGTGCAAATTAATAAGTCGAAAGAATTCTCCTTCTTATGACTTTGATACTCTAACAATTCTCCCATTAATTCTTCTGTCATCGGGATTATACGATTAGATGCTTCAGTTTTTGTCTCACCTAATTCATACTTTCCATCAACAAGCGTTAATGTTCTTTGTACATGAATAGTCTTGTTTTTGAAATTAATATCATCCCACTGTAAAGCTAATACTTCTCCGATCCGCATGCCTGTATGCAACGCTAAAACAAACGCAATATAATAGCTTCCTTGTATTTTTGCATACTCCATAAACTTCATGGCTTGTTCAACTGTCCAGCTAGCTTGCGACTTCTTTTTAACTTTAGGCCGTTTAGCTTTCTTAGCAGGATTAGAGTTAATCATTTCTAGTTCTACGCCTTTATCGAGGATTTGTTTTAACATAACATCAACAGATGAAATGTATTTCGTAGTTAGACCCTCTTTAAGTAGCTTCTGGTGAAAATTATGAACAGTCAATGGTTTTATATCTGATAATCTCTTTTCACCAAATTCAGGCATAACACGTGAGCGTAGAATGCGTTTGTATTGATACAATGTTGATGGTCTACATGATGATTCTTTCTCTTGCATCCAGATTTCTACGAGCTGAGAAAAGCGAATATCACTATTCTCGTAATCCCCATTTGCTAAATCATTTGTTACTCTTGCCACTTCTTCTTGAGCAGCTTTCTTTGTTTTAAAGCCACCTTTAGTGACTTGTTTCCGTTTACCTGTGATAGGGTCTTTGCCGACATCCATGGTAAAAGACCACTTCTCACCACGTTTACGAAAGTATGCCATGATTTTTCACCTCGTCATAATCGTTTTCTAGATACAAGCTGTGATATATGGTAGTGGTATAAGAAATGATAGCATGCAAGCCTAATTTCTGTAAAAGGAAATTTACAGATATAGAAGATGCAAGATATAATTATTATAAGAAGATATAGCGGTATTTGTAATGACACAATGAGTTTAATTAATTCGAGTTAAGTATTTAAACAAGGAGGGGCTTACATGGGAGCTATATGGACTAAAAGAAGCCAGTTGATAGGGAACACGGGTGAAATAGTGGGGTATAAATCAGGATTAGGTTTAACACGTGAGGAATTCGAAGATATAATACCTGAGCAATTTCACAACATTTGGTTTGGAGAAGGTCAAGAAACAATAAGAATTAGAGCAGAATCATATGAAAGCTTGATTAATCATTTACTATATAAGGTTGGAAACATTGAAACTCCAAGTAGTATGCCTGCTACTATTGCACTTTTCAAGAAGTATGAGAATAACCCAGAGTCTTTAGAAATGTATATGGTTTTATATCCATTGTTTATAGAATCTTTAAACAAAGCAATTGCTGTAGCGAAAGTATCGAAGAATAAGACAATTGACCCTAGGCCGTTTGTAGAATTAGCTAGAAAGAAATATGGATTAGCAGGAATAGAAATGGCGGTGGAAATGTTTGAAAGTACAAATTTAGAGTTACATAAAAGTCCATGGGGACTGTTTAGGCAAGTTAATTGGAAAAATACTGCACAGCTAAGAGAATTATTCGAAAGTGAATCTTTAGAAACTTTATACGGGAAATTTATTGACCAGCGATATATTGACTATTTAAGTCATAATTTTGATTCAATTGGTGAAATAAATTGGAGGAAATTTGAAGCTTTGACATGTGAGTTCTTTGAGAAGCAGGGGTATTACGTTGAAATAGGTGAAGGAAGAGATGATGACGGAATAGATGCAAGAGTTTGGTTAAAGGAAAATGATATGTCAGGACCTCCAACTATCCTGATTCAATGTAAGAGACATAAAGCGAAGATTGAAAAAATGGTAGTGAAATCTCTTTGGGCAGATATTGAACATTATGGTGCTGAATCTGGTCTTATTGTAACAACAAGTTCTCTTTCACCTGGTGCTGAAATGACATGTTCAGCTAGAAATTATCCAATTACTCAGGCTAATCGGGAAACATTAAAAGATTGGATTAATGTAATGAGAACTCCATATAAAGGTATTTTTTTAGCAGAATAGTTTCATGTTTTTTTAGAGTTATATTTTATAAATGAAAGGAGGGGAAAATATGGAGGAATTCACAAAGGACCCTGGTGGTCACAGAGTAGCTGATCCTGGCGTAGGTTGGCATAACGAACCAGGCGGTGGCGGTTGGAAATATGACGAAGATCCAGGAACAGGGTGGAAACCAATTTATGATCCGGGGACAGGTGTATAAAAGAAAGGGGAGAGTGAGATTATGAAAAGCTACATAAAAGACCCAGGAGGTTCAAAGGTAATTTCTGATCCAGGAGGAGCAGGTGGAAGTCCATTAGTACTTGATCCAGGTAATGGGGGCGCAGGATTAAAAATAGAACCAGGTGGACATAGAATGAACGAGCCAGGTGGTGGAGGTTTAAAAAATAATACTGATCCAGGAGGATGGTAATTATGTTATTACACTCTAAAGAATCACAGAAACCTGGTACAGGATGGAAGTTATACGATCCGGGGACAGGAGTGGGTATTTTCGATCCAGGTGGTGGATGGCGAAAAGAACCGGGAGGTTTAAGAAAATGAAAAGAGATAACTTTGATCCAGGCGGTTTAGGTGGAAGTCAATTGAAGTATGACCCAAATCCGTGTGGAGGGGATTGGAAAGATCCAGGTGGCGGAATGGGTATGTATGATCCTGGGGCAGGGGGAGGATACATAAAAGATCCAGGCACAGGAATATAAAAAAAGAGAGCTAAGTGCTCTCTTTTTTTGTTGATAAAAATTTGTTAATTTTTACCGTTGCGATTGGAAATGTTTTCTACTACAATCGACTCATAACAGCTCGTTATGAGTTTTAAGGAACTTTGCATATAATACGAGTTGTTTACAGAATTGCTCTCGTTGAGATTCATCCAGGCCTGCGAAAACCGTTTGAATTTCATCGAGAGCATTTGCTATGTTCTTTTCGTGTAGTGTACTCGTTCTACCCATTAACGCATCAACAGAAACACCTAAATATGTTGCAATGCGATCGAGAGTGTCAAGGTCAGGTTGATTATAGTTAATTTCTAAATTGCCAACTTGACTACGACTTAACTGGACTTTTTCACCGAACTCTGATTGAGTAAGGGAACGACTTGCTCTAAACTTTTTTAAATTTTCTCCAAATGTATTCATAGTTTTAGTATAAATACATGAGAATTTTTAGACTATACATGTCACGAAATTTGTCTTTATAATAGTAAATATCACTTAAATTGACATTCGAATGAAAAACATATAGAACAAACGTTCTTTTGGTGGTAAAATATTCTTAATGAAAAATAGAATTTTTTAAAAAAACTTTCTCAACATGATTTGACCATAATCAGAACGAACATTCTAAATCTTATGATAAACTGAATTTAGCGAAAGAAGGAATAAAAAAAGACCCACGGTGTTATAGATGTGAGGCCACACAGCTATAACATTTAACCCTAGCCTAGATAGGGAAAGTTTCCATGAGTCAGTACATAGTATAGCATACTTCATAAGTGTAAAGAAAATTATGATTCATTTTCCTATTGAGAAAAAAGGGATATGTTTTGGGTTCTGATTTGGGAGGGAATTTTAGAATGAAGAGCTTTATCAAGAACTTACAGGAGCATATCAATTATCTTAAGTTGGATGTTGGTACATTAGCTAAAAAAGCAGAGATTGATAGAACTAATCTTAATAGGATTTTAAATGGGAAAATTAAAGAAATGAAGTTGGAGTCATTCTTATTAATTGCTCCCGACTTGTATCCAAATTGGAAGGAACGTAGAAAGAAAATTAGAGAATTTATATTGCTTTGCCAGAGTGATTTAAACATAAAAAAGGCACTGTCTTACTGCCAAACAGTCGGTGAGTATCAATTAATGAAAAAATTAATTAAAAAACATATTAGCAGCGATAAAAAAGGGAAAATAAACAAATATCTACATTTGTATGATTTATACAATCAAAGAAATTTGAACAAATTAGAAGGAGAAGAATTGCAAAGGAAATTAGATGAATTACCATACTCTAAAAATGTAGACTATCAAATAATAGTAGACATGTTACATGGGTTTGCGCTGTATGATAGTAGTAATTTCATGGCTATGGTCCCGTATTCTAAAAAGATCGATCAAAACTTACCATTAGTAGAGAATGCATTTATAAAAAAACATTTGGATTTGCAACATGATGATCGTAAGTCTCATATTAATTTGTTTAGTAATAAAACAAAAGAATGCAGGGACATTTGTAATAGTATAATAAAATCCGCTCCAGAAGATTCAGTTATAAAGGCTAAAGCGTTGAGTTGCTTAGGGGAGTCTTTTATACTTGAAAATCCTTTTCAAGCGGAAACGTACTTTTTAGAAAGCCTAAAATTAATAAAAAGCTTAGGTATTACTACTTATAGTAAAATGTATCGTGCAGTTCATAGCACATTAGCTTTTTTGCGAATTGAGTATGGAATAAATGTAGATAAAATAGATTGGGATTTTGTAGGAGAAGCGGAAAAAGCTTTCTTTGATGCTAAATTCGGTTCAGGAGTTAAAGCTAGAGCGTATTTTGAAGACTTGAAAAAACAAGGAAAAACTTTGTCCGCATTTAAATTATATTATTTATTTTTTGTAGATAGAAATGATATAATGGTTCTCAAAGAGGCTTTAGAAAAATTCGCTAATAATGGGAATGTATTCTATTCAAATTTGGTAACACGTCTTTTAATTAAAGAGGGAGTGAAGTAGGTTGAAAAAAGTTATTCTTACAATGATATGTGTTTTAGGACTACTAGGAGTAGTTGAACAAAACAAAGATACTTCACAAGCACATTCAAGTAAAGTAGAAACTACATATCTAATGGTTGATCCAGGAACTCATTAGAAATTTATAAATTATTTTTCAAGACGCTACTACTAAGTAGCGTCTTGAGTGCTTTTTAAGGGGTATGCATTTTTGAAAAACGTTACAAAAATGCACAGTTTGTTAAAAAAATCACATAGTTATTGGGATGGGGGAGTTCGTATTGTTAATAAGTGGCGAAGAAAAAATAAAATCCATGATTAAATATTTATTAAGGGATAAAGTCTCAGAAAATGACACTCTTCATGCATTGAAAGAAATACATAAACAAGGGTTCATTACTGATAATGAATTAAGTGAAGTCATGCAGCAAATGGAACCAAAAAAAGGACTAGCCTCATGCTAATCCTTTTTTTCTTGTTTTAACATTCTTTGGATAGCTACTTCTAAAAGCGCTTTGACGCTTTCGATTTCCTCAGGAGAAAGCTTTCTTCCATCCCAATGCAATTCATCACTTTCAAATATTTCTTTTATATTATTGCTACTTTTAATGGAATTATCGCTTTTCCCGAATAAGTAATCAATGGGAACATTGAAGAAATCAGCTAATTTTTCAATGTTCTCGCGTGAGGGGATTTTTGTCCCTTTTTCATATTTGGAAATAGTTTGCTTGCTCACACCAATATTTTCGCCTATTTTTTCTTGTGTTAGTTTTCGTTCTTTTCTTAACTCGAATATTCTCTCCCCTATGATATTCATCTATAACATCCTTTCGCGCTACTTGTAAAAAAGTATCTAGTTTAAATGTAACAATGAGTAGCCCTAATGGCAACGTAAAAATAAAAAATAAATTTTCGAAAATAAAAAGTTGCCTTTGGGGCTACTTTTGGTTATACTAAGTTTAGAAGTTGAAGGTGGTGACTTAAAATGCTAAATACACAACGAATTAAATCTCTAAGACAAAAAAATGGTTATTCTTTAGAATACGTTTCAAAGGCTTTAGGTCTGAAATTCAAACGTTCTTATCATAACGTTGAAAAAGGAGAATCAGGATTATCAGTAGAGAAACTAAAAAAACTTTCGGAACTTTATGGTGTATCAATTAGTGATCTAATAAAGTGAGAGAGATTTTTTTTACAATCTCAGTCGCCCTAAGGACTACAATTAAGGGCGACATTATAAGATAGTGTATCCATATTTAGACTTAAAAAAATGATTGGAGTGAAAAAACATGTACCAAATTAAACAACTACCATTTTCACTGAAAGCGGAGGATGTACAGGAATTCTTAAATATTTCTCGATCAGCCGCATACGCACTTATGAAGAGAAAGGACTTCCCAACAATTGTAATTGGAAAAAGCAAACGCGTTAAAGCGGAAGACTTTCTTAAATGGGTAGAAGCACAAAAGGTGGGAACAAATGCTAGTTAAAATAGAATTTCAGGTTTTTAACAAAATTACCGTTTGATAAATAAGGAGGTGATTTAGTGGAAGATACAACATCATTAGTCATATTTGCAATGTTAATCGCATGCGGTTCATGGTTACTTTACATCACTTATGAGCCAATAAAACAATGGGCTTGGAGTGACGTAGAACAAAATAAAAAGACCCATGGCAGTGGGTCCTTTAAGAAAAAACACTTGTTATAAGTATATCACGGAAAGTAGGGAAATAGTACATGCGTTTAACTAAATATCAAGTGCTATTACCTAATAAATTCTGGAACTTAGCAGAGAGCAAGGACGAATTAAAGGAAATGATTGAACAGTATTTCAAAGTTGGTTATCCGCATTATGAAATTCAACGAATAATCAGAAGTGGACAAGCATATGTGGCAGTTTGTATTAGGAGGTAAATATTTATGGCAAACGTAGTAACTGAAATTGGTGGATTAAATTTCAAAGGTAATGTAGTGGATCATGAATGGTTTAATTACATCACTTTTAGTAATGGTAAGCCTCACATTGTAGCAATTATGGTATTGAGTGAAATCGTCTATTGGTATCGTCCTACAGTTATTCGAGATGAATATACTGGCAAGGTTACTTATAAGAAAAAATTCAAATCAGATAAGTTACAAAAGAGTTATCAGCAATTAGCAGAAACATTTGGATTTTCAAAACTACAAGTTAAACGAGCTTGTGACTTATTAGTGGATATGAACTTAATCGTAATCGAATTTAGAACAATTATTGTAAATGAAATCACTTTAAATAATGTAATGTTCGTTGAGCCTAAAGTAAGTGAAATAAAAAGCATATCAAGTATGTATCAACAAGTCGAAGAAGACCCTGTTGACTTTGAAGTAAAGAGGGTAGTTACTTCAAAATCAGGTACCTCTTCACATGAAAGTAATGAAGCTCCTGACTTTAAAGTAAAGACAAATACAGAGATTACTACAAAGAATACTACAGAGAATGTAAGTAGTAGTAGCATCTTCTCTTTCTACGAAAATAATTTCGGTATTTTAAATTCATTCATAGCCGAAAGTATTTCGCAATGGGTAAACGATACAAGCGAAGAACTTGTACAAGCGGCTATGGAGCGTGCTTTGAAACAGCAGAAGAAATGGAATTATGCTGAGGGCATTTTAAAACAGTGGGTAAATAAAAACATTCGTACTTTAGCTGATGTGAATGCAGCAGAAATAGAGTTTAAAAACAAAGGTAAAAAAGGAGAGAAAAACAATGCAAGCGTTAGGAAAAACAGTAGCTTCATCGAAAAATACGATTTTGAGTAAATTTGCTCAAAGTTATGTGTTGTCTCCTAATAGATGTACAAATGTTTTCTTGGTCGGGAAAGACAAAATTAAAGACGTTTGTAATAAACGCTTACTTATAGATACAAAAACAAATGAAGAGTTTTGTCCACAATGTAGATCGGTAGAGCAAGAGGACCAGCAACTTGCAAAAGAAACACTGGCTATTAAGAAGAAAAACGAAATTATTCATTTATACGATTCGTTTTCAGATAACAGCCTTATTAATCCTAAATTGAAAAAAGCAACATTTGATAGTTACACACCACCTACACAGGAACTAGCAAATGCAAAAGAAGTAATGATGGATTTCGCTAGAAATTTTGATCCTAACAAATCAGAAAGCATTGTAATAACAGGTGACTATAGAGTCGGGAAGAGTCATTTATGTGTAGCGGCTACAAAAGAAATTATGAGAAAAGGCTACAGCGCAATGTTTATAGAAATGAACGCACTCTTTACAAAAATAACATCTACTTGGAATAAAAATAGCGAGTTAACAGAGGACAAGCTAATGTCTATTCTAGCAAATGTAGATGTACTTATATTAGATGACTTTGGAGCTGAGTTCACGGAAAAAGATGCTGAGGGAGTTACTTGGAAGAAAACGAAAACAAAAGACATTCTCGAGCGTAGGCTAGGCAGAACAAACTTATTTACAACAAACTTTGGAGTTATGGAGTTAGCTGGCATGTACGGAGAGCGTGAGTTTAGTCGGATTATGGAAGATACACAAGTTTTGAAAATGAAAGGTGAGAACTACAGTTTGCGTAACTTCAAAAAGGAGGAATAAGCATGTGTGTATTATGTCATGATACAGGAATTGTTCGTAAAGAAACTTATCCAGGTGTGATTGAAACAAAAGGTTGTAATTGTGAAGTGGCAATACAGCAGCAAGAAGACAACGATAAGCGTTGGAAAGCATGGTTAATCAAATTTGAATCAATGAAACAAGAGTTGCAACGGAATCAACAACAAAAAGTAAGTTAATAAGGGGGAGCGAAATATGAAAAATACAGGCGTTACAAGAAAAGTGGACGAGCTAGGGCGTGTAGTAATTCCGGTTGAGTTACGCAGGACTTTAGGGATTGCTGAAGGTACAGCATTAGGCTTTCATGTTGAAGGGGAAAACATTGTTTTAAGAAAACACGAAAAGTCATGTTTTGTAACTGGCAAAGTTTCTGAATCAAACATTGAATTGCTGGATGGAAGAATGTTTCTAAGTAAAGAAGGAGCAACTGAATTACTGGACATTCTTGAAAAGAGTGAAATGGCACATGGCTAAACAACTAAATATTTTCGATGTAGAGCCAGCAATTTGTGAGTTTGATGTAATGAAAGCCAATGTTAAGAAAGGAACTGGACGCAATACATATGCTGATGTACGCGTCCAGGTTCCAAAGAATGCAAAGTGTACAGATGAGTTACCACGCACAACTAAACAAGATGATCGCTATGACATCTTTGAACAATATGTAATGGCAATATGGAGATTTCAAAGAGCTGTAGATAAATTTTTTAGTTGGGATACAGCTGAAGAATTGTGTAAGGCAGCAAGGGATAAAAAAGAAATAATTCCGGTACGGGTTTACTTAGGGAGTGGATTTAAACCTGATGTTGTCGAGTACATGCGGTAGTAAAAGGGAGAGGGATATATGAAAAAAATAGAAATTGATGTTAGCAGCAACAAACTTTTAATAGTGAAGGACGGAAATGTTACAGCAGTCAATCCACCAATGAGCGGATTCGGTGAGCAAGTTGCGGTTTGGGTAAACGGTAAAGTTGATCGTGTGGATACTAAGTTTACTGAAAAGATAAAATAATCATTTTTAGAAAGTAGGTTCGCTTATGAGTGTAGCAAGAAATCATGAAGCGATGAAGGAATCACGTTTAAAAATATACATCGCTTTAGAAGAAGCTAACTTCATTTGGGATGAAAGAGATGTAGTACGGTTTCGTGAAATGTGGAGTCAAGGTATGAGCTTACCGAAGATGGCAAAAGCGTTAAGGAGACACCAAGCGGAAGTTGCGCTTCTTGTAATAGATCAAGCGGATAAGTATTTAATTGAAAATCGTCCGATAGGATTAGGAATTTGCTAAATAGGAAGGGGAAATCAAAATGAAAGAAATGAAAAACGGTGTTTTGGAAGTAACTAAATTAATCAGTAAATCAAAGGAAGGACAAGCCTTAATGAACAACAATCAAATTTGTGAATTAGATCAATATCAAGAAGCGGCATTACGTACATGGAATACAAATCAGGATTTTGGTGGACGTGTTTTAAATGCAGCATTAGGACTTTCAGGAGAATCTGGTGAGGTTGCTGATATTGTAAAAAAAGCTATTTTCCATGGCCATGGATTTGATCCGGCTCATTGTTTAGGAGAGGAAAACGGGAATACCCATAAATTAGCTTTAGAGTTGGGGGACATCTTGTACTATCTCTCCATTATGGCCCACGAAATGGGGTATACCTTAGAAGATATTGCTCAAATGAATATCGCAAAATTAGCTAAAAGGTATCCGGATGGTTTTAGTCGAGAAGCAAGTCAAGCACGTGTAGATGTAAAGTAAGACCAAATTTGAATTTTATTAAATAAGGAGAGATGGGAAATGGGAAAAGTAGAAATCACAGTAGAAGAAAGAATTAAAAGGAAAATATCTTATGATTTTATCTTGCCAGAGAATGTATCTGAAAATCAGATGAATATCATAATTGCCCGTGTAGAAAGTCGTTCGGATTGTGCAGATGATGTTGTACATTTGTTGCAAAAAGAAATACCTGGTTTAAAAGTAAGAAAAATAGATGAAACAGATTTGAATTTTGATGATGCTGAAATAATTAGTTATGACATAAAAGATAACTAAACAAAAGCGTTATTTTAATTAAAAGAGCACCTAACATTAAGTTAACTGCTCTGGGATTTCAATTCGTATTCAGAAATGTCTTCAACCGAATAGTGCTCACTAAAATTTACAACAGCATAAACTTTTTGTAGTTCGTTATCAGTGACATGTCCGTATAGGAAGATTTCATGCGTTCTATATTCTTCTGATGGACTAATTTTATCAATTACAATTTCAAGATTTTTTTCTTTTTTAAAGTAACCGATAGTTACTAGTTCAGCTGTTCTTTGAACTTCTGGCCATTCTTTACCGTATTCTTTGGGAATGGATTGAGACGATACCAAATGTAAAAATATCATTGGGATAGTGAGAAAAGCTATACTCAAAATTCCGTAGCGTAATAATTTTCTTTCCATCAAGTGGCACCTTTCATTGATGTTTTGTTTAGTCATTCTGTATGTTAAGCCAAGATTAACCAATTAACTATCTATTTAGGTGACAGTAATATTACAAATTTGTAAGGTTTATAAGGAAAATAGAACAATGAAATTTAATAAAATAGTTATTTTATAACCCAAAATAAAAGAACCCGTTTGTTTATAAACGGATTCTTCCCTTAAGGTGTGCAAGGAATACAAGGTAACTGGCCTAGGGAAACCTGTAGAATTCCTTGTGATTGTAATGTATGCAAAGGAATCAATAAGGTTAATGAGTTTTAAACAAAATCCTTATCTAATAAAAAAATCGCGTACAAAAAATGTACACGATTATATAGAAACTATGTCTTGCGTGCTCATTGCATTCTATGTCTATTGTATGTAAAACGTGATACATCTAAATAAATTAAAAGAGCACTTATAGAAGTGCTCTCTGACCAAGACTCTTATTGTAAAAGAGTACATGATAATATATGTGTTTTTTCTCAGGGTGTGAGTTGTTTAAACAAAATCTTTATTTTGGAAAAGGAGCTAAAAATCATGAAAGAACAAATTAAAAAGAATTTTACTTATCATCCGCCTAAAGAGGGACAAACAGAGAAGTTTGTGGATATTAGAAATGAAGCTTTGCATTTCGCAAATTTGATTGACGGATCATGCCCGAACAGTCGTGAAAAGTCGTTAGCTTTAACAAAACTTGAAGAAGCTGTTTTTTGGGCCAATGCAAGCATTGCAAGGAATTAATTAAAACAAAATCGTTATTTGAAAAAATACCAGCTTAAATACTGCGTACATATATTTAAGCTGGAACAAAGAAATAAAGTTATTGTTTGTGTTTTTCCTCTTTATCAAGGAAAAATACAACGAATATTGCTAGGAGAATAGGCAGCCAAACTTCGTGTGGCATATTAAAACCTCCTTAAAATACGAATCTACTATATTTTACCATATACAAGAGTTTCAATGTAAGGCAATTAAAAAGATGAGTTTATAACCAAAACGCTATTTGGTATCTAAATTGTATATGTAGAAAGGAGCAACTAATTAAAGTGCTCCTCTGGAGGTTGAATATAAATGCCTTTTCATTAACTATTATTATGTTTATTTTATCAAATGGTGAAAAACTTCATTTTGTATTAATTCGGAACATAAAAAGAGCACTTAGTAAAGTGCTCTCGTGACGAGACCCATTTTATAATGACTATTTTATATAGAAAGGAACTCAGAATATTATATGTGAGTCCAGTTAATTGAGTGCTTTTTACAAATAAAAAGCAGCTAGCAAAAGCTAACTGCTTTGTTGTCCAACAAGAGCATCACCACAATGCTTTGTAACTTAGAAGTTACAGTTATAGTATAAACAAAATTGAAAATGTTATGCGGGGAAAGCTTAATAAAAATTTCATTTTGTAGAAAAAAGGAAACTAAAAAAGAGCACCATGCATAAGTGCTCTTTAAGATAGGAGGTAACACTTTGAGCTGAGTCTACGTTAGAAGTATATGGTGTAAAAAAAGAAATAAGAACAAGATTTTATTAACTCAGTACAAAAAGCAGCTAGCAAAAGCTAACTGCCTCTCACAAGCACTGCTAAAAGGGACTACTTTGGGGAAAAAAGTAGCTTGTACTTAGTGTTACCGGAAAATTGGAATTTATTCGAGAAAATGAAAAGTTGAATTACTAAATAAAGTTCATATAAAGAGCAGCTAGCAAAAGCTAACCGCTCTCCAGAAAAGAGTTAAGAAGGAAGTTCAGAACTCAAGTGCATTTATAGTATGGACAAAGCTTATGGAATTATTCAAGGAGGAATGGATAATGTGTACTTATTGGGAAAGCGCAGTTAAAGAATTCTTTAAGAAGCAAGAGCAAGAACGAAATAAAAGAGCAGCCAGCAAAAGCTAACTGCTCGATTCTCCAAGGGGGAACAAGGAGAAAGGAACTTAATGGGTTGTCTACAGTATTGACGGAATATTGAGTTTTATTCAGGGGAGGACAAGAAAATGGCTACATTAAGGTTAAAAGTTATTAATGATAGATTGGTAATCGATTTGAATAAAATGACAGATGATTATATGGAGTCTTACGGATACGATGGGATGCCTAGTAAATACGATACAGGCGAGTTAGCGTGTGCAGAACAGATTGGTTATGTAAGTATTCCAGAAGGTCAATTAAATAAGATTATGGCAGAGTATGAGAACGGTGGAGAATGCGGATGGTGTGGTGAAATTAGAAAAGAATTACGTGGACCACATTTATTGGATTTTGTACCAGGTGAAAAGATGTGTCGTAATTGTTGGGAAACGGATCGTGAAAATTATTTAGGGGCAGTTGGAGAAGATATTGGACCATTCGATAAGGAAGAAAACCAAACAAAATAATCCTTTTAATAGAATGTGAGGTTACAAGATGAAAAGTAAAGAGTGGTTTGGCCTTATAGCAATTGTTGCAATAGTATTGTTTTCAATTGTTTTTGAAGTGATTAATTATACGCATGTAACAACAGTTAAAGGTGAAGTAATCGATAAATATACAAAGAGAAGTAACGATCACGATAAATTTTATATTGTTGTAAAACAAGATGATAGTTCAGAAAAGGTAATTGTAAATAAAGATAGTGTGTTTATGATGAAATTCGATTCAGCAGATGTTCAGGCGAAAGTTAATACTGGAGAGAAATATGAATTTAAACTACGTGGTTATAGGGTACCAGTGTTATCTATGTTTCCGAATGTAGATACAGTCGAAAATAGAAAGTGAGGTTAAGAGAAATGGCTAGTTTAAAGAAAAGAAAAATTAGAAAGGCAATTGCTCGTCGCACAAAAGAAGTGGAGAAGTATCAAGTTAATAAAGCTTGGAGAAACCTCTTTGTACAAGTTGGTATTTTAAAATAAAAAATAATATAGTCCGGCTAGAAAACTAGAGGACACCAATTCATTAAAGCAGCAATTATGACTGTTTTACGAATAGGTGTCCTTTTTATTTTGAAAAGGGAGATGGGGAAATGAAGGGTTTAAAGGATCAGTTACGTGAATGGAAGAAGCAATCGCAACAAGCGAAAAAGAAAAAGAAGAAAAAACGAAAAGAGAAATTTAGCACTCGTGAAATTGAAGATTTAATGGGGATGCATAGACCTTGTTATGAACGAAGACGCGGAGCATTAAGACAAAAGTAATTTAAAAATAAAAAGGAGTGGTCTTACATGACTAAACAATTATCTTTCTTACCAAAAATTGATAGAACAGCAACACAAGAGGAATTAGAAGGTGTGTTGGAAAGCGTACGTATACATAGACAATTTGGGATGATGCGTAAAGAAATGAAAGTCACTCCTTCTTATGAAGTACGTGAGCATGGTCCTACACATACAGTTGGAAAACCATTAGAAGATGTTGCTATGGCAAATATTCAACAAAGTAAACGAGAAGAATGGCTTGAAAGAATGTCAGTACGTATTGATCAGTTTCTAAATCGATTAGGGAACGGACGTGCAGGAAGCATTCAAAGAGATATTATTTATAAACGTTATTTAGAAGAAGAGGACGTATGTGATTACATGGTTTACAACGAAATAGGGATGTCAGAGCGTACTTATCGACGTTGGAAGTCTAAAGCATTTTATAAGCTTGCTTTTGCACTTGGATTAGAAGTTTACGAGACAGAAGAGACTGGAGGTAATGAATAATGAATTTTGTTCAGCCAATACGTGATCCAGAAGAAATACAGCAGCTAAAAGAGTATTTTAAAGAAAAGAGCTTACGTAATTACATTCTCTTCATTATGGGAATCAATACAGGCTTGAGAATATCGGACATTTTGAAATTGAAGGTAGGAGATGTCAAAGGTAGTCATATATCTATGAGAGAAAAGAAAACCGGGAAACAGAAACGAATACAAATTACTGCAGCGCTGAAAAGAGAACTGAAATGGTTTATTGAAGAAAGAGAAGACAATGAGTATTTATTACAAAGTAGACAAGGGAAGAATCGTCCTATTGGGCGTAGTATGGCATATAAGATATTAAGTGGAGCAGCGGCAGAGTTTGGATTAGATGAAATAGGAACACATACACTGAGAAAAACGTACGGGTATCATATGTACATGCAAACGAAAAACATAGCATTACTTATGGAGATATTCAATCACTCGTCAGAGAAGGTCACGTTACGTTATATAGGTGTAAACCAAGATGCAATGGATAAAGCAATGACTAGGTTTAAAATTTAAGCATTACTTATTTCTTTTAAATCTAGAGGTATCGTAGCATTTTGGAAAAAAACACGTTAAAAGTATGCAAGATTTTATACAATTTTTCGGCTAATCCAGTAACAAACAAGAACCCTAAATCCACGCCAGGATAGGGATGTATAAAAAGATGCATAGAGTTATAGAAAAAGAAAAAGGCAAATTTCTTTTGTAAGTAGGGATTCGCCTCTTTCTTGCTACCGGTAATGATGTGTTATGTGAACCTTCCCTGTATAGGATATACAGGATTCCTTATTCAACTAAAGGACAGTTTACTTGAAGTAGAGGGAGGAAAATCCATTGTTCTTTTATGTCACATTTGACTCAAATAGCGAAGTTTAATCCGAAAGTTCGTCTAAAATAATGGTCAGTAAAATCAGTAAAATTCTTATTAATTTATCGTCTGTAACAACTCTTAAAAGTACAGCTAGAACAATTTTAGGGATGAGATCTTTCCCGCTTTTCATAACCACAATTATCTCTAATAAAGAGATAACAGCACTCATAATTTGGTCTTTTTCATAAGTATTCATAGCGACTTTCCCTTCATTTTTTATTAAAATATTTTTAAGACATCTCATAGGTTCCTAATTGAGTGGGTGGGTCTAAAACTTGGAGAATTTTCTTACCATAACAGCTGGGGTTTTATGTATACAGTGCTCTTTAACCTTGGACTTTATTTTATGACTCGGCTATATTACAAAAAGCCGTTATTGACATATGGATTGTCTATCATTACGACTGTAGGGTTATTAGTAATTTTTAAGGTGATAATTGCCAAAATGAAGTAATTATCAAAGAAGAATGCTGATTACTTTGAACTCTGTAAACTTTATAAACTAGAGTTCACTTCCTGTAATTTAAACTAACTGGTACATAGTTGAAAATACTGTATAAGAGAATCAAAAAGCGGTTGTGCTTCAACTAACGGGTGCTTTAATTGAGCAAGAAACTAAAAATTTTTAACTTCCGCTTTCGATAATTATGTAAATAAGCTGTCCACATGGGCAGCTTATTTTATTTTTTTACATAGCGTAGGCTATTTTGAAAAATGCTGGTGGTATCCCTATACAGTTACTCATAAATTTCGTACTGTGTAACTCAAAAGAGAAAGTGAAATGAAATCAATGATATCAAGGGATTCAGCGAAGCGGTCAGTTACACACAATACAAGATATGGGTAACTCATTGGAGAAAGGACAGGGGAGATAAGCGGTTGCCAAAAACCACTGATTTGGGCAAAACAGTTGCAAAGAGTAGGTTAGGATATTGATAAGAAAAATAAGTGGCAGAGTCGTGACCGCTTTTTGGCAGGAAATGTGCCGGTTGTTTTGGGATTTACGTGATATATTTGTATTGTGAGAAGTGGCGGAAAACACGACTCACAAAGATTCCTTTATAAACTATATGTTGTCTAAACGATTTCGTAATGATGGCACATAAAATCCGAAACCAGCAGATGGTAATGATTGAATGATACTGTCATTAGGGAGAGCTTTTGCTCTTCTTCCAGTTACTTAATATTGTTGATGCGCTCAGCGGTTCATCATTAGGTGATTGGAATAAGGATGAAACTTCACGTACCGGAATTAAAGTACAAATTAATAACCCATTTCAAAGCATCCATAAGGGTGCTTTTTATTTTGGAGGAGGATGAAAGATGGATAATCAATATCTTGCGGAAAGAATCGATCAATTAGAAAAAATAGTTAATGGTTTAGATAGTGTGAATCGAGATCAACAAAAAGTAATTAACGACTTATCTATGAGAATCGAAGGTGTAATCAACACGATTGATCACTTAAAAAAGGAATTAAGCACTAAAATGAGCGTTCTTCCTAAAGATGCACAAGAAAAGATAGAGAGATTAAAGAAAGCTGCGGAGGGGATTGTCGATGGCTAATAACAAATTAAGGATTAATATTGATGCTGATACATCAGAAGCGTTAAAACAAATGAAGGAAATTACTGAGGCTGCTAATGAATGTGTGGCTGCATTGGAGAAATTGGAAAAGGTTATGGGTAAGTTTACAGGTAAGAGTGAATTGGATGGAATCACAGTAAAAGTTCCTACTGTTTTAGATGGGAAGACAATTAGTGAAGCTGTTTCTAGAATTCAACCAACAGCAAATAAAATTGTTTCAAGAACATGTTAAGGAAATGTAGGGGGAGATAGCTAATGAAACTAAATAAACAAGAACAAGCGGTTGCAATTGGTACATTCATTTCAATGCTAGGACAAGACCTTGTAAATGAACGTATCAATAAAAAGAAATTAGAAAGTGTACTTCCTATCTTTAATGAAATGCAAGATAATACAACACCAAAGCAAAAGAGAGAAGCAATGATTAGTTTGCTTGGCAAAGCGGTGGATGAATTTTTAGAAAAATAGCCATAAAAAAAGGAAAAGCAACTCGCATTGGGGTGCAAATCACTTTTCCTGATGGCAATGTTAACTTTATTATAACAATTTGTATTTATTTGTAAATGCATAATCGGAATATTCTTTCAAATGAGGTGAGGATAGATGAAAGTCTACTGCTCTAATTGTAATGAAGATTACGACATACAACCACAAGTAGCACAGCTTCCTAATCGTATTGAAAAGTGTTACTTCATATGTCCTCATTGTAGCAAGGAACATGTTGCTGCATACGTGAACGATAAGATTCGCAAGCATCAAGCGGATATTGCAAAGTATCATGAACGGATTAATAAAAAGAATCTGGCCATTGAGGATGAAATGAAACGATTGAGGAAGAGGATAGAAGGTACTAAGTAAAGGAGTGAAGCGAAATGGTAATGAAGAAAGCTGAACTTATTGAGAAGAAGCTTAAAGAAGGTTTGCTAAGTATTAATGAAGCAAGATCATTGCAAGGATTAGATCCTATTGAATTAGATCCATGCAAACAGTTTTTTAAGAAGCTAGAGAGTAAATCAAATCAAGAGCAAGAACAAGAACAAGAACCGTTATTAACAATTACATTAACAGATATAGATGCTATTCCCGTAGTTCATTACAAAGGTAAACAGATTGATAGAAAGTTACGTGTTGCATTTGATTGGGAGTCAAAGTCGGTTGATAAGTTTGATATGACATACATTCATGTTGAACATGTGCCAGTTGATAACAAGCGTTTAAATACTGAGATCATTCAACATAATCATCCTATTATGGAGTGATATGAATGCCAAGTAAACCATTCAAGCCGTGCAAGTCGTTAGGTTGCAACGAACTAACACGGGATAAGTATTGTGCTAAACATATCCAAAAGGAAAAAGAAACCGTAAGATATTACGACAAACATATTCGAAACAAAAGCTCACGTTCATTCTACAACTCAAGATTGTGGAAGGAAATGCGTGAGCTTATTTATCGTAGAGATCATGGCTTATGTGTTCAATGTAGAAGCAAGGACATCATTAAGATAGGTGATGTAGTCGATCATATCATTCCTATCCGTGTTGATTGGTCGAAACGATTAGAACCATCTAATTTACAAACGCTTTGCCATGCTTGCCATAATAAGAAAACAAAAGAAGATGAGAAGAAAAACAAAAAATAATTCGAAAGAAAAAAATCATAATCATCCCCCCACTATGAAAAAGCAAAAGGCGACTTCCTGGAGACCGCCGCCTAGCTTTCCGTGTAAAAAGTTCGTTTTATTCCATAAAAGGGGGTTCAGCTGAGGGAGGTGGTTCGCATAGGAAGGAAAGCGAAGCCGATTCATTTGCATTTATTAGAAGGTAATACAAATCGATTGACAAAAGATGAAATTGAACAACGATTAAAAGCTGAAAAACAGTTACAAGCAAAAAAAGATAAGGTAAAGCCACCAACGTGGTTAGATTCAGTTGCAAAGAAAGAGTTTAGGAGAATTGCTGGTGAATTACTGGAGCTAGACGTTATCACAAACATAGATGTGAATGCATTAGCAACGTATTGCGATGCTTATTCTGACTATGTTGCATGCACCAAAATTATCCGAGAAGAAGGACTTCTTGTTGAATATACCAATAAGGCAGCTGAAACCAATAAAGTTCCACATCCACTACTTACAAAGAAGAAGCAGTTGCATGAACAAATGAAGGCTTTGGCTGTTGAGTTTGGTCTTACGCCAAGTGCAAGAGCGAAAATTGTCATTCCAAATAGTAAACAAGGTCCGAAAACAAATGTAGAGAAGGAGTTTGACGTATAACATGATCAGACAATGGATGTTGGACTACTGTGATGATGTATTAAATGGTGAAGTTGTGGCTTGTCAGAAGCATAAACAAGCTTGTAAACGATTTTTAAAAGATATTGAACGTGAAGGTTCTGAAGATTTTCCATATGTTTTTAAAGAAGAAAAAGCACTTCGTTTCTTAAAGTGGATGTCTCTTTTTAAACATACAAAAGGAAAATTAGCAGGTCAGAGAATTGAACCACATTCCATACAAATTTTCGTATTTAGCAATATTTACGGATGGGTTCATCGTAATACAGGATTAAGGCGATTTAAAAAGGCGTATTGGCAAGTTGGACGTAAAAACGCAAAGTCTCAATCTTTAGCGTGTGTAGGTTCTTATGAAGCGATGGCATTTGGTGAAAATATGTCAGAAGTCTACATTGGTGCTACGAAAACAGAACAAAGTAAAATTGTCTGGAATGAAATTAAAGCACAAATGAATGGATGTGAGGATTTAAAAGGAAAGTTCAATATTGCGTATGGAAAAATTGAACACCTTAAAACGGATTCTTTTATTTCAGCACTATCAAAAGACGCTGGGAAATCTGGTGATGGGCTGAATGTTCAGTGCGGAATTATTGATGAGTATCATGCGCATCCTACTTCTGAAATTTATGATGTTCTGGTGTCAGGTTCGGGTGCTCGTCCGAATCCACTCATGATGATTATAACAACAGCTGGTTTCAATTTGAGTCATCCTTGCTATCGTGTGGAGTATCAATATGTTTCTAAGATTTTGGACCCTAATATTGATATTGAAAACGAAGAATATTTTGTCATGGTTAATGAATTAGATAAAGATGATGAGATTACGAATCCAGAAGTATGGGAGAAAGCAAATCCAATCCTATGTAGTTATGAAGAAGGACGTACTTTCTTAAAGGGAGAGCTTCAATCAGCCCTTGATGTACCTGAGAAAATGCGTAATTATCTCACAAAAAACATGAATAGATGGGTGGATATGAAAGAAAACGGCTACATGGATATGCAAAAATGGAAGGATTGCAAGGAAACGGTGGAATTATCCGAATTAAAAGGGTTGGAATGCACAGTAGGTGTTGATTTATCAGCAAAAATTGACTTAACAAGTATTTCATTTGAGTTTAAAAAGGACGATAAGTATATCGTAATTAGTCATAGCTTTATGCCAGAAGATACGTTAGCTGAAAAGAGAAAAACGGATAAAGTCCCTTATGATCTGTGGGTACAACAAAAATGGATCACAACAACACCTGGTGCAGTAGTTGATTACGAATATATTAAAACACATATTAGAAATATGGAAAAAGATCATAAATTTAAGATTAAAGAAATATGTGCTGATCCATGGAACGCAACGCAATTTATGCAAGACATGGAGGCAGAAGGGTATACCATGATAGAGATACGCCAAGGTATGGCAACTTTATCAGGCCCTACAAAGGATTTTCGTGAACAAGTGTATCAAAAGAAGGTCATCCATAACAACAACCCTGTACTGAACTGGGCAACTAGTAATGCTATAACAAAACAGGATGCTAACGAAAATATCATGTTGGACAAGTCGAAAACAACAGAAAGAATTGATCCGATAGCGGCTGTAATTAACTCGCATGTTCGATGCATGCTTAATTCTGGTGAGATGGACTTAAACTCTTATATTTTAAGTCAAGATTTCTCATTCTAGGAGGAATCACATGCGATTCTTATTATTTTTTATAAGTATTTTAGAAGATATTCTATTGATTTCGGGGTTGTCCATCATTGTAGGGACGACTTTTTTTGTTAATCCGATTTATGGATGGTATCTATTAGGGATTATTCTCACAATGCTGGGGGTGGTAATGATAAGAAGATAGAAAGGAGGTGAAACTTTTGATTTTTCGGCATTTATTTAAAAATCAGGATACGACAGATTTAAAAAATCCTTCTCCTTGGTTTAAAAGTTTATTTGGATATCAAGCAGCAAGCGGTGAAAAGGTAACAGTTGAGTCCTCTTTAGGTGTCCCGACAGTTTATCGCTGTATAAATATCCTTGCAAACAGTGTTGCAATGCTTCCTTTTCAAGTTTTTAGAAAGACATCAAAAGGAAGAGAACGAGATAAGATGCATCAAGTGTCATTTGTTTTGGAAAGAAGACCGAACCCTTATCAAAGCCCATTTAAATTCAAGCATTTAATCGAAACGCACCGAAATACATGGGGAAATGCTTACATCAATATTCATTGGGGTGCGGATGGTAGACCGAAAGAATTATGGGCACTAAATCCGGCTGTAACAACTCCAATCGTGGACCTGAAGACAAATAAATTATGGTATTTTACGAGTTTGCCAGATGGTACACCTATTAAAATAACTGATGATGACATTATTCATCTTACTACGTTGTCTACTGATGGACTGAAGGGTAAACCACCGATTCAGATCGCAAGAGAGTCTATAGGTAGTTCACAAGCGGCACAAAAATTTAAAGGTAAATTCTTTACAAATGGTGCAGCACATAGTGGGATATTGAAAACTCAACAAGCCCTTGGAAAAGAAGCAAAAGATGTACTTCGTGATGCTTGGGAAGAAGCAAATACAGGTTTGAATAATGCTCAAAGGATAGCAATTTTGGATGCTGGTTTAGAATTTGAGAAAGTCGGGATGCCATTAAAGGATGCTCAATTTATTGAAGGTATGAAGTTCGATAAGGCTGAGATTGCAAACATTTTTAATATTCCATTACACATGATTAATGAGTTAGATCGAGCTACATTCTCAAACATTGAGCAACAGGCATTGGATTTTATCCAAAATACATTGAGTCCAATTCTTATCCAGTATGAAGAAGAATTTTCTTATAAAACATTTTCATTTAATGAACAAAAGCGTTATTATTTGAAATTTAATCTAACAAGTTTACTTCGCGCCGATTCTAAATCTAGAGCGGAATTTTACAAGATTATGTTAGATGCTGGTGCTTTCTCAATTAATAAAGTATTAGAGCTTGAAGATATAGATGGAATTGGAGAATATGGTGATAAACATCGTGTCGATCTAAATCATGTATCCATTGAGATTGCGGATGAATATCAATTAGCAAAAGCTAGTGGAGGTTTGTTGCTGAAAGGAGGTGAGGACAATTAAAGACGTATTCACTATTAAAAATCAAACAGAATCGTCAGCAGACCTATTTATCTATGGTGACATCATAAATAATACAGGTTGGAAATGGGATGATTCTGACATTATGCCTGATGATGTGAAAAATATTTTGGGGCAATTGGATGATAAAAGTAACCTTAATATCTATGTAAATAGTGGCGGTGGCTCTGTATTTGCTGGTCTAGCCATTTATAACATGTTAAAGCGGAATAAGGCTCAAAAAACGGTTTATGTTGATGGTGTTGCAGCTTCTATCGCTTCCGTAATCGCCTTGGCTGGTGATCGTGTTGTTGTCCCTTCTAATGCTTTCTTAATGATTCATAAGCCTTGGACATATGCAGCTGGAAATGCAATTGATTTCCGAAAAGCAGCAGAAGACTTGGATAACATCGAGTCTGGGATTATGAATGTATATAAGGAAAACTTAAAAGAAGGCATTGAAATTGAAGAAATTCAACAATTAGTAGATGCTGAGACCTGGTTAAGTGGTGAAGAAGCTGAAAAATATTTCAATATTGAAGTTGTGGAAGCAAAAGAAGTCGCAGCTTGTAGTAGTGATTACTTTGATAAATATCAGAAAACACCTAGTAAAGTAGTAGCAAAATCGCCTTCCCTTCCTAAGAATGACCTTAATGAACAATTAAAAATACAAAACGCACTAGACCTGTTAGAACTATAGGTCTATTTTTCGTGCCAAAACAAGGAGGAAATAATGAATGGATAAACATGAACAAGAATTACGTCAAAGAGTAGCTGATTTAAAAGCGAAAGCTGAGGAATTTAATAACAGCGGTAAATATGAAGATGCAAAGGCGACAATCGAGGAAGCGAAAAACGCGAAAAACGAACTAGATAACTATCTAGCAATGAAACAAATTCAAGTTCCTGAACCTGTAAACTCACAAACAGGAGCGTTACCTCCAGCATCAATCCAAAATGAAGATACATCGTATAAAGAAGTATTTATGAAAGCAATACGTGGTCAAAGTTTAAGCCATGAAGAAGCAAGCGTTATGCAGGAATACAAAGCAGCACTATCTGAGAATACAGGAAAAGATGGCGGTTATATTGTTCCAGAAGATATTACTACAACTATTAACCAATTAAAACAGACGGTTGATAATTTAGAACAATATGTAAATGTACAACCTGTTTCAACAAACAAGGGGGCCCGTACATTAGAAAAGCGTGCGGCATCTACACCTTTTGCGCCATTATCTGAGTATGGAAATCCAAATGCGATGCAAGAAATTGCTTCACCACAATTTGATCGTTTGCCGTATGTTATTGAGGATTATGCAGGATTCCTACCTGTACCAAATGATTTATTAAATGATACGGATCAAGCGCTAGAAGCTTATTTACGTCAGTGGATTGCGAAGAAATCTATTGCAACTCGTAATTATTTAATTTTACAAGAAATCAACAAATTAACAAAAGTTGATTTAAAGGATTATAAAGGCATCAAAACTGCATTAAATGTCACATTAGATCCAGCTTTCTCAGCTGTAGCAAACATTATTACAAACCAAGATGGGTTCAATTACTTAGATCAATTAGAGGATAAGGATGGTCGTCCACTTCTTCAACCAGATCCAACAAATCCAACTCGTAAGTTACTGTCAGGAAAGCCAGTTATTGTTTTATCTAATAAGACAATTGCTACAGATAAAGATGGTAAAGCACCATTTATTGTTGGGGATTTGAAAGAAGCGGTTGTGTTATGGGATAGACAGCAGTTATCCCTTGATATGACGAAAGAGGGAGGAAGTGCTTGGAGAGGCAATACAACAGAATTCCGAGCGATTGAACGTGAAGACGTGACATTGTGGGATACAGAAGCGGTTGTGTATGGACAAATTACAGTTGCACCTAAAACAGGAGCTTAATAAGGTAGGAGGTGTCCTTCTTGGTACTAACATTAGAGGAAGCGAAAAAGTATCTTCGTGTGGATGGTGATGAGGAGGACGACCTCATTACATCTTTCGTAATAGCGGCTGAAATATATATTAAAAATGCCACAAGTAAAAATGTAGATTTAAAAAGCGAGCTTGCTAAATTAGCAGCTCGTATTTTAATTGCTCATTGGCATGAAAACCGTGAAGCGGTTGGAAAAGCTGAACAATTGGCATTTAGTTTGCAGTCAATATTAATTCAATTGCAATATTGTGGTGGTGATTCAAGTGAATCCGGGTAAATTAGATAAACGTCTTACATTTCAAGTGAAAGACGATGAAGCAAAGAGCCCAGACGGTGATCCAATAGAAGGTTATAAGGATTCTTTTACTGTATGTGGCTCTTTTATTTTTTTAAAGGGAAGAAAATACTTTGAAGCAGCATCAGCTAATAGTGAAGTTCAGGGTGAAACGGAAATACGATTTCGCGCAGGTGTGAATGCTGATATGAAGATTAAGTATAAGAACGTAATGTATGACATTATTTCAGTTATTCCAACTGAAAAACACACTTTATCAATCATGTGGAAGCGTGGTGGAATGAATGGCTGATGGTGTTGATTTTTTAGGTTTTGATCGCTTGATATCTGAATTAGAGCAAATGGGTCTACGTGGGGAAAAGATTGAAGATAAAGCTCTTGCAGGAGGTGGTGAGCCTATTCGAAAAGCTATTTCTGAAATAGCCCCAAGAAGTGATAGTCCTAAAAGAGCAACGAAAAGTGAACCGTGGCGTACGGGACAACATTTGGCTGATAATATACGAGTTACAAAAGCTAAAATGGAAGGTGGCATAAAAACTATTAAAATCGGGATAGATAAAGCAGATCGTTCTCCATTCTTTTATGGGAAATTCTTAGAATGGGGAACATCTAAAATGCCAGCTCAACCATTTATAGAACCAGGATTTAATTCTTCAAAAGAAGCGGCAATTCGTGCTATGACAGATATTTTGAAGAATGAAATGAGGTTGAATCTATGATAAATTTACGACCCGAAATTGTGCAAGCTCTTGAAAATAATCAAGGGCTTGTTTCTTTATTAGGTGGAAAACGTGTTTATTATCGTAAAGCCAAAAACGCTGAAGAGTTTCCTCGTATTACGTTTTTTGAATTAGACAATAGGCCAGATAGTTTTGCAGATAACGAGGAAAGTGAAAGTGAAATTACATTCCAAATCGATATTTGGTCGAAAGGCAGTACAACAGCAATCCATCAAAAAGTGAATGAAATCATGAAATGTATTGGTTTCTCACGTTATGCGGTTGCTGATTTATATGAAGATGATACACAAATTTTTCATTATGCGATGCGATTCGCGAAGGGAGTGGAGTTATAGATGGCTGGAGAAGTTATTAAAATTAGTTCGACTGTCGGTGTAGATAGTCTTGTTTATGCGAAATTATTGAAAGATGATGCAACAGGTGTCGATTATGACACAGTAAAGGAAATGGAAGGCGCAGTAAAGATTAAAACTTCTAAAAAGGTAGCTTCCGAAATTATGTGGAGTGATAATAAAAAATCAGAAATTGCTGAGTCTGATGGAGAAGTAGAAGTAGAAATTGAGCTTCGTAGTATTTCATTATCAACAAAAGCAGATATTGAAGGGTATCCAGAAGTTAAGGATGGTGTATTAGACGAAAAACGTGAGGGTGAAAAACCATATTTGGCAATTGGATGGCGTTTCTTAAAGGCTAACGGGAAATATCGATATGTTTGGTTGTTAAAAGGGAAACTTTCACAAGAGGAAGAAGAAGGCGAAACTAAGAAGGATAAGCCTAACTTCCAAACTACAAAACTTAAAGGCTCATTTATTGAACGTGATTTTGATGATAGACCAAAATTTACAGCTGATGCTGATGAGCCTACATTTACAAAAGCCGTTGGTGATAACTGGTTCAAAAAGGTATATGAAAAACCAGTAACGCCGCCAGCAGGAAAGTAAGGGGGAGCAAAAGCTCTCTCTTTTTTATTAACTAAGGAGGAATAAACTATGAAATTAACTTTACGAATCAATAAGGAAAATGAAACTTTTAATTTACCGGAGTTCATTCCAGCTCGTCTAATTCGTCAGGCACCTGAGCTTGCTGAAATACCAAATAATCCTGGTCCAGAGGATATGGATAAAATGGTCAAATTTGTAGTAAAAGTATACGATGGACAATTTACATTAGATCAATATTGGGATGGTGTGGATGCACGTAAATTCTTATCGACTACTTCAGATGTAATTAATGCAATTATTAATGAAACAGTGGAAGCGGCTGGTGGTAATTCTGAATCTGGAGAAGAAGAAAACCCAAACGGGTAGAGGGAGGAGGGTTAACATTCAGTGAGTTTATGGATGAACTCTACCTCTCTTTATTACGCCAAGGATATAAACATCATCACATCGATAATGAAATGGATATTTGGCATTATTTAAGGTTAAATCAGAAATACCGTGAACAAGGTGAATCGAATAGCCAAAATCAGAATTCGAATGAAATTGAAGTTCCAGCAGAAAGCATTATCTAGCAAGGGGGTGAGACATTGGCGAATGAAATGAATAATTTAGTAGTTAGGCTTTCCCTTGATAATGTGAACTTTCGTCAAGGTATTGCGAATTCAGGACGTGCCGTAAGGACTTTACAGAATGAATTGAAATCAATTAGTACTGGTATGGGTGGTTTTGCAAACGCTAGTGAGCAAACACGAGCCAAAACGGATGCACTTAATAGATTGATTGAAGCACAAAAAGAAAAAGTTAGAGCATTACGCCAAGCCTATGATCAAAATAAGGCTAAGTTAGGTGAAAATGATGCAGCAACTCAACGATACGCTTCACAGGTTAATAAGGCGGTCGCTGATTTAAATAGATTCGAAAATGAATTAAAACAAGTAAACCGTCAAGCTGAACAAAAAGGGATGGATAAGTTAAATAATTCTTTGAAATCCTTACAGGCTGAATTTCAGTCTATTACAACAGGCATGGGCGGTTTTTCTAATGCAACAGAGCAAACACGGGCAAAAATTGATGTTCTCACTCGCATGGTGGATAAGCAGAAAGAAAAGATTAGGGAACTTCAACAAGCCTATAATCGTGCAAAAACTGAAGAAGGCGAAGCGAGTCAATCGGCACAACATTATGCTGAACAAATTCATCGCGCTACAGCTGAACTTAATCGATTTGAAACTGGGTTACAGCAGTCAAATCGTGAATTAGAGCAGCAAGGTAATCGTTTATTGAATTTTGGTAATCGTATGGAGACATTAGGTAACCATTTGCAAAATGCAGGAATGCAAATCGGTATGGTGTTTGGCGGAATGACTTATGCGATAGGACGTGGTTTAAAATCCGCGGTTACTGAATCAATGAATTTTGAACAACAAATGGCTAACATTAAAGCAGTATCTGGTTCTACTGGAGAAGAAATGAAAAAGTTAAGCGAATTAGCTATTAACATGGGAGAAACGACAAAGTACTCTAGTGTTCAAGCAGGACAAGGTATAGAGGAATTAATAAAAGCCGGAGTTAGTTTAACAGATATTATAAATGGTGGTTTAGAAGGTGCTCTTAACTTAGCTACAGCAGGAGAGCTAGAATTGGGCGAGGCGGCAGAGATTGCATCCACAGCCTTAAATGCATTTAAAGCAGATCATCTTTCAGTAGCAGATGCAGCTAACATATTATCAGGTGCAGCAAATGCATCAGCTACAGATGTACGTGAACTGAAATATGGTTTAGCGGCATCGTCAGCAGTAGCAGCAGGGGCTGGAATGACGTTTAAAGATACAGCTACGACTCTTGCAGTATTTGCTCAGAATGGGTTAACATATAGCCCCGTTGCGGAGAGATTCGCAGCGTAAAGGACGTGAATTGCTGGGAAGCTAAGGTTATATAACTATGCTAATCAGCAGCCGAGTCATTTAGGAATAAATGAAGGGTTCAGAGACTAGGGTATGGAGTCCAGAACGGACAGTAAAACCCCACGAGCGCGTCCCATCCTAACGCGCAAGGCGAGGATGATGATATAGTCCGATACTCCAGTGAAAATTGGAGAATATGAGATAAAGAGCTCATATATAACGAATGTAAAAGGTTCTGATGCAGGTACTTCACTAAAAACTATGCTTATGCGGTTAAACCCATCTACTAAAGAAGCGTATAACAAAATGAAAGATTTAGGTCTTATCACATATAACGCCCAAGCGGGTTTTGATTTCTTAGTTAAAAACGGTATTCAACCAGCTTCAAGAAATGTAGGAGATATAGAAGTTGCTTTAGAAAAATACGTAATGAAAACCGAAGGGGTTACAAAGTGGAACGATAAATGTGATACAGCATTCCGTGAGTTAGCCACGAGTTCGGCTTTCTTATCATCAAAATTCTATGATCAACAGGGGCATATTCAAAGTCTAGAAAACATTTCAGGAACACTTCATGAGTCTATGAAAGATTTAACAGACCAACAACGAAGTATGGCTTTAGAAACATTATTCGGTTCGGATGCCGTACGTGGTGCAACTATTCTTTTTAAAGAAGGAGCAAAGGGTGTTAATGAGATGTGGGATTCCATGTCAAAGGTTACAGCAGCTGATGTTGCAGCAACTAAAATTGATACCCTACAAGGACGAATTACATTATTAGACTCGGCATTTTCTACAATGAAAAAGACAATTGGTGACGCGCTTGCCCCTGTGGTTAGTGCTTTTGTTGCTGGATTGCAGAAACTTGTGGATGGATTTAACTCATTACCAGGTCCAGTACAAAAGGCCATTGCAATTACAGGTGGTATTATTCTTGCGCTAACAGCGGTAGCAACGGCAATAGGTGTAGTTCTTGCTGCAGTTGGGATGATCATGTCTGGGATTGGGGCATTAGCAACAGCGTTAGGAATTGCTGGTGGTGCAGCAGGTCTGGCAGGTGCTGCGGTTGGTATGTTAGGAAGTGCAATAGGTTTATTATTTGGTCCAGTTGGCTTAATTGCAGCCGCTCTCATTGGAACTGGAGTTGTCGCATATAAAGCATATCAAAAAGCAACAGAGGACAGTATTGCTTCCGTAGATCGGTTTGCTACGAATACAGAGGGGAAAGTAAGCTCATCCACAAAGAAAGTCCTTGGTGAGTATTTCAAGTTGTCTGATAGCATTAGACAAAAGTTAACTGAAATTAGATTGAACCATGAAGTGATAACTGAAGAACAATCACAAAAGCTAATCGGACAGTATGACAAGTTAGCTAATACAATTATAGAAAAAACAAACGCAAGACAACAAAAAGAGATTGAAGGCCTGAAAAAGTTTTTCGCTGATTCATACGTTTTAACAGCAGAAGAAGAAAATAAGCGCATCGAGCAACTTAATCAGCATTACGAACAAGAAAAATTAAAAACTCAAGAAAAAGAAAATAAAATCAAAGAAATTCTTCAAACCGCGGCTAGAGAAAACAGAGAGTTAACAACATCTGAACGAATCTCCTTGCAAGCTTTACAAGATGAAATGGACAGAGTTGCTGTAGAGCATATGTCTAAAAATCAAATGGAGCAAAAAGTTATTCTTGAAAATATGCGCGTACAGGCTAGTGAGATTTCAGCTAGACAGGCAGCGGAAGTTGTAGAAAATAGTGCCAAAGCAAGAGATAAAGTTATTGAAGATGCGAAAAAGACACGCGATGAAAAAATTGCAGAGGCAATTCGTCAGCGTGATGAAAATAAAACAATTAATGCTGATGAAGCGAACGCAATCATTGCTGAGGCAAAACGTCAGTATGATAGTACAGTTTCTACAGCGCGAGACAAACATAGAGAAATTGTTAGTGAAGCAAAAGCACAAGCTGGTGAACATGCAAATCAGGTAGACTGGGAAACTGGCCAAGTGAAATCGAAATATCAAGTTATGAAAGATGATGTTATTCGAAAAATGAAAGAAATGTGGTCAGATGTTACGAACAAATATGAAGATATGAAAAATTCTGCAAGTAACAAGGTAGAGGAAATAAAAAATACAGTTTCGAGAAAATTTGGCGAAAAAGTCCAAGTTGTAAAAGATAAGATGAATGAAGTAAAAAGCAGCATCGAAGATAAATGGAATACAGTTGAAAAATTCTTCAGCACTATAAATCTACGTTCCATTGGTAAATCCATTATAGAAGGTCTTGAAAAAGGATTGGATGATGCGACAGGTGGTTTATATAGTAAGGCGAAAAGCATTGCTGGAGAGATTAAAAAGACTATTTCTGGAGCACTAGAAATTAACAGTCCATCTAAAGTGATGATTCCAGTTGGTAGTGCCGTACCAGAAGGTGTTGGGGTTGGTATGGATAAAGGGAAACGTTTTGTTGTGGATGCAGCAAAAAATGTAGTTGGAACTGTAAAAAAACAAATGAATAATATGCCATCTGTTTTTGATTTTGGATTCCAAACTTCGCATTATAGTATCCCGCATAATGCACTGGGTGATTTCAATGGGTATACGCAACCACAATCACCTTATAACAACGCACCTACAGCAAGAACTATGTTCTCGGATAGATCAGGTAGAGAACAAGAATTAAATTTAACTGTAAATATGACCAACGTTTTAGATGGAAAAGAATTAGCGAACGGAAGTTACGTATATACTACCAAGCTTCAAGATCGTGAACAAAAAAGAAAAGCGGAATTTTAAAGGTGGTGAGCACGTTGGGGAAACTCAGTTTTACTTTTAATAAGATCAGAAAAGATTATATTCAAATGCTAGTTGGAAGAAAACGCCCTTCCTGGGCTCCAGTTAAAAGAAAATTAGTAAGAGTCCCTCATCGCGCAGGGGCTCTTTTTCTTAATACAGAAACAGAGGAACGTCGTATTGATGTTCCTCTTGTAATTAAAGCGAAAAAAGATATGGCTGATTTACAAAAGGTAAAAGAAGATTTAGCGGATTGGCTATATACAGAGCAACCAGCCGAACTTATTTTTGATGATGAATTAGACAGGACATATCTAGCTTTAATTGATGGTTCTGTAGACTTGGATGAGATAGTCAATAGAGGAAGAGGTGTCATTACTTTTGTTTGTCCGATGCCATATAAATTAGGAAAACAAAATACTCATACGTTCTCTCAAAATGGTTCTACTGAAGTGGTAACTTCTTTTACCAATCAAGGGAATATAGAAGCACCTCCAATTATTGAAGTGGAGGCCCAAAAACCAAGTACATTTTTAGATGTGTGGTTTGGTGAGCAGCCGTATAATCGTGATTACTTCAGAATTGGTTATCCTTTGAAAACAGAGCAATTACCCGTAGAAAGAAATCAAAGACTTATATGGGACGAAATGGCTACCACTGTAGGGTGGAGTAAAGTTAGTTCAATGGAGGATGGCAATCCGATTGGTGAAATGAAGTCAGATAAATACCAATTCTTTTGTTCTGATTTTGGTGCCAGTACAGGGAAAGGATGGCATGGTGCAGCTGTTAAAAAGAATATACCTGGGGGTCCAGTACAAGATTTTATTATGCAAGCCTATGTTACATGTAAGAGTAAAAAAATTAATGAAATGGGCCGAGTTGAGATAGCGATACTCGATGAAAATAGCAAGGTTCTTTCCAAAATTGCTATGAACGATCTCTTTTGGCAAGCTGAGCAAAATTTTGGAACGATGGTTATTGGATATGATAACAAGCCAGGGAAAACAGGATTGATTTATGAGAGTGGTGATTATCCGAATACCTGGAATCAGTATTTCGGTCGATTGTGGATAGCTAGAACCGGAAATGTATGGGAAGCATATATTTCAAAATTCTTGCCAGGGACAGAGAAAGATGATTCAGAACGTTTTGCACGGTGGACAGATGAAAATAACTACCATATGGAAAAAGCCGCACAAATTCAGATTAGTATTATGCAATGGCAAGATGTTCCGCCCGTAGAAGCGATGTCGGTTAGTGATTTGAAGTTTTGGAAAGTAAATTTAAATACCAAAAACGATCCGCCTTACATTTTTGACTCAGGAGACAAAATTATTATTGATACGGAAAAAAGTCTTGTAACAATTAACGGTAAGAATGCAATTAATTTAAAAGATATTTTTAGTAATTTTCCAACTGTAATACGTGGCGAGAATTTAATCGAAATAATGCCATCAGATGTTAAAGCGACTGTTAGTTATAAGGAGAGATATAGATGAGAACACCAAGCGGAATTTTGCATGTTGTGGATTTCAAAACAGATCAAATCGTTGCAGCTATTCAGCCACATGACTATTGGGATGATAAAAGGCATTGGGAAATCAAAAACAATGTTGATATGTTGGATTTTACAGTTTTTGATGGAACAACTCATTCGGCTACTTTACAACAACAAAATCTTGTTTTAAAAGAAGTTCGAGACGGAAGAATTGTACCATATGTTATTACAGAAGCTGAGAAGAATTCGGATAAACGATCCATTACCACATATGCTTCAGGAGCTTGGGTTCAAATCGCTAAGTCAGGCATTATAAAACCACAACGAATAGAAGGTAAAACAGTAAACGAATTCATTGATATGGCCCTAGTAGGAATGAAATGGAAACGTGGAAAAACAGATTATGCAGGATTCCACACTATGACTATTGATGAATTTATTGATCCGTTAACGTTTTTAAAGAAAATAGCTTCTTTATTTAAATTAGAAATCCAGTACCGCGTTGAGATTCAAGGTTCACAAATAATTGGATGGTATGTTGATATGATTCAAAGGCGTGGTCGAGACACTGGTAAAGAAATAGAACTGGGGAAAGATTTAATAGGTGTTACACGTATTGAACATTCAAGAGACATTTGTACAGCACTAGTCGGCTTTGTGAAAGGTGAAGGCGATAATGTAATTACTATTGAAGGTATCAATAGGGGACTTCCCTATATTGTTGATAATGATGCATTTCAACGATGGAATGAACGTGGTAAACATAAATTTGGTTTTTATACACCAGAAACAGAAGAATTAGACATGACGCCAAAACGTTTAATGACTTTAATGGAAATAGAATTAAAAAAACGTGTCAATTCTTCCGTTTCTTATGAAGTAGAAGCACAATCGATTGGACGTATTTTCGGACTAGCGCATGAACTAATTAACGAAGGCGATACGATCCGAATCAAAGATACAGGATTCACACCTAAGTTATACCTTGAAGCACGTGTAATTGCTGGTGATGAATCTTTTACGGACCCTACACAAGATAAATATGTGTTTGGTGATTATCGCGAAATTACTGATGCAAACGAAGAATTACGTAAGATATACAATCGTATTCTTAGTTCACTAGGAAGTAAGCAAGAACTGATAGATCAGTTAGATAAATTAGTGAAAGATGCAAATGAAACAGCTAGCGATGCTAAGAAAGAATCCGAAGCGGCGAAAACATTGGCTGAAAAAGTGCAAGAGAATCTTAAAAATAACACGGTAGACATCATTGAAGTTAAGAATCCACCGACAACAGGACTTAAGCCTTATAAAACACTTTGGCGTGATATTAGTAATGGAAAGCCCGGTGTTTTAAAAATATGGACAGGTACAGCTTGGGAATCGGTTGTACCAGATGTTGAATCAGTTAAGAAAGAAACACTTGAGCAGGTTAATAAAGATATTGAGTCCACAAAAACAGAATTAAACCAAAAGGTACAAGAAGCACAGAATCAAGCTACAGGACAATTCAACGAAGTACAGGAAGGGTTACAAGGTGTCAGTCGTACCATTTCTAATATCGAAAATAAACAAGGTGAAATCGATAAAAAAGTAACTCAGTTTGAACAGGATTCTAATGGATTTAAAACTTCTATTGAATCGTTAACGAAAAAAGATAACGATATCAGTAATAAATTACATACAGTCGAACAAACTGTAGAAGGTACAAAAAAGACGATTTCTGATGTACAACAAACAACAAGTGAGCTTAAGAAAACAACAACTGAAATTAAAGAAGAAGCCGGGAAAATCAGTGAGAAGCTAACGAGTGTAGAGACCAAAGTCAATAACACTAAAATAGGTGGAAGAAATGTTGTTCTCGGCACATCAATCCCAGCAAGTTTAATTGGTAATAATACAGCCAACCAAACTTTAAGTATTTATAACTTTGCAGGTGGTGATTCTAGTTCAATTATAGATAAGGAAATTTGTGTTTCCTTTGATTGGAAAGTTGAAGGTACAACGACACCATCGGGTACTATGTATATGCAAGGGAGTAATCCATGGCCTCTTATTGCATCCAAAATTACATTTTCCCCTCAAAACTTAAGCGGAAAATATTTGGGTGTAATCACGATTAGTGGTAGTGCTTTTAAGGCTGTAAATATGAGATTAGATAATTTCACAACTGGAGCAAAAATTACTGTATATAATTTTCAAATTGAAATAGGCAATAAAGCTACCGAATGGACACCAGCACCTGAAGATCAAGTAACAACTGATGAATTCACCAAGAAAACCACTGAAATTACAAAAAGTGTAGACGGTATCAAAGAAACAATAACAAAAGTAGAAAATAATCAAAGTGGATTTGATAAGCGTGTTGCTACTGTAGAAAAAGATGCAACTGCTATTAAACAAAATGTCTCTTTAATACAAAATACGCAGACAGAACAAGGAAGACAATTACAAGAGGCGAAAGCTGGTTGGGAAAATACTGCGAAAGCACTTGAAGGTAAAGTTGAGCTTAAACAAGTAGAAGATTATGTTGCAGGGTTTAAGATCCCTGAATTGAAACAAACAGTTGATAAAAATAAACAAGATTTATTAGGCGAATTAGCTAACAAGCTTGCGACTGATCAATTTAATCAAAAAATGACTTTGATTGATAACCGTTTTACTATCAATGAACAGGGTATCAATGCTTCGGCCAAAAAGACAGAGGTATATACAAAAGAGCAAGCAAATGGGCAATTTGCCACATCATCTTATGTAAGAGATATGGAAACCCGTCTTAAGTTAACTGAAAAGGGTGTTAGTATATCTGTAAAAGAAAATGATGTAATCGCAGCATTCAATATGAGTAAAGAAAACATTACTTTGAATGCAAATAGGATTAACTTAGTAGGTTTTATTACAGCAAATCATATCAAAGGAAAAGTTTTAGAAGGAGTAACACTTAAAACAAGTGGAAACAGATTTGTTGAAATAAATAAACAAGACATGAAGATTTTCGATTTAGATAAGCCACGTGGTTATATAGGATTTATGGAAACAGATGATGGAAGTATTCAACCTTCATTAGTCCTTGGTTCTGATAATAGAAAATACGCTGGTACAGGATCATTTTATATTTATCAAGTCATGCCGCGAATTAATGGAGTCGATCAACCTTCTAAAGCATATGCGAAATTTGGGATTTCTAAAGGAGAAAATGCAGAAGGAACTAATATTTGGTCAAACTATATTCAAATGCATAATGACGGTGGACATCTGAGCGTATATTCGGATGGACAATTTCGTTTTCAAAACTTGAATAATATTATTTTTGAATCTGAAGGATGGGCTCCAGGATATGGTTACTTCTCTGTAACTACAACTGAGCCGCATATTTTTACAAATAACGCGGGGCAGTTTACTTTCAAAAGAAAAGGCAGTGACTATAAAATACATTTCGTAAACGGCGCCACCGATCATGATTTAATTATGGGTAATGCAATGATAAGGTCAAGTTTTGTACAAGGTTATAACAATGGCTTGCAGATTAAAGATATGATGGGTAAGGGATGGAAAGATATAGAATTAAGAACATTACGAGCGCAAGAGAATATTAGCGCTACAGGGCGTATGTGGGCGCAAGAATTTATCCCTAATTCTTCTCGTAAGCTTAAAACGGACATAGAAGACCTTCCATTCTCTGCTTTAGATAAAATCAACTCTGTAAACATCAAACAATATCACTTTATAAGAGATGTTGAACGCTTCGAGTCAGGGGAGTCTATTACACTTCCAATTAATTACGGTATGATTGCGGAGGACTCTGACGATGTATTCACCACACCACAGAAAGACGCTGTAACACTTTATAGCTCGGTTTCAATTTCTATTCAAGCAATACAAGAAGTTGACTTTAAAGTTAAAAATCTTCAATTTGACCACGGTATGTTGAAGCAAGAAGTTGACAATCTTAAAGAACAACTTGAAGCAGAAAAACTTGAGAAAGTTTCAATGAAAGCTGAAATTGATGAATTAAAGGTATTAGTGCAACAATTAATAAACAAATAAAACGAAAAGAGAGTGAATTATTATGGCTAAATTTTTCAAACCGGTATTTGATGAATTAACAATCGATCATGGTTCTGATATCTTATTAGAGGAGAATCATATGATTATCAATATCAATGCTGATAGAGTTCGAGAACAATTAAATTATGATGAATCATTAATGGTTTCTGAATTTCCATTGTTTAAACTTCCGGAAGATTTAATAAACGAGTTAACTACATTAGGAAAACAAGCGATTCCACATACTACACATTCAAATGTGAAAGGATGGTTTAAAATGCGACCGGATTTCGGGAGCGATGTAGCAAATTATGCATTTCAAATGTTATCCGGATATGATGTGTTCGACGGTAAGGAAATGAAGTGGAAGTGTATAGAAAAAGCTTTTGGCGGATTAGAAACGAAACATAAAGTATTACAAAGAGCAACCTATGTAATTGTTTTAAAAGATGTAACGGAAGTGGTCAACTAATATAACGAACTGGCATACTAAAACAAAAGATAAATGAGAAACCAGAGCAGCCATAAGCTGTTTTTTATTTTGCATAAAATACGGCTTTTACAACAAACCAAAGCGTGCATAAGCAGGCTTTTTTAATTTGCCAAAAATACAGTTTTTCTGTCAAGATATTCTTTAACTTCTGCTGTATATTATTATGAAAATGTATGACCCACCCTTTTTCCTACATAATTTTAAATTACATAAAACATACTATCAAATGACGTAATTGAAATTATTTTAAAAGGAGAAAAAGTTTATGGTTAAAACAATTGAAGTTAAATTAAAAGGAATTCACTGTGAGCATGATGGTGGTGATGGAAATGATAATTTAGAAATTTACGGAAGTTTGCATGCGCAAGTATTTCACGTGCCGACAGGTACTGTAAGAGCAAGGCAGGAGATGTTTAGAGTTCCATCTGGATACGTTACAATCCAGAAGGGTAATACATTTCCGGTTAATAAAATAGTTAGATTTGATCTTCATGACGGTGATTGGTTACATATTGGTGGTCACTTAAAAGAGGATGATGATTTTGGGGACGATGACTTAGGTAACAGATGGGAAGAGATATATGGGCCGTCAATTAATACAACCCCTCGTGATTATTATGTAAGGTTCGAAGAAACGGGACAAACTGTTAGGGCTGATTATAGGGTGAAACAAATATAAGACAGAAAAAGAATATAAAAAACTATATATATTATTTAAAATAAAAAAATGATCGAATTTTTCGGTCATTTTTTTTATTGAAAGAGGGAATGACAATGGATCAAAGAGAATACGAACGAATTGCGAAACTAGAGGTTAAACTTGAAACTATGAATGCGACTATAACACGTATCGAAGAAAAGCTTGATAATAATCAAAAAAACTATATCACACGTACTGAAGTGGATAAAATGTTTAAATTTCGGGATCGTGAAATTAAAGAATTAAAGCAAGCACAGGAAAAGAACGATAACAATAAAAAAGCACACATATCGATGTGGATTTCAGGACTGTCATTGGCAGTCCTTATTTTATTTAACATCTTAAATTACATGAAATGAAAGAAGGTGAGAGTATGAAAAAATTAGATACAGCTTCAATTAGTCGCTATGTCGTCTTAGTAATTGCAGTGATTAACAGTGTTTTAAATCTTGTGGGATACCAAACGATTGATGACAAAATCACAAATGATTTAGTGGCCGTCATTACAGGAGCATTCACTTTGTATATGGCGTGGAAGAACAACTATTTGAGCAACAAAGGATTACAACAAAAAGATGTATTAGAAAAAAATAACTTACACTAAAAGGAGATGTTCAGTAATGGGTAAATTTGCGGGCTCAGGTGGTCATAACTATATCGTTCAAGGTGCAAACAGTATTTATGGGAAAGAGCATGTAGAGGATAGAAAGTTCCTTGATGCAGTTGCTGAATATGTACAAGCAGCTGGATGGAATTATGTAAATTGTTCGGATGAAGTTGGTACAACACAAACCGCGGTTTGGAGTAATGCAGCTAATAACCACTTACGGGTCAAAGATAGTGATGTAGACTTACAGTTTCATTTAAATGCTTCTCCAGGTGGTACAGGCTGTGAAGTTTGGTTGCACCCATCATACGGAAATAGAGAATTAGCAGCAAAGATTTCAAAGGCAATGGCCGATGCATTTGGATTGAGAGACCGAGGTATTAAATTAACAACAGATTTAGGGTGGATTAATAAAACAAAGACTGGATTGCTCCCTGAAATTTGCTTTATCGATAATGAAACAGATATGCAAAAATATCGTGCCAACTTTGATAAGGCTGCTAAAGCTGTAGCTGAAGCTATTGTAGGTAAATCAATTCAATCTGGACCATCAGTGTCTACAGGAGGTAATAATATGAAATGGACAATGAAATCAGGCGGATTAGGAGTTGATTTAGCTCAAGAAATTATGGATAAACTCGCTGAATTCAAAGTGAAGGGTAACTTAGTTTATGAAGCAGATGGTATTTTCTATCTGCAATGTGAACCTGTTGATGACCGTAATAAATTAGGTGCTATCACATGGTATTTTAGAGATTATAAAGGATGGTATTGCGAAGTTTATCAAGTATAAATGGAATACAATAAAAGAATAGTTTTATTAATAAAAATAAAAGCCGTCATTATGACGGCTTTTTTTATTGCTCAATTACTGTTGCACTAATTTTAGGCATTCCTGTTTTATCTTTTTCATCGTAAGCGCCATAAATCGTTACTGTTGCACCTTTAGATATTTTCAATCCGCTTTTGAGAGTTATTTCATTTTCGCTTGATTGCACACCACTTTGTGCAATTTGAATAGTGTACATACCTTTTCCATCATTTTCATTTGTGCTTATGACAAATGAAGGTAATGCTGAAGATTTAAGTAATAAATCTACCGTTCCTGTAGCTTTAAGTCTCTTTCCTTTTTCGTATTGATCTCCATTTGCTTTAACAAAACTAACTTCTTCAGCATCTTGCTTGATCTTCTTATTTAATTCATCCTGAGATGTTAAATCTTTTTTAGTTTCTGGTTGAGATTTGACGTGTGTTTTTTCGCTTGATTCATTTGGTTTGGAAGAATCACAAGCTGTTAGACCTAATAATAGGGTACTTCCGACACAAAGACTTATAAGTTTTTTATACATTTGCATTATCCTCCTCTATATCCTCTATCCAAATTTCTTCCATGTGCAATTTTAATTCTTTTGCAATTTTGTAAGCTGTAAGAAAGCTAGGGAGCGTCGTGTTATTAACAAGTGAGCTCATTGTAGTTTGACTAATTCCAATAAGATTTGAAAATTCCTTTTGACGTATTTCTCTTTCAGCAAAAATAACACGTAGTTTACATTTTAATCGCACAATATCACCTCTTTAATTATATACAATTCGCATATGGAAATGTGTCCTCCTTTAATTTAATCAAGGAACATTTAGAAAAGTTTAAATGGACAGGCAATATAACTCTTTCTAAGTCATATACCTATATCAAGACCACCAGGAATACCAAGTGGAACTAAGGACATCAAGAGGGGAGAGGGTTACATGCGTTGGCAGTACAATCATCTGAACACAACTCCATATCTTCATCCGTCAAAGGAATTACGCTCGATGTACAATGAATCCAAATCAAGATCAGAAACGGAATCAATTATGAATCACATGAAAAATCATGAAGTGTTTAATAACAAGGAATATAAAAGATATTTCAGTTTATCCCAGGTTATTGAAGAGGATCTATACGGTGAGGAAGAAGATATTTTAAATTGGGAAACTTTAATGGACTGTTATGATGCAGTCCTTACAAGAAAAGGTATTATATTTCGTGAAAAAGAAGAGGAGGAATAGGCATGACACTCGCAGGAGAAGCGGTAGTTATTTGGACGGCAACAGGTTTGTCAGTAGTTGCAATGAAGGTAGCAGAAAAAATGGGGAAGAACGTTCCACATTGGCTTCCACGTATTACTTTGTACACAACGCTTACAGGCTCGTTTTTATACCTTCTACGTTATGTTCTAGTTATGTTTCTATGAAGGAATAGGATGTGGAAAGCTTATATTCTATATGTCATAAGGGATTTTGCTTGTATGCACGTATTCCTTGAAACAGGGATATATACCCTCTATAAGAGGGATATAGGGAGTGATTTTATGTTGGAGCTATTATCGGTACCGGTCGCAGGATTATTATTCGCCATATTCGGTGATAAACTTAAAAGTAAAGATGATGACCGTAAAAAGATACAAGTATTTTTTGAGGTAAGTGGAATTGCTATCCGGATTGAGGAGAGATTACAGTATCCGGTTTTTCTTGAGCGAAAAAATGATGACCGAAGCACAACTTATGTATATCGATTACCAGTAGGAATGCCAAGTAAAATTATTCAGAAAGTTGAGGATGTTGTTTCTGAAGGATTGAACAAACCTGTTCGAATTGATTACGACAATTACAAATTAAATATTCGTGTGTTTCATAGAGATATACCGAAAAAATGGTCATGGTCAAATGACTTAGTGACACAAGGGAAATGGCGTGTACCAATGGGCCAAGGTTTAGAAAAACTTATCTACCATGATTTTGATAAAACTCCACATATGACATTAGGTGGTCTCACACGAATGGGTAAGACGGTGTTTCTAAAGAATGTAGTTACTTCACTTACTATAGCCCAACCAGAGCATATTCATTTATACATTATTGATTTAAAAGGCGGTTTGGAGTTCGGACCATATAAGAACTTAAAACAAATAGTTTCCATTGCTGAGAAGCCCGTAGAAGCCTTTATGATATTAAAGGACATTCTTGAGAAGATGGAAGAGAAAATGCAATACATGAAAGATAGACATTATACAAACGTTGTAGAAACAAATATCAAAGAGCGGTACTTCATTATAGTAGACGAAGGAGCCGAACTTTGTCCTGATAAAAGTATGAAAAAAGAACAACAAAGACTATTGGGAGCGTGTCAACAAATGCTGTCCCACATAGCTCGTATAGGCGGTGCCTTAGGATTTAGATTAATTTTCTGTACACAGTATCCTACAGGAGATACATTGCCACGCCAAGTGAAACAAAATAGTGATGCGAAATTAGGTTTTAGGCTACCAACTCAAACAGCTTCAAATGTTGTAATAGATGAACCAGGATTAGAATCAATAAAAAGCATTCCTGGTCGTGCAATTTTTAAAACCGATAGACTTACTGAAATACAGGTGCCTTATATTAGCAATGAAGTGATGTGGAATTATTTAAAACAATTTGAGGTGGAGAAACATGAGGATGCAAACGCATATGCAAATCAACCGTCAAATGGCGATTCTTGCGACGATTAGGAAGCTACAGTTTGCGACAAGAAGGCATTTAATGAGTGTGCATGATATGGGCGGGATAAGAAATGCAAATCGAATTATGAAGGATCTCTCTTCTTACACGAGTAAATTAACTCACAATAAAGAATATGTTTATTATTTAAATCAATCAGGGCACAAGCTATTTGGTGAAGGGAAAGTAGTTCATCATAGTAGAGTAGCACATGCTATTTTACGCAATGAAGCTTGGCTACATTTGTTTTGCCCAGATGACTGGCAAATAGAAACAGAAATTAGATATATAAAAGATAATAAAAAGAAGAAGATAATTCCTGATGTGAAATTTCGTGACGAGGACAGAATACTTCATGCTGTAGAAATAGATCGTACCCAAAAGATGGTGGTCAATGATGAAAAATTAAAATGTTATGAGGAGCTTACTAGAATATATAAACAAAAATATAACGGAAAAGTGCCAGTTATTCATTTCTTCACCATAACCAAATATAGAGAAAAGAAATTGGAACAACTGGCAGCAAAATACGATGTGTTTGTAAAAGTATATGTAATTCAAGAAATTTAATTCTGTAGGAGTTAACGGGGATAGTAAATGGGAATATATATATAAGAAGAGAGTGATCGCAAACGACCACTCTCTTTTGACCACGCAGACCACATTGACCACAACTTGTACCACATTTATTATTTACTTTATGTCCATTTTGTCTAAAATAGAAAATATAGCTGGACAAAAACACACGTTTTAACACATAATGGACACAATGCTTCTTTAGAGGTGTAAAGAAAAAACATTGACAAATATAAAATGGCTAGCTATAATTTTGTTTGTTGCCTTGAGGTGATATGATATGAAATGGTCCATCCATCAATTGAATAAATTGAGAAATAAAGGATTGACATTGGATGAGATGGTAGATGTAAGTGAGCTAAAAGAGGTCGAGAAAGATATTCGTGAAATTAATCCTGTTCATGTAACGGGAAGAGTTGATTTTGGCTCCGGTAAGTTTACGTTTCATCTACATATAACTGGAAGCATGGTTTTACCATGTTCTCGCTCTTTAGTAGATGTGACATTACCATTTGACATTAAAACAACTGAGGTGTTCCAAACTTCACAAGAAGAATTTGAAACTGAAGCTGAAATTCACTCTTTAGAAGGAGAAGTACTTGACTTACTGCCCGTAATCAAGGAAAATATACTTTTGGAGATTCCAATGCAAATTTTCAGTGATGATGTTTCTGGTGGAGCACCGACGCAAGGTCAAGACTGGCAAGTGATTTCGGAAGAAGACAAAGAAAAGACTGTTGATCCAAGATTGGCAGGACTTGCAAAGTTTTTTGACAAATAATCGGAAGACTGGTTCAGGCCTTCATATGAAAATAACTATTTCTTTTAAGGAGGTGGGAAGAATGGCTGTACCTTTTAGAAGAACTTCTAAAACAGTAAAAAGAAAGCGTCGTACGCATTTCAAATTATCAGTACCTGGTATGGTAGAGTGCCCAAGCTGTGGTGAAGCGAAATTAGCTCACCGTGTATGTAAAGCATGCGGTACTTACAAAGGTAAAGAAGTAATCAGCAAGTAATTGCGGGAAAATAAACGCAGAAGATATCTTCTGCGTTTATTTTTTTTGTCTTAATCTTTAGTTGTTGTATTCTATCTTTTCTAGTAACTGCATATGCTTAATAAAAAATGCATAGGGAGGACTAGAGAGATGGCGACAACAAGACAAGATGCTTGGACTGATGATGAAGATTTGCTTCTGGCAGAAGTAGTACTCCGGCATATTCGAGAAGGTGGAACACAACTTTCTGCCTTTAAGGAAGTGGGAAAAAATTTATCTCGTACACCAGCAGCATGTGGGTTTAGATGGAATTCTTACGTAAGAAAGCAATTTAAAGAACGTATTGAGGAAGCAAAGCAACTTCGTAAAGTAGAAAATTATGAAGTGAAAGAGACAAAGGTGTTAGAACCTATGTCAATTACGTTGAATGATGTTATTGATTTCTTGCAAAATTATAAAGATGAAAACTCTTTAACGGTGTTGCAACAACAAGTTGAATCATTACAAACAGAAAGAGAGCGTCTTCTGGAGCGGTTATCAGTATATGAAGAAGAGTATAGAACATTACTTGATTATATCGATCAAAAAAGAAGTGTAATGGTAGCGGAAAGAAACAATGCTCGCTCGAATGAGAAGTTAGAGAAGCTTAAGAAATAAAAAACAGCTGTTATACAGCTGTTTTTTTATTTCTTAAGCTGATTCTTCATTTGTAACCGCATTCAAATTTGCTTCTGGATGCCAAATATAAAAATCTCCATCAGTTACTGATACGGGATTGAAATTTAATTTATCCCAAAAACCAGCTGAATGAATACGTGCTATCGTTTTAATAGGGAATTGCATTTGTTTCGCATGATTTACAAGCATTTGCCCGAATCCTTGTTTTTGAAAAGTTGGTAATACTTCAAGTTTATAAAGTTCGAGGTAGGGACCTGTAATTTCGAATGGTTCTCCGCCATTTCTTTTCATATATAGACTCATACGTGCAATTAGTGATCCACCGTAATAAATACCGTAAAATGGAGATTCACTGTCGTTTTCAATAATGTTTGCTTGTAATTCTTCCAGCATAGATAGTTCCTGGGCTCCGCACCCTTTAAATTTTTTGAATTCATCTAACGTTTTATAATTGATGAGCAAGCGCTCAACTTTTGGGAATCCCATTACATCACATCCTTTTCTTGTCTCGTTGAATGCAGAAAAGTAAAAATATTTACAATAATATTATAACTCATTTTTTTATTTTTATGAAGAAGATAGTATATTTCTTTTTTTATTTTTTTGAGGATTTGCTAAACTAAGAGTAGAAGCGTATTAATAGGTAGTACATACATAGTGAAAAATGAGAGTGTATTTGTTGGGCAAAGGACAGCGGAATTATAGGGCGTGCTCATGTGCTTTAAAAAGATATAAAGGGGGGAAGGCAAGGGCACTTAATGTGAATTCCTTGTGTGAAAATGAAAATTGGAATTGTCGGACCAGGTGCTATTGGTCTATTGTATACATTTTATTTACAAAAAAATAACCAAGATGTTACGTTGTTTACTAGGACGGCTAAGCAGGCGGAAGAATTGAAGGAAACAGGTGTAACTTGTATTAGAGATGGAAGATGTGAAACAGTATATCCATCTGTTTTACCGATAGAAAGTATGGTAGCGCAAAATTTAGATTATATATTTGTTGCTGTGAAGCAATATCATATAGATGACATACTACCGTTTGTGGAAGGGGCATCATCATTAATCTTTTTGCAAAACGGAATGTCGCATCTTCAAAAGATGCTGAACATAGGGAGTGAAAATATAGCTGTTGGTATTGTAGAACATGGTGCGAAAAAAGAGGGAGGGCATATCGTTCATCATACTGGGATAGGGGTAACAAAATTTGGAGTGGTTTGTGGTCAATCTATACATTTTAAAAAAATATTCAATTATTTTCCTGTTGCTTATTTTCCAGTTCAAATAGAAACGGATTGGGAAGAGATTATGCACAAAAAATTAGTAGTAAATGTATGTATCAATCCGTTGACAGCATTATTGGGAGTTAAGAATGGTGAATTAATCACGAATCGTTTTTTTTATCAAATGATGGAGCAAGTGTTTCAGGAGGTCGCATTTCTTATTAAAGGAGAAAAAGAAATGATATGGCAAATGGTACGAAATGTGTGTGAAGGAACGTCTCGTAATACATCCTCTATGTTAGCGGATGTAAGAGCGAATAGACAGACGGAAATTAATGCGATTGTTGGATATGTATTAGAAGAAGCTAAGAAACAGCAACGAACAGCTCCGGTACTTCAATTTTTGTTCGATGCAATAAAAGGTTTAGAAACAAGAGTATAAGTGTTATTCTTTGCTTTTACGTGAAACATTGACTACAATGTGGATTGGTGAGAGAACTGGATACGAAAGGAAGAATTATATGGAGATAAAAGAAATCTCTGTTCCGCAACAAGGTGTTGTAGCGGACTATATGAACGGTAAAAAAGAGATACAGTCATGTTTTGATTATGTGTTAACAGAAGATGCTTTTAAACAACGTTTACATGATTTGCGTGAAAGGGAGTTTTTCCGCCAAGATTTAGTAGCGCATTTATTAGAATATAATACAAAATTACAAGCGGGAGAATCTACAATTCAAAATGTAAAAGCGCTTGGAGATGAAAATACATATGTTGTTATAGCTGGACAACAAGCGGGGTTATTAACTGGACCGCTTTATACAATTCATAAAGTTATTTCAATTTTACAGCTTGCAAAGGAAAAGGAAGTAAGTTTAGGAGTTAAAGTTGTCCCTGTCTTCTGGATTGCGGGTGAAGACCATGATATGGATGAGATTAACCATACTTTCGTAGCAAAAAATAAAAAGTTGAAAAAAACAATTTTTTATGACCGTAATCCGAAAAAGGCGAGTGCTTCTGAGTCTGAACTTTCTGTTGAAGATTGTAGAAATTGGATTGAAGAGATTTTTAAAACATACCCAGAAACAAATTTTACGAAGGATGTATTAAAATTTGTTGATGATGCTTTGAAAAAATCGAATACGTATGTAGATTTCTTTGCTCATCTTATTACGAAAATCTTTGCTAATTCTGGTTTAATCCTTGTTGATTCACATCATCCTGAATTAAGAAAGTTAGAAATTCCATTTTTTAAGCGAGTTATAAGTAAGTATAAAGAGGTACAAGAGGGCCTTCGAAATCAGCAGGAAGTAATTAAAGAACTAGGATACAAACCGATTATTGAAACGAAGTCTCATGCAGTGCATATATTCATGGAAATAAATAATGAACGAGTATTGCTTGAAGAGCATCAAGGTAAGTTTGTTGGAAAGGATGGGGCGCATTCCTTTTCATACGAAGAGTTGATTGAAGAGATGGAGAGAAATCCGGCGCGTTTTAGTAATAACGTTGTAACACGTCCTCTTATGCAAGAGTATGTATTTCCTACGCTCGCATTTATTGGAGGTCCAGGAGAATTAGCTTATTGGAGTGAATTACAACAAGTATTCCATACTGTCGGTTTTCAAATGCCACCTGTCGTTCCTCGTCTTACAATTACTTATATGGAGAGAGATATAGCGACAGATTTATTTGATTTGCAATTGAGAGAAAGTGATCCATTTTTAAATGATGTCGATAAATTGCGTGAAAACTGGTTGTCCAATCAAATAGAGGAACCGATTGATGATCATTTTGAAAAGGCGAAAAAAGAAATTGCTGATATTCATACATCTTTACAGCAATTTGTAAAGAAAATAGAGCCAGGGTTAGGTGCGTTTGCAGGGAAAAACGAATTGAAAATTAATGAACAAATTGAACTGCTGGAAAGAATGTTGAAAAGAAATGTTGAGAAAAAGTATGAGGTTCAGCTAAATAAATTCCGTCGTATACAATTCGCACTTCGTCCATTAGGTGCACCACAAGAACGTGTGTGGAATGTATGTTATTATTTAAATCAGTTTGGTTTGGATTTCGTTGATCGTGTAATGGAAAACCCTTTTTCTTGGGACGGAAAACATCATGTTATAAAACTATAAAATCTTGCTCTTTGGAGCAGGATTTTATTTTTATTCCGTTGAATTTACTGTGAAGTGATTTTTTTCTGAATTATCAATCAAAAAATGTTGGATATGGTAATTGTGCTGGATACTTAAATATATGACAAAATAGCACAAAATGTAAACGTATTATTCGCTTTTTCGACAGTTTTTTATTTAAATTCCCGCAAAAGATGATAAAATTTAGTATATAATAAAAGAAAATAGCGATTTGTATAGTATGTTGCCTTTGTTGGTAAGTTAAATGAGTCGTTCTTTCGTATTATTTCATTCTCTAAGCGTGAAATATGTGTTTAGAGGAAGGGATACATTCAACATAATTAATTGGAAAAAGAGTAGGTGCAACAATGTTTAAACACGTAACAGTGCTTTTAAAGGAAACAGTAGACGGCTTAGATATAAAGCCAGATGGTACATATGTAGATTGTACACTGGGGGGAGGAGGACATAGTTCTTATTTATTATCCCAATTAACTGAAGGTGGAAAATTAATAGCGTTTGATCAAGATGAGATAGCGATTCAAAACGCGAAAGAAAAGTTCTCTTCATACGGTGAACAGTTTATAACAGTAAAGAGTAACTTCCGTTATTTAGCTGAAAAACTGCAGGAAATAGGTATAACAGAAGTAGACGGTATTTTATTTGATTTAGGTGTTTCATCCCCACAATTAGATACACCAGAACGAGGCTTTAGTTATCATCATGATGCACCGCTAGATATGCGGATGGATCAAGATGCCCCATTAACAGCGTATGATGTTGTAAATAGCTGGTCATATGAACAACTTGTAAGGATTTTCTTCCAATACGGTGAAGAAAAATTTTCAAAACAAATTGCAAGAAAAATTGAAGCTTATCGTGAGAATAAAGCTATTGAAACGACAGGAGAATTAGTAGAGCTAATTAAAGAAGGTATTCCGGCTCCAGCTCGTAGAACGGGTGGGCATCCTGCTAAGCGAGTGTTTCAGGCAATTCGTATAGCTGTAAATGATGAATTAAAAGTATTTGAAGAAGCATTGGAATCTGCTATTGAGATGGTTAAGCCAGGTGGAAGGGTTAGTGTTATAACATTCCATTCATTAGAAGATCGTATTTGTAAAACAACGTTTAAGCGAAATAGTACAACGCCACAATTGCCGCCAGGATTACCGATTATTCCTGATGAATTTAAGCCGAAATTAAAGCTTATTACAAGAAAACCGATTTTACCTTCTGATATAGAGCTAGAAGAAAATAATCGTGCGCGTTCTGCGAAGTTGAGAATCGCTGAAAAACGATAAAAGGGAGAGAGAGGTATGACTAATTTAGCTGTAAAGTACAAACAACAAGCGCAAGAAGAGGTGCAAATTCAAACGCCCCCACAGCAGATGGCTAAGCCGAAGGTTAAAGCGAAAATTACAAGAATCGAAAAATTGTTGTATGTAGCGTTTATTGGCTTTTTATTGTATGCCTGTGTCGCGTTTATTGGAAATAAAGCAGGCCTTTATCAAGTTAATGTAGAAGCAGCGACGATAGAAGAAAAAATTGTACAGCAGCAAAAAGAAAATCAAGAATTACAAGCTGAAGTAGAGAAGTTAAGTCGCTATGAACGAATCGCTGAAGTTGCAAAAAAACACGGGCTAGAAATTAATGCGAATAATGTGAAAGGCCTCAAATAAGGCAATAGGTGTGAAGGAACGATGAAGAAGAATATGACTAAATTTCATACCAATAAGGGAGCAGGTTATTTTATGATATTTTTCCTCCTGCTCTTTTTGCTGTTATTAGCCCGATTTTTTTACATACAATCAACAGGAACAGTTCATAATCAGGATTTAGATGCACTTGCTAAACAAAAGCATAGTAAAAAAGGAGTTCTTGAAGCGAACCGAGGAACTATTTATGATCAAAACGGTCATGTGTTAGCGCAAGACGCAAACTCTTATAAAATAGTAGCTGCGCTAAAAGGAGCTAACTCTGTTGAGAATAAAGAAGATACTGCAAAGAAAATTGCAGGAGTACTTGGAAAAGGCGAAGAGGATATTTTAGCTTCTTTAAATAAGGAAGGTAGAAGTCAAGTCGAATTTGGAACGTTAGGTAAGGATTTGACGAAAGAAAAGAAGGAACAAATAGAAGCGTTGAAGTTGCCAGGAATATCTTTTATTACAGAAAATGCAAGGGTGTATCCAAACGGTGATTTTGCATCTTACGTTATAGGTCATGCAAAACCAAATGAGAATGGAACCTCGGTAGGTCAATTTGGCATAGAGAAAAGCTTGGATAAATACTTAAGTGCTTCCAATGGAGAAGTAGCATATACAGGTGATCGTAAAGGTGTGTCCCTTGATGGTGGAAAAGTTAATGTAAAGGCACCTAAAAATGGAGATAACGCGTATTTGACAATTGATCAACGTGTCCAAAGTTATTTAGAAGATGCGATGAAAGCAGCAAGTAAGCAATATGAGCCAGAAAGTTTAATAGGGATTGTTGCAGATCCGAAAACCGGAAAAATATTAGCGATGTCTACTAAACCTAGTTATGACCCTAATGATCGCCAAATTAAATATTTCTTCAATGACGCAATTGCCAATGCATTTGAACCTGGATCAACAATGAAAATTTTCACGTTAGCGGCAGCTATTAATGAAGGTGTGTACAAAGGACAAGATTATTATCAATCTGGGACATATCAAGTCGGAAATAGGAAAATAAAAGATCATAACGGCGGTGCTGGTTGGGGCTCTATCACGTTTGATGAAGGGGTAGAGCGTTCTTCAAACGTAGCGTTTGCAATTTTAGGAGATCAAAAACTTGGTCCAGAACGTTTCCGAAAATATATTCATAGTTTTGGATTAGATGAAAAAACGAACATTGATTTATCAGGTGAAGGATCGAATACAATTTTATTTGATCAGCAAATACAACAAGTGACAACAGCTTTTGGACAAGGTTCCACTGTAACACCAATTCAGCTTGTACAAGCTGCAACGGCCATTGCAAATGATGGAAAAATGATGAAACCTTATGCAATTGATAAAATTGTAGACCCAATAACAGACAAAGTAAAATTAGAACATAAGCCAGAAGAAGTAGGAAAACCTGTTACAAAGGAAACAGCAGCGCAAGTAAGACAGTTATTAGAACGTGTTGTTACATCTCCGAAAGGTACAGGGACAGCTTATAAAATTGATGGATATTCAGTTGGTGGTAAAACAGGTACAGCGCAAATTCCGGATGGAAAAGGGGGCTATATGACAGGAAGACAGAATTATATATTCTCATTCTTAGGTATGGCACCAATGGACGATCCACAACTTGTTGTGTATGTAGCTGTTAAACAGCCGAAATTAAAAGATGATGAGAACGGTGCACAACCTTTAGCTGATATTTTTAAATATGTAACAAAAAATAGTTTAGAGTATTTAAAGATTAAGCCAAATGAAGTGAAAGATCCGAAAAAACATCTGAAAGAACAACAAACTACTGTTCCAGATGTAACTGGTAAAACGATGGCTGAAGCGGGGAAAGCGATTGATAAAGCAAAACTTCGTCCAATCGTACTAGGTGAAGGGAAAGTACAGCAACAAGTACCAAAAGCGACTGAACAAACATTAAAAGGCGACCGAGTCTTCTTGGTAGGAGATAAGCCTACAATGCCAAATATACAAGGATGGGCACTGCGTGATGTTATGAATTTAGCGAAGACATTACAGCTTAACTTGAAACCTTCTGGTACAGGATACGTAACAGAACAAAGTGTGGCGGAAGGAACATTATTACAACCTGGTACAGAATTAGGTGTCACACTCGTACCGCCACTCGAACCACAGCAAGAAGCAGAAAAGCCGTAATGGTAAAAGAGAATAAGTTCTAATTAAATAAGTACAAGCATATATTGGAACAAGCTAGGCGTAAGGGAGGCTTGTTCCGATATGCGTGTATCAAATGTAACAGTTAGAAAACGACTTATTTTTATACTTATATCAGGTATACTTATTTTCACTATTATCGATATTCGTCTTGGATATGTGCAATTTTTTCTTGGGAATATGTTAACGGATCGTGCGAAAGATTCATGGAGTCGTAATATTACTTTTGAACCCGAACGTGGGAAAATTTTAGACCGAAATGGTGTGGAACTTGCCACGAATAAAAGTGCTCCAACTGTCTTTGTTGTACCGAGGCAAATTGAAAAACCAGCAGAGACTGCAGAGAAGTTAGCTGCAGTATTAGGTGTGGAAAAAGATGAGATTTATAAAAGGATTACAAAAAAAGAATCAATTGTAAGGTTAGATAAAGGCGGAAGGAAAATATCACATGACAAAGCGAAAGAAGTACGAGGATTAAGTTTGAAGGGCGTGTATATCGCAGAGGATTCTATCCGGTACTATCCATTTGGAAACTTTTTATCACATGTATTAGGTTTTGCAGGTAGCGATAACCAAGGTCTTATGGGACTAGAGAAATATTATGATAAAGAGCTAAATGGGGACAAAGGTCATGTGCGTTTTTTTGCAGATGCGAAAGGACAAAGGATGCCTAATGTTGGTGATGATTTCAAAAAACCAGAAGCTGGTTTAAATTTAGGATTAACAATCGATGCGCGTATTACAAGGATTATGGAAAGAGAAATGAATATTGCGGAGTCAACTTATAATCCTGACGGTATGATTGCGATTGCAATGAATCCTAAAAATGGTGAAATTTTAGGCATGTCTAGTCGACCGAGTTTTGACCCAGCGGATTTTCAAAGTGTCTCTCCAGAAGTGTATAACAGAAATCTACCTGTATGGAGTACGTATGAGCCTGGTTCAACATTTAAGATCATTACATTAGCTGCAGCATTGAATGAAAATTTAGTAGACTTAGAGAAGGATACGTTTTATGATGATGGAGCAGCTGAAGTAGGTGGAGCTAGATTGAAATGCTGGAAAGCAGGAGGTCATGGCAGTCAAACGTTTTTAGAAGTCGTTCAAAACTCATGTAACCCGGGATTTATTGAACTTGGTGATCGCCTTGGTAAAGACCGATTATTTAAATACATTCGTAATTTTGGTTTTGGGCAGAAGACTGGAATTGACTTGCAAGGTGAAGGCAGTGGGATTTTATTTAATTTAGATAAAGTTGGTCCAGTAGAGCAAGCAACAACTTCATTCGGCCAAGGGGTTTCTGTTACACCGATTCAACAAGTAGCAGCTGTAGCGGCGGCTGTAAATGGTGGAACATTGTATCAGCCGTATATAGCTAAGGAGTTTATTGATCCGAAAAATAATCAAGTTGTTAGTAAAAAGACACCTGTTGAGAAAAGAAAAGTTATTTCCAAGGAAACTTCAGAAAAAGTTCGTTATGCATTAGAGAATGTTGTAGCGAAAGGTTCTGGTAAAGGTGCTTATATTGATGGGTATCGTGTAGGTGGAAAAACGGGTACTGCTCAAAAGGTGAAAGATGGTAAATATTTAGAGAATAATTATATAGTATCTTTTATCGGATTTGCTCCAGCGGATGATCCAGAGATTGTTGTGTATGTAGCTGTTGATAATCCAAAAGGGGTTACACAGTTTGGTGGAGTGGTAGCAGCTCCAATTGTCGGGAATATCCTTCGAGATGCGCTTCCTGTTATGGGAGTGAAACCGAGAAAAGAACAAGTTGAGAAAGAATATAAATGGGGCGATACACCAACTGTAGAAGTTCCGAATTTAATTGGAATGAAAAAGAAAGACTTACAAACACAACTCGTCGATTTGAAGCTTGATATAAGTGGAGATGGAGAGAAAGTAATTAAACAATCACCAGAAGCGGGAGCTAAAGTAAAAGAAGGCTCAAAAATTAGAATTTACTTCGGGAATTAAAGGTAACATAGTACGTTTTATGGTACAATTGGTGGAAGTGAGTTCTTTATAGAACAGTTACTTAATTTGAGACAGTAAGTGTCTCATTCATAAATAGGTCAGTAGCACTTACCTCCTTATATAGGAGGTAATGTGTTGCTTACTGAAAAAAGATAAATAAACAATGTAGAGAGGGTTTAGTGAAATGAAGTTGCATACACTTGTATCATGTTTGCATGATTTTCCAGTTGTTCCAAAAGAAAATCCAGAAATCACATCTATAGAAGCTGATTCACGTAAAGTGAAAGAGGGAAGCTTATTTGTATGTATGAAAGGATATACGGTTGATAGCCATGATTTTGCTAAGCAAGCAGCGGCACAAGGAGCGGCTGCTATTGTTGCGGAAAGACCAATTGATGTTGACGTTCCAGTTGTACTTGTGAAAAATACTTTTCGTTCGTTAGCGGTTTTAGCTGATTATTTTTATGGTCAACCGACACACAAGTTACATTTAATCGGAATTACAGGTACAAATGGAAAGACAACAACATCGCATATTATGGATGAGATTATGCGAGCACATGGTCATAAAACAGGGCTAATTGGAACGATTAATATGAAAATCGGTGATGAAACATTTGAGGTGAAAAATACAACACCAGATGCACTAACACTTCAACAGACGTTTTCAAAAATGGTTGAACAAGGTGTGGACAGCACGGTAATGGAGGTCTCGTCACATGCGTTAGATCTTGGTCGTGTACACGGATGTGATTACGATGTAGCGGTGTTTACGAATTTAACACAAGATCATTTAGACTATCATAAAACGATGGAAGAATATAAACATGCAAAAGGGTTACTATTTGCACAGCTTGGCAATAGTTATAATCATAATCGTGAAAAGTACGCTGTGCTGAATAGCGATGATAATGTAACAGAAGAGTATATGAGAAGTACTGCAGCAACAGTTGTAACATATGGTATTGATACAACAAGTGACATTATGGCAAAAAATATCGTTATGACGAGTGGCGGGACTACATTTACGCTTGTCACACCGTATGAAAGTGTAAATGTTACGATGAAATTAATAGGTAAATTTAATGTATATAACGTACTTGCAGCAACAGCAGCAGGACTTGTTTCGGGTGTGAAATTAGAAACAATCATTGCTGTTATAAAGGAACTAGCTGGGGTTCCAGGGCGTTTTGAAGTTGTTGATGGAGGGCAAAATTATACAGTTATTGTTGATTACGCACATACGCCGGATAGTTTAGAAAATGTATTAAAAACTGCGAAACAATTTGCAAAAGGTGATGTGTATTGTATCGTTGGTTGTGGCGGCGATAGGGACCGGACGAAGAGACCGATAATGGCAAGTGTTGCAACAAAATATGCAACTCATGCAATTTACACATCAGATAATCCAAGAAGTGAAGATCCAGCGGTTATTTTAGATGATATGGTACATGGTGCACGTGGAAATAATTATGAAGTGATTATTGATAGAAAAGAAGCGATACACCATGCAATCGCTAAAGCGAAAGCAGATGATATCATTATTATTGCTGGTAAGGGTCATGAAACGTATCAAATTATTGGTAAAGAAGTTCATCATTTTGATGATCGTGAAGTTGCAAAAGAAGCAATTACAGGGCGTTTAAACAACGAAGAGTAACAACGTGAGAGGAGGACTACATGTGCTTGAGCAAGGTTTATTAGTAACGGCTGGGGTAGCATTCTTAATTTCTGTTGCCCTTTCGCCATTGTTTATTCCATTTTTAAGAAAATTAAAGTTCGGACAGAGTATTCGTGATGAGGGACCGAAGTCACATCAAAAAAAATCAGGGACACCGACAATGGGTGGTATCGTCATATACGTATCTATGATGGTAACTTCACTTATTATGGCGATTAAGTTTAATCATTTAGGTGCAGAGGTTTCGTTATTACTATTAGTGACATTTGGTTACGGATTGATCGGATTTTTAGATGACTACATAAAGGTAGTTAAGAAGAGAAATCTTGGTTTAACATCAAAACAAAAATTAGTAGGTCAGCTTGTTATTGCTATTGCATTCTTTTTAATTGGAAAAGGGCAAGCGTTCCACACATACATCATGATTCCAGGAACGGATGTTAAGTTTGAATTAGGTTGGGCGTATTTTGTACTTGTACTATTTATGCTTATTGGTGGATCGAATGCAGTTAACTTAACTGACGGTTTAGATGGTTTATTATCAGGAACAGCTGCTATTGCATTTGGAGCATTTAGTATTATTGCTGTGGCACAAGAGCAATTTGGAGTAGCGATATTCTGTATGGCAGTTGTAGGAGCTGTACTTGGATTTTTAGTATTCAATGCGAATCCAGCAAAAGTGTTTATGGGAGATACAGGTTCATTAGCTTTAGGTGGAGCCATTGCAGCTGTAGCGATTTTATTAAAACAAGAATTGCTACTTGTAATTATTGGCGGAGTATTCGTAATGGAAACTTTATCGGTTATCATTCAGGTCATTTCATTTAAAACAACAGGAAAACGTGTCTTTAAAATGAGTCCATTACACCATCATTATGAATTATGTGGTTGGTCAGAGTGGCGTGTTGTTGTGACGTTTTGGTCTGCAGGATTTTTATTAGCTGTGTTAGGAATTTATATCGGGGTGTGGATGTAATTGAAAACTGTAACTGAATTTCAAAATAAGAATATTCTTGTATTAGGCATTGCAAAAAGTGGTTATGCAGCAGCTACATTGTTACAAAAGTTAGGGGCAAATGTTATTGTAAATGACGGAAAGCCTTTAGCAGAGAATGTACTTGCTGCAGAATTACAAGCAAAAGGAATGGACGTTGTATGCGGTGGACATCCTTTAGAATTATTAGAGAGAAATATTTCTCTTGTAGTAAAAAATCCAGGAATCCCGTATTCTAATCAAATACTAGTTGCTGCGAAAGAAAAGCAAATTCCGATTGTTACGGAAGTTGAATTAGCATATCGTATTTCAGAAGCACCATTTGTTGGGATTACGGGGTCTAACGGTAAAACGACGACGACAATGCTGACATTTGAAATGCTAAAAGAAGGACAAAAGCATCCTGTAATTGCAGGGAACATTGGAACTGTAGCGTGTGAAGTAGCACAGGATGCAAAAGAAAATGAAGTTGTAGTTACAGAACTTTCATCGTTTCAATTGATGGGAGTAGAATTGTTCCAACCTAAAATTGCTGCGTTTTTAAATTTATTTGAGGCCCACTTAGATTATCATGGGACGAAGAAAGAATATGGTTTAGCGAAAGCAAATATTTTTAAAAATCAAACAGAAAATGATTATAGTGTAATAAATGCGGATGATGCAGATGTGATGGCTTTGTCTGCGTATTCTAAAGGTCAAAAAATCCTGTTTTCGACAACGAAAGAAATTGAAGATGGCGCGTGTATAAAAGATAACGCTCTTTATTTCAAAGGTGAAAAAGTTGTTGAAGTAAGCGATATCGTTTTACCTGGTCAACATAATCTAGAAAATATTTTAGCTGCGATGAGTATTGCGAAATTATTAGGTACTTCTAATGAAGCAATTACGGTCGTGTTAAAACGTTTTACGGGTGTAAAACATCGTTTGGAATATGTAACAACGATTAACAACCGTAAGTTTTATAATGATTCAAAAGCAACGAATATGTTAGCGACTGAGAAAGCACTATCTGCGTTTACACAACCGATTGTGTTACTAGCAGGTGGGCTTGATCGAGGAAATGAATTCGATGATTTAATTCCGTATTTCAAAAATGTAAAAGCGATTGTAACATTTGGACAAACAGCTCCTAAACTAGTAAGAGCGGCAGAAAAAGCGGGATTAGATATAATTGAAAGTGTCGATACTTTAGATGAAGCAGTGGTGAAAGCTTATGCTCATTCTAAAGATGGTGATGTCGTTCTTCTTTCTCCAGCGTGTGCAAGCTGGGATCAATTTAAAACATTTGAAGAAAGAGGAGACATTTTTATACAAGCTGTGCATAAACTTATATAAAGTAAATCAAAACATCAGTAGGCTAACACCTACTGATGTTTTGTTACATAGGGCAAAAGGTTCTGCCTAAAGAGGTGGTGTTTGTGGGTAATGAAGAAAACGCCTGATTTTATTCTCATCATCGTAACACTTTCATTGTTGACAATCGGAATGATTATGGTTTATAGTGCGAGTGCAGTTTGGGCCTCTTATAAAATGGGGGACTCATTCTTTTTTGCAAAAAGACAATTACTGTTTGCGGGTCTTGGTGTAGTAGCTATGTTTTTTATTATGAAAATTGATTATTGGGTGTGGCGTACGTATTCAAAAGTGATTTTGCTAGTTTGCTTCATTCTTCTTATTCTCGTTCTTATTCCTGGAGTAGGTCTTGTTCGAGGAGGAGCACGAAGTTGGATTGGAATCGGTGCATTTTCGATTCAACCGTCAGAATTTATGAAGTTTGCGATGATTATTTTCTTGGCAAAGTTTTTAGCAGAACGGCAAAAATTGATTACATCTTTTAAACGTGGTTTATTACCGGCACTTAGTTTTGTGTTTCTTGCTTTTGGGATGATTATGTTACAACCAGACCTTGGGACAGGAACGGTAATGGTTGGGACATGTATCATTATGATATTTATTTCGGGAGCGAGGGTCTTTCACTTTGCAATGTTTGGTTTGATTGGTGTAGCAGGATTTATAGGGTTAATTGCATCAGCACCGTATCGAATGAAACGCATTACATCATATTTAGATCCGTGGTCAGATCCGCTCGGAAGTGGATTTCAAATTATCCAATCATTACTCGCAATTGGACCTGGTGGATTATTTGGGCTTGGACTTGGACAAAGTAGACAAAAATTCCTTTATTTACCCGAACCACAAACTGACTTTATATTTGCAATCTTATCCGAGGAATTAGGTTTTATTGGCGGTTCATTTGTGTTATTATTATTTAGTCTATTATTATGGCGCGGGATTCGTATCGCATTAGGAGCGCCAGATTTATATGGTACGTTTTTAGCAGTAGGTATTGTGGCGATGATTGCGATTCAAGTAATGATTAATGTTGGTGTTGTAACAGGACTGATGCCTGTTACGGGTATTACCTTGCCGTTTTTAAGTTATGGTGGATCAAGTTTGACATTAATGTTAATGGCAGTAGGTGTATTATTAAATATAAGTCGCCATTCTCGCTACTAAACCCTGTTTATAAGACAGGGTTTTTCGTATGTGTGTAAAAATGCAATATGTATATAGAAATAAATATAATGGAAATAAGAAGCGGAGGAGTTAGTAGTGCGTGTATTAGTGAGTGGTGGGGGTACTGGTGGTCATATTTATCCAGCTCTTGCTTTAATTAGAGAAATAAAAAAGTTAAATCCAGAAGCAAGATTTTTATATATTGGTACGGAAAATGGACTAGAGAGTACAATCGTTCCAAAAGCAGGTGTACCATTTCAATCTATTGTTATAAGTGGATTTAAACGAAAAATATCATTAGATAATGTGAAAACAGTAATGCGTTTTCTAAAAGGTGTACAGGATAGTAAACGATATATCCGTCGTTTTAATCCTGATATCGTAATTGGAACGGGTGGCTATGTATGTGGGCCAGTTGTATACGCTGCAGCCAAATTAGGTATTCCAACTATTGTACACGAACAAAATAGTGTACCAGGTGTAACGAATAAATTTTTAAGCCGTTATGTAAATAAAGTTGCTGTTTGTTTTGAAGCAGCTATAGAGCATTTTCCAGAGTCAAAAGTGGTAATGACAGGTAATCCGCGGGCATCAGAGGTAATGGATCAAAATGGAATGAAAGGGAAACGTTCAGTTGGGCTTTCTCTTCCTAAAAAGTCTGTACTTATATTTGGTGGAAGTCGTGGGGCTAGACCGATTAACGATGCCTTCGTTGAAGCAATTGAACAGTTTGGGAACAAAAGCTACGAAATACTATATGTAACAGGTGAAGTACATTATGACAAAGTGATGGAAGCCGTTAAGCAAAAAGGGAACCCAAGCAATGTTATTATTAAGCCGTTCATTCATAATATGCCAGAGGTACTAACTGGTGTAGACCTTGTTGTTTCAAGGGCTGGGGCAACAACACTTGCAGAATTAACAGCGTTAGGAAAACCAAGTGTGTTAATACCGAGTCCGTATGTAACCAATAATCATCAGGAAAAGAATGCACGTTCAGTTGTTGATAAAGGAGCGGCAAAAATGTTACTTGAAAAAGATTTAACAGCTGAAACACTTATTCGTGATATTGATGAGATTTTATTAGATGCACAAACATTACAAAATATGAAGCTAGCTGCTAAGCAACTAGGTATTCCAGATGCAGCAAATAAGCTGTATGAAGTAATGAATAAGCTTGTAAAAAAATAAAGTGAGGCTTTAATCAGTGGGGAGTGATTCTCTCTCATTGATTATTACCCTTCACTAATCGGATATTTACGGGCATCCCGATTCCGCCTACTTTCTTTGTTTCTACCGAATTTTGATTTAGGAGTCGTACTGCCCGTAAATAGAGGGATAACGTTAGGTGAACGCCCTGCATATTATTGTCATAAGGAGACTTAATATGGGGGAGATTGTCTATGGAACAATTAGTAAATGAGCTTATAGAAGCAGACGTTGGTCGTGTTTTAGTTAACGAGTCGTTAGCACGTTATACAACTATGAAAATAGGTGGACCAGCGGATATTTTAATTGTGCCAAAGCATGTAGCCGGTATTGAAAAAACATTACAGTTAGTAAAGCAATACAAAACGAAGTGGACTGTAATTGGGCGCGGTTCAAACCTTCTTGTATCTGATCAAGGCATAGAAGGTGTTGTTATTCGTTTAGGAGAAGGATTAGATCACTTAGAGGTCGAAAAACATAAGGTAAGAGTTGGTAGTGGATATCCTCTTATTAAATTGTCAACTTTACTTAGTCGTCAAGGGTTAGTTGGATTGGAGTTTGCAAGCGGTATTCCAGGAAGTGTCGGTGGTGCAGTATATATGAATGCAGGTGCACATAAATCAGATATATCGAGTGTATTATCGAAGGCTCTCATTCTGTTTGAAGACGGTACAATTGACTGGTTAACGAATAGAGAACTGGAGTTTTCTTATCGGGCATCTGTATTGCAAACGAAACGTCCTGGTATTGTTTTAGAGGCGGAGTTTCAATTACAGGCGGGAAAACGTGAAGAAATTGTACGTAGCATGCAAAATAATAAAGATTACCGCCGTGAAACGCAACCATGGAATTATCCGTGTGCAGGAAGTGTATTTCGGAATCCAATCCCACATTTTGCAGGAGATTTAGTAGAAAAAGCAGGGCTTCGTGGTTATAGGATTGGTGGAGCTCAAATTTCTGAAATGCATGGCAATTTTATTGTTAATACCGGGGGAGCTTCAGCGCAAGATGTATTGTCCTTAATTGAATTAATAAAACATACAATTAAGGATAAATTTGATGTAGATATGCACACAGAAGTAGAAATCATTGGAAGATAACGGTTATTCATTCCGCTCATTATCATTTATGTTATAATAAGAAGATAAGAACGGCATGAGGAACATGCCGTTCTTTATGTTACATAGGGGGATCGTACATGAATAATAGTAAAGTGATTAAACTACAAGATCGTGTACCAAAATTGAAAAATCAAAAGAAAAAAAACAAAAAAAATGTTAATCATCGATTGATTTTATACATATCAATTTTATTTTTATTAGTGCTCTTTTTAATTTATTTTCGGTCTCCGCTTAGTAATATAAAAAAGATTAGTGTGTTTGGAAATCACTATATGACGGATGAACAAGTAATGAAGGATTCGGGCGTGACATATGATACAAGTTATTTCCGAGTGACAGCACATAAAGCTGAAGAAAACTTAACGAAGCGAAAAGAAATTAAAGCAGTAAATGTAAAAAAACGTTTTCCAAACAAGATTGATATTCATATCGAAGAATATTTAACGATTGGTTATATAAATAAAGAGGGAAAATTACAACCGTTATTAGAGAATGGAAAAACGCTTGATGTACTACCTAATGGAAAACTTCCTGTTGCAGCACCGATTTTTGAACCTTTTAAAGAAGAGAAAATGAAGGAGTTAATCACTGAACTAGAAAAATTAACACCAGCTATTTTAAAATCTATTTCGGAAATTCGCTATTCACCAACGAATGCGAATGAAGATCATCTTACTTTATATATGAATGAGGGTTATGAAGTGAGCACTACGATTCGAAATTTCGCAAAACGTATGGAAACCTATCCGCTTATTTTAAAAACAATTGAGCCAGGTAAGAAGGTATTAATTGACTTAGAAGTAGGTGCATATACGAAAGAATTAGGTGTGGAAGAAAAAAAAGAATAGAATGGTAGTTTTCGTTGGTTATAGCAGAAAAAAACAGAACGAATGTTCTGTTATATGTATATGAATTTAGAAGAATGGTTCATTTGATGAAAAATATGTAAAAATTCTTAGATTCATACTAGTATTGGTACAAGTTTCACTTTTCTATGAGTACATCTTAGTGTAGACTTATACTTGGCGGTAAACTTTACACTCGAAATAGAATTATTTCAAGATAAGCAGTTATTCATAGTTTACTGCGATATTCTTAATTGAATGCTAAATAAAAATAAGAAAAATATAGGGTTAAAAAAGGGAAACGTATAAAGACGTTGAATATTTTTCTTATAAATAGTAAAGTTGCGATTGTTGTTCCATATATTGAGTTGTATGGTATAAATAAAGAAGGAGGTGCCAAAGAATGAACAGCAATGAAATATATGTTAGTCTTGACATCGGTACATCCAATGTTAAAGTCATCATTGGTGAAATGGTTAATGACAGCTTAAACATTATTGGTGTTGGAAATGTAAAATCAAATGGTTTAAAGAAGGGATCGATAGTTGATATAGATGAGACTGTTCGATCAATTAAAAAAGCAATTGAACAAGCTGAGCGCATGGTGGGAATCCACATTGAGCAAGTTGTAGTAGGTGTCAATGCAAACCAGGTACAGCTACTTCCTTGTCACGGAGTAGTCGCTGTTTCAAATGAAGATCGTGAAATCGGGAATGAAGATGTCTTACGCGTTCTAGATGCAGCACAAGTTGTGTCAATTGCTCCAGAACGTGAGTTTATTGATGTGGTACCTCGACAGTTCATCGTAGACGGTCTTGACGAGATTAACGATCCACGCGGGATGATCGGTGTAAGATTAGAAATGGAAGGTACACTTATTACAGGCTCGAGAACTTTACTACATAACCTACTTCGTTGTGTAGAAAAAGCAGGTCTTGAAATTGTTGATATTTGTCTTCAACCTTTAGCGGCTGCAACAGTTGCTATATCTTCAGATGAAAAAAATAGAGGAGTAGCCCTTGTTGATATGGGGGGAGGATCTACAACTTTATCTATTTTTAAAGATGGAGAGTTACAAGCGACGAGCGTATTACCATTAGGTGGAGACCATATAACGAAAGATATTGCGATTGGGTTGAAAACTTCAACAGAAAATGCAGATCAAATTAAGTTGAAATATGGACATGCTTTTTATGATACAGCATCTGAAGAAGAGATGTTTACGGTTCCTATTATGGGAAGCGACCAAACAGAACAATATTCTCAGTTGGAATTATCGGATATAATAGAGGCTCGTGTAGAGGAAATTTTAATGTTTGTTCAAGATGAAGTGCGTAAGTTAGGAGTAAAGCAAGTGGCTTCTGGTTATGTACTAACTGGCGGAATTGCTTCTATGCCAGGTGTTCTTGATCTTGCATATGATATTTTACATGAAAATGTTCGTGTAGCAACTCCTGATTATATTGGTGTGCGTGAGCCCCAATATACAAGTGGAGTTGGATTAATTAAACATTCTTATCAAAAAGCTAAATTACGTGGGAAAAATGTGCAGGAAAAGCAAGAGCATTTTGAACCAGTACCAGCACCAGCACCAACGCCGGTACAACAGCAACCCGCGAAACAAAAAACTCGTAATCAAAACAATAATAATCAAAATGATGACCGCATGATGTCAAAAGTAAAACGTGTATTCCGTTATTTATGGGATTAAAATTGGACACGAAAAATGAGGTTCTAGGGGGATTTCGACATGTTAGAGTTTGATACTACTCAAGATCAATTAGCGAATATAAAAGTTATCGGTGTCGGCGGTGGCGGAAACAATGCTGTAAACCGTATGATTGAACACGGTGTACAAGGTGTAGACTTTATCGCTGTGAACACTGATGCACAAGCATTAAATCTATCAAAAGCTGAAACAAAAATGCAAATTGGTGGAAAATTAACGCGTGGACTTGGTGCAGGTGCAAACCCTGAAGTAGGGAAAAAAGCTGCAGAAGAAAGTAAAGAACAGATCCAAGAAGCACTTCGTGGTGCGGATATGGTCTTCGTAACTGCTGGTATGGGCGGTGGAACTGGAACTGGTGCAGCTCCAGTTGTTGCTCAAGTTGCAAAAGAATTAGGTGCTTTAACAGTTGGTGTTGTAACACGTCCATTTACTTTTGAAGGACGTAAGCGTGCGACGCAAGCAGCATCTGGTATTGCAGCATTTAAAGAAAATGTAGATACTCTTATTGTAATTCCAAATGATCGCTTATTAGAGATTGTTGATAAAAATACGCCAATGTTAGAAGCATTCCGTGAAGCTGATAACGTATTACGTCAAGGTGTTCAAGGTATTTCGGATTTAATTGCAACGCCAGGTTTAATTAACTTAGACTTTGCAGACGTAAAGACAATTATGTCTAATAGAGGTTCTGCTTTAATGGGTATTGGTTCTGGTAACGGGGAAAATCGTGCTGCAGAAGCTGCGAAAAAAGCGATTTCAAGTCCATTACTAGAAACATCTATTGATGGAGCTCAAGGTGTTATCATGAACATTACGGGTGGCGCTAACTTAAGCTTATATGAAGTACAAGAAGCGGCAGATATCGTAGCTTCAGCTTCAGATCCAGAAGTAAATATGATCTTCGGTTCTGTTATTAACGAAGGATTAAAAGATGATATCGTTGTAACTGTAATTGCAACTGGTTTTGATGATAGCATTGCAACTCAACCACCAAAACCAATTATCCGTCCGAATGCGAACCACACGCAACAACAGCAACAACCAGTAGCTCAACCTTCAAAACAGCGTGAAGTAAAACGCGAAATGAAGCGTGAAGAGCCAGTTGTACATGAGCGTCATTCAGATTCAGATGATATCGATATTCCAGCATTTTTACGTAACCGTCGTAGACGATAAAAAAAGGAGCTTTCATGCTCCTTTTTTGTTTTTTAAATGGAAAAGACCTGCTAAGCAGGTCTTTTTTTATTTCGTATATTTCAATATATTTTGTTGGTGAAAATAAGAGTATATCATTCTATGAATTTGTACTTTTATTTTTTACCGACAGATTATGTCTAGAAATCACAAAATAACAAAAAAACACCTCCGCAAATTGACACACTTTCCTATTGGATATGCATTATACTAGTCTCAACTTGAAAAAAGAGGTGAATTGTTTGGTTGTTTACGCCGACGTTGTTTGGTTGTTAAACGCCTGCATTGATTTTCTTTTGCTTTTATTAACAGCTACCGTGTTAAAAAAGAAAATCAAAAGATGGAGGCTTGTGCTAGGGGCATTTATAGGTTCAACTATTGTTATTTTTGCCTTTACTCCTTTTGCTTCTATGATGACACATCCAATTATGAAACTACTGTACTCGTTACTTATTGTGTATACAGCATTTGGGTTTACAACATTTAGAGATTATGCACAAACTGTTTTTACTTTTTACTTTGTAACCTTTATGGTTGGCGGAGGATTAATTGGAACTCATTTCTTTTTGCAAACGAATGAAATGGTAAATGGATTGGTTCAATCTCAGTCAATTTCTTACGGTGATCCAATTAGTTGGTTATTTGTTATTTTTGGTTTTCCAGTAATTTATTATTTTTCTAAAAAGCGTATTGAAAGCGTAGAGGTCACGAAAATACACTATGATCAAATTGTGAAAGTAAAAATTCAATTAGCCGAAGAAGAACTAGAACTGGCAGGCCTTATTGACAGTGGGAACCAACTTTACGACCCATTAACCAAAACACCCGTTATGATTATGCATGTTTCATCATTAGAACATTGCTTACCATCTTGGTTAACAGAGCAAATTTATTCCAAAACAGAAATTCCTCAAATACCAGAAAATGATTCTGGTTGGGCGACCAAATTACGCTTAATTCCTTTCCGTGCAGTAGGAGTAGAGAGTCAATTTTTGTGGGCAATTAAGCCTGACAGTGTGCAAGTTGACCATGAAGGTAGTTCTATTGTTGTAAACAAAGTATTAATTGGATTAAATACACAACAGCTGTCTACTAATGGGGAGTATCAATGTATTGTGCATCCAAAAATGTTGATTTCACAAAAAATGGTGATCGCTTAATAATGAGAGGCGGGATAATATGATGAAATTAAAATTTTATTTAGTATACCTTTGGTATAAAGTATTGCTGAAATTAGGAATTAAGACCGATGAAATTTATTATATTGGTGGAAGCGAAGCGTTGCCACCACCGTTAACAAAAGAAGAAGAGGAAGTTCTTTTGAATAAATTGCCAAAAGGAGATCAGGCAGCAAGGTCATTACTCATTGAACGTAACTTAAGGCTCGTTGTATATATAGCAAGAAAGTTTGAAAATACAGGGATAAATATTGAAGATTTGATTAGTATAGGAACAATCGGCCTTATTAAAGCTGTAAATACATTTAATCCGGAAAAGAAAATAAAATTAGCAACATATGCATCTCGTTGTATAGAAAATGAAATTTTAATGCATTTACGTCGAAATAACAAAAATCGTTCGGAAGTTTCTTTTGATGAACCGCTAAACATTGATTGGGATGGGAATGAACTGTTATTGTCTGACGTGTTAGGTACAGATGATGATATTATTACAAAAGATTTAGAAGCTACTGTAGATCGTCACCTTTTAATGAAAGCATTACACCAATTAAATGATCGTGAAAAACAAATTATGGAACTTCGGTTTGGGCTTGCTGGAGGAGAGGAAAAGACGCAAAAAGATGTGGCTGATATGCTTGGGATTTCACAGTCATACATTTCGCGTTTAGAAAAAAGAATTATAAAAAGATTACGAAAAGAATTTAATAAAATGGTGTAAAGAATAAGACCAGCCGTTATGTAGGCTGGTCTTATTCTATTTAGTTGTATTAGGAAAGATAATTTAAATAACAAATCGTGAAAAAACCACATGCATAAAATCCCCTTCAAAGGAAATACTTTACACTGTACAGCAACTCCCGATAGGAGGGAACACTTTGACGAGAAACAAAGTAGAAATTTGCGGTGTTGATACAGCTAAACTTCCAGTATTAAAAAATGAAGAGATGCGTAAATTATTTCGTGAAATGCAAAGTGGAGAGATAAGCGCAAGAGAAAAATTAGTGAATGGAAACTTACGTCTTGTACTGAGCGTCATCCAAAGATTTAATAACAGAGGAGAATATGTTGACGATTTATTTCAAGTTGGTTGCATCGGACTTATGAAATCAATTGATAATTTTGATTTAGGCCAAAATGTAAAATTTTCAACGTATGCTGTGCCGATGATTATTGGGGAAATACGCAGATATTTGCGTGATAATAATCCGATTCGCGTATCGCGCTCATTGCGAGATATTGCGTATAAAGCTTTGCAAGTAAGAGAAAAGTTGATTGCAGAAAATTCAAAAGAACCAACAGCAATGGATATTGCAAAAGTGCTAGAAGTAACTCATGAAGAGATAGTATTTGCTTTAGATGCGATTCAAGACCCAGTTTCATTATTTGAACCAATTTATAATGATGGAGGAGATCCTATCTTTGTTATGGATCAGTTAAGTGATGAAAAACAAAAGGACGAGCAGTGGGTTGAAGAATTAGCATTGAAAGAAGGAATGAAGCGTTTAAATGATAGAGAGAAAATGATTATTAGAAAACGTTTCTTCCAAGGAAAGACACAGATGGAAGTTGCAGAAGAAATTGGGATTTCGCAAGCGCAAGTATCACGTTTAGAGAAGTCAGCCATTAAACAAATGAATAAAACGATTCAAGGATAAGGTCTCACCAATTATGGTGAGACCTTTTTATATGTAATATAGTTTGTGCTCATAGTAGGGGATTAGTGTTCATATAATGAAACTAGTATGGTGTTTCGTATAGGTGGCTTCCTGTAAATATGAGAAACAGTTTCCAATTCGTCATATAAGGGAGAGGATAAAAATGGTGATACGAATTTCAGAGTTACAGATGAAGGATGTTATAAATATTTCAGATGGAAAAAGGATTGGGAATATTGGAGATATTGAAATTGATATGAACACAGGGAAAGTTTGTTCTGTTATTATTTCCAAACAGACACGTATGCTAGGTATTTTTGGAAAAGATGTTGAGATTGTAATTCCTTGGAAGGAAATTGTGAAGATTGGAGAGGATGTCATACTTGTAAGAGTAAATCCTGTTAATACTGTAACAGAATCAATACAAACACCGACAATTTCATAAAGAATATTACAAATTCCTCTTTTTTTTTCTGTTAGGATTATGAAAAAATAAAAGTATGGTAAAATAGACAGGAAGTACCATGCTTTTTTCTGTTATTTTAATTAAAAGGAGCCGCTTTATTATGAGAGAACCATTTAAATATGTGGACGGTATACTGTATTTACAAGCGTGGAAAGAACTTGGAAACATTACTGCTGGATTTACGACAAAAGATGGTGGGATAAGTACGGGCTCCTTTCATACGATGAATTTAGGATTACATGTGAATGATATCGTGGAGAACGTTCATGAAAACAGACGCATTTTAGCAAATAAGTTACAAAAACCATTAGAAAACTGGATTTGCTCTGAACAAGTTCATGCTCATCATGTTGAAAAAGTAGGGCAACAGGAAAAGGGAAGTGGCGTCTATTCATATGAGGACGGCATTTCAAAAACAGATGGCATTTATACGAGTAATGAAGATGTTCTGTTAACGTCTTGTTACGCGGATTGTGTTCCGCTCTATTTTTATGCACCATCACATGGTATGATAGGACTTGCGCATGCTGGATGGAAAGGCACTGTACAAGAGATTGCAAAGGAAATGATTCAAAAGTGGGATGCAGAAGGTATTTCAAGTGATGAAATTCATGTTGCAATTGGGCCGTCGATCGGATCTTGTTGTTATGTTGTGGATGATCGTGTATTAACAGCAGCACAGGAAGTAGTTAGCGGTGCTGTTCCTCATCAAAAAATTTCTGACGGGCAGTACGCAATTAATTTAAAAGAAATTAATCGTATATTATGTGTACAAGCAGGCATAAAAGAAGAGCATATTGTAATGTCATCTCTTTGTACAAGCTGTGAAGAGCAACTATTTTTCTCTCATCGTCGTGATCAAGGTAAGACAGGAAGAATGTTGAGTTTCATAGGTTTTAAGGAGGAAGGAAGCAAGTGACAGTACAAGAAAATTTAGTAATTGTAAACGAAGCTATTAAAGAATCTTGCGCTCGAGCTCGACGTTCGTTGCAAGATATTAAACTTGTTGCAGTTACAAAAACTGTAGGGATTGAAAAAACAAACGAAGTAATTGAAGCTGGAATTATCGATTTAGGTGAAAATAGAAATGAAGGTTTCTTACAGAAATACGAGCATTTCGGTTCAAAAGTTAATTGGCACTTTATTGGCTCATTACAAACGAGAAAAGTAAAAGAAATTATTAATGAAATTGATTATTTACATTCGTTAGATCGTCTTTCCCTGGCGAAAGAAATTCAGAAACGTGCTGATAAGAAAGTAAAATGCTTTATTCAAGTGAAAACCTCATCTGAAGAATCGAAGCAAGGATTGGCAATAGAAGAGGTTGTTTCTTTTATTCAAAGTTTGCAAGAATTCGATAAAATTGAAGTGGTTGGACTAATGACGATGGCTCCATTTACAGAAGAAGAGGAAGAAATCAGATGCTGTTTTAAGGAATTACGTATGCTGCAAACAGAGGTGCAGGAGCTAGAGTTATTACATGCGCCATGTAAAGAATTATCAATGGGAATGTCCAACGATTACACGATTGCAATTGAAGAAGGGGCTACATATATTCGTTTGGGAACGATTTTAGTAGGAAAAGCGTAAAAGGAAGGAGAATCTTATTATGAGTTGGTCAAAAGTAAAATACTTCTTTTTTGATACACCGGAAGAAAAAGAAGCAGCTCAATATGGTTATGAAAAGGAGCAAACAGACATGAAAAAGCAGCAAGATCCACCAGAACAACAAGACGTTACGTTTCCGAAAGCACAACCGAAGCAAAATGTTGTTAGTATTGAAACAGCAAAACAATCTTCAAAAGTTGTTTTATTAGAACCACGCACATATTCGGAAGCGCAAGGGATTGCGGACCACTTAAAAGGTAGACGAGCTGTTGTAATTAATTTGCAGAGAATGTCTACTGATCAAGCGGTGCGTATCGTTGACTTTTTAAGTGGTACTGTATACGCTATAGGCGGGGACATTCAAAAAATAGGACCGAAAACATTTATGTGTACACCTGAAAATGTAGATATTGTTGGTGCAATTTCAGAGTTATTCGGTGAAGAAGAAGAAACAAATATAAAGAGGTGGTAATACGCCATGACAACAGTTTTTATAGTGTTAAGTTATGCTATCGAGATTTACTCGTGGGCACTTATTATTTACATTCTCCTATCATGGTTTCCTGGTGCAAAGGAATCATCTTTTGGAGAGTTCCTGGCACGTATTTGTGAACCGTATTTAGAACCATTCCGCCGCTTTATTCCGCCGCTTGGAATGATTGATATTTCTCCAATCGTTGCAATCTTTGCGTTGAAACTTGCTAAAACTGGTTTGTTCAGTTTATTAAGCTATTTCTTATAGTAAGAAGGTAAATACATGAGCATCTACGAACATTTTAGGCCTGATGAGGAGGTCTTTGTGGATAAAGTGCTAGAGTGGAAGCGAGCGGCGGAGTACCATCAAGTGAAGTTAACGGATTTTCTTGATCCTAGGCAACAACAAATTGTTTCTATGGTAATAGGACAAGGTGATGTTGCTGTGCAATTTGGTGGTGCAACGCCTAATGCAGAGCGTAAAAGAGCACTTATTCATCCAGACTATCTAGAATTAAATGAAGAAGAATTTCAAGTAGAAGTATTAGAAATTGACTATCCTTCCAAGTTTTATACGCTAGAACATAGGCAAATATTAGGTACATTTATGTCTCTTGGTTTAACAAGAGAAAAATGTGGTGATATTTTGCTGCGAGAAAATCGTGCCCAAATTGTAGTTGCGAAAGAAATTGTATCGTATATTGAGATGAACTTACAATCAATAGGGAAAGTAAAAGTCTCTTTAGCGTCAGTGCAAGGAGAAAAAATTCTACAGATACATGAAACGTGGGGAGAGAAATCTGGAACGGTTTCTTCACTTCGTTTAGATGTTATGTTAGCTGAAATGTTACATTTATCTAGACAGAAAGTACAACCTTTCATAAAAAATGGTTTAGTAAAAGTCAATTGGAAAACAGTGGAGCAAACTTCGTATGAATGTTATCCAGGAGATGTTTTTTCTGTTAGAGGATATGGCCGAAGTAAATTATTTTCTGTAGAAGGTAGAACAAAACGCGACAAATGGAGAATTTTGTATGGTATACTAAAATGATTGGTTTTTTAGAAGGAAATCCTCCTATTTTGTCGAAGAAAAGATATAATTGAAAGAGGAAATTTAGATAACTACTTGGAGGTGGCGTTGTGCCGTTAACACCATTAGATATTCATAACAAAGAATTTGGTCGCGGATTCCGTGGCTATGATGAAGATCAAGTAAATGAGTTTCTTGATCAAATTATCAAAGATTATGAATTGGTCATTCGTGAGAAAAAAGCTTTAGAAGAAAAAGTTGCGCAGTTAGAAGGGAAGTTAGATCATTTCTCTAATATTGAAGATACGTTAAACAAATCTATCGTTGTTGCACAAGAAGCAGCGGAAGAAGTAAAACGTAATGCGCAAAAAGAAGCGAAATTAATTGTGCGTGAAGCTGAAAAGAATGCTGATCGTATTATTAACGAAGCATTAGTAAAATCAAGAAAAGTTGCTTTTGATATTGAAGAGCTAAAGAAACAAGCGAAAGTATTCCGAACTCGTTTCCGTATGTTATTAGAAACACAGCTTGAGATGTTAAACAACGATGATTGGGATAAACTAATTGAATTAGAAGACGAAGTAGATGAACTGTTGAAAAAAGAAGAAACAGTGTAAGCTTGACGTTTTTCTCATTATTACATATAATTTTAAACAACATATTTATTAAGAAAAACGAAGATAGGGATAAGTACCTTTTCAAACCTTATATAGCGAACTGAGGATGGTGTAAGCTCAGGATAAGGAGATAGTGGGAATATCACCCTGGAGTTCCGCGCTGAACAAATAGAGTAAGCGTAGGCGTGTATTCGCGTTAAGAATATAAAGAGGATTCTATACATATGTATATGATCTACTAGGGTGGTACCGCGGGAGACTTTCTCGTCCCTTTTTGGGATGAGAAGGTCTCTTTTTTATTCCGTTTTTTAAGTATTTCTTTTATACATGTAAGGAGGAATTGAGCATGGAGTACAAAAATACATTACTGATGCCAAAAACTGAGTTCCCAATGCGTGGGAATTTACCAAAACGTGAGCCTGCAATGCAAGAAAAATGGGCTGAAATGAATATTTACGAAAAAGTACAAGAACATACAAAAGGTCGTCCTTTATTTGTATTGCATGATGGACCTCCATATGCGAATGGTGACATTCATATGGGACATGCATTAAATAAAGTATTAAAAGACTTTATTGTTCGTTATAAATCAATGACTGGTTTTAGTGCACCATATGTTCCAGGATGGGATACGCACGGTTTACCAATTGAACAAGCTTTAACAAATAAAGGTGTAAAACGTAAAGAAATGACAGTTGCTGAGTTCCGTAAGTTATGTGCAGAGTATGCATATGAACAAGTAGAACGTCAACGTGAACAATTTAAGCGTCTAGGTGTACGTGCAGATTGGGATAATCCATATATTACTTTAGAGCCAGCTTATGAAGCACAACAAATTAAAGTGTTTGGTGACATGGCGAAAAAAGGTTATATCTATAAAGGTCAAAAACCAGTTTACTGGTCTCCAACGAGTGAATCTGCTTTAGCGGAAGCTGAAATTGAATATCAAGATAAAAAATCAGCATCTATTTACGTAGCATTCCCTGTAAAAGATGGAAAGAACGTATTAGAAGGTGATGAAAAGTACATCATTTGGACAACAACACCTTGGACATTACCTGCAAACTTAGGTATTTCTGTTCACCCAGAGCTTGAATATAGCATTGTAAAAGTAAATGATGAGAAATATATCATTGCTTCTGAGCTGTTTGAGACAGTTGCAAAAACGTTAGAGTGGGAAAATGCTGAAGTTGTGAAAACAGTAAAAGGTAGCGAACTTGAGTACACAGTTGCAAAACACCCATTCTACGATCGTGATTCATTAGTTATGCTAGGAGATCACGTAACAACAGATGCAGGTACAGGTTGTGTTCATACAGCACCAGGACACGGGGAAGATGACTTCGTTGTTGGTAAAAAGTATGGATTAGAAGTACTTTGCCCAGTCGATGATAAAGGTGTGTTAACAAATGAAGCACCTGGATTTGAAGGCTTATTCTATGATAAAGCTAACAAACCAATTACAGAAAAATTAGAAGAAGTAGGCGCGTTACTGAAACTAACATTCATTACACATTCATACCCACATGATTGGAGAACGAAAAAACCAATTATTTTCCGTGCGACAGCACAGTGGTTTGCGTCTATTGAAGCATTCCGTAAAGAATTAATAGAAGCTGTAGCGGAAACAAAATGGGTACCAGCATGGGGAGAAACTCGTCTTCATAATATGGTTCGTGACCGTGGTGACTGGTGTATTTCTCGTCAGCGTGCATGGGGTGTGCCAATTCCGGTATTCTATGCTGAGAATGGTGATCCAATTATTACGGATGAAACAATTAACCATGTAGCAGATTTATTCCGTGAACACGGTTCTAACGTATGGTTCGAGCGTGAAGCGAAAGATCTATTACCAGAAGGGTTTACACATCCGGGTAGCCCAAATGGCGAATTCCGTAAAGAAACAGACATCATGGATGTATGGTTCGATTCAGGTTCTTCTCACCAAGCGGTATTAGAAGAGCGCGAAGATTTACAGCGTCCAGCTGATTTATATTTAGAAGGATCTGACCAGTATCGTGGTTGGTTTAACTCTTCATTATCAACAGCAGTTGCTGTAACAGGTAAAGCACCATATAAAGGCGTATTAAGCCACGGTTTCGTACTAGACGGTGAAGGACGTAAAATGAGTAAGTCGATTGGAAACATCGTCGTACCGAAGAAAATTATGGATCAATTAGGTGGAGACATTTTACGCTTATGGGTATCTTCTGTTGACTATCAATCTGACGTACGTATTTCAGATGATATTTTAAAACAAGTAGCAGAAGTGTATCGTAAAATCCGTAACACATTCCGTTTCTTATTAGGAAACTTAGACGACTTTAATCCAAGTGAAAATGCAGTAGCTGTAGCTGAACTTCGTGAAGTAGATCGTTACATGTTAGTGAAATTAAATGACTTAATTACAAAAGTTAAAGAAGCATATGAGACATACGACTTCGCTGCTGTGTATCATGCAATTCATAACTTCTGTACAATTGATTTAAGTTCATTCTATTTAGACTTTGCAAAAGACATTTTATACATTGAAGGTGCAAACCACGAAGATCGTCGTGCAATTCAAACTGTATTATATGATGTTCTTGTTGCGTTAACGAAACTTGTAACACCAATCTTACCGCATACAGCTGATGAAGTATGGCCATATATTCCAGGCGTAACAGAAGAAAGTGTACAATTAACTGATATGCCAGAAGCTGTACAATTAGATGACGCGGAAGCGTTAAAAACAAAATGGGATGCATTTATGACATTACGTGATGACGTGTTAAAAGCACTAGAAGTAGCTCGTAATGAAAAAGTAATCGGTAAGTCATTAAATGCAAGCATTACACTATATCCAACTGCAGAAATGAAAGTTATGTTGGAGTCTATTAGCGAAGACTTAAAGCAATTATTCATCGTTTCTGAGTATAAACTTGGTGGTATGATGGATGAAGCGCCAGCAGATGCACCGAAGTATGAACATACAGCGGTTGTTGTTGCCCAAGCAACTGGTGAAACATGTGAACGTTGTTGGGTAGTTTCAGAAACAATTGGTAAAGATACTGAACATGAAACATTATGTGAGCGTTGTGCAACAGTTGTTAAAGAAAACTATGTAAAATAATAAAAAAGCTGACTGCTATTGATGCAGTCAGTTTTTTTGTTGATGGTATATCAAAATCACTTTCAGACTCTTTCCTGTGAAGGAAAAATGTGTGTGAGGTAAGCAAATAAATTTCGGACACACTAACTGTACATTACAGCTAGGAGGAATGTACACGTGAATGAAATTTACATGGAAATAAAAGAAGAATTGCAATTGATGAGAAAAGAGTTGCAAGAGAGACTAGCTAAAGAAGTAATGCACAAATATGATGTCGAGTTCAGCCAAGAACTTGGATATGAAATTAAGGAAGAGATAAAGAAAAAATTGCTATTACATGATATAAAAGAGGATTTAAAGGATGTAGAACGCGCATTATTTAAGATGGAAATAGACATGTATGGTATTTGTGAAGAGACGGGGAGATTAATTTCGACAAAGCAAATGAAGACAATGCCGACTGCCCGTACGATTCATGAATTCTTCTATGAAAAGGTAAATGTATGAATACGCACAACGATATTATATTACCTTTTTTTAATTTATTTTATTCTTCTATAAAGGTTCATTGTGAAAAGGTAGCAGCTATGCTAAAATTTTGAGGTACACTGTCTTTGTGGGGGAAATGAAAATGATATATTATGTAATAGCGTTATTCGTCATTGCTATCGATCAAATATCGAAGTGGTTAATTGTAAAGAACATGGAATTGGGTACGAGTATTCCGATTATCGACAATGTATTATACATAACATCACATCGAAATAGAGGTGCTGCTTGGGGTATTTTAGAAAATAAAATGTGGTTCTTCTACATTATTACAGTTGTTTTTGTAGTATTTATTGTATTTTATATGAAAAAGTATGCGAAAACAGACAAGCTTCTAGGTATTTCGTTAGGCCTAATTTTGGGCGGGGCAATTGGTAACTTTATTGATCGTGTATTTAGACAAGAAGTAGTGGATTTCATTCACGTGTATATTTTCTCGTACAACTATCCAGTATTCAATATAGCTGATTCAGCATTATGTATTGGTGTTGTATTAATTATTATTCAAACATTATTAGAAGGCAAGAAAGCGAAGGAGTAATTGAATGAGTGAAGTAGTACAAGTAACAGTTGCAGCAGAGCAAAAAAACGAGCGAATTGATAAATTCGTTGCAGGGATAAATAACGAATGGTCACGTACGCAAGTGCAGCAATGGATTAAAGATGACGTTGTGACAGTAAACGGGAAAGCTGTAAAAGGAAATTATAAAGTAAAAGAAGAAGATGAAATTACAGTAACAATTCCTGAACCAGAAGAGTTAGATATTCAACCAGAAGATTTAAATTTAGAAATTTATTATGAAGATGCAGATGTGCTTGTTGTAAATAAGCCACGTGGTATGGTTGTACATCCAGCACCAGGGCATACAAGTGGTACACTTGTAAACGGCCTCATGCACCATTGTACAGACTTATCAGGCATTAACGGTATAATGCGTCCAGGTATCGTGCATCGTATTGATAAAGATACATCTGGACTATTAATGGTTGCTAAAAATGATATGGCACATGAATCGCTTGTAAATCAGCTTGTAGCAAAAACAGTAACGAGACGTTATAAAGCGATTGTACACGGTGTGATTCCGCATGATAAGGGAACGATTGATGCTCCGATTGCTCGTGATAAGAAAGAGCGTCAAAGTATGACAGTTGATGAAAATGGTAAGAACGCTGTTACGCACTTCCAAGTGTTAGAACGCTTTAAAGACTTTACACTTGTAGAATGTCGCTTAGAAACGGGACGTACGCACCAAATTCGTGTTCATATGAAATATATTGGCTATCCACTTGCAGGAGATCCGAAGTATGGTCCGAAGAAAACGTTAGATATGAATGGACAAGCACTTCATGCGGGTATTTTAGGCTTTGATCATCCTCGTACTGGTGAATATATTCAGTTTGAGGCACCAATTCCAGAAGTGTTTGAAGACGCATTAAATATTTTACGAAAATAGTATTGACAAATCATAAGAAAACTGAGATACTGACAACAGTTAAATAATGATCCTTTAACACAGCCCCGTGAGGTTGAGAAGGTAACGGTTTGAAATACTTAGGGTATGTTGTACCCTTTTTTCAAAAGTCCTCTCGCACACGCTGAGAGGACTTTTTTTATACCATTACTCTCACGCAAGAAAAAAGCTTGGAGGTGTAGAGCATGCAAGAGAAAGCTGTCGTTTTAGATGACCAAATGATTCGCCGCGCTTTAACACGAATTAGTCATGAAATCGTGGAACGAAATAAAGGTGTCGATAATTGTGTTCTTGTCGGAATTAAAACTCGTGGAATTTTTATTGCACAACGTTTGGCAGAACGAATTGGTCAAATTGAAGGAAAAGAAATGGAAGTTGGAGAGTTAGACATTACGTTATATCGTGATGATTTAACACTACAATCGAAAAATAAAGAACCACTTGTAAAGGGTTCTGATATCCCTGTAGATATTACGAAGAAAAAAGTTATCCTTGTGGATGACGTATTATATACAGGAAGAACAGTTCGAGCAGCAATGGATGCTCTTATGGATTTAGGTAGACCATCTCAAATCCAATTGGCGGTTCTTGTTGATAGAGGTCATCGCGAATTACCAATTCGCGCTGATTATGTAGGGAAGAACATTCCAACATCAAGTGAAGAGCGTATCGAAGTTGATTTGCAAGAGACAGATCAACAAGATCGAGTAAGCATATACGATAAGTAAAGCCCTTTTAAATGTAGTCCTGTGAGGCTGCCAAAGGGTCTTGGCTTTCATATGTCAAATTTGGCATACGAAAGTGTAGGACTCTTTGTGCACAGGCACAAAGAGTTTTTTTATTGCAAAGATTTAAACTGAAGGAGGATGTAACAATGGAACAAAAGCCAGTGTTAGACGTTAATGAAGTACCGAAACCGGGAAAATGGTTATTTTTAAGTATACAACATTTGTTCGCGATGTTTGGATCAACAGTGCTTGTTCCATTTTTAACAGGATTGAATCCATCAGTAGCATTAATATCAAGTGGATTAGGAACGTTAGCGTTCCTTCTTATAACGAAAGGCCAAGTACCTGCTTATCTAGGATCATCATTCGCCTTTATCGCACCGATTATAACAGCCAAAACGGCAGGTGGACCGGGAGCGGCAATGCTTGGTGGTTTGCTAGCAGGACTTGTGTACATTTTAATCTCACTCGGAATTAAGAAATCAGGATCAGAGTGGATTATGAAATTACTACCACCAATCGTAGTTGGTCCAGTAGTAATGGTAATCGGTCTAGCTTTAGCACATACAGCAGTTAACATGGCGATGAACGATGCGGATGGCAAATATAGCTTTACACATTTTTCAGTAGCGTTAGTAACATTAGCAATTACAATTATATGCTCGATATTTGGAAGAGGATTTTTCAGTATAATACCAGTGTTACTTGGCATTATCGGCGGATATATCTTCGCTTACTTCCAAGGGCTAGTAGACTTAAAGCCGGTAGCTGAGGCAAAATGGTTTGTTGTACCAGATTTCACAGTACCATTTGTAACATACACACCAGAGTTTTCATGGAAGATTGTACTCTTGATGGTACCAGTTGCACTAGTAACAATATCAGAACATATCGGACATCAAATTGTTCTTGGAAATGTTATTAAAAGAGATTTAATTGAAAAACCAGGTTTACACCGTTCAATCTTCGGTGACGGAGTAGCAACATTAATCGCGTCACTAATCGGTGGGCCACCAAATACAACGTATGGTGAAAACATCGGTGTGCTAGCAATTACGAGAGCATACAGTGTATACTTATTCATCGGTTCAGCAGTATTCGCAATCATGTTCGGATTTATCGGTAAGATTTCTGCACTGATTCATTCGATTCCAACACCAGTTATGGGTGGTGTATCAATCTTACTATTCGGTGTAATCGCATCAAGCGGATTACGCATGATGGTAGATGATAAAACAGATTTAAGTGACAAACGAAACCTAATGATTGCATCAGTAATATTAGTAATCGGTATTGGTGGAGCGGTACTTCACGTAGGAGAATCATTCCAAGTAGAAGGAATGGCACTAGCAGCAATTGTAGGTGTACTGTTAAATCTACTACTACCGGAAACGAAACAAATAAAACAATCTAAGCAGATTGCTTCATAATAATAACCTTTTAATTCAGTCCTGTGAGACCGAAAAGGGTGGCTTCTTTCTTGCACCCTAGTCTCACATGACTAGGGTATTTTTATGCAAAGGTTGTTATAAAAATTCAAAAGTGGTAACATAAAAATCAGAAAGATGAGGGATGACGATGAGCCATTTGTTAACGATGAGTGAATTATCGGAAGTAGAAATTTCAGAAATCCTAAAAGATGCAGAAGATTTTGCGGATGGAAAAGAGAGCAAAACGACAGAGCAAACTTTTGTTGCGAACTTGTTCTTTGAGAATAGTACGAGAACGAGATTTAGCTTTGAAGTTGCTGAGAAGAGATTAGGACTTGATGTTTTAAACTTTTCAGCTGATGCATCTAGCGTACAAAAAGGAGAAACTCTATACGATACGATAAGAACACTAGAATCAATCGGAACAAAAGCAGTGGTCATCCGCCACGAGCAAGATCGCTACTTCGATGAACTAAAAGATCAGGTGAATATTCCAATCTTAAACGCTGGAGATGGATGCGGAAACCACCCAACACAGTGCCTACTGGACCTTCTTACAATTAAACAAGAGTTTGGAAGATTTGAAGGTTTGAAGATTGCAATAGTAGGAGATGTTCGTCATAGCCGAGTAGCACGTTCTAATGCAGAAGCATTAACGAAGCTTGGTGCAACGATTTACTTTGCAAGTCCAGAAGAGTGGAAAGATGAAGACAACACATTTGGAACATACAAACCATTAGATGAACTTGTTCCAGAAGTTGATGTAATGATGTTACTCCGTGTACAACATGAGCGTCATGATCATTATGAAACAGACATTATGAAAGAATATCATGAGAAACACGGATTAACAGTAGAAAGAGAAAAGCGTATGAAAGAAGGAAGCATTATTATGCATCCAGCTCCTGTAAACCGTGATGTTGAAATTGCAAGTGAACTTGTTGAGTGTGAGCGTTCACGCATATTTAAACAAATGGAAAATGGAGTTTACGTAAGAATGGCTGTACTAAAACGCGCCTTACCAAATGTATTAGGAGGAATGAAACATGAATTATTTGTTTAAAAATGGTCGTTATATGAATGAAGAAGGAAAAATCGTAGCAACGGATCTTCTCGTACAAGACGGTAAAATCGCTAAGGTAGCAGAAAATATTACGGCAGATAATGCTGAAGTAATCGATGTGAACGGAAAGTTAATCGCACCTGGATTAGTAGATGTACACGTACATCTTCGTGAACCAGGTGGTGAACATAAAGAAACAATTGAAACAGGTACACTAGCAGCGGCAAAAGGTGGATTCACTACAATTTGCGCAATGCCAAATACACGCCCGGTACCAGATTGCAGAGAACATATGGAAGACTTGCAAAAACGTATTGAAGAAAAAGCTCATGTTAACGTACTACCATACGGAGCAATTACAGTACGTCAAGCTGGTTCTGAAATGACAGATTTCGAAACATTAAAAGAACTTGGAGCATTTGCTTTCACAGATGACGGCGTAGGCGTACAAGATGCGAGCATGATGTTAGCGGCTATGAAACGTGCAGCAAAATTAGATATGGCAGTAGTTGCGCACTGTGAAGAGAATACGCTTATTAATAAAGGTTGTGTACATGAAGGGAAGTTTTCTGAGAAACACGGATTAAACGGTATCCCATCAGTATGTGAATCTGTACATATTGCAAGGGATATACTGCTTGCTGAAGCAGCAGATTGCCACTATCACGTATGTCACGTAAGTACGAAAGGTTCTGTACGTGTAATCCGTGATGCGAAACGCGCTGGAATTAAAGTAACAGCAGAAGTAACACCGCATCACCTAGTGTTATGTGAAGATGATATCCCATCAGCTGATCCTAACTTTAAAATGAACCCACCACTTCGTGGAAAAGAAGACCATGCAGCATTAATTGAAGGTTTATTAGATGGAACGATCGATATGATCGCAACTGACCATGCACCGCATACAGCGGAAGAGAAAGCACAAGGAATTGAAAGAGCACCGTTTGGAATTACTGGTTTTGAAACAGCATTCCCGCTTCTATACACAAACCTTGTGAAAAAGGGAGTCATTACGCTAGAACAGTTAATTCAATTCTTAACAGAAAAGCCAGCTGATACATTCGGCTTAGAAGCAGGTCGCCTAAAAGAAGGTAGAGCAGCTGATATTACAATCATTGATTTAGAACAAGAAGAAGAGATTGACCCAACAACATTCTTATCAAAAGGAAAAAATACACCATTCGCAGGTTGGAAATGCCAAGGATGGCCGGTAATGACAATCGTTGGTGGTAAGATCGCATGGCAAAAGGAGAGTGCATTAGTATGAAAAGACAACTTATCTTAGAAGATGGAACAGTATTAATTGGAACAGGTTTCGGAGGCGAAATCGAAAAGTCAGGTGAGGTTGTATTTACAACAGGAATGACTGGATATCAAGAAACATTATCTGATCCATCATATTGCGGTCAAATCGTAACATTCACGTACCCATTAATCGGAAATTACGGCATTAACCGTGACGATTTTGAATCCATTCACCCATCTGTAAATGGTTTAATCGTAAACGAAATTTGTGATCACCCATCAAACTTCCGTAATGAAATTTCGTTAAATGATTACTTGAAAGAAAGAAATATTCCAGGATTAGCAGGGATTGATACGAGAAAATTAACGAGAAAAATTCGTCAATACGGTACATTACGCGGACGCCTTTGTAACATGGATGCAGATGTAGAGTACATTGTAAGCCAATTAAAAGCGACAGTATTTACAGATCATGTAAAACGCGTATCAACGAAAGATCCATACCCAAGCCCAGGTCGTGGTCACCGAGTTGTACTAGTAGACTTCGGTATGAAACATGGTATTTTACGAGAATTAAATAAGCGTGACTGTGATGTAATTGTAGTTCCTTACAACACAACAGCAGAAGAAATTTTACGCCTTAGCCCAGATGGAATTATGTTAAGTAATGGACCTGGAGATCCGAAAGATGTACCAGAAGCAATTGAAATGTTAAAAGACATTATCGGTAAAGTTCCTTTATTCGGAATTTGCCTAGGACATCAATTGTTCGCTCTAGCATCAGGTGCAAATACAAGTAAGTTGAAATTTGGTCACCGTGGTTTAAACCATCCAGTAAAAAATCTTGCAACTGGAAAAGTAGCAATTACATCTCAAAACCACGGATACGCAGTAGAAGAAGAATCAGTTGAAAATACAGATCTTGAAATTACACATGTTGCTTTAAACGATGGAACGGTAGAAGGTCTTCGTCATAAGAAGTTCCCAGCATTTACAGTACAATACCATCCAGAAGCTTCAGCGGGACCAGAAGATGCAAATGATTTATTCGAAGATTTCTTAACAATGATTGAAAACTTCAAGAAAGAAGGGGAAGAGTTATGCCAAAACGCCTAGACATTAACACAATTTTAGTAATCGGATCAGGACCAATTGTAATTGGGCAAGCAGCGGAGTTTGACTACTCTGGCACACAAGCTTGTCAATCTCTTAAAGAGGAAGGTTACAAAGTAATCCTTGTTAACTCTAACCCAGCAACAATTATGACGGATACTGCAACAGCAGATAAAGTATACATCGAGCCATTAACATTAGAATTCGTAAGCCGTATTATTCGTAAAGAACGTCCTGATGCAATCCTACCAACATTAGGTGGTCAAACAGGTTTAAACATGGCTGTTGAACTTGCAAAATCAGGCGTACTTGACGAGTGCGGAGTTGAAATTTTAGGAACAAAATTATCAGCAATCGAGCAAGCGGAAGATCGTGATTTATTCCGTACATTAATGCAAGATTTAAATGAACCAACACCACCAAGTGAAATTATTCATAACCTTGATGAAGCATATGGATTTGTAAATGAAATTGGTTATCCAGTAATCGTTCGACCAGCGTTCACATTAGGAGGAACGGGCGGCGGAATTTGCCATAACGAAGAAGAGCTAATTGAAATCGTAACAAGCGGTTTAAAACATAGTCCAGTAACACAATGTTTATTAGAGAAAAGTATTGCTGGCTGTAAGGAAATTGAATATGAAGTAATGCGTGATTCAAATGATAACGCGATTGTAGTATGTAACATGGAAAACATCGATCCAGTTGGTGTTCACACAGGTGATTCGATTGTAGTAGCACCGAGCCAAACGCTAAGCGACCGTGAATATCAAATGTTACGTAACACTTCATTACGAATTATTCGTGCACTAGGAATTGAAGGCGGATGTAACGTTCAGCTTGCGCTTGATCCATATAGCTTCCAATACTATGTAATCGAAGTAAATCCACGTGTAAGTCGTTCATCTGCACTAGCATCTAAAGCAACTGGATATCCAATTGCGAAATTAGCAGCAAAAATTGCAGTCGGTTTAACGTTAGATGAAATCGTAAACCCAGTAACACAAAAAACTTACGCTTGCTTCGAGCCAGCGTTAGACTATGTTGTTTCAAAAATTCCACGTTGGCCGTTTGATAAGTTTGAATCAGCGAACAGAACGCTTGGAACACAAATGAAAGCAACTGGTGAAGTTATGTCAATCGGACGTAACTTAGAAGAATCATTACTAAAAGCAGTTCGTTCTTTAGAGCTTGGCATTTATCACTTAGAATTAGACCACTTAAAAGAACTTGATAAAGAAACGATGAAAAAACGTATCATTAAAGCGGATGATGAACGACTGTTTATTGTAGCAGAAGCAATTCGCCAAGGTGTAACGAAAGAAGAAATCAATGAATGGTGTGAAATGGACTTCTTCTTCTTACAAAAAGTTGAAAACATCGTAAATATGGAACGTGAAGTAAAAGCGAATGTAGGAAATATGGAAGTACTACAAACTGCAAAAGAAATGGGCTTCAGCGATCACTACATTGCAGCAGCTTGGAACAAAACGGAGCGCGAAATTTATGATATGCGTAAAGAAAATAATATGATGCCAGTATTCAAAATGGTAGATACTTGCGCGGCAGAGTTTGAATCTGCAACGCCATATTACTACAGCACATATGCAGACGAAAATGAATCGATTGTAACAGATCGTAAGAGTGTAGTAGTTCTAGGATCTGGTCCGATCCGCATTGGTCAAGGTGTTGAGTTTGACTACGCAACAGTTCACTCAGTATGGGCAATTAAAGAAGCTGGATATGAAGCAATTATTATTAACAACAACCCAGAAACAGTTTCAACAGACTTCAGTATTTCTGACAAATTATACTTTGAACCATTAACGATTGAAGATGTAATGCACATTATCGATTTAGAAAAACCAGAAGGTGTTATCGTTCAGTTCGGTGGACAAACGGCAATTAACTTAGCAGCGAAACTAGAAGAACACGGTGTGAAAATTTTAGGAACATCACTTGAAGATCTAGACCGTGCAGAAGATCGTGATAAATTCGAAGCTGCACTAACACAATTAGGTATCCCACAACCAGTTGGTAAAACAGCAACAACTGTAGAACAGGCGGTAGCAATCGCTGAAGAAATTGGTTACCCAGTATTAGTAAGACCATCTTACGTATTAGGTGGACGTGCGATGGAAATCGTATATCGTCAAGAAGAACTACTGCACTACATGAAAAATGCAGTTAAAGTTCATGCGGAGCATCCGGTATTAATTGACCGTTACATGGTTGGTAAAGAAATTGAAGTAGATGCAATTTCAGACGGCGAGAATGTATTCATTCCAGGTATTATGGAACATATTGAACGCGCTGGAGTTCACTCTGGTGACTCAATTGGAGTATACCCACCACAAAGCTTATCTGAAAAACTAAAAGAACAAATTATTGAACATACAATTGCACTTGGAAAAGGTTTAAACATTGTTGGATTACTAAATATCCAGTTTGTAGTATTCAAAGATCAAGTGTACGTAATTGAAGTAAACCCACGTGCGAGTCGTACAGTACCGTTCTTAAGTAAAATTACGGGCGTACCTATGGCGAATGTTGCAACGAAAGTTATTTTAGGTCAAGACTTAGTTGAGCAAGGATACGGAACTGGTTATCACCCAGAAGAGAAAGAAGTATATGTAAAAGCACCGGTATTCTCGTTTGCGAAACTACGCTCAGTTGATACAACATTAGGACCTGAAATGAAATCAACAGGGGAAGTAATGGGTAAAGACTTAACACTTGAAAAAGCATTATACAAAGGATTAGTTGCTTCTGGAATTAACATCCCAACGCACGGATCAGTAATTATCACAGTAGCGGATAAAGATAAAGAAGAGGCAATGGAAATTGCAAAACGTTTCCACGAAATCGGTTATAACTTATTAGCAACAGCTGGAACAGCAAAATCGTTAGCGGAGCAAAATATTCCAGTGCAAGTTGTAAACAAAATTGATTCTGAAGACTACAACTTACTTGATATTATCCGTCAAGGAAAAGCGCAGTTTGTAATCAATACATTAACAAAAGGAAAACAACCAGCGCGTGATGGTTTCCGCATTCGCCGTGAATCAGTAGAAAATGGTGTAGCTTGCTTAACATCACTTGATACAACGAGAGCAATCTTACGAGTATTAGAATCTATGACATTCTCAGCTCATTCAATGAAAGAAATTACGCAAACAAAGCGTCACGAGGTGGTACATGCATGATGCAAAAGCAAAATATGATCGTCGTTAACCAAAAAGAAATCGCAAAAAATATTTACGAATTAGTGCTTCAAGGAACGTTAGTACAGCAAATGAACGAACCAGGGCAGTTTGTACACATTAAGGTAGCAGAGGGCATTGCGCCCCTTCTGCGCCGCCCAATTAGTATTTGTAATGTAGATCAAGAGAAGAACGAATTTACAATGCTATATCGTGCCGAAGGACAAGGGACAAAAACATTAGCAACTAGAAAACAAGGTGAAATGGTAGATGTACTGGGACCATTAGGAAACGGTTTTCCTGTAGAAGAAGCAGAAGCTGGCCAAACAGCTTTATTAGTAGGCGGGGGAATTGGTGTACCACCACTTTATGAATTATCACAGCGCCTCGTTGCAAGGGGTGTACGTGTTATTCACATCTTAGGTTTTCAAACGAAAGATGTTGTTTTCTATGAAGAAAAATTTGCAGAACTTGGTGATACGTACGTTGCGACAGTAGACGGTACACACGGTACAAAAGGATTTGTCACAGATGTAATTGATAATTACGGAATCGACTTTGATATTCTTTACTCATGTGGCCCGTTAGCGATGCTTCGTGCATTAGAAGGACGTTACAAAGAGAAAAAAGCCTATATTTCATTAGAAGAGCGTATGGGTTGTGGTATTGGAGCTTGTTTCGCATGTGTATGCCACTTACAAGAAGATCCAAGTGGACATTCTTACAAGAAGGTGTGTAGCGACGGACCAGTATTTCCAATCGGGGAGGTTGTACTATGAACAGATTGCAAGTTGAATTACCAGGATTATCATTAAAAAATCCAATTATACCGGCATCTGGATGCTTTGGGTTTGGTCGTGAATATGCACAGTTTTACGATTTAAGTGTACTAGGATCAATCATGATTAAAGCGACGACAGAACAACCACGTTATGGAAATCCAACGCCTCGTGTTGCTGAAACACCAGGCGGCATGCTAAATGCAATTGGACTTCAAAACCCGGGATTAGACAAAGTAATGAATTCGGAATTACCATGGTTAGAACAATTTGACCTTCCAATTATTGCGAACGTTGCAGGCTCACAAGCTGAGGATTACGTAGCGGTTGCGAAGGAAATTTCTAAAGCGCCTAATGTCCATGCACTAGAATTAAACATTTCTTGTCCGAACGTAAAAACAGGTGGTATCGCCTTTGGTACAAATCCTGAAATTGCTGCTGATTTAACGAAGCGAGTAAAAGAGGTTTCTGAAGTGCCTGTATACGTGAAATTGTCACCGAACGTGGCAAACATAGTGGAAATTGCAAAAGCGATTGAAAATGCAGGTGCAGATGGTTTAACGATGATTAATACATTGCTTGGTATGCGTCTAGATTTAAAAACAGCTAAACCAATTTTAGCAAACCGTACAGGCGGATTATCAGGTCCTGCGATTAAGCCAGTAGCAATTCGCATGGTCCATGAAGTAAGCCAAGCGGTTAACATTCCAATTATCGGAATGGGTGGTATTGAAACAGCTGAAGATGTAATTGAATTCTTCTATGCTGGCGCAAGCGCAGTTGCAGTAGGTACAGCGAACTTTATCGATCCGTTCGTATGTCCGACAATTATTGAAGAGTTACCAGCATTATTAGATGAGTTAGGATTTGATCACATTTCGGAATGTCAAGGAAGGAGCTGGAAGCAAACATGTCACAGTCGTTAATCGTTGCACTAGATTTTCCAGGGAAACAAGAAGTAGAACAATTCTTACAACACTTTGAAGGGGAAGAGTTATTTGTCAAAGTAGGTATGGAGTTATTTTACAAAGAAGGCCCTGCGATTATTACGTACTTAAAAGAAAAGGGACATAAGATCTTCTTAGATTTAAAACTTCATGATATTCCGAATACAGTAAAAAGCGCTATGCGTAGCTTAGCTAGTCTAGATGTCGATATGGTAAATGTTCATGCTGCTGGGGGAAGCAGCATGATGAAAGCTGCGATTGAGGGATTAGAGGAAGGTAAGCAAGAAGGAAAAGAGAGACCGATTTGTATTGCAGTTACACAACTAACAAGCACTTCGGAAGCTATGATGAAAAAAGAGATTGGCATTGAGAAAACGCTAGAAGAAGCGGTTGCTCATTATGCAAAACTAACGAAAGAAAGTGGACTTGATGGCGTTGTTTGTTCAACACTTGAAGTTCCAAAATTACGTGAAGTATGCGGAAATGAATTTGTAACAGTAACACCGGGGATTCGTCTTGCAAGCGATGATGTAAATGACCAAGTGCGCGTAGCAACACCGAAACGTGCGAGGGAACTTGGTTCAAGTTACATCGTAGTCGGACGTAGTATTACAAAAGCAGAAAATCCGCTTGAAGCGTATAAAACAGTAAAACAACAGTGGGAAGGTGTAACAGTATGAAAAAAGAAATCGCATCGCATTTATTAGAAATTGGAGCAGTATTTTTACAACCGAATGATCCATTCACTTGGTCTTCAGGTATGAAATCACCAATTTATTGTGATAACCGTTTAACTTTATCTTATCCAAAAGTACGTCAAGCGATTGCAGCTGGATTAGAAGAGTTAATTAAAGAGCACTTCCCAACTGTAGAAGTTATTGCAGGAACAGCAACTGCTGGTATTGCGCACGCTGCATGGGTAAGCGATCGTATGGATTTACCAATGTGCTACGTACGTAGTAAAGCAAAAGGGCACGGTAAAGGGAACCAAATCGAAGGAAAAGCTGAAAAAGGTCAAAAAGTCGTAGTAGTAGAAGACTTAATTTCAACTGGCGGTAGTGCAATTACATGTGTAGAAGCACTTCGCGAAGCTGGATGTGAAGTATTAGGAATCGTATCAATCTTCACATACGAGCTAGAAGCAGGAAAAGAAAAGCTAGAAGCAGCTAACGTAGCATCATATTCTTTAAGTGATTACAGTGCATTAACTGAAGTTGCAGCAGAAAAAGGTATGATCGGACAAGCTGAAACGAAAAAATTACAAGAGTGGCGTAAAAATCCAGCTAACGAAGCTTGGATCACAGCGTAATACAAAAAAACGACCGCGGGGGAACGCGGTCGTTTTTTATATTATTGTTAAAAATTCAAGTAAAGTTCCATCAATATTAAAGAAAATCATATTACAATCTCCTTAACTACTTAGTGCTTTCTGCAAGCTTATATCCTCTTACAAACAATAGAGTCACATAAGAAACAATAAATGAGAAAATGCTATACATGCCGACCCAAAAGAAAAATTTTGGAGTAAAGGCGATAACACCTATTATTAAAAAACTAGCAAACGTTACAATCGGCATTACGTAATACGTTTTCGTTTTGCGTGTTCCAATAACAGATACGATAAAGATAAATAATGGACAAATTAATAAGACGAAAATCAATTCATTCATAGGTATGTCCCCTTTTCTAATTGCAGTAATCTGTTTCTCGTAAACGTTTTGAAATAATTACTCTCCTAATATAATTTCGCTAAGTAATAACGAATCCCTCTTGAAAACTGATAATTCATGATGAATTGTACAAGCAAAAAACGTAAGCAAGAGAACACTTGCTTACGTTATAGGATAAACATCGCAACGATCGTGGTGACAATTAAACCGATAACAACCGGTAAAAAGTTTCGGCGTGCAAGTTCAAATGGATCGACTTTACAAATCGCAGCAGCAGGAATAAGTGCCCAAGGAATTAACGTCCCGCCCCCGGTCCATATAGCTGCAATTTGCCCGAGTGCTGTTAATGTAGCTGTTCCATGGCCAAGTGCTGTTCCAAAAAGATTGGCAATGGAACCAGCAAGTGATATACCTGAAAAACCTGATCCATCTAAGCCGGTAATGACACCAACGATGGTTAATGTCCCTGCCGATACATATTGATTTAAAGGAACAGTTTGAGATAAAGCGATGCCTAAGTCGTTAATGATTCCGTGTGAACCTTTCGGTAAATAGTCCCCGATAATTTTCACAAAGCCACTATCTCCTAAATAAAAGAGTGCAGCGATAGGAATAACTGGTCCGAAAATTTTAAAGCTAAATTGGAGCCCTTCTATGAAATAATCGGTCGTTTTATTCAGTCCATTACCTTTGTAGGCGATGAGAGAAATGATGATAATCATAATAACAGTTGTTCCGCCGATAAGTGCAGTTGCGTCGCTTCCTTGTAGTTGAAATTGAATCATGCAAAGGATATCAATGATATATACGATAGAGATACAAATAGCGAGCCATTTCTTTGTGCGAGGAGATAATGAAGTGAGCGTTTTAGAAGACTCAGTTGATAGAATAGATTCTTGTATAGCTAAGCCTGTATGAAACTCTTTTCGTAAGAAGAAAAAAGCGACGGAAGTTGTCACAACGCCCATAACGATAACGAGTGGAACACTTGCAGATACGACGCTGGAAACAGGGAGACCAGCAGCGTCTGCGGTTAATTTTGGTGCGCCTTGTATAACGAAGTCGCCGGATAAAGCAATCCCATGACCGAATAAGTTCATAGCAATTGCAACCCCAATTGGAGGAAGGCCGACACGTACAGCAACCGGTAATAAAATAGCTCCCATTAAGGCGACAGCTGGAGAAGGCCAAAAGAAGAAAGAAATGGTCATCATTAAAAGGCCGATAATCCAGTAGGCGAGTGTAGGTGTACGAATCATTTTTGTAAATGGTGAAATCATCGTATCATTTATGCCAGTATGAACGAGTAAATTGCTCATTGATACGATAATGGAGATGATTAATATAGTTGGTAATAGCTCAGTAATGGCGTAAATGAAACTTTGAAAAATTCCGCTAATGGCAAGAGGGATAGAACTTGTTGCAGTTAATGCTAATAAAAAGATAAAAACGATACAAATGATAGTCGTATCTTTTCGGAGAATAAAAAAGGTAATAATAGTGAGTAAACAAATAATGTAGAGAGCGTGTAATAGCGTTAATTCAACTCCCATAACATTCACATCCTTTAGGCATTCGTGTAGTGTATTGTATGAAAGCGGTGAAAGTATGTGAGTATAGGAAAAAGAAAAAAGTGAAATTTCATGTACTGTAATGATAAGAATAAAAAATGGATGATACAATACAATTAATCCTAAAAATGGGATTTGAGGAGAAGGGGAATGGGGGAGTACGAATGAGAGAAAAAATAGGATATTATGGTGTGCTAGTTTGTTTACTATTATCAGTTATTTCAGGACAATTTCTTAACAGTGAATGGGTACCAGTTATATTATGTATAGGCGTATTGATTTTTGCTCCTATGTATCGCTGGAATGAATGGAAAGCATATAGTCGAAAAAAGAAAATGGTTTTCAGCATCGAATTTGTCATTATAATCAGCACAATTCCGTTTTTGTTATGGAAAGGAAATGAGATAATAGATGGAATTGTAATGTTTCAAGGGTGGTTGTTTATTGCGAAAATGCTATATTTAATATGCATTTTAATGTTGGTAGTGGTAGTCACTAAAATAGTAAACGAAAAGCTATTCGTTAATGAATAAAAGAAAATGCCACCTTATTCGGTGGCATTTCCTCATTTTACTGCATGAGCTTTTTGCATCTTTTTAATTAAACGAATTTGTCCACGATGATTGATTTCATCTTCAAAAACGTGAAACCACTTAAAATAGTTATTTGCTGGTTTGTCATACCAAAAGTCTGTCGTTTTAAATAACCATTCATCAGGTAACGATTGAAAAGTCTCGATTGTTTTGGAACGTACTTCTTGTAATGTATTGATGTAAAATTCTATAGCGTTTCCTTTTATTTTCTCACGTCCAAGATCGCCTAATTCAATGCCAGGTAACCAGCGTTCTAATTCAGCCTCCGTTGGTTCACGGTCTTCAAAAGTATGAATCTGGTAGTAAAATTCAATAGCGGCCATATGGTACAATAACATGCCAATTGAATTTGTGTCCTTATCATATAAATAATCAAGTTCCTCAATTGTTAAACCTTCCACCGCTTGCATTGTTGTATAGCGAGCGTAATTCATCATGGAAACAAGATTTGAAAATTCAGACTGTAACCCATCTATCTTATCAATTACAAAATTCAATTTAAATTCCCCCTCTTAAACGATGACTCCAGAGAAAGAATTCTATGTGCAACGAAAAACTCCTTTAAAAAAGGTCGTGATTTCAACAAGGAATAACAATTAGTTCTCTATTTGATTTTGTAATAACTTCATAGCCTTCTTTTGTAATGACGATATCGTCTTCAATTCTACAACCGCCCCAGTTCGGAATGTAAATACCAGGTTCAACGGTAACAACCATACCTTCTTCTAAAGTAGCCGTACTTTCTTGAGATAAGCGAAGAGGTTCATGTATTTCTAACCCAAGACCATGACCAGTAGAGTGTCCAAAATATTGACCATATCCACAATCTGTAATGTATTTTCTTGTTACATCATCGATACTTTTCGCAGTTTCTCCAGGCTTAATCGCTTCAGTCCCACGTTTTAACGCTTCTCGTACAACATTGTATATTTTTTTGAATTCTTCCGATGGTTCCCCTATTGCTACAGTACGTGTTATATCGGAACAATATCCGTCGTAAAGTGCACCGAAGTCTAATGTAACGATATCCCCTCGTTCGATTATTTTATTTGATGCAACTCCATGGGGAAGTGAAGAACGAACGCCTGAGGCTACAATGATTTGGAATGAAGAAGATGTAGCCCCTTTTTTTCGCATGAAAAATTCTAATTCATCTCGTACAGCATTTTCACTTATTCCTGGTTTTAGAAACGTAAGAATGTGGTGAAATGCTTCGTCCGCGATATTAGCTGCAATTTTCATTGTTTCTATTTCAGGCGTGTCTTTAATGATACGAATATTTTCGATAATTTCGCACACTTGAATCATTTCCGCCTGTACGTATTTTTGCAAGTTTTTATATTGTTGCAATATCATGTTGTTTTCTTCAATTCCAAGTTTTTGAATGTTTAATTTCGATACTTGATGTGCAATTTCTTTTTCTAAATTTCCTTTATGCATAATAATTTCAGCATCTTTTATTTGTGATTTCGCTTGATCTACATAGCGGAAATCAGTGATAAAAACAGCTTGATCGGCAGAGATTAAGACGCCGCCAGCGCTACCTGTAAAGCCTGTTGCATATTGACGGTTTTCTTTCTTTGTAATAAGTAACCCGTCGATTCCGTAATTATGTAGTTGTTTTTGGATGTTAGTTATTCTTATATTCATTTTAATTCCTCCTTTTTACATTAATAAAGCAAGAATTGTGCCAATATATTTATTTAGAATAAAAGAGAAGAGGGTAGCTGTGTGTCAAAAAAACTAGACGGATGTAAAATATATATATAATTTTTACAGTAAGTTTTTATGTGAATGAACAATAATGTAAACTTGCAAACAAAATCTTTTTAATTTAAATATTATATTTTTTGTATAAATAAATTAAAAAATTGGTATAATAAGGGATTGTTACGTTTTTTTGTAGGTAAAGAGATGTAACGAAAAAATTGGGTTAAGGAATGTGAATGTATGAAGAAATTAAGTAAAGTAATGTCATTTTGTTTGGCCGCTAGTATGCTTGTTATAACGGGGTGTGAAACAAGTGAAAACAAAGTTCAAGTGAATAAAATGATTGAACAGCTTGATGAAGCGCCAGAAGTGACAGAAAAAGAAGCAAAAAAGATTGTAAGAAAGAGTGTAGATGGAATAGTAAACGCGTTTAGTGAGATGGAAAAAGAAAATGGATGGAGCCGAAATAATCCTGGGGATTTAGAGACAGTTAAAAAAGGAGTTAAGGGATTAGTTTCAAAAAAATTTGTAGAGAATCAGCTTCTTGAATTGCTTAATAACTTTAATAGATCGAGAGAGACTGATATGTTACCATTCCCAAATTATTTTCAAACTGAAATAAGATTTTCTTCTTCACAAGATAAAGAAAATTTAACGGTACATACATTAAGTTTAGAAGATGAAATAGGTCATGCGGCCCAAGAATGGGAATTTCATTTGGTGTATAAAGAAGGGGAATGGTTAATGGATAAATGGTCATTCGTTTTTCCTGAAGATTTAAAACTTACAAAAGAAGAAGCAAATAGAATTTTACAAACGCCAGACGATAAGAATGTGTCATTTGTAAGTGAAGAAAATAGTGGCGATAAGAAATATATATTCAAAGATAGTAACGGATTAATTACTGTAAATGCGAAAACATCTCTTATTTCATACAATGTAGATGAAAATAAGTATGAAAAGTTAACGAAAGAAAGAAATATTCAAGAAACAGAACAAGTACAGAGAAAGGATTCCAGTGCGTATACAGGCTCAAAAGACGAGAAACAATCGCAAAAAGAATCTTCTTCAAAGATAGATAGAGCAAATGTTTTAAGCGAATTAGCTGCTATAGATAAACAAGAAAAACATACGAATGCTATGTCAACCAATGATATAGTAAATGAAATAGAAGGAAATTATGAACTGTGGGATAATAAACTAAATGAAATTTACAGTACATTAAAAAGTACGATGTCAGCTGATGCGTTCCAGTCGTTAAAAACGAAACAAATTGCGTGGGTTAAAGAAAAAGAAAGTAAAGTTAAAGCAATTGGTACTGATACAAATAATGGAACGATGAGGCGTATAGAAGCCTCAGAAGAGAAATATAAGATGACAAAAGCAAGATGTTATGAATTAGTAAATGGGTATATGAATTAGTGTGAACGAATATAAAAAATGCGCTGCATACAAGCAACGCATTTTTTTATTTACGCTTTTAATTTCATTACAATATCAGCATCTGGTGTTACATATACGGTTTGCTGATTGTCATACGTAACAAAACCAATTTTTGCACCACTCGGTTTTTTAACATGGCGTATTTTGGTGAAATCAACAGGTACAGAGCTAGACTCTTTTGCTTTACTGTAATAGGCAGCAATCTTGGCAGCTTCTAGTAAAGTTTCTTCAGCAGGCTCTAAAGAACGAATGACAACGTGAGAACCAGGTATGTCTTTCGTATGTAACCAAATTTCATCACGGCGGGCAAACTTCGTTGTTAAATAATCATTTTGTTTATTGTTTTTACCAACGAAAATCTCTGTGCCATCACTTGCTACATATTTATCTAATACTGGTTTAGTAGGCTTTTTCTTTGCGTTTTTTGTTTTACGATTGCGCACATAACCTTCTTCAGCTAATTCCTCACGAATTTCTTCAATATCTTTTGAAGAAGCAGCTTCCATTTGTTGAAGTAAGCTATCAAAATAAAGAATTTCTTCATTTGTTTTTTCGATTTGTTCTTCTACAACAACAACTGAATTTTTTGCTTTTTGATACTTTTGGAAATAGCGTTGTGCATTTTCAGATGGTGTTTTTAAAGGATCTAATGTGATTTTTACAGTTCCACCATTCTCATCGTAATAATTAACGACCTCAATATCTTTATCGCCCTTTTTTAAAGCGTACATATTAGCTGTAAGTAGCTCTCCAAATAGTTGATATTTATCTGCTTTTCCAGCATCTTGCAGTGTTTTTTCGAGTTTAATGAGTTTTTTCTCATTTTTATTTTTTTCGTTTTGCATAAAGCGCTCTAAATCATGAGCTTGTTGTTTTACACGATCACGTTCTGCCTTGCCAAAGAAGAAACGATCTAACAGTTCGCTCACTGATGAGAATGTTTTTTCTTCTCCTTGCAAGTGTGTAAGAGGGAAAAGATAAAAGAATTCTTTTCCATTTGCAGTAATCATTGTTGGTGTATATGCATGAGATAGTAATGGTGTTTGTATAGAGAAAAATGCTTCTGATAATGCTTTCTCGTTTACCATACCGGCTTTCTTTACTACTTCTTTTGCAAATAATGGGGATATTCCCATGAAGGCCCCCACGAGTTGTTTATCCATATTTCCAGATAGAAAGTCTAGCGGTCTAATAAAATCATCTGCGGTTTCAATTTGCAGAGGATTGATTTTATGTTGGGCTGGTGGCGCGACGTACTCAGCGCCAGCATATACAGTTCGGTGACGGTTTACGGCTAATGAAACGTGTTTTAAGCTATCTAAAATCACGTTTGTTTTCGTATCTAATAAGATAATGTTACTATGTCGTCCCATTATTTCAATTACTAATGTTTTTAATGATTCGTCTCCGATTTCATTACGACTGCGAACTGTAATTTGAATAATGCGTTCTAAGTCGATTTGTTCAATTTTTTCAATAAATCCACCTTCTAAATGTTTGCGAAGAAGCATACAGAACATCGGCGGTATTGCTGGCGAATCGTAGTTTTGATTCGTTAAGTGCATACGCGCATATGTAGGATGAGATGAAAGAATTAGTTTTTGGTTCTTTCCATTCGCTCGAATATGTAATAAAATCTCGTATTTTGAAGGTTGATATATTTTGGAAATTCTTCCTGTGTAAAGAGAATTTTTAATTTCATGTGTAATCGCTCTTGTAAATAATCCATCGAATGCCATAAATGAACACTCCTTTCTAACTAAATGTTAATTATAGCATTTTTTTGGACGAGGCTGAATAAGCTTTCAATAGAGTATGTCTGGAATCAGGAGGTCGATAGCAGGATGAACTGGTATGGAATGCGAGCACATGAAGTGGAAGAAAGGACGAATACGAATGTAAAGGTTGGACTTACAGAGAAAGAAGCAGAAGGGCGAGTAAAGAAATTTGGTACTAATGAATTAGAAGAAGCAAAAAGGCCTTCTGCACTAATGGTATTTTTAGCACAGTTTAAAGATTTCATGGTACTCGTTTTGTTTGGAGCAACAATTGTTTCTGCGTTTTTAGGTGAATACATTGATTCTATTGCTATTGTTGCCATTGTTATTATCAATGGTATTCTCGGCTTTTTTCAAGAAAGAAAAGCTGAAAAATCATTGGAAGCTTTAAAGGAACTAGCCGCTCCGCAAGTTACTGTAATGCGGAATGGAAAGTGGGTAAAAGCACCATCTAAAGCACTTGTTTTAGGGGATATTATTAAGTTTTCCAGTGGTGATCGTATTGGGGCTGATGTGCGTCTTGTTGAGGCATCAAGTTTATATATTGAAGAGTCTGCTTTGACAGGGGAGTCCGTACCTGTACAAAAGAAGGTAGAAGCATTGCAAGGGCAAGATGTTGCAATTGGGGATCAAAAAAATATGGCTTTTATGGGGACAATGATTACGCGAGGATCTGGTACAGGAGTTGTTGTAGCAACTGGTATGAATACAGCGATGGGGCAAATTGCAAATATGTTGCAAAATGCAGAGCAAATGGAAACGCCACTGCAAAGAAGGTTAGAACAGCTCGGAAAAATATTAATTATTGTAGCTCTTATTTTGACAGCGCTCGTTGTATTGGCTGGTGTGTATCAAGGGAATGAAGTATATCATATGTTTTTAGCTGGCGTATCGCTAGCTGTTGCGGCTATTCCAGAAGGATTGCCAGCAATTGTTACAGTAGCTTTATCACTTGGTGTACAGCGTATGATAAAAAAGAGAGCAATTGTAAGGAAGTTACCGGCCGTAGAAACGTTAGGCTGCGCTTCTGTTATATGCTCTGATAAAACGGGAACAATGACGCAAAACAAAATGATGGTAACACATATGTGGTCAGGCGGAGAATTGTGGAAAGTGACAGGGCAAGGATATGAACCTAATGGCTCTTTTATGAAAGGTGAAAAAGAAGTGAATCCAGCTAAGACAAAATCACTTTATCAGCTACTTACATTTGGTTCACTATGTAACAATGCAAATATTATTCAAAAGAAAAAGGCGTACGTATTAGATGGAGATCCAACAGAGGGAGCGCTTGTAGCTGCAGCAATGAAAGCTGGGATAACACGTGAGGCGTTGAAAGGGAAATTTGAAATTATTCGTGAATTTCCCTTTGATTCAACTCGAAAAATGATGAGTGTTATTGTACGAGATCGAGAGGGGAAAAAGTTTATTGTTACGAAAGGAGCACCTGATGTTCTTTTGCAAATGAGTCAAACAATCTTATGGGGGGATAAGCAGCAGCCGTTAAGTGAGCTATATAGAAAAGAAGTACAGGCGGCTATTCATAGCTTAGGTAGTCAAGCGCTTCGAACAATTGCAGTTGCGTTTAAGCCTTTAAAAGTCACGGATTCTATTGAACATGAAAGAGACGTTGAAAAAGATTTTATGTTGGTTGGGATACAAGGTATGATTGACCCGCCAAGGCCAGAAGTGGCGCAGGCGGTAAAAGAGTGTAAAGAAGCTGGTATTCGAACAGTAATGATTACAGGTGATCATAAAGTGACAGCAATGGCGATTGCTGAACAATTAGGAGTTTTACCACCAGATGGACGCGTTGTTGAAGGCGTAGAACTCGCGAATATGGATGTGGAGGAATTAGAAAATGTTGTAGAAGATACGTATGTATTCGCTCGTGTATCACCTGAACATAAATTAAAAATTGTTAAGGCACTGCAAAATCAAGGACATATAGTAGCGATGACAGGTGATGGAGTGAACGATGCTCCAGCGATAAAAACAGCGGATATTGGGATAGCGATGGGAATTACAGGGACAGATGTTGCGAAAGAAGCCTCTTCACTTGTTTTACTAGACGATAATTTTGCTACAATTAAATCAGCAATTAAAGAAGGAAGAAATATATATGAGAACATACGTAAGTTCATTCGCTACTTATTGGCGTCAAATGTTGGAGAAATTTTAGTTATGTTATTTGCGATGTTACTTGCATTACCACTGCCGATGGTTCCTATTCAAATTTTATGGGTGAACTTAGTTACTGATGGTTTACCAGCGATGGCATTAGGTTTGGATAAGGCTGAAGGAGATGTGATGAAGAGAACACCGCGCCACCCGAAAGAAGGGGTATTTGCTAGAGGGCTTGCGTGGAAAATAATAAGTCGAGGTTTTTTAATTGGGGCAGTGACGTTAGTAGCGTTCATTATTGCGTATAACCAACATCCAAATGAACTGAAATATGCACAAACTGTAGCGTTTGCGACGTTGGTACTTGCTCAGCTTATTCATGTATTTGATTGTCGCAGTGAGCATTCTGTCTTTCACCGTAATCCATTTGGGAACGTGTATTTAGTAGGGGCGGTTATTATTTCGTTACTACTCATGCTAGTGGTTATATATTATCCACCGTTACAACCGATCTTTAGCACAATGCCGATACAAGCAAGAGATTGGTTATTAATTGGAGGTTTGTCATCAATTCCGACTTTCTTACTAGTAGGCTCTTTATTAACAGGGAAAAAGGCTAAGAAGAAAAAGTCGATGTTATATAAGAAGGGATTAAACTTGAAATAGTCAATGTTATGAAAATGTGATATAATTTACAGAAGGTAGTAGAGCCTTGTCTCTATTACCTTTTTCATTGAGTTATTTTATGGCTTGGATGTGATAAAAATGATTTCTAGTATGACAGGGTTTGGAAGATCGAAAGTAGAAAGTGATACTTTTCAAATTACAGTAGAAATGAAATCGGTGAACCACCGTTTTTTAGAGATGAGTATTCGACTTCCTAAGCAAATGATGGTATTTGAGGACAAAATTCGTAAAATAATTGCACAGCAAGTTCGACGTGGACGCATTGAAGTGTCTATTAGTATAGCGGGTGAAGGACTTGTTGAAAGAAAATTAAGTGTGAATTGGTCACTTCTTGAGCAGTACCAATCGATGATGGAAGATATAAAAGGGAAATTTCAATTACAAGATTCTATTACACTTCAGCAATTAATGGCAATGCCAGAAGTAACAGCAATTGAAGAAATAGAAAATGTAAATGAACATTTTGAGAACAGTTTATATGAGGCTGTTCGTCAAGCTGCTCATATGTTGAAAACGATGAGAGATGGCGAAGGAGAACGATTACATAAAGATATAGCGTATCGTTTACAAGAGATTAGAAATTGTGTAAATGCAATTATTCCACATGCACCAATTGTTACACAAAAATATCGTGAACGATTAGAAAATCGCTTAAAAGAATTACATAATCAAGATCTAGATGAACAAAGATTGCTAACAGAAGTCGCAATCTTTGCAGAGCGTTGTGATGTTCATGAAGAGTTAGTTCGTTTGCAAAGTCATTTAGAGCAATTTCGTGAAACACTGCAGATTGAAGAGCCTGTTGGAAGGAAAATGGATTTCATCGTGCAAGAGATGCATAGAGAAATTAATACGATTGGTTCTAAGGCAAATGACTTAACAATTTCAAAATATGTTGTAGAAATGAAAAATAACCTTGAAAAAATTCGTGAACAAGTACAAAATATTGAGTAGCTTTCAAAAAATATGTAAAGTTATACGTGGTGGAGAAATCGGATAGACTTACTAGGAGGCGCAAACTATGGCCATGCGGTTTTTAAATATTGGATACGGAAATATTGTATCTGCTCATCGAATTATTGCTATTGTAAGTCCGGAGTCAGCTCCTATTAAACGAACAGTACAGGAAGCACGCGAACATAATGCTTTGCTTGATGCTACGTATGGGAGAAAAACAAGGGCGGTTATTGTTATGGATGATGGGCATGTTGTATTAAGTCCAATTCAACCAGAGACGATTGCACATCGTTTGAATAATAAAGAAGATTTAAGTGAGGAAGGGTAGGTTTTACATATTTATGAGAAGTAGAAGAGGATTGCTCATCGTTCTTTCAGGGCCTTCTGGGGTTGGAAAAGGGACGGTTCGTAAAGAGCTGTTTAGCCATGAGGATACACGTTTTCAGTACTCTATTTCAGTAACGACACGTAAGCCGCGTGAAGGTGAAGTAGATGGTGTGGATTATTTCTTTAAAGAAAGAGAAGAATTCGAGGAAATGATTCGTAATGAAAAATTACTTGAGTGGGCTGAGTTCGTAGGTAATTATTACGGAACACCGATTGACTATGTTGAAAAAACATTACAAGAAGGAAAAGATGTATTCTTAGAAATTGAAGTGCAAGGAGCAATTCAAGTTAAGAAAGCTTTCCCAGAAGGTGTATTTATTTTCTTAGCACCTCCAAGTTTATCTGAACTAAAGAGCCGTATTGTCGGACGTGGTACAGAGACTGAAGATGTTATTGAAAATCGTTTAACTGTAGCGAAAGAAGAAATCGAGATGATGGACGCTTACGACTATGTAGTAGAAAACGATCAAGTTGAATTAGCTTGTGATAGAATTAAAGCCATTGTGGTTGGCGAACATTGCCGCCGCGAAAGGGTAGCAAAATATTATAAAGAAATGACGGAGGGTCTATAATTATGTTAAATCCATCAATTGACTCATTACTACAAAAAATCGATTCTAAGTACACATTAGTAACAGTAGCTGCAAAACGCGCACGTGAAATGCAACTTGCTAATAACTGTGTTGTAGAAAAACCTGTTTCTCATAAATGTGTAGGTAAAGCATTAGAAGAAATCGATGCAGAAGCATTAAGCTACGTACCAAGTGAAGATAAAGTAGCTGAATAAGCCTTTGCCTTCGACAAAATAAAACATAGACTTTATAATTTTCTATGTAACGGTAACAACCTATTTACAAGTAGGTTGTTATTTTTTTACGAAAGGAATGAAATATTGGTACTGACGAGCTGAGAATTCTATTTCAGTATTATAAGTTTGAAAAAGAAAGAGGACGAGTCATATGCTAAAAGGGAAAAAGATACTTCTATGTGTAACAGGAGGCATTGCGGTTTTTAAAGCAGCTGCGTTAACAAGTAAATTGACACAATCTGGCGCGATTGTAAAAGTAATGATGAGTGAGTCGGCAATGAAGTTTGTTACGCCTCTTACATTCCAAGCGCTTTCTCGCCATGATGTATATACGGATACATTTGATGAGAAAGACTCAGCTGTTATCGCTCATATTGATTTAGCAGATTGGGCGGATGTTGTACTTGTCGCACCTGCTACTGCCAATTGTATTGGAAAGTTAGCTAGTGGTATTGCAGATGATATGATTACAACTACTTTGTTAGCTACTACAGCTCCGGTATGGATTGCGCCTGCTATGAATGTGCATATGTATGAAAATAAAATTGTTCAAAAAAATATGATGACATTGAAAACGCTAGGATATACATTTATTGAGCCTGGGGAAGGCTTTTTAGCATGTGGATATGTAGCGAAGGGACGACTAGAAGAACCTGAAGCAATTATTGCACGTTTAGAGGAAGCTTTCTCAGAACACAAACCATTGCAGGGAAAAAGAATATTAATAACTGCTGGCCCGACACGTGAAAAGGTTGATCCAGTTCGCTTTATGACGAATTTTTCTTCTGGAAAAATGGGGTATGCGATTGCGGAAGTGGCAGCGAATTTAGGCGCTGATGTTATACTCATTTCAGGACCGACAGCATTAAATCCACCGTTACATGTAACGACAGTGCAAGTGGAATCTGCACAAGATATGTTAGAAGCAGTTCTTCAACATTATCAAAACGTAGACGTTGTCATTAAAACAGCAGCAGTTGCAGATTATCGGCCGAAATATGTTCATGATAATAAAATGAAAAAGCAAAATGGTGATGCTGTCATTGAACTCGAAAGAACGGTGGATATTTTAAAAACGTTAGGTCAGAAAAAGAATAAACAGTTACTTATCGGTTTTGCTGCTGAAACGACAAATGTAGAGGAATATGCAACGAAAAAATTACGTGAGAAGAATGCAGATATGATTGTCGCGAATGATGTAAAAGCACAAGGAGCAGGATTTGGCACGGATACGAATATTGTAACAATGTATAGAAAAGATGGAAAAGTTATTGAGTTGCCACTTTTAATGAAAAAAGAGGTAGCTCGTGAAATATTGAAGCAAATTGAAATGATGTTAGAAGATGATCGTTTATGAAATTTGCAAGTGTAATTGTTGATGTACCTGCCCGTCAGACAGATCGACCATTTGATTACATTATCCCTAAAAAATGGGAAGATATTGTACAGACAGGAATGCGTGTAGTAGTTCCGTTTGGGCCAAGGAAATTGCAAGGTTTTATTATTGGGATTAAAGATTCGGTGGATGTAGAAAGTAAGAAGTTAAAGACAATCCATGAAATATTAGATGTAACACCGGTTTTAAATGATGAATTATTAAAGCTTGGATATTGGCTTACAAGTGAAACGTTATGCTACATGATTTCAGCTTTTCAAGTGATGCTTCCAACTGCGATAAAAGCAACATATAAAAAACGTCTACAACTTTGTAAACAGGCAGAACTAGCACCTGAAATACTATATTTATTTCAGGATAAAGAAGCAATTGATTTTGAAGTAATCGAGCAACAGCCACATTTATACCGGACTATTCAACAAGAAATTAAAAATGGTACGGTTGAAGTCGTTTATCAAGTGAAAGATAAGGTACAAAAGAAGAAGCAAAGAGTCGTACAACCGGAGTTGCCAGAAGATAAATTAGAATTAGCAGCATTTGAACTAAAAAGTAAAAAACAACAAGATGTACTTTATTATTTTGTGGAAAATTATAAAAGTGCACCGTTGAAAGTAATTACAGAAGAGTTACAAATAACAGATGCTCCAATAAAAGCACTTGTTAAAAAGGGATTCATTTCAGAAAAGTATGTGGAAGTATACCGAAATCCGTATGACGATGATGATTTTGAACAAACGAAACCATTTCCACTTACGGAGGAACAAAAACAAGTTATTACACCGATTTTATCATCAATTACAAATGAAACTTATAATCCATTTTTACTATATGGTGTTACAGGAAGTGGAAAGACAGAAGTATATTTACAATCTATAGCAGCAGTGCTAGAGAAAGGAAAAGAAGCTATCGTTCTTGTTCCTGAAATTGCACTAACGCCCCAAATGGTGGATCGTTTTAAAGGTAGGTTTGGCTCGCAAGTTGCAGTTCTTCATAGTGCGTTGTCTGTTGGAGAAAAGTATGACGAGTGGCGTAAGATTTTAAGAAAAGAAGTGAAAGTTGTAGTTGGTGCGCGTTCAGCTGTTTTTGCGCCTTTTGAGAATTTAGGGATTATTATTATTGATGAAGAGCATGAATCAAGCTACAAACAAGAAGATAATCCGAGGTATCATGCAAGAGATGTAGCTGTCTGGAGAGGGCAATATCATAAATGTCCTATCGTTCTCGGTAGTGCGACACCAACACTTGAATCGTTTGCAAGGGCGAAAAAGGGTGTTTATGAACTATTAACAATGGAAAAACGTATGAATGAACAAGCTTTACCAACGGTAGAGATTGTTGACATGCGAGAAGAACTTCGTGACGGGAATCGATCAATGTTTTCTAAGGCGCTGCATGAAAAAATAGCAGATCGATTAGAAAAGAAAGAACAAATGGTACTCTTTTTAAATAGAAGAGGTCATTCAACATTTGTAATGTGCCGTGATTGTGGATATGTTGTCCAATGTCCGCATTGTGATATTTCATTGACATATCATAAAATGAATCATCGTTTAAAATGTCATTACTGTAGTTACGAAGAGAATATGCCAACTGAGTGTCCAGCTTGTCAAAGTACATACATTCGTTTCTTTGGTACAGGTACACAAAAGGTAGAAGAAGAAATTACAAAACTATTTCCAGAGGCACGAGTCATTCGAATGGATGTAGATACGACAAGTCGAAAAGGAATGCATGAAAAATTATTAAAGGCGTTCGGGGAAGAAAAAGCAGATATATTACTCGGAACACAAATGATTGCTAAAGGATTAGATTTTCCGAAAGTAACGCTCGTTGGGGTTTTAACTGCAGATACGATGCTTCACTTACCTGATTTTCGGGCGAGTGAAAAGACATACCAGTTATTGACTCAAGTAAGCGGACGAGCGGGTAGACATGAATTGCCAGGGGAAGTTGTGATTCAAACGTATACGCCAGAACATTACAGTATAGAGTTAGCGAAGAACCAACAATATGATGTGTTTTTTGATCAAGAAATGCAAATGAGACGAACAAGACAATATCCCCCATATTACTATGTTGTACTCGTAACTGTATCTCATCCTGAATTATTAAAAGCGGTACAAGTGACGGAAAAAATTGCCTCGTATTTACGAACGCATTGCTCACAGCAAACAATGGTGCTAGGACCAGTTGCTTCAGCAATTCCAAGGATAAAAGATAGATATCGTTATCAATGCATGATAAAATACAAACGGGAACCAAACTTAAAGAACGTGCTCAAAATGGTAAATGAACATTATCAAGCAGAAATGCAAAAAGAGCTACAAATCTCAATTGATTTTAATCCAACAATGTTAATGTAGCGGAGGGAAATATGGCAGTTTTAGAAATAGTAAAGCATCCAAATGAAGTGTTAGAAACACCATGCGAAAGAGTAATTAACTTTGATAAAAAGTTAGTGAAATTGTTGAAAGATATGCATGAAACAATGTTAATTGCGGACGGAGTCGGTTTAGCTGCGCCTCAAGTAGGTGTAAGCTTGCAAGTAGCGATTGTTGATGTCGATGATGATACTGGGAAAATCGAGTTAATCAATCCATCAATATTAGAAAAACGTGGTGAACAAGTAGGTCCCGAAGGCTGTTTAAGCTTCCCGGGACTTTATGGTGAAGTAGAACGTGCCGATTATATTAAAGTAAGAGCGCAAAATCGCCGTGGGAAAGTATTCTTATTAGAAGCGGAAGGATTTTTAGCGCGTGCAATTCAACATGAAATCGATCATTTACACGGTGTTTTATTTACATCGAAAGTGACAAGATATTATGAAGAAAACGAACTAGAATAGGTGTTAAAAGGAGCGGTTTTTAAATGATAAAAGTAGTATTTATGGGAACACCGGACTTTTCAGTGCCGGTGCTTCGTCGTCTTATTGAAGATGGCTATGAGGTAGTAGGTGTTGTGACGCAACCTGATCGTCCAGTAGGTAGAAAAAAAGTATTAACCCCTACACCTGTTAAAGTTGAAGCGGAAAAACATGGTATCCCTGTGTTACAGCCGTTAAAAATTCGTGAAAAAGATGAATATGAAAAAGTATTGGCGTTAGAGCCAGATTTAATTGTAACAGCTGCATTTGGTCAGATTGTACCAAATGAAATTTTAGAAGCACCGAAGTATGGATGTATTAATGTCCACGCTTCTTTACTTCCTGAACTTCGTGGTGGTGCACCAATTCATTATGCAATTATGGAAGGTAAAGAAAAAACAGGTATTACAATTATGTATATGGTAGAAAAATTGGATGCTGGTGATATCTTAACGCAAGTGGAAGTGGAAATTGAAGAGCGTGAAACGACAGGCTCATTATTTGATAAATTAAGTGAAGCAGGAGCACACCTTCTATCTAAAACAGTGCCTTTATTAATTCAAGGTAAGTTAGAACCGATTAAACAAAACGAAGAAGAAGTAACGTTTGCGTACAATATAAAACGTGAGCAAGAGAAAATTGATTGGACAAAAACAGGTGAAGAAGTATACAATCACATTCGCGGATTGAATCCATGGCCAGTTGCTTATACAACTTTAGCAGGACAAGTTGTTAAAGTATGGTGGGGAGAAAAAGTACCTGTAACGAAATCAGCTGAAGCAGGTACGATTGTTGCAATCGAAGAAGATGGTTTTGTTGTAGCAACAGGTAATGAAACAGGTGTTAAAATTACCGAATTGCAACCTTCTGGTAAAAAGCGTATGAGTTGTTCACAATTTTTACGTGGAACAAAACCTGAAATTGGAACGAAGTTAGGAGAAAATGCATGAGACAAAATGTTCGTGAATTAGCTCTTGATGGTTTAATTCAAGTAGAAAAAAGTGGTGCATACAGTAACTTACTTTTAAATAATCTAATTGAAAAGAGTACAATTGATAGAAAAGATATTGGTTTATTAACTGAAATTGTATATGGAACGATTCAACGTCGTGACACATTAGATTATTATTTACAGCCTTTTTTAAAAAAGAAGGTTGAGGCGTGGGTAAGAGTATTGCTTCGCTTATCTTTATATCAAATGATTTATTTAGACCGAGTGCCAGAAAGAGCGGCTATTCATGAAGCGGTTGAGATTGCAAAGCGTCGCGGGCATAAGGGGATTGCTGGTATGGTGAACGGTGTATTACGTTCGATTCAGAGAGAAGGTGTACCTTCTGTAGATGAAATCAAGGATCCAGTAGAACGTCTTGCAATTACAACAAGTCATCCAGTTTGGCTTGTCCAAGAGTGGACTTCAGAATATGGTTTAGAAACTGCAGAAAAAATGTGCGAAGTAAACATGTTACCACCTGTACCAACAGCACGTGTGAATGTTGATAAGGTAACGGTAGAAGAAGCGATTGAGTTGTTGGCAAGTGAAGGTATAGAAGCAAAACGTGGTGACTTGTCAGATGATGCAATTCAGATTGAAAGAGGTAATGTAGCACATACAGAAGCATTTAAAAAAGGATTTCTTTCTATTCAAGATGAAAGTTCTATGCTTGTAGCACGTGCTTTAGAACCGAATACGGGAGATGCAGTTCTTGATAGTTGTGCTGCTCCAGGCGGAAAAACAACGCATATCGCCGAACGATTAAAGGGAACTGGTAAGGTCATGTCCCTTGATTTACATGCACACAAAGTACGTTTAATTAAACAGCAAGCAGAGCGACTGGGTCTAGAAAATGTCGAAACTAAAGCGCTAGATGCTAGAAAAGTGCAAGAGCACTTTGCAAATGAAACGTTTGATAAAATATTGGTAGATGCACCGTGTTCTGGATTTGGTGTAATTAGACGTAAACCTGATATTAAGTTAGGAAAAGATAAAGGCGATAGTGAAAGATTATCGACGATTCAAATTGCAATACTAGAAAAAATAGCACCATTATTAAAGCAAGGCGGTCGTCTTGTTTATAGTACGTGTACAATTGAGAAAATAGAAAATGAACAAGTAATAGAGAAGTTTTTACAAGAACATCCTGAATTTGAATGGGATACTACGCTAAAAGAGCGTATGCCAGAAAAATTAACTCCGTATATTGATGAAGGTCAAGTACAAATTTTGCCGCATTATTTTGCAACGGATGGCTTTTATATTGCTTGTTTAAGGAAGAAGGTGTAGCATCATGGAAACGACTGTAAGAAAACAAAAGAAAAATTTAGAAACGAAGAAACCATCAATTTACTCTTTACAACTTCATGAAATGCAAGATTGGTTAAAGGAACAAGGAGAACCGAAGTTCCGTGCTGGACAAATTTTTGACTGGTTATATAAAAAACGTGTAAAAAATTATGAGGATATGTCAAACCTTTCTAAAGGATTGCGTGATAAATTGTCGAATTCCTTTGATATTACTACTTTAAACACGTTAGTAAAACAAACGTCTTCGGATGGAACAATTAAATTCTTATTCCAATTATATGACGGATATTCTATTGAAACGGTATTAATGCGACACGAATATGGAAATTCCATTTGTGTAACAACGCAAGTTGGTTGTCGTATTGGGTGTACGTTCTGTGCTTCGACACTTGGTGGATTAAAGCGAAACCTAGAAGCTGGAGAAATTGTAGCGCAAGTAGTAGAAGTTCAGCGTGCGCTTGATGAAACAGAAGAACGTGTAAGTTCTCTTGTTGTTATGGGAATTGGAGAACCATTTGATAACTACGATAATTTAATGGGATTCTTACGCATCATTAACCATGAAAAAGGACTTCATATTGGTGCGAGACATATGACTGTTTCGACGAGTGGAATTATCCCGAAAATTTATAAGTTTGCTGAAGAAGATCTACAAATTAATTTTGCGATTTCATTGCATGCTCCAAACTCAGAATTACGTTCAAAATTAATGCCGATTAACCGTGCTTATAAATTACCAGATTTAATGGAAGCTATTAAATACTATGTAAATAGAACAGGGCGTCGTATTACTTTTGAATATGGATTATTTGGAGGAGAAAATGACCAAGTAGAGCATGCTGAAGAGCTTGCTGCGCTCTTAAAAGGTGTAAAATGTCATGTGAACTTGATTCCGGTAAACTACGTACCTGAACGTGATTATGTACGTACGCCACGTGAACAAATTTTCTTGTTCGAGAAAACGTTAAAAGATCGTGGAGTGAATGTAACGATTCGCCGTGAACAAGGTCATGATATTGATGCAGCCTGCGGTCAGTTGCGTGCGAAGGAGCGCAAAGAAGAGACGAGGTGACGAGATGAAAGCCGTATTTCTATCGGATAAAGGAAAAGTTCGTCAACATAATGAAGATAGTGCAGGAGTTTTTCACAATTTAGATGGAAATGTATTAGCGGTAGTAGCAGATGGAATGGGAGGTCATCGAGCTGGTGATGTAGCTAGCTCGATGGCCATTCAATTATTCCATGATTATTGGAAGCAAACACATAATATGAATGAGCCGAAAAAAGTAGAACAATGGTTACATACTAGTGTTGGGATTATTAATGAGCGTATATATGAATACGCTCAGCAAAATGCGGAATGTAATGGTATGGGAACAACGCTTATAATAGCTGTTTGTACACCAAACTTTGTGACAATAGGGCATATAGGAGATAGTCGTTGCTATATGGTATCAGAAGGAGAAATGACTCTAGTAACGGAAGATCATTCACTTGTAAATGAGCTTGTGAAACATGGTGAAATTTCGAAGGAAGACGCAGAGTATCATCCGAAAAAGAATGTGTTATTAAGAGCATTAGGAACAGAAGAAAAAGTTGGGTTAGATGTTAAAACGTTGGTGATTGAGGAAGATGATCAATTACTTCTTTGCTCTGATGGGTTATCAAACAAAGTTTCTATTGATGATATGCGACAAATTTTACAGTTAAATGAACAGCTTGAAGGTAAAGGGCAGCAACTCATTCAATTGGCAAATGATCGCGGTGGAGAAGATAATATCACACTTGTTCTTATTGATTATGCGGGTTCGACAAACGAAAGTAGGTGAAGTGCAACGTGCTGATTGGAAAACGCTTAAATGACCGTTATAAGCTGCTGAAAATGATTGGTGGTGGCGGAATGGCCAATGTATATTTAGCTCATGATGATATACTTGGCCGAGATGTAGCGGTAAAAATATTAAGACTCGACTACTCAAATAACGAAGAGTTTATTAAACGTTTCCATCGAGAAGCGCAGTCTGTTACAACGTTGTCGCATCCAAATATTGTGAATATGTATGATGTCGGAGAAGAAGATGGTATATACTATCTTGTCATGGAATATGTACCAGGGCAAACATTGAAGCAATACATAATTGAGCGAGGGATGTTACCTATAGGAGAAGCTCTTGATATTATGGAGCAGTTAACATCCGCTATGGCACATGCCCATCATTTTGAAATTGTGCATCGTGATATAAAGCCGCACAATATTTTAATTCGAGCTGATGGAATAATAAAAGTAACAGATTTTGGAATTGCGACAGCTACAAGTGCGACAACAATTACACATACAAATTCAGTGCTCGGTTCAGTCCATTATTTATCACCAGAACAGGCACGTGGCGGGATAGCAAATAAACAATCAGATATCTATTCTCTGGGGATAGTTATGTTTGAATTGTTAACAGGAAGACAACCGTTTTCTGGCGAATCTGCTGTTGCTATAGCTTTAAAACATTTACAAAGTGAAATCCCATCACCAAAAAGATGGAATGAAAATATTCCGCAAAGTGTTGAAAATATTATATTAAAAGCAACTGCAAAAGATCCGTTCCATCGATATCAATCTGCCAATGCGATGAAGCGAGATATTGAAACTGCGCTATATCCAGAGAGGATAAATGAGCAACCATTTTACATACCAGAAGATATGGAAGCGACGAAAGCGATTCCGATTATTCAACAAGAACAATTATTTGAAAATGTAAGTGATGAAACAATTGTTTTAAAAGGGAGTAAGGTGGAAGAACCGGTAAGAGCAGAAGCAGCTAAGTTAGATAAGAAGAAAAAACGGAGTAACAAGTGGCTTAAAGTTTTAATTTCAACATTTTTATTTTTAGCAATAGGAATAACATTAGCGCTTACGGTTATTCCAGGATTATTTATTCCGAAAGATGTGAAAGTTCCTGATGTGGCTGGTATGAAATACACGACAGCTGTAAATACATTAGTAGAAAAGGGCTTTGAGGTGACGGAGCCTAATATTGTATATACAGATGATGTTGAAGTTGGGGATGTAATAAAAACGGACCCTGTAGCAGGAAGAGTCGTAAAAGAAAACGCTAAAATTACTATCTATCAATCAGGTGGAAAAAAGAAAAGTAAGATGGCGAATTTCACAGGGCAAAACTTTGAGAGTGTAAAAGCTGAGTTAGAAGAAAAATATAAACAAGTTACAGTAAATTATATTGAAAATGATAAGCCGAAAGGTGAAATTGTAGAGCAAATTCCGACGCCTGATCAAATGGTTATAGAAGCGGAGCAAGAACTGAAAATCTGGGTAAGTAAAGGTCCTTATCAAATTAGACCAGGTGACTTTTCGGGGTGGACTGAAAATAGTGTAACTGGTTATTTGAATGAGAGAAAACTAACGTCAGATATAAAACGAGAGTATTCAGATACAGTCGAAAAAGGACTTGTAATTTCGCAATTTCCAAAACCAGGTACACCATTAAAAGAGGGAGATAAAGTAACTATTATTATCTCTGATGGTCAAAAACCTAAAGTGACTAAAACGGTAAAAGTGGACAATATCTCTATCCTATATGAGCCTGCTGTAACAGGTGAAAAAAAACCGCAAACAATAGAAATTTATAAAGAAGACATGCAGCAAAAAATGGATAGACCGGTTGAAACGAGAACAATTACTGAATCAGCGACTATTTCTTTAGAATTTGTAATTCAAGAAGGTTCAAAGGGACACTATAAAATTGTACGAGATGGAATAACGATTATTGATAAAGAAGTACCATATCCAACTCAATAATAGTGAAAGTCTACTTATTATTATTATTATTATTATTGCCTGTTATGCTGTCTACAAAGTGGACGGTATAGCAGGCAAAAATATATGATTCAAAAAGCTAGTAAAGTGATGCAGCTGTAAATATTTTTTTGCATTTAATGGGAAATTTAATGTATATTAGCGAAAGTATATATGGTAGGTTTTGAAATCTTTATTTGGAAAAATTAAATCCATTCATTTTTAAATTCAGCATCACCTTATACAAAAAAAGGAGAATTCTATGCCAGAAGGAAAAATTATAAAAGCTTTAAGTGGGTTTTATTACGTGCAGCATGAAGAAGGGGTTACGCAATGTCGTGGGCGAGGTGTATTTAGAAAAAATAAAATTACACCACTTGTAGGAGACCAAGTTGTTTTTCAGGCAGATAATCCAACTGAAGGTTATGTGCTTGAAGTGTTTGATCGGAAAAATGAACTTGTTAGACCTCCTATTGCTAATGTCGATCAAGCGATCCTTGTGTTCTCTGCAGTAGAACCAGATTTTAACCCTGGACTGTTAGATCGATTTTTAGTGCTGATTGAATATCATAACATTAAGCCAATTATTTGTATTAGCAAGATGGATTTAGTAGATGAAAAGATGAAAGCAACTGTTGAAGCTTATGCGAATGATTATCGTGAGATGGGTTATGATGTTTTATTTACTTCTATTAATACGTCAGAAAGTATTGATATATTAAAACCATACTTAGAAAATTGTGTTTCTGTCGTTGCGGGTCAATCTGGTGTCGGGAAATCTTCAATGCTTAATGTGCTACGTCCAGAATTAGAGCTGAAAACAAATGATATTTCCTCCCATTTAGGACGCGGGAAGCATACGACAAGACACGTAGAATTAATTGCAATTGGGAGTGGGCTAGTAGCAGATACACCGGGTTTTAGTTCACTAGATTTCATTGATATAGAAGTAGAAGATCTTACATATTGTTTTCCAGAGTTGAAAGAAGCGAGCCAATACTGTAAATTTAGAGGGTGTACACATCTTTCTGAACCGAAATGTGCGGTGAAAGCTGCGGTTGAAGAAGGGAAGATTACAGAATATCGCTATAAGAACTATAAACAATTCGTAGAAGAAATTAGAGAGAGAAAGCCGAGGTATTAGTTATGATTAAAATTGCACCATCGATTTTATCAGCAGATTTTTCAAAATTAGGGGAAGAGATTAAAGATGTAGAAAAGGGCGGAGCGGATTACATTCACGTTGACGTAATGGATGGACATTTCGTACCAAATATTACGATTGGACCGTTAATTGTAGAAGCAATCCGTCCGATTACATCATTACCATTAGATGTACATTTAATGATTGAAAATCCTGATAACTATATCCCGACTTTCGCACAAGCGGGAGCGGATATTATTACTGTTCACGTAGAGGCGTGTCCGCATCTACATCGTACAATTCAGTTAATTAAATCTCATGGCATTAAAGCAGGTGTTGTATTAAATCCACATACGCCAGTTTCAGTGATTGAGCATGTATTAGAAGATATAGATATGGTATTACTTATGACAGTAAACCCTGGATTTGGTGGACAGAAGTTTATCCATTCTGTATTACCGAAAATTAAACAAGTTGCAGACATGGTGAAAGAGCGCAATCTAGAAGTAGAAATTGAAGTTGATGGTGGTGTAAATGCTGAAACAGCAAGACTTTGTGTGGAAGCGGGAGCAAATGTACTTGTAGCTGGGTCAGCAGTATACAATCAAAAAGACCGCGGTGAAGCAATTCGCGTAATTCGTGGGTAGTGATGAACTTTTATCCTAGTAAGGTATTTATAGGATAGGGTAAAAATACGTAAAAAGGCAATCTACCGAATGGCAGATTGCCTTTTTACAATGGAAGGGGAAGAAAAAATGATTATTCATATTTTGGCAGGAGGACCTTCGGAATATTGCGCAGATTTTGCTCGATATGAGAATGAGGAAGTAGTATGGGCAGCGGTTGATAGGGGAGTATACCGTCTATTAAAGAAAGGGATTACACCGGCTGTTGCGTTTGGAGATTACGATTCAGTTACTGAAGAAGAATTAGTATGGATGGGACAGCAAACGAACGAATTACATATTGTTCCGCGAGAAAAAGATCAAACGGATTTAGAAATTGCAATCAACTGGGCATTAGAACAGAAGCCGGCACTAATTCGTATTTTTGGTGCTACCGGTGGAAGGCTTGATCACGGTTTGGCAAATATACAGATGCTTTTAAAAGGATTAGAAGTAGAGATAGAAATGTGTATTGTGGACAATAAAAATGAAATAACAGTTAAAAAAGTGGGTACACATATAATTGAAGAAAATAAAAATTTTCCTTATGTATCTTTTGTACCAGTTACTGAAATAGTGGAAGGGATTACATTGTTTGGTTTTAAGTACCCTCTTACTAATAAAACAATAGAGTGGGGATCAACACTTTGTATTAGTAACGAACTCGTTGAGGAAAAAGGTACTTTTTCATTTACTTCTGGCATATTAATGTTGATAAGAAGCACTGATTGAAGAAACAATTTTGCTCCTTACATCATATAGTGACCAAGTGGAGTAATGGGGATTAGGAGGGAAACCATGAGATTTTATACAATTAAGTTACCTAAATTTCTTGGTGGAATAGTTCGTGCAATGTTAAATACCTTTAAAAAAGATTAAAAAAAGCACCTATCACCGGTGCTTTTTCCATTGTTATAGTAAAAAAAGAGCCTATTGGCTCTTTTTTTTATTATTAAACACGTTCGATTTTGCCAGATTTTAATGCTCTAGCAGAAACGTAAACACGTTGAACTTTTCCGTCGATGCGTACGCGAACTTTTTGAAGGTTAGCGCCCCACTTACGTTTTGTAGCGTTCATTGCGTGAGAACGAGAGTTACCAGAACGAGCTTTTCTTCCAGTAATAGCACAAACACGAGCCATTTATATTTCCCTCCCTTGATACCTTACCATACGTAATTTTTCAATGTTAGTCTTTTATGCGATGCTAAAAACACTACTATAATTTAACACAACTAAAAAGAGAATGCAACACCGTAGAAAAAAGAAATCAAGAAAATTTACTTGACACTATATGTCAATGAAGAAAAGTTGAAATCCATAAAAATTGCTTGACATATTATAGTGGTACATGTTGTATAATAACAATGGACTATTTTGCTCATCATAAAAAAGTGTAATTTAAAACATAAAATATGAGAGTGAAAAGAAAGAACGATGGAATTTTCTTTAAAAAGATTATATGATAGTAACTAAAGTAGTCTAGCTCACTTTCACCATTTATGAAGGGGGAAACGAGATGTCAATTGAAATTAAAACGAAGTACGGTCAAATTGATATTAGTACAGATGTAATTGCAACAATTGCTGGAGGTGCCGCGGTAGATTGCTACGGTATCGTAGGTATGGCATCAAAAAATCAGTTAAAAGATGGATTAACAGACATTTTACGAAAAGAAAACTTTACTAGAGGTGTTATTGTTCGTAAAGATGAAGATGAAGTACATATTGATATGTATATTATTGTGAGCTATGGTACGAAAATTTCAGAAGTGGCACATAATGTGCAGACGAAAGTGAAATATACATTAGATCAAACTGTAGGACTAGCAGTAGATTCTGTAAACATCTACGTACAAGGAGTTAAAGTAATAAACTTGTAATGTGCATTAAGGAGGAAAATCTGTGTCAATTCAAAAAATTGATGGAAAACGTTTATCACAAATGATCATGCAAGGAGCGAATAATTTAACAAACAATGTTCAGCTTGTTGATGCATTAAACGTATTTCCAGTTCCAGATGGCGATACCGGTACAAACATGAACTTATCTATGACTTCAGGTGCGCGTGAAGTGAAAGCAAACCCTTCACAGCATGCTGGTAAAGTCGGCGTAAGTTTAGCCAAAGGATTATTAATGGGAGCTCGTGGTAACTCTGGAGTTATTTTATCTCAGTTGTTCCGTGGTTTCTCTAAATCCATTGAACAAAAAGAAGAATTAACAACAGTTGATTTTGCTGCAGCACTAGAAGCTGGAGTAGAGGCGGCTTATAAAGCGGTTATGAAACCGATTGAAGGAACGATTTTAACGGTTGCAAGAGAAACGGGTAAATATGCAGTAACAGTTGCGAAAAAACAGCGCGACTTTGTTTTGTTTATGGAAGACGTTGTGAAAGAAGCAAACGCATCGTTAAATCGTACGCCAGATTTATTACCTGTATTAAAACAAGTTGGCGTTGTAGATAGCGGTGGTAAAGGTCTTGTAGTGGTATACGAAGGATTTTTAGCTGACTTAAAAGGAGAAACGATTTCTTCTGATGCACCGACGCAACCATCTATGAATGAAATGGTACGCGCAGAACATCACCGTAGTGTACAAAGCCAATTGAGTACAGAAGATATTAAGTATGGATATTGTACGGAGTTCATGGTGAAATTAGAGGCTGAAAAGGTGAAAGAGCATAATTTCTCTGAACAAAAATTCCGTGAAGATATTAGTGTATATGGTGATTCTCTACTAGTTGTGTCTGATGATGAAATTGTAAAAGTTCATATCCATGCAGAACATCCTGGAGACGCTATGAACTACGGACAAAAATACGGTAGTTTAATTAAGATTAAAGTAGAAAATATGCGTGAACAGCATACTGCTTTATTAGATGAACCTACTATGGTTCCTGAACAACCAGCTCAATCGAAAGAAAAACAACCATATGGTATCGTAACTGTAGCTATGGGGTCTGGTATTAAAACTTTATTTGAGAGCATCGGTGCAACGAAAGTTATCGAAGGTGGTCAAACGATGAATCCAAGTACGGAGGATATCGTGAAGGCAATTGAAGAAGCAAATGCTGAAAAAATCATTATTTTACCGAATAACGGAAATATTGTAATGGCAGCAGAACAAGCGGCATCAGTTGTAGATCAAGAAGTTATTGTTGTTCGTTCGAAAACAGTTCCTCAAGGTATGGCAGCAATGTTAGCATTTAACCCAGTTGGAACGTTAGAAGAGAATGAAGAAAATATGCAAGAAGCTTTATCTCATGTGAAAACAGGTCAAATTACGTATGCTGTACGTGATACGGAAATTGATGGTGTAGCAATTCAAAAAGATGACTTCATGTGTATTGCAGATGGGAAAATTGTATCTACAAATGCTGAAAAAGTAGGAGCTGCGAAGCAATTACTAGAAGCGCTTATTGATGAAGATTCTGAAATCGTAACGATTCTACAAGGTGAGGATGCAACTGACGAAGAAGTAGCAGAGTTAGTTGAATTTGTAGAAGAGAAATTTGAAGATGCAGAAGTAGAAGTGCATGCTGGAAACCAACCAGTGTATTCTTTCATCTTCTCTGTAGAATAAGATAAGATTCGTTTTGAAAATAAATGGATTACTTACTTGCTAATGGATAAGAAGTAGTAATATGAAGTTTATTACTAGTTTTTATTCAAAAGGCTAGCATATTGAAGAGAGAAAAGAGCCTTGCTGCTAATAGTGAGGCTCTTTTTTACTTGTTTTATATAAGGGATTTGAGTAGTTTCTCTTAGAATGCCTATGATAGAATATATAAGGTGAAAGAGAGCGATTACAGATGCTAATTGGTACTCAAATAAAATGCAATAAAGAAAATAATGTGACGGGGTGTGAGAATCTTGAATGATGTTGTACAAGTTCCTGTTACGGATGTAAAGGGGATCGGAGGAGAAACATCTGAGTTACTACATGAGATGGGTATTTATACAGTTTCTCATCTATTAGAACATTTTCCGTACCGTTATGAAGATTATGCGATGAAAGATCTTGCTGAAGTAAAGCATGATGAACGTGTAACGGTTGAAGGAAAGATTCATAGTGCTCCTTTGCTGCAATATTATGGTAAGAAGAAATCGCGTTTAACAGTTCGTGTTCTCGTCGGTCGTTATTTAATTACGGCGGTATGTTTTAATAGGCCTTACTATAAGCAAAAATTAAAGTTAGATGAAACGGTAACGATTACTGGTAAATGGGATCAACATCGTCAAACAATTGCTGTATCAGAACTTCATTTTGGGCCGGTTGTACGTCAACAAGAAGTGGAACCTGTTTATTCAGTAAAGGGGAAACTTACAGTAAAACAGATGCGTCGTTTTATTGCTCAAGCGTTAAAGGAATATGGAGATTCTATAGTCGAAGTGTTACCGGATGGTTTGTTAGGGCGATATAAATTATTACCAAGATATGAAGCGCTTAGGGCATTGCATTTTCCGGTAGGACAGGAAGATTTGAAGCAAGCGCGTCGCCGTTTTGTATATGAAGAATTTTTCTTATTTCAGCTGAAAATGCAAACGCTCCGGAAAATGGAGAGGGAAAATTCAAAAGGGACCAAGAAAGAGATTCCGTCAGTAGAATTACAAGAATTTATCGATGCACTGCCGTTTCCATTAACGGGTGCACAGCGCCGAGTTGTAGATGAAATTTTGAAAGATATGACATCTCCTTATCGGATGAACCGACTATTGCAAGGTGACGTTGGTTCTGGGAAAACGGTTGTTGCTGCGATTGGCCTTTATGCATCGAAATTAGCTCATTATCAAGGTGCTTTAATGGTTCCTACAGAAATTTTAGCTGAGCAACATTATCAGTCGCTTGCTGAAACGTTTTCGCATTTTGGTATTAAGGTGGAACTGTTAACAAGTTCTGTTAAAGGTGCGAGACGTCGAGAAATTTTAGCGAAGTTAGAACAAGGAGAAATAGATATTCTTGTTGGAACGCATGCCTTAATTCAAGATGAAGTTATATTTCATAGGTTGGGTCTCGTTATTACAGATGAACAGCATCGATTTGGTGTAGCGCAGCGCCGAGTTTTACGGGAGAAAGGTGAAAGTCCAGATGTATTATTTATGACAGCGACACCAATTCCGCGTACGCTTGCGATTACTGCATTTGGAGAGATGGATGTTTCGATAATCGATGAGATGCCAGCAGGTAGAAAGGTGATTGAAACATATTGGGCAAAACATGATATGTTAGATCGCGTTCTCGGTTTTGTTGAAAAGGAGATAAAAAAAGGAAGACAGGCATACGTTATTTGTCCTCTAATTGAAGAATCTGAGAAACTTGATGTGCAAAATGCTATCGACTTACATAGTATGCTGACGCATCATTACCAAGGGAAATGCCAAGTTGGATTGATGCATGGGAGATTATCGTCTCAGGAAAAAGAAGAGATAATGGGACAGTTTAGTGAAAATAAAGTGCAAATTCTTGTATCGACAACAGTTGTTGAAGTAGGTGTGAACGTACCGAATGCGACTGTAATGGTTATTTATGATGCAGAACGTTTCGGTTTATCGCAGCTTCATCAGCTTAGAGGGCGTGTCGGCCGTGGTAGTGAACAATCATATTGTTTATTAATAGCAGACCCTAAATCAGAAACAGGGAAAGAAAGAATGCGCATAATGACTGAAACAAATGATGGATTTGTATTGTCAGAAAAAGATTTAGAATTACGAGGTCCTGGAGATTTCTTTGGGAGTAAGCAAAGTGGCTTACCAGAATTTAAGGTTGCTGACATGGTACATGATTATCGAGCGTTAGAAACAGCAAGGCAAGATGCGGCGATACTAGTAGATTCAGAAGCGTTTTGGCACAATGATCAGTACGCTGCCTTGCGTACGTATCTTGATGGGACAGGTGTGTTCCAAGGAGAGAAGCTCGATTAAAGGGAGTCAACAAAAGTTTTTGTTGCATTCTACTTTTAATGATTATATACTACTGTTAGTACCTAGTCATAAAAATGGATGGTGCGGTATGAAAAAAAGAAGAAGTAAAAAAGAAAGACAAGAGTTATTACAACAAACAATCGAATCAAATCCTTTTATTACGGATGAAGATTTAGCGGAAAAATTTCAAGTGAGTATACAAACAGTACGACTTGATCGTATGGAATTGTCTATTCCTGAATTAAGAGAGAGAATTAAACATGTAGCTACAAAGCAACATGAAGAAGATGTGAAATCTTTACCGTTAGAAGAGGTTGTTGGAGAAATTATTGATATTGAATTAGATAGACATGCAATCTCTATCTTTGAAGTAAAGGTAGAACATGTATTTAAAAGAAATCAAATTGCCCGTGGGCATCATCTGTTTGCGCAAGCAAACTCACTAGCTGTTGCGGTTATTGATGAAGAATTAGCTTTAACTGCAAAGTCTACCATTCGATACATTCGCCCTGTAAAATTAGGGGAGCGTGTTGTTGCAAAAGCGCGCGTTGAAGATGTAGAGAATGATAAGGGACGGACGGTTGTCAAAGTGCGTAGCTTCGTTGGAGAAGAACTTGTTTTTACAGGCACTTTTGAAATGTATCGATCTAGTAATTATAGTGAGGAAGGTAACAACTTATGAAAATCGCAATAGATGCAATGGGCGGAGATCACGCTCCAAAGGCTGTAGTATTAGGGGCAATGAAAGCTATTAAGGAATATTCTGATTTACATATTACGTTAGTAGGGAAAGAAGAGGAAATTCGTCAATACTTAACGAGTGATGAACGAATTACTATTCTTCATACAGACGAAAAAATAGAATCAACGGAGGAACCGGTAAGAGCGGTTCGTCGAAAAAAACAAGCTTCAATGGTGCTTGCGGCACAACAAGTAAAGGATGGAGAAGCAGACGCTTGTATATCCGCAGGTAGTACAGGAGCTTTAATGGCAGCTGGATTATTTGTAGTCGGTCGTATGGAAGGAATTGAGCGACCAGCTTTATCGCCTACAATGCCAACTGTAGATGGAAAAGGTTTTGTTATGTTAGATGTTGGAGCAAATGTTGATGCAAAACCAATTCATTTATATCAATATGCAGTAATGGGATCTGTTTATGCTGAGAAGGTAAGAGGAATTGAAAATCCTCGCGTTGGACTATTAAACGTTGGAACAGAGGATGGAAAAGGAAACGAGCTTTCAAAGCAAGTGTTTGCAATGCTTAAAGATGCGCCAATTAATTTCGTTGGGAACGTTGAATCAAGAGATTTATTGCAAGGTGTAGCAGATGTTGTTGTATGTGATGGTTTTACAGGGAATGTAGCGTTGAAATCATTAGAGGGAACAGCACTTGCGCTATTCTCTATGTTGAAAGAACAACTAATGAGTTCGTTTACGAGTAAATTAGCAGCGGCGGTATTAAAACCAAAACTTATGGTATTAAAAGATAAAATGGATTATTCGGAGTATGGAGGAGCTGCATTATTTGGATTGAAAGCACCTGTCATTAAGGCTCACGGTTCTTCTAATGACCAGTCGATATTTAGTGCGATTCGTCAAACGAGAGAAATGGTAGCGAAAGAAGTAATTCCTACGATTTCAAGCGTAATGGAGAAAGAGTCACTCCAATAAGAGGAGGATTTGAAATGGGAAAAATAGCATTTCTTTTTCCGGGCCAAGGTTCACAGGCAGTTGGAATGGGTAAACAATTAGCAGAGAATAATAAAGAGGTTGCAAAAGTGTTTGCAAAAGCAGATGAGGTGTTGCAAGATTCACTTTCAGAAGTGATTTTTGAAGGACCGCAGGAAAAGCTTACATTAACAACAAATGCGCAGCCTGCATTATTAACAACGAGTTTTGCTATTTTGACAGCTTTGAAAGAGTATGACATTACACCTGACTTTGTCGCTGGTCATAGTTTAGGCGAATATAGCGCTCTTGTAGCAGCTGGTGCATTAACTTTTGAAGATGCTGTATATGCTGTAAGGAAACGCGGGGAATATATGGAAGAAGCTGTTCCGGGTGGGGAAGGCGCAATGGCAGCTATATTAGGTGCTGATCCACATATGCTGAAACAAGTTACAGAAGAAGTAACAAGTGAAGGATATGCAGTGCAAATCGCTAATATGAATAGTACGAAGCAAATTGTAATTTCTGGAACGAAGCAAGGCGTAGAGGTTGCCTCTCAAAGAGCGAAAGAAAATGGTGCAAAGAGAGCGATTCCACTAAAAGTAAGTGGGCCATTCCATTCTTCACTTATGAAGCCGGCAGCTGAGAAGTTCCAAAGTGTTTTAAATGAAATTACAATTCATGACACGAATATTCCTGTTATTGCAAATGTTACGGCGGAAGTTATTACACGTGGTGCAGACATTCAAGAAAAGTTAATCGAACAGCTTTATTCGCCTGTATTATGGTACCCGTCTATTGAATATATGGTGAACCAGGGAGTAGATATATTTATTGAAATTGGACCTGGAAAAGTACTTGCTGGACTTATGAAGTCAATTGATTCATCAGTAAAAGCATATGCGATATACGATGAAGAGACATTAAAAGATACCATTTCAAATTTGAGAGGAGAAAACTGATGTTAAAAGGGAAGGTAGCATTAGTAACTGGCGCTTCACGTGGAATTGGTCGCGCGATTGCGATCGATTTAGCGAAACAAGGGGCAAATGTAGTAGTAAATTATGCTGGTAATGAACAAAAAGCAAATGAAGTAGTAGATGAAATTAAAAAATTAGGTTCTGATGCAATTGCGGTAAGAGCAGATGTTGCAAATGCTGATGATGTTACAGATATGGTGAAACAAACAGTAGATACATTTGGACAAGTTGATATTCTTGTAAATAATGCTGGTGTAACGAAAGATAATTTATTAATGCGTATGAAAGAAGAAGAATGGGATACAGTTATTAATACAAACTTAAAAGGTGTATTCTTATGTACAAAAGCAGTATCTCGTTATATGATGCGTCAACGTCATGGTAGAATTATAAATATCGCTTCTGTTGTTGGTGTTATAGGAAACCCAGGACAAGCTAACTATGTTGCTGCTAAAGCGGGTGTTATTGGATTAACAAAAACATCTGCAAAAGAGTTAGCAAGTCGAAATATTACAGTGAATGCAATTGCGCCGGGCTTTATTGCGACTGATATGACGGATGTACTAGATGAGAATATTAAAGCCGAAATGTTAAAAGTTATTCCAGCTGCTCAATTTGGTGAAGCGAAAGATATAGCGAATGCTGTAACGTTTTTTGCTTCTGATCAAAGCAAATATGTTACAGGTCAAACGTTAAATGTTGATGGCGGTATGGTAATGTAATAAAAGAATTGATTTCACCTAGTTTTTTTGGTCAATATTTAATATAATATTTGAGGGGAGGTGAATGGAATGGCAGATGTTTTAGAGCGCGTAACAAAAATCATCGTTGATCGTTTAGGAGTAGAAGAGACTGAGGTAGTACCAGCTGCAAGCTTCAAGGAAGATTTAGGAGCAGACTCCCTAGATGTAGTAGAACTTGTAATGCAATTAGAAGATGAATTCGAAATGGAAATTTCTGATGAAGATGCTGAAAAGATTGCTACTGTTGGCGATGCTGTGACTTACATAGAGAGTCATCTATAATGCTTAAGTGAAGTCCCGTTTTTTAGCGGGGCTTTCTCGGCTTATATCTGGAGGGACCTATGCCGTACCGAAAATATAGAGAAAAAAAAATACGAAACAAAATATCGTGAAGCATTTAAAGTGTTTCAAGAAAAGATAGGTATTACGTTTACGGATGAAAAATTATTGATTCAAGCATTTACGCATTCATCGTATGTGAATGAGCATCGAAAAAAACCGCATGAAGATAATGAGCGTCTTGAATTTCTTGGAGATGCAGTATTGGAACTGACTGTATCGCAGTATCTGTTTCAAAAATATCCGACAATGAGCGAAGGAGAGTTAACAAAACTACGTGCAGCTATTGTATGTGAGCCATCTCTTGTTCGTTTTGCGAACGAATTGTCATTTGGTAGCCTTGTTTTATTAGGAAAAGGTGAAGAAATGACAGGTGGACGTGAACGACCAGCTTTATTAGCGGATGTCTTTGAAGCGTTTATTGGTGCCCTTTATCTTGATCAAGGGCTAGAAACAGTTTGGGAATTCTTAAAAGAAATTGTATATCCGAAAATTAATGAGGGTGCTTTTTCTCATGTGATGGATTATAAGAGTCAGTTGCAAGAATTGATTCAGCGTGATGGCAGTGGCAATGTTGAGTATCAAATTTTGCAAGAAAAAGGACCAGCTCACAATCGAGAATTTGTGTCACGTGTTACGTTAAATAACGTAGCTTTAGGTCTTGGTAGTGGTAAGTCAAAAAAAGAAGCAGAGCAACAAGCTGCTGCAGAAGCATTGAAAAAATTAAAAGAACAACTATAAGGAATCCCCCTTTGAATGAGGGGGATTCCTTGTGCATAGAATGAAACTTTCTTTTTGTTTGTAAAGAAAAAGAAGGTAAATCCGTATAATACTTGTTTTTGTATAGAGAACATTTATAAAGACGGAGAATAGGAGGAAGGCCTTTCGTGTTTTTAAAAAGATTAGAAATAGCAGGGTTTAAGTCTTTTGCTGAGCGTGTATCTGTTGATTTTGTCCCAGGTGTAACTTCTGTAGTAGGACCTAATGGAAGCGGGAAAAGTAATATTACTGATGCAATTCGCTGGGTACTTGGTGAACAATCTGCAAAATCATTACGTGGTGCAAAGATGGAGGATATTATTTTTGCAGGCAGTGATACGAGGAGAGCGGTTAATGTTGCTGAAGTAACAATAACTTTAAATAATGAAGATCAACGTTTACCAATTGAATACAATGAGGTGTGTGTAACACGTCGTGTATCTCGTTCAGGTGATAGTGATTTTTATATTAATAAACAATCATGTAGATTGAAAGATATTATTGATTTATTTATGGACTCTGGTATGGGAAGAGAAGCTTTTTCGATTATTAGCCAGGGGAAAGTTGAAGAGATTTTAAGTAGTAAGTCAGAAGAGCGTCGAGGTGTATTTGAAGAAGCGGCAGGCGTACTAAAATACAAACTTCGCAAAAAGAAAGCTGAAGGTAAATTAGCAGAGACACAAGAAAACTTAAATCGTGTACAAGATATAATTCATGAATTAAGTAGTCAAGTAGAACCTTTAGAAAGACAAGCTTCTATTGCGAAAGATTATCTTGAGAATAAAGAAGAATTAGAGAAAGTAGAAGCTGCGCTTATTGTCCATGAAATTGAAGAATTGCATGAGAAATGGGAAGCGCTTCGAAATCAGTTTGGGCATAATAAAAACGAAGAAGCTAAAATGTCAACGAATTTACAAAAAAGTGAAGAAGAGCTTGAGGAATTACGAGGACAATTACAAGCGGTAGATGAGTCTGTAGACTCGTTACAAGAAGTACTTCTTCTTTCTAGTAAAGAGCTAGAAAAACTTGAAGGACAGCGCGAGTTGTTAAAAGAGAGAAAGCAAAATGCTACGACGCATTGTGCGCAACTTGAGCAGTTAATTGTTGAATTAACAGAGAAAGCTAAAAGTTACGATGGTGAGATTGATTCAAGTACAGAAGCTTTAATGCAATTTGTGAATGAAGTAAAAGAGTTGGAGCAAAAATTGCATGATAATGAGCAATTACTTGCTACTTTTGCTGACAATTTAGAGGAACAGATTGAGAATTTAAAAGGTGACTATATTGAGCTTTTAAATCAACAAGCTAGTCATCGTAATGAATTATCTATGATTGAAGAACAATCTAAACAACAAAACTCTAAAAATGAACGCCTTGATGAAGAAAATGCGAAATATGTAGAAATGCGTATGGAAATTACAGCGAAAAAGACGAAACTTGTAGAAAGTTACGAACAAGCGAAAGAAAAAGTAGCTGGCATTCTCTCAAACATACAGAAGACAGAGGCGGCGCTTGGGAAATGTAAGACGCAGTATAGTGAAAATGAAACAAAACTGTATCAAGCATATCAATTTGTGCAACAGGCACGTTCTCGAAAAGAAATGCTTGAAGAAATGCAAGAAGATTATTCTGGATTCTATCAAGGTGTACGTGAAGTATTGAAAGCTAGAGAAAATAGGTTGCAAGGTATCGAGGGGGCTGTTGCGGAACTGTTAACGGTACCGAAAGAATACGAAGTTGCAATGGAAATCGCTCTAGGTGCAGCGATGCAGCATATTGTTGTACAAACAGAGGAGCATGCTCGTAATGCGATTGCATTTTTAAAGCAAAATAAACATGGACGTGCAACGTTTTTACCGCAAGCTGTTATTAAAAGCAGATCATTATCATTTGAGCAATTACGCATTGCAAATCAACACCCATCGTTTGTAGGTGTGGCGGCAGAACTTGTGCAGTACAATAATAAATATGAAAATGTAGTTTCAAATTTATTAGGTACTGTTATTGTTGCAAAAGATTTACGCGGGGCGAATGAGTTGGCGAAACAACTACAATACCGTTATCGCATTGTAACAATCGAAGGTGATGTAGTGAACCCTGGCGGTTCTATGACAGGTGGAGCGGTAAAACAGGCGAAATCTTCTTTATTAGGACGTCAACGTGAGCTAGAAGAGTGGACGAACAAGTTAACTGATATGGAAGAAAAAACGACGAAGTTAGAAAACTTTGTTAAAGCAGTAAAGCAAGAAATTCAAGAAAAAGAAGTACAAATACGTGAACTGAGACAAAGTGTAGAGGTAGAGCGTGTAGAAGAACAGAAATTAAGAGAAGAAATTAGTCGCTTAGAATTAGAAGAACATCGTATTAATGATCGTTTATCAATTTATGATTTAGAGATTGAAGGGTTCTTACAAGATCAAGTGAAAATGCAAGGGCGTAAAGAAGAGCTAGAAAAGATTTTAGCGACCCTTCAAGTGGAGATTACGGAATTAGATAGTAACATTGCAGCTTTAACGAAACAAAAAAGTGAGCAGCATTCTTCGAAAGAAAAAGTTCAAAAAGAAATGACAGAGTTAAAAGTGTTAGCAGCTGAAAAGCAACAACGCTTATCTAACCAAAAAGAAAAAGTTGAACGATTGACGAAGGAAAAAGAAGAAACAGATGCAACGCTTGTTAAAACGAAAGAGGACTTAGCATTCTTAAAACAAGAAATGACATCGAACTCAAGTGGTGAAGAGCAAATTACGAATATGATTGAGAAGAAAGCATACGATCGTAATCAAACTTCAGAGTTAATTCGCTCTCGTCGTGAACAACGTGTATCGTTACAAGAGAGAGTAGAACAGTTAGAGCGTAATCTGAAAGAGACCACAGGTAAACATAAATACATTCTTGAGATGTTGAAAGATCAAGAGGTGAAAATTAACCGACTTGATGTAGAGTTAGAAAATAGATTACAACATTTACGTGAAACATATACAATTTCATTTGAAGCGGCAAAACTAAAATATACAATGACAATGCCTGCAGAAGATGCGCGTAAGAAAGTAAAATTAATCAAATTATCCATAGAAGAGTTAGGTACAGTGAACCTAGGGGCAATTGATGAATATGAACGTGTAGCGGAGCGTCATACATTCTTACTAGAGCAGAGAGACGACCTAGAAGAAGCGAAAGCGACATTGCACCAGCTTATTACCGAAATGGATGAAGAAATGAAAAAACGCTTTTCTACTACGTTTGAAGGCATTAGAATGGAGTTTCAATCGGTATTCTCTGAATTATTTGGAGGCGGTAGAGCGGATTTAGTAATGACTAATCCAGAGGATTTACTAAATACGGGTATTGATATTGTAGCACAACCGCCAGGGAAGAAACTGCAGAACTTAGGTTTACTTTCAGGTGGAGAGCGTGCTTTAACAGCAATTGCGCTTTTATTTGGTATTTTAAAAGTACGCCCAGTACCGTTCTGTGTACTAGATGAGGTAGAGGCAGCCCTTGATGAGGCGAATGTAGCTCGTTTTGCACAGTATTTAAAGAAATTCAGTGATGAGACGCAGTTTATTGTAATTACACATAGAAAAGGTACAATGGAAGAGTCTGATGTGTTGTACGGTGTAACAATGCAAGAATCGGGGGTATCTAAACTTGTTTCGGTTCGTTTAGACGCCGGAGAAGAACTTATTGCAAGTGAATAGGAAGGATGGGAAAGTATGAGTTTTTTTAAAAAACTAAAAGAAAAAATTTCAAAACAAACGGATACAGTTACAGAGAAATTTAAACAAGGATTAGAAAAAACGAGAAATTCATTTGCGGATAAAGTGAATGATTTAGTGTATCGTTACCGTAAAGTGGACGAAGATTTCTTCGAAGAGTTAGAAGAAATCTTAATCGGTGCAGACGTTGGCGTTGCGACGGTAATGGAATTAATTGACCAATTGAAAGAAGAAGTACAACGTCGTAACATTCAAGATCCAAAAGAAGTACAAGCTGTTATTTCAGAAAAACTAGTAGGAATTTACAAAGGTGACAGCGATTTTAGTAACGAAATTAATATGCAAGAGGACCAATTAACGGTTGTTTTATTTGTTGGTGTTAATGGTGTAGGAAAAACGACGACAATTGGTAAACTGGCGCATAAGTTTAAATCAGAAGGTAAGTCAGTCCTATTGGCGGCAGGAGACACATTCCGTGCTGGAGCGATTGAACAATTAGAAGTATGGGGCGATCGCGTTGGTGTAGAAGTGATTAAACAAGGATCTGGATCTGATCCAGCGGCGGTTATGTATGACGCTGTACAAGCAGCGAAAGCACGTAAGGTAGATGTATTACTATGTGACACAGCAGGACGCTTGCAAAATAAAGTGAACTTAATGAAAGAGTTAGAGAAGGTAAAGCGTGTAATTGAGCGTGAAGTACCAGGTGCTCCTCATGAAGTATTGCTTGTTATTGATGCAACAACAGGACAAAACGGTTTAAGCCAAGCGAAAACATTTCGTGAAGCAACGAATGTAACTGGTATTGTTTTAACGAAGTTAGATGGAACTGCTAAAGGTGGTATTGTATTAGCGATTCGTAACGAAATGGATGTACCGGTGAAGTTTGTTGGATTAGGAGAGCAGATGGATGACTTGCAGCAGTTTGATCCAGAACAATATGTGTATGGTTTATTTGCGAACTTAGTAGAAACAGAAGAAGTATAAGCGAAAGAAGCGGTATTTCCGCTTCTTTTTCTACAAAAAATATATGATGTTAAGAAAAAAACTTGACACTCTTTTGGACTACATGTAAACTAATTCATGTAAAGGGAAATCACTTAACAAAGGATGATCCAACATGCTCGAAAAAACAACGAGAATGAACTATTTATTTGATTTTTATCAATCGTTGTTAACGCAAAAACAAAGAAGTTATATGTCGCTTTATTATCTAGATGATTTATCTCTTGGTGAAATTGCGGAAGAATTTGATGTAAGTCGCCAAGCCGTGTATGATAACATTAAACGGACTGAAGCGATGCTTGAAGAATATGAAGAAAAATTAGTATTACTTCAAAAGTTTCAAGAGCGACAGCGACTTGTTGCAAAGCTAAAACAGCTAATCAGCGAAGAAGAGCATGTGAATGAAGAAATGAAACAAGTTGTTGAAGCTATCGAAAAATTAGATTAGGAGGGCGGCAATATGGCATTTGAAGGATTAGCCGACCGACTTCAACAGACAATGCAAAAAATCCGCGGCAAAGGAAAAGTTTCTGAAGCCGATGTGAAAGAAATGATGAGAGAAGTTCGTCTAGCTCTTTTAGAAGCGGATGTTAACTTTAAAGTAGTAAAAGATTTTGTGAAGCGTGTGTCTGAACGTGCTGTCGGACAAGATGTAATGAAAAGTTTGACACCTGGACAACAAGTAATTAAAGTTGTACAGGAAGAACTTACAGAACTTATGGGCGGAGAGCAAAGCAAAATTGCTGTTGCTAATAAGCCACCGACTGTTATTATGATGGTTGGTCTGCAAGGTGCGGGTAAAACAACGACGACAGGTAAGCTTGCGAATTTGCTTCGTAAAAAGCATAATCGTAAACCGATGCTTGTTGCAGCGGATATTTACCGTCCAGCAGCGATTAAACAGCTTGAAACATTAGGGAAGCAATTGGACATGCCTGTATTTTCTTTAGGAGATCAAGTAAGTCCTGTTGAAATTGCGAAACAAGCGATTGCAAAAGCAAAAGAAGATCATCACGATTATGTTTTAATCGATACAGCGGGTCGCCTGCATATTGATGAAGAATTAATGGATGAATTAGCGAAAGTGAAAGAAGTTGCGAAACCGGATGAAATTTTCCTTGTTGTCGATGCGATGACCGGGCAAGACGCGGTAAATGTTGCACAAAGTTTCCATGAACAGTTAGGTTTAACAGGTGTTGTATTAACGAAATTAGATGGTGATACGCGCGGTGGTGCTGCATTATCTATTAAGGCTGTAACAAACACGCCGATTAAATTTGCTGGTATGGGTGAAAAACTAGATGCAATTGAAGCGTTCCATCCAGAGCGTATGGCATCCCGTATTTTAGGGATGGGCGATGTCTTAACGTTAATTGAAAAAGCGCAAGCTACAGTTGATGAAGAGAAAGCAAAAGAACTTGAGCAAAAAATGCGTACGCTTTCGTTTACGCTTGACGATTTCCTAGAACAACTTGGACAAGTGCGCCAACTTGGGCCGCTTGATGAATTGTTAGGAATGCTTCCTGGTGCAAATAAAATTAAAGGGCTGAAAAATGCGCAAGTTGATGAAAAACAAATTGGGCATATTGAGGCAATTATTCGTTCTATGACTAAATTAGAACGAGAACAACCGGAAATAATCAATGCTAGTCGCAAAAAGCGCATTGCCAAAGGTAGCGGTACAACTGTACAAGAAATCAATCGTCTAATTAAGCAATTCGATGACATGAAAAAAATGATGAAGACGATGACGGGAATGCAAAAAGGTAAGAAAAAAGGACTAGGTGGATTGAAGTTTCCATTCATGTAAGGAAAAAAAGATGGCTCTGTTAAGAAAAAATACTTTACAAAGCAATAGTCTTTTTGCTAATATAATTATCTGTGTGAAATAAATTCGGAGGTGCTTTATAAATGGCAGTTAAAATTCGTTTAAAACGTATGGGAGCTAAAAAAACTCCTTTCTATCGTGTAGTTGTTGCAGATTCTCGTTCTCCTCGTGACGGACGTTTCATTGAGGAAATCGGAACTTACAATCCAGTTGCTCAACCAGCTGAAGTTAAGATCAACGAAGAAGCAGCATTAAAATGGTTAGGAAATGGTGCTAAACCATCTGATACAGTTCGTAACTTATTCTCTAACCAAGGTATCATGGAGAAATTCCACTTATCTAAACAAGGTAAGTAATTGAGGCAATGACTATGAAGAAGTTAGTCGAGACGATTGTCAAGCCTCTTGTCGATTATCCTGAAGATGTAAAAGTTACACAGGAACTTTGCAACGGAGAGATAAAGTATCGATTAACTGTACATCCTGAGGATGTTGGAAAAGTCATTGGAAAGCAAGGGAGAGTTGCGAAGGCGATTCGAATGCTCTTGTATTCAGTGGGACATCATAATGATGAAAAAGTAACACTGGAAATTCAATAAACGTAAAAAGGGCGAGGAGTTATTCCTCTCCCTTTTTTAACATTTAAATAGAGATTGCATGTTCCATCTGTGAAATGGAGATGCTTAATTTATATAGAAACCAGGGGTGACATACTATTTATGACAAAATGGTTTAACGTAGGGAAAATTGTAAATACTCATGGCGTAAGAGGAGAAATCCGTGTTATTTCTCGTACTGATTTTCCAGAAGAGCGATATAAAGTAGGAAATACGCTATACATATCGAATGAGAAAGGCACAGACTATCTTCCGGTGAAGGTAACTTCTCATCGCCAACATAAGACATTCGATTTATTAACATTTGAAGGATATAACAATGTAGATGAAGTAGAGAAGTTTAAAGGTTCTTTAATAAAAGTACCAGAAGAGCAGTTAGGCGAACTTGCTGAAGGTGAATACTACTATCATGAAATTATTGGTTGCAGTGTTGTAACGGAAGAAGGAGAAGCGCTAGGGACAATCAAAGAGATTCTATCTCCTGGTGCAAATGATGTTTGGGTAATTAAACGCCCGAAGGGTCAAGATCTTTTAATTCCTTATATCGATGACGTTGTACTTCAAGTTAATATTGAAAATAAATTAGTAACCATTCATGTAATGGAAGGGCTGCTATAATGAAAATTGATATTTTAACGTTGTTCCCAGACATGTTTACCGGTGTATTTGGATCTTCTATATTAAAGAAGGCGCAAGAAAAAGAAGCGGTAAACCTTCGTGTTGTTAACTTTCGTGATTATACAACAAGTAAGCATAATAGCGTAGACGATTATCCTTACGGCGGAGGAGCTGGTATGGTGCTTACTCCTCAGCCTATTTTTGATGCTGTAGAAGATTTGACGAAAGAGACAGAGCGTAAGCCGAGAGTTGTCTTAATGTGTCCGCAGGGCGAAAGATTTACGCAGAAGAAAGCGGAAGAGCTTGCAGGGGAAGAACATTTAATCTTCGTATGTGGGCATTATGAAGGATATGACGAACGAATTCGTGAGCATCTTGTAACGGATGAGATTTCTATTGGTGACTATGTATTAACGGGCGGAGAATTAGCCTCTATGGTTATTACTGATAGTGTGGTACGTCTCTTGCCGGGTGTGCTAGGAAATCATGCTTCACAAGTAGAGGATTCGTTTAGTACAGGTTTATTAGAGCATCCTCATTATACACGTCCAGCTGATTTTCGTGGTATGAAGGTACCGGATGTATTAATGTCAGGGAATCATAAAAACATTGATGAATGGCGACATAAGGAATCTTTGCGCCGAACGTATACGCGTAGACCTGATTTATTAGATGAGAGAGAGTTATCTAAACAAGAGAAAAAATGGCTTGAGGAAATAAAGCGAGAGCAGTAATAACTTCATATATTTGCTATTGCAACAGGCTTAGTAATATGCTATTATAACATTTGTGCTACTGAAATCAGTAGCCGTATTAACGATGTTCCGCTGTAATTTATTAAGACTTTATAAGAGCATCTGTTTAAAGGAGAGAATTTAATATGCAACAATTAATCGCAGAAATTACAAAAGGCCAATTAAAAACTGACCTTCCTTCATTCCGTCCTGGTGACACTTTACGTGTACACGTAAAAGTTGTTGAGGGAACTCGTGAAAGAATTCAGCTTTTCGAAGGTGTTGTAATTAAACGTCGTGGTGGCGGAATCAGTGAAACATTCACAGTTCGTAAGATTTCTTACGGTGTAGGTGTTGAGCGTACATTCCCAGTTCACACGCCAAGAATCGCGAAAATCGAAGTACTTCGCCGTGGTAAAGTACGTCGTGCTAAGTTATACTACTTACGTAACCTTCGCGGTAAAAAAGCACGTATTAAAGAAATTCGATAAGACATGTATGGGAGCTTGTAAATGCACAAGCTCCCTTTTTCCAATCTATATGAAATTTTGGTATAATACGAGCAGTTTACATAACCGTGGAGGGGAAATGCATGAAAAAAGAGAAGAGTTCACTTTGGGAATGGATTAAAGCAATTTTGATTGCTGTTGTATTAGCTGGTGTTATTAGACAGTTTTTCTTTGCGCCAATTCTCGTAGACGGGGTATCGATGGCACCTACTTTACATGATCGTGATCGAATGATTGTGAATAAAATTGGTTATCACATTGGAGATCCAAAACGCTTTGATATTATCGTATTTCGAGCAACAGAAGATAAAGATTACATTAAGCGTATTATAGGCCTGCCAGGCGATGAAATAGAGTATCGTAATGATAAACTGTATGTTAACGGAAAGGCTTATGAGGAGCCGTATTTAGACAAGCAGAAAAAGCAAATTGCTGACGGACCGCTTACATATGATTTTAATCTTGAAGAAATGACAGGCAAGAAAACCGTTCAAAAAGATCAATTATTTGTTTTAGGTGATAATCGTCGTTTTAGTAAAGATAGCCGTTCAATCGGTACGATTTCAATGGATCAAGTAATTGGTAAAGCTAATATGTTATATTGGCCGTTAGAAGACGCACGTATTGTGAAATAAATGAAAAAGAAGGTGGCAACATGGTAATTCAATGGTTTCCAGGGCATATGGCGAAGGCTAGACGCCAAGTAACGGAGAAATTAAAATTAATTGATGTTGTAATTGAACTTGTAGATGCTCGATTACCATTATCATCTCGAAACCCAATGATTGATGAAATCATTACACATAAGCCAAGGCTTGTTGTTTTAAATAAAGCGGATATGGCGGATGATCGTTTAACAAAACAATGGATCGCATATTTTAAAGAAAAAGGCCATATGGCAATTTCGATTAACGCGCAAGCTGGACAAGGTATGAAGGAAATTGCAGCAGCTTGTAAAGTGCTTGTTAAAGAAAAATTTGATAAAATGGTTGCAAAAGGTATTAGACCGAGAGCGATTCGTGCATTAATTGTAGGTATACCAAATGTTGGTAAATCTACATTGATTAATAAATTGGCAAAGAAAAATATTGCTAAAACAGGAGATCGTCCAGGTGTGACAACAGCTCAACAATGGATTAAAGTTGGGAAGGAAATGGAATTGTTAGATACACCAGGTATTCTGTGGCCTAAATTTGAAGATCAATTAGTGGGTCTTCGTTTAGCGACAACGGGTGCAATTAAAGATTCAATTTTAAATTTACAAGATGTAGCTGTTTACGCATTACGTTTTATGGAGAAACATTATCCAGAACGCTTGAAAGAACGCTATAATTTAAATGAGATTCCAGAAGATATCGTGGAATTATTCGATGCAATTGGAAAAAATAGAGGCTGCTTAATGGGCGGCGGAATGATTGATTATGATAAGACATCTGAGCTTGTGCTTCGTGAGCTTCGTGGTGGCAAACTTGGAAAAATGACGTTTGAAACACCGGAAGAGTTTGCAGAGCAAGTAGAAGATGTGGAAAAAATAGAAGAAGTATAAGACGTGCGTTTGTGCGTCTTTTCTTTTTGGATATGTTTAAAAAGGAGCTTGTATAAATGCAAACTATGACGATAAAAGAAGCGGAAAATGTATTGAAAGAAATTATGAATGAAGAAGATGATCGCTTTCAACTGTTAATGAAAGATGATCGAAAAGGTGTTCAAAAGCTCGTTTTGAAGTGGTATAAACAAAAAGAGTTAGAACAGAAAGAAAAAGAGAAGTTTTTTGAAATGTCCAAGTATGAAAATGCTTTGCGTGAAAAAGGGGTCACATATATTGCGGGTATTGATGAAGTAGGGCGCGGGCCATTGGCTGGGCCTGTTGTGACGGCAGCTGTCATTCTTCCTGAGGATTTTTATATTCCAGGGTTAAATGACTCGAAAAAGTTGAGTGAAGCGAAACGTGAGCGTTTTTATGATGAAATAAAAGTACAAGCAATTGCAATTGGAGTAGGAATTGTATCACCGCAAGTTATTGATGACATTAATATTTACCAAGCAACGAAACAAGCGATGTTAGATGCAGTTGCAAATTTATCTTGTACACCCCAACATTTATTAATTGATGCGATGAAGCTTCCTACACCAATTCCGCAAACATCAATTATTAAAGGTGATGCGAAAAGTGTTTCGATTTCAGCAGCATCCATTATCGCAAAAGTAACGAGAGATCGTATGATGAAAGAACTGGGAGAGAAGTATCCTGAATATGGATTTGAGCAACATATGGGATATGGCACAAAGCAACATTTAGAGGCAATTGAAGTGCATGGAGTACTAGATGAACACCGCAAGTCATTCGCACCAATTAAAGATATGATTCAAAAATAAGCTGTAAATATACAGCTTATTTTTTTATTTTGGCATATAAACATTACTATTTTCGAAAAAGAATAAAGCGATTTCAGTTTTCTGACACTTTATTGTAGACAGCGTGCCAATCATCTTATACAATGGCAATGTAATGTTTTTTAAACATTAAAAAACTTTTCGAGTAAAACAGGAAAACAGGGGAGGATGGGACCATGAATATCCATGAGTACCAAGGTAAGGCAGTCCTTAGAAGCTATGGGGTTAGCGTTCCGAACGGGAAGGTTGCATTTACAGTAGAAGAAGCTGTAGAAGCAGCGAAAGAATTAGGAACAGATGTATGTGTAGTGAAAGCACAAATTCACGCTGGTGGACGCGGCAAAGCTGGCGGAGTAAAAGTTGCAAAAAATTTAGATGAAGTTCGTACATATGCAGAAAGCATTTTAGGAACTACACTTGTGACACATCAAACAGGTCCTGAAGGTAAGGAAGTAAAACGCTTACTTATCGAAGAAGGTTGCGATATTAAAAAAGAATATTATGTAGGTCTAGTTTTAGATCGTGCAACTTCTCAAGTTGTTTTAATGGCGTCTGAAGAAGGCGGAACAGAAATTGAAGAAGTAGCAGAAAAAACACCTGAAAAAATCTTTAAAGAATATATTGATCCAGCAGTAGGCTTACAAGGTTTCCAAGCGCGCCGAATCGCATTTAACATCAATATTCCAAAAGAGCTTGTAGGACAAGCTGTGAAGTTTATGATGGGCTTATATCGTGCGTTTATCGAAAAAGATTGCTCTATCGCTGAGATTAACCCACTTGTTACAACAGGTGAAGGTAAAGTTATGGCATTAGATGCAAAATTAAACTTTGATTCTAATGCATTATATCGCCATAAAGACATTTTAGAGCTTCGTGATCTTGATGAAGAGGATTCAAAAGAAATTGAAGCTTCAAAATACGACTTAAACTACATTCCTTTAGATGGAAATATCGGTTGTATGGTTAATGGTGCAGGTTTAGCGATGGCTACAATGGATATCATTAAACATTACCACGGTGACCCAGCTAACTTCTTAGATGTTGGTGGCGGTGCAACTGCAGAAAAAGTTACAGAAGCATTCAAAATTATCCTTTCTGACAAAAATGTAAAAGGTATCTTCGTTAACATTTTTGGTGGCATTATGAAGTGTGATGTTATTGCAGAAGGTGTTATTGAAGCAACGAAACAAGTAGGTCTTGAGTTACCTTTAGTTGTACGTCTTGAAGGTACAAACGTAGAACTAGGTAAGAAAATTTTAAATGAGTCTGGCTTAAATATTGTTGCAGCAGAATCTATGGCAGACGGTGCACAAAAAATTGTTTCACTAGTGGGCTAATAGAAAGCGGGGGAGAAAAATGAGCGTATTAGTTAATAAAGATACAAAAGTTATTGTTCAAGGTATTACAGGTTCTCAAGGTTTATTCCATACAAAACAAATGATTGAATACGGTACGAAAATTGTCGGTGGTGTAACACCAGGTAAGGGCGGCACTGATATTGAAGGTGTACCAGTATTTGATACAGTAGAAGATGCAGTGAAAGCAACAGGCGCAAACGCTTCAGTTGTATACGTTCCACCCGCTTTTGCGGCAGATGCAATTATGGAAGCTGTTGATGCAGAAATTGATTTAGTAGTATGTATTACTGAAGGGATTCCTGTATTAGATATGGTAAACGTAAAGAGGTATATGGCGGGTAAACATACACGTTTACTTGGACCAAACTGCCCAGGTGTAATCACACCGGATGAATGTAAGATTGGTATTATGCCAGGATATATTCATAAAAAAGGTCATGTTGGTATCGTATCTCGCTCTGGTACATTAACGTATGAAGCTGTACATCAGTTAACACAAGAAGGTATTGGCCAATCTACTGCTGTAGGTATCGGCGGAGACCCTGTTAACGGTACAGACTTTATTGATGCTTTAAAAGCATTTAATGAAGATGAAGAAACACATGCTGTAATTATGATTGGTGAAATCGGCGGTACAGCAGAAGAAGAGGCAGCTGAATGGGTAAAAGCTAATATGACAAAACCTGTTGTAGGGTTCATTGGTGGTCAAACAGCGCCTGCTGGCAAACGTATGGGCCATGCTGGTGCAATCATTTCTGGCGGTAAAGGGACTGCTGCTGAAAAGATTAAAACAATGGAAGCTTGTGGCATTAAAGTAGCTGAAACTCCAGCAGTTATGGGAGAAACGCTAATCTCTGTTTTAAAAGAAAAAGGTTTATTTGAGACTTGTAAAAACTATTAATCTGTTGAAAGACACCTTCTTACTTGAGGGTGTCTTTTTAGACTTTTTCTGTTTACATAATAAAAATTATGGGTAAGGAGAATCAAGATGAAAAGAGAGAGATTATTACATCTTCATTACTTGCTAGCAGATTATTGGAAAGCGATGGAGAGGCTACTATATGTCGATCCAGAATTAGAGAACATATATAATTTTAACGAAAAACAAATGGAATACTACACTGGAATATCCTCGAAAAAATCTGCAGAACTAGTAAAATTTCTTCAAAGTTCAAGTCTTCCGCAATATATATCGTATTTAGAGAAAAATCGTATTTTTTATATAACGATATGGGATGAAAATTATCCACAATTATTACATGAAATACAAGACCCCCCCTTCGTTTTATATGGAAAAGGAGAGGAAAATTTCCTGAATAAAGTAAATAAATTAGCGGTTGTTGGAACGAGAGAACCATCATTATATGGTCATGAGAGTTTGAAGTTTATTTTACACCCTTTATTAGAAAGAGAGTGGCTTATTGTCAGTGGGTTTGCAAAAGGGATAGATACAATGTCTCATGAGATTACAGTAAGGCATCATTGCCCGACTATTGCGGTATTAGGGCACGGATTGTCTTTTATGTATCCGAAAGAAAATAGACATTTATATGAAATGTGGAAGGAATATATATTGTTATTGACAGAGTATCCGCCGCACTATGCACCGAAAAAATGGTATTTTCCAAAAAGGAACCGGATTATTAGTGGCATAAGTAAAGGTGTTTTAGTTGTAGAAGCGAAATCAAGAAGTGGAACACTTATTACTGCAGACCTTGCGTTAGAGCAAAATAGGGAGGTGTTTGCGCTTCCTGGACCTATATTTATAGAGGGGGCATCGGGAACGAATCATCTTATTCAACAAGGAGCAAAACTAGTAAGAAATGCAGAAGATATCTTGGAAGAGATTTTAAATTAACCTTATATTTTTATGTTTTTATTAAACAATTATTGACAAATGGTAGATTGGCACTGTATGGTATATTCATTCTTGATTGACAAAAACAAGAGAAATCAATAAGATTAATGAAGACTTGAATCCACCTCTTAAGGAGGCACTAGCATGTCAGATTACCTCGTAATCGTGGAGTCGCCTTCTAAGGCGAAGACCATTGAGAAATATTTAGGGAAAAAATACAAAGTTGTCGCGTCTATGGGACATGTTCGCGATTTGCCAAAAAGTCAAATGGGGATAGAAGTAAAGAACAACTTCACCCCGAAGTATATTACCATTCGTGGTAAAGGTCCCGTCTTAAAAGATTTAAAATCAGCGGCCAAAAAAGCAAAGAAAGTCTATCTCGCGGCCGATCCAGACCGCGAAGGGGAAGCAATTGCTTGGCATTTAGCGAATACGTTAAATGTGGACGTTGAATCAGATTGTCGAGTTGTGTTTAATGAGATTACGAAAGATGCAATCAAAGAATCATTTAAACATCCTCGTGCAATTAATATGGATTTAGTGGATGCACAACAAGCAAGACGTATACTTGATCGTCTTGTTGGTTACAATATTAGTCCTTTATTATGGAAGAAAGTAAAAAAAGGATTAAGTGCAGGACGTGTACAATCTGTAGCAGTTCGTTTAATCATCGAGCGTGAAAGGGAAATTCAAAACTTTGAACCTGAAGAATTCTGGACAATTAAAACAGAATTTGTAAAAGGAAAAGACACATTTGAAGCAAGCTTTTACGGTGTAGATGGTGAAAAAGTTCAATTAACAAATGAAACGCAAGTGAATGAAATAATTGAACAGATGAAAGACAATGCGTTTTCAGTTGAAAATGTAACGCGCAAAGAGCGAAAACGTAATCCTGCATTACCGTTTACAACATCTTCCTTGCAACAAGAAGCAGCACGTAAGTTAAACATGCGAGCAAAGAAAACGATGATGCTTGCACAGCAATTGTATGAAGGGATAGATCTTGGAAAACAAGGAACTGTAGGTCTTATTACGTATATGAGAACTGATTCAACACGTATCTCAGAAACAGCTCAAACAGAGGCTCGTACTTATATCACTGAAGCGTATGGTACGGAATACATAGGAACAGAAAAGAAGAAAGAAACGAAAAAGTCAAATGCACAAGATGCGCATGAGGCAATTCGTCCTACTTCGGTAATGAGAAAGCCAGAGGAACTAAAAAGTTTCTTAGGTCGTGATCAACTTCGATTATATAAATTGATTTGGGAGCGATTTGTTGCAAGTCAAATGGCGTCTGCTATAATGGATACTGTGACAGCGAGACTCATTAATAACAATGTTCAGTTCCGTGCAAGTGGATCGGTTGTAAAGTTCCCAGGATTTATGAAAGTGTATGTAGAGTCAAAAGATGATGGTGCTGAAGAAAAGGATAAGATGTTGCCGCCTTTAGAAGTAGGGGAAACTGTATTTTCAAAGGATTTAGAACCAAAGCAACATTTTACACAACCTCCTCCGCGCTATACAGAGGCTCGTCTAGTAAGAACACTTGAAGAACTTGGAATTGGAAGACCGTCGACATATGTACCTACACTTGAAACGATTCAAAAGCGTGGGTATGTAGGCTTAGATAATAAACGCTTCGTTCCGACTGAACTTGGTGAAATAGTAATTGAACTTATTTTAGAGTTTTTCCCAGAAATTATTAACATTGAATTTACTGCCAATATGGAGCAAAGCCTTGATGAAGTAGAAGAAGGAAATGCGAATTGGGTAAAAATTGTTGATGATTTCTACGTAGGTTTTGAACCGCGTTTAGAAAAAGCGGAAAAAGAAATGCGTGAAGTGGAAATTAAAGATGAACCAGCTGGGGAAGATTGTGAATTATGTAATCACCCAATGGTCTTTAAAATGGGTAAATACGGGAAATTTATGGCTTGCTCGAATTTCCCAGATTGTCGTAATACAAAGCCGATTGTGAAAGAAATCGGTGTTACTTGTCCAAAGTGTGATAAGGGTCAAATTATTGAACGCCGTAGTAATAAAAAGAAACGTCTTTTCTATGGGTGCGGTACGTATCCGGAATGCGACTTTGTATCTTGGGATAAGCCAATTGGTCGTAAGTGTCCGAAGTGCGAAGGCATGCTTGTAGAGAAAAAGTTGAAAAAAGGCGTGCAAGTACAATGTATTTCGTGCGATTATGAAGAAGAACAACAAATGTGAGCGTAACTGCTCACATTTTTTTCGGGAAGAAAAGGAAAGGTGATATAAATGACAACACAAGTAGTAAACGTCATTGGCGCAGGTCTTGCAGGAAGTGAAGCAGCTTACCAAATTGCAAAACGTGGTGTCCAAGTTAGATTATATGAAATGAGACCGGTAAGGCAAACGCCAGCTCATCACACAGATAAATTCGCTGAATTAGTATGTAGTAACTCACTTCGTGCAAACACTTTAACAAATGCAGTTGGAGTTATTAAAGAGGAAATGCGCTTAATGGATTCTGTAATTATTCGTGCGGCGGATGAGTGCTCTGTACCAGCTGGAGGTGCTTTAGCTGTAGACCGTCATGAGTTCGCAGCTAAAGTAACGGAATACGTAAAGAACCATCCAAATGTAACTGTAATGAATGAAGAAATTACAGATATTCCAGAGGGACCGACAATTATTGCTACAGGTCCATTAACATCTCCTGATCTTTCTGCAAAATTGAAAGAATTAACAGGAGAAGATTATTTCTACTTCTATGATGCTGCAGCCCCAATCGTAGAAAAAGACAGCATTGACATGAATAAAGTATATTTAAAATCGCGCTATGACAAAGGGGAAGCTGCATATTTAAATTGCCCAATGACAGAAGAAGAGTTTGATCGTTTTTATGAGGCTCTGATTGCTGCTGAGACAGTGCCTTTAAAGGAGTTTGAAAAAGAAATTTTCTTTGAAGGTTGTATGCCAGTAGAAGTTATGGCAAGTAGAGGGAGACAGACGTTAGTATTTGGACCTATGAAACCTGTTGGATTGGAAGATCCAAAAACAGGGAAAACGCCATATGCTGTTGTTCAGTTACGTCAAGATGATGCAGCGGGAACTTTATACAATATCGTAGGTTTCCAAACACATTTAAAGTGGGGACCACAAAAAGAAGTGCTACAGTTAATTCCGGGATTGGAAAATGCAGAGATTGTACGTTATGGTGTAATGCATCGTAATACGTTTATTAATTCACCCAATTTGCTTCGTCCAACATATCAATATAAACAACGTGATGATTTATTCTTCGCTGGTCAAATGACTGGAGTAGAGGGATATGTTGAATCAGCAGCATCAGGATTATTAGCAGGGATTAATGCTGCGCGTCTTGTGCAAGGTGAAGAACCAGTTGTATTACCACCAGTAACTGCAATGGGTAGCATGGCAAATTACATTACGGCAACGAACGCTAAAAACTTCCAACCGATGAATGCGAACTTCGGTCTATTTGCACCGTTAGAGAAGAAGATTAAAAAGAAAGCAGAACGAAATGAAGCGTACGCAGCACGCGCTTTAGAAACGATTCGAAATTTTGTAAATATTTAGTTAAATTTCTTGCAAAGGCTACTAAGTTGTGATACGATTTAGTAGCCTTTATTGAGGTGAGTTGTGTGAATGTGAAGAAATTGTTACAATTATTCGTTGGATATTTACAAATTGAAAGAAATTATTCAAAATATACAATTGCAAGTTATCAAAATGATTTAGAACATTTTGTGCAATTTATGGAACGAGAAGGCATATCCTCTTTTTTAGACGTTACATACGCGGATGTTCGTTTGTACTTAACGACGTTGCACGATGAAAAGTTAGCCCGTAAATCTGTCGCAAGAAAAGTATCAAGCTTACGAAGTTTATATCGTTTTTTGATGCGTGAAGGTTATCGAAAGGATAATCCGTTTGCACTTGCGTCACTCCCCAAAAAAGAATTGTCAATCCCAAAGTTTTTATATGCTGAAGAGTTAGAGGAATTATTCGAAGTTTCTGACACGGAAACGCCATTAGGTCAAAGGAATCAAGCTTTATTAGAGTTGATGTATGCGACTGGGATCCGTGTGAGTGAATGTGTCAATTTACAACTTACCGATATTGACTTTGCGGTGGGAACAATTTTAGTAATGGGAAAAGGAAAAAAACAAAGGTATATTCCATTTGGAAGCTATGCGCAAGATTCTTTAATTACTTATATAGAGAATGGGAGAAAACAGTTAGTTAATAAGACTGACGAAGACTCTCATAGGGTATTTTTAAATGCGAAAGGTACACCGCTAACAAGTCGTGGAGTTCGTTATGTTTTAAATGAAATCATTAAAAAGGCTTCACTGACAATGCGGATAAGTCCCCATATGTTAAGGCATACATTTGCTACACATATGCTAGATGAAGGGGCAGATTTACGTACTGTACAGGAGCTATTAGGCCATGAGAATTTGTCGACGACACAAATTTATACGCATGTCTCTAAAGAAAGATTGCGTTCTGTTTACATGAAGCATCACCCGCGGGCATAAATTGCTTTAAAAGCTATAAAAACAAATAAAGGAGTTTTTTCTATGGGAAATTTCCACGCTACAACGATATTTGCAGTTCATCATAATGGAGAATGTGCAATGGCTGGAGATGGCCAAGTGACGATGGGAAATGCTGTTGTAATGAAACATACAGCTCGTAAAGTTCGTAAGCTTTTCCAAGGTAAAGTTTTAGCTGGTTTCGCAGGATCAGTTGCTGACGCATTTACTCTTTTTGAAATGTTTGAAGGGAAATTAGAAGAGTATAATGGCAACTTGCAACGTGCTGCTGTTGAAATGGCAAAACAATGGCGTGGCGATAAAATGTTACGTCAGCTAGAAGCGATGCTCATTGTCATGGATAAAACAACTATGCTCCTTGTTTCAGGTACAGGAGAAGTGATTGAACCGGATGATGGTATTTTAGCAATTGGATCTGGTGGGAATTATGCACTTTCTGCAGGTCGTGCTTTAAAGCAATATGCAAGTGAACACTTAACAGCGAAGCAAATTGCGAAAGCGAGTTTAGAGATTGCTGGCGATATTTGTGTTTATACGAATCACAACATAATTGTTGAAGAATTGTAGAATCGTAAGGGAGGCATTTTATATGCATTTACATTTTACTCCGCGCCAAATTGTGGAAAAATTAGATCAATACATCATCGGTCAAAAAGACGCAAAGAAAGCGGTTGCTGTAGCGTTGAGAAATCGATATCGTCGCAGTAAATTAGCTGAAAATTTACGTGACGAAATTGCACCTAAAAACATCTTAATGATTGGACCGACAGGTGTTGGGAAAACAGAGGTAGCACGACGAATGGCGAAACTCGTTGGAGCACCTTTTATTAAGGTTGAGGCTACAAAATTCACAGAAGTTGGATATGTGGGTAGAGATGTAGAGTCGATGGTACGTGACCTGGTGGAAACATCGGTTCGTATTGTAAAAGAAGAAATGGTAGTGAAAGTTCAAGATAAAGCAGAAGAGCAAGCGAATCAACGTCTTGTTGAAATTTTAGTGCCGAGTCCGGAGAAGCAATCTGGATTTAAAAATCCATTAGAGATGCTTTTTGGAGGCGCTCAAAATTCGAATCAAACGTCTGATACACAAGAAGATGTTGAAATCGAAAAGAAACGTCAAGATGTGGAGAGAAAGCTTGCTGCAGGGCTTCTTGAAGAAGAAATTGTATCGATTGAAGTGACTGAACAACAGTCTTCCATGTTTGATATGTTACAAGGAACTGGCATGGAACAAATGGGAATGAATTTCCAAGATGCGCTAGGAAGTTTTATGCCGAAAAAAACGAAAAAACGTAAACTTTCTGTAAAAGAAGCAAGAAAACTCTTGACAAATGAAGAGGCACAGCGCTTAATTGATATGGATGAAGTTACACAAGAGGCTGTTTATCGTGCTGAACAGCTCGGGATTATTTTTATTGATGAAATTGACAAAATTGCTGGTAAGCAGTCGAATAGCGTAGATGTATCACGTGAAGGTGTGCAACGTGACATTTTGCCAATTGTAGAAGGATCGAATGTTGCGACAAAATACGGATCAGTAAAAACGGATTATATTTTATTCGTTGCAGCTGGAGCGTTCCATATGTCTAAACCGTCGGATTTAATTCCGGAATTGCAAGGGAGATTTCCGATTCGAGTAGAATTAACAAAATTATCGACAGACGATTTTGTTAAAATATTAATCGAGCCTGACAATGCGTTAATTAAACAATATATGGCATTATTAGCGACTGAAGGTATAGAAATTGAATTTTCAGACGAAGCTATTCGTAAGATTGCTGAGATTGCTTATCAAGTTAATCAGGATACAGATAATATTGGAGCAAGAAGACTTCATACGATTATGGAGAAGCTCCTTGAAGATTTATCGTTTGAAGCATCTGAAATTACGTTAGAGAAAATAACGATAACACCTCAATACGTTGAGGAGAAATTAGCAACAATTGCTAAAAATAAAGATGTGAGCCAGTTTATTTTGTAATAGTGTCATCAGGTGACTCGCCCTAGTTTCCAAGTGATGAAAAAATATGTGAGTAACATGTAGGAGGAACTTTTGAAATGGAATTATTAGCAAAAACGAGAAAATTAAATGCGTTATTACAGAGCGCAGCAGGGAAGCCTGTAAACTTTAGAGAAATGTCTGACACAATGTGTGAAGTAATCGAAGCAAACGTATTCGTAGTTAGCCGTCGTGGTAAATTACTAGGTTATGCAATTCACCAACAAATCGAAAACGAACGCATGAAGCAAATGCTTGCAGAACGTCAATTCCCAGAAGAATATACACAAAGCTTATTCAACATTACAGAAACATCTTCAAACTTAGATGTGAACAGTGCTTACACAGCATTCCCAGTAGAAAACAGAGAATTATTTGGTCAAGGTTTAACTACAATCGTACCAATCGTTGGTGGCGGTGAGCGTCTAGGTACATTAGTATTAGCTCGTCTTGGTCAAGAGTTCTTAGATGATGATTTAATCCTTGCTGAGTACAGCTCAACTGTTGTAGGTATGGAAATCTTGCGTGAAAAAGCAGAAGAAATTGAAGAGGAAGCACGTAGTAAAGCTGTTGTTCAAATGGCGATCAGCTCATTATCTTACAGTGAGTTAGAAGCAATTGAGCACATCTTCGAAGAATTAAATGGAACAGAAGGTTTACTTGTTGCAAGTAAAATTGCTGATCGCGTAGGAATTACTCGTTCTGTAATCGTAAATGCACTACGTAAATTAGAAAGTGCTGGTGTTATTGAGTCTCGTTCTTTAGGTATGAAAGGAACATACATTAAAGTGCTAAACGACAAGTTTCTACAGGAACTTGCTAAATTAAAAACAAACTAATTTATAAAAAACTCTCCTCGATTGAGGAGAGTTTTTTTGTGCAATGTATAGATGGTGCTTGTGAAAAGTGTCATAAGCGTGTTTTCTGGGAAAACTATTAATTGTATTTACTTTTTTGCTTAAAAGAAATGAAGGTTGGTAATACTAGAATTCGAGTATGAACAAAGAAAGTTTTACATTGTTCGCATTTTCGACTTGATTGAAATATTTCAGTATGATATAGTAAGCAGTGGTGTCAGTACAAAGTACACACGTTTACTGATTTAAGTGTTGGTGCTACGTTTGTAGTTTCGCTTAGAGATGAAGTAAACGGAGGATATCAAAAACCATTTAGGAGGAACTATATTATGTCAGTAATTTCTATGAAGCAATTGCTTGAAGCTGGTGTTCATTTCGGACATCAAACTCGTCGTTGGAACCCAAAAATGAAGCGTTACATTTTCACAGAGCGTAACGGTATCTACATCATCGACTTACAAAAAACTGTGAAAAAAGTTGAGGAAGCTTACAGAACGATGCGCGACATCGCTGCTGAAGGCGGAGACATCTTATTCGTAGGTACTAAAAAACAAGCACAAGAAGCTATTAAAGAAGAAGCAACTCGTGCTGGTATGTACTTCGTTAACCAACGTTGGTTAGGCGGAACTTTAACAAACTTCCAAACAATCCAAAAGCGTATCAAGCGTCTTAAAGACATCGAAAGAATGCAAGAAGATGGTACTTTCGAAGTACTTCCTAAGAAAGAAGTTGTTCAACTTAAAAAAGAGTTAGAGCGTCTTGAGAAATTCTTAGGCGGTATTAAAGATATGAAAGGTCTTCCAAGTGCATTATTCGTAGTAGACCCTCGTAAAGAGCGTATTGCAGTTGCTGAAGCACGCAAATTACACATTCCAATCATCGGTATCGTTGATACAAACTGTGATCCAGACGAAATCGATCACGTTATCCCAGCAAACGATGATGCAATTCGTGCTGTAAAACTTCTTACATCTAAAATGGCAGACGCGATCCTTGAAGCAAAACAAGGTGAAGAAACTGTTACTGCGTAACAAAGTTGGAAAGGTGATAAGGGGTTCGGCCTTTTATCACCTTTTTTAAGGTATAAACACCTTTATAAAAGGTATAAATACATATTTTAGGAGGATGAAAAGTATGGCAATCACTGCTCAAATGGTAAAAGAATTACGTGAAAAAACTGGCGCAGGTATGATGGACTGCAAAAAAGCTTTAACAGAAACTAACGGCGACATGGAGAAGGCAATTGACTTCTTACGTGAAAAAGGTATTGCGAAAGCTGCTAAAAAAGCAGACCGCATTGCTGCTGAAGGTTTAACTTTCATCGAAACAAACGGTAATGACGCTTTAATCTTAGAATTAAACTCTGAAACTGATTTCGTTGCGAAAAACGAAGGTTTCCAAACACTAATTAAAGAATTAGCTGCTCACTTATTAACTAACAAACCAGCTAACGTTGAAGAAGCTATGGCTCAAACAATGGAAAACGGTAAAAAAGTTGAAGAGCACATCAACGAAGCAATCGCTAAAATTGGTGAAAAACTTACACTACGTCGTTTCGAAATCGTATCAAAAACTGATGCAGATGCATTCGGCGCTTACCTACACATGGGTGGACGTATTGGTGTATTAACAGTTCTTGAAGGTTCTACTGATGAAGCTGCTGCTAAAGATGTTGCAATGCACATCGCTGCGGTTAACCCTAAATACATCGACCGCGATGCTGTAACAGCTGAAGAAGTTGAGCATGAGCGTCAAGTATTAACACAACAAGCATTAAACGAAGGCAAGCCTGAGAAAATCGTTGCGAAAATGGTTGAAGGCCGTTTAGGCAAATTCTTCGAAGAGATTTGCTTACTTGACCAAGCATTCGTTAAAAACCCTGATATGAAAGTTCGTCAGTTCGTTGAGTCTAAAGGCGGAACATTAAAAGGATTCGTTCGCTACGCTGTTGGTGAAGGTATCGAAAAACGCGAAGACAACTTTGCTGAAGAAGTAATGAACCAAGTAAAAGGTAGTAACTAATACAGATTAGGGAACACATTGTGTTCCCTTTTTTAAAATAAAGATGTAAGCAATTGGAGGTTCATTATGAGTAAACCGAAATATAATCGTGTCGTTTTAAAGCTAAGTGGAGAAGCTTTAGCTGGAGAGCAAGGATTTGGAATTAACCCAACTGTTATTAAGTCAGTTGCGGAACAAGTAAAAGAAATTGCAGAACTTGATGTAGAGGTTGCTGTTGTTGTTGGTGGCGGTAACATTTGGCGTGGGAAAATTGGAAGTGAAATGGGCATGGATCGTGCAGGGGCAGATTACATGGGCATGTTAGCGACAGTTATGAATTCATTAGCTCTTCAAGATAGCTTGGAGAATATCGGAATTCAAACTCGTGTACAAACTTCAATTGAGATGCGTCAAGTTGCAGAACCTTACATTCGTCGTAAAGCAGTTCGTCACTTAGAGAAAAAACGTGTTGTTATCTTTGCAGCAGGTACAGGTAACCCATACTTCTCTACAGATACAACAGCAGCATTACGTGCGGCAGAAATTGAAGCAGATGTAATTTTAATGGCGAAAAACAATGTGGATGGTGTATATAATGCGGATCCATCTATTGATCCAACAGCTACGAAATACGAAACGCTTACTTACTTAGACGTATTAAAAGAAGGTTTAGGTGTAATGGATTCTACAGCTTCTTCTCTATGTATGGATAATGATATTCCATTAATTGTATTCTCAGTTATGGAAAAAGGTAATATTAAACGTGCCGTTTTAGGCGAAAATATCGGAACAGTGGTAAGGGGGAAATAAATATGGGACAACAAGTATTGAAGTCTTCAAATGAAAAAATGGAAAAAGCAGTTGCTGCTTATTCTCGTGAATTAGCAACAGTTCGTGCTGGCCGTGCAAACGCGTCTGTATTAGATAAGGTACAAGTTGATTACTATGGTGCACCAACACCAGTTGTGCAATTAGCGAACATTACAGTTCCAGAAGCGCGTTTACTAGTAATTCAACCTTATGATAAAACTTCTATCGGTGATATTGAAAAAGCAATTTTAAAAGCAGATTTAGGCTTAAACCCTTCTAATGATGGAACTGTAATTCGTATTGCATTCCCTGCATTAACAGAAGAGCGTCGTCGTGATCTTGTAAAAGTTGTGAAAAAATATGCTGAAGAAGCAAAAGTTGCTGTTCGTAACGTACGTCGTGACGGAAATGATGATCTTAAGAAGCTTGAAAAAGCTGGCGAGATTACAGAAGATGATTTAAGAGGATATACTGAAGATATCCAAAAAGAAACAGATAAATATATTGCAAAAGTTGACGAAATCGCAAAAAACAAAGAAAAAGAAATCATGGAAGTGTAATAGCGATAACTTCGCAAATATGACCCTCTTCTTAAGGGGGTCTTTTTACACTTTTAGGCATACGTCTGCTTGCTGGAGGGTATGAATGATGTTTAAAAACTTTCCTTTTTTTAAAGGTAAAAAGGACACATCGTTTGATCATCTCGTTGAAGAAGTGAAAAAAGGATATATCCCAGAACATATTGCCATCATTATGGATGGGAATGGAAGATGGGCAAAGAGGAGAGCAATGCCTCGTATTGCGGGACATCATGAAGGTATGCAAGTTGTAAAGAAAATTACAAAATTTGCAAGTAAACTTAATGTGAAAGTGTTAACTCTCTATGCTTTTTCAACTGAGAACTGGAAAAGACCGAAAAAGGAAGTTGATTATTTAATGAAGCTTCCAGAAGAATTTCTAGGTACATTTTTACCAGAATTGATTGAAGAAAACGTACAAGTCCGAGTAATAGGGCAAAAAGATCGTCTTCCTACGCATACACGCAGAGCGATGGAGAAAGCCATGGAAGATACGAAAGAGAATACGGGATTAATTCTTAATTTCGCGTTAAACTATGGGAGTCGAGATGAAATCGTTTCTGCTGTGCAACATATGATGAAAGATAATGAGGAAGGAAAAATTCGTTCTGAAGAGGTAAGTGAAGAAATGCTTTCCTCCTACTTAATGACGAGTTCTTTACCTGATCCAGAGTTGTTAATCCGAACAAGCGGAGAGCTACGTATTAGTAATTTCATGTTGTGGCAAATTGCATATTCGGAGTTTTGGTTTACAGACGTGTATTGGCCAGACTTCAAAGAAGAACATTTGCTAAATGCGATTACTGACTTTCAACATAGAGGGCGCAGATTCGGAGGCGTGTAGAAAGAGAGGGTTTGGTAGTGAAACAGAGAATTATTACTGGAGTGGTTGCTGCCGCGCTATTCATTCCCATCGTAATATACGGTGGCGTGCCTTTTACGGTTTTAGTGTATGCACTTGCTTCTATAGGTTTATATGAATTAATTCGTATGAATAAGCTTACGCTTATTTCAGTACCGACAGTTTTAGCTGCAGTATTATTGTGGATTCTTTTAATTCCAAGTAGTGCATCAGAACTGTTTACATGGATTGGATTAGGTAAATTGGAAATCACATTTGTGATTGTTTTATTACTTTTATCATATACAGTCCTTTCTAAGAATACATTTACTTTTGATAATGCTTCATTTTTACTGATGGCAACGACATATGTGGCAATGGGATTCTTATATTTAAATGAAACGAGAATATTAGGAATTAAATATGTATTTTGCGCATTATTTGTTATATGGGCTACTGATTCAGGCGCATATTTCGTAGGAAAAGCATTGGGCAAGAGAAAATTGTGGCCAGAAATTAGTCCAAATAAAACGATTGAAGGTTCATTAGGTGGCATCGTTTGTGGAATTATTGTGGCACTTGTTTACAATGTGTTCTTCCCAGTCGAATCGAATGTAGTAATTTTAATTGTGCTGACAATTATCATTTCTATTTTTGGACAAATTGGTGATTTGGTACAATCTGCATTTAAACGTCATTATGGCGTAAAAGATTCAGGTACAATTTTACCTGGGCATGGTGGTATATTAGACCGAACAGATAGTTGGTTATTCGTTTTACCAATTCTCTACTTCTTATTACAATACAATTAATAAATGAACGAGGGGTTGGAGTCATGAAAAACATTAGTTTATTAGGTGCAAGCGGATCAATTGGTACACAAACTTTAGATGTATTACGCTCGCACCCAGACCAATTCCGTCTCGTTGCTTTTTCTGTAGGGAAAAATATTGACTACGCAGTAAAGGTAATTCAAGAATTTTCTCCGCAAATCGTCTCTGTGCAAAGAGAGGAAGATGTTTTAAAATTACAATCTGTTTCTGGTAATACAAAAATTGTATATGGTAGTGAAGGACTTTTAGAAGTAGCATTACATCCAGATGCGGAGATTGTAGTAAATGCTGTTGTAGGTAGCGTAGGGTTGTTACCAACACTTCGTGCAATCGAGGCGAAAAAAACAATTGGAATTGCAAATAAAGAAACGTTAGTAACTGCAGGACATCTTGTAATGGAAGCAGCACGAAAACATAATGTTTCGTTACTTCCAGTAGATAGTGAACATTCGGCTATTTTTCAATGCTTGAATGGTGAAAATGAAAAAAGAATTTCTCGTCTTATTATAACGGCTTCTGGTGGAAGTTTCCGTGATAAAACGAGGGATGAATTGCATCATGTGACCGTAGAAGATGCGCTTCGACATCCAAACTGGTCAATGGGTTCGAAAATTACAATTGATTCTGCTACAATGATGAATAAGGGACTAGAAGTAATTGAAGCACATTGGCTTTTTGGTATCCCTTATGAGCAAATCGATGTTGTTTTACATAAAGAAAGTATTATCCATTCTATGGTTGAATTTGAAGATCGTAGTGTAATGGCGCAGCTTGGTTCACCTGATATGCGAGTACCAATTCAATACGCACTTACATATCCTGATAGATTGCCTCTTTCAGACACAAAACAGTTAAACTTATGGGAAATAGGGACGTTGCATTTTGAGAAAATGGACCAAGAACGATTCCGTTGTTTACGTTTTGCGTATGAAGCTGGAAAAGCAGGTGGAAGTATGCCAGCTGTAATGAACGCAGCGAATGAAGTAGCTGTTGAAGCCTTTTTACAAAAGAGAATTGGTTTCTTAACAGTGGAAGACCTCATTGAAAAAGCAATGAACCATCACAATGTCATTGCACGACCGAGCTTAGAGGAAATTTTGGAAATTGATGCGGCCACAAGACGGTTTGTGATGGAACAAATTTAGCAAAGGTGGTTATGGAATTGAATACAGCGATTGCCTTTATATTAATTTTCGGTGCACTCGTATTTTTCCATGAGCTAGGGCATCTATATTTCGCAAAAAGAGCAGGTATTTTATGCCGCGAGTTTGCGATTGGTTTTGGTCCGAAAATATTCTCATTTGAAAAGAATGAAACGGTGTATACGATTCGATTACTGCCCCTTGGTGGCTATGTAAGAATGGCTGGCGAGGATGCGGACACAGTTGAGTTAAAGCCTGGGAAAAAGGTTGGCCTTGTATTAAATGAAAAAGACGAAGTTGTGAAATTAGTTTTTGATGGATATGAAAAGTATCCAAATGTTCGTGTTATTGAAGTCGAACAAGCTGATTTGGAGCATAATTTAACAATTTCGGGCTATGAAGAGTACGAGGAAGAGCTTCAAACGTTCCGAGTGAATGAAAAGGCTCGTATTATTACTGCGGGGGAAGAAATTCAAATTGCTCCGTATAATAGACAATTTGGCTCGAAAAAACTAGGGCAACGCGCTTTAACAATCTTTGCGGGTCCTGCAATGAACTTCATTTTAGCATTTGTTATTTTTGTGATTCTTGGATTTGTACAAGGGGTTCCTATTGACAAACCAATGGTCGGAAAAGTGATGGATAACAGTGCAGCACAGCAAGCTGGATTGAAAGAGAATGATACAATTCAAGCTATTGATGGGAAAAACACAAGTACATGGAAAGATGTTGTTACTATTGTACGTGAAAACCCAAATAAAGAAATTACGTTACAAGTAAAGCGTGATAATGAACAGTTTAATGTGAAAGTAACGCCAACACTCGATAAAGAAGGAAAAGACGAAGTTGGTAGAATCGGTGTTTATTCTCCTGTAGAGAAAACAGTAATGGGTTCTATTAAATCAGGATTTGAACAAACGTACCAATGGACGAAACTAATTTTTGAATCTCTTGTTAAATTAGTAACTGGTCAATTTTCTATTAATGAGTTGTCAGGTCCAGTAGGAATTTATAATCTAACAGATCAAGTTGTAGATTATGGGTTTACGCGTGTACTAAGTTTAGCTGCAGTTCTAAGCATTAATCTTGGTTTATTTAATTTATTACCAGTTCCTGCTTTAGATGGTGGCCGTTTATTCTTCTTCTTAATTGAAGCGTTACGAGGGAAACCAATTGACCGCCAAAAAGAAGGAATGGTTCACTTTATTGGTTTTGCATTATTAATGTTACTTATGTTAGTTGTAACTTGGAATGACATTCGTAAGTTTTTCTTGTAAAATAAAGTGAAACTTATAATGAAATAGAGCTCGTAGAATAAAATCCCTCACCTAACTCGAGGTGAGGGGTTTTACTGCGTGTAAGAGTAAAATGAAGAGGTGCAAATAAATGAAACAAAGTATGGTATTCAGTCCTACATTACGTGAAGTTCCAGCTGATGCTGAAATTAAGAGTCATCAGCTATTACTTCGTGCAGGTTTTATGCGTCAAAATGCTTCTGGTATTTATAGCTTTCTACCATTTGGATTAAAAGTATTACACAAAGTAGAACGTATCGTTCGAGAAGAAATGGAGCGCGCAGGAGCTGTAGAATTATTAATGCCAGCTATGCAAGCTGCAGAATTATGGCAAGAATCAGGTCGCTGGTATTCTTACGGATCTGAATTAATGCGTATGAAAGATCGTAACGCTCGTGAATTCGCATTAGGAGCGACACATGAGGAAGTAATTACGGACCTTGTGCGTGATGAAGTGAAATCATATAAAAAATTACCGTTAACATTATACCAAATTCAAACAAAATTCCGTGATGAGCAAAGACCTCGTTTCGGCTTATTACGTGGAAGAGAGTTTCTAATGAAAGATGCATACTCTTTCCATGCTACACAAGAGAGCTTAGATGAAGTATACGATCGCTTATATAAAGCATACTCTAACATTTTTGCTCGCTGTGGCTTGAATTTCCGTGCAGTTATTGCTGATTCTGGAGCAATGGGCGGAAAAGATACACATGAATTTATGGTATTATCTGAAGTTGGTGAAGATACAATTGCATACTCTGACACATCTGATTATGCAGCAAACATCGAAATGGCTCCTGTTGTAGCTACGTATACGAAGAGTGACGAAGCCGAAAAAGCACTTAAAAAAGTAGCAACACCAGACCAAAAAGCAATTGAAGAAGTAGCTGCATTCTTAAACATTGCAGCTGACAAGTGCATTAAGTCTATGGTATTTAAAGTAGATGAGAAATTAGTAGTTGTACTTGTTCGTGGTGATCACGAAGTAAACGATGTGAAAGTGAAAAATGTATACGGCGCTTCAGTTGTTGAGCTTGCTTCTCATGAAGAAGTAAAAGCATTATTAAATTGTGAAGTTGGTTCATTAGGACCGATTAATGTAACAGGTGATATCGAAATTATTGCTGATCATGCTGTAGCATCAATTGTTAACGGATGTTCAGGAGCGAATGAAGAAGGATTCCATTATGTAAATGTAAATCCAGAACGTGACTTTAAAGTAAATCAATATACAGATTTACGCTTCATTCAAGAAGGAGACCAATCTCCAGATGGAAACGGAACAATTCTTTTCGCACGCGGAATTGAAGTTGGTCATGTATTCAAATTAGGAACTCGTTATAGTGAAGCAATGAACGCAACATTCCTAGATGAAAACGGAAAAACACAACCACTTATTATGGGTTGTTACGGTATCGGTGTATCTCGTACAGTTGCAGCAATTGCAGAGCAGTTTAACGATGAGAACGGCTTAGTTTGGCCAAAAGCTGTAGCACCGTTCCATGTGCATGTAATTCCAGTAAATATGAAATCTGATGCACAACGTGAAATGGGTGAAAATATCTACAACTCATTACAAGAACAAGGCTATGAAGTGTTATTAGACGATCGTGCAGAACGTGCAGGTGTTAAATTTGCAGATGCAGATTTATTCGGTCTTCCAGTTCGTGTTACAGTCGGTAAAAAAGCAGACGAAGGTATTGTAGAAGTGAAAGTACGTGCTACAGGTGAGTCTGAAGAAGTAAAAGTAGAAGAACTTCAAACATATATTGCAAATATTTTAAAATAAGAAGAGGTACCTCGTAATGGGGTACCTTCTCTTTCTTTGTAAACGTATTTTGTAAAAGAAGAAGTGAGAAATCTTTCTTTGTGGTACGTTTCAATTTATAATAGCAAATGGAAGGAGAGTGCTTATGTCTTTAACAAATGAACAACAAGAGCGATTTCAAATTTTGCTCCAGCAGTTGCAAATACCAGACGACCTTATAAATCAATATTTACAAGGCGGTGGTATTGAAAGGCTCGTTATTGATAAAGCGAATAAAAGTTGGCATTTTGATTTACAAGTGCCACGTATTTTGCCTACAGAATTATATGAATTGCTAGAAACAAAGCTTAAGCAATCATTTTCTCATATTGCAAGAACAACATTTGCATTAGAAACAGAGAATAAACAATTTACAGAAGAAGAAGTGAGGGCGTATTGGCCGCTTTGTACGGAACGAATTACATTTTCACCTATGTTCGCATACTTAAAGAAGCAGCTTCCACAGGTGAATGGAGTGAAGTTGCTAATAAATGTGAATAACGAGCTGGAGTCTACTGCTTTAAAGAAAAACGTTGCGAAACCAGTAGGGGATCAATACGAAGTTTTTGGATTCCCGCGTTTTCAGTTAGACACACATATACAGCAAAATACAGAAGAAATGCAAAAGTTTCGTGAACAAACGCAGCAAGAAGACCGCGAGCGTGTTATACAAGCTATGGAAGAAATGGCGAAGAAGCAAGCTGAAGAAAGCAGCGTTGTGTATGAAGGACCGATTACACTCGGGTATCTTATTAAGCCAGATGAAGAGATTACACCAATGCGAGAAATTCAAGATGAAGAAAGAAGAAAAACGGTTCAAGGATATGTCTTCCATGTAGAAACAAAAGAGCTTCGTAGTGGACGTACGTTATTAACTTTAAAAATAACGGATTATACGGATTCTATTATGATCAAAATGTTCTCGCGTGACAAAGAAGATATTCCAATGCTGCAATCCTTGAAAAAAGGAATGTGGGTGAAAGCGCGTGGTTCTGTTCAAAACGATACATTTGTTCGAGATTTAGTAATGATTGCAAATGATATTAATGAAATAACAGGACCGTCTCGTAAAGATAAAGCGCCAGAAGGCGAAAAACGAGTAGAGCTGCATCTCCATACTCCGATGAGTCAAATGGACGCTGTCACTCCAGTTTCTAAGCTTGTTGCTCAAGCTGGTAAATGGGGACATGAGGCTATTGCGGTGACAGACCATGCCGTGGCTCAGTCTTTCCCAGAGGCGTATTCTGCGGGGAAAAAGGCTGGAGTTAAAGTTATATATGGTGTAGAAGCAAATCTAGTTAATGATGGTGTACCGATAGCGTATAATGAAGCGCATCGTTTACTTGCAGAGGAAACGTATGTTGTTTTCGACGTTGAGACGACAGGTTTATCAGCTGTATACGATACAGTCATTGAGTTGGCTGCCGTAAAAGTAAAGGGTGGCGAAATTATTGATCGCTTTGAATCTTTCGCAAATCCACATCAACCATTATCAGCGACGATTATTGAATTGACAGGTATTACAGATGATATGTTAACTGATGCACCTGAAGTGGACGAAGTGTTTAAAAAGTTTGAGGAATGGATGGGCGATCATACACTTGTTGCCCATAACGCGAGCTTCGATATGGGCTTTATTAACGTAGGTTTTAAAAAGGCTGGGTTAGAAAAAACGAATAACCCCGTTATTGATACGTTAGAACTTGCACGATTCTTATTCCCAGAAATGAAAAATCATCGATTAAATACGATGTGTAAAAAACTTGATATTGAATTAACACAACATCACCGTGCGATTTATGATACAGAAGCGACGGGATATTTACTTGTGAAAATGTTGAAAGACGTAATTGAAAAGGGATTTGAATATCACGATCAATTAAATGATAGCATGGGACAAGGGGATGCGTATAAGCGTGGCCGTCCAAGTCATATGACGTTACTTGCCACATCAGATGTTGGATTGAAAAATTTATATAAACTTGTTTCATATTCTCACCTTAATTACTTTTACCGTGTACCACGTGTGCCGAGGTCACTATTAAAAAAATACCGTGAAGGAATTTTAGTAGGAACGGCTTGTGATAAAGGTGAAGTGTTCGAGGCAATGATGCAAAAGGCACCTGAAGAGGTAGAAGAAATTGCCCAGTTCTATGACTACATTGAAGTAATGCCTCCAGAGGTGTTACGTCATTTAGTAGAACGTGAGCTTGTTCGAGACGAAGGTCAATTAAAAACAATCATTTCTAACTTAGTAAAACTAGGTGAGACGTTAGATAAACCAGTTGTTGCTACAGGAAACGTGCATTATTTAGACCCTGAGGATGCAATGTATCGTAAAATTTTAGTCAGTTCGCAGGGCGGAGCCAATCCGTTAAATCGACATTCATTACCGCCAGTACATTTCCGTACAACTGATGAAATGTTAGAATGTTTTTCATTCTTAGGTGAAGACAAAGCGAAAGAAGTTGTTGTAACAAATACACAAAAGATTGCGTCATTAATTGGTGATGTGCATCCAGTAAAAGACGATCTATACACACCGAAAATTGAAGGTGCTGATGATGAAACGCGTGATATGAGTTATAAAATGGCGCGTAGCATTTATGGTGAAGAGCTACCGGAAATTGTAGAAGCACGTTTAGAAAAAGAATTAAAAAGTATTATTGGGCATGGATTCGCCGTAATTTATTTAATTTCACATAAGCTTGTGAAAAAATCGTTAGTAGACGGATATCTAGTAGGTTCGCGTGGATCGGTAGGGTCATCATTTGTTGCAACGATGATGGAAATTACAGAAGTAAACCCATTACCACCACACTATGTATGTCCGAAGTGTAAGCAATCAGAATTCTTTAATGATGGTTCTGTAGGTTCTGGTTTTGACTTACCAGATAAAGAATGTCCTGCTTGTAATATTCCGTATGTAAAAGATGGACATGACATTCCGTTCGAAACGTTCCTTGGATTTAAAGGAGATAAGGTACCCGATATCGATTTGAACTTCTCCGGGGAGTACCAACCACGTGCCCATAACTATACGAAAGTACTGTTCGGTGAAGACTATGTATATCGTGCAGGAACGATTGGTACAGTTGCGGAAAAAACTGCTTACGGATATGTAAAAGGTTATGCAAATGATCATAACTTAACGATTCGAAATGCAGAGATTGATCGCTTAGTAGCAGGATGTACCGGTGTAAAACGTACAACTGGACAGCATCCAGGCGGTATTATCGTTGTGCCAGATTACATGGATATCTTTGATTTCTCACCAATACAGTATCCAGCAGATTCAATTGGTGCTGAATGGAGAACAACGCATTTTGATTTCCACTCGATTCATGATAATTTATTGAAACTTGATATACTCGGACACGATGATCCGACCGTTATTCGTATGTTACAAGATTTAAGTGGTATTGATCCGAAAACAATCCCAACGGATGATCCAGAAGTAATGAAAATTTTCTCAGGTCCAGAATCGCTAGGCGTAACGGAAGAACAAATTAACTGTAAAACAGGTACACTTGGTATACCAGAATTCGGTACGAAATTCGTAAGACAGATGTTAGAAGAGACAAAACCAACGACATTCTCAGAGTTAGTCCAAATTTCTGGACTATCACATGGTACGGACGTATGGCTTGGTAATGCAAACGAGTTAATTTATAACGGTACATGTACGCTGAGCGAAGTTATCGGTTGTCGTGATGACATCATGGTATATTTAATCTATCAAGGTCTAGATCCATCATTAGCCTTCAAAATCATGGAGTCGGTACGTAAAGGTAAAGGTGTACCGGAAGAATGGGAAGACGACATGAAAAGTAATAATGTACCAGGTTGGTATATTGATTCATGTAAGAAAATCAAGTATATGTTCCCTAAAGCCCATGCGGCTGCTTACGTGCTTATGGCTGTACGTATCGCATACTTTAAAGTACATTTTGCACTGTTATTCTATGCGGCATATTTTACAGTTCGAGCAGATGACTTTGACGTAGAAGCAATGGCGAAAGGTTCAGCATCTATACGTGCAAGAATTGATGAAATTGCGCAAAAAGGTTTAGATGCAGCGCCGAAAGAGAAGAGTTTATTAACGGTATTAGAAATGACACTTGAAATGTGTGAGCGTGGATACTCATTCCAAAAGGTTGATTTGTATCGTTCGCATGCAACAGACTTTATTATTGATGGAGACTCATTAATCCCTCCATTTAATGCGGTACCTGGTCTTGGTACAAACGCAGCTTTAAGTATTGTAGAAGCACGCAAAAATGGAGACTTCTTATCAAAAGAGGACTTGCAGCAGCGTAGTAAGGTTTCGAAAACAATTATTGAGTATTTAGATAGTCAAGGTTGTTTAGGAGATTTACCGGATCAAAACCAGTTATCACTGTTCTAGTAGGTAGGAAAAGTCTTTGCAAATCAACATTTCCTATGATATACTATTAACCGAGATAACCATGTCATGTATATTGTGTAAAGAAAAGAGTGGGGAAACCCACTCTTTCGTGTTACTATCTATGTTTTCTCTACGTAGATAGGTAAAAGATTTCTGTCGTATATACATATTTTGTTACAAGTTTTACTTCTTAAATTTGGTAATACTAAGACAGATAATCCCTGCTGAACAGCAGGGGCTTTTGTTAGCTAACGAGAAAGAATAAGATAGACCGTTTTTAAAGTGGCGGGGTCTTCTTCTTTTAAATGGTACATGACGGCAGGAAGGAGGCTGTTTATGGATAAGAAAGTCACAGAAGTTGTAGAAGCATTTGCGCAGCCGATCGTTGAAGAGTTAAATCTTGAACTTGTAGATGTAGAGTATGTGAAAGAAGGACAAGACTGGTTCTTACGCGTATTTATCGATTCTGAAAAGGGAGTCGACATTGAAGAATGCGGTGCGGTAAGTGAACGTTTAAGCGAAGCTTTAGATAAAGAGGATCCAATTCCTCATCTTTACTTTTTGGATGTATCATCTCCTGGAGCGGAACGCCCATTAAAGAAAGAAAAAGACTTCCAGCAAGCGGTAGGAAAACAAGTGGCAATTAAAACATATGAGCCGATTGATGGTGAAAAGATGTTTGAAGGAAAACTGCTTTCTTACGATGGTACAACAATAACATTATTATTAACAATTAAAACACGTAAAAAAGAAATCCAAATTTCGATGGATAAAGTCGCAAATGCGCGACTTGCTGTTACGTTTTAGTTAGAAGGGGGATCTTCATGAGCACTGAGTTATTAGATGCTTTGCTCGTATTAGAATCTGAAAAAGGCATTAGCAAAGACATTATTATTGATGCGATTGAAGCAGCTTTAATCTCTGCTTATAAGCGCAATTTTAATCAAGCACAAAACGTTCGTGTGAGCTTTAACCCAGAAGTGGGAACAATTCAAGTTTTAGCACGTAAAGACGTAGTAGACAATGTGTTTGATCCACGTCTTGAAATTTCTGTAGAGGAAGCAAGACAAATTAATCCAAACTACCAAGATGGTGACGTACTAGAAATTGAAGTAACACCAAAAGACTTTGGTCGTATTGCAGCACAAACTGCAAAACAAGTTGTCACACAACGAGTGCGTGAAGCAGAGCGCGGTGTTATTTACTCTGAGTTTAGTGACCGTGAAGAAGATATTATGGTAGGTATTGTACAACGTCAAGATGCTCGTTTCATCTATGTAAGCTTAGGGAAAGTAGAAGCTTTATTACCTGTAAGTGAGCAAATGCCTAATGAGCAATACAAACCACATGATCGTATTCGCGTATTCATTACGAAAGTAGAAAAAACGACAAAAGGACCACAAATTTACGTATCACGTACACATCCTGGTCTTTTAAAACGTTTATTCGAAATGGAAGTTCCTGAAATCTATGATGGAACTGTAGAAATTCGTTCTGTAGCACGTGAAGCTGGCGATCGCTCTAAGATCTCTGTATATGCAGAGAACACTGATGTTGATCCAGTTGGTTCTTGTGTAGGACCAAAAGGGCAACGTGTACAACGCATTGTAGACGAATTAAAAGGTGAAAAAATTGACATCGTCCGCTGGTCAAATGATCCAGTTGAATATGTTGCAAATGCATTAAGCCCATCACAAGTTGTTAAAGTACTTGTAGATGAAGAAGAAAAAGCGACAACAGTAGTTGTTCCAGACCACCAATTATCATTAGCTATCGGTAAGCGTGGACAAAATGCACGTCTTGCAGCTAAATTAACAGGCTGGAAAATTGATATTAAGAGTGAGTCTGATGCGAAACAACTTGGTATTGTAACAGAAGAAGATAGCGTAATCGCATTTGGATTCGATTCAGTGGAAGACGAAATCGAATAGAGGTGATGAGTATGAGCAATCGAAAAGTTCCGTTACGAAAATGTGTTGCAACGCAAGAAATGAAATCAAAACGAGAGCTCGTTCGCATTGTTCGTTCCAAAGAGGGAGAAGTGTCCATTGATTTAACTGGGAAAAAATCAGGACGAGGTGCTTACTTGTCGAAGGACAAGGAGAGCATTCTTCAAGCTCAAAAGAAAAATGTTTTGGAACATCATCTAAAAGCGAAAATCGACGGTTCTTTATATGAAGAGCTTCTTGAGCTTGTTGAGAAGGAGTCGAAATAAGTGTCCGATTGGAAATCGTTTTTAGGACTAGCAAACCGGGCTCGGAAAATTATTTCGGGTGAAGAACTCGTTTTAAAAGAAGTACGAAGTGGCAAAGCAAAACTTGTATTGCTATCTGAAGATGCGTCAGTAAATACTACAAAACGCATCACAGATAAAACTACGTACTACAACGTACCAATGAGAAAGGTCGAAAATCGACAACAATTAGGGCATGCGATTGGGAGAGATGAGCGAGTCGTTGTAGCTGTGTTAGATGTAGGCTTTGCGAAAAAGCTGCGTAGCATGCTCGATACAAATTACCGGGGGTGAAGGTATGAGTAAAATTCGAGTGCATGAATATGCAAAAAAACATAATATCTCAAGTAAAGATCTTATGACAAAACTAAAAGAAATGAATATCGAGGTTTCGAATCATATGACAATGTTAGACGATGAAGTAGTAAATAAATTAGATAATGAATATCAAACTGAAAAACCTTCTGTTGCAGATGAGTTTGAAGTAGAAGAAAAAGTTGTTCGCAGTAAAAAGAACAGCAATAAGAAAAAGAAAAAAGGCAAAGGAAACGAAGACAAACGTCAAGAGAACTTTGCTGGTAGACAACAAACTCAAATTGTAGAAACACCAGATAAAATTACTTTCTCTGGAAGCCTTACAGTAGGAGATCTTGCTAAAAAATTAAGCAAAGAGCCATCTGAAATTATTAAGAAGCTCTTCATGCTTGGAATTATGGCAACAATTAACCAAGACTTGGATAAAGATACAATTGAGTTAATTGCTAACGACTACGGTATTGAAGTAGAAGAAGAAGTAATTGTAAGCGAGACTGAGTTTGAAACATTCATTGATGAGCAAGATGATGAAGAGAACTTAAAAGAACGTCCAGCTGTAGTTACAATCATGGGACACGTTGACCATGGTAAAACAACATTACTGGATTCTATTCGTAACTCAAAAGTAACTGCAGGCGAAGCGGGTGGAATTACTCAGCATATCGGTGCATATCAAGTTGAAGTAAACGATAAGAAGATTACATTCTTAGATACACCTGGTCACGCAGCATTTACAACGATGCGTGCTCGTGGGGCACAAGTAACGGATATTACAATCCTTGTTGTTGCAGCGGATGACGGTGTTATGCCACAAACGGTTGAAGCAATTAACCATGCGAAGGCAGCAGGAGTACCAATTATTGTTGCTGTGAATAAAATGGATAAACCAGCTGCAAACCCTGATCGCGTAATGCAAGAACTAACTGAATATGAATTAGTTCCAGAAGCTTGGGGCGGAGATACTATTTTCGTACCAATTTCTGCAATTCAAGGCGAAGGCATTGACAACTTACTAGAAATGATCCTTCTTGTAAGTGAAGTAGAAGAATATAAAGCAAATCCAAACCGCTATGCAACTGGTACAGTAATCGAAGCACAGCTTGATAAAGGTAAAGGAACTATCGCGACATTACTTGTTCAAAATGGTACGCTTCGAGTTGGAGATCCAATCGTTGTTGGAACTTCATTCGGACGTGTTCGTGCAATGGTAAGTGATATTGGTCGTCGTGTAAAAGTTGCTGGTCCATCAACTCCTGTTGAAATTACTGGTTTAAACGAAGTACCACAGGCTGGAGATCGTTTCATGGCATTTGCTGATGAGAAGAAAGCTCGTCAAATTGGTGAATCACGTGCACAAGAAGCGTTAGTTGCACAACGTGGTGAGAAATCTAAATTAAGCCTTGAAGATTTATTCCAACAAATCCAAGAGGGCGATGTAAAAGAAATTAACTTAATCGTAAAAGCAGACGTACAAGGTTCTGTTGAAGCGATGGCAGCATCACTTCGTAAAATTGATGTTGAAGGCGTAAAAGTTAAAATCATTCACACTGGTGTAGGTGCGATTACAGAATCTGATATCATTTTAGCTTCTGCATCTAATGCAATTGTAATTGGATTTAACGTACGTCCAGATGTGAACGCGAAGCGTACAGCTGAATTAGAGAACGTTGATATTCGTTTACACCGTATTATTTATAAAGTAATCGAAGAGATTGAAGCAGCTATGCAAGGTATGCTTGATCCAGAATTCGAAGAAAAAGTAATCGGTCAAGCAGAAGTTCGTCAAACGTTTAAAGTAACAAAAGTTGGAACAATCGCAGGTTGTTACGTAACAGACGGTAAAATTACGCGTGATAGTGGCGTACGTATTATCCGTGACGGCGTAGTAATTTTCGAAGGACAACTTGATACGTTAAAACGTTTCAAAGACGACGTAAAAGAAGTTGCACAAAACTATGAGTGTGGTATTACAATTGAGAGATATAATGATCTTAAAGAAGGGGACATCATTGAAGCGTACATTATGGAAGAAGTGAAGCGATGATTATCGCTTCACTCTCATTCGAGTGTATGATTTACGATGTGCATTCTTTAAAAGAGAAACGTGCAATTTTACAACGTGTGTTAACTCGTGTAAAACAGCGCTATAATGTAGCTGTTTCTGAAGTTGGGCACCAAGATGTATGGCAACGTACAGAAATTGCAATTGTTTCCGTATCCTCAAATCGTGTTATCTGTGAGAAAGAAATGAATCGTGTACTTGAGTACATCGATTCATTTCCTGAAATTGAACGTACAATAACACATTTGGAATGGTATTGAATGAGGTGAAGAGTTATGAAATTACGTGCGAACCGTGTGGGCGAGCAAATGAAAAAAGAATTAGGCGACATTATCAGTCGTAAAATTAAAGACCCACGTATTGGATTTGTTACAGTAACTGATGTACAAGTGAGTGGTGATTTACAAATTGCTAAAGTATATATTTCTGTTTTAGGAGATGAAGAACAGAAAGAAAATACTTTAAAAGGTTTAGCGAAGGCAAAAGGCTTTATTCGTTCAGAAATTGGCCAACGTATTCGTCTTCGTAAAACACCAGAAATTACCTTTGAGTTTGATGAGTCTATCGGATATGGTCATCGAATTGATACACTTTTACATGAAATTAATAAAGACGGTAAACGTGAAGAATAATGGATAGACATTTGTCTATCCATTTTTTCAATGCAAAATAAGTTTTGGATATTTACTACGAGAGAATTATGATGAGGTGAACATATATGGAAGGTGTAGTATTATTACATAAGCCAAAAGGCATGACATCACATGATTGTGTATTTAAATTAAGAAAGATATTGCGAGAAAAGAGAATTGGTCATACGGGAACATTAGACCCTGATGTAACAGGAGTATTACCAATTTGCGTTGGAAGAGCAACGAAAATTGCACAATTTTTAACAAGTGAAACGAAAACATATGAAGGTGAAGTAACATTAGGGTTTTCAACGACAACCGAAGATGCTTCTGGTGAGGTTGTTGAAACGAAAAATGTAGATCGTACTATTACTCGTAAGGAAGTAGAGAAAGTCCTTGCGGAATTAACAGGCACGATTGAACAAATGCCACCAATGTTCTCGGCTGTAAAAGTAAACGGGAAAAAATTATACGAATATGCAAGAGCAGGACAAGAGGTAGAACGTCCAGTTCGTACAATTACAATTCATGAATTCGTATTACTTGATGATCGTGAAGTTTTTGAAGGAGAAAATATTTCATTCCGTTTCCGTGTAACGTGTAGTAAAGGAACATATGTAAGAACGTTAGCTGTAATGATAGGGGAGAAACTTGGTTTCCCATCACATATGTCTCACCTTGTAAGAACGGCATCTGGTGAATTTTTATTAGAAGATTGCATATCATTTGAAGAAATTGAAGAAAACGTGCAAAATGAAACAGTAGAGTCTATCTTCATTTCAATTGATGAAGCATTAAGCAAGTTTCCAAAAATGGTTGTAGATGAAAAGCAAGCAGAGAAAATAAAGAATGGTATGTTCTTAAAGAATGAATTAGAAATAACAGCACCGTTTATTACAGTGTTTGATAAAAATGATCGTTGCTTAGCAATTTATGAACATCATCCGAAACATCCTGGCATGTTAAAGCCGATGAAAGTACTTGTGAATAATCAAGAACTAAAGCTATAATGAATTATTGGAAGGATTATTACAGAAAAAGGTGAATTCAAGCGTGAAACTTATTCATTTAACTCATCCACATGAACAAAATAAATTAGAATTACCACCTACTGTAATGGCATTAGGATTTTTTGATGGCATTCATTTAGGACATCAATGTGTAATTCGAACTGCGAAAAAAATAGCGGACGAACGAGGATATAAAAGTGCAGTTATGACATTTCATCCTCATCCATCTGTTGTTTTAGGGAAAAAGGATGCGCATGTGGAGTATATTACACCAATGCGCGATAAAGAAAAAATAGTCGAAAGCTTAGGAATCGATATATTATATGTGATTAAATTTGATGAATCATTTGCAGGGTTATTACCGCAACAATTTGTAGATGATTATATTATTGGTTTAAATGTAAAGCATGTAGTAGCAGGGTTTGATTATTCATATGGACGTTTAGGAAAAGGAAAGATGGAGACTTTACCATTTCATGCAAGAGGGGAGTTTACACAGACTGTGATTGAAAAAGTTGAATTTCAAGAAGAGAAAGTAAGTTCTACAGCATTACGAAAGTTAATTCGAAATGGCGAAATGGAGCAAATTCCATCTATTTTAGGTAGAGCCTATACTGTAGCGGGAACAGTTATACACGGCGACAAACGTGGGCGTCAAATTGGTTTCCCAACAGCTAATGTAGGTTTAAGTGATGAGTATTTATTGCCACCTGTAGGTGTTTATGCAGTGAGATTAAAAGTTCACGATGAATGGTACGATGGTGTATGTAATATTGGATATAAACCGACTTTTAAAGAAGATGAGCGTCAATTATCAATTGAAGTGCACTTATTTGAATTTAACAAAGATATATACGATCAAAATGTTACAGTAGAGTGGCATATGCGTATAAGAGCAGAAAAGAAATTCAACGGTATTGATGAGTTAGTTGAACAAATCGCAAAAGATAAGAAGACAGCACAAGAATATTTTATGAGCGAAAAGAATATACTTGCTTTTTCAAATGAAAAGTAGTATTCTATGTTATGTACTTTATGACAACCATTGCTTGGCATTGCGACTCACCGACGCTTGCTAGGTAATTGGGGGTTTAATTAATAGGAGGTGAAATAGGATGGCTTTAACACAAGAACGTAAAAATGAAATCATTGCACAATTTAGAACTCATGAGACTGATACTGGTTCTCCAGAGGTTCAAATTGCTGTCCTAACGGAGCAAATTAACACTCTAAACGAGCACTTACGTACTCACAAGAAAGATCATCATTCACGTCGTGGTCTATTAAAGATGGTTGGTAAACGTCGTAACTTACTAACTTACCTTCGTAATAGCGATATCACACGTTACCGTGAATTAATCACAAAGCTTGGCTTACGTCGATAGTCAAAGAAGCGGGAATATTCCCGCTTTTTTGTTAGGTAAAAATATATCTTCTACGCTTTATAGCTTACTTAATTTTAGGCAATACTAGAGGTAGAATATTGTGATATACTATCCATTTACATAGAAGAATTGAATACTTTAAATTGAGAGGGGTACTTAAATGAGTCAAGAAAAGCAAGTCTTCTCGATAGATTTAGCTGGTCGCCAGCTAACAGTTGAAACTGGTCAGCTTGCAAAACAAGCGAACGGAGCAGTATTAGTAAGATATGGCGATACAGCGGTTCTATCTACAGCAACTGCATCAAAAGAAGCAAAAAATGTAGATTTCTTCCCACTTACAGTAAACTATGAAGAGCGTTTATATGCAGTCGGAAAAATTCCTGGCGGTTTCATTAAACGTGAAGGTCGTCCAAGTGAAAAAGCAATTTTGGCAAGTCGTTTAATCGACCGTCCAATCCGTCCACTTTTCGCAGATGGTTTCCGTAACGAAGTACAAGTTGTCAGCATCGTAATGAGTGTTGATCAAGATTGTTCTTCTGAAATGGCAGCTATGCTTGGTTCTTCATTAGCGTTATCGATTTCAGATATTCCATTTGAAGGTCCAATCGCGGGTGCAACAGTTGGTCGTATTAACGGCGAATTCGTTATCAACCCAACAGTAGAACAGCAAGAACAAAGTGATATTCACCTTGTTGTAGCTGGTACGAAAGATGCAATTAACATGGTTGAAGCAGGAGCAGATCAAGTGCCTGAGGAAACAATGTTAGAAGCAATTATGTTTGGTCATGACGAAATTAAACGTCTAATTGCATTCCAAGAAGAGATTGTACAAGCTGTAGGTAAAGAGAAATCAGAAGTGAAACTTTATGAAGTTGACGCTGATCTTAACCAAGCTGTACGTGAAATGGCTGAAGAAGATATGCATTCAGCAATTCAAGTACATGAGAAACATGCACGTGAAGATGCAATTAACGAAGTGAAAAAGCGTGTTATTGAGCATTACGAAGCGCAGGAAGCTGACGCTGATACATTAGGACAAGTAAATGAGATTTTATATAAAATTGTAAAAGAAGAAGTACGTCGTCTTATTACAGTTGAAAAAATCCGCCCAGATGGCCGTAAAGGTGACGAAATCCGTCCATTAGCATCAGAGGTTGGCATTTTATCTCGTACACACGGTTCTGGTTTGTTCACTCGTGGACAAACACAAGCATTAAGTATTTGTACATTAGGTGCATTAGGCGATGTGCAAATTTTAGATGGTCTTGGTGTAGAAGAATCAAAACGCTTTATGCACCATTACAATTTCCCATCATTTAGTGTTGGTGAAACAAGACCAATGCGTGGACCAGGTCGTCGTGAAATCGGTCACGGTGCACTAGGAGAACGCGCACTTGAGCCTGTAATTCCATCTGAAAAAGATTTCCCATACACAGTACGTCTTGTATCTGAAGTTTTAGAATCAAATGGTTCTACTTCACAAGCAAGTATTTGTGGTAGTACTTTAGCAATGATGGATGCTGGTGTTCCACTTAAAGCTCCAGTTGCAGGTATTGCAATGGGTCTAGTTAAAACTGGTGAGCATTACACAATTTTATCTGATATTCAAGGTATGGAAGATCATTTAGGTGATATGGACTTTAAAGTAGCAGGTACAGCACAAGGTGTAACTGCACTACAAATGGACATTAAAATCGATGGTCTATCTCGTGAAATTTTAGAAGAGGCATTACAACAAGCGAAAGTTGGTCGTGTGCACATTCTAAATCATATGTTATCTGTTATTCCAGAGCCACGCACTGAATTATCAGCGTACGCTCCAAAGATTATTACAATGACAATTAATCCAGATAAAATCCGTGACGTTATCGGACCGAGCGGTAAACAAATCAATAAAATTATTGAAGAAACTGGCGTTAAAATTGACATCGAGCAAGATGGCACAGTATTCATTTCTTCAATAAACCAAGAAATGAACGACAAAGCTAAGAAAATTATCGAAGATATCGTTCGCGAAGTACAAGTAGGTGAAATCTACGAAGGAAAAGTGAAACGTGTTGAGAAATTCGGTGCTTTCGTTGAATTATTCAGCGGTAAAGATGGATTAGTTCACATTTCTGAACTTGCACTTGAGCGTGTAGGTAAAGTAGAAGACGTTGTGAAAATCGGTGATGTAATTACAGTTAAAGTTATCGAGATTGACAAGCAAGGTCGCGTAAATCTATCTAGAAAAGTATTGCTAAAAGAAGAGCAAGAAAAAGAAGCTGCTAAAGAAGAAAACAAACAAGAGCAGCAATAAGTAAAAGCCAGTTTAACTGGCTTTTTTTGTTATGTAAAAAACATGTTGTTCAATATATTTTTATGTCGGTATAGGTATAGTTTTCATTATAACGCTCAAATTAACAAAGATAAGAAGAAAATGTTTTTATATAGTTAATTTGGGAGGGTTTATATGAAAGTTCGTATATTGGCATACATATGTATATTTTCTTTATATGTCAGTTTAGGCTCTTATTCTGTTTTTGCACAAGATAACTTGCACGAAGAAATTCAAAAGCACGCAAAACAGTATGAGATTGCACCTCAAAATGCGATGATTGATAAAATATGGAAAGCAACACCTGGATATAATGGAAGACAAGTGGATATGGAAGCATCGTATAATAATATGAAGAAGCTAAAGAAATTTGATCAAAAATATCTTGAATTCAAAGAAGTCTCACCAAGTGTTCATTTAGAAGATTTATCACCAGCTCCAATTTATAGAGGGCATCCAAATAAAAAGATGGTAGGATTAACAATAAATGTGGCATGGGGAAATGAGTATTTGCCTCGCATATTAGAGATATTGAAAAAGCATGATGTGAAGGCCACTTTCTTTTTAGAAGGACGTTGGGTGAAAGAAAATTTGCGGTTTGCAAAAATGATTGTCGATGCAAAACAAGAAGTTGGAAATCACTCGTACACACACCCTAATATGAAAATGCTATCGTCTGATGAAATACGAGATCAGTTACAAAGAACAAATCGAATGATTGAAGCAGCTACGAATCAAAAGGTGAGATGGTTTGCACCGCCGAGTGGAAGTTTTCGAGATGAAGTCGTGAAAATTGCAGATGATTTCCAAATGGGAACGATCATGTGGACTGTTGATACAATCGATTGGAAGCGCCCTGAGCCAGATGTACTATTGCAGAGAGTAATGAGAAAAATACATCCTGGTGCTATCGTATTAATGCATCCTACTTCGTCAACAACAGAAGCATTAGATACAATGATTACAAAATTAAAGGAACAAGGATATAAAGTAGGGAATATAACAGAATTACTGGATGAAAAACGTGTGGATTAAATACATTTGCATGACATTCATCCTTAAACTTGTTATCATTAAATAATAGCACTTATTTAGAGAAACTGGCAGTAGGAGGAAAGTTTTTGATTAAAAAATATACTTGTAAAAATGGTGTAAGAATAGTTATGGAGAATATACCAACTGTAAGATCGGTTGCGATTGGTATTTGGATCCATGCAGGATCAAGAAATGAAAATGAAAAAAATAACGGGATTTCTCACTTTTTAGAGCATATGTTCTTTAAAGGGACGGAAACACGTAGTGCACGCGAAATTGCAGAATCATTTGATAGCATTGGTGGGCAAGTGAATGCTTTTACTTCAAAAGAATACACTTGTTACTATGCAAAAGTGCTAGATGAGCATGCTAAATATGCTTTAGATGTATTAGCAGACATGTTCTTTAATTCAACATTTGATGAAGAAGAACTGAAAAAAGAAAAGAATGTTGTATGTGAAGAAATTAAAATGTACGAAGATGCTCCAGATGATATTGTGCATGATATGTTAACGAAAGCAACATATGAAACGCATCCGCTTGGATATCCTATTTTAGGAACAGAAGAAACGCTTAATACGTTTACAGGTGATACACTACGCCAATATATTAAGGATCATTACACACCTGAAAATGTAGTTGTTTCAGTTGCAGGAAATATTGATGAAGCCTTCTTACAAACGGTAGAGCAATATTTCGGTAGTTATGAAGGAACAACAAACCGTGAACAAGTACATAGCCCAATTTTCCATTTTAATAAGGTAGCACGTAAAAAGGAAACAGAACAAGCTCATTTATGTTTAGGATATAAAGGCTTACAAATGGGACACGAAGATATTTATAACTTAATCGTATTAAATAACGTGTTAGGCGGTAGTATGAGTAGCCGTTTATTCCAAGAAGTACGTGAGCAACGTGGGTTAGCGTACTCAGTATTTTCTTACCATTCTTCTTATGAAGATACAGGTATGTTAACACTGTATGGTGGAACAGGTAGCCAACAATTAGATACACTGTATGAAACAATGCAAGAAACATTAGAAACATTGAAAAATACAGGTATTACAGAAAAAGAGCTTATTAATAGTAAAGAGCAACTAAAAGGAAACTTAATGTTAAGTTTAGAAAGTACGAATAGCCGTATGAGCCGTAACGGTAAAAATGAATTGCTTCTTCGTAAACATCGTTCACTTGATGAGATTATTGAAAGTGTAAACACTGTAACAAAAGAAAATGTGGACGGATTAATTCGCAATATGTTTACTGACGAGTTCTCTGCGGCACTTATTAGTCCAGACGGAAAACTTCCAAGAGGAATAAAACTATAATCAACTTTTACAATGTACCTGAAAATAACCTTCTCTCTTTTTAAAAGAGAGAAGGTTATTTTTTTTATACATATAGAATAGGTACTAATTATAGACAATGCAAATGAAAAATTCAGTAGGGGGAGTGGAGTGTGTATGCGATTAAGTGAATTAAGTGGTAAAGAGGTTGTAGATATAGAAAAAGCGGAAAAAATGGGAGTCTTAGGTTATATGGATTTAGAGATTAATGAGAAAGACGGGCAAATACAAACACTTATAATACCTGTAGGGAAGTGGGGAGGCTTTAAAAAGGAACCACAAGAAGTAAGGGTGGCATGGAGTCAAATAAAGAAAGTCGGACATGATATGCTTCTTTGTGATAGTATAGATCATTCAAATTCGGAGTGAAGGATGGCCATTTTGGTCATCTTTTTTTGTATCTACATAGAAACCTGATAAATCATATGTGCATTTGGATTTTCAATCACCATAAACTCGTACATTACATATGATGTGGAGGAAAAAGAAAAAGTAGGCACTTTTCTTATAAATGACAGAAAAAGAAGGTGAATTAGGGAATGTTGACTGAGATGCATATTGCTGTCATAGGAGGAGATGCAAGGCAGCTAGAAGTAATTCGTAAGCTAGTTGAATTGGATGCGAAACTTTCTTTGATAGGTTTTGATCAGTTAGATCATGGTTTCACAGGGGCAGCAAAAGAAAGTATACAAAATTTAGATTTCACTTCTGTAGACGCAATTATTTTGCCGGTTGCAGGTACAAATGCCAAAGGAGAAGTAGATACTATTTTTTCAAATGAAAAAGTTTCAATAACGAAAGAACAAATTGAAAATACACCAGAACACTTTACTATATATTCAGGTATTGGTACACCTTACTTGGAAAATCTCGTATCTACTACGAACCGAAAACTTGTTAAATTATTTGATCGTGATGATGTAGCAATATACAATTCTATTCCAACGGTAGAAGGTACATTAATGATGGTAATTCAACATACCGACTATACAATTCATGGGTCCAATGTAATGGTTCTAGGATTTGGTAGAACAGGAATGAGTGTTGCGAGAGCATTTCAATCATTAGGAGCCCATGTCAAAGTTGGAGCAAGACGATCTGAACATATTGCACGTATTACAGAAATGATGTTTTCTCCTTTTCATATGCAAGACATAGAGAAAGAAGTAGGAAATGTCGATATTGTAATTAATACGATTCCGCACCTCGTTGTAACAGCGAATGTTATTGCAAAAATGCCAGCTCATACGCTAGTGATTGATTTAGCTTCTAAACCAGGCGGTACCGACTTTAGATATGCGGAAAAAAGAGGAGTCAAAGCATTGCTAGCACCTGGATTACCAGGTATTGTTGCCCCAAAAACGGCTGGGCAAATTTTAGCAAATGTTCTTTCTCAGTTATTAGCAGCAGATGCAATCGCAAAGGAGGAGGAAAAGAAATGAGTTTGAAGGGGAAACGAATTGGTTTCGGATTTACAGGTTCACATTGTACGTACGAAGAAGTAATGCCTCATTTAGAAAAATTAATTGCTGAAGGAGCAGAAGTACGTCCTGTTGTTTCATACACTGTTCAATCAACAAATACTAGATTTGGAGAAGGAGCAGAGTGGATTAAGAAGATTGAAGAAATAACAGGTTTTAAAGCAATTAATTCAATTGTTGGAGCAGAGCCACTTGGACCTAAAATTCCATTAGACTGCATGGTAATCGCTCCTTTAACAGGAAATTCTATGAGTAAATTTGCAAATGCAATGACAGACTCTCCAGTACTAATGGCAGCAAAAGCGACGCTAAGAAATGGCAAGCCTGTCGTATTGGCAGTTTCGACGAATGATGCTTTAGGATTAAATGGGGTAAATCTAATTACACCAACAAGGTGACGACAAAGCATAAACGCTTATATGTCGCCATCTTGAGGGAGCTTAGGGTAAAGCACAAGTTCGAAATCATCGAGCCTTTGCCACTTTTCCTTTTTATAAACAGCCTTTTCTAAAACCGACTTTAGGAGGCTGTTTTTCTTTTTGGGATCATCTGTTTTAAAGTACAGATCAAGAACATGCTCTACTTGAGGTATTGTATCTTTCTTGACTTTTTCCTTCTTAATTTCTGTTTTAATTTCTTTCTTTAAGTTTTCCATAGTGGAAGTAATTTCAGTTATACGGTCAGAAACTACATTCGAGCGTTCTAAAAACATATCGACTGTGTAAACGCCACGTTCTAATAAATCATGTAAATTATTTTTTTGTTTTTGGACATCCACTAATTCTTTTTCAAGCTTGCGTAATGCAGCTTCATTCATTTGAATGACTTGTGTTTCTTTTAATTTGTCATCTTGCTTATGTTTTTCAAAATCAGCTTTATAATTGATGTACCATTCTTTTAATGCCTCGAGTAAACGCTTCTCAATTAATTCAGTGTAACTTGATTTGTTTTCACAGCCCCGGTGTTTACAATCCATCGTTTCTTTTCGGTTCTTCGGATAACGTTGGACCATGCTATAACCACATTTACTACATTTAATAATGCCAGCTAGAGGATTTTTAATTCCGTTCGTATTGTAAGGAACGTGATATCTTGAGTTTAATTTTTCTTGTACTTGTTCAAACAAACTTTCAGGTATGATTGGCTCGTGTTTACCATCGGCAATAATCCAATCCGATTTATCTTGTCGTGCACAACTTCTTTTTACAGCATCAGGTCGTTTTACTTCTTTTCGCTTTTGCCATGTTACTTTTCCGATGTACACATTGTTTTTTAATATATCTAAGATGCTGTAGGGGTTCCATTCATTACCTAGCTTACTTTTGTAGCCAAGGTCATTTAACTTGCTTCTAATTGCATTTGCTCCCATATCCTCATTTGCATACCAATCAAATATCATTCTAACGACAGAGGCTTCTTCTGAATTAATTGTTAAAGTACGTTCTCGCTTATTTAAACGATGGATATTATATCCGAATGGTGCATGTGTACCAAGGTAATTTCCAGCCTCTACACTAGCGACACGACCACGTTGCATACGACGTGTAATAATCTTTAACTCCTTACGAGCCATAAACGCTTCAAATTCGCTATATTCTTCATCCCACTCATCATTAAGGTCATAAGTCTTTCTAGGTGTCATAATCTTCGTATTCGAGCGTTTAAACGTCTCTAAAATGATTCCTTGCTCTTTCATACCACCACGACCTAAACGGTCCATATCCATACAAAGAACAACATCATATTTGTTATCTTCAATTTCTTCAAGCAGTGCTAACATTTCAGGTCGTTTCACTAAACTCTCACCAGAAACGATTTCCTCACGAACAGCTAAAACATTTAAGTTCATTTCCTTGGCAATTTTTAGCAGGGTAGTGCGGTGCTTTGCTAAAGTTTCGCCTTCGCCTCGGGCTTCAGCTTCAAGATCAGCGCGGGATTTTCTTAGATAAATTGCGGTTTTCATAGGTAGACCTCCTTGTTAGTATCCATTATATAAAAAATAAAGTTGTAAAGAAGTAAATAGTTAATAAAAAAGCCCTTTAATTGGGCTTTTTCAATTTCGATGTTACTTTTATTTTGAGCTTTAGAGTTGTATTGTTTTAATTTTAAGGAATTAAAGTATATTTTTGATAAACTTTAGCTGAAAAATCACATACATAAAAGACCTCTTCTTGTGATTGTTTTTCTAAAAAACAAACTGTTCTTTTTTCATCCAGCATGTAACCGTGAATTATTTTTTCGCTTCGGAATATATCTTCACTTACTAGATTAATTAAATATGAAGTGGGAAATTCTTTAGTGATTTTTGTTAGAGTAACGGTGTAAAAATACATTAGAATTACAGGGAAAGTATTAATAATTAATATTGAACTTAAATTGATAGATTTGAGTACAAATTCGTAATAGAAAAAAAAGTAAAAAATTATACTTGTGATTAAGTTTAATAATATTAAAATAAAAACTATTCTTATAAAAGAATTGTGGTGCTTAAATTTTTTTATAAGAAAGCGGGAAACAATAAGTGAAATGAGTGAAATTATAAATAGCCATGTACTCCAAAAGTAAGTTTTATGTAGAGAATTTGAATTGTCATAATCAAAAGAATTCGGAAATTTACTACCGAAAGTGTGGGCTAATAGATTATAAACAAATAAGGCATAGACAACAGCAATTATAAATTGCCACACTTGTAAACTTTTATTAGTGCTTTTGTCTAAGAATAATTTATCGATATGAGTAAGACTTTTAATTTTAATAAACTTATTTCCTAAGAAGTATAATAAGGATGCAATACAAGTTACTAAAGTAACAAGCGCAGGTCCTGAATTTAAAATAGTATTTTTAATAAATTCCATCTGTTAATTCCTACCTTTTAAGTAATATTTATATTTTGTAATTCCTAACTTATAAAGTTGTATTTTAAATTCACATTAATAGGTCTTTAAACGAGCAAAATCCCCTGGAATTCCATAATTTTCAGCTATCTCTTGAATTGATAGATTAGTATTTTGGTGTTCAGAAATCATTTCATCAGATAGTAGGAGTTCGAATGCAAATGTATTTGCTTTGGGGTGTAATAGAGCATGCCCTAATTAAAAAGCTTTAGATTACGATTAAAATTCTTCTACAATTGCCTTACCTTGTTCAAGTTGTTTAATTCCTAACTTTGTTGCACCTTGCTATTTTATCTTGATAATCAAGTGCCTGTTTTTTTGCGATCGGATTATCATCCATTTTTTCTAATTGAGATAACGCAGAACGTGCTGTATCACAATCCATTTTTTCAATTTCTTGTCTCTCGAATCGTTCACGGCGAGAGGCTGCCGCCCTATCGAAAGCTTCCTCTTTCTCTTTTGGATCAGCGGCTTGAAGTTTTCTTATTTGCTCCTCCTTGAATCGCTCCGATTCGGGTCCTTCTATTTTTGGTGCTGATTGATTACTGGAATCATTTTCGTCGAGTTGTTTTTGTTTTTCTTGATTCTGATGTTGCTCTGCTTTGGCTGCTTGTTCTTTCTTCGCTTTTTCTTCCGCTTGGCGTTGGACTTCAGCTTCTTGACGTTGTTGTTCTTCTTGTTTTACTTTTTCTTCTACCTGACGTTGTTCTTCTACATTCTTTGTTTCTTCTTGTGCGTGTTGTTCGTCTTCTTTAACTGGATTGTTAGTATCACAACCAACTAGTCCAATAGATAAAAAGAGCGCTGTAAATGGTACTAGGTACTTTTTCATTATTAATCCTCCATAAGTTAATAGAATTACGTCTGCTTTCTTAATAAACGTAAGTTTTTAAACGGGCGAATCCTCCAGGAATCCCATGAGCCTCCGCAATTTCTTGAATAGATAAACGAGTATCTTTATAAGCAGAAATCATTTCATCGGTAAGTAACAATTCTACAGCAAATGTATTTGCTTCGATTTCTAAGCGATCCACTGAAAAGAAGGTTTGGTTACGCAAGAAGGGGGTATTTGCTTTAGGATGAAGTACAGCATGACCTAATTCATGTGCACAAACAAATTGTTGAGTGGTTTCGTTAATTCGATTATTAATATGAATGAATTTAAAGCGTTTATAAGTGTTGTAAAAACCAAGAGTATTCCCAAGGTCTTCAAACAACACTATAATATCTTTTCGTTTAGCAATTTCAAAGGGGTTTGTTGTGCCGTGTTTTTTTACGATTTTTATTACGTAGTCTTTAATTTTCATTTCTCGCTCCGTTCAATCTTTTTTATACTTGTTTGGAGTGAATTTTTGTTTTGCTAATTGTTTTGCCATGCGCATAGAGTTTTCTAGAGAAATGCGAATCATTTCTTTTGTATGTTCGTCTATTGGTTCTCCATCAAACATTAAAGCATCTTCGCTATTTTCTAAGTCCTTTAAAGTCTTTTCCAAGTCACGAGCGATATCACGAGTATCTTTTTTGTTTAAATCAGGAAGTGTATTAGATACTCTTGATTCATCTTCTCTTCCTAATAAATAATCTGTTGTTACTCCTAAAACATTCGCTAAATCTTTTAGCATTTCGTTTGAGGGAGTGCTATGACCATTCTCATAGTTACTAATGGTGCCTTTAGTGGTATTTACTTTATCGGCTAATCCTTGCTGAGTGAGCTTACGCGTTTTACGCATCTCTTTTAATCTTTGTCTCAACATTTTTAGCACCTCCCGTTAATAAAAAGTACAAAGATATTGTACCTTATAAAGATGGATTGTAAAACTTTGTACAAGATAATTGTACAAATATATTGACGTACAAGAATCTTATACATATAATAAAAGTACAAAATACTTATACAAGGAGCGAGACAGTGAACAAAAATATCAAATTAATTAGAGCTAGGAAAAAAAGTAAGTTAACGCAACAAGATCTTGCAAAAAAAATGCAAGTTACAAAATCTACAATAAGTAATTGGGAAAATGGTTATAGTAATCCAAATCTTGAAAAGGCTATTAGATTAGCCGCTATTCTTGGTAGTGATGTAAAGGATTTAATTTGATGTACAAGAGTACAAGAATCTTATACTTAATAAATGGAAAGCAGGTGAGAAAATGCCATCAACTAACATGGCAGTACCAACAGAACGGTCGCATAAACATATAAAAAGCACTTCAAGAGGTGACACCATGAGCCAACAAGAAGAATATGCGGCGACTTATGAATTTGGAAAAACGAAAGTCCATGTTGTGGCTCCTGAGCCAAAATCGCAAAAGGATATTGATAAAATCCGCCAAGCATATTACAAGGCTGGTTGGGCCATCATCAAAGAGATACAAGTAAAAGCAAACGTTGAGGAATAGTTCCTCTCTTTTTATACGAAAAGTAGACAAGTTACATATGTACTAAGTTCATTGTAACCATTTGAAAACTAAATATGGAGGCGAACAGATATGGGAACAAGCATATACTGCAATTCAGCGATAGGGGAATTATTACAGAATGCTAGAGAATGTTGTGACAATGTTCAGCTGAAAACGAAGAAAGGGCTATCTAAGTACCTTGGTATTACACATGAACGATTAACCCGTATTGAATCTGGCCTTTCTAAACCAGAATTTGAACTTGCGATGGATTGGTGCCATGCAACAGGAGCAAAGTTGAATCAACAAGCGATTAAACATATTTATGGTGTTGGGTTGCCGCCTACAGATCCACGCTTAACTCAAGATGTAAATCTACAATTGATGAACTACATTAAACAGGCTGAAGAGGGGATTGCGGCAGCTAAAGAAATTATGAATCTACAAGTTACAACAAGGTCATGGAAGCATGATGAAAAAAAGAAACATGAATACGCAGTTCATGCAAAAGAAATCTTCGATACAATCCAAGCTACTCAGTGTGTAGTACAAGCTCTTGAGCAAGTTCATTTTGGCATTATGGAACAAATACAAAGAAGTTGGTTACAAAAGGCTATGGCGGAAAACGTTATTATTCAATCGGTGGATAGCTTAATGAATTTAACAAAGGTGCTGTAAAGGAGGAAGGAACATGACAGTAGATTACAAGAAACCGAGTCTAAGAGAATATAAGGAATTAATTCGTTATGATGCAAAACTAACTGGTGAAATTAAAATAGCAGAATTACTTAATGAGGATGTAAAAACAGTTGAGTTAAAGCAAGAGAAGAAATTATTGGGGATTCGAATCAAAATTATTGAAGCATCATTTATTTTGAAACATAAATGGGTAAATAAAAAAGCTACCGCCTAGACAACAGTAGCTCTGAAAAATATCGTAAAGCAATTATAACATTATATAAATCATTTGGACAAGCCGCTGTGCTTGTCGTTATGACCAGAAAGGAATTATTCCTCCCTTACCTCTACAATGTTCCTTTCTGGTTGTAACGATGCGTACAGCATCAATTTAATTAGAAAGGAGATGTAATTCATGAACGATAAAAACAATCGTCTTCATGATCTTGTTCTTCCTGGGGATTTTTCATTTGCGAATAAACTTCGTAACTGTATGAGTGAATGTATTTATAACATGTTTAATGCAGAATCAACTGAAGAATCAAATCACTGGGAAGAAGAGCTAGAGCGATGTATAAGGGAATTTAAAATGCTTCGTGATACAAAAGAGGAACATGAGGCATCGATGAGTTATCGTGTAGTGATTAAAGATTTAAGAGCAAGAGGAGTTAACGCCTCATTAGTAACACGTAGAAAATAAAAAGATCTATCACTTGGCAGAGTGATAGACAAACGGTCTTGCAAAAGATCTTGGAATTAATTATATCAAATTAGCATTCGTATAACAACGGAGTGTGCTACATGCTTTTAGACAAATCGTTACAGAGAGTGTTGCTGAACCCTAAAGTGTTTCAACAAGCAACATCAGAGCAACACCTAATTTACTTAATAAGACAATATCTCAAAATAGGATATAAGAATTATCGCTTATTACGTGTAGAGGACGGATTCGCGATATGTAAACGGGAGGATGAATAATATGGCAGTTTATAGACCAGTACACGTTTCATTTTGGCAGGATTCATTTGTTTTAGATCTTACACCGGAGGAGAAGTATTTTTACTTATATTTGATGACAAACAGTAAGACGTCTCAATCAGGAATCTATGAGCTTCCACTTCGTATCATTGAAACTGATACAGGATATAATCGTGAAACTGTTATGAAGCTATTAGAACGTTTTGCTGAATACGGAAAAATTAATTACAACAAAAAAACAAAAGAGTTGTTCTTAATCAACTGGTTAAAATTCAATCCAATTAAAAATGTAAACATTGAAAAGTGTGTCTTAAAAGAGATTCAATCTGTGAAGGACCAGGATTTTTTAGTTGATTTCTATGAAACTTGTTTGCAATTAGAAAAAGAGCAAGATTTTAAAATTCCTCGTATTAAGGAGTATTTATCAGCCCGTTTGGAGGGGCTGATAAGGGGCTTCCAAGACCCTAGTAAGGAAGAAGAAAAAGAAAAAGAAAAAGAACAACAACAAGAAGAACGCGCAGGCGCGGAAGAAGTTGTTGAGGTTAATCCAATTTCTTTTTACGAGCAAAACTTCGGATTCATTACACCTTTTATCGCAGATGGTATTTATGCTTGGATAGATGATTTAAATGCAGAGTTAGTTATTAAGGCTATGGAGATTGCTTTAGAGAAGAATACGAGAAACATGTCTTACGTAAATACGATTTTAAGAGATTGGCATCTTAAAGGCTTTAAAACAGTAACTGATGTTGAGACAGCTGATAAAGCATTTCGTGCTCAGCGATTAACGAAAGCTCAGCAACAGACACAAACACCTTATCAACAAAAAGGCTTATCGGAATCTACTAAAAACGTAATACAGCAGCAACAAGCATGGGAGCAGAACATTCCAACAGAAGAAGAACTTGCAGTACTTAACCAACAGAATGCGTGGTTGGCCAAATGAGTAACGATATGATTCGCAATGTTGAAGCTGAACAAAGTGTTTTAGGTAGCATAATCCAAGAAGGCGATCTAATTAAAGATTGTCAGCTAAAGGTAAAACAGTTTTCTTTACCAACGTACCAAGTGATTTTCAAGGCAATGAGAGAATTAGAGGATGCTGAGGTTCCGATAGATCTTGTTGCTCTCATTGGAAAATTCGATGAAAGCTTTATGCATCAAATTGGCGGAATCGAATTCTTTGTAAACCTGACGGAAGTTGTAACAACAACTAAGAACTTCTCATATCACGAAGGTTTAGTGATTGAAGCTTGGAAGATGAGACATGCTCAGGAAGTTGCTGGTAATTTATATAACCGCCTTCAGCAAGATAGGGACATGAGTGCTATTAGTACATCAATTGATGAATTAAGCGCCATTGAAGAAACGGGTTACTCAGATGAATTTAACTTGAAAGATACGCTTGTTGATTTGTATAAGAACATGCAAATTGATGTAGGAGATTTAACCGGTATACCAACTGGTTATGACGACCTGAACAGAATGACAGCAGGGTTACAAGAAGGTGATTTAATTATTGTTGGGGCCCGACCTTCAATGGGGAAAACAGCATTCGTATTAAACGTTGCTTTTCATGCAGCAAGCGCTCATACAGCAACAGGAATCTTCTCGCTCGAGATGGGGGAGGAACAGCTACTTAAGAGGATGATTTCAAGTACTGGAAATATTGACGCTACGAAATTAAAGAATCCTAAGAAGCTATGTAATTTAAAGGATTGGGAAAAGATTAGTCAAGCGATGGGGTTGATTAATGATTTGCCATTAGAAATTTATGATAAAGCAAATGTAACGATGCAAGAGATTTATGCAAAGGCTAGGAAATTAAAGCGTAAGTACCCTGATAAAAAGGTTTTAATTGCAATTGATTACTTGCAGCTTATTGTAGGGGATCCAAAGCATAGAGGGAACCGCATGCAAGAAATCGGTGAGATTAGTCGTAAGTTAAAACTGATGGCAAGAGAATTAAATGTATGTGTAGTTGCATTATCACAGTTAAGTCGTGCTGTTGAGAGTAGGCAAGATAAGAGACCATTGCTATCAGATTTACGTGAAAATGGTCAAATTGAGCAAGATGCGGATTTAATAGCATTCTTATATCGTGAGGATTACTATGACCGCGAAACAGAAAATAAAAACATAACAGAAATTATTTTAGCGAAACAGAGGAACGGTCCAGTTGGTGTTGTTGAACTAGCATTTATTAAAGAATTTAGTAAGTTTGTAAATTTAGAGAGAAAGTTCAATCATCAACAGGAGGCTTAATTTAATCATGTTGTTACGTCAGGAAGTAGAACGTAGAAAACTAATAATCATTCGTAAATTATTGGGGTTAGGATTAACTGAAATTAACGGACAAACATTGGATCAACTAACGTTAACGCAGCTTGAAGGGATTTTAATTGCAAGCTTGCAGGTATTGGAGGGCGAAAACAATGCCAAAGCAATTAACAATTTTTGATGTAGAACCAGTTGTATCATTTGATTCTAAGAAAGCTCATATTCACCGTTTGAATTCAAAATTAAGGTATACAGATGTGGTTGTACAAATACCACGTCAAGCCAAAGCGATTGATGAATTAAAACCGACGACAGCTCCTGATGAGCGTTTTGAGTTATTTGAAGATTACACGATTGGAATTTGGCGTTACAAACGAGCGGAGGATAAACAATTTGCATGGGAAGAGGCAGAAAAAATATGTAAGCAAGCAAGGGATGAAAAAAAGCCGATTCCAATACGGCTCCATTTGTCACTTGAACAAGCATTTGTTCCAGAAAATGTTGTGCAATATCTATAGACAAATAAAAAAAGCTGAGATCACTCTCAACTTACTTCGACAAAGTAATTATAACATATGGGAGTGATCTTGGTGGGAATTAGAAAAGAAAATCTTGTTGAAATGACAGCTGAAATAGATTTGAAAACAAACGGAATATATGTTGTTAAAAATGGTCAAGTTCAACTAATAGAACCACCTCAAGGTGGATTTGGTGAACAATCATTTGTATATCAAAGTGGAAAAGTAATTCGTATGGAAGAACGAAAAACACAGTTACTTTAATCAAATTTGAATTTTATAGAAAAGTAGGTGGAGAAATGGCTAAATACGAAAAGCCTAGATGTGATTGTGGCAGTCCACTAGCTTTTAGAGGTTATATATACGCTGTTACAGGAGTAACGCAAAAAGGTCTTCCTAGTATGTATAGACCTTTACCAATTAAAGGTTTAGACAAAGGTGAAGATTTGTTTTGTTGGGATTGTAGAAAAAGCTATGAAATAGGGAAAGACCAAAAAGGAAGAATAGTAAGGGTAAATTGAACAAAAGCGTTATTTTGTTGAAAAGTAAATTGTTAAAGGGTGAAAGATCCAGGCCTTTGCATGGATGATGGAAGGTGAAAAAATCAACATAAAAGACACTCTATCATGTATAAGGGAGTATCTTTTATGTTGATTGGGTAGCTATTCAATATGTAATTTTTCTTTTACTTTTAAAGGTAAATCGTCTTTTTGAACTTCTTCGTAGGATTTTATCTCTCTATGATTTATCTCTGTATTGTTTTTATCTTTTTGATCGACATAAAGGCGTATGAAGGCATTTTCTTTAAGGGGTTTATTTTCGGGTTTTACACTTCCAAACGTAACTGTTTTTTCTACCCCATCCTGATTATAAGTAGATAAAGTATAGAATCGTTGGTTCTTTTTTATCTCACCATTGTTTGTAATTTGTACATAGTATTGTTCGGTTCCCATTCTATTTATAGTAGGTGATCTTTCACATCCAATAGCAAAACTAGAAAACAGTGCGAATAATACAGATATAACTAATGATTTTTTCATATAACTCTCTCCTTGTTTGTGTATATAGAAAATTATAGTAAAGAGTTTATAGTGAAAAAATTGATTTTAGTGACATTAATATTACAAAACTGTAAGGAGTAGCTCATTAAGGGTTTTTAATAAAATAGTTATTTAATAGAATTTTGATAAAAAGCGATGATCATTAAATCGCTCCATGATTAATGACCATCGCTTATGTATTGAAAAGTTATTCAGTTATTTGAAATATAGTTTCATCAGGTCTGGAGAATCCATACAATTTTCTTGCGAACTTTAAAATACCTTCTTCGCTCTCTGTTAAAGTTTTAATATCGTTTTCAAAATAACGTCCTATAAGTTCTAATTCAGACAACTTTTTCTTTTCTTTATTAAGTGTAATTTGTTTTTCTTGAATCATTTGTTCTTGCTTATAAATGCAGATTTGAATGGAAATAACCATAGGTAGTATAAAAGCAAGTGCTAATAAAAGACGACGTCTTAGCTTTTTATTTGTTTGTTGATTCTTGTTAGGATTAATTTGTTTTTTTGAGATTGATTGTTGTGGTGGTAAATTTGGGACACTCCCCATTTTAAAGCCTCCATTACTTATGTATAGAATTTAAATTGTTTAAAAGTATTATATATGCTAAATAGATAATTTTGAACCTATTTGGATAAAGAGAGGTTTTATGAACTTTAAATAAAATCCTTATTTGAAAATTAAAGAGCGCCTTCCAAGGCGCTCTCAGACCAAAACTAATATTGAAAAAGGATACCCAAGATATTGTATGTATGTTCTTACTAAGTGTGCAGTTTTAAAACAAAATCGTTATTTGAGAGAAAGGTGAGACGGGATGATAAAGATAAGTAAATTTGAAGAATTTGAAGAGAAATTACGTCGGCACAATAAACGAATGGAAGAAGATGAAGAATATAGAGCGGCTACAAAATTACTTACATTTCCTGCTGGTCAGAAGCTTGAATTAGTGATTGAGGTAACGGATGAATATTATAGTCATAATTTACACAATTTGCTTAGAGGGAATATAGAAGGTGCTGAATTGCTGGGGTTTAAGGTGACTGAGCTTGTAATTAACCCAGTAGAAAGAGAGAAGAGCGCGGTAAGAAAATTCTTAAGGCAGGCAGCACATGATTATAAATTATAATCAAAACGCTATTTTGTACTGAGTAAATGTTGATGTTTATTAAAATGATAAAGCAGCTAGCTCAATGAACTAACTGCTTTATCGTCCAACAAGAACAATACCCACAATACATTGTAACTTAAGGTTACAACTATAGTATGAGTAGAAGTGAAAATGTTATGCAAGAAAGTTAAATAAAAACTTCATTTTAAAAAACAAAGCAGCTAGCCGAAATAGCTAACTGCTTCGTTGTACAATTTTAGAAGTTACAATCGATACGGATATATGTTGTAACAAAAAGTTACAACTATAGTATAAACAAATATCAAAATATTATGCAGGTAAGAAAACTAAACAAAAATTTCATTTTGTAGAAATAAGGAAACTAAAAAAGAGCACCATGCATAAGTGCTCTTTAAGGAGGTAACACTTTGAGCTGGGTCTAGGTTAGAAGTATATGGTGTAAAAAAAGAAATAAGACCAGAATTTTATTATTAACTCAATATAAAAGAGCAGCTAGCAAAAGCTAACTGCTCAGCCCTCAGAGAAAGGGGAAAAGAAAATTACAGAGGTCACTGTTAATTCAAGCTGTATCAGCCCATTTATAGTATTGGACAGAATTTAGAATTTTATTCGGACAAACTAAAAAAGAGCAGTTATCATAGCTAACTGCTCTCACAAACCCTGCAACAATGGACTACTTTGGGGAAAAAGCAGCTTGTACTTAGTATTAACGGAATATTGGATTTTATTCGAGGGAATGAAAATTTGAATTACTTATAAATTCCTAATACCTAAAAGAGCAGCTAGCAAAAGCTAACTGCTCTGTGAATAAGAAGAACATAATGATCATTCGTATTCAACCTTGGTGTATCTATATTGTAAACATGTTTTAGAAATTTATTCAATATAAGAGCAGCTAACAAAAGTTAACTGCTCAAGTAGATACAACTTGGGTAAGAAGCAAGTTGTATTGTGATTAGTATTGTTAGAATATCGAATTTTATTTGTTTTAATAAAAAGCAGCTAGCAAATGCTAGCTGCTTGGCTGGTTCTCCGTGGGGATCGGAGAAAGGTTAGGGATTCATTAAATGAGTTCTGGCTATTGCCTGCCTATCTACATTATTGACAGAATGTTTATTAAATAATCATAGTGGTAATTTATTATTTGTTTTAATTTAAGGCTGGGTCCAAAAAAGTGACATACCAACAAAATATAAAATTATTAAAAGGAAAATTGCTATGAAAATAACTAAAAAAATCTTTTTCATCAGTAGACCTCCTTTATGAAGAATATTAACACCTATCCAGAATTTGAACAAAATAATCCTTTTAAAGTGAGGGTGGGAGAATGAAAGCTTTGAAGAAACAGCTTTATGCAAGCGGGTATTTTAAAGTGAAAGAAAACAGAATATAGTCCGGCTAGAAAACTAGAGGACACCAATTCATTAAAGCAGCCATTAAAGCTGTTTTAGGAATAGGTGTCCTTTTTATTTTGAAAAGGGAGGTGGGGAAATGAAGGCATTAAGAGATCAGCTACGTGAATGGAAAAAGCAATCAAAACAAGCAAAGAAAAAAACAAGAAAAAAAAAGAAAAGAAAAATTAAGTACTCGTGACATTGAAGATTTAATGGGAATTCGTGGTCCTCGCTATGAACGTAGACGCGGAGCTTTAAGACAAAAGTAATTAAAAAATTAAAAAGGAGTGGTCTTACATGACTAAACAATTATCTTTCTTACCAAAAGTTGATAGAGCAGCGACACAAGAGGAATTAGAAGGTGTGTTGGAAAGCGTACGTATACATAGACAATTTGGGATGATGCGTAAAGAAATGAAAGTCACTCCTTCTTATGAAATACGTGAACATGGTCCTACACATGCAGTTGTTAAGCCGTTAGAAGATGTTGCTATAGCAAATATTCAACAAAGCAAACGAGAAGAGTGGCTTGAAAGAATGTCAATACGTATTGATCAGTTTCTAAATCGATTAGGAAACGGACGTGCAGGAAGCATTCAAAGAGATATTATTTATAAACGGTATTTAGAAGAAGAGGACGTATGTGATTACATGGTTTATAACGAAATAGGGATGTCTGAGCGTACTTATCGACGTTGGAAGTCTAAAGCGTTTTATAAACTTGCTTTTGCACTTGGATTAGAAGTTTACGAGACAGAAGAAACGGGAGGTAATGAATAATGAATTTCGTTCAACCAATACGTGATCCAGAGCAAATACAGCAGCTTAAAGAGTATTTTAAGGAAAAGAGCTTACGTAATTATATTCTCTTCATTATGGGTATTAATACAGGTCTTAGAATCTCAGATATTTTGAAACTGAAGGTAGGAGATGTTAAGGGCAGTCATATATCTATGAGGGAAAAGAAAACAGGGAAGCAGAAACGAATACAAATTACTGCATCTCTTAAAAGAGAACTTAAATGGTTTATTGAAGAAAGAGAAGACAATGAATATTTATTACAAAGTAGACAAGGTAGGAATCGTCCAATTGGTCGTAGCATGGCATATAAGATATTAAGCGGAGCAGCCGCAGAGTTTGGGTTAGATGAAATAGGAACGCATACACTGAGAAAGACGTACGGGTATCACATGTACATGCAAACGAAAAATATAGCATTACTCATGGAGATATTCAATCACTCGTCAGAGAAGGTCACACTACGTTATATAGGGGTAAACCAAGATGCAATGGATAAAGCAATGACTAGGTTTAAAATCTAAGCATTGCTTTTTCTTTTTAAAACTATACAGTTACTCATAAATTTCATACTGTGTAACTCAAAAGAGAAAGTGGAATAAAATCAATGATAGCAAGGGATTTGGCTAAGGGGTCAGTTACACACAATATAAGATATGGGTAAGTGAAGCAACGGCATAAAACAAAAGCACAGTTTATCAAATGGACGTAAAGCTTCATTATCATCAAGTTAAGAAATTCATTGTTTCCAATTAATAGTATCCATTTTTATGTAGTTGTTATTGATTTTGAAAAAATAAAAAATCGCCTCATTAAAGGCGATTCATAGTTTATTCATTTTGCATTCTTTTGATAAGTAAGTATCTTTTAAATACAATGTTCTATATTAACGTCTTTCTGGTTCTTTTTCTTTTCTTCTAAGACCAAATAAACCTGCTAGTCCTAATAAACCAAGCCACGCCCAATTATTATTATCATCACGATCATTGTTCAAATCATTTGTTGTATTCACATTTCGAGTTCTAGTATCATTATTAACTCTATTCATGTTATTGTCATTAACTCGAGTTGTAATATTATTATTATTATTAACTCTATCCATATTATTTCCATCGTATTCAGCATGAACATTGGTACCAAAAACCATAATAGTTAGTAATAGAGCACTTAAAATAGATGAGAATTTTTTCTTCATAGTTTTCCCTCCTTTCATATTCAGTAATGTCTCCAGTTTCTTTAGACAATATTCGTTTGAAAATATATAAAACCATTTGAATTGAAATTATGATAAACATCTTTAATTTTTATTATTAAAAGTACTTATAATAATGGATTAAGTTAATTGAAATGTATTTATTATTTATAAGAATAAATTTTTAGTAACGGTACATTCTATGAGGGAAAATTACTATATTTAGGTAAGGTGTTCCGTATGAGTTATAAGAACTTATTTTCTTTAATCCAGAACATGGTTAGGAAAATTTTTTCTATAGTAAGTATTGTTGCTAAAAGTTTAATTTCTTTAAGGAGGAATATTTTTATGGGGATTTTAAGTGGAAATCCACAAAATGAACCAATGCACTACGGGGAAGTCTTTGGGATTTGGAGTTATCTTGCAGGAGCACAAGGCACAATTGCTGGATATCAAGTTCTTATTAACCACACAGGAGATGAGGACTTAAAGAAATTTTTAGAAAACCTTGTAGAGAATGATATCCAATCAGAGGTTGAAGAATTAAAAAACTTATTAAAATTAAATGGAGTTGCATTACCACCAGCACCTCCAGAAAGACCAGTTGCATCTATTGAAACGATTCCTCCTGGTGCTCGTATTAATGATGCGGAAATTGCAGCTAAAGTTTCTATGGATCTTGCCGCTGGGCTAGTAGCATGTAGTCAAGCTATGGGACAATCTCTTCGAGAAGATGTTGGAATGATGTTTGGTCAATTTCATATGAAAAAAGCACAAGCTGGAGCTATATTGCTTCGTCTGAATAAGAAAAAAGGTTGGATTATTCCACCTCCATTACATGTTCTACAATCAGATCAAGCATAATAACAAAAATAAAATTTAATCTATTCTTTATGGCTGTTGCAGTGAGGTAGTCTAAGGAAATAAAGGTTATTAGCGAATTAAAATAAGTGGCAGAGTCATGACCGCTTTTTGGCAGTAAATGTGCCGATTGTTTTGGGATTAGCATGTTATATTTGTATTGTGAGTAGTGGCGGAAAATAACGCTCACAAGATTCCTGATAATTGAAAATGGATCGTCATGACCGGTGGCGGTGGTTGTAGATTGGATGAACAATTGTTTCTTGTTTTTACATTCAATTGCAATTCACATTATGTAGATGGAGAAGGGCTTTTGCTCTTCTTCCAGTTACTTAATATTGTGGGAGTGAATGAATGTAACGGTATTAAGTGATTGAAACAAGAATAAATACCGTATTTATATAGTAATAACAAAAGATTTTGACGAAAGAGCAACTGGTGCACGGTTGCTCTTTCATTATGCAAAAATTGCATGAGTAATGTCAGGATTAAAAGAATAGCATATTATCTTTCTCGATGTACATATTAAGTAAAGTATTTAATATCATACATAAAAGGCGGGGTAATATGAGTGAAAATAAGAAAAGTAAAGAATTGAATAAGGTGAAGAAGTATTATTTTAATGAGGATAATCAGCCAGTAGCTGGCATAGAGTTAACTTTGCCGCCTGATATAGGAAGTATGTTAGACCCGAAATCAGAAGATGATGATGAAAGTAGAGAAAGTAATAATGAATAAGTTTAATCTAAGCATCCATTCGGGTGCTTTTTATTTTGGTTAAGGAGTGAGGGGAATTGGATAGCTTTTTAAATGGTAGAATCGCTGCACTTGGTCTTATACCCATCGATAAGAAAGCATACATCAAATACTTTAAGCCTAATGAGAAGGCGTATAAGAAGGTTGGGATTGATGTTAATCGATTTAAGTATTATAAGCTGTATGAACAGAAGCCGATGTTTTACTCTGTAGAATATCTCACGCAAACACCAATAAAAGATTTATTGGAAAGAGATAGAGGAAATCAAACACGCTGGGTAAAGACAGATGAAAGAATATAAAACCAAACAAGAGAAGCGTAAGTTCTATGACAGTGGCGAGTGGAAGAGTATACGCGAGCAAGTAAAGAAGCGTGACAACTATGAATGTCAGGAATGTAAACGGAATGGTCGTGTTCAAACAGACAATAATGAATACAGTGAGAGTGCCAAGCGTAAAAAGATACAACTCGTTGTCCATCATATAAAAGAACTAGAACATCATCCAGAACTTGCGTTAGAAATAAACAATTTAGAAACAGTATGTGTGGATTGCCACAATAAAGAACACGGTAGAACATTCAAAAAGAAACAGAATAAATGGGAACACGATGAAAAGTGGTAAAAATGATTCGAAAACAGTCCCCCCCTTAAAATATTTCATCAAAAAATGCTCTAAGGGGCACCGGAGGAGGGGGTTAACTGTCAGTTTTTTTTCGATTTTACGCACGTAAGGGGGGGTGGGTAGATGGCTGTTAGTATTGTGAGGTTAAAAGAACAGCTTATGAATAGTATTGATATTACAGATTTAGTCGAAGTTGAAAAGGTAGAAAGATATATTGATCTTGTAAAAGCATTTAGAAAAATAAATAAAACTATTAATAAAGAAGGCGAGTCCGTAACGATAAAAAACGGTTCTCAAGTTTTTGTTAAAGCCCACCCTCTTATAAGTGAGAGGAATAAAATTAACAGTTCATTAATTGCTTTGGGAAGAGATATAAAACTTTCTCCTAAAGTTGGTGCTTCTAATTCGGGTTACAGTCCAAGTGATTTAGTATGATTAGGCAAAAATATGTAGATGAATACATTGAACTTTATAGAAGTGGTAAAGTAAAGTTCAACACTGAAAGAGAACTGTTAATTGAATACCTGGAAAAATACGTTTTAAATAGAGACGACTTGTATTTTGATGATGAAATGATCGAGAAGTGTATCCGCTTTGGTGAAAAGTGGTACTTTCCATTACAGTCATTTCAAAAATTCTTAATAGCATTCGTCTTTTTATTTTATAAGAAAAATGGCCGTGTATTTTATCGTAAATTCTTGTGGATGCTTGGCCGTGGCGGCGGTAAAAATGGTTTAATGACAGTTATTCTTCACTTTTTAATAAGCGAATTACATGGCATTCCTGAATATAACATTTCCGTTGTTGCAAACAGTGAAGAGCAAGCAAAAACAAGCCCAGATGAAATTCATAAATGTATTAAAAGAAATGAAGTTTTACAAAGAGCTTTTAAAACAACATTAACACAAACCATTTCGAAATCGACTGGAAGTGTAGTGAAGTTTAGAACATCAAACGGAGACACAAAAGATGGTCTTCGCGATGGCGCTGTAATGTTTGATGAAGTCCATCAATATGAAAGCAATAAAGATGTCCGTGTTCACATCAGTGGTTTGGGAAAAAAGAAAAATCCGCGTGAGTTTTACATTGGTACAGATGGATATGTAAGAGATGGATTCTTAGATAAATTAAAAGAAAAGGCAATGAAAGTTTTAAAGGGTGAAGCCCGTCCGAATGCGCTGTTCCCTTTCATCTGTAAATTAAATGATGAAAAAGAAGTTGATGAAATCGATAATTGGGAAATGGCGAATCCAATGTTATCTCAGCCGTTAAGTGAGTATGCTGAAGGCTTACTTGAAACAATAAAAGAAGAGTATGAGGATTTAGAGGAGGATCCAAGTAACCGAGAAGAGTTCATGACAAAGCGAATGAACTTACCTGTTACAAATTTAGAAAGGTCCGTTGCAAAATGGTCAGAAATTCTTGCTACAAATCGTCCTTTTCCTGATTTATATGCTCAAGAATGCATAGGGGCGTTAGACTTTGCAAGTATTCGGGACTTTGCAGCATGTGGTCTTTTATTTAGACAAAATGGGGAATACATTTTTAAAACTCATTCCTTCGTACGAAAAGAATTTGTTGATATCTATTACGGATATTCTAAAAAAGCAGGCGAGTTCAAGAAACAAAAATTCGCTCCAATTAAAGAGTGGGAAGAGCAAGGATTACTAACAGTTGTTGATGAACCGACTATTAATCCTCAACACATTGTTGATTGGTTTGTAGAAATGCGAGAACAATATGGGATTAAAAAAATTATAGCGGATAACTTCCGTATGGAAGCAATAAGACCACTATTAGTAGCAGAAGGATTTGAAATAGAAGTTATACGAAACCCAAAAGCAATTCATAGTTTGTTAGCTCCACGTATTGAAATGGCATTTGCGAATAAACAAATTGTTTTTGATGATAATCCGCTAATGCGTTGGTATACACAAAATGTATTGGTTGTTATCAAAGCTGATGGAAATAAAATATATGAAAAGAAAGAGCCCGTTCGTAGAAAAACAGACGGGTTTCAGTGTTTTGTTCATGCTCTTTATCGGGCGGATGAGATACAAGAAGCTACTGATTTTGTTATAGGCAATATTAAATTCTAATAAAGGGGGTGATAACCATTGGATGGTTAGGTTCAGTATTTAAAAGAAATAAAGAACTAGAATTCATGTTGGATCTGGACATAATAACTGATACTGCAAACAGGCTTCATATGAAACGATTGGCAATTGATACATGCGTTTCATTTTTAGGAAGAACGATTAGTCAATCTGAATTTAGAATAAGAAATGGTAAAGCATTTAAGAAGAATGAGCTTTATTATCGATTAAACGTAAGACCAAACAAGAATATGACCGCAAGTACCTTTTGGGAACGGTTTGTTCGAAAACTTATTTATGATAATGAGTGTTTAGTTATACAAGCAGATGATGGTGATTTACTTATTGCAGATGGATTTCAACATAATGAGTACGCTGTGTTTGAAGATACTTTTACGGATGTAAGGGTAAAAGATTATACGTTTAAGAGAAGTTTTAAGCAAAGCGAAGTTATTCATTTGAAGTATCGAAATGATAAATTAACCCCACTTATTGATGGATTATTTGCAGATTATGGGGATTTGTTCGGCAGAATATTAAACTCTCAAAAACGTAAAAATCAAGTTCGTGGAACAGTTGATATGGATATGATTGGTGCTAAAACTGAGGAACAAATAGCAAAGTTACAAGAGTTTATAGACAACATGTATAAGTCAATTGGTTCAAAAGATATAGCTATTGTTCCACAGCAAAAAGGTATTAATTATAACGAGATATACAATGGTGTTGCAAATGGCCCTAGTGTGGAAGAAATCAATAAAGTAACAAATGGTTTCTTAAATCAAGTAGCTATGGCAATCGGTATTCCTATAGCTTTGATATATGGAGAAATGGCTGATGTAGAAAAGCAAACGAAAAATTATATGCTTTTCACAGTACGACCATTATTAAAAAAACTATCTGATGAAGCGAACGTTAAATTCTTTGAAATGAGTGAATATCTTTTGGGACAAAAAATTGAGGTTAAAGCTGTTTCCTACCAAAGTATATTTGAGCTTGCGACAAGTATTGATAAGCTCATTTCTTCAAGTGCATTTACAGGAAATGAAATTCGTTCAGAAGTAGATTATGAAGAGTCAGGTGATCCAAACCTAAATGTCCATCATATTACGAAGAACTATACAAAATTAAATGAATCTGAAGGGGGTGAGAAATGATGGAACATGTGAATATGAGTAAGCTTTTGAATTTAAAACGAGACATTCGTTTTGAAGCTAAAGGTGAAAATGAATATAAATTAACTGTTTATGGATCAATTGGTGGGTGGTTTAGTGAAAATAATGCTGAAGCAGTAAGAAGAAAAATTCAAGATGTTAAAGCAGAAAAAATTCACGTTCATATTAATTCGGGTGGAGGTTCCGCATTCGATGGTGTAGCAATTTGTAATCAGTTAAAGCAGCATAGTGCAGAAATTATAGTTCATATTGATGGTTGGGCAGCTAGTGCCGCATCTGTAATTGCAATGGCAGGAGACAGAATTATTATGCCTAGTAATACTATGATGATGATTCACCAAGCAAGTACCTTTGAATATGGAAACGCAGATCTTTTTGAAAAAACAGCAAGAGATTTACGAAAGATTGATTCAGCTTTAGCAGGATCTTATAAGAAACGTTTTGTTGGAACAGATGAAGAATTAAAACAACTTTTAAAAGATGAAACTTGGCTAACAGCAGAGGAAGCAGTGGCTCTTGGTTTAGCTGATGAAATTGCAGATGAAATTGAAATTGATGATACGCAAGAGGATGAAGAGGAGGAAGTTGTAGAAAATTTAAAAGAAAGTTTAGTAGCTAAGTATACGAAACAACAAAATAATCAAAATCCAAAAGAGTTTATTCAAGAGCCTGTTCATACAAAACAGAATTTGAGTACGCTCTTTTTAACATTAGGAGGAAAATAAAATATGGTTATCAAGTTTAATAATTTTGAAGAAAAGAAACTAGCATTTGCAAAAGCTACACAGGAAGGTACAGCAGAAGAGCAATCAGTAGCATTGAACTCCATGATTGAAGCACTTGCTACAGATGTAAGAACAGATATTTTAAATCAAGTGAATGAATCAATGGTAGATCGTTCTATTATGCAATCTCGCGGTGCTAATGTATTAACAAGTGAAGAAATGAAGTTCTTTAATGCAGTTGTGGAAGAAGGCGGCTTTAAGTCTACTGAAACTTTACCTAAGACAACCCAAGAACGTATTTTTGATGATTTAGTTGAAGATCATCCTTTCCTAAAACATATCGGTCTTGAAAATCTGGGTGCAGTAACAGAATTTATTTATGGAGATCCAGAAGGCGCAGCGGTATGGGGACCATTATTTGATGGTATTAAAGGTCAATTAAATGCTACATTCCGTAAAGATAGCATTTCCCAACTTAAATTGACGGCATTTATTCCATTAGCAAATGACATGTTGAAACTTGGGCCTGTATGGGTAGAACGTTATGTTCGTACAATGATTACAGAAGCGATGAAAGTAGGTTTAGAACGTGGATTTGTAGCTGGTACAGGTAAAAATGAACCTATTGGGTTATTAAAAGATCCAAGTGGAAGTGTTGTGAATGGAGTATATCCAGATAAAAAGCCAGTAGGCACTTTAACGTTCGAGCCAGGCCGCAAAACAATCAATGAATTAAAAGGTGTTGTTAAACTACTAGCTAAAAAGTTAAATGCTGATGGTTCAGACGCAGATCGACCAAAAAATATTGCTGGTAAAGTAGTTATGGTAACTAATCCGTTTGATACTTTTGATATTCAAGCAAACGCGACAATTCAAAATGCGGCTGGAGTATATGTAACTAGTTTGCCATTTAATCCAATTCTTACAGAGTCAGTGTTTGTACCTCAAGGAAAAGTATTATTCTTTGTTAAAGGTCAATATGTTGCAGCAATGGGTGGAACAGAGCCAATCAAGAAGTATGAAGAAACATTAGCTTTAGAAGATGCAACTGTTTATATTGCTAAACAATATGCTACAGGTAAACCGAAGGATAAATACACTTCACAAGTTTACACATTAAAGCTTGAAGAAGTAACACCACCGACTGAAGGGTGATGTAAATGGAAACAGTAATTTCAGACGAAATAATACAGCAGTTCAAAGATAGGATGCACTTGGGTGATGATGAAGACGATAACCTAAAGCGCATCCTTTTTGCATCCAATGAAGCTTTATTAAAAGTATGTGGATTGTATGACATAAACAAAGATGAGACGTTCAAAGAATTAGTTTTTGAACGTTCTCGTTATGCTTATAATGATGCACTTGAGTATTTTACTAAAAACTTTTTAACCGAAATTAATAGTTTTGGTATTGCAAAAGCATTAGAAGAAATCAAATTGGACGGTGAGTAATATGCGTCCTTTTCAGTATAAAAAACCACTGAATACAGGTGACTTTAGAAATCGAATTCGCATTGAACAACCTGAAATAATAAAAGATGAATTGAATCAAGCAATTGAAACAGGTAATTGGGAAGAAGTTAAAAGTGCATGGGCAATGATAAAAACGGTGAAAGGATCTGAGTATATTGAAGCTTCAGCTTCACAGTCTACACGAATTTATCGGTTTGTAATTCCTTATACAACAGGTATTACAGAATTAATGCGAATTAATATGAAGAATCGTATCTTTGACATTATCGAACCGCCAATGAATGATGATGAAATGTATCAAACATTGACTATTATCGCAAAGGAGCATGTTTAATATGAGTAATTTTGCGAGTGATCTTGCAAGAGAATTGCAAAGATATGTAAATGTTGTGGAAGAAGAATTAACAACTGCACAAGAAGATGTAGCTGATATTGCTGTAAACAAGTTAAGACAAAATAGTCCTAAAAAAACAGGTGGTTATCGTAAAGGTTGGCGTAAGAAAAAAGTAGATAAAGCCGTTGTTATCCATAATACAAAAGGGCAATTAACGCATCTTTTAGAAAATGGCCATGCGAAAGCTAGTGGTGGCCGAGTACCGGAGAAAGTGCATATTCGTCCCGTTGAAGAGTATGTAATTGATGAATTGCCAAAACGTATTGAAAGGGCAATTGAATCATGACATTAACATTAGGAGAATTTATAAAAATTCTTGAAGCTACAGGCTATCCTGTGGCTTATTCGCATTTCATAGCAACACCAGGTAATCCAGTTCCGGCGCCACCGTATATCTGTTTTCTTGTGGATGGGTCAGCAAATTTAATGGCTGATAACAAGGTGTATCACAAGATAAATGATGTAAATATAGAGCTTTATACAACTAAGAAAGATGTAGTTGCGGAAGCCAAGCTAGAACAAGTTCTAGATGATCACGAGATTCCTTATGACTCGTATGGGACTTTTATTGAATCTGAAAATATGTATCAAAAATTTTATGAAACGAGGTTGATATAAATGAATGAAAATAAAGTAGCATTTGGTTTAAAGAATGTCCATTATGCGCTTTTCGATATTAAAGATGGTGTAGTTACATTTAATACACCAATTCCATTACCTGGTGCGGTTGAATTAACGTTTGATCCACGAGGGGATTTAATTGAATTCTACGCTGATGACATGCTTTATTACGCTGCAAGTAATAACCAAGGGTATGATGGAACGCTTTCTATTGCGACTATTCCGGAACAATTTGCAATTGATGCACTAGGAGAGGAATTAGACGAAGAAGATGGTGTGTTAAATGAGTTAGCGGATGCTAAAGGAAAATCATTTGCATTATTATTTGAATTTGATGGCGATGTACGAGCAACTCGACACGTTATGTTTAACTGTTCTGCAAGTCGTCCAACACTTGCATCTAAAACGAAAACAAATTCAGCGGAGCCAAATACAAATGAACTTAAATTTGTATCCAGCCCTATTGATATTAATGGAAAACGTATGGTTAAAACGAAAACTACTACTAAATCAAAAACAGATATTTATAATAATTGGTACAAAAAAGTGTATACAAAAGTACCTGCATTACCAAAAGGAGCGTAAGTAGATGGAAAAGACAATTACAATAGACGGAAAACAGGTTAAATTAAAAGCTAATGCAGCATCAGCCAAGCGATATAAGGCGCAATTTAGACGGGATTTATTTGCCGATATGTTTAAATTAGGAGCTATAGGTACATTCGCTTCGCAAGATGCAACAGAAGGCACTATTGATTTTTCTAACTTAGATTTCGATAAAGTAGATTTTGAAGTTTGTTACGATTTAGTTTGGTTATACGCTAAAACAGCTGATCCTGAAATTCCAGACCCGATGACTTGGTTAGAAGGGTTTGATGAGTTTCCTATTTACGATATAATGCCGGAAATTAATGAGATGGTTCAAAAAACAATGGGAGCAAAAAAAAAGTAAAGAAAATTAATGAAGAGCAAGGGACTTTCAGTGATGAAGAATTAAGCACTGAATTGTTCCTTGCTCTTTGCTATGAAGCAAAGCTTACATATTGGGACTTAGAAGTGATGACGATTGGTGATTGTTTTGATTATATCGCTGAGTATGCTGAAATGAAAAATCCAGGAAAAGAAAAAGTTCGAAAAGCAACTCAAGAAGACTTTAATGCTTTCTAAGAAAAAGGGGTGAGATAATGGCAGGAGGGAAAATTAAAGGAATTACGATTGAAATTGGAGGGAATACGCAGCCGTTACAAAATGCCTTAAAAGACGTGAATAAGCAAAGTGATTCTTTGACTAAAGAGTTAAAAGATGTTGACCGTTTATTAAAGTTTGATCCCAGTAACGTTGAGGCACTTGCTCAAAAGCAACAGTTGCTTACACAACAAATTGAAAAAACTACACAAAAGCTCGATAAATTAAAAGAAGCGGAGCAACAGGTTCAAGAGCAATTTCAAAATGGGAAAATCTCAGAAGAGCAGTATCGCGCATTTAGGCGTGAAATTGAATTTACACAAGGGTCACTTGATGGTCTGAAAAACAAGCTCGGTAATATGAAAGCCGAACAAGAAAATGTGGCAAGTTCAACACGACAATTAGAAACTTTATTTAGTGCTACAGGAAAAAGTGTTGATGATTTTGCGAGCGCATTAGGTAATCGTCTTGTAAATGCAATTAAAAGTGGATCGGCTACAAGTCGACAGTTAGAACAAGCAATTGGTCTTATTGGTCGTGAAGCTTTAGGAACTGAAGCTGATATTGAAAAATTACAACGTGCCCTCCGATCTGTGGATGCCGGAAACTCTATTCAACAAGTACAAAATGAGTTAAGAGACTTACAACAAGAAGCTGGCAGAACCGAGAAGAAGTTTGAAGGTCTAAAAGTAGGATTAGAGAATGTTATCGGTGGATTAGCAGCTGGTGGTGGAATTGCGACAGCTGTTGAAAAAGCACTTGATATTTCAAAATTGAAAACCAAAATTGATATATCTTTTGATGTCCCTGAATCCTCGAAAAAATCAGTAGAAGAAGCAATAAGAGGGGTAACAGCTTATGGAGTGGATGCTGAAGAATCACTTGCTGGTGTACGTAGGCAATGGGCTTTAAATAAAGATATTAGTGATGAAGCGAATGCATCTATCGTTAAAGGTGCAGCAACAATCGCGCAATCCTATGAAGGTATAGATTTTACAGAGTTGATTCAAGAAACCTATGAAATAGGAAATGAATTAGGAATAACGCAAGATAGTGCTCTTGGCATGGTTGATGCTTTGTTAAAAATGGGATTTCCGCCAGAACAGTTAGACATCATTGCTGAATATGGTAGCCAGCTAACCCGTGCGGGCTTTAAAGCTGAGGAAGTCCAAGCGATTATGGAAGCTGGTGTTGAAACTGGTAGTTGGAATATTGATAATCTTTTAGACGGACTGAAAGAAGGGAGGATTCAATTAACTGAATTCGCACAAGGAGCTGATAAGGCTTTAAAAGAAGCGCTTGACGGTTCTGGTATTGCGACTGAACAAATAGAAAAATGGGGAGCATCTGTCGCTAAAGGCGGAAGAGATGGCGCAGCAGCGATGGTAGAAGTAGCTAAAGCTATTGACGGAATAGAAGACCCAGTTAAGAAAAATCAGGTTGGGGTCAAAGTTCTAGCCACTATGTTTGAAGATCAAGGTCAAAATTTAACAAACACTTTAATTGAAGCTTCTAAGAAAACAAAAGATCTTCAACAAAACCAAGACAACTTAAATGAATCTGTTAAAAAATTAGATGCAAATCCAGCAGTAAAGTTCCAAAAAGCGATGGGCGATTTACAAATGGCTCTTGAACCTATACTAGGAGTAATTGCTGATGTTGTTGCTAGTATTGCTGATTGGATTTCTAATAATCCAGAATTAGCAGCGACATTAGCAGCAGTTGCAACGGCTATTGGAGTAATTTCAGGGGCACTTATGGCTATTGCACCAATTGTTGTATCGGTCATGGGGGTATTTGAAATTGGGGCCGCCGCGGCACTAGGTATAGTTGCTATTGTTCCTATTATCATAGCCGCTATAGTTGCTCTAGGAGTGGCTATTTATAAAAACTGGGATGATATTAAAAATTGGACAATAGAAGCATGGGATTCTATTAAAGAGTACTTAGTAGAGCTTTGGGACGGGATATCCCAATCCTGTAGTGAAGCATGGTCTTCATTTTTAGAAGCAATGCATGAATTTTTTGATCCGATAGGTCAATTTTTTAGTGATTTATGGGAGGGTGTAAAGCAGGCGTGTAGCGATGCATGGAATTCTACTGTTGAATTCTTTTCTGAAGCATGGTCTTCTTTCATAGAAATGATGCATAGTTTCTTTGATCCGATAGGTGAATTCTTTAGTAGTTTATGGTCTGGCATTGTTGAAACTGCTTCCTCTTGGTGGTCCTCTTTAGTTGAAACGGCGTCTGAATTGTGGGGAACATTAACGCAAGCATGGCAAGAAACATGGGATACAATTCTTACTGTTTTAGATCCAATTATTTCGGCAGTTTCTACCGTTTTAGAAGCTGGTTGGTTGTTAATACAGGCAGGTGTACAAATCGCATGGGCAGCAATCTGTCAATATATTATTCAACCAATTCAGGAAGCTTACGACTGGGTAAGTACACAAATCGGTGAAATGGTCACTTGGCTTGGTACGCAATGGGAAATTGCAAAAGCTATGGCACAAATTGCTTGGGGACTATTTAAGCAATATATTATTCAACCTGTTCTAGACACTTGGAACTTAGTAAAAGAAAAGTTCAGTGATTTAGTTTCTTGGCTAAATTCACAATGGGAGACAGTTAAATCATATACATCAGCAGCATGGGGGTTATTTAAACAATATATTATAAAACCTGTACAAGATACTTGGAATTTAGTAAAAGAAAAGTTTAGTGATTTATCCAATTGGATGTTAGGAATTTGGGCGAAAATAAAAGGCTATACACTTGAAGCATGGAAGATGGTTTACACATACATCGTTGAACCAGTTATTTCAGCTTATAATTCTGCAAAAGAGAAATTCAATGATATGTACAACACAGCACGGGAAAAATTTGAATCTGTTAAGAATGCAGCTCAAGAAAAATTTGAAGCGGCAAAACATTTTATTATAGATCCAATTAAAGATGCAGTTGACAGTATAGAAAAATTCATTGGAAAGATTAAAGGATTCTTTAGTGACTTGAAGTTGAAAATTCCAAAACCAGAAATGCCACCTCTTCCACACTTCAGCTTACAAACAAGCACGAAAAATATTTTAGGTAAAGATATTACATTTCCGTCAGGAGTTAATATTGATTGGCGTGCAAAAGGTGGTATCTTTACTAAACCAACTATCTTTGGAATGAATGGCGGAAACTTGCAAGGTGCAGGGGAAGCGGGGCGAGAAGCAGTGCTTCCGCTGAATAAAAAGACACTTGGAGATATTGGTGCAGGAATTGTGGCAGCCATGCCACGACAACAATTTGCTATGCCGGGAGAAATAAATCAACTAATGGGTGACATGAGCCGTATGATGGCTAGTTCTGTGAGTCAATTATCAGGATTAAGGAGTATCATGAGTGGTGTGTATGGAAGCATGTCAAATAGTAGACAAGCTATGGCAAGCAGCGTATCAAATCAAGTGATTAATTACGGATATGGTTCGTCTTCTAGTGGTGGGGTTATTCCAATGCTTGGTGGAGATTTAGTTATTGAAGTACCTGTTAATTTAGAAGGAAGAGACGTGGCACGCGGTACTTATCGCTATACAACCGAGTATCAAGAAAGAGAAGCAAAAAGAAACTCAGCCTTTTAGGTTTGGGTTTCTTTTATCTTATAAAGAAATGAGGTGTTGGCATGAGTTCTTTTACTTTTAACAACCAACGAAAGGAGTACATTCAAATAGAAAAGGGATGGAGTCCACCAACATGGGCACCTCTAAAACGCAATTTCTTAAAAACACCTGGATATCCTGGTGCAAGATTATTAGGAACAGAAACGGATCCTCGTCCACTTCCTGTCCCTGTAGGAATTATCGTTCCAGATGGAACAGATTTAGAAACGTTAAAAGAAGAAATAGCAGCATGGTTAATTACAGAAGAAGCAGTTGAGCTAGTATTTGATGCAACCCCTGATAGAACATATTTAGCTATAATTGATGAGGATTTTAATCCTGATGATTTCGTTACGTTAGGTAAAGGCACTTTGAAATTTATTTGTCCAATGCCTTATAAATTAGGACCTACCCGAACAGTAGAATTTCAAACAGGTGCGCTTGGGTTAACGGCAAACGTTCAAAACAAAGGAACTGTTCATTCTAATCCTATTATTGAGATTGACATTACGAAACCAAACACTTTTTTAGATGTATGGTTTGGCGGGGTATCCTTAAGTGATCGAGATTATTTTCGTATCGGTATGCCACTAAAAACTGTAGAAAAGCCTGTGGAAAGGAATCAACGTATAGTATGGGATGAAATGGCCACTACTGTTGGATGGAGTAAAGTCAGTTCAATGGAAGATGGTGAACCGATTGGTGAAATGAAATCAGATAAATACCAATTCTATTGTTCTGATTTTGGGACTGGAACGGGAAAAGGATGGCACGGTGCAGCTGTCAAAAAGAGTATACCTGGTGGTCCAGTACAAGATTTTATTATGCAAGCCTACGTTACATGTAAGAGTAAGAAAATCAATGAAATGGGCCGAGTTGAGATAGCGATATTAGACGAAAACAGTAAGGTGCTTTCAAAAATTGCTATGAATGATCTCTTTTGGCAAGCTGAACAAAATTTTGGAACGATGGTTATTGGATACGATAACAAGCCAGGGAAAACAGGGCTGATTTATGAGAGTGGTGATTATCCGAATACATGGAATCAATATTTTGGACGATTGTGGATAGCTAGAACAGGAAATGTATGGGAAGCGTATATTTCGAAATTTCTTCCTGGGACAGAAAAAGATGATTCAGAGCGTTTTGCACGGTGGACAGATGAAAATAACTATCACATGGAAAAAGCAGCTCAAATACAGATTAGCATTATGCAATGGCAGGATGTACCACCAGTAGCAGCAATGTCAGTTAGTGATTTAAAGTTTTGGAAAGTGAATTTAAATACGAAAAACACACCGCCTTATATAGTAGATGTTGGCGATAAAGTCGTAATTGATACCGAAAATAGTCATGTAACGATTGAAGGGAAGGATGCGATTAATATTAAGGACATTTTCAGTAATTTTCCTATCATTAATAAAGGTATGAATACACTAGAAATTATGCCTTATGATATCGGAACAGCAAAGGTTACATATAGGGAGCGATTTAGATGAGAACGCCAAGTGGAGTCTTACATATTATTGATTTTAAAACTAGCCAAATCGTTTCAGCTATACAACCAAAAGATTATTGGGATGATAAACGTCATTGGGAAATCAAGAATAATATCGATACGTTAGAGTTTAAAGTATTTGATAACACGAAATATGCAGCAACACTTATGCAACAAAACTTAGTATTAAAAGAAGTAAGGGATGGGCGTATTGTTCCGTATGTAATCACTGAAGTAGAAAAAGACCCTGACGATAGATCCGTAATTACTTATGCATCAGGTGCATGGATTAATCTTGCTAAAGATGACTATATTCGTCCGCAGAAATTTGAAGGTAAGACAGTAAATGAGTTTATGGATGTTGCTCTTGTAGGTACAAAATGGAAGCGTGGTAAAACGGAGTATGCTGGATTTCATTCTATGACTATTGATGAATTTATAGATCCATTGAGTTTCTTAAAAAAGATTGCTTCCCTATTTGAACTAGAAATTATATACCGTGTTGAAGTAGTTGGTTCTCGAATTGCAGGTTGGTATGTAGACATGGTGAAAAAAAGAGGAAGAGAAACAGGAAAGGAAGTCACGTTAGGTAAAGATTTAGTTGGAATTAAACGTGTTGAAAACTCACAAAACATTTGTACAGCTTTAATTGGCTTTATCAAAAAAGAAGGTGGAGAAGTTCTCACTATCTCAGATATAAATAAGGGTATTCCATATATTGTGGATAACGATGCATTTCAACGTTGGAATGAAAAAGGTAAACACAAATTTGGATTTTATACTCCAGAAACAGAAGAAGATATAACACCAGAACGCTTATTGACTCTTATGAAAACAGAGTTAGCAAAACGCGTGAATACCTCTGTCTCTTATGATGTTCAAGCACAAAGTATAGGGCGTGTATTTGGGCTGGCCCACGAGTTAATCAATGAAGGAGATACAATCCGAATTAAAGATGTTGGATTCACACCTAAGCTTTATTTAGAAGCAAGGGCAATCGCAGGTGATGAATCACATACTGATTCTTCGCAAGATAAATACGCATTTGGTGATTACCGCGAAATTGTTGACCCTAATGATGAGCTACGAAAGATTTACAATCGTATCCTTAGTTCACTAGGTAGTAAGCAAGAACTGATAGATCAGTTAGATAAATTAGTGAAAGATGCAAATGAAACAGCTAATAATGCTAAGAAAGAATCAGAAGTAGCAAAAACACTGGCTGAAAAAGTGCAAGAGAATCTTAAAAATAATGCGGTAAATATTATTGAAGCTAAAAATCAACCGACCGATAATCTTATAGTAGGTAAAACATTATGGCGAGATATTAGCAAAGGTAAACCTGGTATTTTAAAAGTGTGGGACGGTAAAGGTTGGGAGCTTCTTATTCCTGATGTGGAAACTATCAAGAAGGAAACAATGGAGCAGGTTAATAAAGATATCAAACTTACAGAAGAAGAATTAAATAAGAAAGTGGAAGAAGCTCAAAGTGAAACCACTGGACGATTCAAGGAAGTTAAAAATAGTCTTCAAGAAGTTTCGCAAACTATTAAAAATGTACAAAACTTTCAAGGTGAAATTAATAAAACTGTTTCTGAAATGAAACAAACTAACGAGGGTTTTACTAAATCTATTGAATCTTTAACAAAAAAAGACGGTGAAATCACTGGAAAATTAAATACAGTGGCAGAGACTGCTGAAGGTACAGAAAAGACAATCTCTGAGGTGCAGCAAACAACAAATGCTTTAAAGAAAACCACAACTGAAATTACAGAAAAGGCTGGTCAGATTAGTGAGAAGTTGGAGAGTGTAGAAAAGAAAGTTAATAACGATAAAGCTGGAGGACGTAATCTGTTATTAGATTCAAATGCTAAATACGAAAAAACAGATTATCTAATCAATCCATATTCTCTAACCGAAAATTTCTCTACAGGTGAAGAATATACATTTGTAATTAAAGGTAGCGTTCCGAAGGGGCAGAAGTTCGGGATTTGGCAAAATGGCGGTTCGAATAATGTTGGATATGCAACAAGTGTTTATGCGAATGGAATTACCTATGTAACTTTTAAAGCTGTAGCAGCAGCGAGTGGAAATGAAAGAAAGTTGAGTCTGTATAACTTTCCAAGTAACACTACAAAAGCCATTGTAGAATGGGTTGCTTTATATAAAGGTAATAAGCCACAGGATTGGACACCAGCTCCAGAAAATCAAGTAACGAGTGATGAATTCACTAAGAAAACAACCGAGATTGAAAAAAGTGTGGATGGTATTAAAGAAAGTATAAAAACGGTAGAAAAAACACAAACCTCTTTTAATGAACGTGTTAACACTGTAGAAAAGAATGCAGAAGGAACAACTGCAAGTGTTAAGAAATTACAGGAAACACAAACTGAGCAAGGGAAAACATTAACTCAGGCGGCCACAACGATACAGCAACACTCTGAAGCATTGAAATTAACAATGAAAAAGAAAGATGTTGAGGATTATGTAGGCGGTTTAGGTACTGTCAACGAGTTGCGTGATGCTGATTTTAAGTTAGGACAGAAATATTGGTTTTGGAATAGCGGTAATGGGGCTATTGGTTCTGTTGATACGAATTTAAAATACAAAGGTATGAATACATTTGCAATTACCGTTACTGGCCAGACTCAGGATCGTTGGTGGGGACTTACAAGCCAATTCATTGAGTGTCAGGTTAACGAAGAATTTGTTGCATCAGGTTATTTCAATACTGATGGGAAAACACCTATTGATAGTGGTGGTGCATTTATTGAAATTGAATGGTGGACGGGTGACAAAAAAACTCGCATTAAAACAGCTAGAACAAATATCAAGGTTGTAAATCATACATGGGTTCGTGCTGTATGTTCAGATAAAGCGCCAGCCAATACATCGTTTGTGAGATGGCGTTATTATGTTACAAGAAATGGGCGTTTATGGTGTGCTGCACCTATGTTACAACGTGGCACCATAGCTACAGAATTTTGGTTGCATCCGAAAGATCAAACGGATGTTGATAAAATGCTAGAAGATATAGCTAATAGAGTAGCTACCGAGAAATACAATCAGAAAGTTACAGAGTTAGAAAGAAGTATTGGCGCAAATGAAAAAGGTATTACAATCGTTTCTAGAAAACAAGAAACGTTTATAAATGAGACTTATAATGCCTATGCGAGGAAAACGGAATCTAGGTTAGAAGTTTTAGATGAAGGGATTTTAGCGCAGATTTTAAAGGACGGAATTGTCACTGCCATCAATATGTCCCCTGGGAAAATTACAATCAATGCTGCAAAACTGGATATTAATGCAGATACAATGGTCAAATGGCTAACAGCAAAAGGCATTGATACGAATCTTATTAGAATTAACGGTGACAAGATAACCATTGATAAAGATGGTGTAACTGTTAAAATGCTAGACTTCCTATTCCAAGACGAATGGGGAACAAAAACAACTGCGGTATCAAGACGAAACCTAATAGCAGATCCCGATTTTTCTAGTGTTACAAAGAAAAACATTGGACATAACGATTATTATGGGTTTGAAGGTGGATATGGTCTTACTTGGAAGTCCTGGGGAAATGTCGTAATAGAAAAGAATACACATATATTCGATTATGAGCAAATGGTGAATGCTACAAGGGTAGACATGTATAACTATCCAGAAGCAATCGTGAATAATGGCATACATCCCGGAAATGAATACACAGTATCTGCTCACTTTAGAGCATCTATGATAAATGGTGTACGTAAAACAGGGAAACCACGCTTACATGTATGTTGTGTTAAATTCCGAGACAATGTAAGTTACGATATCTGGGATGAACAAAAAATGGACTTTCCTGAGCCGTCTACATTTTATGGAGAAATCAGACGATATTCATTTACCTTTAAAGTGCCGAAAAACTATATTCCACAACAACATGCATTGATTATTAAAGTTTGTTCTGGAAGTGCTGACATGAGACAAGGGACAGCGATTTGTGTAAGTGGTGTAACGCTATACAGTGGCAAATATGCATCTATGTATAATTGGGATCGTGCAGCGGCAGAAAGAGCAGATGGCATTCAGCCGTTTAACGCACTTGCTGTAGGTGGTGTGAATAATAATATAGCTCCCGCGTCAGACGGACAAACGTTTGATATAAGTACAGAAAAGGATATAAAAGTTTTTTCTAATATAAGGGCGATGCAAGGAATTAATTTAGGCGGCGGTGGATTCCAACAATGGGGACATATTCGTTTTGTAGAAGGAAACCGAGGGTTAGGATTCTATGTCTGTAACTCAAATGGATGGCACTTTAATAGTTTAGGATAAAGAAGAAAGGAGTAATAGTATATGAATCAGAATTCAGCTGTTACACCTCCACAACGTGGGGATGTAACACCGTTTATGGGATATTTAGTAGAGTTGGAAAGATCTGAAGCTGGAATTTTTGTAAACATCCCTATTAATGTATTAAATAATGCAGGGCTTTCAAATGGCATGAATAAAGTCGAGGTATGGAGGGAACTTGATGGAACTATAAGCTTTAGAATCGCAACAAGATGCGAAATCTGTAAACGTGGAGCACGTCTATATGAACTAGATATGGGATTTGCGAAAAAGCACATTTGTATGGAGTGTTATACATCACTTACCGGTTCTTATCCACCACAAGAACCACCAAAACCAACTAATGAAAATAATACGCAAACAGAGCAGGAGCAGCAATAGCTGGTCTTTTTTTATTTTTGTTTATATTAGTTTTTAAGTATTTAAATTATTAATTATAATATATAATAAATATGATTTTATTATCGTATAATTTAATGTTTCATTTAGGAGGTATATTATGAAAAAGAAATTTATGTTAATGATGCTTCTGTTTGCATTAATGGTAGGAGTACATCCTAATTTAATGACCAAAGCCGAAACCATTAACACACAAGGGAAACAATTTGAACAAGGAAAATATGATTTAGAGGCGGAAGCTCCTTTCGGGCAGCACTGGAACAGAAACTCTCCTTATGCAGGGGCTGAAACATCTAATGTAAAATGGGAAAATAAACTCTATGATAAAGATGGAGGGAAAAATTTCAGTAATCAACCCGCAATTGGGCGTGATGGTACAATCTATATAGGAAATTACAATGGCAAATTATATGCTTTTAATAAAGATGGTTCAACAAAATGGATTAAAGATAACTTAATTACGCATTATGGTTCACCAGTTATAGCCGAAGATGGGACTATTTATGTGCCTGGCTATCAATTAACAGCTTTAAATCCAGATGGATCGATTAAATGGCAGGTTAAAATAAACGCTGTTGAAACACCAATTATAGGTAAAGACGGAACTATTTACGTACATAATAACGGTAGACATCGATTAGAAGCCTATAACCCTGATGGTACGTTGAAATGGGAATCAAATGAAATTTTTAGTGGAAGAAATCAAGTACTTTCTTCAATGCTCTCACAAAATGGAACAATTTATACTGTAGTTACAAGTGGTGAGACTAATTACCTTTATGCTCATGATCAGAATGGCAAAGAATTATGGAAAAAATATGTTTGGAGTAATGGAGGTAATACTGGATTTACTCTTGGCTTAAATGATGAAATATATATTAATGGCGGGAGTAAGTTTTATGTGTTTGATAAAAATGGGGATTTAATAAAAGAATGGAAATGGCATCCTTACAACCCTTCATATGCATTTTCTGCTCCTGCTATTAATGCTAAAGATGGAACAATTTATGTGAGTGGGGCAGATGGATTATATGCCTATAATCCAGATTATACATTGAAGTGGAAATATGTCGCTAATAGTTTTACCGGTGCACCAATAATAGATAAAAATGGTGTAGTTTATATTACTACAAATGGTATTGGCGGAGTATATGCAATAAACCCAGATGGTACACTTAAATGGAGACTCCCAAAGACATATAATATAGTAGATAACTTTTCAAATAGTTCTATGACCCTTGGTAAAGATGGAACATTATATGCTATGGCAAGTAGAGGAACTGAATATTATTCACTGATTGCTATTGGTGACTCTTATACAGACACTGTATGCACTAAAGATAGTACATATATGGAAGTGCTTAAATCGTTGGAAGCAAAGAGTAAAAATGCTAAATTAACAGATGAAGAGAAGTTGGAAGCACGTGATATTTTAAAGAAATTATCGGATGATCTTGATAAAGCAGATAAATAAACTTAATTTGATTAATAAAATTGAATGGTTTTTGAGAAAAGAGGGACAAGCGTCTCTCTTTTTTATTATAAATAAGGAGATGGAAAGATGGATCGTATTGATGTATTAATGAAAGCATTTATTGCTACATTTGGTGGCTTTTGTGGGTATTTCTTGGGAGGATGGGATGCAACGTTGAAAATCTTAGTAACGATGGCAGTTATTGATTATCTAACTGGCATGATTGCAGCAGGGTATAACGGAGAATTAAAAAGTAAAGTTGGTTTTAAAGGCATCGCCAAAAAGGTGGTGCTTTTTCTTTTGGTCGGGGCGGCAGCTCAATTAGATGCAGCGTTAGGAAGTAATAGTGCTATTCGTGAAGCGACAATTTTCTTCTTCATGGGTAATGAATTACTTTCACTTTTAGAAAATGCCGGACGAATGGGTATTCCGCTTCCGCAAGCTTTAACAAATGCAGTTGAGATTTTAGGCGGTAAACAAAAACAAGAAGATAGAAAAGGAGATGTTAAGTAATGGGACAAATTATTGATATTTCAAAATGGAATGGTGACATTAACTGGTCTATAGCAAAGCAATACATTGATTTCATCATCGCTCGTGTACAAGATGGTTCAAATTATGTAGATCCATTGTATAAAGGATATGTACAAGCCATGAAGCAACATGGTATTCCTTTTGGTAACTATGCATTCTGTCGTTTCGTTTCTGAAAATGATGCAAGAATAGAAGCTCGTGACTTCTGGAACCGTGGAGACAAGAGCGCGACAGTCTGGGTTGCAGATGTTGAAGTAAAAACAATGAATGATATGAGAGCGGGCACACAAGCATTTATTGATGAACTACGCCGATTAGGTGCTCAGAAAGTTGGTTTATACGTTGGTCATCATATGTATGCTCCGTTTGGTATGGCAAATGTAAAAGCTGACTTTGTTTGGATTCCTCGTTATGGCGGTAATAAGCCAGCTTATCCATGCGATATTTGGCAATACACAGAGACAGGTAATGTACCTGGTATCGGTAAGTGTGATTTGAACCAATTGATTGGCAGTAAACCGTTATCTTGGTTTACAGGAGAGGAACAAACTGAACAATCTGTTGCTAATGGTGGCTATCAATACGTTAAATCTGGTGGATTTGGTATTTCATTGGTTCAGGAAGTCGTAAACGCTATGAATGAGCGTGGAACAAAAGGGAAGGTTGTCTCTGATCCATTAACTGGTTTAGCGTACTTACAAACGGAAGTACTACCTAATGGCGAGCTTGATAAGATTACAGCTTGGATGGATGAAAGAAACTGGTGGTACGAGTACATTAAAAAATAAAACAAAAGAATAGTTTTATGAACTAAAATTATTATCTGGTTCTATATGTAGATAATTATATATTGATTTTCATCTTTATAAATGTTAGGGTAAATATACACCGTTTCTTATTTATCTATGAGTACTGTCTGTAGAACGAATAGAATAATTTGAAAAAGATCCCCTGATGCACTCATATGCAGAAGGGGATCTTAATTTTTATGAGATTTAAAATTTACTTTTAGATAATGCTTTAAGTACTGGCTTTATAATTAAACCTATTAAACGAAAGCCTTTAAATATAGAGCGTACAACTTTCAAGGAATGTTCCTCCTAGTTGATGTTAATAAATGTATTATTATATAAAAAATAGAGATATAAAATTTTTCTTCCAATTATCTTGTTCTTTTAAATTCTTCTTTCTCTGCCCTTAGAATCTAGAAAAATAGCATGAAAACTAATTAAAAAGACAATTATTCTATTTATAAAACTATCCACTAAATTATTACCTTAATTAATCTTTAGAATCCTCATCGCTCATAATATATTCGATATCTTCATCTGTAAATTCATTGCCTTTAAATACTGGATGCCCATTTGGATCGAGCATACCCATTACTTTTTTATCCCTATCAGACACAATTAGTGTATAGTCCTCCATAAGAAAAGGGTTTTTTGGTAAATCCACTAATATTCTCCAAGCTGGTCTTATATCATCGTTTTTTCTATTTTCTTTCTCAATTTTAAATGTATAAGCCTCATCAAAGAAAAGCTGGTTGATATCTTCATTAACTACACCATCTAATTTATTTTTCTTATGATAATGTTTAGCAATTTCTATTGCTTCCCGAGGCTTTAACATTACATCTACAGTAATTTCATTTATTTTCCTATAATGTCTTGAAAAATCTTCTTGCTTTAATTTTATATAATTTTGAAATTCTTCAGTAGACAATTGTTTAAACTCTTCATCAGACATATTTTTATACTTATCTAAAGACATATAAAATTCTCCTTTTATTTATATTTCAATCTTAATCTTTCGATATATTCTATTGAATGGTCAATAGAAGCTTTATCAAATAAATGTTTATTTTTCATTACTTGTTCAAATACATATTCTTCTCTTTCTAACCTACTAAGATTCATATATTGCTCTTTTCCTATATCTAACCACTGCTCTGCATGAAAACCCTCATGATGCATATTTATGACGGATGGTTTTTTCTTTAAATATATATCCCCATTAACAAAATCAAACGCTGCTTCTACATTGTTTGGAAGAATTGTTCCTTTTTTATCTATATTAACTTTTATACCTAATTCTCCCCATTCCTTTTTATACGCTCGAATTTCCTTTCTAGTAGCTAAAGTTTCTCCAATTTCATTGGTTTGAATATTTACTTTTCTAAAATCCAAGTCAGCTCCGCTTGTTGCCTTATTAACTTCAGCTGTACTTTCAGCAAACTGATGAGTAAATAGTTTTTCTTTAGCTTGTTTAAGAGCATTGCTATCTGAGAAAGAGTCTACAATATTTCTTCCTGTATAAGCAAATTGATTTTTTGGCATTAGAATATTATTCAACATGTCAACGCTTTGCTTATACTTATCTAAAGTTATTACGTTTTTAGTGCCGTGTATAAAATTTACACTTTCACTAAGTTTTGAGGTTTTGCCTAACGTTGAAACTTTATCTACACCTTTTGTTCCTACGAATAATTCAGCGATTGCTAATTTAACTTGCATCTCTACATTTCCATACCATTTAGCTCTGCTATTCCAATCTCCATTTACAACATCTTGATTCCACGAATCAGAAATAGCTTGTTCTACAGCAGCAAATGTTTCGTCGATGTGAGAAAGAGCATACACAGCACCCTCAACACTATCTATTGGATGTAAAATTGTGTTTAATATTCCTTTAAGTTCATCTAACACCGCTTCATTCTGCCCTTTTTTGTAATTATAATATTGCCCGATAATAGGAGTGTTTTCTATCTGTCGAATAAACTTTTCGTACAAATGATCTATCGCTTCTACGTTATTTTCAACAGTATCTTTAAATTTATCGAACAACGATTCTTCTATAATATTACTTCCTTCAGAATGACGTTTTTTTTCTTCTGTAATCGCTTGGATAGAAGTTATCCACTCCATATTCAACCCTTGCGTACTAAATGTACCACTTGCAGGACTAAAGCCTTTTCCACTTTGAACTTCCGCCAAACCCATCGCAATACTAGCGGCTAGTTGGAGTGCAGTATCATAATTATTACTAGAAGTATAATTAAATTCATATAGATGTTCTAATTTTTCTTGCAGTTTTTTCCTCATGACAGTAAAAAGATTCGCCATAGCGTCCATACCCGGGAGTGGCACAGCTTGATTGATGGCTTCTATACTTGTTTTCATTCGGTCAATTTCTCGAATTTGTTCTAGTAACTCTTGTTCAACGACATCCGTGGAAGCGACTTGTGATTGGAATTGACTTGGAAAAGCATCATTCTGACGAATTAACTCTTCACACAGATAAATGATTCCTTGCGCTAAAGGACGAAAGGTTTGAACAAAAAATGCTTTTGCACTGCTATATGTTTGCCCTTGTAACACAGTATCAGTTGCAAAAGCATCAATCGACTGAATGGCTTGTTCCATACCTTGAATGGTAGCCGTACATACAGCATTCATACTTTGTGTTTGGGCATGTACTTCCCCTAAATACATATTTAAACTCAAAAATCTCCCCCCTTTTATGCGAACAAGTAAATCATACCAATTAAAGGATATATATGTAAATATTCTACTGTAGTAAACTCAATATCAAAGTAGAACTTTTCCATTTAATTACTAAATTACCGTCTGATTCGTTTTTGGGTACCTGTGAAGAATATGGTATACAAAATAAATTTACAGGATTTGAAATGAATATATAATAGAAGAAAAAAGAAATGTTTATATTGTCGCTACCATGTTGGCGTCAACCTCATGCGCCTAATGGCAACGAAAAACATCTACTTCGTCCCATTCGGCCAAGATGCACCAGAGAAAAAACCGAACTCAATGGTAGCTCGCATGGAGCTGCTGGAAGATACAGTATTAGAAGCGCTGCAAGGGAAGCAATTGCAACCTGTGGTCGTAGAAAAATTCAGATATATGAATTAAAAAACGAAAAAAAACGGACAATTTTTGATGAAACCATCATTCTTACTGTAGAATATGATAAAATTAACGTTATTAAGATTAGAAGGGGTATTGTATACTCCTTCTGATTCTAAGTTATAGAAGGATTGGTATCTAGAAAGGGGCATAGTGATGGAAAAGCAAAAAACTTTTCATGTCGCTGTAGTTGGAGCAACCGGCGCAGTTGGTGAACAAATGTTAAATACTTTAGAGAAACGAGAATTTCCAATCGGGAAATTAACGTTACTTTCATCTAAACGATCTGCAGGTAAGAAACTTGTATTTAAAGGCGAAGAATTTACGGTTCAAGAGGCAACTCCTGAAAGCTTTGAAGGAGTAGATATCGCACTATTTAGTGCTGGTGGATCTGTATCGAAACAATTAGCCCCAGAAGCAGCAAAACGCGGTGCGATTGTTGTTGATAATACAAGTGCATTCCGTATGACAGAAAACGTGCCACTTGTTGTACCTGAAGTAAATGAAAATGACTTAAAAGAACATAATGGTATTATTGCAAATCCAAACTGTTCTACAATTCAAATGGTAGTAGCTCTTGAGCCAGTTCGTCAGCAATATGGTTTAAAACGAGTAATCGTTTCCACATATCAAGCTGTATCAGGTGCTGGTGCGGCAGCTATTGAAGAACTGCATGAACAATCACAAGCAATCTTAAATGGCGAAGAAGTTAAGGCAAATGTTCTTCCTGTATCAGGTGATAAGAAGCATTTCCCAATTGCTTTTAATGCGATTCCACAAATTGATAAATTCCAAGATAATGGATTTACATTTGAAGAAATGAAAATGATTAACGAAACGAAAAAAATTATGCATATGCCTGAATTAGAAGTAGCGGCAACATGTGTACGTTTACCAGTTGTATCAGGACACTCTGAGTCTGTTTACATCGAAGTAGAAAAAGAAGGCGTAACAGTAGCAGAATTAAAGAGCTTACTTGCAAATGCGGAAGGTATTGTTCTGCAAGATAATCCAGAAGAGCAGTTATATCCAATGCCAGCTACTGCAGTAGGTAAAAACGAAGTATTCGTTGGAAGAATCCGTAAAGATTTAAATAACGATAAAGGATTCCATCTTTGGGTCGTATCTGATAACTTATTAAAAGGCGCTGCATGGAATTCTGTTCAAATTGCAGAGCGCTTAGTAAAATTACAATTAGTGTAAACGGCTAAGAGAAGGTGCAAAATATGAAAATAATTGTTCAAAAATTTGGTGGCACATCAGTACGTGATGACAATGGACGTAAGCATGCGCTTCATCATATAAAAAAATCATTAGCTGCTGGTTATAAAGTAGTTACTGTCGTATCTGCTATGGGCCGTAAAGGTGAACCATATGCAACGGATACGTTATTAAGTCTTGTAAATCAAGAGGAATCTACTATTTCTAAACGTGAGCAAGATTTATTATTATCGTGCGGAGAGTTAATCTCTGCAATTGTTTTCTCTAATATGTTGAATGAGAACGGTATAAAAGCAGCAGCATTAAATGGTGCACAAGCTGGTTTTGTAACGAATGATGATTTTACGAATGCAAAGATTATTGAAATGAATTGCGATCGTATACATGAAGAGTTGGAAAATGTAGATGTAATCGTCGTTACAGGATTCCAAGGGCAAACGAAAAAAGGTGATACGACAACACTTGGGCGCGGAGGTAGTGATACTTCAGCTTCAGCATTAGGTGTTGCACTTCATGCTGAATACATCGATATATTCACTGATGTAGAAGGTGTTATGACTGCGGATCCTCGTATTGTAAAAGATGCACGTCATCTTCAAACTGTAACGTACAACGAGATTTGTAACATGGCTTATCAAGGTGCGAAAGTCGTTCATCCACGTGCAGTTGAAATTGCGATGCATGCAAAAGTGCCACTTCGTGTACGTTCTACGTATTCTGATAGTGAAGGTACACTTATTTCAGCATATGATGGTGCTATGAGAGGTCGTGATGTAGAAGAACGTCCTGTTACAGGTATTGCCCACGTATCAAACGTAACGCAAATTAAGGTGCTTGCAAAAGAAACGGCATATGATTTGCAACAACATGTGTTTAAAGAGATGGCGAACGAAGGAATAAGCGTCGATTTAATTAATATTTCACCTACTGGCGTAGCATATACGGTGAGTGATAATGTATCAAGTCATGCAGTTAAATTATTAAAGAACCTTGGATATGAGCCAATTGTGACAGAACATTGTGCGAAAGTATCTATCGTTGGAGCTGGAATGGCAGGATACCCAGGGGTTACTGCGAAAATCGTTACAGCTCTAGCGGAAAAAGGTATTCAAATCCTACAATCGGCAGATAGTCATACAACAATTTGGGTTCTTGTAAAAGAAACTGATTTAGTGGAGGCTGTAAATGCATTACATAGTGCGTTTGAGCTTTCAAAAGAAAAGCAACTGGAACAATAAGGAGTGAGACCATGATAGATTTTGGGACAATTGCAACCGCGATGGTAACACCGTTTGATATAAACGGGAATATCGATTTTGCAAAGACAACGAAATTGGTAAATTATTTAATTGATAACGGTACAACAGCAATCGTGGTAGGAGGAACGACAGGAGAATCTCCTACATTAACTTCAGAAGAGAAAGTAGCGTTATATCGCCATGTCGTATCTGTTGTCGATAAAAGAGTGCCCGTAATCGCTGGAACAGGTAGCAATAATACGCATGCTTCTATTGACTTAACTAAAAAGGCAACAGAAGTTGGTGTGGATGCAGTAATGCTAGTAGCACCGTATTATAACAAACCGAGCCAAGAAGGGATGTATCAGCATTTTAAAGCAATTGCTGAAAGCACGCCGCTTCCGGTTATGCTATATAACGTTCCGGGACGATCTATTGTACAAATCTCCGTTGATACAGTTGTTCGTTTATCAGAAATAGAAAACATTGTTGCTATTAAAGATGCCGGCGGCGATGTGTTAACAATGACAGAAATCATTGAAAAAACAGCGGACGACTTTGCGGTATACAGCGGTGATGACGGTTTAACGTTACCAGCTATGGCAGTTGGAGCGAAAGGTATCGTTTCGGTAGCATCTCATGTTATCGGAAACGAAATGCAAGAGATGATTACAGCATTTCAAGCAGGAGAGTTTAAGAAAGCACAAAAATTACATCAATTACTTGTAAGAGTAACTGATTCATTATTTATGGCGCCAAGTCCAACTCCAGTAAAAACAGCGTTACAAATGGTTGGATTAGATGTAGGTTCTGTACGTTTACCACTTCTTCCATTAACAGAAGAGGAAAGAGTAACGTTACAATCTGTTATGCAATCTATCCCTCGTTAATAAAAAATGACCTAGTGTAGAACTAGGTCATTTTTTATTATATGCAAATCTTTTCCTCTTTTTCTCACCTATATGTGTTTTTATAAGAACATTAATCGCTTCTTCATTATGTGTATAAGAAAATAATCATACCCCTTTAACTGAGTCAAAAAATGATAGATATTATGGAATAAACGTAATAAACCACGGTGTCTGTTTTTAGAGAAATCCCCTAAAATGTGACGTAATTCATAAAAAAAATCCATTTTGTAAGTGTTTTTGTTGGATTCTAGAAAAATAAATCTTGAAACTTCCTATTATGAAATGAATTTGGCGTATGTATGGCTAGTTCTTCAAAATAATATGGAGTATAAAATCGGAGTAAATATAAAGGAAATACGTTCGATACTTTTATTGTCATTCCGTTCTTTTCCTCTTTCTTTCGCACGATTTAACTTGTGTTCTATTTCTTGTATCAGGTATAATATGGCTAAGTAGCTTAGTACGGGTATGCTTAGCAAAATTGGTAAAAATTATAATTTGATTACATTTTCATATCATATCGAATAAGATATTTGATTTATATAATGAAAGAGAGGTGAAACCTGGTTTAAAAAATAAACAAGGACATGATATCGCATAACGGTAAGGACATTCGTCTTGGACGGTGAATATATGGTGGTTGTAGAGTTTCCCCTGGTGTCTCTGCAATTTTAGTGAAATCAGTGTTTGAAAGATTTTTAAACCAGGCAACAACATGAAGAGAAAAGAGAATGAGTCTGTTAAAGTATTTGCTCTTGGTGGAGTAGGTGAAATCGGGAAAAACATGTACTGTGTTGAAATTGATTCTGAAATCTTTATTGTAGATGCAGGGTTAATGTTCCCAGGAGATGAAATGTTTGGAATTGATATCGTTATTCCTGATATTACATATTTAGTGGAAAACCAAGAGCGAGTAAAAGGTTTATTTATTACTCACGGTCATGAAGATCATATTGGTGGTATTGTTTACGTACTTCGTAAATTATCTATTCCAGTATATGCAACGAAATTAACAGTAGGACTTATACAAGAAAAACTTGGCGAAGCGGGTATGTTAGGCCGTGTAGACTTAAAAACAATCGATTCAAATTCAACAGTAGAGTTTAATACTACAACGGTGTCATTCTTTGGAACGACACATAGTATTCCAGATTCTGTTGGTGTTTGTTTCCATACATCAAAAGGTGCGATTGTATATACGGGAGACTTTAAATTCGATCAAACTCCAATTGGAAATAGTGGAGCAGACCTTGGGAAAATGGCGCAAATCGGAAATGAAGGCGTACTTTGCTTATTATCTGATAGTACAAACGCAGAGCGCCCAGGTTATACAGGTTCAGAAAAAGAAGTTGGTGTAGAAATCTCTAAAGTGTTCTACGGCGCAGAAGGTCGTATTATTGTTGCTTCATTTGCATCGAATGTACATCGTATTCAACAAGTATTTGATGCAGCTGCTGAAACAGGGCGAAAAGTGGCGGTTGTAGGACGTAGTATGGTGAAAGTGGTAGATATCGCAAGACGTCTTGGTTATTTAGATGTTCCAGAAGGTATGGTTATTTCACTACAAGAAGTAGACAATTTCCCAGAGAAAAAGGTAGCTATTTTAACGACAGGTAGTCAAGGTGAACCGATGGCTGCTCTATCTAGAATGGCAAAGCAAGCTCATAAACAAATTTCAATTCGTAAAGGTGACACGGTTATTATTGCGGCTTCTCCAATTCCGGGTAATGAAATATCTGTATCAAAAATTATCGACTTGTTATTTAGAGCGGGAGCTGAAGTTGTTTATTACGGTGAAAGAAAAGTTCACGTTTCAGGTCACGGTAGCCAAGAAGAATTAAAATTAATGTTAAATTTAATGAAACCAAAGTACTTTGTACCCGTACACGGTGAGTTCCGTATGCAAAAAGCACATGCATACTTAGCTGAAGATGTAGGTATTACAAGAGAAAATATCTTTATCGTAGAAAAAGGCGATGTAATTGCTTTTGGTGACGATGAAGCGAACTTAGTCGGTAAAGTACAAGCTGGTAATGTTTTAATTGATGGATTAGGTGTAGGTGACGTTGGTAATATCGTTCTTCGAGATAGAAAGATGTTATCTCAAGATGGAATACTAGTAGTTGTTGTAACGCTTGGTAAAGATGAAAAGAAAATTATCTCTGGTCCAGAAATCATTTCACGTGGTTTCGTATATGTTCGTGAATCAGAAGCGTTAATTGAACGATCTACAGAGATTGTACGTATGATTGTTGAGCAGTCAATTAAAGAATATTCAATTGAATGGTCAATGTTAAAACAAAATATTCGTGAATTATTAGGACAGTTTTTGTACGAAGAGACAAAGAGAAAACCTATGATTTTACCGATTATTATGGAAGTATAAAAAAGATCACCCTTATGGGTGATCTTTTTTCTTTTTAACCCTATCGAATGAAATTTATAACTTAAGAAATAATAGTTATATACGAGTGAAAGGGGATGCGAAATGACAGAACGTGATCGATATACAAATGAAGAAAAAGAAGCTGAGCCAAAAGAAGCTGGAAAAGAGGCTTCAATAGTCGAAAAAATTCAACAGCTTGGACAGACAAATGTACCACAGATGAATGAATCACGTATTCATTGTTTAACGATTATCGGACAAGTGGAAGGTCATGTTCAATTACCACCGCAAAATAAAACAACAAAATACGAGCATATCATTCCGCAAATTGTTGCGATTGAACAAAATCCGAAAATTGAAGGTTTGCTTTTAATATTAAATACGGTTGGAGGTGACGTTGAAGCTGGGCTAGCAATTTCTGAAATGGTAGCTTCACTTTCAAAACCAACAGTGTCTCTAGTTTTAGGTGGGGGACATTCCATCGGTGTACCGATTGCTGTTTCTACTGACTATTCGTTTATTGCGGAAACTGCGACGATGACAATTCATCCAATTCGTTTAACAGGTCTTGTCATAGGTGTGCCACAAACATTTGAGTATTTGGATAAGATGCAAGAAAGAGTCATTCGTTTTGTGACGAAGCACTCGAAAGTAACAGAAGATCGTTTTAAAGAGCTTATGTTTGCGAAAGGAAATTTAACGCGAGATATTGGGACGAATGTAATTGGTGGGGATGCAGTAAAGTACGGTCTTATAGATGATGTAGGCGGTATTGGAAATGCTATTCGAAAATTAAACGAATTAATAGATGTTCGCGCGGAAGATAGTACAGAAGGGACAATGCTACAATGATTTTATATACAATTATGCCAGAGCAACTTGTGTATCCGGCCGATTATTCACAATGTGAAAGTCAAAAAGTCGTAAATATAAATGGTGTGGAATTAATGGTTTCTGAAGAGGAACATGGATTTTATTCTATTGTACGTGTGCTAAGTACGGACCCACTTCATTATTTAGAGTTTGAGCCCGGTCAGAAAATAACCTTTTAGCAAAAAGAAGGATTTTGTTTAGAAGCTATGGTATAATATAAAAAACAAGACGGTTGAGCAGCCATGAGTAGGCTGCTTTCTTCTGTTTATTTAGCATTTTACAAGAAGTGTAAAAATAGAAGATATAAAGACCTGAAAAATAGAGAAAACAGACATATAAATAGAGCATTTTGAGGGGAGCTTTACTTATATGTAGAACACGAGGTGAAGAAATGGCAAAACAAAAGCAAAGAGGGACGAAGTCAAAGGCAAGACGTACGATAAAGCCAACTTTGTATTATGAAATTGTCGGTTTAACTCTTTTTGCACTTTCAATCATTACGATTTTACAGCTAGGCGTTGTAGGGAAATCGTTTGTGTTATTTTTTCGCTTCTTCTTTGGTGAGTGGTACATAATTGGTGTGTTAGGTGTAATAGCTTTATCGGTTTCCTTTGTTATAAAACGCGGATGGCCGAACCTTTTAAATAAACGATTAATTGGATTTTATTTAATTGTATTGGCGATATTAATGTTTAGTCATATTACATTATTTAACCTTCTTACAAAAGATGGAGCAGTGCAAAATACTTCTGTTATTGTGAGTACGAAAGATAACTTCTTTCTTGAAATGAAAAAGGGGCCAGATAGTGTTCATTTAGGTGGTGGTATGTTTGGTGCGCTTATGTTCGCAACATGTTACTTCTTATTTGACGAAGTAGGAGCTTATATCATTGGTATTATTCTAGTTATTCTCGGTATACTTTGTATAACAAATAAGCATATTGGAGAAGTGTTAGCTCCAGTTGGTAGAATTCTTAGAAGTCAGTTTCAAGTGATGCAAGGGGATTATAAAGATTGGAGAGCTAAAAGAACGGCTGAACAAACAGAAAAGAAAAAAACAACAAGAAGCACAAGAAGCAAACGTGCTGCAGAACAAGAAGAAATTATTGAGCCGATGGAAGAAATCTCAATTGATCCTCCGATTATTTCGAATTTCACTGAGAATTATCCTGTAAATGAAGAAGAGGATAAACGAATCGAAGTAGAGCAAGAAGATTTGATCACTTCACCGTTTATTGAAGAGACTCCGCCAATTGAAGAACCAAAGAAAAAGCGTGGAGAAAAAATTGTTGAATCGTTAGAGAGTGAAGCACAAGCACCTCCTATGCAATTTTCAAATGTAGAAAATAAAGATTACAAGCTTCCTTCACTTGATATATTAAAATTCCCAAAGAATAAGCAAGTTACAAATGAAAATGCGGAAATTTATGAGAATGCTCGTAAATTAGAGCGTACATTCCAAAGTTTCGGAGTGAAAGCGAAAGTAACAAAAGTACATAGAGGTCCGGCAGTTACAAAATATGAAGTGTATCCTGATATGGGGGTAAAGGTAAGCAAAATTGTCAGTTTAAGTGATGATTTAGCCCTTGCTTTAGCTGCAAAGGACATTCGTATTGAAGCGCCAATTCCCGGGAAATCAGCTGTAGGGATCGAAGTTCCGAACTCAGAAGTTTCGATGGTAACGCTGAGGGAAGTTCTTGATTCTAAGGCTAATAATCATCCGGAAGAGAAGTTGTTAATTGGTCTTGGCCGAGATATTACAGGTGAAGCTGTATTAGCCCGTCTAAATAAAATGCCTCATTTACTCGTAGCTGGTGCGACAGGTAGCGGGAAAAGTGTATGTATTAACGGTATTATTGTTAGTATTTTAATGCGTGCAAAACCGCATGAAGTAAAATTAATGATGATTGACCCGAAAATGGTAGAATTAAATGTATATAACGGTGTGCCTCATTTATTAACGCCAGTTGTAACTGATCCGAAAAAAGCATCGCAAGCATTGAAAAAAGTTGTGAGTGAGATGGAACGTCGTTATGAATTGTTTGCTCATAGTGGTACACGTAACATTGAAGGATACAACGATTATATAAAAGAGCATAATAGTCAATCAGAAGCGAAACAACCCGAATTACCTTATATTGTAGTAATTGTGGACGAGTTAGCAGATTTAATGATGGTTGCTTCGTCTGATGTAGAGGATGCGATTATGCGTCTAGCGCAAATGGCTCGTGCTGCTGGTATTCATTTAATTATTGCAACGCAACGTCCGTCAGTTGACGTTATTACGGGTGTTATTAAAGCAAATATTCCATCACGTATTGCATTCGCTGTATCTTCTCAAACAGATTCTCGTACAATTCTTGACGGTGGTGGCGCAGAGAAGCTACTAGGTCGTGGAGACATGCTGTTTATACCAATTGGTGCATCGAAACCTGTACGTGTACAAGGCGCATTTTTATCAGATGATGAAGTTGAGAGAGTTGTAGAATATGTTATTGGACAGCAAAAAGCACAATATCAAGAAGATATGATTCCGCAAGATGTTCCTGATACGAAGCAGGAAGTAGAAGATGAATTATATGATGAAGCGGTTCAACTTGTAGTGGAAATGCAAACAGCATCTGTTTCTATGTTACAACGTAGGTTTAGAGTAGGTTATACGCGAGCTGCTCGCCTAATTGATGCAATGGAAATGAATGGTGTAGTAGGTCCGTATGAAGGTAGTAAACCGAGAGAAGTGCTCATTAATGATGTACAAGAAAAAAGTTCTTAAAAAAAGCCTAATTGTTTTTACAATTAGGCTTTTTTATATAGTGTTTTTGTTATATACTATACTCAGCAATAAAGAAAGGGCTTACATTTAGAGGTGTTCTTTAGAATACGAATACTTTGATTATGTTTTGTGTAAATGTTCGATATTTAATGCAGAAAAATGTTAGATTTTGTTGACACGTATGAGAGCAAGTGGTAAGATTACTTCGAAAAGAATCACTGCCTCATATAATCTTGGAGATAAGGTCCATAAGTTTCTACCTGGCAACCATGAATTGCTAGACTATGAGGGGAAAAGTGTGTAACAAAGGATGTAAAGGATCTTTGTGCCGAACTTTTTCTCGAAATGAGGAATGTTTATGGTGCAAAGTTTTTTTTATGCAATAAAGAGTGAAAATTTTATTTAAAAAAATTATTATTATTTATTCGACAATTACGCTTATTTTGGTGTTTAGTCATTTGTACTATGTTGTAAGTTGAAAAAAGAGAAAAGAAGTCTTACATCAGAGGTCGAATAATTGAAATGCGGGGGAGTCTTATGTCAGTAAAATCCGATAGTCGTCACCTATATCTACGGGTGATTGATCACATCAAAGAAAAAATTAAAGATGGGGCTTATAAAGAACGACAAAAGTTACCATCAGAGTTTGATTTAGCGAAAGAACTTGGCGTAAGTAGAGCGACTTTAAGGGAAGCATTGCGTATTTTAGAAGAAGAAAATGTTGTCATTCGTAGACATGGTGTAGGGACATTTGTAAATGCAAAGCCATTATTTTCTTCTGGAATAGAACAACTTTCTAGTATTACAGATATGATTTCTAGTGTGGGGAAAACACCAGGAACAATCTTTTTATCATCATCTACTACAACTTTAACAGAAGAGGAAAAAGAGAAGTTTAATAGTGAAGATGGTTTTAATGCAGTGATGATTGAACGCGTGCGTACAGCAGATGGGGAACCTGTTGTGTATTGTATCGATAAACTTGCAAAAGAAATATTGCCAGATTTATCGGGTTACAATGAGGAATCATTATTAACGGTGATACATAATAACACGCATAAGCGCATAACATATGCGGTTGCTCACATTGAGCCAATTGGCTATCACCCTAAAATCTCACCGATTTTAGAATGTGAGCCTGAAACAGCGCTGCTTGTATTAAAACAAATGCACTACGATCAAAATGATGAGCCAATCTTATATTCTATCAATTACTTTAGAGCTGATAAATTTAGCTTCCACGTATTAAGAAAGCGTATGTAGGTAAATTCCTTTTTAGGGAGGTGACAGCAAGAAGTAAGGAACAGCAGCGTATAAAAAATAGACAAATCATTTCAGGAGGGGTTTCTAGTATGAAGAAAAAAACAGGTCTTTTATTATCATTAACATTAGCAGCAAGTACGGTGTTAGGTGCATGTGGTAACTCGGATAAGGCGAGCAGTGATAAGAAAGAAGATAAAGACTTCAAAGTTGGTATGGTAACGGATGTTGGGGGCGTTGATGATAAATCATTCAACCAATCTTCTTGGGAAGGTTTGAAAAAGTTTGGTAAAGATAATGGATTAAAGGAAAAGACAAATTATCGTTACCTACAGTCTGAAAAAGAAGCAGATTATATTCCAAACTTAAAGAAATTTTCAAAAGATAAGTATGATTTATCTTTCGGAATCGGTTATAAATTAGAAGGTGCAATTAAAGAAGTTGCAAAAGAATCTCCAAAACAACAATTCGCAATCGTTGATACTGTTGTAGATGCACCGAACGTAACAAGTATTACATTTAAAGATCATGAAGGATCATTCCTTGTAGGTGCGGTAGCAGCTATGTCAACAAAATCGAATAAAGTAGGATTTGTTGGTGGAATGAAAAGTGATTTAATTAGTAAATTCGAAAATGGATTTAAAGCTGGTGCAAAGGCAGTAAATCCAAACATTGAAATCGTATCTGAATATGCGGAAGCATTTGATAAACCTGAAAAAGGTACAGTTCTTGCATCAGCAATGTATGGTCAAGGTGTAGATGTAATTTATCATGCTGCTGGTGGTACAGGTAACGGTGTGTTCACTGAAGCGAAAAACCGTAAGAAAAAAGGTGAAAATGTTTGGGTAATCGGTGTTGACCGTGACCAACATCAAGAAGGTATGCCTGAAAATGTAACATTAACTTCAATGATTAAACGTGTGGATGTAGCTGTAGAAAAAGTAGCTAAAGAAGCAAAAGATGGAAAATTAAAAGGTGGAAAAATTGAAGCGTTTGGTTTAAAAGATGACGGTATTGGTATTTCAAAAACAACTGATAACGTGAAAAAGGTTAACCCTGAAATTTTAACAAAAGTAGAAGAGTTTGAAAAGAAAATTACAGATGGTGAAATTAAAGTACCGGCTACAGATAAAGAGTATAAAGAATATGAAGCTTCTCTAAAAAAATAAATAGAGAAATAGCAAAGGTTAGTTCATAGAACTAACCTTTGTATGTATAAAAATTCCAAATCGCTTAATAAGTTAATAGTGTAATAGGGAATGTTCCCTGTTAAAAGGAGGAACGAAATGGAATACGTAATTGAGATGAATAACATTACGAAAGTATTCCCAGGCATTGTAGCGAATGATGATATTACGCTGCAAGTAAAGCAAGGAGAAATACATGCTTTACTTGGAGAAAATGGTGCAGGGAAATCCACATTGATGAATGTACTATTTGGTTTGTACCAACCAGAGCAGGGTGAAATTAAAATTAAAGGTAAACCTGTAAAAATCACAAATCCGAATATAGCAAATGACCTTGGTATTGGAATGGTCCATCAACACTTTATGCTTGTTCATAATTTTACAGTTACAGAGAATATTATTCTCGGAAATGAACCGAAGAAAAAAGGGAAAATTGCTGTTGAGGAAGCTGCTAAAGAAATTCAAAAATTGTCTGAACAATACGGTTTAGCTGTAAATCCATATGCGAAAATACAGGATATTTCAGTGGGTATGCAACAGCGTGTTGAGATTTTGAAAACTCTTTACCGCGGTGCAGAAATTTTAATATTTGATGAACCGACAGCCGTGTTAACACCACAAGAAATTCATGAGCTAATTCAAATTATGAAAAAGCTTGTACAAGAAGGAAAATCTATTGTTCTTATTACACATAAGTTGAAAGAAATTATGGAAGTTTGCGATCGTTGTACGATTATTCGTAAAGGAAAAGGGATTGGAACGGTTGACGTTGCAAATACGGATGAAAATAAACTTGCAGAATTAATGGTCGGACGTCAAGTGAATTTTAAAACAGAAAAAATAGACGCGAAGCCAAAAGAAGAGGTACTTTCAATTGCAAACCTTGTTGTTCACGATGCACGTCAACTACCTGCTGTAAAAGGCCTTGACTTAACTGTTCGTGCGGGGGAAATTGTTGGGATTGCAGGGATTGATGGAAACGGACAAAGTGAATTAATAGAAGCAATTACTGGTTTACGAAAAGTTGAGTCAGGTTCTATTGCAATTAAAGGAAAAGAAATAACAAATTGGCCTGTTAGAAGAATAACAGAAGAAGGAATTGGTCATATTCCAGAAGATCGTCATAAACACGGACTCGTACTTGATTTTTCTGTTAGAGATAATATAGTTCTTCAAACGTACTATAAAAATCCATTTTCAAAGAAAGGGATTTTAAATTTCAGCAAAATTACAGAAAAAGCAAAGGCTCTTATTGAACAGTTTGATGTACGTACACCTAGTGAGCAAACGTTAGCACGCGCTCTATCTGGGGGGAATCAACAAAAAGCAATTATTGCACGTGAAGTAGACCGAGATCCAGATTTATTAATTGCGGCACAGCCAACACGTGGTTTAGATGTAGGAGCAATTGAATTTATTCATAAGAGATTAATAGAGCAAAGGGATAAAGGAAAAGGTGTATTACTTTTATCATTAGAGTTAGATGAAATCTTAAATGTTAGCGATCGAATTGCTGTTATTTATGAAGGGGAAATTGTAGCAATAGTTGATGCGAAAGAAACGAATGAACAACAGCTTGGATTGTTAATGGCTGGAGGAACAAAGAAGGAGCAGGTGGGTACAAATGGCTAAAAAGCTTTTAACAGAACGAACGATAAATATTTTAGTCCCAGTACTATCCGTTATTTTCGGCTTACTTGTAGGAGCGATTGTAATGCTAGTTAGTGGCTATGATCCAATTGTTGGTTATAGTGCACTTTGGACAGGAATGTTCGGCAGCGCAAGTGCGATTGGTGAAACTCTCCGTACAATGATACCGCTTATTCTTGCTGGCTTATCGGTGGCGTTTGCATTTCGTACAGGCTTATTTAATATCGGGGTAGAGGGTCAATTGTTAGTTGGTTGGCTTGCAGCAGTTTGGTTCGGTTATGCAGTTTCGCTACCAGCTGTTCTTCACATGCCGTTATCAATTTTATTTGCAGCATTAGTAGGTGGAATTTGGGGTTTCATCCCTGGATATTTAAAGGGGAAATTTCAAGTTAATGAAGTTATTGTAACAATTATGATGAACTATATTGCTTTATACGTAACATATGACATTATTAAGCGTTTCTTACACGAGGGTAATGATAAAACGTATGACATTAAAGAGAGTGCGTCACTATCTTCAGACTGGCTTGCTTCTATTACTGATGGTTCACGTCTACACTGGGGAATTATTGTAGCAATTTTAATCGCTATTTTAATGTGGTTCTTATTAGATCGAACAACTTTAGGTTACGAATTAAAGTCGGTAGGATTTAATCAGCATGCCTCTCAATATGCAGGTATGAAAGTTTCTCGTAATGTAGTATTCTCCATGACAATTGCTGGTGCATTTGCGGGGATTGGTGGGGCGATGGAAGGATTAGGGACATTCCAGAGTATGACAGCGATGTCTTCGTTTACAGGAGTAGGGTTTGATGGGATTGCCGTAGCATTACTTGGAGGGAACAATCCGTTTGGTATAATCCTTTCAGCTTTATTGTTTGGTGGTTTGAAAAGTGCTTCCCCTCAAATGAACTTTGAGGCAGATGTACCGTCAGAGCTTATTAATGTAATTATTGCATGTATCATCTTCTTTGTTGCATGTAGTTATGTGTTAAGATGGGCGCTTACACGCATGAGCAAGGAGGGGAAATAAATGAGCTTTTTAGATATATTAGCCATTCTTGTGACGGGTACGTTATATACATCGGCACCTATCATTTTCACAGCACTAGGTGGTGTATTTAGTGAACGATCAGGTGTTGTAAATATCGGATTAGAAGGACTAATGCTATTTGGTGCATTTATTGGAGTTGTTACAAACTTATTAATGGGTGATACTTGGGGCACGATGACTCCGTGGATTGCGTTATTATTTGCGGCAATTGGTAGTGGTTTGTTTGCATTACTTCATGCGGTAGCTTCTATTACATTCCGAGCAGATCAAGTTGTAAGTGGTGTAGCAATTAACTTCTTATCTCTTGGATTAACGGTATTTGCAATTAAGAAGATTTTTGATAAAGGACAGACTGACTTTATTCAGTACCGTATTGAAAAGATTGATATTCCAGGCCTTTCAGATATTCCGGTTTTAGGGAAAATATTCTTCTCTAACGTACCAATAACGTCGTATATTGCCATTATTTTAGCATTCGTTGTTTGGTATGTTATTTATAAAACACCGTTCGGTCTTCGTCTTCGTGCGGTTGGTGAGCATCCAATGGCAGCGGATACGATGGGGATTAACGTATATAAAATGCGCTATATTGGCGTTTGTATATCAGGGGTGTTTGCTGGAATTGGTGGAGCAATTTTTGCGATGTCAATTTCTAATAACTTCTCAGGGGCAACTATTACAGGACAAGGTTTCTTAGCATTAGCTGCTATGATTTTTGGAAAGTGGAATCCACTAGGTGCATTAGGTGCAGCGCTATTCTTTGGTTTTGCACAATCATTAAGTGTAACAGGTGGAACAATTCCTGTATTAGATCAAATTCCGAGTGTTTTATTAACAATATTACCGTATGTATTCACAATATTAGCACTCGTTGGTTTTGTAGGTCGTTCTGAAGCTCCGAAAGCATTAGGAACTCCTTATGAAAAAGGAAAACGATAAGTATAAAAAGCTCGCACATTAGTGCGGGCTTTTTTACATAGACTATATTTAATACGGAATTTTACTATGTTCCTTACATATTACAGTTTTTAGAAAGGGCCTTATGTAAGTATAGTGAGGAAGAAAAGTTGATTTTTCATTTCTAAAAACTGTATATTGAAGAGGAATATTCCTATATACGTAAAGGAGGGCTATAAATGAAACTAATGGAACAACAACTACATGAGTTAGGTGGTTTGCGCGTACATATTATTCCGACTGATAAATATAAAACGAATACCTTTGTATTTCGTTTTAAAGCGCCTTTAAATGAGGAGACGGTGACAGAGCGTGCCCTATTGCCATACGTATTGCAAAGTGCGACAGAAAAATTACCTTCTGTAATTCGTCTTCGTCAATATTTAGAAGAATTATACGGATCTTCTTTAGCGGTAGATGTAAGTAAAAAAGGGGAAGACCATATTATCTCCATTTATGTAGACATTGCAAATGAAGTTTATTTACATGATGCACCACCGTTATTTGAAAAAGCGCTTTCTATGTTGTCAGATATCGTGTTACATCCAGCAACGGAGGAGAACGGTTTCCTATCTTCTATCGTAGAAAGTGAAAAAAGAGCACTGTTACAGAGAATTGAAGCTACTTATGATGATAAAATGCGTTATGCAAACGAGCGTTTAATTGAAGAAATGTGCAAAGTAGAACCGTATCGTTTAAGTGCAAATGGAAAAAAAGAGAGTGTTACGTCTATTACAAATGAAAGTCTGTATCAATATTATCAAAAGGTGCTAGCGGAAGATGAAATGGATTTATATATTATTGGTGATATTTCAGAAAACGCCGTTGATCTTGTAAGTAAGTATTTTTCTATTTCAGCTCGTCCAGTGAGAGAAAGAAATGTACTCCTTCATAGACGAAATAATGAAGAAAAAGAAGTTGTTGAAAAACAAGAATTAAAACAAAGTAAATTACACATCGGTTATCGTACATTTGTCACATATAAAGATGAAGATTATTTTGCATTGCAATTGTTCAATGGATTGTTTGGTGGCTTTTCTCATTCGAAGTTATTCGTAAATGTGCGTGAAAAAAATAGTTTAGCGTACTATGCAGCATCGCGCTTTGAAAGTCATAAAGGTTTATTATTTGTTATGTCAGGAATCGAAGCGAAAAATTATGAAAAAGCAGTTGAGATTATTAAAGAACAAATGCTTGCGATGCAAAACGGAGAGTTTTCTGAAGAAGAAATACATCAAACAAAAAGTGTCATCCAAAATCAAATATTAGAGGCAATTGATACACCACGTGGTTTTGTAGAAATGCTATATCATGGTATTATTTCAGATCGTACACGTCCAGTTGAAGAATGGCTTACCGGTATAGAAAGTGTGACAAAACAAGAAATTGTAAAAGTTGCTAAAAATATTGAACTAGATACAATTTACTTTTTACAAGGAACGGAGGGAGAGTAAATGGAGAAAATTGTTTATGAACAATTAAAAGAAACACTCTATTATGAAAAACTTCCTAATGGATTAGATGTATATGTTTTACCGAAACAAGGATTTAATAAAACATTTGCGACGTTTACGACGAAATATGGTTCTGTAGATAATACATTTATACCATTAGGGAAAGAAGAAATGATTCGTGTGCCTGATGGAATTGCACATTTTCTTGAGCATAAATTATTTGAAAAAGAAGATCACGATGCTTTCCAATTGTTTAGTAAACAAGGGGCATCGGCAAATGCTTTCACATCTTTCACAAGAACAGCTTACCTTTTCTCATGTACATCAAATGTAGAACAAAATTTAAATACATTGTTAAACTTTGTACAAGAGCCTTACTTCTCTGAAAAAACCGTTGAAAAAGAGAAGGGTATTATTGGGCAAGAAATTCAAATGTATCAAGATAATCCAGATTGGCGCTTATATTTTGGATTAATTGATAGCTTGTTTGTAAAGCACCCGATTAAAATTGATATTGCAGGGACGATTGAGTCTATTAGTAAAATTACGAAAGACCTACTATATGAATGTTATGAAACGTTTTATCATCCAAGCAATATGTTAATGTTTGTTGTAGGTGCAATTGATCCAGAAAAAACGATGGATTTGATACGTGAAAATCAAGCGAAGAAAGATTATAAAAACCAACCAGAAATAGTACGTTCATTCGAAGAAGAACCAGATGAGGTAAATGAAAAGAAGAAAATTATTTCAATGCCTGTACAAACTCCGAAATGTTTAGTTGGTATTAAAGCGACAAACTTAAAAGAAAAAGGGGAAGCTCTTTTAAAACAAGAAATTGCGCTTACGTTACTTTTAGATTATTTATTTGGGAAAAGCTCCGTTCATTACGAATCTTTATATAACGAAGGGCTCATTGATGATTCGTTCTCGTATGATTATACAGAAGAGAATAACTTCGGTTTTGCAATGGTTGGCGGCGATACGAAGCAACCTGATGAGCTGGAAGAGCGTTTGAAAGGTATTTTATTAAACACAAATTATGATCAATTAGATGAGGCGGCATTAGAACGAGTGAAGAAAAAGAAAATAGGTGGCTTTTTACGTTCCTTGAATTCACCGGAATATATTGCAAATCAATTTACACGATATGCGTTTAATGAATCGAGTCTGTTTGATGCATTGACTGTATTAGAAAGTCTAACGGTTCAAGATTTACAAGAAGTAGCTCAATTACTATTATCAGAAGAGAAAATGAGTGTTTGCCAAGTTTTACCTAAAAAATAAAAGGTTTCATAACAATACCCTCATCTTATCATTGATAAATTGTAAGATGAGGGTATTATTTATTTGTAGGGAAAAGATTTTTTTGAGATAAGAGAGGAATTGTATGAAAAAGTATGCATTAGTAACTGGAGGAAGCGGAGGGATTGGCTCTGCTATTTCGAAACAATTAATTCAAGATGGATATACAGTATATGTTCATTATAATAACAGTGAAGAGAAAGTGAATGAGTTGCAGAAAGAATGGGGTGAAGTAATTCCTGTTCAAGCGAATTTAGTTTCTACTGATGGGGCAGAGCAATTGTGGAAACAAATTGAACATCCTCTTGATGTTATCGTATATGCAGCTGGGAAGAGTATTTTTGGACTCGTAACAGATGTAACGAACGATGAATTGAATGATATGGTAGAACTTCAAGTGAAGAGTATCTATAAATTATTATCGATGGCATTGCCATCTATGATTCAACGGAGAGGCGGTAATATTTTACTTGTTTCGTCTATATGGGGACAAATTGGAGCGTCATGTGAAGTGCTTTACTCGATGGTAAAAGGTGCGCAAAATTCATATGTGAAAGCTTTAGCAAAAGAAGTTTCATTAAGTGGAATAAGAGTGAACGCGGTGGCGCCAGGTGCAATTGAAACGGAAATGTTAAATGTATTTTCAGAAGAGGATAAGAATGAAATTGCGGAAGAGATTCCGTTAGGACGATTAGGATTACCAGAAGAAGTAGCAAAAACTGTGTCATTTCTCGTATCATCAGGTGCAGCTTATATAACAGGACAAATTATCGGAGTAAATGGCGGGTGGCATTGCTAAAAATTTCTTACATAAAAAATGAAAAACTGTACAAATTAAGCATGATTCTATTACTAAGTAGTGAGGTGCTTACACATGTCAGTTTTAGATAATTTTGATCAATGGAAGAGCTTTTTAGGAGAACGTTTAGAACAAGCGCAAGGAAAAGGTCTTGATGGTGGTGCTGTATCAGATATGGCATTTCGTGTTGGTGATTATTTAGCAAATGAAGTAGAAGCACGCAACGATCAAGAGAAATTATTAGCTGAACTTTGGAAAGTTGCTGACGAACAAGAGCAACATACAATCGCAAACTTAATGGTAAAGTTTGTACAACATAAGTAAAAAATAGAGAGGAGAATCTCCTCTCTATTTTTTTTGCATAATAATTGAAAGGGATAGATTATACATTTAGCTTCCCTATTAAGGTGAAATCATATAATATAGTACGTAGGTGTAAAGTAAGCAAGGGGAGTGATCTTGGATGATTGAATGGTATTTTGAATATGAAATACATAAAAACCGACCTGGCTTGCTTGGTGACGTTTCTTCGTTAATCGGTATGCTTGGCATTAATATTGTCACAATTAATGGTGTAGATAATGCACGACGTGGATTACTCCTTATGTGTGATAATCAAGAGCAAATCTCTAGACTTGAATCAATTTTAAATACGATGGATAACATAACGGTAACGAAATATCGTCCGCCAAAGCTAAGAGATAAGCTAGCGGTTAGACATGGTAGGTACATACAACGAGATGCAGATGATAAGAAGACATTTCGGTTTGTGCGTGATGAATTAGGGTTACTTGTAGACTTTATGGCTGAAATAATGAAAAAAGAAGGTCATAAACTAATTGGTATACGAGGAATGCCTCGTGTCGGAAAAACAGAATCCATTGTTGCTGCAAGTGTTTGTGCAAATAAAAGGTGGTTATTTGTATCATCTACTCTTATTAAGCAAACTGTTCGTAGTCAATTAATTGAAGATGAGTATAGCGATGACAATATTTTCATCCTAGATGGAATTGTGTCAACGAAGCGTGCTAACGAAAGACATTGGCAGCTCGTTCGTGAAATTATGAGATTGCCTGCAACGAAAGTTGTAGAACATCCTGATGTATTTGTGAGTCAGTCAGAATACACATTGGATGATTTTGATTATATTATCGAGTTGCGTAACGATTATGATGAAGAAATTCAATATAATTTAGTAGATGAAATTGAGCAAGGTACGCAAAATAATTTCTCTATGTTTGACTTTTAAAGAAATATTGAGGTGTTAGTAGTGACGGAATTGGGACAAAAGCTGAAAGAAGCAAGAGAAGCGAAAGGCTTGTCTATTGATCAGCTGCATGAGATTACAAAAATTCAAAAACGCCATTTAGTGGCAATTGAAGAAGGCAATTATGATGTATTGCCAGGAGCTTTTTATGCGCGTGCATTCATTAAACAATACGCAGATGCGGTTGGATTAAATGGAGAGGAACTGCTTGTAGAACATCAGAGTACGATACCACAATCTGAAAGGCGTGAAGTTCCACAAGTATCAACGGGACAAAAAACACAAGAAACAATGCAAAAATCTTCATCATGGCCAATTGCAGATCACATGCCGAAAATCTTAGTTGCGCTGTTAGTAATCGCAGTTGGAGTGGTAATCTGGTTTGTGTTTCAAGCGTTAACTGGAAAAGATGATGAAAAAGTTCCAAGCGCTCAAAGTGAGAAAATTGAAGTTCAAAAAGCGAAAGATTCTCCGTTAGATACGAAGAAAGATGAAGCGAAAGCGGAAGAGCCAAAAAAAGAGGAATCAAAAAAAGAAGAACCAAAGAAAGAGGAGCAACCAGCACAACCAACTGGACAGCAAGAAGTGAAAGTAGTTGGAACAACTGGAAAGGTATCTACTTTGGAAATTCATAATAATAAAACATTAGAACTGGAATTATCGGGTAAAGGTGCGAGTTATGTAGATGTTAAAGATGATGCTGGGAATGTGATTCTAAACGCTACAGTACAAGAGGGCCAAATAGAAAAACGTGATGTATCAACATTAAAAGAAGTGCGACTTAATATTGGAAATGCAACGAATGTTGAAGTTAAACTGAATGGCCAAGTGGTCGCTTATCCATTGGATCCAGAAAAAGAACTTCACCAAAGATTGGTGATAAAAAACCAAGGGATAGAGCAACCTGCACAATAACAGTCATCGCTTCGATGACTTTTTTTCGATGAACAAATGTTTTTGATATGATGGAGGAATAGCTGTGAATTTACCAAATAAAATTACAATATCTAGAATCTTCTTAATTCCAATTTTTATGGTAATTATGTTAGCACCCTTTGATTGGGGTTCATATAAAATTGGTGATGTTAATTTGCCAATTCAACATTTAGTGGGGGCGCTTATCTTTATCATTGCTTCAGCTACAGATTGGATTGATGGACATTATGCAAGAAAGTATAATCTTGTAACGAATTTAGGGAAGTTTCTTGACCCGTTAGCTGATAAATTACTTGTTTCGGCAGCACTTATTACATTGGTAGAGATGCAATATGTACCGGCTTGGATTGTTATTGTAATTATCAGTCGTGAGTTTGCAGTAACTGGTTTACGTCTTGTACTTGCTGGAACAGGGGAAGTAGTTGCAGCAAACCAGCTAGGGAAAATTAAGACATGGACACAAATTATTGCGATTGCAGCATATTTATTACACGATGTACCTTTAAATTTAATCCATATTCCAGTTGCGGATATCTTCATATGGATTGCATTAATCTTTACTGTTATTTCAGGATGGGATTATTTCTGGAAAAATAGAGCTGCTTTTGTAAACTCAAAATAGAAGTTTATGGGGGAATTGGGATGAATGCTGAGATTATTGCGGTTGGAACTGAATTATTACTTGGACAAATTGCAAATACAAACGCCCAGTTTTTATCTGAAAAGTTAGCTTCAATCGGAATTAACGTGTACTATCATACTGTTGTTGGTGATAATAATAAGCGACTGCAAAAGGCGATTGAAGCTGCGGAAGAACGTGCTGATATACTTATTTTTACAGGTGGATTAGGACCGACAAAAGATGATTTAACGAAAGAAACGATAGCTACTAGTTTAGATGAAGAGCTTGTGTATGATGAAAAGGCATTAGCCTTAATAAGTAATTACTTTAAGCGTACAGGCCGTGAATTTACGGAGAATAATAAAAAGCAAGCGCTCGTTTTAAATGGAGCAACAGTATTTGCAAATGACCACGGTATGGCGCCAGGTATGGGGGTAAATAAGAACGGAAAAGTTTATATTTTATTACCAGGGCCGCCAAAAGAAATGAAACCAATGTATGTAAGTTACGTAGAGCCTTTTTTACGTAATTTTACAACAGGAGAAAACATTTATTCTCGTGTGCTTCGTTTCTTTGGTATTGGGGAGTCCCAATTAGAGGTGAAAGTTCAAGATTTAATTGATGGACAAACAAACCCAACAATTGCCCCGTTAGCAAATGATGGAGAAGTGACATTACGTTTAACCGCTAAGCATCAAAATGTTAGCGAAGCGGAGAAACTAATTCAACATGTGGAAGATTTGATTTTAGAAAGAGTAGGAGAATTTTTCTACGGATATGACCAAGAATTTTTGCATTATAAGGCAATCGAGTTATTGAAGAGAAAAGGGTTAACTTTAGCGTGCGCAGAAAGTTTAACAGGTGGTTTTTTTGGAAATCAAGTAACTGAAAACGCTGGTGTTTCTTCTGTATTTAAAGGCGGTGTCATTTGTTATCATAATGATGTGAAGCAACATGTTTTACGTGTGCCTGAAGAAGTATTGCATACTGATGGTGCAGTTAGTAAAGAATGTGCTCGTTATCTTGCTGAAAATGTTAAGGATGTATTAAAAGCGGATATAGGAATTAGTTTCACTGGGGTAGCAGGGCCAGATGCTTCAGAACAGAAAGAACCAGGAACAGTATTTGTTGGGCTTTCGATTAAGGATGAACCAACTGTAGTCTTTCCTCTTAATTTAAGCGGAAGTCGTCAACAAATTAGAGAACGAACAGCAAAATATGGATTTTATCATTTATATAAAAAGTTAGAAGAGATATAAGTTTCTTCTAGCTTTTTTTACGTTTAAATTTAGATATTATTTGATAGAAAATAAAAAAATCGAATAAATGTTCGATTTTGTTGGCAAATTGAATTGAAAATAGGTATAATAAGATTAGCAATTCAGTTAAGGAGGAATTTTGAATGAGTGATCGTCAAGCAGCGTTAGATATGGCGTTAAAACAAATAGAGAAGCAATTCGGTAAAGGTTCAATTATGAAATTAGGAGAACAAGCAGAGCGTAGAGTTTCTACGGTTTCTAGTGGTTCTTTAGCACTTGATGTGGCACTAGGAGTAGGCGGATATCCACGTGGCCGTATTATCGAAATTTACGGACCTGAAAGTTCAGGTAAAACGACAGTTTCATTACATGCAATTGCAGAAGTACAACGTCAAGGTGGACAAGCAGCATTCATCGATGCGGAGCACGCAATGGATCCTGTATATGCACAAAAATTAGGCGTTAACATAGATGAATTACTATTATCACAGCCTGATACAGGGGAGCAAGGATTAGAAATCGCGGAAGCACTTGTACGAAGTGGTGCGGTTGACATTATCGTAATTGACTCTGTAGCAGCTCTTGTACCGAAAGCAGAGATTGAAGGCGACATGGGTGACTCACATGTAGGCTTACAAGCACGTTTAATGTCACAAGCACTGCGTAAGCTTTCAGGAGCAATCAACAAATCAAAAACAATTGCAATCTTTATTAACCAAATTCGTGAAAAAGTTGGGGTTATGTTCGGAAACCCAGAAACAACTCCAGGTGGTCGTGCGTTGAAATTCTATTCAACTGTACGTCTTGAAGTGCGTCGTGCGGAGCAATTAAAGCAAGGTAACGACATCGTTGGTAATAAAACAAAAGTAAAAGTAGTGAAAAATAAAGTAGCACCACCATTCCGTGTTGCGGAAGTTGATATTATGTACGGAGAAGGTATTTCAAGAGAAGGGGAAATCTTGGATATGGCTTCTGAGCTTGATATCGTTCAAAAGAGCGGTGCTTGGTATTCTTATAATGAAGAACGCCTAGGACAAGGTCGTGAAAATTCGAAGCAGTTCTTAAAAGAAAATACAGATTTAAGAGAAGAAATTGCCTTCTTTATTCGTGAGCATCACGGAATTAGTGAAGATTCTGGTGCTGAGGGCGCAGAAGATTCAACTCTTCTTGATTAAAAAATAAAAGACACGGCCTCGTGTCTTTTATTTTTTTATCTACTATTAAGGAGCATAATACTATTGATAAAAATATTTTTTTACTTCAAATGGGTTGTGTAAAGAGGGATATTTAAATATTTTAAGGAAAAGAAATTGCAATTACTAAGGTTTTCCAGTATAGTAGGCTCCTTACTTTTTAAATTTACATCACATTCAAGGCTGGAGGTAAAGAAAGTAAAAGTAGACAACGCTTGACAATGAAAATTACGATAGATACAATGAGAATGTATATTTTTTCTTATATACGATATACTCTTCTCAAGAAGAGAAGTAATATTCGGAGTAAGGTTTAAATCTTACCGAAATAATAATATGACATTTTAATTGTGAAATGAAGAAAGTCCCTTAAAAAAGCGGGACGACGGTCTTTGCTGTATGTTGTAATTTAATGTACATGCCGACAGTCTTTTTTCATTCATAGCAAGGGGAGGTGAAATCATGAGTAGTACAGTTTGGATACTCATCTCCATTTTGCTTGCAACAACAGTCGGTGCAGTTGTTGGCTTTTTTGTTCGAAAGTCTATTGCTGAAGCGAAGATTAATGGTGCGGCTAATGAAGCGAAACGTATTCTAGACGAAGCGAATCGTGAGGCTGAAGCACTTAAGAAAGAAGCGCTTTTAGAAGCAAAGGATGAAATTCATACACTTCGTACAGAAGCTGAATTAGAAATTCGTGACCGTAGAAGCGAATTACAAAAACAAGAAAATCGTTTAATGCAAAAAGAAGAGAACCTTGATCGTAAAGACGAAACGCTCGATAAACGCGAGCAGCAGTTAGAGAAGAAAGAGGATTCTCTTGTAGCGAGACAACAACAGATTGAAGAGTTGGAAAGCAAAGTGGGAGAGTTAGTTCAAAAGCAACAAACGGAATTAGAGCGCATTTCCAATCTGACACGCGAACAAGCGAAAGCAATTATTCTTGGTAAAGTAGAAAATGAAGTTTCTCATGAAATCGCTGTTATGGTAAAAGAAAGTGAAGTTCGCGCGAAAGAAGAAGCGGATAAGAAAGCAAAAGAGATTTTATCTCTTGCAATGCAAAGATGTGCAGCTGATCATGTTGCTGAAACAACCGTTTCGGTTGTAAATCTTCCAAATGACGAAATGAAGGGACGTATTATCGGGCGTGAAGGTCGTAATATTCGTACGTTAGAAACGTTAACGGGTATTGACTTAATTATCGATGATACACCAGAGGCGGTAATCCTTTCTGGATTCGACCCAATTCGTCGTGAAACAGCTCGTATCGCTCTTGATAAACTAGTACAGGACGGACGTATTCACCCAGCGCGTATTGAAGAGATGGTCGAAAAATCAAGACGTGAAGTGGACGAGTATATTCGCGAAGTCGGAGAGCAAACAACGTTTGAAGTGGGTGTTCACGGATTACATCCAGATTTAATTAAAATTTTAGGCCGTTTAAAATACCGTACAAGTTATGGTCAAAACGTCTTAAAACACTCTATGGAAGTTGCATATTTAACTGGACTTATGGCGGCAGAGCTTGGCGAGGATGAAAAACTAGCAAGACGTGCTGGTCTATTACATGATATCGGAAAAGCGATAGACCATGAAGTAGAAGGTAGCCACGTTGAAATTGGTGTTGAACTCGCAACGAAATACAAAGAGCATCCTGTAGTTATAAACAGTATCGCATCTCACCATGGTGACACAGAACCAACTTCTATCATTGCAGTTTTAGTTGCAGCAGCAGATGCTTTATCAGCTGCAAGACCGGGAGCTCGTAGTGAAACACTTGAAAACTATATTCGTCGTCTTGAAAAGTTAGAAGAGATTTCAGAGTCTTATGAAGGCGTTGAAAAATCATTTGCAATTCAAGCAGGACGTGAAGTTCGTATTTTGGTAAAACCAGATACAATCGATGACTTAGAAGCTCATCGTTTAGCTCGTGATATCCGAAAACGTATTGAAAATGAACTGGATTACCCAGGACATATTAAAGTAACTGTTATTCGTGAAACGCGTGCAGTGGAATACGCAAAATAAAGTGGTGAAACACCACTTTATTTTTTTGTGTTGGAATTGGATAAAATAAAGACAGTTAGTTATATAGCATAAAAGTGAAACAAACTTATAATAAAGATATTATAAGGAATTTACTTGATGCTATAGCAATAAAAAATGCAGTACATAGAAAGGGTAAGACATATGAGAATATTATTTGTTGGGGATGTAGTAGGATCTCCTGGTAGAGGTATGATTCAACAATACGTACCGGCATTAAAGAAAAAATATACACCTACAGTAACAATCATTAATGGAGAAAACGCAGCAGGTGGCCGTGGGATTACAGAAAAAATATATCGAAACTTTTTAGAGTGTGGGGCGCAGGCAGTTACACTTGGAAACCACGCTTGGGATAATCGTGAAGTATTTGAATTCATCGATGATGCAAAATATCTTGCAAGACCAGCAAACTTCCCAGAAGGAACTCCAGGAAAAGGACTTATATTTGTGAACTGTAATGGAACAGAAGTTGCAGTTATTAACTTACAAGGACGTACTTTCCTTCCTCCAATTGATTGTCCATTCCGTAAAGTGGATGAATTAATTAATATTGCGAAAAAGCGTACGAATATTATATTTGTTGATTTCCATGCGGAGACTACAAGTGAAAAACAAGCGCTAGGTTGGTATGTAGATGGACGTGCTACAGCAGTAGTAGGTACGCATACGCATGTCCCTACAGCGGATAACCGTATTTTACCAAGCGGAACGGCATACATTACAGATGTTGGGATGACAGGGCCGTATGACGGAATATTAGGTATGGACAGAGAAGCAGTATTGAAGAAGTTTTTAACAAACTTACCAGTACGATTTGAAGTAACAAATGGTAGAACGCAATTAAGTGCAGTGTTAATTGATGTGGATCCAAATACAGGAAAAGCAAAGAAAATTGAACGTATTTTAATTAATGACGATCAACCATTTTTTGAGTAAATTTTCGTTAAATTTTAGATAAGTTATTATATTTTAATTTTTTAGAAAAATTACGAAAATTTAGCAGGAATACGCGCCATTCCTCGTGAATATAAGTTAAAGTGAAATAATTGCTAATACTTTTTAAAGAAACGAGGAGGAAACGCGGAATGGAAATATTAAAAGTTAAAGCAACGTCGGTCCCTAATTCTGTAGCTGGTGCACTTGCAGGTGTTATTCGCGAACGCGGAACAGCAGAAATTCAAGCTATTGGTGCAGGTGCATTGAACCAAGCTGTAAAGGCAGTAGCAATCGCAAGAGGATTTGTAGCGCCTAGTGGTTTGGACCTGATTTGTATCCCAGCGTTTACAGATATTATGATTGATGGCGAAGAGCGTACAGCAATAAAATTAATTGTAGAACCTCGTTAAGTTTAAACAACCTGTTTGCAGTATGCAAACAGGTTGTTTTTATAATGGAGGAATGAAAATGAAAATTTTTGATGCTCATTGTGACGTGCTTCTTCAGTTATGGAGTGCACAAGGGAAAAGGAATTTTAAAGATGATTCAAAATTACATATTACATTTGAACAGTTAAAGAGAAGAAAAGGAAGTATACAATGTTTTGCTATATATGTGCCAGAAACAGTGGCATATGAAAACCGATTTGAAGTAGCATTACAAATGGTGGATATTTTTTATAATGAAATTTTATCCCTACCAGGTGTAAAGTTTATTCAGACAAAAGATGATATTAACGTGTTAAAACAGGACGAGGTTGGAGCGATATTAACACTAGAAGGATGCGAAGCAATTGGAAAAGATGCAATGAAATTACGGTTGTTGTATCGCCTAGGAGTACGTTCTTTTGGACTGACATGGAACTATGCCAATTTCTTAGCTGATGGTGCGCTAGAGACGCGTGGGGCGGGTTTAACGACTTTTGGTAAACAAGTTGTACAAGAACTTAATACGTTACATGTATGGACTGATGTGTCTCATCTGAATGAAAGAAGCTTTTGGGATGTGATAGAAATTGTAAAAAATCCTATTGCCTCCCACTCAAATTGTATGAAACTTTGTGAGCACCCACGTAATTTGAATGATGAACAACTTAAAGCTCTTATAAAGAAAAATGGCATGATCGGTGTCACTTTTGTACCACAGTTCCTAACGGATGAAAATGAAGCAAATATAACAGATATAATAAAACATATCGAATATATTTGCTCGCTAGGTGGAGAAAACAATATAGGGTTTGGTTCAGATTTTGATGGGATTGTAGATACAGTTGTAAATGTATCAGCGTATCGAGATTATGAAAATGTAATGAACGAGCTTTGCAAACACTATGCTGCATCTACTGTAGAACGATTTTTATATGATAATTTTGTAGAACATATGAGTTTCTAAATTTTGACTTAAAATTCAGAAAAATTAAAATTAATTCATTTGATTTTATTGCTTTTTTTAAGACCTAATACTAGAATGAAAAACAAAATAGCTTTATACTAAAGATTCAGGGAAATCAGAAGAGGCATAATTTGCGTCCGTTGTAGTTTATTTGCATAAAAAATGCTAAACTATTACTGTAAAAAAATACACTACAATGAATGCAGCCAAAAGGGGTGTAGGAGATGATTAGTCAACTTTCATGGAAAGTTGGAGGCCAACAAGGTGAAGGAATTGAAAGTACAGGAGAAATCTTCTGTATTGCATTAAACCGATTAGGATATTACCTATACGGTTACCGCCACTTCTCATCACGTATAAAAGGCGGCCATACAAATAATAAAATTCGTGTAAGTACAACAGAAGTACGAGCGATCTCAGATGATTTAGATATTTTAATTGCTTTTGACCAAGAAACAATTGATTTTAATTTCCACGAACTACGTCCAGGTGGAATTGTAGTTGCGGATGCGAAATTTAATCCAACAATACCTGACAATACAGATGTAAATCTATATGTGATACCGTTTACAGATATTGCTTCGGAATTAGGCACATCATTAATGAAAAACATGGTTGCTGTTGGAGCATCAAGTGCAGTATTAGGATTAGATGAAACAGCTTATTTAGATGTTGTTGAAGAAATCTTTGGTCGTAAAGGAGAGCAAGTCGTTCAAAAGAATATGGACGCAATTAAACGTGGCTCTCAATATATGAAAGAATTACTAGGTGAGAAAGTAAACATGATGCAGCTTGAAAAAGCTGATGGTAAAAAACGCATGTTTATGATTGGAAACGATGCAATTGCATTTGGTGCGGTAGCTGGTGGTGCTCGTTTTATGTCAGCATACCCAATCACACCTGCATCAGAAATTATGGAATATTTAATTAAAAAATTACCGAAAGTCGGCGGAACAGTAATCCAAACTGAGGATGAAATCGCAGCTTGTACAATGGCAATCGGTGCAAACTATGCTGGTGTTCGTACATTAACGGCATCTGCTGGTCCTGGTCTTTCATTAATGATGGAAGCAATCGGTTTAGCAGGTATTACAGAAACCCCATTAGTAATTGTTGATACACAACGTGGCGGCCCAAGTACAGGATTACCAACGAAGCAAGAACAGTCTGACTTAATGGCGATGATTTACGGTACGCATGGTGAAATTCCAAAAATCGTAATGGCGCCAAGTACAGTTGAAGAAGCTTTCTATGACATTGTAGAAGCATTTAACTTATCTGAAGAATATCAAGTTCCTGTTATTTTCTTAACAGATTTACAGCTTTCGTTAGGAAAACAAACAGTAGAACCACTTAAATTAGATAAAGTGGAAATTCGTCGTGGTAAGCTTGATTTAGAAGCAGAATTACCAGAACGTGAAAATAAAGCATACTTCAAGCGTTATGAAGTAACAGAAGACGGCGTTTCACCGCGTGTTTTACCTGGTATGAAAAATGGTGTTCACCATGTTACAGGTGTAGAACATGATGAAACTGGAAAACCATCGGAATCAGCAATAAACCGTAAAGATCAAATGGACAAACGTTTCCGTAAAATGGAGAACTTGAAGTTTAATACCCCTGTTTATAAAAATGTTAAGCATGAAGAAGCAGACGTATTGCTTGTTGGATTTAACTCAACTCGTGGTGCAATCGAAGAGGCAATGACGCGTTTAGAACAAGAGGGTATGAAAGTAAACCATGCTCATGTGCGTTTAATTCACCCGTTCCCAACAGCTGAAATCGATCCACTTGTGAAAAAGGCGAAGCGTGTTGTAGTAGTAGAAAACAATGCAACAGGTCAGCTTGCTAACATTATGAAAATGAATCTTGGTAATGGTGAGAAAATTTCTAGTCTTTTAAAATATGATGGAAACCCATTCTTGCCGAAAGAGATTTACAACGAATGCAAAAAAGGGGTTGTATTAAATGGCAACATTTAAGGACTTTCGTAACAGTGTAAAGCCAAACTGGTGCCCAGGTTGCGGAGACTTCTCAGTGCAAGCTGCAATTCAACGTGCAGCAGCTAACGTTGGCTTAAATCCAGATGAACTTGCTGTTATTTCTGGTATCGGCTGTTCAGGCCGTATTTCAGGTTATATTAATTCATATGGTGTGCATAGTATTCATGGTCGTGCCCTTCCGATTGCACAAGGTGTGAAAATGGCAAATCGTGATTTAACAGTTATCGCTTCAGGTGGTGATGGTGATGGATTTGCGATTGGTATGGGACATACAATCCATTCTATTCGTCGTAATATCGACATTACGTACATCGTAATGGATAACCAAATTTACGGATTAACAAAAGGGCAAACTTCACCACGTAGTGAAGCTGGATTTAAAACGAAAAGCACACCACAAGGTTCAATTGAACCATCACTAAATGTAATGGAAATGGCTTTAACAGCTGGTGCGACATTTGTGGCGCAAAGCTTTTCGAGTGATTTAAAAGAATTAACACAAATTATTGAAGCTGGTATTAACCATAAAGGATTCTCATTAATTAACGTATTTAGCCCATGTGTTACTTACAATAAAGTAAATACTTACGATTGGTTTAAAGAGAACTTAACGAAACTAAGCACGGTAGAGGGATATGATCCATCTAATCGTATGATGGCTATGCAAACGTTAATGGAAAATAACGGTTTAGTAACAGGTTTAATTTATCAAAATACTAAGCAACCATCATATCAAGAACTTGTTAAAGGCTATAGTGAAGAGCCTTTAGTGAAATCTGATTTAAATATGGATCAGAAAATGTTTGATGAGCTTGTTGCTGAATTTATGTAATGTAAGAAGAGGAGGTTGCCAATTTGGCAACCTTTTTTATGCGCAAAAATATAGGATAGTCTTGTTTACTTAGAAAATTCAGAATGGTAAAATAATATATAAATCGTTGTATGAAAATAGCAAGTTCATTGCTTATGAAATGTAAGATAATAAAGGACCTCTTTATTGTTAAAATTGGCGAAATACATCATACTATGGTAATGTTTATAGGGATAAAGCAATATGCTTTTGGGTAGGACAACAAGAAATGATAAAAAGGGAATGTCTATTTGCGTGGGGAAGACTTCATTCTTATGAATGATTAGATTGATTACTCAAGTTTCAAAGGACAAGTTATCTCTCAAGCTATCTAACCATTTTTGAGGTGAGTCTAGGCGCATTAAAATGGACTATAGAGTATGTATAGTTAAGGGTGAAAGGAGATTACCGATGAACGAGCAACAACGATTAGCAAGTCAACAAGCAAATTCCTCTACGAAAAAAGAAGAGAAAGATTATAGTAAATACTTTGAAAGTGTATATCAACCACCTTCCTTAAAGGATGCGAAAAAGCGGGGGAAAGAAGAAGTTAAAATTGAACGGGATTTTGGCTTACCTGAAGAGTTTCGCAATTTTGGTACAGGAAGAAAATTCTATATTCGTACATATGGTTGTCAAATGAATGAGCATGATACGGAAGTAATGGCAGGTATTTTCACAACGCTTGGATATGAACCAACTTTTTCAACTGAGGATGCAGATGTAGTTTTATTAAATACTTGTGCGATTCGTGAAAATGCTGAAAATAAAGTGTTTGGTGAACTAGGCCATTTAAAGTCACTCAAACGAAGAAATCCGGACCTTTTAATTGGTGTATGTGGTTGTATGTCTCAAGAAGAATCTGTTGTAAATAAAATTATGCAAAAAAATCAGCATGTAGATATGGTATTTGGAACGCATAATATTCATAGATTACCGTACATTCTAAAAGATGCGATGTTCTCGAAAGAGACGGTAGTTGAAGTATGGTCAAAAGAAGGTGACGTAATTGAAAACCTTCCGAAAGTACGTCGTGGTGACATTAAAGCTTGGGTAAATATTATGTATGGCTGTGATAAGTTCTGTACGTATTGTATTGTACCGTATACACGAGGAAAAGAGCGAAGCAGACGTCCAGAAGATATTATCCAAGAGATTCGTCATTTAGCTGCAAATGGTTATAAAGAAATTACGTTACTTGGACAAAACGTAAATGCATATGGTAAAGACTTTGAAGATATAGAATACGGTCTTGGCGATTTAATGGACGAGCTCCGTAAAGTTGATATTGCCCGTATTCGTTTTACAACGAGTCATCCACGTGATTTCGATGATCACTTAATTGAAGTGCTTGGCAAAGGTGGCAACCTAGTAGAACATATCCATTTACCAGTTCAATCTGGAAGTACAGATATGCTGAAAATTATGGCGCGTAAATATTCGCGTGAGCATTATTTAGAACTTGTAAGAAAAATTAAAGAAGCAATTCCAGATGCAGTATTAACGACAGATATTATCGTTGGTTTCCCAAATGAAACAGATGAGCAATTTGAAGAAACGATGTCGTTATATCGTGAAGTAGGATTTGATACTGCCTTTACATTTATTTATTCTCCTCGCGAAGGTACACCAGCTGCAAAAATGAAAGATAATGTACCGATGGAAGTGAAGAAAGAACGTCTTCAACGCTTAAATACACTAGTAAATACGTTGGCAATTGAAAAGAATAGTCGTTATAAAGGTCAAATTGTAGAAGTGTTAGTTGATGGGGAAAGTAAAAATAATCCGGAAGTACTTGCAGGTTATACTCGTACGAATAAACTTGTAAACTTCGTCGCTTCAAAATCTTTAATTGGTCAGCTTGTGAAAGTAAAAGTAACGGAAGCAAAAACTTGGTCTCTTAACGGGGAATTAGTTGAAGAGCCGATTGAGGTGAAATAATAGATGAAAGTATATTCGAAAGATGACATTGTTGAACAAGCGAAAGAATTAGCAAAAATGATTTCTGAAACAGAAGAAGTTGATTTTTTTAAGAAAGCAGAGGCGCAAATTCATAAAAATGAAAATGTAAAGCGCGCAATCGATGAAATTAAAGCACTGCAAAAACAAGCTGTAAACTTGCAACATTACGGGAAATGGGAAGCTTTAAAAAAGGTAGAAGCTGAAATTGATGCATTGCAAGATAAGTTAGACAGTATTCCAGTCGTACAACAATTTAAATCTTCACAAACATACGTAAATGACTTATTACAGTTAGTTGCTAGTACAATTTCTAACAACGTAACAGATGAAATATTAATTTCAACTGGTGGCGATGTACTAAAGGGTGAAACTGGCGCAGCGGTAGAAAGTAAAAAAGGAAATTGTGGTTGTTAAAGAGATGTCATATTGACATCTCTTTTTTTTGTGGATTAAACGTAAGTTCTTCTCAAAAAAAGAATGACACATTCCGCTATTGTCACGCATATGATTAAGTGAATAGTGATTGAGGAGGGTTACGAATGTCCGAATTTAGAGAGATTATTACAAAAGCAGTGGTTGGAAAAGGACGTAAGTATACAAAGTCAACGCATACATGTGAATCGAATAATGAACCAACAAGTATTTTAGGGTGCTGGGTAATTAACCACTCGTACGAAGCAAGAAAGAATGGAAAGCATGTGGAAATTGAAGGTTTCTATGATGTGAACACTTGGTATTCATTTGATGGAAATACAAAGACTGAAGTTGTAACAGAACGTGTGAACTACACGGACGAAGTAAGTATTGGTTATCGTGATAAAAACTTTTCTGGTGACGATTTAGAAATTATTGCTCGTGTTATTCAGCCGCCAAATTGTTTAGAAGCACTTGTATCACCAAATGGTAATAAAATTGTTGTAACTGTAGAACGTGAATTTGTAACAGAAGTAGTTGGAGAAACGAAAATTTGTGTAAGTGTAAATCCTGAAGGCTGCGTAGAATCAGATGATGATTTCCAAATTGCTGATGATGAATTTGAAGAATTAGATCCAAACTTTATCGTTGATGCAGAAGAAGAGTAATAGAAAGCTAGGGAGAAGTTCTTCCTAGCTTTTTACTTTACATAAGTGGCGCTGAATGAACATGATTCTTTATGAAATATGTTATAATGAAGAAAGACTCCTGAAATAGGAGATAAGAGTGTCCGTGAAATGCGACATATATGAAAATAGATTATCATGTAAGAATTATGGAGGAAAAGTATGACTCAATATACGCCTATGATACAGCAATATTTAAAGGTTAAGGCAGATTATCAAGATGCCTTTTTATTTTTTCGCTTAGGCGATTTTTATGAAATGTTCTTTGAGGATGCTGTAAAAGCAGCTCATGAACTTGAAATTACATTAACGAGCCGAGATGGCGGTAGTAGTGAACGTATACCAATGTGCGGTGTACCGTATCATGCGGCTAAAAACTATATTGAACAACTTGTTGAAAAAGGATATAAAGTAGCTGTTTGTGAGCAAGTAGAAGATCCAAAAACAGCTAAAGGTGTAGTACGTCGTGAAGTAGTACAATTAATTACGCCAGGAACGATGATGGAAGGGCGTACAATTGATGAGAAAGAAAACAACTTCTTAGCTGCATTAACACATTTTGAAGATGGATCATATGCATTAGCTTGTAACGACTTAACGACTGGACAAAATACAGTAACGTTATTGACTGGTTCAGTAGAAGATATTTTATTAGAAGTGTATGCAACTGGTTCGAAAGAAATTGTTGTTGATTCTTCATTTTCTAAAGATGAACTAAACAAGTTAACTGAAACATTGAAAATGACGATTTCGTATGAAGATGCAACGGCAATTCCGGAAGGATTAGAACATCTTGTGAAAAATGTTTCACAAGCAAAATTAATTAAAGCAGTTGGACGTTTAGTTAACTATGTAATAAGAACGCAAAAACGTTCTTTAGATCATTTGCAACCAGTAGAAATTTATTATACGAATCAATTTATGAAAATTGATGTACATTCAAAGCGAAATTTAGAACTGACAGAAACACTTCGAACGAAAGAAAAAACAGGATCACTATTATGGTTATTGGATAAGACGAAAACAGCTATGGGTGGTCGTATGTTAAAACAGTGGATGGAACGTCCACTTATACAGAAAGAAAGAATTGAAGAGCGTTTAGAAATGGTTGAAACGTTTGTAAATGATTACTTCTTACGTGAAGATTTAAAAGAAAAGTTAAAAGAAGTATATGATTTAGAACGTTTAGCAGGAAAAGTTGCATTTGGTAACGTAAATGCAAGAGACTTATTACAATTAAGACGTTCATTACTTCAAGTACCAGCTATTTTAGAAGCAATTAGTTTGTTAGATAACGCTTATGCATCGAGATTAATTCAAGGTGCAGATCCATGTGAAAGCTTAACAGAATTACTAGGAAGAAGTATTCAAGAAAACCCACCGCTTTCGATTAAAGATGGAGATATTATTAAAGATGGTTATAATGACAAGCTTGATCAATATCGTTACGTTAGTAAAAACGGGAAAACGTGGATTGCCGAGCTTGAAAAAAGAGAACGTGATATTACTGGAATTAAATCGTTAAAAATCGGATACAACCGTATTTTCGGTTACTACATTGAAGTAACGAAAGCGAATCTTGCAGCACTTCCAGAAGGTCGCTATGAGCGTAAACAGACGCTTGCTAATGCTGAACGTTTCATTACAGATGAACTGAAAGAAAAAGAAACGTTAATTTTAGAAGCTGAAGAAAAGATTGTACAGCTAGAATACGATTTATTTACAGCACTTCGTGAAGAAGTAAAAGTATTTATTCCGAAATTACAACATTTAGCGAAAGTAATTAGTGAATTAGACGTACTGCAAAGTTTTGCGACAGTTAGTGAAGAAGAACAGTTTGTAAAACCTGTACTGACAACAAAGCGCGAAATCTTTATTAAAGATGGTCGTCATCCTGTCGTTGAAAAAGTATTGAACGGGAAATTGTATGTACCGAATGATTGTATTATGCCAGAGAATATGGATGTCTTTTTAATTACAGGGCCGAACATGTCTGGTAAAAGTACGTATATGAGACAATTAGCACTTGTAACGGTTATGTCGCAAATCGGTTGTTTCGTACCAGCAACAGAAGCAGTATTACCTGTATTTGACCAAATCTTTACGAGAATTGGTGCAGCAGATGATTTAATTTCAGGTCAAAGTACATTTATGGTCGAAATGTTAGAAGCGAAAAATGCAATTGCAAACGCATCTGAAAGAAGCTTAATTTTATTCGATGAAATTGGACGCGGTACATCTACGTATGATGGTATGGCACTTGCACAAGCGATTATTGAACATATTCATGACCAAATTGGTGCAAAAACGTTATTCTCTACGCATTATCACGAATTGACGGTGTTAGAAGAGAGTTTAGATCAACTGAAAAATGTACACGTTTCAGCAATTGAAGAGAATGGAAAAGTAGTATTCCTTCATAAAATTCAAGATGGAGCAGCTGATAAGAGTTACGGTATTCACGTTGCGCAACTTGCGGAGCTTCCAGATAGCTTAATCGCTCGTGCGAAAGAAGTGTTAGCACAACTAGAAGGACAGGAAGAAATTATTATTCCAAAGCGTACAGAAGTGAAAGTACAAGAAGTTACTCCAGATGCTGTAGTTGTAAAAGAAGAACCAGTAGAAATACAAGAGACGAAAGTAGAGGCTGAAGAAGAATCACAACTATCGTTCTTTGGCGCAGAGCAGTCTTCGAAAAAACAAGACAAGCCAGTTCTAGATGCAAAAGAAACGGCAGTACTTGCGCAAATTAAAAAAATCGATTTACTTGATATGACACCTTTAGAAGCGATGAACGAATTGTATCGCTTACAGAAAAAGTTAAAGAAAGGATGAGTAAGTAGATGGGGAAAATTCGCAAACTCGATGATCAACTCTCTAACCTAATTGCGGCAGGGGAAGTAGTAGAGCGCCCTGCTTCAGTCGTAAAAGAACTTGTGGAAAATTCTATCGATGCGAATAGTACATCTATTGAAATCCACTTAGAAGAAGCTGGGTTATCGAAAATTCGTATCATTGATAACGGTGATGGTATTGCAGAAGAAGACTGTATCGTCGCTTTTGAACGTCATGCAACGAGTAAAATTAAAGATGAAAACGATTTGTTCCGCATAAGAACACTCGGTTTCCGCGGTGAGGCATTGCCGAGTATTGCTTCAGTTAGTGAATTAGAATTAATTACTAGCACAGGTGATGCGCCTGGTACACACCTTATTATTAAAGGTGGAGACATTATAAAGCAAGAGAAGACTGCGAGCCGAAAAGGAACAGATATTACAGTACAAAACTTATTCTTTAATACTCCAGCACGTCTTAAATATATGAAAACCATTCATACAGAGCTCGGAAATATTACAGATATCGTGTATCGTATTGCAATGTCACATCCAGAAGTATCGTTAAAACTGTTTCATAATGAAAAGAAATTGCTTCATACGTCAGGTAACGGTGATGTAAGACAAGTACTTGCATCGATTTACAGTATTCAAGTTGCGAAGAAGCTTGTTCCAATTGAAGCTGAATCTTTAGACTTTACAATTAAAGGCTATGTAACATTACCAGAAGTAACGAGAGCATCTCGTAATTATATGTCAACGATTGTAAATGGTCGTTACGTTCGAAACTTTGTATTAATGAAAGCAATTCAGCAAGGGTACCATACATTACTGCCAGTTGGCCGGTATCCAATTGGCTTCTTATCGATTGAAATGGATCCAATGCTAGTTGATGTTAACGTACATCCAGCGAAATTAGAAGTTCGTTTTAGTAAAGAACAGGAATTACTAAAGCTGATCGAAGAAACATTGCAAGCGGCATTTAAAAAAATACAGCTTATTCCAGATGCAGGTGTAACAACGAAGAAAAAAGAAAAAGACGAAAGTGTGCAAGAACAGTTCCAGTTTGAGCATGCGAAGCCGAAAGAACCATCTATGCCGGACATCGTTTTACCGACTGGCATGGATGCAAAACAAGAAGAACTGCAGACTGTGAAACAGCCAGCGCAGCTTTGGCAACCACCGAAGCAAGAATGGCAACCACCACAGTCACTCGTGAGAGAAGAACAAAGTTGGCAACCATCCACTAAACCGATAATTGAAGAGCCAATTCAAGAAAAGAAATCGTGGGACAGTAACGAAGAGGACTTTGAACTAGAGGAATTAGAAGAAGAAGTTCGGGAAATAAAAGAGATTGAAATGAACGGGAATGACTTACCACCGCTTTATCCAATTGGACAAATGCATGGAACATATATTTTCGCTCAAAATGATAAAGGCTTATATATGATTGACCAGCATGCCGCGCAGGAACGTATTAATTATGAATACTTTCGTGATAAAGTAGGAAGGGTAGCGCAAGAAGTACAAGAATTACTTGTACCGTACCGCATCGATTTATCTCTTACTGAATTTTTACGTGTCGAAGAGCAACTAGAAGAACTAAAAAAAGTTGGTCTATTCTTGGAGCAATTTGGCCATCAATCCTTTATCGTCCGCTCGCATCCAACGTGGTTCCCGAAAGGACAAGAAACAGAAATTATCGATGAAATGATGGAGCAAGTTGTTAAACTAAAAAAAGTTGATATTAAGAAGTTACGTGAAGAAGCAGCTATCATGATGAGCTGTAAAGCATCCATTAAAGCGAATCAATATTTAACGAACGATCAAATATTTGCTTTACTGGAAGAACTACGTACAACAACAAACCCGTACACATGCCCGCACGGAAGACCAATTCTTGTGCATCATTCTACTTATGAGTTGGAGAAGATGTTTAAGAGGGTTATGTAGAGTGAATAAAATTATATTTCAAAAGGGAGCAACATTTACTGTTGCTCCCTTTTGATATGTAGATTTAATTGTTAAACGAAAATATGGTGGAGTAATTTTACAGTTTATTTCTTGGTTGCGTTAGCTTAAATTTATCTATGTATAAAAAAGCGCTGTATACAGCACTTTTTAAAAGGTGCATGAATTGTCTAATAAAGATTTCTACATTACTAACCAAATAACTATGCATGGTTAAATGTTGCTTCTTATTTGGCTAATTGTTATAAGGGTCTATACAATTATTTATTTTTATTATTATTGATTTTTTCAGTGTATAGAACTTGCTCTTTATAATGCTTCTTAATTGGGAAAGTATGTGTACCAGAGCCGTTCTTGAATTTTTTATCAATGGGGTTCTTTAGAGGAACTGTTGTAGTTTCAGTAAATTCATATGGGTAGTTTATTTTAGATTTATCTTCAAACATGAAAATGCCTCCTTTTAGGATTTCCTAAATTCTTTACTATAACATGATATGCATATAGATTTTTTTTGGACTAGTTATTTATATAGGTTAATGGAATTTAATTACATAACTACTGAAACATTTTAAAGGAAAACAATTGGAGAAAGAAATGGTATGAATAGATGTTGGCTCCTATTGTTGTTTTTTTGTTTGACAGCACAGTGAATTATGCATATAAATTCGTTATAGATTGTTTTTATAATATGGTTTATATGGGGTTTTCCTGATAATATAATGTGGAATATTATAGTGTTATTAGGTTATTAGGAACATTTAATGCTGTTTCATAACTGAAAGGGAATTGAAAAAAAACTGAAATTTTTCTCATAAAAATTCAATCTAACTTGAAAAATGAAAGGAAAATGAAATTTTCCAAAAGATATTCTTTGTTAAGATAAAAAGCATACATACAAAAAGTACTGATATATCTTAAAAATGTATTTTCAAGATATAGTGGGGGAAAAGATGAGATTAGAAAAACAATTAATAAAAAAGATGTATTATGAGACATTCCTAATGGAGAATGAAACAAAGCCAACTCTTGACGTACTTGGACAAGCTTATGTAAACGAAGAAAAAAATGAGATTTCTGATGGGTCTTATATTCGTTTTGCGCAAGGTGAATTTTATTATCGTCATCAAGATTTTGAAGCAGCTATTTTTAAATGGGAGAAGGTTAGTAATGAATTAGCACCATGGGCACAAAAAAATATTGCGGATGCTTATTTTGAACTTAATCAGTTATCATTTGCTGAAAACATTTATACTTCTATTACTACTGATAATAAAATATTGATGACCGAAATTAGGCTACAATTACTTTCTCTTTACATTGAGCAAAATAATTTTGACTCAGCTTTCGGTGTTATTAAAGAAGCAGTTTCTTTAAATCCTGATTATCCGAACGTAACAAAAATTGCCCGTTCCTTTTATGAGGAACAACAAGATTTTGATAGTGCAGTAGAGCTTGCTGTGAATGAGTTAATTCGAATAGAATCGTATCCGTGGTTTGAGGTGTTAAAAGGATATATCGATAAAGGATTTACTAAACATATTTCACCAGATTATTTTTATGATGCATTAGTTACATTAAATAATGTAGATCAAGTACAATTTACGCAAATGGTTTCATCACTTTGGAACAGTTATAGAAATGAACAAAATTACTTATTATGGCTTAATACAATAAATGAATTTTTCTTACATATTGAAATACAATCGTCTGATATATGGAACAAAGTTTCTGCACTTTACGAAGAAACGTACTTTGCATTAATTCAAGGTCAATATACGCTTAGACAATTAAACGATATCATACCAAATCTGTTAGCAAACTGGTTAAAGGTAGTCAATCCATCTTATGCTGTATTTCCATCTGCAGCTGTATTGGCATGGGATGAGATTTTCCCTTCCAAAATAGATTCAGCAAATATAGAACATGCGGAAAACTTACTGTCACATTCTATTAATCATGTAAATGGCTTAGAGTACAGCTTACCCCTTTTTGAATCTATTACACAGTGGGCACAAAAGCAGAATATAGAAATAGGTCACCGATTTAAATGGTTAGTTGACGAGCTCGCAGATTTAAGAACAAATCGTATTTTAGTAACAGGAACTTCAGGGAACGGAAAAACTACATTTATTAACTCTATATTAGGAGAAAATATATTAGAAAAATCAATTTCAAATGTAGTAGTTTTAAAAAATGATGCTCATACAGAAATTAATGCCATAACAGACTCTGCAATTACAACAACGGAAGATGTCTCTGATTACTATAATATGATGTCTCAACACCATCAAACATATAGAGATAGAGCATGTGTTGAATTTAAATTACCATGCCGATTTTTAAATGAAAATAAACTTACATTTGTAGTGACACCTGGCTTTAATAGGAATAACGACACTAGAGATGAAATATTCGAATATTTGAATTCTGTAGACGAATTACTATTCGTATTGAATGCGGATTCACCTTTTACTGACAAAGAACGTGACATTCTATTAAGCATTCAAGAACATACACCAAATTTACAAATTCATTTCTTATTAAATAAAATCGATAACATATACAGTGAAGCAGAAGTGAAAAGAGTATTATATGATACGCAAGCGAGAATAAACACATATTTCCCGCAAGCGAGAATTTTCCCTTACTCTTCGCTATATACAAGTAGTCAACAATTAAATGATTTAACTGAGTTTATTCATTTTAACTTTAATCATAAAAATATGGATGCAGAACGTACTGAAAAGCTATTGTTCTTCATTCGAAAAACAATTACATATCTTTTGGATAAACGCGTTGAGAAAGAAAATAATTTAGTGGATGCGATTAATTGGAATGAAGATATGCTAGTGAAACTAAACGGTAGCATTAATAACCTTACTACATTTGAGAGGGAAAAAATTCATTTCATTACACAATCATATCGTTCAATGAAGACTGAAATTACAAATGATCTTACCGAAAATATTCCGAAGATATTAAAGAGCTGTTCTAATTTAATTAGTGAAGAAAGTGATTTCGGACACATGGATACGGAACTAAATAAAGCAATGAATGAAAGAGTGCATAAATATTTAGAACAAACTGTATTACCTAATCTTGCTCTTTCTATGCAAAATTGGATTGCAACTTCTAATAATGAGCTTCTTCAAAGTCAAACGTATTTAGAAGAACTTAGTGAAGGGCTTAATTCACTATTTGGAGAAAATAAAATACAGTTAGAATGTGACTTTAAAGTGCTTGATGACTGGCGCAGAGATACTGACAGGATGACGACTAGAATACAAATGGATGAAGTAAATATTTTACGTCGATTTACGCCAGCACAATTTTTACTAAAAAGTGCCGGTAAATTATTTGGAGTTCTTCCTAAAAATAAATCTATGCTATATAACAAATATAAACAGTATGTAGAAAATGAAGATTATACTGAAGTAACGGCTTCTATTATGAAGAAATTTTTCTTGCAATTTGAGCTGTTTGAAAACACACAAGAGCGAGATATTAATATATTCTTTAGGAATTCATTTAACTCCTTAAAGCAAGCTGTAGAAAATACGCAATTAGAAATACAAGAAAAACAAGAGATGTTACATAAAATGAAATCAAATCCTGAAGTTTATCATGATTCTATTATGCTCTTTGAATTGAGATTGCGTCAATGTGAAGTAATTTTAAATATAGGTAATGATAATACCTATACAGATGTAGCTTTAGAAACAAGTGTAGAATAAAAGTAAAAGGGAGCAACTGTAATAAGTTGCTCCTTTTTCATATAGATTATTTTTCTGTTTCTTTAATTTTAGTTTGTACTTCGCCAGTTTTAATTTTATTGCTTTCTGAGAAACGTAATAAATCGCCTTCAATAATTTTGTCAGACATTCGTAATTCATTTTGTGCACGTTTAATGAGGGCTTGAGCTTCTTTTTTTGGTAAATCCACAATTTCACCCGTTATACGGTCGTAGAAAGTGTTGTTTTTGTATGCATACTTATCTGTAACGAAGCTACCATCACGTAAAACAACAAAGCCAGTATATTCATCTGAAAACATATCATGGCCAAAACGGATATCATTCGTAGAATCAACACCTAATAAATTTAGAATAGTAGGCTTCATATCGATTTGTCCCGTAGGCTTTGAAATAGTTTGACCTTCTGTTTGTCCAGGAATATGAATATATAAAGGTGTACGTTGTAAATTTAAAGTGTCAAATTCTGTTATTTGATCTTTTTCTAAAAACTGTGCCATTGCACGATTATGTTTTTCGGAAATGCCATAATGATCACCGTATAACACAATAATAGAATTATCGTAAAGCCCCTCGGCCTTTAGACGTTCAATAAATTTTTTAATGGATTCGTCTAAGTAACGTGCTGTTACGATGTAACGATCAAATACGCCATTACCAGAGTTGTATGGTTCAATGAATTTTGTATCTTCATCATACGTAAATGGATAATGGTTTGTTAAAGTAAGGAAACGAGCATAGAATGGTTGATTAACAGTTTTTAATATATCTACTGATTGATCAAAGTATTCGATATCTTTTAATCCCCAATTTAAATTTGTTTCTGGCGTGATTTTGTAATCAAGTTCATTATAGTAACGGTCATAACCAAGAGCAGAGTACATAATATTACGATTCCAAAATGTTGCGTTATTCGCATGAAATACAGAAGTGAAATAACCTTGCTGACGTAAAATTTCTGGAGTTGCAGTATAATCATTGTTACCGTGTGTAAAGAATACAGCTCCTCGATTTAATGGATACAACGACGTATCGATTAGAAATTCAGAATCAGATGTTTTCCCTTGACCAGTTTGATGGAAAAAGTTATCAAAGTAATAACTTTCATTTATGAATTCATTTAGGAATGGTGTAACTTCTTGCCCGTTCACTGATGCGCCTATTAAGAAGGTCTGCAAGGATTCAAGAGTGACGACAATTACGTTTTTTCCTTTCGCTGCACCAAACATATTAGGGTTTGGCTCGCTTTGGTTTGCTTTTACGTAGTTTTCAGTTTCTTGTAATTTACTACTATCAGCAAGTGCTTTTTGTGACCCAGCTTTTACTTGCAGTGTTAAGTCGTATACTTGGTGAGTATATAAGCCTAAATTTTTGACAAGCATGACTCGGTCGAATGATCTTGTTAATAATTCAGGGCGCTCTTTTTCTGCAAGATGTAGATTTGCAAAGAATACACCAATCGTTAAAAGAAAGTATAACAAGCGCGTAGAATGAGTTACACGTTCTGTTTTAAAGACCAATGATTTCTTTTTTAATAAAATAAAGAAGAAAACAATGTCTACGAATGCGAGTATAATTTTGTAGTTTAATATTTCTATAATACTGGCGCCTAATTGGCCAAAGTTTGAGGTTTGTCCAAGTACTGGTAATGTAACGAAATCACTATAAAAATCATAGAACATTACATTTCCAACAAGCACGATTGTTAATAAGAAATTAATACAGAGCGCTATATAATTTCGCTTTTCACCAGTTGCAAATAATGCTAATCCAATAAATGCTAATGATGCGGCTAGAGGGCTAATAAACAAAATGAGCTCTTGCGTTGAAGACTCGATTTTTAAATCAAAACTGAATCGCGTAATAAGATATGTTTTTAACCATACTGCTAAAGCCATTATTATAACAAAACTTATATTTTGCATTTGTAAATTTATTTTGTTATTCATTTTTACACCTTCTTTATATAATTTATTTAACTAAAGTTATATATTATGTTTTTATAACTATTAGAGTGTAATGAACCATTTAGACTTTGTTTTCTAAAGGGAATAATTTGAAGTATTCATATATATACAATGGGGATTTTTAAAGCGTAGTAGCATAAATATAACTCTTTTTGAGAAACGGGCAGAACAAGTCATAGTTGTAGTGAAATTGACTTATAGACATCCTACCATATTAAACACTATGATGATGTTACAAAATATCGAACAAATAAAGGTGAAAATGGATAGAGACTTTTAAAACTGTTGACATTCAATTTATTAGAATTGAATGCCAATCGTTTTAATTATACAGTTATATTACACATGTATTTTGTAAAATCCCGATTTTTTGTCGGTTAATCATTAGCCGGGAAGGATAGGGGGCTTATTAATATACTTTTACTATATGTAAGTAAAGTGTTTTGAAATTGAAAATATTTGACTGACATTTTAATGATAGAAATTAAATGTCAGATAAGTACTTTCCAACATACAGACCACTTGCAGCTGCTTGAGATAATGAATGCGTAACGCCTGAACAATCTCCAATTAAAAATAGCCCATGTATACTAGTTTCAAAATGATTATTAATTCTTATCGTAGGAGCATAGAACTTTCCATCAATTCCATATAGTAAAGTATGTTGATCGATAGGCTCTTGTATAAATTGTTCTAAACGGAATAAAAATTCTTTGAGCCCTTCAATATATAATTGAGGGATTTCTTGATTCAAATCTCCATAATCCCCCTGTAGTGTAGGCTGTATACGATTATGTTCCATGCTGTTTTCCACCGTAGGTTGTTTCTTTAGTAAGTCCTCTAAGCGCTGTATAACAATCCGATCTCGTCCTTGGTTAATGCCTTTAATAATTGAACTTGCGTATACATTTGCTTCTTTGAGAGTTGGAAAATAGCGAGGAATAAATAAAGTGAAATTTAGGTTAGAAGTGCCAGTTCCTTGTTCTCGAAAATTTTGACCGTCAGGCATAACTAAACCTTCTTCGTACTTTCGAATGATGCGTCCCTTTGGATTCATACAGTAAGTAGTTGCTGTGAAATGCTCACCTTGATAAGAAAGTTTTGTTTCAAAAGTATCTTTTAATATAGAACGTAATTGATGTTCTTTCATTTCTACTCTAATTCCTAAATCTACACGTGTTTGCTTCTGAGAAATATTTAGGGAACTGCACATTTCTTTTAACCAATCGGCCCCAGAGCGCCCAGTTGCAAATACTAGTTGCTTAGTTTGAACTGTTCCTTGATTTGTCTCTATTGTAAAATAATCTTCCTGTTTCAGAATATGTTGTACATCTATATGAAATTGGATTTTTATTTTCGTAAGTAAAAAGCCATAGAGCTGCTGAAAAATATTACTGGAAAGTGTAGTACCAAGATGTCTTACTTCTGTTGTTAGTATTTGTAAACCACACGCTTCAGCTCTCTTAGTGAGACTTGAATTTTCAGTAGAATATTTTGAAACCGAACTTCCACCAAACTGACATAGAATTTCATCTACTTCAGCCATGAGTTGTATAAAGCCCTCTTTACCGACTTTTTGCTCAAGTTCTCCGCCAAATCCGTTTGTATAATTAAATTTCCCTTCAGATTTTCCTAAACCACCAAACCCGAAATATTTATCACATGTAGTACAATTACACGCCTTTCCTTCGTCTAACGGACAATGGCGTTCTTCTAGCGCTTTACCTTTATCAAGAATTAAAACTTTTTTGTTACTTTTAGCTAGTGAATAAGCCATAAAAATGCTACTTACTCCAGCGCCGATAATCGTAACATCATACATATTCTTCCACCTGCTAACGAATAGTTTGTTTTTTATTTTTCTAGTGTATAACAATTTTATGAAGTTAAGAAATAGCTTTTATTAATAAAGTGAGAGTTTTTGAACTTGATGCTTTATTAATTTCTACGAGTGGTGGAGTAAATACAAAAATTTTTATTTGAAAGAAGAAACAGTTTAAAAAATAACTATGTCATATGATTAATAACATTTTACATAGAAAAAAACAGACCTTTTAAGTGAAGAGGTCTGTTAATGATTTTAAATCTTATTTAGCAAAAACATGGTTACCGATTACTGCTACTGTTTGACGTGTCGTAATCCACTTGTCTGTTGATGTTTTTGGATTGTAGAAATAAAGCCAGTCAGAATGTACTCCATTTGTGGAGATAGCCTCTTCTACAGCCATTTTTGCTTCTGCGCTTGCAGGCTGATTAATTCTTCCATCTGTAACAGGAGTAAATGCATATCCGTATTTAATAGGTTCATAAATAACGCCTGTTATTGTATTTGGAAAACCTTTTGCATTCACACGATTTAGTATAACTTTCGCTACTGCTACTTTTCCTTTATAGGATTCGCCACCTGCTTCAGCGGTAACTAAGCGTGCCATTAAGTCTTTTTCTTTTTGTGAAATGCTTGAGTTGATTTTTAAATGTTGTCCTGTATAAAGCTTATTTCCGACTGTATTGTTAATTTGTTTTATAGATTGGACAGTGACATTGTAACGCTTTGCTATCGATTCTAATGAATCTCCCGGTTGTACTTGATAAATAATTTGTCCAGAAATGTTCGCAGGCTTGGCGTTTTGAGGAACAGTGATTTCATTTGATTTCACGGACCCTGGAATATGTAACTGTTCGCCAATAAATGTTTGATCGTTTCCTTTATTATTAGCCTGTTTAATGGATTGTATTGAAACTCCGTATTGTTTGCTAATGCCCCAAAGTGTATCGTTCTTTTTTACTGTATGAATGGTAGAAGCTTCAGCTGTACTTTGACTACATACGAATGTAATTGCAGCCGCAGATAAAGGGATTATATGTTTGATTTTTAGTAATTTCATTGTAAATCCTCCTAAGAAAAAATTAAGGTGAAACTATTAAGTAATGTAGTTAAGAATGTGTATATGCGTAATATATTAATGTAAGTATATTAGCACATATAAAATAAATAATCACTATAAGTTTCATATGCGTGTAGTGTTGAGTCAGAATATGAAATATTGCATATGAAAATACATTGAAGTTCATATTTCTGATTACTATAATCTATTTAGTAGAAAGGGAATACGTTATAGAAATAAAATCATTGTAGATTAATATAATGATTAATAATTATTAATAGGAGGATTGATGTAATGAAAATATTTCAAAAAATGTATGCGTCAACTGTAATCATTACAACACTTTTAGGAACAGGAGGTACTATCAATAGTGTACATGCTGATTCTATAGAACAGCAGAGTAAATTAGGGATAGAACAAGAAACAGATAAGCAAATCATTGTAAAATTTAAAGCAGATTTGGATTTTCCATATGAAGATGGTATTGAAAAACAAATACAATCTCAAACGAATGATAAAGTAATAAAAGATCTTTTGACAGAATATCCCGATGTAACATTTACTCGTTTATTCACATCTGTAAGCCCGGAACAAATACAAAACCTTGAAGTGAAAGCACCTAATCATGTATCTACAAGTTTATTAAACTACTATATTCTTCAAAATCAAAATAGTGGGTATGAAGAAGAAATAGTAGATAAGTTAAAGGCATCTTCTTTAATAGAAGATGCGTATATGAAGAAACAAGAGAAAATAATGCCACCTGAAGTGCAATCATCAAGTGTAGCTCTTAATCCTAATAACAATCCTAGATTTAAAAAACAAGGTTATCTTGAAGCAGCCCCATACGGTATTAATGCGCCTTTCGCCTGGGGAGTTCAAGGCGGTAATGGAAATGGTATCACTTTTGTTGATATGGAATACGGATGGCTATTAAATCATGAGGATTTATTACATCAAAATATTGAATTAATGTCTGGAAGAAATATAAATCAGCATGTCGGTCATGGGACGTCTGTACTAGGAATTGTATCCTCTGAGGACAATGAAGTCGGGAATATTGGGATTGCGCCAAAAGCGAAAGCAAAGGTTATCTCTCAAATAAGAGATAACGGACAGTATAATACGGCTGATGCAATATTAAGCGCTGTAAATCAGTTAGAAGCTGGGGATGTTTTATTGTTAGAGGCGCAAGCATCCTTTGATGGATATGGTGATAAATATTTACCTGTTGAAGTACAACCAGATATTTTTGATGCAATTCGTGCTGGTACAGATAAGGGAATTGTAATTATAGAGGCTGGAGCAAATGGGTGGAATGATTTAGATCAGTTCAAAGATAGAAAGGGTAAGCAAGTCTTAAATCGTAATAGTAAAGATTTTAAAGATTCGGGTGCAATTATGGTAGGAGCTGGCTCTTCATCTTTCCCTCATGAACGTATGTGGTTTTCGAATTATGGAAGCCGTATTGATGTGTACGGATGGGGAGAAAATGTAGATACAACTACAGCCGAGCAAAGTAGAAGTGCTGTAAATCTTTATACTTCAAGCTTTAGCGGAACATCTAGTGCTTCGCCAATTATTGCTGGGGCAGCGACTTTAGTACAAAGCATTGCTAAAGAAAATTTAGGACAACCATATAGACCTAGTGAACTAAGAGCAATATTAAGCAACCAGAGCACAGGAACAAAATCTAAAGATCCATATGCAGATAAAATTGGTGTTTTACCAGATTTGAAGTCTATACTAGTAAACTTAGGCTATGAACAAAGAAAACCAAACGGTGGGAATGAATTACAAGTAACAGAAAATGAACCAAATAATGAGCCTAGACAGGCAAATAAAGTTAACTTTCATACACCGGTGAAAGGAACGCTACATAATAGTGATAGAGTAGATGTATTTACTTTCCAAATTGACTCGCCGGAAAATATTAATATTTCTCTACTAAATGAACAAAATATCGGAATGACATGGGTACTTCATCATGAATCAGATTTAAATAACTATGTAGCATATGGTGAAAATGAAGGAAATGTAGTTAAAGGAACTTATAATGCAAAGCCAGGTAAATATTATTTATACGTCTATAAATATGAGAATAAAGATGGTTCATACGTATTGAACATAAAATAAGTAAAAGGAACTTCAGATGAAGTTCCTTTAAATTTTTCTAATTTAGTATATGTGAATGATTTTTTAACTTTACTTCTATGCAATATTTCATATTGATGAAATGTTATTTATTTTTTATGAACTAGCTTATATTATATTCAATAAGTTTGATATAAAAACAGAAAAAGAGAGGGATAATAATGAGCAATAAAAAGTTAATTTTGAAATTATTCATATGTAGTACAATATTTATCACATTTGTATTTGCTTTACATGATAAGAGAGTAGTTGCAGCTAGCTCTGTTAATGAGCTTGAAAATTGGTCAAAATGGATGCAACCTATACCTGATAATATCCCGTTATCACGAATTTCAATTCCAGGAACACACGATAGTGGAACGTTCAAGTTGCAAAATCCGATTAAGCAAGTATGGGGAATGACGCAAGAATATGATTTTCGCTATCAAATGGACCATGGAGCTCGCATTTTTGATATAAGAGGACGTTTAACAGATGATAATACGATAGTTCTTCATCATGGGCCATTATATCTTTATGTAACACTGCATGAATTCATAAACGAAGCGAAACAATTTTTAAAAGATAACCCGAGTGAAACGATTATTATGTCTTTAAAAAAAGAGTATGAGGATATGAAAGGGGCAGAAGGTCCATTTAGTAGTACGTTTGAAAAAAATTATTTTGTTGATCCTATCTTTTTAAAAACAGAAGGAAATATAAAACTTGGAGATGCTCGTGGGAAAATTGTACTACTAAAAAGATATAGTGGTAGTAATGAATCTGGAGGATATAATAATTTTTATTGGCCAGATAATGAGACGTTTACCACAACTGTAAATCAAAATGTAAATGTAACAGTACAAGATAAATATAAAGTGAGTTATGATGAGAAAGTAAAATCTATTAAAGATACGATGAATGAAACGATGAATAATAGCGAGGATTTAAATCATCTATATATTAATTTTACAAGCTTGTCTTCGGGTGGTACAGCATGGAATAGTCCATATTATTATGCGTCTTATATAAATCCCGAGATCGCGGCATATATTAAACAAGAGAATCCAAAAAGAGTTGGTTGGGTTATCCAAGATTATGTTAGTGATAAGTGGTCACCGATTCTCTATCAAGAAGTTATAAGAACTAATAAGTCGCTTTAATTTTTATCATAATTTCATAGAAACAATATAACTCTATTAAAAGTCTTGTGGAATTCCCATAAGACTTTTTAGTATTTGATAGTATGAGAATCAAGTTCTTCGAATATAATTATAAGATTAATAAAAAAATGTCGATAAATGTCGATTGTTGTTGTAATATAAAACAAGTAAAATATAATATATAGATGGAGTGATTTTGTTGTCTTTTATTAAAAATAGTAAAATTGGAACGAAATTAAATGTGTTAGTCATTATATCGAGTTTGGCTTGTATTATGTTATCTTCACTCGGGTTTTTAGGGCTTCAAAAAGGTGAAAATGCATCTTCTAGTATGTATGAAGAAAGACTATTACCAATTGAATGGATAGGAATTGTAGAATCAAATTTTTACCATGTTAATATGAATTTTATGGAGATTATGATATCGAAAGATGAAAAAAGAATGAAAGAACTCATAATAGAAATGGATAAGACTAGAAAAGAAAATGATGAGCTGTTAAAACAATTTGAAACTAGAATTAGTTCTCATAAAGAAAAAGATTTGTATAATGCGTTTCAAAGTCAATTTAAAGATTTAAGAGTACAAATGAAAAAAGCACAGGATTTGGGACTGACTAATAATGAAGAAGCCTATAGCTATTATTTAAAAGAAATTGACCCTAATATGGAAAAAACAATTCAGTCTATTCGCGAACTTATTTTATATAATAATAATGCTGCTGAACAGCTACAAAAAGAGAATGTTAATAGTGTGAAAAATACAATCATAACATTTGTAATTATTTCATTTGTTGGAATCATAATAATCATTTTTATTGGTTTTATAACAAAAAATGCTATAAAAAAACCAATTGTATTATTACAAAAAGATATGGAACGAGTATCTGCTGGAGATTTAACAATTCGAACTTCTTATAAATCCGAGAACGAATTAGGCCATATTGTACAATCCTTTAATAGTATGTTAGATAACTTGCAACAATTAGTCGGTCAGGTGAAGGTTACGGCGAAAGAAGTGATTGTTTCAACTGAAAATATGCTACAAGAGACGAAAACGGCAGCACATATATCAAACGAGGTTGTTCGAACTACTTCTGAAATAAATAAAGAAATAGAGGGACAAGTGACTAGTATTCAAGAAAGTTCAACTTCAATGGAAGAAATTGCAACTGGTGTTCAAACAGTAGCTGAATCTTCAGCGATGGTTGCTGAAGTTGCTGTTGCAACAATAGACCAAGCAAATTCTGGTAGTGAAGTTATAAAACAATCTATTCATCAAATGAATAGCGTAAATGAAGTTGTCGAAGAAACTTCTAAGGTCATTGATAGACTTGTTACGCGTACACAACAAATTGAAGAAGCGTTAGATGTTATTACTAATATTGCGGAACAAACGAATTTACTTGCTTTAAATGCTGCAATTGAGGCAGCACGTGCTGGAGAAAATGGAAAAGGATTTGCAGTAGTTGCAGCTGAAGTAAGAGGTCTAGCTGAGAAATCTAAAACATCTGTAAATGATATAAATAATTTAATACGTTTTATACATCAAGATACAGAGGATACAGTTCATGTAATGAAAAAAGGTCAACAACAGGCTAGTGGTGGTAAAGAAGCAGCGCATAAGGCAGAACTCGCATTTTCATCTATTATGCAAGATATTAATAGAATAACGACCCAAATTCAAGAAGTGTCTGCTGCCACAGAAGAAATGTCTGCTGGGACAGAAGAAGTAAATGCTTCTTTGTCAATAGTTTCTGAAACTGCAACACAAGTCGCACAAGAAACGAATCGAACGGTACAATCAATTCAAGCACAAGCCACATTGATTCAAGAAATAACGACGAAATCTAATGAAATGAAAAAGAAAGTCGAAAATTTAGAAATGCTAATTTCACAATTCATTATTGAAGAATAAGTCTATTAACATTTATCCCGCTATTTGCCGGGCAGTAAGACCCCTGCCTCAAAATTCAGAGGAAGCAAAGAAGTTAGGTAGGAGCCTGCTGCCCGTAAAAGCCCGATTGGTGAGGGCTGATTAAAGTTTCACTTTATCATTAGTATAAACTTTAAGATACTCAACATAGTGCTGTGTTGTACAATTCGAAAAAGGACCTTCATAGGTTCTTTTTTGTAAATGGTGTGAACGATACTTTTCATTATGAAAAAATCAAACTTTTAAATCGGATTAATTTTAAGTGAAAAATGAATATAATTAACCTTGCGAAAAAGCAACTGGTCTTAAGTGATCAGTTGCTTTTTATTTTTAAAGTGGATGAGCAAAAAAACGCGAAAGTGGTTGGTTCGATTTTTACAAACATCTATTATGATAAGAGAAGAAAGGTAGTATGTTATCAACGTTTTAAAGAGGAAGGTTTTTATGTAAGTTCTTTAATTAAAATAGATGGGTCTTAGAGAGGTGAAAAGACAATGAGTTTTGCAATTTCACTAGTCGTTATTATTGTAATTGTATCGCTATTTGGGACTGTACTAGTTGCAAGAAACGTGGAGGATAATTATGGAAAGTCTACAAAGAGAAATGTGAAAAACTTATCTGCAATCTATATTCTTCTTCTTTTTGTTCTACTGGTTGGGGTAACATGGTATGTGGTAATGATTTGATAGTTTGTGAAAGAACTGAAATGAGAGTATGAAGTTGGAATTTCAGAAGCTATCGAGTAATCAGAAAGAGGACTATTTTGGATATATCCATTTACGGATAAGAAAATGTGACTAATTAATACTATTTTTACGGTGAATACTGTTAGTAAAAAATGAGGATAGTTCGTTTTGAAAGGAGGGAACTAGATGGAATGGAAACCAAATCGTGCAGATAAGACACCTGTATATAAACAAATTGCTGATTATATTGAAAGAGGCATTTCTTCAGGTGAATTTCCTTCTGATAGTAAGTTACCTTCTGAGCGTATGTTAGCAAAGGAATTACAGGTGAACCGGAGTACAATAGTAGCTGCGTATGAAGAATTAAAATCACTTGGAGTAGTAGAACGGCAAAAGGGAAGCGGAACACGGGTCAATACAGACATATGGGGTGTCTCACATAAACGAATACCGAACTGGGGTAGGTACGTGGAGGACGGATCATTCTTACCTAACGTACCACTCGTTCAACAAATTCGAACGGAAACACAAAAAGATGATTTAATTAATTTAGCAAGTGGTGAACTGTCACCAGAATTAATTCCAAGTGATAGATTTCGAACAATTTTGTCAGAGAAAACATTTATGGAAAACCTCGGTTATGACCATCCACTTGGAAATGAGATGTTGAGAAAAACAATTTCAGCACATGTTCAGCAATATAAACAAATTGAAGCAGATTCAAGCTCTATTCTTATTACGTCTGGAGCACAACAGGCGCTTAATCTTATCGTTCAATGTTTATTAAAACCTGGCGATGCGATCGCGATTGAAGATCCTTCGTATTGTTTTTCGCTTCCAATGTTTAAATCGGCCGGTTTAAACATATTTCATTTACCTGTTGATGAGCATGGAATGAATCCAGATGACTTAATCGATTTGCACAAAAAGCATCGCATTCGTATAGTATTTTTGAATCCAGATTATCAAAATCCAACAGGTACTGTGCTTTCATTAGCGAGACGTAAAAAGATTTTAGAACTGTCTTCTGAATTTGGTATACCAATTGTAGAAGATGATCCGTATAGTTTAACTTCATTTAATGGAGAAGTGAATCCGACATTAAAATCAATGGATCAAAATGGGAATGTTCTTTATATAAGTTCATTATCAAAAATTGTTGCATCAGGATTACGTATTGGCTGGATAATTGGTCCTACGCGCGTAATTGAGCGTTTAGCAGATGCAAAGCAACAAGTTGATTTTGGCCATAGTGTATTTACGCAGTGGGTAGCAAATCAGTTTTTAGAATCAAAGGATTTCCATACACACATTACGATACTTCGTGGACAATTGAAGCAAAGAAGAGATGAATTAATTGCAGAGCTTGAAGGAACATTGGGAGACCGAGTTGAATGTTTCGCGCCAGAGGGTGGAATACATGTATGGTGTAAAGTGAAAGGAAAGTTTGATGAATATAACTTATTAGGTAAATCTATACGGAATGGTGTCGCATTTGTTCCGGGCAGTGTTTTAGGTTCGAAAAATGAATATATACGATTTACGTTTGGTAGAGCGAATATAGAACAAATTCAAATTGGAATTAAACGGTTTGCCGACACGCTAAATGAGATTTCATAATATGGATATGTGATTGTAACTGGCATACTCATTAGTATACTAATACCGTATGGAACGAAATTTATTTTTTAAATGTAATGGAGATGATAACAATGACAACATGGTTTATAGTTACATTATTTGTTTTTGGAGCTATTAAAGTATTAGTTTCTAGCATGCCCACTTCTGTTGTAGAATCAATTATTAGTAAATTTGAATTGCATCAAAAGCTTGAGGCGGAAAATACTTCTATATCGATAGATGGAAAAAATATAGAGGGAGAAATGAAACTACAAGTTATTCATGAATTTAATGAGGCTTTGTTTTTAGATAAACATTATTTCCCACCGCACGGAGAAGGGATACCAATAGTCATTGATACGAAGAAAGGGAATAAAGAGATTAGATTTTCTCTATATAGCTATGAGGAACATGTTGATGTCATTAAGCAATATAAGAAGAAAGTCGTTGCCTATCGTTTACGCTCTAAAAGCCTTCAAACATTGGCACCATTAGCAATAACGGAAGAGTATGCTTAAGAAGGGACCTATAATGGTCTCTTTATTTTTTTATCCAATTATATACGTTCCAAATAAAAGAATGAAAAATCATATAACCAAATAAAGAATATGTATGGTTCCAATTCGCACTATGTACAAATAAACCTAACCTTTCAGCAATCTGCTCAAAAAGGCTAGCACAAATACCGATTGAAATAATAAATAAAATTCTAGAAACCTTAGATAATTTTTTTGAAATGTGTATAAAGATAACTGTTAAAATCGGCAGTACGAACAATGTAAAAGCTATATTAACCGAAAATGTGGATGAGAAGGGCCTAGCCGGAAAGGAATATATTTGTTTATTAACAAAAAAGGCATCTAAGCAAGTTCCAATAATAGAAGAGAGAAAGGTTGTAACTACTAATGCTAGAAACTCATTCTTCTTCTCGGAAGAGGACATTTTTCTTTGCGAGAATGGCGAGTTCAATTTTTTCGAGTGTTTTGCAGTAGTCTTCTGTAATTTGTCCATTTATATTTTCCTCCTTATCAACTAAGTAATTTACAACTTGCCAATCAGTAAACCAATCATTATTGTCAACTTCTTCATGCTTCATATCTCGCCATGCATAGATGAGTGCAGGGCTGTATATGCGATAAGCATCATTTCGTAACTGGCATTTCTTTATTCGGCGCTTATAAAACTCACGGGAAAAAGATTCATTTACACTCGAAAATAAATGGGGCCAGTAATCTTTCCTAGATCCTGTATGCGGATGGTGTTGAGCCCAGCTTATTATTTGAGATAAAATATGTGTATCTCGAAATAATAATGAGTACAATCTTTTTCCAATTAATATCCGTTCATGTAAGGAAGTGAAATGTTTCATTGTATCACCAAATAGTAATACTTTTTGTTTCTTATCATTTTCGTAGAATGGGAAAAGGATATGATTAAACTGAAAGAAATCAAAGAGTTTAAATCCAATACTATTTAGTACAGTCTTTTTAAATTGTCCATTTTGAATCACTCTTTTTTCTAAGTAGTTTTGTTCATTAATAATAGTTGCAATCGCTAAAGTTTTTTTGTTACCTGTTTTCCAAAAATGGTTCCACATCGTTTCCATAAATGTAGAAACATTTAGGTGAGAAAGAAGGTGAAATAACTTTTGTGATCTCTTTACACTTTGTTCGTAAAGTAAAAATTGAGGATATACATCTTGGAAAATAAGCCAATTCCCTCTTTCTAAAAAAGAAAAAAATATGAATTGATCTTTTTCTGATAAAATTCTCGTATATAAATCGCCCTTTAAATCAGTCATATTCCAACCGCCGTTACGTGATACCATATGTCCAAGCAGTGCCCAATGTATTTCTGGATATTGAATGTAAAATTGGTAGTATGCGCGTGTTCTTGTAACATTATTTTTATTTAGTTGTTCTGTTTGTATTTTTATTTTGTTGATGATGAGTTGTTCTTCTTTCGTTAATTTATACATGGTGTCAGAAGGAATAAGCTTGCTTTTTTGTTTTAATTCATTTTTTACGTCGAATAGGGAGAGGGGCAGTGCTTTGGAAGGTCCGTTATATGTATGATTTGAATTGCTTAGATCCATTCCGTTACCTCCCTTTTTCATAAATTTAAACATGATTATTGGCTATGAATCATTCTATTTATTTTATTACGAGTATAAGAAATAAATGAGCGGTGTTTTTTACAAGGAATTTATTTATCATGAAAACCGTATAAAAAATCTTACTGTTGTGAGATGAAATGAAAAACAGAAACTATGTTTAATAGTTTCTGTTTTTTTATTTTGTCAATTAAATGTAACAAACGACGATTATGATTTGAATCAATTGAAAATAATTCAATAAATATTATTTAAATTGAGATGTTTCGTAGGAGGAAAAAGAATGCTAAATAAAATAATTTTAATTACTGGTGGGACAGGTTCGTGGGGGCATGAACTTATAAAACAACTATTAGAAAAATCACCGAAAGAAATTAGAGTTTTTTCAAGAAATGAAACGGTTCAGTTTGAAATGCAGCAACAGTTTATAAATGATGATAGGTTAAAATTTATTATTGGAGATATTCGTGATAAAGATCAACTAGTCTATGCTTGCCAAGATGTACATTATGTGTTCCATCTTGCAGCTTTAAAACATGTTCCAGTATGTGAGTATTATCCTTATGAAGCTATAAAAACCAATATACATGGTACGCAAAATGTAATTGAAGCCTCTATACAGATGCAAGTTGAAAAAGTTATATATGTTTCAACGGATAAAGCAGCTGATCCATCAAATACGTATGGGATGACAAAAGCCATTGGTGAAAAATTAATGGTTCATGCGAATATACAAACGAAGAAAACAAAATTCATTTGTATTCGTGGTGGAAATGTTTTAGGAACGAGTGGAAGTGTAGTACCACTTTTTAAACAACAAATTAAAAAATCTTCACAAGTAGGGATTACCGATGCCAATATGACTAGATTTTTCTTAACAGTTGAAGATGCTGTTGGGTTGTTATTTAAAGCCGTATCTCAAGGTAGAGGCGGGGAAATCTTTGTTATGAAAATGCCGGCATGTAAAATAACAGATTTAGCAGAATTATTAATTGAAGATTCGGGAAAAGAAAACATTAAGGTAAAAGAGGTAGGGATAAGACCGGGTGAAAAATTAAGTGAAATGCTTCTATCTGAGGTAGAGAGTAAAACAAGTATAAGTTTTGATCAAAATTATTTTGTGGTACTACCGACTATTCCTATAGAAGGACTTCAAGAATATTATTCTAGCTATCCTCTAGTGGATGTAAAGAGTTTTAGTTCTCAACAAGACTTACTTGAAAAACATGAGGTGAAACAAATGCTATTAAAAGGAGGATTTTTGCGATGAAAAAAAATGCGAGCCTTTTGATAACTGGTGCAAATGGGTTCACAGGACGCCATGCTTGCCACTATTTTTTAGAGCAGGGCTTTCATGTAATTCCTATGTTTCAAAATCGTGCACATAGAGAAAAAATTAGAAATGGTATTACTTGTAATTTAACTAATAAGAGCGAAGTAATGAAGGTGATGAAACAAATAAAGCCAGACTACGTATTGCATTTAGCAGGAAGGAATTCGGTCATAGAATCTTGGACAGCTGCCCTTGAATATATAGAGATTAATGTAATAGGAACGTTATATTTATTAGAAGCAATTAAGCAAGAAGCCTCGCATTGTAGAACATTAGTTATAGGATCTGCTTTGCAAGCAAATAGTATGAACGAAATAAAAATTTCAAATCCATATAGTTTAAGTAAAACGATACAAGTCATTATTGCAGAGGCTTGGGGAGGATTAATGGATTCAAATATTATCATTGCAAAGCCCTCAAATTTAATTGGTCCAGGAGTATCGAATGGTATTTGTTCGATTCTTGCAAAGAAAATGATAGAGATAGAATCAGGTACAAGTAAAGCTATTATCAAAGTAAACAGTTTGAAAGATAGTAGAGATTTTGTAGATGTACGTGATGCGGTCAAAGCGTATCATGTGTTATTACGAGATGGAATAAATGGAAAACAATATAATATCGGATCAGGAGTAAAACGGTCTTTATTAGATGTACTAGAACAATATAAAGAATTAACACAGCTAAATTTTTTTATAGAGGAAACAGAGAAAAAAGGGAGCGACTCAAATGAGAGTTTAGCAATAGAGGAAATAAAAAAGTTAGGTTGGATCCCAGAAATTGAATTTCATCAATCATTAAAAGATGTACTTGAGTATGCGAAATGTAGTGACATCTACATGCAATGAAAAACAAAAAAGGATGTAAGAAATATATGAATGGTTATGAAGTAATAGATAATCAAAATACGCTATATCTTTCAATTGTTGATACGCAGGACTGGAGAGATGAAAAAGCGCATGTATTGCTTATTTATGAGGCAATACATAAATATCAAGCGTATGTAGAAGAAAAAAGGGTTAATCGAATAAAGTCAGCATTAGAGACGGAAACTAGGTATGTGATTCAAATCTTTGCTCAATACGAGTGTAGTGAGTATGGAAATGATTTTTATGAACTCATTAACGATCTTTTACAAGATATAGAGGTGGAGTTAAGGATTTATATAAAAAATAATAAGTTTATTTACATTTAAAAGGTAAAGAGAAAGCTAGATTTTTAATAATAAAGGTGGGTATAAGTTATGAGCAAAACGATTCTTTTTACTGGGGGCGGTACAGCCGGACACGTTATGATTAATATTGTATTAATTCCTAAATTTATAGAGAAAGGATGGAGAGTCGAGTATATTGGATCCAAAAATGGAATTGAAAAATCATTAGTGCAAAATGTTAAATACAATAGTGTTTCAACGGGCAAGCTTAGGAGATATTGGGATTGGGAGAATTTTAAAGATCCTTTTAAAATTATACGCGGTTGTTTACAAAGTTATAATTTAATTAAGAAAACAAAACCTGACGTTATCTTTTCAGCAGGAGGATTTGTTTCAGTTCCTGTAGCTATAGGAGCATGGTTAAATCGTGTGCCTATAATTATACGTGAACCAGATAGCACATTAGGGCTTGCCAACAAAATAGCATTACCTTTTGCTACAAAGCTATGCACAACATTTCCTCAGACAGGAGAAAATGTAAATAAGGAGAAGAAGGTTTATGTAGGACCAATTGTAAGGGAAGAAATTGAGAAGGGTAATGTATTACGAGGAAGAAGATATTGTGAATTTCAGCAAGATAAACCAGTATTATTAATTATGGGTGGGAGTCAAGGTGCTAAGTGGATAAATGATATGGTAAGGGAATGTTTAGATACAATACTATTAAACTTTAATATTATTCATATATGTGGTAAAGGGAAGATAGACCCATCTATTGGCACGGAGGGGTATATGCAATTTGAATATATAGGCGATGAGTTGCCGCATATACTAAATATGGCAAGTGTTGTAGTTTCAAGAGCGGGTTCTACTGCTATTTCTGAATTGTTATTTTTGAAGAAACCGATGTTGCTTATCCCGTTAACTAACAGTTCCAGTAGAGGAGATCAAGTTTTAAATGCTGAATATTTTTCACGGCAAGGATATGCGGAAGTTATACTCCAAGACAAAGTAAGTACGAATACATTTATACATGCAGTAAATAAGTTGTATACAAATAAGGATAAATATATTCAAAACATGAATGGATATAAGAAAACAAATGATGAGGGGATTCATCATTTAATAGATATAATAAATGAAGTGGTGAAGTAATAGAAATGTAAATAGGAAAACAAAAGGAAAGAAGGTATCTTCTTTCCTTTTTACTATATTTGTTCAAATTCATTATTATTTATTTCAATTGGCTATGTACTATGGGTGAATGCCGTTTTCTAATAGCTCAGTAAATGCATGAATATGAATAGGTTTACTGTAATAATAACCTTGAATAAACTGACATTTATTTTTTTGAAGGAAATTTACGTGCTCTTTCGTTTCTACACCTTCAGCAATGACAGACATTCCTAATGTATTTGCTAATGTGATGATTGTTTTAATAATTTCCATTCCATCATCACATGTTTCAGACATTGTAATAAATTCTCTCGGGATTTTTAACGTATCAATTGGATATAAAGGTAAGTAGGCTAGCGAAGAATAACCTGTACCAAAATCGTCAATTGAAATGTGAATCCCTAAACTTTTTAGTGTACGCAGTTTTATCAATGTTTCTCGCTCATCCATCATTGCAATTCGCTCTGTTAATTCAAGATCAAGAGAGCTTGCTGGTAAACCAGTATTTGTTAAAGTAGAAGAAATAGATTTTACAAAATCCTCTTGTTCAAATTCTTTAGCAGATAAATTTACACCTATTTTTAAATGTGAATATCCGAGTGCGTGCCAACGTTTCATTTGCTTACAAGCCTGCTCTAATGTCCATTTTCCTATTGAAATAATTTGTAGTGTTTCTTCTGCAATCGGAATAAACTCGTATGGAGAAATAATACCTAATTCAGGATGATTCCACCTAATTAAAGCTTCTGCACCGATAATTTTATTAGATTCACTATCAACTTGAGGTTGATACAAAAGGAACAATTCTTCATTTTGTAGTGCGTTTGGTAAATCTTTTTCTAATCGCAATCGTCTTTCAATTTTTTTAGCGATTACATCGTCATAAATAGATACAGAGTTAAGTTCTTTTGCTTTTGCATCATACATTGCAACATTAGCGTTTTTCAGAAGTGTAGCGGTATCGATTCCGGAATGTGGATAAATAGCGATGCCGATACTCAGTGATAAAGTTAATTTATGCTCATGTATGATAAATGACTTTTTCATGCATTTAAATAATTGGTTACATAATTGGAATAAGTAATCTTCGTCAGTATAGTTTTCAATTATGATTGTAAATTCATCGCCACCGATTCTTGAAAGATGAGTATGTGATGGAAGACATGATTGGAAGCGCTTTGCTACTTCTTCTAATATGTAGTCTCCTGATGAATGTCCAAGTGTATCGTTAATTGCTTTAAAGCGATCTAAATCTAAATATAATAATGCAAACTCGCTTTCTGTTATTTCAGCATTTTTTATAACTCTCTTTAATTTCTTATGGAAAAAGGCACGGTTACCAATTTTCGTTACAGTGTCATGGAATGCTAAATATTTTATTTCTTCTTGCTGTTTTTTTAGTGCAGTAATATCTTTCACCATAATATAGCTTCCTGAAATTTGTCCGTCTATTATAATAGGAATGATTGTAACGTATAAAAAATAAGTAAAGCCATCTTTATATTGAGAACTAAGTTGTAAGGATGCCGATTCTTGTTGTTTCACTTTCTCTAACGCCAATGCTAGCTTATGCTTATCTTCATCTAAAATAATCGAAAAACAAGTTTCACCGAGTAACTCATCTGTTGGTGCTCCAAGTAGTACACTCCCAGCCTTATTTACATTTAAAAATATTCCATTTAAATCAATGGTGAAAATAGGATCAGGATGATATTCATATAATGATTTGAATTTTTGTTGTTTTTGAGAAAGAGCCTCTGATTTATGAACTAAATCAGAAGTCCGTAAAGTAACTTTTTCTTCTAGTTGGGCATTAAATGCCTGCAAACGTTTTGTTAAGGAATTGTTTTGCATACGTACGATAGAATGACGAATGAGTACGAAAATAAAAGTAATACAATTTCCTGTAATGAGAGTTGAAGATGATGTTTGTTCTTTTAATGTAAACCCGATTAGTATTGCAACAGCAAGATAGGGAAATACAACTAAAGCTTTTTTTCCTATTATAGGGTTTACAAGGAAATAATTTTTATGGCTATTATGATCTTCTGAAATAGAGCCAGCTATTGCAATAAGTAATATAGGTATTCTATATAAAAGACGTAATAATATTATCGTTTCAGTTGATAAGTGGTTATTTAAGTAAAAATAAATATAGTTAAAAGTTGCAGAACTTATTAATACAAAAATAAAGATATAAATTTTCCGTTTGGAATTAAAAATTGTTGGACGGAAAAAGAGACTAACAGCTAGCAGTAGAAATAATAAATCTGCAATTGGGTATAAAAATGAAAGGAAAACATCTCCTAGTGAAAGAGCGAATATATTTAAATTTGGTTGATTAAATAAATACCATTCTAATGTAAATATGGAAGTAAGCACTATGCATATATCACAAATAAAGAACGCTTTTTCCCATTTATTGCATTCCTTTAAGATTTTATAGCAGAAAGCGATAAGACAGAAAAATAGAAAAAACATGTAAAATACATCAGAAACCGTAAAACGATGTATTGGAATTTCGAAGAAGCTATCTTGATATGTATATACTATTTTCCCTAATAAAAAACTACCAATTGCTATTGTAATACATATCCAAAACGGATTTGAACTGACTTTTTTAGAATATATAGAGTAAATCAGTGATACAAATGTAATGGCTTCAACGACAAGTGAAGCGAAGCGTACATCTGAATTTGAAAAATGAGTAGGGAACAGATAGAAAAACATAAAATAGATTGAATAGCATATTAATGTTCCGATTAATATACATAATTGTAAATTTTTATTTAATTTCAATGAAATCACCTTCTTTAATTATGCACTATGTTCGTTATATCTATACATAATAATATTATTTAAGAATTGTATCAGATTTCCTTATAAAAATCATGTTTATAAGGAAAGTGTTAAAGAGTGTAAGTATTCTTAAGGTTGAAAAAATATTGCAGTTGATAGTATAGACTGTATCAAGACTTTAAATAGAAATTGTATATTTAGTCATCCTTTGAATTGTAAAGTTTTTTTAGTGATTTGTAAGTGGAGATGCAAAATTGCATATAAAATGAGGAGTATCTTTTTTTGATGAGCTTTTTATTTTTAATCTAAAAATTAACATTTGCGGAAATATTGAGAAAGGATATAAAATAAGAACGTGTATTCTTACAGAGTGGAATAGTATTGCCACTAAATAGGGAGGCTTTTTTATGATATATCGAATTAAAGATGCAGAAATATACTATGAAATTGTGGGAGAGGGTAAACCGGTCATTATCATACATGGCTGCGCCCCTGACCATAGGTTAATGATGAAATGTATGGAATCAGTATTTCAGAAATATGAAGGTTATAAGCGAATATATATTGATTTACCCGGAATGGGAAAATCGAATGCTCCAAATTGGATAAATAGTTCAGATCGTATAGTAGAAGTGCTTATCACATTTATTGAGGAAATCATTTCTACTGAAAAATTTTTATTGGTAGGAGAATCATATGGAGGCTATTTAGCCAAAGGTATACTTGCAAAGATGTTTGAGAGAGTTAGCGGATTATTATTAGTATGTCCTGTTGTTGTAGCGGAGCCAGAAAAAAGGATTCTTCCAGATAAACAGGTAATTGTACAAGATGAGGAATTTTTAAATACGCTCACTTCCACAGAAAGAGAGGAGTTTTGTGAGTTAGCTGTAATAGCAAATGAATATACATATAAGCGATTTAAAGAAGAAATTAAGCCTGGGTTAGATGTTGCTAATTATGAATTTATTGAAAGGTTGCAAAAGAATTACTCTCTTACTATGGATTTTCAGCATGAAAAATATGAAAATCCCGTTCTTTTACTGACTGGAAGACAAGATATATCAGTAGGTTATCAAAATATTATAGAAATTATTGAAGAATATCCAAGGGCAACATTAGCAGTGTTAGATATGGCAGGGCATAATTTGCAAATTGAGCAGCCTGAATTATTTGAGAGTTTAGTAGGAGAATGGATTAGACGAACAAATCAGCACAGTTTATAAAGTATTTTAGTATTACCCCTAAGTGTTGAAATGGGATAAATGAACGTGATTTATTAACTTATCTCGCTATTTGCCGGGCAGCCCGATTAGTGAGGGCTGATTAAAGTTTCACTTTATAAAAAATTTTAAGGAGAAATTATGAGCACATATATTTATATGGTTAGACATGGTGAATCACCAAAACTAGAAGGAAATGAAAGAATGCGTGGATTAACTGAGAGGGGACATATGGATGCCCGTAGAGTAACTGACATATTAAAAGCGGAGAGGATTGATACTTTTATTTCCAGTCCTTATAATCGGGCTATGCTAACGATAGAGGAGTCAGCTAATTTCCATGAAAAAGAAATAGTAGTATATGAAAATCTTAAAGAGTGTATGTTTTCAAGTGAGGATCAGGTTATATCAGACAAAGAGGTGTATCCACTTGTACAGAAGATGTTCTCTAATCCGGACTTTGCACGAACGGAAGGAGAGTCATATGCAGATTGCCAGAGAAGAGTAGTGAAAGTATTAAAAGAAATCTTAATGGATTTTCGAGGATGCAAAATTGTAATTGGTACACATGGGCTTGTCATGACATTAATGATGAACTATTTTGATAAACAATATGGTTTTGAATTTTTAATGAATACGTCAAAACCGGATATATATAAGATGGAATTTAAAGAAGAACAATTAATGAATGTAGAGAGATTATGGAAAGCTGAATAAAATTAGTTGCATGGATTTTGTTGTAAAAGTTACTTTTATAGCAAAGTCTTTTTTGGAATAGAAAGCATCTTTATCAACTATTGTTAGAATGTTAAATAAATAAGTAATTATTCAGTCTTTGAATAAATTATGGAGAAATTGGTTTAGGGAAACAATTTTAAATGTGTCAAAATTCCAAACGTTGGATTTATATTCAATAGGAGAAAAAGATGTAGAATTTTGTCTTACAGTCCCCATTTACTTTTCATTTCATTACATATAGGCTTTGTGGTGTAAGGGGGACATCACCTTTACGCAAAATCTATAAGGAGGTCATTGTAATGAAACAGATTAAAAAGTTTGCGGGAGTTGCTTTAGCGGGGACGATTGGATTAAGTGGACTACTGTTTTTAGAACCAAGTGTAAGCGTTGCGGAAGCACAGCAAGTGAAAGAGGAGAATTTCAATGTAATTGATGTATCAATGAATCTAAATGAATTATATGTATTAAGTGGCAGAAGCATTGATGTTCTTTCTGGAGATAAAGAAGCAATTCAGCTAAATAAATACACAATTAGTTTTAGTAAACCCGGGAAGTACGTTATAAGGGTAAATGGCTGTATTTATGACGATGTATATACTTTTATTGTGAATGAGTAGTATATATTCTAAAATTATGAGATAAAAAAACACCTTATTTGCGGTGAGAATCGTAAATAGGGTGTTTGATTTGTATTAAGTTGTAATTTAAATATGTTTACTAACTTTATCTTTGTTTTGTAAAGTATGTAAAAGTGTTTGAAATACCTTAAATGATTGCTGAAAGATTGGACTTTGAATAAAAGTGTATAGAAAAGTTACGATAAAAACAGGGCCACCGAGCATAAATCCAATAACTAGTACAATACATTCTACTATGATTCTAGCACGGCTAATAGATAGTCCTGTTTTGTCGGAAATAGTAAGCATGAATCCATCACGAGGTCCAGCGCCAATTCCAGCAGCAACATACATACCTCCCCCAATACCCGTAATGGCGATACCAGAAAATAAAATGAGTAAGTTTAACCATAAATAATCACTAGCGTTTGGAAGAATATTTGATTGTAAGAAAAAGTCCATAATCGGACCGATAAGTAGTGCATTTAAAAATGTTCCCACATTTATATATTTTCGATCTACTAGTAAAGAAATGAGAACGAGACATAACCCACATATGACACTCCACGTACCAATCGTCCATCCAAACTTTTGGTAGAGAGCCATATTTAAAACTTCCCAAGGATGTAAACCGAGAAATTTTACTTTGACTGCAAGAGCATTTCCAAGGCCAAAGAAAATTAATCCTAAGAAAAAAAGAAAATAGCGAAAGAGAGTTAGCCTCATCTTTAAAACCTCCCATATTTTATAATTATGTATGTTACCTGTTACGGTTTTAATGTACAAATATTATGTCTTTTTATCATTCGTTTAAAAATGTTAACAATGTAAATTAAATATACATCTTCACAGTCAAAAAAGTTAAAATATTTCGTTTTAAGGATTATAATGGAGGGAGAAACATAAAAGGGAGTGAATGAACTTGAAACAAGAACTTATTGAAAGATTTACGAGATATGTAAAAATTGATACGCAATCAAATGAAGAAAGCCATACAGTACCAACAACACCAGGACAAATTGAGTTTGGTAAGTTATTAGTGGAAGAGCTAAAAGAAATTGGGTTAACAGAAGTAACGATGGACGATAACGGGTATGTAATGGCAACACTTCCGGCTAATACCGATAAGGATGTTCCTGTAATCGGCTTTTTAGCACATTTAGATACAGCAACAGATTTTACAGGGGAAAATGTAAAACCACAAATTCATGAAAACTTTGACGGAAACGCAATTACGTTAAATGAAGAGCTAAATGTTGTGTTAACACCAGAACAATTTCCAGAGTTACCATCTTATAAAGGCCATACAATTATTACAACTGATGGTACGACACTTCTTGGAGCAGATGATAAAGCTGGTCTTACAGAAATTATGGTTGCAATGAACCATTTAATACATAATCCGCAAATTAAGCACGGGAAAATAAGAGTAGCATTTACACCGGATGAAGAAATTGGTCGTGGGCCAGCGCATTTTGATGTAGAGGCGTTTGGTGCATCATTTGCTTATACGATGGATGGAGGCCCATTAGGTGGTTTAGAGTATGAAAGTTTTAATGCTGCAGGTGCTAAGTTAACGTTTAACGGAACGAATACACATCCTGGAACAGCGAAAAATAAAATGCGCAATGCTACTAAACTGGCTATGGAGTTTAACGGGTATTTACCAGTAGAAGAGGCGCCAGAATATACAGAAGGCTATGAAGGATTCTATCATTTACTTTCTTTAAGTGGTGATGTTGAGCAAAGTAAAGCGTATTATATTATTCGAGACTTTGATCGTGAAAATTTTGAGGCGCGTAAAAATAACGTTGAAAATATTGTGAAGACTATGCAAGAAAAGTATGGCGAAGATGCAGTCGTTTTAGAAATGAATGATCAATACTATAACATGCTTGAAAAAATTGAACCGGTAAGAGAAATTGTTGATATTGCATATGAAGCAATGAAAAGTTTAGACATTGAACCGAATATTCATCCGATTCGCGGAGGCACAGATGGATCACAATTATCATATATGGGATTACCGACGCCGAATATTTTCACTGGTGGTGAAAATTATCACGGTAAATTTGAGTATGTTTCGGTAGATACTATGGAAAAAGCCGTTCAAGTTATTGTGGAAATTGCAAGACGTTTTGAGGAGCAAGCTTAAAAAAGAACCAAGTAGTACGAATGTGCTACTTGGGTTCTTTTAATATAGTACTCGCCACAAATAAAAAGTCGCATAAGACTCCCAATTAGCCCAGTTTGCCGCGAAATCTTTTATTTCATTTTTAGTCGGTTTATTTTCGGAACCTGTTATAAATTTAATTGCATTATGCAGACCAACATCATCAATTGGAAAAGCTGAAGGAAATCTTAAACAACGCATTAAAACGTAGTTGGCAGTCCATGGGCCTATACCATGGATAGCAGTTAATTGTTTCTCAGCAACTTTTACATCTTGTGTTTGCAGTAAATCCTCTTTTGATAGTTTTCTCTCTGTAATAAGCTTCGCAATACCGATTAAATATTCACATTTTCTAGTCGTCAGTTTTAGTTGTTGAAGATCTTCTACATGTAGATTTGCAATTGTTTCAGGTGATGGGAATATCCAATGTTTTCTACCGTCCCATTCTACATAACTTCCAAATTGCTCAACTAATCTTCTTTTTAGCGTATAAGCATATGTTAGGTTAATTTGTTGACCGATAATTCCCCAGGAAAGTGCCTCAAATAAGTCTGGAATACCTAAAGTACGAAGGCCATAATATTGTTCAATTGGTCCTTGAAGGAGTAAATCATGTTTAGCTAATGTATAAAAGGGGGTTAAATCAGTAGTTAAATCAAACCATTCTTTTACATAGTTAGCTACAGCTTCACGTATCGATTTTTCAGATGTATATGATTCTTCTAAACAACGTATTTGAATATTTCCATCTGTATTCACACTAATTTCAACTAAAGGATTTACATCTTGAACAGGGATAACTTTATAAATTTTGTTATCTTCAATATGGAACATACATTCATTATTAGAACGTGATAGATAACGTAAATTTTCTTGGAAACAAAATTCTTTTGGAACTGCTATAGATAATGCGCTATTATATTCTGCTGTCATATGAATTCCACCTGCAACTTTTCTAATGTAAGCAATTTTTTCTTCATTTCTAATCCGCCCCTAAATCCGGTTAGTTTCCCATTCTTCCCAATAACGCGGTGACAAGGAATGGTAATAAGAAGAGGGTTAGCAGCAATAGCAGAAGCAACGGCGCGCACAGCTTTAGGTTTTTGAATTCTTTCAGCAATTTCTGTATAAGAATAGGTCTTTCCATAAGGAATTTCACGTACCGCATTCCAAACAGATAATTGAAAATTAGTTCCATAAGCATCGATAGGAAATGTAAAAGTTTCTCGCTTGTTTTCTAAATACTCGATAACTTCTTGTTTATATATTTGCAAGTAATCTGGAGTATGAATCAATATATGTTGGGGCATATTTTTTCTAGCCCATATATTTAATTCTTCAAAGTTTTCGTCTTGTGATCCAATGAAACATAGTCCATTTTCAGTTGCAGCAATATGAAATCGCCAATTTTTATGTGTAAGTAGCGTCCAATATATATAATTATTTTTGTAGGAATTCATTATCGTATCCCTCTTTCATTTCGTTCTTTTTTCGATATTCAGTAGGAGTAAATCCGGTTTTCTTTTTAAATAAAGTTGCGAAATACTCTGGGTTTTCTATCCCGACAGCAGTACTAATTTCTTTAATAGATTGATTTGTGTGTAAAAGGTATTCGGTTGCTTTAAGAACCCTGAATTGTTGTATATATTCTATAGGAGTTAGCCCTATTATTCTTTTGAAAGTACGCTGTAAATGAAAAGGGCTACCGTGACACATTTCCGCAAGCATGTCGAGAGTTAAGGATTCGTCATAATGCTTTTCGATATAGTCTTTAATTTGTTCTACCCACTCTTCATTAGGTAAAGTGATCCCATTTGGCTTACAACGTTTGCACGGGCGAAAGTTTTCACTTAATGCTTGCTCTGCATGATGAAAAATTCGTACATTGTTTCTATTCGGTATTCTTGATTTGCATGATGGTCTGCAAAAGATTCCAGTTGATTTCACAGCATAAAAGAATTTGCTATCATAGGAAGAATCATTATGAATAATTGCTTGCCAATACTCATTTGTTAATGTAACTCCTTCATTGTGCAAAGAACATCACCTCTGAAATTAGTATAACCTGAATAAAGTCCGTATGTATGTATTCATAAATGTAAGAGCAAGATTACAAAGATGAAAATATGATTGTTTTTCTATTTTGTGATAGCATGAAATTTGGAAATAAACATCAAGAGGAGGGCTAAAAGTGAAGTTAATTTCATGGAATGTAAATGGTTTGCGAGCAGTTATCGCAAAAGGTGGATTTTTGGAATATCTCGAGGAATCAAGTGCTGATATATTTTGTCTACAAGAGATTAAATTACAAGAAGGGCAAATTGATTTAAATCTAGAGGGATATTATACATACTGGAATTATGCTGTGAAAAAAGGATATTCAGGAACGGCTATTTTTTCGAAGAAAGAACCGCTTTCAGTTACATATGGTTTAGACATTGAAGAGCATGATCAAGAAGGGCGACTTATTACTTTAGAATTCGAAGATTTTTATATGATAACGTTATATACACCAAATTCAAAACGTGGATTAGAACGATTAGATTACAGAATGAAATGGGAAGATGATTTCAGGTCCTATATCAAACGATTAGATGAGAAAAAACCAGTTATTTTTTGTGGAGACTTAAATGTTGCTCATAAAGAAATCGATTTGAAAAATCCAAAAAGTAATCGTAAAAACCCTGGATTCTCTGATGAGGAACGAGAGAAATTTTCATGTATTTTAGAAGAAGGATTTATTGATACGTATCGTTACCTTTATCCTGATCAAGAAGATGCATACTCGTGGTGGTCGTATCGTATGGGCGCGAGAGCGAAAAATATCGGATGGCGTTTAGATTATTTTGTTGTTTCGGAAAGAATGAAAGACCAAATAACAGAAGCGAAAATTAATAGTGAAGTAATGGGATCAGACCATTGTCCAGTTGAATTACATATCAATTTCTAAAAAAAGAAGTATCTCCCTAATATTAGGGGAATACTTCTTTTTTTAATTCAGTTTGTTAAAATTTTTCAAATCATTCTTGAAATAATTGCATATTAAATATATACTTAGTAACGATAATCATTATCAATGAAAAGCGTTATCAATGGATGAGGTATAAAAGAATTATAGCTTAGGGGAAGTGAACGAGAATGAGTTCTGGATAGAATTATTAATCTAATGAAATATATATGTAAGACAAGATTCATATAGTTGAATTTTATTGAGAATATAGTTTGAAAATTCGAGAGGAGACATATAAAGATGAACAAGAAATTATTTACTTTAGGGATGGTTACAGTTTTAAGTGTAGGTTTAGCGGCATGTAATAGTGCGGATAAAACTTCAGGTGAGCAAAAACAACAGACAAAAGCTACGGAAACGAAAAAAGATGAAAAACGAAAAATTACATATTTAGGTAAAGAGTATACAGTGCCAGCAAAAGTAGATAAAATTGCGACAGCTAGTTTAGAGTCAATGGAAGATGCGGCAGTACTTGGAATTAAACCAGTTGGTGCCATTACTGTAGGTGGTAAATTACCAAAATATCTTGAAAAAGAGTTAGAAGGTGCTAAATCTGTTGGTGAGAAAATGCAACCAAATTTCGAAACATTACTACAATTAAAACCAGATGTTATTACATCGAGTACGAAATTCCCAGCAGAAACAGCTGAAAAGTTTACAAAAGTAGCTCCTACATTCCCGGTATCACACGTTTCAACAAATTGGGAAGATAACTTAAAGTTAATGGGAGAATTAACTGGTAAAAAAGATAAAGCAGAAAAAATTATTAAGGATTACAATTCGGATGCTGAAAAAGCAAAAGCAAAACTAGGAGATAAGTTAAAAGATAAAAAAGTACTTGTCATAAGACTAAGAGCAAATGAATTATTCCTATATCCAGAAGGAGTATACTTCAACCCTGTAATTTATAAAGATCTTGGACTAACTGCTCCAGAACAATTGAAAACTGTAAAAGCACAAGAGAAAATTTCATTTGAAAAACTTGCTGAACTTAACCCGGATTATATTTTCTTACAATATGAGGCAAGTGAAAATAAAAACCCGAAAGTGTTAGAAGAAATTGAAAGCAATCCAATTTGGCAAAGTATGAATGCTGCGAAGGAAAAGAAAGTATTTGTAAATGTCGTAGATCCAATGGCACAAGGTGGTACTGCTTGGAGTAAAACAGCATTCTTAAAAGAAGCAGTGAAAAATTTATCTAAATAATACAATAAGTAAGGTGCGTTGAATGATATGCAGAAAACAAATGCAGTACCAGTAACTATATTATGTATAGCACCCATACTCATCTTATTTACAGTTATACTTTCGATTTTGTATGGGGCGAAAAGTATTGATGCTGAAACAGTGTGGAACGCATTATTTCATTTTGATTCAAGTGATGTAAATCATAATATTATTATTACTTCACGTTTACCAAGGGTAGTTGCAGCTCTTTTAGTCGGAGCATTTCTAGCCATATCAGGAGCACTTATGCAGGGGATGACAAGAAACTATCTTGCATCCCCTTCTATTATGGGTGTGACGGATGGTGCTGCCTTTGTTATTACGCTTAGCATGATTTTTCTTCCGGGAATGTCATCAATTGGTATGGTTGTATGTTCAATGATTGGTTCTGCACTAGGAGCTGGTATCGTGTTTGGTTTTGGTTCGCTCCTTCAAAATGGCTTATCACCAGTTAGGTTAGCGATTATAGGAACAGTTATTGGAACATTTTTAAGCAGTGTATCGGCTGCCATGGCTTCGTATTTTCAAATTTCTCAAAATGTTAGTTTTTGGTTTAATGCAAAGTTAGATCAAGTAGATCCTAATATAATTAAAATCACGATACCGTTTGGGATAATTGGAATAATTTTAGCGTTGTTAATATCAAAATCTATTACCATTCTTTCATTAGGCGAAGAGGTTTCTATTAATTTAGGACAGCGTACAAAACTAGTTAAAGCGATGGCAATTTTATCAGTTATCTTTTTAACAGGAACAGCAGTTGCTTTAGTGGGGAAAGTTGGTTTTGTAGGTTTAATTATTCCGCACATTACCCGCTTTATAATTGGGGTAGATTATAAGTGGATTTTGCCATGTGCAGGCATTATTGGCGGCGTTTTCTTAGCTTTATGTGATGTTTTAAGTAGGTTTGTAAATTATCCATTTGAAACGCCAATTGGAGTCGTAACATCTTTAATTGGAATTCCTTTCTTCCTTTATTTAATTCGTACAAGAGGAGGAGAGAGACATGCTTAAAAGTTCAAGTCAACGTTTCGGGATGACGATGGGGATTATTGTATTTTTAATACTATGTGCCATTTACATTAGTTTAACGAATGGTACGTTTGATATTACGATTACAGATGTATTTAAAACACTTTTTAGAATTGAACCAGTACCAGAACATGATTTAGTTATTTTTGAGTTTCGTCTTCCGCGTATTGTAATTGCTGGATTAGTAGGATTAGGCCTTGGTGTTGCAGGTGCCGTTATTCAAGGGATTACGAGAAATGGATTGGCAGACCCAGGTATTTTAGGAGTAAATGCCGGAGCAGGAACAGCGATCGTCATTTTTATGTTTTTCTTTCAAGGGCAATTAAAAAGCACAGACTGGGTTTCTATTATGATGATGCCAATGTTTGGTTTAGTAGGCGGATTAGGTGCAGCTATCATCATTTATCTGTTTTCTTGGAAAAACGGTAAGTTGGATTCGCAGCGACTTTTATTAACAGGCATTGCAATTGGGACAGGATTTGGAGCCTTTTCTATGTACTTATCACTCAAAATGAAGTCAACTGATTTCGAGATGGCTGCAGTGTGGGTGTCTGGAAGCATATATAGTGCGAACTGGAAGTATATTGTAGCTATGTTACCGTGGCTTATTATCTTAATTCCACTGATACAAAAGAAAGCTTATTTATTAGATTTATTTCAATTGGAAGAAACGAGTATTACAAGTTTAGGTGTTTCAGTAGAACGAGAGAAATCAATTTTACTATTAAGTAGTATCGGACTTGTGAGTGCATGTGTTGCTGTTTCAGGGAGTATCGGTTTTATTGGTTTAATGGCACCGCATATAGCGAAAAGGCTTGTCGGTATTCAGCATAAGCATATCATTCCTACGTGCGGCGTAATCGGAATGTTTCTTGTAATTGCTTCAGACTTTATTGCGAAAACAGTTTTCACACCTGTAGAGCTACCAGTTGGAATCGTTATTTCTATTGTCGGTGTACCGTATTTCTTATATTTACTTTATAAGGCGAAAGCGTAAGAGGAGGAATAAAATTGAGTATTTTAAGTGCAAAAAATTTAGAAACAAGTTATGAAAAGCTTACAGTGTTTCGCGATTTAAATGTGGAAATACAAGAAGGAAAAGTAACGACAATTATAGGTCCAAACGGTTGCGGTAAATCGACATTGTTAAAAACAATGGGAAGAATTTTAAAACAAAAAAGCGGAAAAGTATATTTGCAAGGACAAGATTTACATACAATTCCAACGAAAGAAATTGCGAAGCAGTTAGCTTTACTCCCGCAAACTCCAATTGCGCCAGGTGAACTTAAAGTGGAAGAATTAATTTCTTATGGACGCTATCCACATCGAAATAACGTGAATAAGTTAACGACAAAAGATAAAGAAATGATTGATTGGGCATTAAATATAACGAAAACTTCTGAATTTCGAACGAGACAAATTGCAAATTTATCAGGAGGCCAAAGACAAAAGGTATGGCTAGCGATGGCATTAGCACAAGAAACAGAAGTGTTGCTATTAGACGAGCCAACAACATACCTTGATATGTCTCATCAATTAGATGTATTACAAATTGTGGAGAGATTAAATAAAGAACATAATTGTACGGTCGTAATGGTACTACACGATATTAACCATGCAGCAAGGTTTTCAGATGAGATTATTGCAATGAAGGAAGGGGAAATCGTTACAACTGGTATCCCAGAAGAAATCATTACAAATGAAGTGTTAAAAGAAGTATTTCATATTGATGCGCGTGTCATGATTGATCCGTATAATGGGTCTCCTGTTTGTTTTGGGTACGATAGCGTTGGACTTAAAGAAGAGAAAGTTGAAATATATGTAACGAGTTAAAAAGGGGGGATATAAGATGAATACTACGATTGAAAAACAGCAGATTATAACATCTAATACGGAACAGTGGAAAATGTATTCGAAAATAGAAGGTAAGGAATATCAAATTCATATTTCAAAACCGAGGCAGCCAGCACCAGAGTCGGGCTATCCTGTTATATACGTATTAGATGGCAATGCCTTTTTTCAAACATTCCATGAAGCGGTTAAAATACAATCAGTTAGAGCAGAGAAAACAGGTGTTTCACCAGCCATTATAGTAGGTATTGGTTATCCGATTGAAGGGGCATTTTCAGGTGAAGAAAGATGCTATGATTTTACGCCTAGCGTAATTTCAAAAGATGCGCCTTTAAAACCAGACGGTAAACCGTGGCCAAAAACAGGAGGAGCACATAATTTCTTTACTTTTATCGAAGAAGAATTAAAGCCGCAGATTGAAAAGAATTACGAGATTGATAAAAGAAAACAAACGTTATTTGGGCATTCACTAGGTGGTTTATTTGCTTTACATATACTATTCACAAACGCAAATGCTTTTCAAAATTATTTTATTAGTAGTCCATCTATTTGGTGGAATAACCAATCTGTTCTTGAAAAAGAAGAGAATCTTATAAATGAATTAAACAGTGCCAAGTTTGAAACGGGAGTGTTCCTTACAGTTGGATCACTAGAACGAGAGCATATGGTTGTAGGGGCAAACGAATTATCAGATCGCCTTTTCCAAGTAAAACACGATCAGTTTAGATTTACGTTTTATGAAGCTGAAGGGGAGAATCACGCATCTGTTGTGCCGACTTCTTTAAGTAAAGGGTTAAGATTTATTAGTCACGTATAATTTGGAATGATTGTCTAATAAAATGCAAACGAAAGGCTATGGAGAAATTCTCCATAGCCTTTCGTTTGTTCAAGTAGAATTGTCCTTTTTGAAAGTTTTGTTTCAACTTTTCGTCTAAAGAGACAAAAAGTTGTCACAATTCGTTCACAATTAGCATAAACATAAAATAGACGAAATGAACTTATTTCCAAAAAGGCTTAGTTCATTCCATTTATGATTAGTGGAGCTAAAAGAACGGATTAAAAGTTCACTATATTCTCAAGGAGGTAGATCGTATGAAAACTATTCTTGCTATCGCTGGGCTTATTTGGGTTTTATCACATGGCATTCCAATTTATGAGGGAGAACAAATTCGCAGTGCTCTAAATAAAAATTTTAATGAATATCACGTTATTGATCGGCAAGATAATGTTGTGACAGTTCGTGTAAATGACTGTTTTCATACGGTAACCGTTGAAGGAACTTCAGTAGTGAATGATACAAAAGTATGTGATCAGCAATAATTATATATGGAAAGAAAAAATTTCTAGATTAAATAGCTGAAAATTAAGTTTTTAATATTATAGACGAAGGATAAGCGGGGGCGGGTAATCCCCGCTTATTCTTGTTTCATTTTATTGAATTTTGATGAGAGATATAATGATTTTTTTGACAAAAGGAAAGGGTATACTGAAAATTGAGATTAAGAAGCTAATGTGTTGTTAAGAATAATCATAAAGCGTAAATATACTCTTATGGGGTATCATGCGTAGATATTTAATGCTATAATTGGTATACTCATAAAAAACAATTGTTTTATTGGATGAAGAGAAACTTTAAGAAGGTGATAATATGGATCATAAAGAGCATGAAGCAGTAACATATAGATCAGAAAAAGAAAAAGAACAGATTATAAATAGATTAAAGAGAATTGAAGGACAGGTCCGCGGTATTCAAAACATGATTGAAAATGATCGTTATTGCGTAGATATTTTAGTGCAAATTTCAGCGATTAATGCAGCGATGAAAAAAGTAGGAATGGGCGTTCTCAAAAATCATACGAGTCATTGTGTTTCAGGAGCTATTAAAAATGGAAATGGTGACGAAGCAATTGAAGAATTAATGACAGTATTTGAACGTTTTTCAAAAGCGTAAAAACAAGCTAGTATTTAACTGGCTTGTTTTTTTCTTTATCCTTGTAGGGGTGTGAAAAAGTGTGTGTAAAATAAACTTTCAGAAAAAAATTGAAAAATCATGACAAAAAACCATTGATTACCTTAGGGGGGTATGGTAAGATGAGGTTGTGATTAACAAACAATGAATAAACAAGAGGAGGATTTTAAATGGAACAGTTAACATTACAAGTTGAAGGTATGTCTTGTGGACATTGTGTAAATGCTATCGAAAGCAGTGTGAAAGAGCTAAACGGTGTTGAACAAGTGAAGGTTCAACTAGCAGAAGGAACTGTTGAAGTTACTATCAACTCGTCTGCCGTAACATTAAAAGATATCGTTGCTGTAATCGAAGATCAAGGATACGATGTGCAATAATTATTTTTAGATATGGAAATAAATCGTACTTTAAATGAAGTACGATTTATTTTGCTAATAATTATACCTCATAAGGGTATATAGAGGTGAGAGACATGAATGAAAAAAAAGAGGCCAATCTTCAAATATCAGGAATGACATGTGCGGCATGTGCAAATAGAATTGAAAAAGGTCTAAAAAAAGTAGAAGGTGTCCATGAGGCAAATGTAAATTTTGCGCTTGAAAAAACAAAAATAATATACGATTCAACTAAAACAAATCCGCAACAGTTTAAAGAAAAAGTTGAATCGTTAGGATATGGAATTGTAAGTGATAAAGCCGAATTTACTGTTTCAGGAATGACATGTGCAGCATGTTCAAATAGAGTTGAAAAGCGTTTAAATAAGTTAGATGGTGTGAACAAAGCGACAGTAAATTTTGCTTTAGAATCAGCTACAGTAGACTTTAATCCTGATGAAGTTAATGTAAATGAAATGAAGAGCGCGATTACGAAGCTAGGATATAAATTAGAAGTGAAACCAGATGATCAAGATGCATCAACTGATCATCGATTACAAGAAATTGAAAGACAAAAGAAGAAGTTTATTATTTCGTTTATTTTATCTTTCCCGTTACTTTGGGCAATGGTTAGTCATTTCTCATTTACGTCGTTTATTTATTTACCAGATATGTTAATGAATCCTTGGGTGCAACTAGCACTTGCAACTCCTGTTCAATTTATCATTGGTGTACAGTTTTATGTTGGGGCTTATAAAGCGTTACGTAATAAAAGTGCGAATATGGATGTTCTCGTGGCGCTTGGAACGTCGGCCGCTTATTTTTATAGTGTATATGTAAGTATTCAATCTATTGGTTCTTCGGAACATATGACAGATTTATATTTTGAAACAAGTGCGGTACTTATTACATTAATTATTTTAGGTAAATTATTTGAAGCGAAAGCAAAAGGGCGCTCATCAGAAGCAATTAAAAAATTGATGGGTTTACAAGCGAAGACAGCTACAGTTGTGCGAGATGGAACAGAAATAAAAATTTTGATTGAAGAAGTAGTAGCTGGTGATATCGTCTATGTAAAGCCTGGTGAAAAAATACCAGTAGATGGTGAAATTGTAGAAGGAAAGTCAGCAATTGATGAATCAATGTTAACGGGTGAAAGTATTCCTGTTGATAAGTCAATTGGGGACGTAGTAATAGGTTCGACAATAAATAAAAATGGCTTTTTAAAAGTGAAAGCAACTAAGGTAGGAAGAGATACTGCATTAGCTCAAATTATTAAAGTAGTAGAAGAGGCACAAGGTTCAAAAGCTCCTATTCAAAGGGTAGCAGATCAAATTTCAGGTATTTTCGTACCGGTTGTAGTTGTGATTGCGATTATCACATTTGCAGTATGGATGATATTTGTTACACCTGGTGATTTTGGCGGAGCACTTGAGAAAATGATAGCAGTACTTGTTATCGCTTGTCCATGTGCATTAGGTCTTGCAACGCCGACATCTATTATGGCAGGATCAGGAAGATCAGCAGAGTATGGTATTTTATTTAAAGGTGGAGAGCATTTAGAAGCAACGCACCGATTAGATACGGTTATTTTAGATAAAACGGGTACAGTGACAAATGGGAAGCCGGTGTTAACAGATGTAATTGTAGCAGATGGATTCAATGAAAATGAATTGCTTAGATTAGTAGGGGCAGCAGAAAGAAATTCTGAACATCCACTTGCAGAAGCGATTGTAGAAGGAATTAAAGAAAAGAAAATTGATATCCCAAGTTCAGAAACGTTTGAAGCGATTCCGGGATTTGGTATCGAATCAGTTGTAGAAGGAAAACACTTATTAATTGGTACACGTCGATTAATGAAGAAATTCAATATTGATATTGAAGAAGTTTCTAAATCAATGGGAGCGCTAGAACGAGAAGGAAAAACAGCAATGCTTATTGCAATTGATAAAGAATATGTTGGTATAGTTGCCGTTGCGGATACGGTGAAAGATACTTCAAAAGCAGCTATCGCAAGACTGAAAAAAATGGGTCTAGACGTTGTGATGATTACAGGAGATAATACACAAACTGCTCAGGCAATTGCAAAGCAAGTTGGTATTGATTACGTAATTGCAGAAGTATTGCCAGAAGGAAAAGCAGAAGAAGTGAAAAAACTGCAAGCAAATGGTAAGAAAGTAGCGATGGTTGGAGACGGGATAAATGATGCTCCTGCTCTTGCTACAGCGAACATTGGTATGGCAATTGGAACGGGAACGGATGTAGCGATGGAAGCAGCGGATATAACGTTAATCCGCGGTGACTTAAATAGTATTGCTGATGCGATCTTTATGAGTAAAATGACGATAAGAAATATTAAACAAAATTTATTCTGGGCATTAGCTTATAACGCGTTAGGAATTCCAATTGCGGCATTAGGTTTCTTAGCCCCTTGGGTTGCTGGAGCAGCGATGGCATTTAGTTCTGTATCCGTTGTATTAAATGCGTTACGATTACAAAGAGTTAAATTAAAATCTTAAAAAGCTGCATTAAGTAATTGAATAGAATTAAAAAAACAATACTTTAAATAAGTATTGTTTTTTTGTTCGTATAGAAATTAAAACGATATAATAAAGAAGAAATATGGAATTGTATATAGTAGAAAAGTTAAGAGGTAGTTTGGTAAAGAAACTTATATATGTTAAAAGATATTATAATTAGGACATTTCAGAAAGAAGATTTAGATCAAGTATTACAAATGTTCTATGAGACAGTTCATACGGTTAATGCAAAAGATTATAATGATTTACAGCTACAGGTGTGGGCACCGGATCAACTAGATAGAGAAAGCTGGTTAAAGTCTTTAGAGAAGAATATTAGTTATGTAGCGGATCATAACGGTGTAATATTGGGATTTGGGGATTACAACGATGAGCATTACGTAGATCGTTTATTTACACATAAAGATCATCAAGGGAAAAGAGTCGCTTCATACATACTACAGAAGTTAGAAAAAGAAGCAGTGAAATTGGGGCATAGGGAGATATATACAGAGGCGAGCATTACCGCAAAACCTTTTTTTGAAAGTAAAGGTTTTATTTGCATAAAAGAACAAAAGAAACAGCATAATGGTCAGATATTTATTAATTATGTTATGAAAAAAATATCCTTCTCATAAATGAGAAGGATATTTTTCATTATTTTACAGCTTCTTTTAGTTCTTTACCAGCTTTGAAAGCAGGTACTTTAGAAGCTGCGATTTGCATTTCTTCACCAGTTTGTGGGTTACGGCCTGTACGAGCAGCTCTTTCGCGAACTTCGAATGTACCGAATCCGATAAGTTGTACTTTTTCACCAGCAGCTAAAGTGTTAGTGATTGATTCTACTACAGTTTGTACAACTACAGTAGCTTCTTTTTGAGAAATCTCAGCATTTTGTGCTACGTTTTTAATTAATTCTGTTTTGTTCATGTTTTTCACCTCATATGTAAATAATGCTATTTAAGTTGTTATTATAACGTATAAAACATTCGAGAACAAGTGTACGTACATATATTCGCAAAAAAAATGAAATTTGTAATATTTTTTTAGGGCACTTTATTGACATTCCATTTAAGCGGACAGAGATTTGTTCTTCATTTCAGTCTTCTCTTGATAAGAAGGTAGTTCCTTATTATAAGATATGGAGTAAGGTAGTGCTACAAATAACATACCTTCTACTAAATTTCCAAAGAAAACAAAAATAAAGTTTGGAAAATATTCAGCCCAAGTGAAATGACCGGCAAAAATCGCGGCTGGGATGACGAACATATTGGCTACAACGTGTTGAAATCCAATCGCAACAAAAGTCATAACCGGGAACCAAATGCCGATAATCTTTCCGATAAATTCTTTACTTCCCATACTGAGCCAAACAGCTAAACAAACGAGCCAGTTACATCCGATTGCAGAAATAAATGCTTGCAATGGTGTATCTTGTAGTTTCGCTTGAGCGATAGAAATAGTTTTCGCTAAAAAAGCTCCTTCAGTTAAGCCAACGATATGACCGAAAAAGTAGGCTACAAATACAGCCCCTATGAAATTGCTAAATGTAACAATAACTAAATTTCGTATGAAATAAAATAAAGTAATTTTCTTTTGAAGCCAGGCCATAGAAACTGTCATCATGTTACCAGTTACTAGTTCACCGCCTGCAAGAATAACGAGAATAAGACCAATAGGGAATACAGCAGCGCCTAGAAAACTAGAAAATGATCCCCAATATTTTGGCATTGTCCCAATAACATGAATATCGAGTAAATATCCTAATGCGATAAAAGCACCACCAAAAAAACCAAGAATTAGCATAGGGAGCAATGATAAATGAGCTTTTTTCCTTCCTGAATTCGCAGCAAGTTCCGTAATTTCTTCTGGTGTAAATACAGACATGAATAACCCCTCCGTAATAAAATGATGGAATGAATAGAGAAAATTTCAAAAATCTATGTATTATAAAAATATGTTATGACTTCTGTATAAAATTGTCAAAGTGAATAGGGAGGGAATTACATATTAAGAACATTATTCATGTTGTCACATTAATGTAACAATAAGGATTTAAAGTGTTTCTAGAGGTGAAAACATGAATACGAATCATGTAAAAAAAGAACGAAAAAAATCAATCATAAAGATATTTATTATTAGTTTTATAAGTATATTAATGATACCAGTAAGTTTGTATTATTATGCGACAGAAATAGAACGAAAACTAGTAACAGTTACATGGAATGAAATAGAAGATTCTGCAATTCCTAAAGAATTTAATAATAAAAAAATATTACAGTTTTCAGATGTACATTTAGGACCACAGTTTACACTGAAGCAACTTGAACATTTAGTGGAGAAGATGAATGAATTACATCCAGATATAGTAGTTTTTACCGGGGATTTAATAGATAAATTTGGGTCTTATAGTGCGGAAAAAGAAGAAGCGAAGGCTATTTTGCAGAAAATTTACGCTCCCTTAGGGAAATATGCTGTGTTTGGGAATCATGATAGGGGTGGGGGCGGTAGTTTATTTTACAAAGAATATATGGAGGAAGCTGGTTTTTCTGTATTAGTAAATGAAGTGCAGAAAATTAAAGTGGAAAACGGCAAATATATTACAATATCAGGTTTGGATGATTTTCTATTAGGGAAGCCGCAAATAGATTCAACTTTAAAAAACTTGAAACAAAATGATTTCAACATGTTATTAGTACATGAGCCGGATGTTGTAACCAAAATAAATCGTTACCCGGTTGATCTTCAACTGTCAGGACATAGTCACGGAGGACAAGTCCAAATTCCTTTTGTAGGTCCGTTAATTACTACCAAACTAGCTGAGAGCTATGTTGAAGGTATGTATGAAGTAGAGGGGAAGAGTAAGCCGTTATATTTATATGTAAATCGTGGCATTGGGACTACTAGGATGCCTGTTAGATTTTGGAGTGTACCTGAACTTTCAGTTTTTGTGTTGAAGCAAAATAGTGAATAGAATAGTAGGAGGACTTTTAGAGAAAGTTCTCTTTTTTTATTGATTAAACACTGAATATTATGTAAATTTTGTTTAAAGTGTTAAATAAAGAAAGGGGAATTTCTATGATAGAAACATGGCATAAAGAATTGGAAAGTTTATATAACCAAATAGTTTCATGGCGAAGAGATTTTCATCAATATCCAGAGCTATCGTTTCAAGAAATAGAAACGCCGAGAAAAATAGCTGAAACCTTAAAAAGTTTTCATATTGATGTGAAAACAAATATCGGGGGCAGAGGAGTAATCGGCGTAATTGAAGGTGGAAGACCTGGGAAGACGATAGCGCTACGTGCTGATTTCGATGCACTACCTATCCAAGATGAAAAGCAAGTTTCATATAAATCAAAGATTCCTGGTGTAATGCACGCTTGTGGGCATGATGGACATACAGCAACACTTTTAGGAGTTGCAAAAATATTAAGTGACCATAGAGATCAGCTTTCTGGAAAAATAGTTCTTATACATCAACATGCAGAAGAGAAAGAACCTGGTGGGGCAATTGCCATGATTGAGGATGGTTGTTTAGAGGGAGTAGATGTTGTATTTGGTACACATTTATCTTCTCAAATGCCATTAGGAATTGTTGGTGCAAGAGCTGGAGCAATGATGGCAGCAGCTGATTCTTTTGAAGTGAAGGTTCAAGGGCGAGGTGGTCATGGAGGTATGCCGCATCATACTGTAGATACTATTATCGTCGCAACGCAAGTTATTAATCAATTACAACTTTTAGTTAGTAGAAAAGTAGATCCGCTTCAATCTGCAGTATTAACAGTAGGCACATTTTATGCTGGTCAAGCAGATAATATTATTGCAGATACTGCTACATTTACAGGGACCATTCGAACGCTAGATCCTGAAGTGAGAGAATATATGGAGAAGGAATTTAAACGAGTTGTTGAAGGGATTTGTCAGTCTCTTCATGCTGAAGTTAATATTCAATATAAACGAGGCTATCCAATATTAATAAATCATGTAGATGAAACACGTCATTTTATGACGGTTGCGGAACGTGATCTTGGCAGAGAACGGGTCATGGAAGTACCACCTATTATGGGGGGAGAAGATTTTGCATACTACTTAGAACATGTTCCTGGAGCATTTTTCTTCACAGGTGCGGGGAATGAAGAAATAGGAGCGACATATCCACACCATCATCCTCAATTTGATTTTGATGAACAAGCGATGTTAATTGGTGGTAAATTACTTTTAAGTCTTGTGAATAGTTATGTAAGAGATGAAAAAGAATCTTTTCATCATGTAGAAGTGAAAAAGTAATTTACATAAATAAAAAACAACAACAATAGGCCCTATAACCTATTGTTGTTGTTTATTATTTTTGCAAGGAAAGACCATCAAAATATGTTCTATAGTTACTAGAGAATTCAAAGTTGTTTTTTGCATCCCAATTAATAGACCAAGACATTAGGCCGCGGAATGCAGGATAGCCACTCTGGTTAGAAAGTTTATACTTTCCTCCGAACGGAACGCCTTTAATGATATAATTTAAAGCTTTTTTCATTTCAGTTGGCGAAATGTATCCACCACTTGGAGCTGCCGCCGGTGCTGCTGGAAGCCCAATCATGACTTGATCTGAACGAAGAGCTGGGAAAATGTTATTTGGATTACCACCTACAGGAAAACCATGTAAGAGCATATCTGCCATAGCGACTTCGTAGTCTGCAGTACCTTGATTGTAGTTATTACCGTCCATTCCAATCCCGCTACCAGCATTGTAGTGTTGAACGTGAATGTATGTTAGTTTATCTTTCACTCCGTAAATAATCGGTAAATATGCACCCCAGATACTTCCGTATGCGCTATAACCGCCTTGAACATAAGCTGTTTCAGGAGCCATGCTTAATAGAAAATCTGGACCATAATGATCTGAGATTGTTCGAATAGCTGATATAAGATTTACGATTTGGGGAGTAGTTGGGTTTTTGAAATTAGTGTCATTTCCGTTTAAATAAATACCTGATTCAAGGTCAATATCTATTCCATCAAAACCGTATTTATCGATTAGAGATTGTATGGAATTAATAAAACGTTGCTTAGCGGCATTGTCAGGAAGTAAAACGACTCCATTTTGTCCACCTATTGAAAGAACTACTTTCTTTCCTTTACTTTTTAAATAAGAAATATCTGATTTGAAGTCTGCATCTGTACCATACACAGGAGAAAATTCAACAGTGGAACGATCACCACCAGTTTCACCAAAAGATACATTGATTACATCCCATTTTGGTGAAACGTCTTTTAATTTAATAATGCCAGTACCGTTATCAAAGTTATGCCAGTATCCAACGAGTAATTTTGAACCTAAATTGTTTGCTGCTTGTGCTTGGAAAGGGGATAGCGGTAGAAGTAAGAACATTACTAAAATACAACAAAAAAATTTGAACTTGTTTAACATATCAACACTCCTATACAAAAAGTTGTCTAGATGTATAATCTTGTTTATTTAATAATATCTGAAAGTTCTTTCTTTTGTAAGAGGACTATAATTTTCTCAACAATTGTGTATAGGAAAGTATTAAAACTAATGTAATAATTTTTGAAGGAGGTTGAATTGTAATTGTTAAATTCAGAATATTTTGATATATTTTAAAGTATAGGACAAAATCTTTCGCACAGTACTCTTACATAAATTTCAAAATTTAGTTTGGAAGGGGATGTACAAGATTTGGATAAAAATCTAAAGAAAGACCTCAAAATACGCCACATTACAATGATCTCAATTGGCGGCGTAATAGGGGCTGGTTTGTTTGTTGGAAGTGGTGCAGTTGTACATTCGGCAGGACCAGGTTCTATCGTTTCATATGCATTAGCAGGACTTCTAGTCATTTTCGTCATGAGAATGCTAGGAGAAATGGCAGCTGTTAATCCGACAAGTGGTTCATTTGCAACGTATGCAAGAGAAGCGATTGGTCCTTGGGCGGGTTATACAATAGGCTGGTTATACTGGTTTTTCTGGGTAATTGTTATTGCAATAGAAGCCACAGCAGGTGCTGGTATTATCCAATATTGGATTCCACAAATACCGCTTTGGTTATTAAGTTTAATATTAACAATTTTATTAACGCTGACGAACGTTTTTTCGGTAAAATCATTTGGAGAGTTTGAATATTGGTTTTCTTTTATTAAAGTAATAAGTATTGTTTTGTTCCTTTGTCTAGGTCTTGCTGTTATTTTAGGATTTGTTCCAGGAACAGAAGCACCCGGCACTTCGAATTTAATTGGACAAGGTGGATTTATGCCAAACGGTATAAGTTCGGTATTGCTTGGAATTACTGTCGTTATATTTTCATTTATGGGATCAGAGATTGTAGCAGTAGCAGCAGGTGAATCTGCAGAACCTGTAAAAGCAGTAAAAACAGCAACAAACAGTGTGATTTGGCGTATTCTTGTATTTTTTATTGGGTCTATAGCGGTAGTTGTTACACTACTGCCATGGAATTCAGCAAACATATTAAAAAGTCCATTTGTAGCTGTACTTGAACATATAGGAATACCAGCGGCAGCGCAAATTATGAATTTTATCGTTTTAACAGCTGTGCTTTCTTGCTTAAATTCAGGATTATATACAAATTCAAGAATGCTTTTTTCAATGGCAGAAAGAGGAGATGCTCCAAAGTCATTTTTAAAATTGAACAGTAGTGGTGTTCCTGTTCGGGCCGTTTTATTCGGAACGTTCTTCGCTTATATTGGAGTTGTGTTTAGTTACATTTCTCCAGATAAAGTCTTTTTGTTTTTAGTGAATGCATCTGGCGGGATTGCGCTACTAGTTTATCTCGTTATTGCAGTTTCGCATTTAAAGATGCGTAAAAAAATGGGGAAAGTAGAACAACAAAATTTGAAAGTGAAAATGTGGCTTTTTCCGTATGTAACGTATGTTACAATTGCTGCTATTATAGCAGTTTTAGTTGCGATGTTCGCAATTGATACTTTACGTTCACAAGCACTTTTAACAATGTTTGTTACAGTTCTTATAATACTTTCTTATTTTATTTTTAATAGAAATAAAAATAGCACAGTTTTGAATCCTAAAAGTAAGAATGAGGAATCTGTTCGATTCTAATTTTCTTATTTTCGAAGAGAGTTACACCCAATCATTGCTATAAAAGAATCATATATAATCATAGAAACAAGTAATTACTATTGTCATAGTGAATATAAACTTTTTTCTTGACTTTTTATACGAAGGCGAGCAAAATGGTAAAAAAGGAAGGGGGGATGATGATGGAAGAGTATGTATTAGAGCTGTATAACCTGTTATATACAACAGAATGGCAAGATATTGTTTCGTTTCTAGGAATCGTATTTTGCATGAAAATTGTAATTGTATATATGGAAGAGCAAGGTATGTTCTATTCCTTCTCATCTCCGTTCGATATGCAGCGCGAGCCGTTGCTAAACTATGCCAATGTGAATTACGAACAATTTCCTTTTGTAGTTTTCTTTATGATTCGATTTATTACAGCAATTGTAAGGAAAAAGGAAAGTGACGATGAAGAGTGCCACTCAACTTGTAATATAGTGAATGTTTTTTAAGCTAAATACAAGGAGGAGATTTATATGTGGTTTCGATTTCTTATGATTGGTTTCTTTTCATTAACAGCAATTTCTTTAATGGGATATCAAGTGTCTGAAATTTTTCAAGCATATAGCGATACATTTTTTAACAAAAACTAATCGCATTGCTATTTGAATAATAAAGCGATAAAATCCTTCTTAAGAAGTTTTATTAAGAAGGATTTTTTTCTTTGTCTTGTCTTGCTGTGTCAAACTATTGTCACATTTACACTGTGAATAGTATGTTAAAATAGTGAGGTTACGTATACATATTTGAAGGAAGAGGGAGTGACCATTTTGGTGGATCAATCAACAAATCAGAAAAGCTATGCTCCTATTGTGATAACGCTTTCTGTAATTGTAAATGCGATTATTTTATTTTTGTTCTTTGGACCTGTTGGCTATGAAGGAGAAGTACATTTTGATGTAACAATTTTACCAATGTTAAATGCGATTTTTAATAGCTTTACGTTCGTATTCTTATTAGCAGCTTTATACTCTATTATTAAAAAGAATGTGAAAATGCACCGTGGTTTTATCCTCGCAGCATTTACAACGACGTTGCTATTTTGTGTTTCTTATTTATCGTATCATTACTTGGCGCCAGCAACACATTTTGGCGGAGAAGGGTTTATTAAATATGTGTACTTCATTATTTTAATTACGCATATTATCCTGGCAGCAATTATTGTACCACTTGCATTGTTTGCACTTGTATTTGGTTTTACAAATCAATTAACACGTCATCGTAAAATTGTACGTTGGACGATGCCAATTTGGTTATATGTAAGTTTATCTGGTGTTATTGTTTACTTAATGATCTCACCTTATTATCAATAAAAGTCTCAGCCTTTAGGCTGGGGCTTTTTTGTTAAGCAAATCTTTTTGTGAAATGAAAAAAATATGGTATACAAAAGTATAGTTGCTTTTCATATAGAAGGGATGGTAAAGAAATATGCAAAATTTTGTATTTCGTAATCCAACGAAACTTATTTTCGGTAAAGATCAATTAGAACAGTTAAAAACTGAAATTCCACAGTTTGGTAAGAAGGTTCTTCTCGTATATGGAGGAGGCAGTATTAAAAGAAACGGTATTTATGATAATGTAATCTCTATTTTAAAGGATATTAATGCAGAAGTATTTGAATTGACGGGTGTTGAACCGAATCCTCGTGTATCAACTGTAAAGAAAGGGATTCAAATTTGTAAAGAGAATGGAGTCGAATTTATTTTAGCAGTTGGTGGAGGAAGTGTAATCGACTGTACGAAAGCGATTGCTGCTGGTAGCAAATATGATGGAGATGTATGGGATATTGTAACGAAAAAAGCATTTGCTAGTGAGGCATTACCATTTGGTACTGTACTTACTCTTGCAGCAACAGGATCTGAAATGAATGCAGGCTCGGTAATTACAAACTGGGAAACGAATGAAAAGTATGGATGGGGAAGCCCAGTTACATTCCCGCAGTTTTCAATTTTAGATCCAGTTCATACTGCATCTGTACCGAGAGATCAAACGATTTATGGTATGGTAGATATTATGTCACATGTATTAGAACAATATTTCCATCATGGAACGAATACAGAACTACAAGACCGTTATTGTGAATCTGTTTTAAGAACAGTCATTGAAACAGCACCTAAGCTTTTAAGTGATTTAGAAAATTATGAGCATAGGGAAACAATTTTATATTGCGGAACGATGGCGTTAAATGGCATTTTAGCGATGGGAGTAAGAGGTGACTGGGCAACTCATAATATTGAACATGCAGTTTCTGCTGTTCATGATATACCGCATGGAGGTGGCCTTGCGATTTTATTCCCGAACTGGATGAAACATGTTGTAGAGGAAAATGTAAGTCGTTTTAAACAGTTCGCTATTCGTGTATTTGATATAGAAACAGATGGCAAAACAGATAAAGAAGTGGCATTAGAAGGAATTGAGGCATTGCGTCAATTTTGGACTTCAATTGAGGCACCAGTAACATTGTCTGATTACGCTATTGGAGAAAGTGAAATTGATATAATGGCTAATAAAGCGATGGCGTATGGTGAATTTGGTAACTTTAAAAAATTAAATAAAGATGATGTTCTAAGTATATATAAAGCTTCTTTATAAGTGAATTTAGAAAAGAAACCTATTTGATTGTTTGATCGAATAGGTTTCTTTTTTGATGTTTATAAACGTTTGTGGATGTTTTTGATTATTTTTGATTGTTTATGGTTGATTTTTGTGACCGTTTTCATTATACTGTAATCAAAGAAGAGGTGAATAAAATGTTAACTCCTGAACGTCATCAAATGATATTACAACTTGTAAAAGAACAGAAAGTTGTAAAATTACAGCAATTAGTTGAAAGAACAGAAAGCTCTGAGTCGACAATTCGCCGTGATTTAGCACAATTGGAAAAGCAAAGGTTATTAAAAAGAGTTCATGGTGGTGCTGCTGTTTTAACAGGAAAAGGGAAAGAACCAACGATGGTTGAAAAATCATCCAAAAACATTCAAATAAAACAACAAATTGCTAATTATGCGGCTAGCGTTGTTGACCAAGGTGATTGTATTTATTTAGATGCAGGAAGTACAACATTTGAAATGATTCCATTTTTAATAAATAAAGATGTTACTGTCGTTACGAATGGACTTATGCATATTGAAGCTTTAGTTGAAAATAATATTCGTGCGTATTTACTAGGCGGAATGATGAAGAGTAGGACGAAAGCTTTAATCGGTGCTATGGCACAGGAAAGTATGCAGAAGTATCGTTTTGATAAATGTTTTTTAGGTGCAAATGGTGTACATGAACAGCTTGGCTTTACAACGCCAGATCCAGAAGAAGCGCTCTTAAAACAAATGGCATTAACATTAGCAAACGAAGGATATTTCTTAATTGATGAAAGTAAGTTTTCAGAAGTTGCATTTGCGAAAATTGCAAATGTTGAAGATGCAAATATTATTACAAACCATTTAGAAATTGATTTAGAAAAATATAAAAGACAAACCAATGTAATTGAGGCTGATAAAAAATGATCTATACAGTTACTTTAAACCCATCTATTGATTATGTAGTGCAAGTTTCTTCTTTTGATTTAGGAACAATAAATCGAGCGGAGAAAGATATGAAGTTTCCTGGAGGAAAAGGCATTAATGTTTCTCGTGTTCTTCAGCGTTTAGGTGTTAAAAATATAGCACTTGGATTTACTGGTGGATTTACTGGTCAATTTATTAAAGAGGTATTACAGACGGAAGGTGTAACAACAAACTTCGTCCAAGTAGATGAAGATACTCGCATTAATGTGAAAATAAAAGGGGAAGAAGAAACAGAATTAAATGGCCAAGGTCCTATTGTAACAAAAGAGCAGTTCGAACAGTTAATGAAAAAAATTGAGAGTATGCAACCTGGAGATTGTGTTGTACTTGCTGGGAGTGTACCAGTTTCTATTCCAAGTACCTTTTACGAATCAATTGCTGCGTTTGGAGCTGAAAAAGGTATTCGTGTAGTAGTAGATGCAAGTGGAAGTGCACTGCAACATGTAATTAAAAATAAGCCATTTTTAATTAAGCCAAACCACCATGAACTTGGTGAGTTGTTTGGAGTGGAGCTTTCAACAGTAGAGGACGTTTTACCTTATGGAAGAAAATTAATTAAACAAGGTGTAAAACACGTTATCGTATCGATGGCTGGAGAGGGAGCTTTATTATTTACGGCAGAAGGTATATATGAAGCGACTGTTCCAAAAGGTGTTGTAATTAATTCAGTTGGGGCCGGAGATTCTCTTGTTGCAGGGTTTGTAGGCAAATATGAACAGACAAAAGATATTGAAAAGGCATTTCAATACGGCGTTGCAACAGGGAGTGCAACAGCATTTTCAGCTGATTTATGTAAGAAGGAAAAAGTAGAAGAATTATTGTCGCAAGTAATTGTAGCTAAGCGATAGGGGGAAGCAACATATGAAAATTACAGAACTATTAAAAAGGGATACAGTCATTATGGATTTGACAGCTTCAAATAAAGAAGCTGTCATAGATGAATTAGTTGAGAAATTAAACGGGGCAAATCGTTTAAATAGTAAAATGGAATTTAAAGAAGCTATTTTAAAGCGGGAGTCCCAAAGTACGACGGGAATAGGGGAAGGTATTGCAATACCTCATGCGAAGACAAAGGCTGTTAAACAACCATCGATTTGTTTTGGTAGAAGTGTAAGCGGTATCAATTATGAGTCGCTTGACGGACAGCCAGCACACTTATTCTTTATGATTGCTGCAAGTGAAGGAGCGAATAATACTCATTTAGAAACGTTGTCTCGTTTATCGACATTATTAATGGATGAAGGGTTTCGCAAGCAACTATTAGAAGCGAAGGATGAAAGTGAGCTTCTTCAACTATTTGATGAAAAAGAGAATGAAAAAGAAGAAGAGATTGAAGTTGCAAAACCAGAAGGAGATGAACCGTACGTACTTGCTGTTACAGCTTGTCCAACTGGAATCGCTCACACATATATGGCAGCGGATAGCTTAAAAGCAAAAGCGACAGAGTTAGGAATAGCGATTAAAGTTGAAACAAATGGATCAACGGGTATTAAAAACGGTTTAACGAAAGAGGATATTGAACGTGCAACAGCTATTATTGTTGCGGCGGATAAACAAGTAGAAATGAATCGTTTTGCTGGTAAACATGTCATTCAAGTGCCAGTTGCTGATGGGATTCGAAAAACGGAAAATCTGCTTAAACGAGCTGTCAAACAAGATGCACCAATCTTTAAAGGTGTAAAAGAGGACGGGAAGTCAGAAAGTATTGAGGGAGAAAAGGGATTAGGAATTTATAAGCATTTAATGAGCGGTGTAAGTAATATGCTTCCATTCGTTGTTGGTGGCGGGATTTTAATAGCGCTAGCGTTTTCGTTTGGTGGTATAAAGGCGGAAGGTCCTTTAGCTGAATTGTTCATGTCAATTGGTGGAGGAAAAACAGGTGCGTTTTTATTCCTTGTACCAATTTTAGCTGGATTTATTGCAAGTTCTATTGCTGATCGTCCTGGTTTTATGCCTGGTGTTGTAGGTGGATTTTTAGCGGCGAATGCGAATGCGGGATTTTTAGGTGGATTAATTGCTGGTTTCTTAGCTGGATATGTTGTTTTAGGGTTGAAAAGATTATTTTCAGGACTACCAGTACAATTAGAAGGAATTAAACCTGTATTGTTATATCCAGTCTTTGGATTATTGATTACAGGAGTTGTAATGCAAAAAGTAGTAATTCCGCCTGTAGTAGCATTAAATGAAATGTTGACAGGGTGGTTAAATGGTTTAAACGGTACGAATGCTATATTACTAGGTCTTATTTTAGGTGGTATGATGGCAATTGATATGGGGGGTCCAATTAATAAAGCGGCATTTACGTTTGGTATTGCTGCAATAGAAGCGCAGAATTTTGGAGTGCACTCAGCAGTTATGGCTGGTGGTATGGTACCGCCACTTACGATTGCATTCGCAACTACATTCTTTAAATCAAAGTTTACAGAAGCGGAACGTAAGTCTGGTTTAACAAATTATATTATGGGAGCATCATTCATTACAGAAGGTGCGATTCCGTTTGCAGCTGCAGATCCGGTTCGAGTAATCGTAAGTTGTGTTGTTGGTTCAAGTATTGCAGGGGCGTTATCTATGTTATTCCAAATTACATTACCGGCACCGCATGGTGGATTATTTGTAATAGCGTTAGTAAATAAACCGTTACTATATATTTTCTCTATATTAATTGGAACAATTGTCTCGGCTATTATGCTAGGTGTTTGGAAAAAGAAAGTTCAATAACAAATGAAAATAGAGCAGTTTTTAGTAGCTGCTCTCTTTTTATTACAAAAAAATAGGTTAACAATTGAATATTGATGTTTTTTAGTAAAAGATGTAATGAATTGTGAATTTTTTGTAACAAAAAAGTAACACTGTAATTTTTTCTGGAAAAAGTTCTTGCGCTCGTATATGAAAAATATATGAACACCATTGGAAATTGTATTAGAAATACATTTTATTAATATGGGAATTTATGTTACAACTCGTTAATCGTATATTACGAATGCTTTGTAATTGTGTGATTTCCGAAAATTCTAAAAATCTGTTGCTATAATAAAAATACGAAAACAAAGCAAATGGAGGCTATTCATGAAAAAATTATTAGGTATAGCAACAGCAGCAGTTTTTGGTCTTGGGATTTTTGCGGGTTCTGCTAAAGCGGAAACAATTGTAACAACAGACGTATTAAATGTTAGAGAAAACCCAAATGTAGAGTCAAAGCTTGTAGGTAAAGTGTTAAGTGGGAATACACTAGATGTTATAAATACAGAAAATGGATGGACAAAAATTAAGTTGAACGGTAAGGAAGCGTTTGTAAGTGCTGAGTTTACAAAGAGCACATATTATGTAACGGCGGGTGTATTAAATGTTCGTGCTGGAGCGAATACTGATTCTGAAATTTTAGGTAAACTTAATAAAGATGATGTGATTGAAACGACGAATCATGTTCAAAATGAATGGTTACAATTCGACTACAATGGAAAAGTCGGATATGTTCACGTGCCATTTTTAACAGGAACGGCACCTGTAATTGAAAAGAAAGAGGTTGTAGCTCAAGAAGAAGCGCCAGCTAGAACAAATACGCCGGTTAAAAATAATACAGTAGTTAAGAATAAAGAGTCTATTAAGAAGGTAGAATCAAGTAAACCTGTGGTAAAAGAAAAACCGGCTGCAAAACCAGTTGCAAAATCTACTGAAACAAGTGCGCCTGCTGGTGGTCGTGAAATTACGGTAGAAGCGACGGCATATACAGCAGATCCGAGTGAGAATGGTTCGTATGGTGGTCGTGTATTAACTGCAATGGGGCATGATTTAACAGCAAATCCAAATATGAAAGTAATTGCTGTTGATCCGAAAGTAATTCCGCTTGGATCAAAAGTATGGGTAGAAGGGTATGGAGAAGCGATTGCTGGAGACACTGGTGGTGCGATTAAAGGAAATCGTATTGATGTATTGGTCGGTTCAGATGGTAGTGCTAATAGCTGGGGGCGCAAATCTGTAAAAGTGAAAGTTATACAATAGGTTATCGATATTAATATAAAAAGCGGTTGCTTGAATTTATGTAAGCAACCGCTTTTTATGGGTTATTGAAAAGGATAAATAGTTTTACCTGTAATAATTTTATATGCACTGCAAAATTGCGTTTGTATATATTCTGTATTTTCATCTTCTGGATGTAATGTTGTTTCATGGAGAGTAGAATGAAAAGCCCGTAGTAAACAATTTAGGGCGAAGTATAACTCCTCTTGTGAACAATTTTGTTCTTTTGTAGAAGTAGCTAAAATGAGGTCTTTTGTCAAAGATGAAAAATTGATGGTGGATTGTTTCATAGTTAACTCATCCTCTCGAAACTATTTTTATCATGTATATGCAGAATTGGACAAACTATGTTCTTTTTATATATAATTTCATGTACCAAAATGAAAGAACTTGCAATCATGCCGTTAAAATTGGTAAGATTGGGTATAATCAATAGATGGAGTATATTACATAAAGAGAGTTGAATGATATGGGAGAAGTGCAACGTGAAAAAGTTGCTGTCATCATTGGACCAACTGCTGTTGGAAAGACAAAGTTAAGTATCGATCTTGCTAAAGCGTTGAACGGTGAAATTATTAGTGGTGATTCCATGCAGATCTATCGAACGATGGATATTGGAACTGCAAAGGTAACAAAAGCAGAGATGGACGGAATTCCACATTATATGGTCGATATAAAAAATCCGGAAGATTCATTTTCTGTCGCGGAATTTCAAGAACGTGTTCGCAAGCATATTCGAGAAATTACAGAACGTGGTAAATTACCAATTATAGTTGGTGGGACCGGTCTTTATATACAATCTGTTTTATTCGATTATCAGTTTACAGATGATGCTGGTGATGTGATATACCGAGAGCAAATGGAAAAGTTAGCTTTAGAACGCGGTGTGGAATATGTACATAAAAAATTGCAAGAAGTAGATCCAGAAAGTGCGGAGCGTATTCATGCAAATAATGCACGACGTGTCATTCGGGCGTTAGAAATTTTCCACACGACGGGTGAAAAAATGAGTGACCAAATTGAGAAACAAGAAAAAGAGTTACTCTATGATGTTTCATTAATTGGCTTGACAATGGATCGAGAAATGCTATACGATCGCATTAACTTACGAGTGGATTTGATGATGGAACAAGGCCTATTAGAGGAAGTAGAAGGACTGTATAATAGAGGGATACGAGATTGTCAATCTATTCAAGCGATTGGATATAAAGAAATCTATGATTATTTTGAGAATCGAGCCTCTTTAGAAGATGCGGTATCACAATTAAAGACGAATTCGCGTCGTTATGCAAAACGTCAATTAACGTGGTTCCGTAATAAAATGGACGTTACGTGGTTTGATGTTACAGACGGTGAAAAAACGTCAGAAATTTTACGATACATAGAAGGAAAGTTACAAGTAAAGTCGAATAATAGTAAGTAGAGAAAAAGAGGAGGATTCGACATGAAGCAATCAATCAATATTCAAGATCAGTTTTTAAATCAACTCCGTAAAGAAAATACGTTTGTTACGCTGTACTTATTAAATGGTTTCCAGCTTCGTGGACTAATTAAAGGATTTGATAATTTTACAGTCCTGCTGGAAACAGAAGGTAAGCAACAGCTTATTTATAAACATGCAATTTCTACATTTGTACCACAAAAAAATGTTTCAATTGAATTAGAATAGTAATGAATTATTGTACATAACAAAAAAGAGCGAGTTTCCTCGCTCTTTTTTTATTTGTCATAAACAATATATAGTGAAATTTAAGCGATTCTAAATACAGTAAGGCGGATGTTAGTGTTTCCTGTTGCAGGGATCGTAATCTCATTAAGAGTAGATTGGACAGAGATTCTTGCATCAGCTGCTAATGTTTCGATTGTAGTAAATGAAAGTGAGTCGCCTATTAAATTTGAAGAGAAATTATCAGTTGCGACTGCCCCATTAATTGAAATGCCTACTCCAAGAGGAGCGCATCCTGGCGCAGTTGTAGAAATAGATACGCTAATTACATAAATACCACCGTTGACAACTGTAACTGTATCTGTGCCATTAAAGATAATATTGTTTACGTTAATTGCAGTATTGAAAATAAAGTTATTAAATTGTAGTACTGTTTGTTGAATATTGTTTGTTACAACAATTGTTGCTACAGGGAAACTAGGTCCAGTAGGCCCAGTAGGTCCGGTAACTCCTATACCAGTCGCGCCCGTTGGCCCTTGAACACCTTGAGGTCCAGTGGCACCGGTAGCACCCGTGTTACCTTGAACACCTTGAGGTCCAGTCGCGCCCGTGTTACCTTGAACACCTTGAGGTCCAGTCGCGCCCGTGTTACCTTGAGCACCTTGAGGTCCAGTCGCGCCCGTGTTACCTTGAACACCTTGAGGTCCAGTAGCGCCAGCAGGTCCTTGAGCACCCTGAGGTCCAGTAGCACCCGTGTTACCTTGAGGTCCCTGAGGTCCAGTAGGTCCCTGAGGCCCACCAGAAGGTCCGGTAGGTCCAGTAACTCCTATACCAGTCGCGCCCGTTGGCCCTTGAATACCCTGAGGTCCAGTGGCACCGGTAGCACCCGTGTTACCTTGAACACCTTGAGGTCCAGTGGCACCGGTAGCACCCGTGTTACCTTGAACACCTTGAGGTCCAGTGGTACCAGTAGCACCCGTGTTACCTTGAACACCTTGAGGTCCAGTCGCGCCCGTGTTACCTTGAGCACCTTGAGGTCCAGTAGCGCCAGTAGCACCCGTGTTACCTTGAACACCTTGAGGTCCAGTAGCACCGGTAGCACCCGTGTTACCTTGAACACCTTGAGGTCCAGTGGCACCGGTAGCACCCGTGTTACCTTGAACACCTTGAGGTCCAGTGGCACCGGTAGCACCTGTGTTACCTTGAGGTCCCTGAGATCCAGTGGCGCCAGTAGCACCAGCAGGTCCTTGAGTACCTTGAGGTCCAGTAGCACCCGTGTTACCTTGAACACCTTGAGGTCCAGTAGCGCCAGTAGCACCCGTGTTACCTTGAGCACCTTGAGGTCCAGTAGCGCCAGTAGCACCAGCAGGTCCTTGAGTACCTTGAGGTCCAGTGGCACCAGTCGCGCCCGTGTTACCTTGAGCACCTTGAGGTCCAGTGGCACCGGTAGCACCCGTGTTACCTTGAACACCTTGAGGTCCAGTGGCACCAGTAGCACCCGTGTTACCTTGAACACCTTGAGGTCCAGTGGCACCGGTAGCACCCGTGTTACCTTGAGCACCTTGAGGTCCAGTAGCGCCAGTAGCACCAGCAGGTCCTTGAGTACCTTGAGGTCCAGTGGCACCAGTAGCACCCGTGTTACCTTGAACACCTTGAGGTCCAGTGGCACCAGTAGCACCTGTGTTACCTTGAGGCCCCTGAGGTCCAGTAGCGCCAGTAGCACCAGTAGCACCGGCAGGTCCTTGAGCACCTTGAGGTCCAGTAGCGCCAGTAGCACCTGTGTTACCTTGAACACCTTGAGGTCCAGTAGCGCCAGTAGCACCCGTGTTACCTTGAACACCTTGAGGTCCAGTGGCACCGGTAGCACCGGCAGGTCCTTGAGCACCTTGAGGTCCAGTAGCGCCAGTAGCACCCGTGTTACCTTGAACACCTTGAGGTCCAGTGGCACCGGTAGCACCCGTGTTACCTTGAACACCTTGAGGTCCAGTAGCGCCAGTAGCACCCGTGTTACCTTGAACACCTTGAGGTCCAGTGGCACCGGTAGCACCCGTGTTACCTTGAACACCTTGAGGTCCAGTAGCGCCAGTAGCACCCGTGTTACCTTGAGCACCTTGAGGTCCAGTGGCACCGGTAGCACCCGTGTTACCTTGAACACCTTGAGGTCCAGTGGCACCGGTAGCACCCGTGTTACCTTGAACACCTTGAGGTCCAGTGGCACCGGTAGCACCAGCAGGTCCTTGAGTACCTTGAGGTCCAGTAGCGCCAGTAGCACCCGTGTTACCTTGAACACCTTGAGGTCCAGTGGCACCAGTAGCACCTGTGTTACCTTGAGGCCCCTGAGGTCCAGTAGCGCCAGTAGCACCGGCAGGTCCTTGAGCACCTTGAGGTCCAGTGGCACCGGTAGCACCCGTGTTACCTTGAACACCTTGAGGTCCAGTGGCACCGGTAGCACCGGCAGGTCCTTGAGCACCTTGAGGTCCAGTAGCGCCAGTAGCACCTGTGTTACCTTGAACACCTTGAGGTCCAGTGGCACCAGTAGCACCTGTGTTACCTTGAGGCCCCTGAGGTCCAGTAGGTCCAGGAGGCCCGCCAGAAGGTCCGGTAGGTCCGGTAACTCCTATACCAGTAGCGCCAGTGGCACCGGTAGCCCCCGTGTTACCTTGAATACCTTGAGGTCCAGTGGCACCAGTAGCCCCCGTGTTACCTTGAGCACCTTGAGGTCCAGTGGCACCCGTGTTACCTTGAATACCTTGAGGCCCAGTGGCACCAGTAGCCCCCGTGTTACCTTGAGCACCTTGAGGTCCAGTGGCACCGGTAGCCCCTGTGTTACCTTGAGGTCCCTGAGATCCAGTGGCGCCAGTAGCCCCCGCGGGTCCTTGAGCGCCCGTATTGCCGGTAGCGCCTGTATTGCCTTGAGGTCCCTGAGATCCAGTGGCGCCAGTAGCCCCAGTAGCCCCCGCAGGTCCTTGAGCGCCCGTATTGCCGGTAGCGCCTGTGTTGCCTTGAGGTCCCTGAGGTCCAGTGGCACCAGTAGCCCCAGTAGCCCCCGCAGGTCCTTGAGCGCCCGTATTGCCGGTAGCGCCTGTGTTGCCTTGGGGTCCCTGAGGTCCCTGAGGTCCAGTGGCACCAGTAGCGCCTGCTGGTCCAGTAGGTCCGGTAGGTCCTTGGATGAACGAAGCAGAATTAACTAGAGCAGTTTGTAATGCTGCTATTAATTTAAGGAGCTCTTGAAGTGTGCAAGGGTCAATTCGGAATAATTTTGTAATGTATAGTAAATAGTTAATGAGATTTTGAAGCTCAATAAATACAGCGCTTGCTACAAAGGTTGGATTTCTTAATATAGTTATTAAGTTTTTAATAATAGCTAACCCTTGTGCTTTCAGGGAGGAAGTAGCGTCTAGTGAACAAATAAATTTACTTAGTAGGTTCAATGTATCGATTAGATCTTCAATATTTTGGGGAGATGGATTGGCGAAAAGTTTTGGGATTATTTTTGTTAAGTCAATAATAATCGCACGAAATGTTCTAAGTTGAGCTTTAGTAATTGGGATTGATGGAGTATTTGGGATTCGTCCGGCGCTACTTGGAAAGCATGGTTTGGAGAATTTGTTTTGATTGTCGTTATAACGAGACATTAAATCTCTCCTTTCTCACGAAAATGTGAACGAAACTCATCATAGTAGATGCAGAAATTAGTTAAATGGTCATAGTAAAATCGTTTGTTTAAAGAAAAAATAGAAAAAACACCTTACAATAAGGCGTTTTTTCTATTTTCTGCGTATTGATAATATCGCTTTAATGAAATTTTTGATTTGAATCCAGCGAGTTTTATAATTTCTGATTCAGGAGTTTCTTTTTTTATTAAGTTTAAAATATAGGTGTTACGAAAATGTTGTCCTGAAATTCCTTTACGTAAATTGGCTCTAGCCACTTCGAGGCGAATCATTTTTTGGATAGCAATTTCCGTTAATGCCTTTGGTGCATCATTTTCATATACCCACCTGTATGTTCCGCGGTTAAAATCGAATGCGACAAATAATGGATCATCACTATGGTATTTAGGGCGAACTGGTTCTGGGATGCTTTTGTAATAATTATATAGTTGTTTTTTGTCTTCTTTTGCTAATGTAATTGTTCTTTCTACACCTGCGGTTGCTGGGATTGACAATGTGTTAGTTTCAAAGTGAACGTGATGCATTGTTAATGCTGTAAGTTCCTGTAAGGATAAACCGTAGTCGATCAATAGATTTAAAATAGCGATATTGCGAGCCATTAATAAAGGGCGCACAGGAAGTTGTTTTTCTGAAAGTCCTTCTAATGAAGTGACTATATACTTTAATCTTTTTTCTTCATCAGGTGAAATGAAATCTTCGTTACGAAGTGTACGGTCTGGTTGAATGGATATTTCCATATTCTTCAATGGATTAGGGATGTTTAGAAAATGATGCATTCTATTTAGTACAATAAATACACGATGCATCGTTTTTTCTGAGTAATGTCGATTCGTTTTTAAATCGGAAAAGTAATCTTCGTAGTCTTTTGTACAAAGTGTAGCCCATATATTACTGGAAGGGAGCTTTTTGTTTTTTTCTAACCAATGTCCGAAGTCTTCAACGTCATAAACATAACGTTTAATAGTTGAGGGTTTTCGGCCTTTATTCAATAAAAAAATAGAAAAGGCTTGTATTGTATCATGGAATTCCGTTGTCTCCATAGTCCCACCACCTTAATTATTTCTTATATTATAGCAAACTTTTCTGAAAATAGGCATTTACAAGGGGGACAGGAATAATAATATTTGGTGAGTGGATAAAATGAGGTGATTGTATGGAACAATCGATGCGAAAGAAAAACAACAATCAAATTAATATTGTGTTAAACCATCGAAAGAAAATTTCTTTGCCAGCCGCAGAAAATAAAACGGTAATTTCAAATGAAACTGCAATTAAACATGAAATGCTGCAGAGAATTGAAGAAGAGATGGGGAAGCTTGTTGGGATGGATGATATAAAAAAGATAATAAAAGAAATATATGCTTGGATTTATGTGAATAAAAAAAGACAAGAGAAGGGATTGAAGTCTGAGAAGCAAGTACTTCATATGCTGTTTAAAGGGAATCCGGGTACAGGGAAGACAACTGTTGCTAGAATGATAGGAAAATTGCTGTTTGAGATGAATATTCTATCAAAAGGGCACTTGGTTGAAGCTGAACGTGCTGATCTTGTAGGAGAGTACATCGGCCATACAGCTCAAAAAACAAGAGATTTAATAAAAAAAGCAATGGGAGGTATTTTGTTTATTGATGAGGCGTATTCTTTAGCTCGAGGAGGAGAGAAGGATTTTGGAAAAGAAGCAATTGATACGCTTGTAAAACATATGGAAGATAAACAACATGGTTTTGTATTGATTTTAGCTGGATATTCAAGAGAAATGAATCACTTTCTTTCATTAAATCCAGGGCTGCAATCTCGTTTTCCATTTATTATTGAATTTGCGGATTACTCGGTAAATCAGCTATTGGAAATTGGGAAGAGAATGTATGAAGATCGTGAATATCAGTTATCAAAAGAAGCTGAATGGAAATTTAGGGATCATTTACATGCGGTGAAGTATTCGTCGCAAATTACATCGTTTAGTAATGGGCGGTATGTACGGAATATTGTTGAAAAATCAATTCGTACACAGGCGATGCGGTTGTTGCAAGAAGATGCATATGATAAAAATGATTTAATTGGAATATCGAGTATGGATTTGATGCTCGAAGAGGAGACGCACAGTACATAAACTGTGCGTCGATTTTTGTGTATAAGTTCGTTTACTCTTTTTTGGCTTTTTCTTGGTGTGTTTTATGGAAGTGTTCCATTTTAGCGCTCTTTTCGTGTGCTGAATTAGGATCGTGTCCAAATTGATTTACTGAGCTTTTTTGAGCTCCTTTATTAACGTGGTTTGTCATTTGTATTCACCTCACTTTAAAAATTAGTATAAACATTATATAAAGAAAAAATCGTTAGAAAAGAAAAACCTCTTTACGATATGTAAAGAGGTTAGAGTGCTATTTATGCATTGAACGTTCTTTCGTTTCGATACGTCTGTGCGGTAAATGCCATTTGTAATGAATAGAAACCATGCGGAAGCAAACAATTAAAATGAATAGAATGTAAAGAGCCCAATCGCTAACAATAATTTGAGCTCCAATTAAGAAACCTGCTAAAATTGTCCAAAAGGCATATACTTCAGCTCGAAGAACGAGAGGTTTTCTGCGGGCTAAAAGATCGCGAATGATACCGCCGCCGATACCAGTTAAAACAGCTGCTACAATTGTGGCGCTAATTGGTAAATTTAATTTTTGGGCATATAATGCTCCTTGTACAGCAAATGCCGATAAGCCAATAGCGTCAGTGATATTTTCCCACTTTTTCCAATGTCTAATTAACTTATTTGGAAAAAGAAAAATAATAGTCATTGATAAAAGTGCGATTTGGAATAACATGTCTTGTTGCCAAAACGCGACAATCGGATAACCGATTAATAAATTACGAAGGGCACCTCCCCCAAATGCGGTTGCCATTCCTAAAATATACACCCCGAAAATATCATAATCCTCTTCCATTGCAACAATGGCTCCGCTTAGTGCGAAAGCGATTGTGCCTATGATGCTAAAAATCTCCCATGCCATGAATTTTCTCCCCCGCTAACTAGATGAAATGTGCTTCCTCTGCTATTATATTAGAAGGTTTAAATTTCGAAAAGGATGAGTGAACATATTTGATGGAAGAAAAAGAAAAAGTCATATTAGTAGGCTGTCAATTGCCACAAGATGATGATGAAAAATTTATGCATTCCATGAAAGAGCTTGCATCACTAGCGAAGACTGCACGAGCAGAATTGTTAGTGTCAACAACGCAAAAACGACCAAAGTTTCATCCGGCAACTTACATAGGTAAAGGGAAATTAGAAGAGCTTACAATGTTAACTGAAGAGTTAGAGCCGGATGTTATTGTATTTAATAATGAATTAACGCCGAGTCAAATTCGGAATTTATCCTCAGTATTAGATGCGAGAGTAATTGATCGAACGCAACTAATACTGGATATTTTTGCGCAACGTGCGAAGTCGAGGGAAGGTAAGCTTCAAGTAGAATTAGCTCAGTTGCAATATACAATGCCGCGTCTTATGGGGCAAGGATTGTCCTTATCACGTCTTGGTGGTGGTATTGGAACAAGAGGACCGGGTGAGACGAAATTAGAGACGGATCGTCGTCATATTCGATCGCGTATTGATGAAATAAAGAAACAACTTGCAGTTGTTGTGGAACATCGAAAAAGATATCGTGAGAGAAGAAAAGATAATAAAGTATTTCAAGTGTCATTAATAGGGTATACAAATGCAGGGAAATCGACACTGTTTAATAGATTAACGGAAGCTGATACGTTTGAAGAAAACCTTCTGTTTGCAACATTAGACCCAACGACAAGGAAGATGCCGTTACCTTCTGGTTATACAGTATTACTAACTGATACTGTTGGTTTTATACAAGATTTACCCACTTCATTAATCGCTGCATTTCGTTCAACACTGGAAGAAGCGGGGGAAGCAGATGTCATTTTACATGTAGTTGATTCCGCGGATCCTAACTACATAGGGCATGAAAAAACAGTAAAAAGATTATTATCAGAACTTGAAATTAACCATATTCCTGTTATTACGTTATATAATAAAAAAGATGAATTACATCAAAACTTTATTCCGTTTCCGAAAAGTGATTTCTTAATGACTAGTGCTTTTGAAGAAAGTGATTTATTGCGTATAAAAGAAGCGATAGAAACGAAGATGAAGAAAGAAATGGATCGTTATCGAGTGGAAATCCCTCCGAGTGAAGGTAAGTTGTTAACGCTTTTAAAGACGGAAACTCTATTAGCAAAGATGGAGTTTCTAGAAGATAAATTTGTATATGATTGTGCAGGGTATATTTTTGCTCATTCATCACTTAATGTGCAATTAAAGAGATTTTTAGTGGAAGAAGGAGACAATAAAAATGTTTGATCGTTTGAAAAATGGAGAAAAAATTGCTCCAATCGTAAAAGAAGTAGAGAGTCAGATTACAGAAGTACATAAACGTGCGGATGAAGTAATTGAAAGCAATCAGTTTCGTGTATTAGAAAGTTTTCGTAAACATAAAATTAGTGACTCGCATTTTATCCCGACAACAGGTTATGGTTATGATGATATTGGCCGTGATACGTTAGAAAAAGTATATGCTGATGTATTTGGGGCGGAAGCTGGACTTGTTCGTCCGCAAATTATTTCAGGTACTCACGCTATCTCTACAGCGTTATTTGGTATTTTACGCCCCGGAGATGAGTTATTGTATATCACTGGGAAACCGTATGATACGTTAGAAGAAATTGTTGGTGTACGTGGGAAAGGTGTAGGTTCATTTAAAGAATATAATATCGGTTACAATGCAGTTCCGCTAACTGAAGCTGGGCTTGTTGATTTTGAGGCTGTTGCAGCAGCGATTCATAATAATACGAAAATGATCGGTATTCAGCGCTCGAAAGGTTATGCTACTCGTCCGTCGTTTACTATTTCTCAAATTAAAGAGATGATCGCGTTTGTTAAAGAAATTAAACCTGATGTTGTTGTGTTTGTAGATAACTGTTATGGCGAGTTTATTGAAGAGCAAGAGCCATGTCATGTTGGTGCAGATTTAATGGCGGGTTCGCTTATTAAAAACCCGGGCGGCGGAATTGTTAAAACTGGTGGTTATATTGTCGGGAAAGAACAGTATGTTGAAGCGTGTGCATATCGTTTAACATCTCCGGGAATTGGCGCTGAAGCTGGAGCGTCTTTATACAGTCTGCAAGAAATGTATCAAGGGTTCTTCTTAGCGCCACATGTTGCAGGACAAGCGCTGAAAGGTGCAATTTTTACAGCTGCGTTTTTAGAAAAGTTAGGAATGAACACGTCACCAGCGTGGAATGCACCAAGAACAGACTTAATTCAATCTGTTCAATTTGATGATAAAGACCGTATGATTGCCTTCTGCCAAGCGATTCAATATGCATCTCCAATTAATTCGCATTTTACTCCGTATGCAAACTATATGCCAGGTTATGAAGATGATGTAATTATGGCTGCGGGAACATTTATTCAAGGTGCAAGTATTGAATTGTCTGCTGATGGTCCAATTAGACCGCCATATGTTGCGTATGTGCAAGGTGGCTTAACGTATTCGCATGTTAAAATTGCGATTTGTTCTGCGATTGACGAATTGATTGAAAAGAATTTATTAACAATTTCTTAAAGGGAAGCTGTCGATTTCGGCAGCTTTTTTCGTATAAAAGTAATGATTTATGCGATTAGAAAAAAGAGTGAAAAAATTCATGAAAAAATTTATAAAAAATCATGTAAGAAAAGCTAACATCTATTGACACTAAACATAACATAGTATAAAATGAGAAGCAGTTAAGGCGAAGGAGGAACTGAAAAATGAAAGAAGATAGACGTTCTGCCCCGCTGTTTCCTATTGGTATTGTTATGGATTTAACACAATTGTCTGCACGTCAAATTCGCTACTATGAAGAGCATAATCTTGTTTCTCCAACCCGTACAAAGGGGAATCGTAGATTATTTTCATTTAACGATGTGGATAAGTTGTTAGAAATTAAAGATTTGTTAGATCAAGGCTTGAATATGGCTGGTATTAAACAAGTGTTACTAATGAAAGAAAATCAAACAGAAGCAGTGAAAGTAAAAGAAGAAACGAAAGAAATTTCAAAAACTGAGCTTCGCAAAATACTTCGAGACGAACTACAACATACAGGTAGATTCAATCGAACTTCATTGCGACAAGGTGACATTTCAAGATTTTTTCACTAAAGATAACTGATTCTGAAGGCGATTAGAGGGACTAAGGAGGAATTTATAATGTCTAGATACACAAAAGAAGATATTTTCCGTTTGGCGAAAGAAGAGAATGTAAAGTATATCCGTTTACAATTTACGGACCTTTTAGGGGTAATTAAAAACGTAGAGATTCCAGTGAGACAATTAACGAAAGCTCTTGATAACAAAATGATGTTTGATGGATCTTCGATTGAAGGTTTCGTACGTATTGAAGAATCTGATATGTATTTATATCCTGATTTAGACACTTGGGTAATTTTCCCTTGGACAGCTGAAAAAGGTAAAGTAGCTCGACTAATCTGTGATATTTACAATGCAGATGGCACTCCATTTGATGGAGACCCACGTAACAACTTAAAACGTGTGTTAAAAGAAATGGAAGCTTTAGGATTTTCAGACTTCAATCTTGGACCAGAGCCAGAATTCTTCCTATTTAAGGTTGATGAAAAAGGAAATCCAACATTAGAACTAAACGATAACGGTGGATACTTCGACCTTGCGCCGATGGATCTAGGGGAAAACTGTCGTCGTGATATCGTTCTTGAACTTGAAGAAATGGGATTTGAAATTGAAGCATCTCACCATGAGGTTGCTCCAGGGCAGCACGAAATTGACTTTAAATATGCAAATGCAATTCGCTCATGTGATGACATTCAAACATTCAAACTTGTTGTAAAAACAATTGCTCGTAAACATGGTCTACATGCAACGTTTATGCCAAAACCACTATACGGTGTGAACGGTTCAGGTATGCACTGTAACTTATCATTATTTAAAAATGGTGAGAACGTATTCTTTGATGCAAACGGTGACTTACAATTAAGTGATGATGCTCGTCACTTCATCGCAGGTATTTTAAAACATGCACCAGCATTTACGGCGATAGCAAACCCAACTGTAAACTCATACAAACGTCTAGTACCTGGATATGAAGCGCCTTGTTACGTAGCATGGTCTGCACAAAACCGTAGCCCGTTAGTGCGTATCCCTGCATCTCGTGGTATTAGTACACGCGTAGAAGTACGTAGTGTTGACCCAGCTGCAAACCCATATTTAGTAATGGCTACATTATTAGCTGCAGGTCTTGATGGAATTAAAAACAAATTAACTCCACCAGCAGCAGTAGATCGTAACATCTATGTAATGACAAAAGAAGAGCGCGAAGAAGCAGGTATTGTTGACTTACCAGCAACATTAGCGCAAGCATTAGTTACATTACAATCTAATGAAGTAGTATGCGGTGCACTAGGAGAACACTTACTTGAGCACTTCATCGAAGCGAAAGAGATTGAGTGGGATATCTTTAGAACGCAAGTTCACCAATGGGAACGCGATCAATATATGTCTCTATACTAAGAGGATTAAACCCTTGATACAACTGGTATTAAGGGTTTTTGATTTACCTCTCATCACAACGTTATGTGGTTGCAAAATGAAAAACAGCCACAAAAAACACCAAAAAAAATTCTACTCTAAAACATTACTCATATACTTTTCAAATTCAGAAATAGAGTCTTTATTGATTTTATCACTAATATGTGAATAGACATTGGAAGTCATTTCGATACTTTTATGACCTAATCGTTCTTGTATATATTTTAAGTTAGCGCCTGATTCTAATAACAAAACAGCATGCGTATGTCTTAGAGAATGGATATCAAGACTAGATATGTTAACCTTTTTCAAAATTCTTGAAAAGGCATTAAATAAAGTTGATTTTGGTAAGAAATTACCGTCTGTTCGGGTGAAAACTAAATCTAAATCATGTTTATAACTTTCTTGTAATACTAATTTATTTTCATTTTGCCATTTCTTATGGTTTAACAAATCTTTAGCGAGTGGAGCTGGAATCATAATTGTTCGTCTGGATGAAAATGTTTTTGTATCACCGAATAGTTCTTCAGCATCTTTAGTTGTAAAATCTAATGTCTTTGTAATATTTATCGTTTGTTCTTTAAAATCAATATCACTCCATTGAAGTGCGGCAGCTTCACCTTTTCGTATTCCAGTATTGATAAGTGTCTTAAAAAAGATATAATAGATATAATTATATTGATAAGATGCTTTTAAGAATCGTGGAATGTCTTCTGTACGCATATACTTGAGACCTTCCTCTTTTTTTTTGATTTTTATTTGAGATTACAACATCATCACAAGGATTTGTGAAGTGAACCCCGAAAACGGGACACCAATCAAAACACCTAAACCACTTGTTCCCTAAATTCTTTAGGGGATAGGTGGTTTAATTTTTCTTGAATTCGCACACAATTGTAGTAATGAATGTATTCTAGCACAATCTTTCGCACAGTTGTGTTGGATACTTTTGTTATCTCTTGTGAATAGAAGGCTTCACTTTTTAAATGACCAAAGAAGCTTTCCATGACGGCATTATCATGGCAATTTCCTCTCCGGGACATGCTGGTGATAATGCCATTTTCTTTGGCATATGCTTGAAATTCCTTCGCTGTATAAATACTTCCTTGATCTGAGTGAAGAAGGACATCTTTTACTTTTCGCCCCCTCATTGCTTGTTTTAATGTCTTCATTGCTAATGGCAGTGCTTGGGACTCGCTGATGACATAACTAATAATTTCACGATTAAAGGCATCCATAATCGTTGATAAATACAAGGCACGCTCTCCAAATAATAGATACGTCACATCCGTAAACCACTTTTCATTTGGTGCGGATGCATCGAATTGGCGTTCCAATCGATGAGGGGCTACTACTGACTTCGCACCACTGATATATTTCTTTTTCTTTTGACGAACTTTTGAGAGAATCTGATTTTGTCTCATGATTCGTAATACTTTTTTATGATTCACACACAGCTCCATTTTCCGAAGAGTTGCGGTCACTCTTCGATATCCATATCGTAATTTATGCCGAAGACAAACATCCTTTATTTTCTCTTCTATCTCATCTCTTAGGTCCACTGTTCGTTGTAACCAACGATAAAATGTAGACCGGGGTAATTCTAATACATTACACAATTCTTTTACCGTTAGTTTTGTTCTTAAATGGTTCCATAAAGTAACTACAGTTTCCGGGTTCAACTCCTTTCGATTTCCAGATACTTTCCCCATATCAGTAATTTTGTTTTTAACTGTTTATTTTCTAACCGTAGCTGTTCCAATTCATTTAACTCTTTTGGCCCTTTTCCATAAGAATATTATTTTCCTACAGGTTGTTGAAAACGGTACGTTTGACCGGTACGATACCACTTCATCCACGTCTTAATTTGGGAAACATTTTTAATTCCAAGCTTCTCCATAATTGTCCGATTGGAATATCCATCCTTTTTCATTTCAATCACTTTCCACTTTACTTCTTCTGGGTAATGAACTCTTGTCTTCAAACCAAAAACACCTCCAATGAATTTGCATACTTAGTATGCGAATTCAGAAGGTGTTTTTTTCATGTACCACTACTCGGGTTCACTTCAAAGTATTAGGGTTTTTTCTCATTAGCTATAGTGAATAAGGTGTGGTGGATTCTTCAAGAGGAAAGAGTGAATGAAGTTTAATATTAATGTAAATGAAATGAAACCTTGAATGCTGCTCAGTTATAACGCAGTCTTATTCAGAATTTCGTTAGTTCATTTTCTAAATTTAGGGAATAAATATAGTTTAGTACCTTGCAATAAATAATACTAAGTGGTATATTATGGATAAAACGGGTACCGTGTATTGAACAGTACTGAGATAGGGAAGGAGGATGGCGCTTGAACGTTCAGTTTAAAAAAGGTGTGCTTGAACTTTGTGTATTAGCACTTGTAAAACGTAAAGATAGTTACGGTTATGAACTTGTTCAGCAAATTTCTAATAAATTTTTAATATCGGAAGGGTCAGTATACCCTTTATTACGTCGTTTGACGAAAGAAGGGTATTTTCAAACGTATTTAAAGGAATCTACGGAAGGGCCACCTCGTAAATATTATCAATTAACAGAGCAAGGGGAGACGCAATTTCATTTGTTAGTAACAGAATGGCGTGATTTTGCGAAAGGGGTACAAGAAATTATTGAAGGGGTGGAATGGGATGAGTAAAGAAGGGTTTCTTAAAGAATTATCAAGTTATCTTAGAAAGTTACCAGAGGAAGAGAGGCAAGATATTTTATTGGATTATGAAGAGCACTTTCAGTTTGGACTAGAAGAAGGGAAAACTGAATCGGAAATAATACAGGGCCTTGGTTCTCCGAAAGTAATCGCGAAAGAATTACTTGCGATGTATCGCTTTGATGAAATGAAAAAAAATCCATCGACTTCAAATGTGACAAGAGCTGTTATGGCAGCGATTGGACTTAGTTTGTTTAATTTTATTATTGTGTTAGGCCCGTTAGTCGCAATTATTGCTTTTATATTTTCTTTTTGGATCGGTGGTATTGCTAGTGTAGTAACACCATTTTTCGTTATTGGAAAAGTATTTATGGGTACTTTTATATGGTTGGATCTTTTCGTTAGTATAACGTTTGTTGGAGTAGGTTTATTGTTATGTATTATCGCTTTTTATAGTACAAAGTGGTTTAAGAGATTGTGTGTACGATATGTAATATGGAACTTCAAAATGATAAAAGGAGAGTAAATGATGAAAAAACTATTTTTAATCGCTATCGCTTGTATCATTATTGGAGTAATAGGAATTTCCCAAACATATGAAAAAGCAGTACAGACTGCTGAAAAAGGCGATAAAGAAAATGTAATTAAAAACGAAACATTAAAAAATATAGAAGTTAAGTTAGATGCCGGGGATATTATTGTCCAAAAATCTCCTGACTCTTCTTTTTATGTAAAGCAATCGGGAGATGTACGTAAACAAGAGATTCGTATCGCAGAAGATGGTGACACATTAAAAGTTATTGGGGAAAGAGAAAAAGGTGCTTCATTTGATTTTTCTTTTTACGATTTTAGGTTTCAAACGTCTAAATTGACTCTCCTTGTGCCCGAACGCTCTTACCAAGATGTAAAAGTAAATTCATCTGCTGGACAAATCGAAATGAGTGATGTGAAAAGTGATAGCGTAAGTGTTAGAACACTTGCTGGAGAAGTAGAGTTGAAACAAGTAACGGCTAAGAATGTGGAGGGATCGACAAAAGCTGGTGAGGTGAACTTTAAGAAGGTATTAGGGAAAGTGACCGCAAAAACAACAAGTGGGGAAATAAATATTCAAGATCATGATTCTAAGTATAATCTAGAAGCAAGTTCAACTGCGGGAGATATAGATATTACTTTATCGGAAAAACCACAAGATGCGGTAATTACTGGGCAAAGTGCTGCGGGAGATGTAACAATTTTTAATGAAGAAAATAAAAATGTAACAATTGGAAATGGTAGTAAAAAGATTAGCGGTAAAACGGCTGCTGGAGATGTGACGATTGAAACTCGTTAATAAGAAATAGAATGCATGGAAATCTATCAAAATACAAAAAGAAGATAATTACCGTATGTAAATAAGGTAATTATCTTCTTTTTATTATTTTTAATGTAAATCACGATATACGCCAATTACTTTCCCGATAACTGACACTTGTTTTAAAATGATAGGTTCTAACGAAGAATTTTCTGGTTGTAGACGGAAATGGTCTTTTTCTTTATAGAAACGTTTAACAGTTGCTTCGTTATCTTCTGTTAAAGCGACTACAATTTCACCATTATATGCAGACTGTTGTTGGCGAACAACAACTAAATCTCCATCGAAAATACCAGCTTCAATCATACTATCTCCAGAAATACGTAACATGAACACTTGGTCTGCTCCAGCAACAATACTAGCTGGAAGTGGGAAATGTTCCTCTACGCTTTCGACCGCCGTAATTGGTAAACCAGCAGTAACTTTTCCGACAATTGGAACTTGAATAACAGATTGTGTTTCCGTATCCATTCGGTCTTCGCCTAAAATTTCAATGGCACGTGGTTTTGTTGGATCGCGTCGAATGTATCCTTTTTCTTCTAATCGTGATAAATGTCCGTGCACTGTAGAACTAGAAGCGAGGCCGACTGCTTGACCAATTTCACGTACGGAAGGTGGATATCCTTTTTCTTGTACTTTTAGCTTAATAAAGTCGAGAATGTCTTGCTGGCGTTTCGTTAACTTTTCCATGTTTTCTAACACCTCGTTTTCTTTCATTTTTCTTATTAATAAGTATAACATGTGAAAAAACATTCTACAAACATAAGTTCGAACAAATGGCGGATTTATGTTACACTATAGGGAAATAATAGGGAGAAAGAGGGGTTCAAAATGAATGCAATTATTTATGCACGTGTGAGTACAACGAAAGAAGCGCAAGAAACATCATTGTTACGTCAAAAAGATGAATTATTGCATTTAGCTGAGCGCTATCAAATGAATGTTACTAAGGTGATTGAAGAGCAGGCTAGTGGATATACAATTGAACGTGACGGTATATTAGAGGTGTTGGATACAATTCGAGACGAACAAATTGATGTGTTACTTATACAAGATGAAACGCGCCTTGGTAGAGGAAATGCGAAGATCGCATTAATGCATTGCTTACATAAAGAAGGCATAAAAGTATATACGCATACACATAATGGTGAATTACAATTATCGGATTCTGATTCGATGGTATTAGATATTATTGGTATTGTTGAAGAATATCAAAGAAAGATTCATAACTTGAAAATTAAACGAGGCATGCAACGTGCAGTAGAAAAAGGTTATCGTCCAGAAAATAATTTAAAAAATCGTCATTTAAGTGTAGGAAGAGAGAAAAAAGAAGTGCCAATTGAGGAAATTGTACGTTTGCGAAAAAGTGAACTCACGTTTGAAGAAATCGCAGCAACATTACGTGGATTTGGTCATAATGTTTCAAAGGCGACTGTACATCGTAGATATGTAGAGTATACGAAGCAATTGCTTGATAAAGAAGAGTAACTATTGTATGATAATAATCAGTTTTGATTAGAAGGGGGATTCGAGATGATTAATCACGAACTCGTTGAACGCATTAACTTCTTAGCGAAAAAAGCAAAAGCTGAAGGTTTAACTGAAGAAGAGCAACGTGAGCGTCAATCGCTACGTGAACAATATTTAAAAGGATTTCGTCAAAATATGTTAAACGAACTTAAAGGTATTAAAGTTGTTAACGAAGAAGGTACAGATGTTACACCGACGAAATTAAAAGCTTTAAAAAAGCAAGATAATGCAAAATTAAATTAAAAGATGGGCGAAGCCCATCTTTTTTATTTGTAAAAATCGTTATTTAATAACTTTCCAGTTGTTATTAACAGTTGCTTCTATCGTTTTATGTTCCAATATATAATTAGCGATAAGTTCAGACATATCTATGGGTATATCTTTTACTACCGGTTTGTTTTGAAACATAAAAAAATTTCCCCCGCCACTTGCACGATAATTATTCATTACAACGTCATATTCTTCATTCATATTAAGAGGAGCACTGTTATGCTGTAAAGATTCTACTCTTTCACCAATTGGTTTTGAAATGTTTAATACGTATGAAATCCCTTCCCACATATCATAATTATAATGTTGTGGCTTTGGTTCTATGTAGATAGGACTTACGGTGATTGATCCATCTGTTTTTAATGTGAAATAAGAAGCAGAGAGTTCAAGAGCATCTTTTATATCTGCTCCAGTTATTCTAATTACTTTTAATGTGTTTGGATAAATATAATTAGAAACGATATCACGCATTGTTACATGTTCAGGGAAACCTGGAGATGTATTATGGAACAAACTTGTACAAGAAATTGATACATTAGCTATATTCATCTGTATTTTATTTATGAATTCGATAAAAGGATGATCATGCAAACGAGTTTGCATAGCATCTGAAATTTGCATGTCCCCCTGAATGATTCCAATAGGTTGATCAAGCCACTTTTGTGTTTTCTCTTCGTAATCGGCTACCAATGAAAGTACATTTTGGTCCGCCTCAACTCCTTGTACAGATAATAATTCAGAAGAACTCTCTTTTTTCACCCATTTATGTTTTGTTTTTTCGAATGTTATTTTTACTTTTCCAACTGAGTGTCCATTGCATCCAGTCTGTAAAATTGTTACACCGTTAGCCATCGTATGAGAAATTTCTCGGTGTTGATGACCTGTTAGTAAAAGATCTATACCTTCAATTTCATGGCACATTGCATATCCTTGGTTTTCTCCTGTTAACACTTCAGTCGGTACCCCGGTTTGTAAATCTCGTTCAACTCCCCCGTGATACGCTACGACTAGTAAATCTGGTTTCTCATGTTTGCGAATGTAAGAAACCCATTCTTTTGTAGTCTTTAATGCATCTTCAAATAGTAAATTTTTAATGTGATGGGGTTGTTCCCAATTGGGAATGTAATGCGTTGTCACTCCTAAAATAGCAATTTTTATATTTGATTCAATATGTTTTATTACATATGGTTTCCCGAAATAAGGTTTTTTACTGTTTTTATCTAAAATGTTTGCTGATAGGTACGGGAAGTTCGCAGTAGTCACAGCATTATTTAATATATCCATCCCGTAATTAAATTCATGATTGCCGATAATTGCAGCGTCATACTGTAAGTAATTCGCTAATAAGGACATTGGGTTTTTTTTGTTTTTTTCGTATGTAACATAATGATAAGTAAATGGTGTGCCTTGAATAAAGTCGCCATTATCAATTAAAAGAACGTTTGTATTTTGGGAACGTTCTTTTTTTATAAGAGTAGAAATTTTAGCTAAACCAAGTTCTGCTGGGGAGTTATCTTGGTAGTGAATAGGATAAACAGTGCCATGTATATCGCTTGTTAATAAGATGTTTAAAGTTACAGTTTGATTTTGTTCCAATATGACTCACCTTTTCTATTGTTATCTTCCAATTCATCATATCAAATATGTGAAGAGAATTTTAATGTGAGTGTATAGAATGTGTAAAGATTCTGTAAATAATCAATTATTTGTAAAAATATGTGATATATTTCTTCATGTTTATGAAAGGTTATTTTATAACAATGAAAAATGGAGGCATTAACATGTTGAAAAAAGTTTTTGCAATGAGCACAACAGTTGTACTAGCAGCGGGATTATTAAGTGGCTGCGGGACGAAAGAGTCAAGTGCAAGTAAAAATGAAGATACGAAAAAAGGGTATGTACCGAAGACTTTAAATGTTCAATTTGTTCCTTCTCAAAATGCGGATACGTTAGAGGCGAAGGCAAAACCGCTTGAGAAGCTATTAAGTGATAAGTTGAATATTCCAGTAAAAGTTAGTATTTCAACGAACTACAATACAATTGTAGAAGCGATGGCATCTAAACAAGTAGATGTAGGATTTTTACCACCAACAGCGTACGTATTAGCACATGAAAAGAAGGCTGCAAATGTAATTTTACAAGCACAACGTTTTGGAGTAGATGATGAAACGGGAGCCCCTACAAAGGATTTAGTAGACTTTTATAAATCTGAGTTTGTTGTTAAAAAAGACTCTAATATAAATAGTGTAAAAGATTTAAAAGGTAAAAAGATTGGTTATCAAGATGTAACATCATCAGCAGGGTATGTATGGCCTGCAGCTGTTCTATTAAAAGAGGGAATTGATCCGTTAAAAGATGTGAAACCTGTTACATTAAAAGGTCACGATCAGTCGCTTATTGCTCTTTTAAATGGTGACGTAGATGCGGCTGTTGTATTCCAAGATGCTCGTAATATTGTAAAAAAAGATTATCCGAATATATTTGATCAAACGAAAATAGTGAAATTTACTGAGAAAATTCCGAACGATACAATTTCTGTACGATCTGATTTAGATGCAGAGTGGAGCAAGAAATTACAAGATGCTTTCATTGAAATTGGAAAGAATGAGGAAGGTCACAAAATCATTAAAGAAGTATATTCACATGAAGGATATGTTAAATCTGATGATAGTAAATTTGATATCGTTCGTGAATATGGGAAGAAAGTAAAAACGCAATAATACATATGGAAATGGCAGCTAGCTGAAAGGGGATGTTTTCAGTTAGTTTGCCGTTTTGAATACATAGAAAGTAGGTAAGATGTGTGATAGAGTTTCGAAATGTTTCCAAAATGTATCCGAATGGCACAAAGGGATTGAATAATATAAATTTAAAGATTCAAAAAGGTGAGTTTATTGTAATGGTCGGATTATCTGGAGCTGGAAAATCTACACTTCTCAGGTCCATAAATCGTCTTCATGAGATTACCGAAGGCGAAATCATGATTGAAGGTGAGTCTATTACTGCTGCAAAAGGAACAGATTTACGACGTATGCGTCGGGATATTGGTATGATCTTTCAAAGTTTTAATCTTGTAAAGCGATCAACAGTATTAAAAAATGTATTAGCTGGTCGTGTTGGATATCATTCCACATTGCGTACAACGTTAGGTTTGTTTCCGAAAGAGGATGTGGAGCTCGCATTTCAAGCGTTAAAAAGAGTGAATATTTTAGAAAAAGCATATGCACGTGCTGATGAATTATCAGGAGGACAACAACAACGTGTATCGATTGCTAGAGCATTGGCGCAAGAAGCGAAAATCATATTGGCAGATGAACCTGTTGCGTCGTTAGATCCACTTACGACAAAGCAAGTATTAGATGACTTAAAGAAAATTAATGAAGATTTTGGAATTACAACAATTGTAAACTTACATTCTATTGATTTAGCTAGGCAATATGCGACGCGTATTATTGGATTACATGCAGGCGAAATTGTTTTTGATGGTTTAGTAGAAGAGGCAACTGATGAAAAGTTTGCTGAAATTTATGGGGACGTAGCTCAGAAAAGCGAATTATTAGAGGTGGCAGTAAAATGAATGACGTGACGATATATTCAAATGAAATACCGAAGCCGCCGAGTAAATTGAAACATATGTTAACGTTTATTTTAGTTATTTTAATGCTGTGGAGTAGTAGTGTACAGGTAGATGCATCATTTTCAAAACTGGTAGATGGTTTTCCAAATATGGTAGATCTATTGAAAGAAATGGTGCCACCTGATTGGAGTTATTTTCAAGTTATTACAACAGTGATGTTAGATACAATACGTATGGCGATTATTGGGACGACTTTAGGGTCGATTTTAGCTATTCCACTGGCACTGTTTGCGGCAAGTAATGTGTTTACTAGTACATTTTTATACAGTCCAGCTCGATTGATTTTAAATTTTATTCGAACGATACCAGATTTATTATTAGCGGCAATTTTCGTAGCTATTTTTGGAATAGGACCACTTCCAGGTATTTTAGCTCTTACTTTTTTCTCAATTGGGCTCGTGGCGAAATTGTTGTATGAGTCAACTGAATCAATTGATCCAGGCCCGTTAGAGGCGATGACAGCAGTAGGAGCAAATAAAGTGCAATGGATTGTTTATGGGGTAATTCCGCAAGTGAAAGCACATTTTGTCTCCTATGTTCTGTATACATTTGAGGTGAACGTACGTGCAGCAGCTGTCTTAGGTTTAGTAGGAGCGGGTGGTATTGGATTATATTATGATCGTACACTTGGATTTTTACAATATCAACAAACTGCATCTATAATTATTTATACCCTTATTGTTGTTTTGTTAATTGACTACATTAGTACATTGTTGCGGGAGAAACTATAATGAATAGAACGACGATGATTGTGCCAAAACCGAAGAAACCGAGTATATATCGCTGGATTATTTTAATAGCACTTACAGTTGTATATGTATGGGCCTTTTCAGGAGTGCCATTAGAGGGGATAAAGGACACAGCAGGTGAAATCACGAAAGCAATTATGACAGGGATATTGAATCCAGACTGGTCGTATGTATCTTTGCCAGATGGTGAAGATTTATTACATGGATTAATTGATACGTTGGCAATTGCGATATTAGGTACATTTATTTCTGCATTTTTATCTGTTCCGTTTGCCTTTTGGGCGGCAACGAATATGAGTAGTGGAAAATTAACTTCAGGATCTGGGAAATTTGTACTTAGTTTTGTTCGTACGTTTCCTGAATTAGTTATGGCTCTTTTATTTATAAAAGCTGTTGGTCCAGGCTCTTTTGCAGGAGTATTGGCCTTAGGATTACATTCTATTGGAATGTTAGGAAAACTATATTCAGAAGGAATTGAAAACATAGATAATGGACCGACGGAAGCGTTACTAGCAACAGGAGCAAACCGTTTTCAAATACTTTGGTATGCAGTATTGCCACAAGTATTACCAGATTTTTTATCGTATACGTTATACAGGTTCGAAATTAATGTACGATCTGCTGCCATTTTAGGTGTTATTGGAGCAGGTGGTATTGGTACGCCTCTAATTTTTGCGCTGAGTTCACGCAATTGGTCTCGTGTTGGGATTATTTTATTAGGTATCATTTTAATGGTAATTATAATTGATTTGATTTCAAGTTCGATTCGGAAAAGGATTGTTTAACTTATTTGAAAAGCATCGAAGTTAGATGCTTTTTTATGTTTTTAAAAACGTAAGTATAGAAGAAATTTGTATAAATATACAGATAATTCCCTTTCTTTTTAAAATAAAAATAATGAAAAAGTATGTCATATTGAATACCCATACATTCCCGGAATCATTGATTTTTTTATAAAAAATCAAAAAAACATCAACATATTTGTCGATACATGTTGTATAATCTTGCGTGGGAAGCTATCATATAAATGTATAAAACGTTTACTAATATAAGCGAAGGGAAGAATAGCATGTCACATTCAATCGAACAACTTTCTATCAACACGATTCGCACATTATCCATCGATGCGATTGAAAAAGCAAACTCTGGTCACCCAGGAATGCCAATGGGTGCAGCACCAATGGCTTATACATTATGGACTCAATTTATGAAACACAATCCAAATAACCCAACGTGGTTTAACCGTGATCGTTTCGTATTATCTGCAGGTCATGGTTCAATGTTATTATACAGCCTACTTCACCTATCTGGTTATGATGTAACAATGGATGACTTAAAGAACTTCCGTCAATGGGGAAGCAAAACTCCAGGACATCCTGAGTATGGTCATACAGCTGGTGTAGATGCAACGACTGGTCCACTTGGACAAGGTATTGCAACTGCTGTAGGTATGGCAATGGCAGAAAGACATTTAGCTGCTAAATATAACCGTGATGCGTATAATGTAGTAGATCATTATACATACGCTATTTGTGGTGATGGAGATTTAATGGAAGGCGTTTCTGCTGAAGCATCTTCATTAGCTGCTCATTTACAATTAGGTCGTCTTGTTGTGCTTTACGATTCAAACGATATTTCATTAGATGGCGATTTAAATCGTTCATTCTCTGAAAGTGTAGAAGATCGTTACAAAGCATACGGATGGCAAGTAATCCGTGTTGAGGATGGAAACGATATTGAAGCAATCGCGAAAGCAATTGAAGAAGCGAAAGCTGACGAAAAACGCCCAACGCTAATTGAAGTAAGAACGACAATTGGTTTCGGTTCTCCAAACAAATCAGGAAAATCAGCTTCACATGGTTCTCCACTTGGTGTAGAAGAAACAAAATTAACGAAAGAAGCATATGCTTGGACTGCTGAGCAAGACTTCCATGTAGCAGAAGAAGTATATGACAACTTCCGTAAAACAGTACAAGATGTTGGTGAAACTGCGCAAGCTGAGTGGAACACGATGCTAGGTGAATATGCGCAAGCATACCCAGAATTAGCAAACGAATTCCAAGCAGCAATGAACGGTCAACTTCCAGAAGGTTGGGAGCAAAACTTACCAACTTATGAATTAGGATCAAAAGCAGCAACTCGTAATTCTTCTGGTGCTGTAATTAATGCAATTGCAGAGTCTGTACCATCATTCTTCGGTGGATCTGCTGACCTTGCTGGTTCTAACAAGACATACATGAATAACGAAAAAGACTTTACAAGAGATGATTACAGCGGTAAAAACATTTGGTACGGTGTACGTGAGTTCGCAATGGGTGCAGCAATGAACGGTATTGCACTACATGGCGGTTTAAAAACTTACGGTGGTACGTTCTTCGTATTCTCTGATTACTTACGCCCAGCAATTCGCCTTGCAGCATTAATGCAATTGCCAGTAACGTATGTATTCACACATGACAGTATCGCTGTTGGTGAAGATGGTCCAACGCATGAACCAATCGAGCAATTAGCAGCGCTTCGTGCAATGCCAAATGTTTCTGTTATCCGTCCTGCTGATGGTAACGAATCTGTTGCAGCTTGGAGACTAGCTTTAGAATCTACAAACAAACCAACTGCTTTAGTATTAACTCGTCAAGACCTTCCAACATTAGAAGGTGCAAAAGAAGATACGTATGAAAAAGTAGCAAAAGGTGCATATGTAGTTTCGGCAAGCAAGAAAGAAACGGCTGATGTAATCTTACTTGCAACTGGATCTGAAGTAAGCCTAGCTGTTGAAGCTCAAAAAGCATTAGCAGTAGACGGCGTTGACGCAGCTGTTGTCAGCATGCCATCTATGGATCGCTTCGAAGCTCAAACTGCAGAGTACAAAGAATCTGTATTACCAAAAGCAGTAACAAAACGTTTCGCAATTGAAATGGGTGCTACATTCGGATGGCACCGTTACGTAGGTCTTGAAGGAGATGTGTTAGGTATCGATACATTCGGTGCTTCTGCTCCTGGTGAGAAGATTATGGAAGAGTATGGATTTACTGTAGAGAACGTTGTTCGTAAAGTAAAAGAAATGCTTTAATGATTTCAGAAAAATCTCTCCGGCATGGAGAGGTTTTTCTATGTAAATGAGTTTTTTCGACAGAAAAAGTTTTTTATCTCTCCGCAGTCAGACAATCATTGCAAACTTTCTTATATATAATGAAGAGAAAAGGTTGTCCAGATTGGGAGTGGAAAAATGAAAACGTATGAATTGTATTTAATTCAAGAGGATATTGCGAAAGCTTATTTTGGTCGTGAATATTTGTTTTTTGATTTATTTGCTCGATTCTCAGAATCTGGGTCCCTTTCGGAGAAAAAAGTGTTATATAAGCAAATGATGTATATAACGATGCCATTGCAAGTAATGAAAATTCATCATAAATTAGAACAAGCTTTGCGCGTTCTTGGTAAATATGATAGAACACATCATACACATACACTTTATACGGGAGCGGAGTACGGCGAAATAATGGTGAAACCGCACTATATTCGTATGAATACCTCTGGAAATGTCTCTATGGAAACGACATTCTTTGAGGTGTTAAGAAAGTGTGAATTAACATTTTTAGCAATGGATTATGAAAATACAAAGTACGGATGGCTGAATCCTCTAAAACAAGTACGAACATATGTGTAAAAAATGTCAAATTGTATCTTGTCTTATTGAAAAGGTTTTAGTACACTGTAAGGTAGACAACATGAAGGAGGAAAATATATGCCAATTTGGTTAGGTATTCTAGTGGGCGTAGTAGCACTAGTAGCAGGCGTGGCGTTAGGATTTTTCATTGCCCGCAAATACATGATGAATTACTTACAAAAAAATCCACCAATTAACGAACAAATGTTAAAAATGATGATGATGCAAATGGGACAAAAACCTTCCCAAAAGAAAATCAATCAAATGATGAGCGCGATGAACAAGCAACAAATGAAATAAGCGCTAAAAGACACTCGCTAAGAGTGTCTTTCTTTTTGTTAGTTATAGTTTTTAAAACTTTTAAAAATTCTGTATTTTTGGTAAACTGAAAACATCGCTCATTTTAAGGGAGGAGGAAAAAAATGAAAGTATTTATGAATTTAGCGTGGTTTTTTAAACAAGAAAAACGAGCGTACATAACTGGAATTATTTTATTGTTTGGCGTTGCACTTCTAGAACTTGTAGCACCAAAAGTAATTGGAATCGTTGTAGATGAAATTAATGATGGAACATTGACGACCGATAAGTTACTAAAATGGGTTGTATTATTAGTAATTGTAGGTATTACGATGTACATATTACGTTACATATGGCGTATTATGATTTTCGGGTCTTCATTAAAATTAGCTCGCCAATTACGAAAAAATTTATATGAACATTTTACAAAGATGAGTCCATCTTTCTATCAGTCAAATCGAACAGGTGATTTAATGGCACATGCGACCAATGATATTCAAGCGATCCAGCAAACTGCTGGAGCGGGTGTTTTGACGCTTGTTGACTCATTAGCTGTCGGAGGATGTGTACTCGTAGCGATGGGTTTTACAATTAGTTGGAAGTTAACATTATTAAGTTTAATTCCAATGCCGATTGTAGCCATTTCGACAAATTATTATGGAACGTTATTACATAAAAGGTTTCATAAAGCACAGCAATCGTTTTCGGAAATCAATGATAAAGTGCAAGAGAGTATGAGTGGGATGAAGGTAATCCGGTCTCTTGGACAAGAGAAAGAAGATTTGCAGGCGTTTCGAAAAAAATCAGAAGATGTTGTACATAAAAATGTGTTAGTTGCACGTATTGATTCGTTATTTGATCCGACAATCTCTCTTATCGTTGGATTTTCTTTTTTAATCGCAGTATGTTATGGATCGGTATTAGTTGTAAGAGGTGAATTAACAGTAGGTGATCTCGTTACATTTACGACATATTTAGGTACCCTCGTTTGGCCAATGTTAGCGTTTGGGTGGTTGTTCAATATTATGGAGCGTGGGCGTGCATCATATGACCGTGTAGAAAAAATTCTTTCACAAAAATCAGATGTAGTAAATAGCGAAAATGCTGTACATACAATAGCGAGCGGTAATGTTTCGTTTGCCGTTGATTCATTTTCGTATAAGAAAAATGAATTGTTACATTTAACCGATATTCACTTTGATTTGAAGAAGGGTGAAACACTAGGAGTTGTAGGACGTACAGGCGCAGGGAAAACGACTTTATTAAAATGTTTAATCCGTGAGTATGATCATTTTAATGGTGAATTAAAAATTGGGAAGCGAGATATTCGAGATATAACACTTCATGGTGTCCGTTCTGCCATTTCATACGTGCCGCAAGATCATTTTTTATTTTCAGCAAGTATTGGTGAGAATATTGCCTTTGGAAAGGCGGATGCTACATATAATGAAATTACCGAAGCTGCAGAGATTGCTTGTATTCATAATGACATCCTCCAATTTTCAGAAGGATATGAAACAGTAGTAGGGGAAAGAGGTGTTTCGTTATCTGGTGGTCAAAAACAGCGAATCTCTATTGCTCGTGCTTTATTAACAAATGCTGAAATTTTAATTTTGGATGATTGTTTATCAGCAGTAGATGCAAAAACAGAAGAGACGATTTTAAGTGCCTTAAAGAGGGAAAGAGCAGGGAAAACGACGATTATTACTGCACACCGATTAAGTGCAATTCAGCATGCCAATCTTATTCTTGTTGTTGATGAAGGTAGAATTGTACAAAGAGGTACACATGAGGAATTAATGAAGGAAAACGGCTGGTATAAGGAAATGTATGAAAGCCAGCAATTAGAAGCTTTAGTCGAGAAAGGAGGCGTATGATGGTAGAGAAGAAGCGAAGTGATTTAAGTAGATTGCTTTCCTATATGAAGCCATATAAAGGGTTGCTATCTTTAGCATTTATCTTTTTAGTTGGTGCGACAGTAACGGAAATGATGGGTCCTTTTTTAATTAAACAATTCCTCGATGAACACCTAGTACCGCGGGATTTTGAACGATCAGCGCTCGTTACTTTATTTGTAATTTACATAGTTGCTCATTTATTAAAAGTATTATTTACGTATTTAAATCTATTGTACTTTCAGAACATTGCTTTTAAGATTGTTCAAGATATGCGAGTTGAAGTATATGAACATGTTCAAAAGCTGTCATTAAGTTTCTTTGATCGTACGCCAATTGGTACGCTCGTATCTCGTATAACGAATGATACGGAAGCGATTAAAGATTTTTATGTCAGTGTATTATCAACATTTGTGAAAAATGTAGTCTTTTTAGTAGGCATTTTAGTAGCGATGTTTTTATTAGATGTAAAATTAGCGCTATTTTCTCTCGTATTAATTCCGATAATGTTTGCGATTATGGTATTATATCGCCGGAAAAGTGCAGCTTTTTATTTAGAAGTACGTAATCAACTAAGCGTGTTAAATGCAAAGTTGAACGAGTCCATACAAGGAATGAATATTGTTCAAGTGTTCAGACAAGAAAAACGTATGAGAAAAGAGTTTGAAGAAGTGAATAATAAACATTATAGTGCAGGGCGACGTACTTTGAAGTTAGACGCATTACTTTTACGACCAGCTACGGATTTAGTGCATATTGTAGCTATTGCGTTAGTACTAGGTTTATTTGGGATTGATGCTTTAAAGAGCCCTGTTGAAGTAGGAGTTTTATATGCTTTTGTTAACTATATACATCGTTTCTTCCAACCTGTAAATGAGATGATGATGAAATTGTCCTTTTTCCAACAGGCACTTGTTTCGTCATCACGTGTATTTCATTTAATGGACGAGAAAGATTTAGCACCGGTTCAAAAAGGCAATGAGAATCCTCAAGTCGTGGATGGAGATATTGAATTTAAAAATGTTACTTTTTCATATGATGGAAAGCGTGACGTTTTAAAAAATGTATCATTTCACGTGAAACAAGGGCAAACGGTTGCTTTTGTTGGGCATACTGGTAGCGGAAAAAGTACGATTATGAATTTGTTAATGCGATTTTATAATATTAAGTCAGGAAATATTGTAATAGACGGTGTAGATTTAGAAAAATTTGAAGAACGAGAAATTAGAAAGAAAATAGGACTCGTATTGCAAGATGCATTTTTATTTGCTGGAAATGTAAAGCAAAATATTCGTATGTATAATGAAGAAATTACGGATGAAGAAGTAAAAGAAGCTGCTCGATTTGTGCAAGCGAATACGTTTATTGAAAAGTTACCAAAACAGTATGAAACAGAAGTAGTAGAAAGAGGTGCAGCATTTTCAAGCGGTCAACGACAATTAATTGCTTTTGCTAGAACGATAGCAACGAATCCGAAAGTATTAGTATTAGATGAAGCAACAGCTAATATCGATACAGAAACAGAAGAGGCTATTCAAACAGCGTTGCAACAAATGCGAAAAGGTAGAACGACGATAGCCATTGCGCATAGGTTATCTACAATTCAAGATGCAGATCAAATTTTTGTGATGCATGATGGGGAGATAGTAGAAAGAGGAACACATCAAGAATTACTAAGTGAGCAAGGTTTGTATTATAATATGTACTTGCTACAAAATAAAGTGAGTTTGCAAAAGGCCTTGTAACACAAGGTCTTTTTTATTTTGTATACAAAATATGTTTACTCTTTGTTTCTATAGCATAAATGTCGTGTCCTCTTATGAAACTTGTACATATTGTATGTATACGAAGTAAAAAAATTGATAGGAGATTTTATATGTAAAACAGATCAAGTTCAAATGTTACGTTTATTGATGTGTCTCATTGGGAAGGGAATATTGATTGGAATGCAGTGAAGGCATCTGGAATTCCAGCAGCGTATGCAAAAGCGACAGAAGGTGTAAACTACATTGATCCTACTTTTACTAAAAATGTACAAGCAGCCCGAAGTGCGAATGTATTAATTGGTGCATACCATTTTGCACGTCCAGAACAAAATGATGCAATTTCAGAGGCGAAATATTTTGTGAGTATATTACAAAGTAACCAGACAGACTTAATGCCAGTTCTGGATTTAGAATCACCAACAGATCCGAGCAACAGTAATTTAACTGGTAACGCTATATCGAATTGGGCAAGAAGCTTCATAAATTATGTGAAACAGGCTACTGGAAAAGATGTAATGTTATATACAGGAGTTTGGTATATTAATGAGTTCAGAATTAGCGGATTAAGTGATATACCGCTTTGGATTGCTAAATACTCGAGTACAACGCCTGCTGATGCTGGTGGATGGACAGCGTGGCAGTACACAGATTCTGGACAAATTTCAGGCGTAGGAAATTGTGATGTATCAGCTGCAGTTTCATTAGAAGCTTTAAAAGGGAATGGAGCAAGTGGTGGAGGTAATGTTTCCCCGCTTAATAATGCAACTCCAGTGTACGGGGTTGCTATAATTAATGGAGATAATGTGAATTTGAGAAGTGGACCATCTTTACAGTCTAGTATAATTCGCCAATTGAATCGTGGCGAAACATATGAAGTTTGGGGAGAACAAGATGGATGGCTTTGTTTAGGGACAAATCAGTGGGTATATAATGATCCGAGTTATATTCAGTATAAACATTATGTGGCGACTATTACTGGTGATAATGTAAATTTGCGTGATGCTCCATCATTAAATGGAAATGTTATAAGATAGTTACATCAGGGTGAATCGTATCGAGTATGGAGTAAGCAAGATGGATGGCTTTGCTTAGGGACAAATCAATGGATATACTACGATTCGAGTTATATTCAGTATGGTGTACAATAGAGTGAAAATAAAAGGTGCCCCGTCAGAGGTGCCTTTTATTAAAAATATACAACTTTTACAAAGTCTATATCGAAACCATAGTATACTATAGTAGAAATATTTATAAAAAATAATCGAAAATGAAATAAAGGAGTAAAAATATGAATTATGTGCTAATAGGTGCGATTTTAATATTATTAGCTGTAGCATTTGTGCTGTTTTATAAAAATAAACAGTTAGAATCAGAGAGTCAGCAAGTAGAATTTGAAAAGAAACAAGCGATTGAAACGTATAAAAATGAAATTGCAGCTACAGTGATAGAGCATAAAGAACAACAAAATAATTTAAAAAATATGGAACAGAAAAAATACAATGATTTACAAGTAAGTGCAAATAGAGAAATTGAAAATATGCGTATGATGAAAAATCAATTAGCTATGCAGCATAGTAAAGAACGTAGTGAAATGCAAAATAAACATAATAACGAAATACATATGTTTCAAAAATTAATTGCAAATTTACGAGCATATACTAAAAACGGTGCTGAAATGAATACGTACGAAACATTACATTATATGAAGCGAGGATTCATAGAGCAAGGTATCATATTAGATACTGAAATTCAAGTCATGCCGAATGTTTTTATTAAAAATAATAGTGAAATAAACGATAATAGAATCCATCATCTCATCTTGTGCAAAACTGGTATTTATCTACTGGAGACGAAAGAATGGAACGAGAAATTAATTCATGGTTTAACGAAAGAAAATGCTGGTATATATTCATTTATGATTGATGAAATGGGTAAGTATCAACAAGAAGTTGATAAAGAAGAGACATTTGAATATATAGTAGGTAAAGATTCGTCAACTATACAAGTGAAAAATGAAGGGAATCCAGTATATAAGGCGAAGAAACTATCTAAAATTTTATACAATTGTTTGAATGAAATGCAGGCTAATAGTATAAAAGAAAAGGTAAAACCAGTTGTATATTTTTATAATAAAAATGGAAAAGCAATAGTAGACCTTTCTAGTGAGGAAACACCTAGATTAAAAGATCGGGAGCAAATTGTAACGTTCTTCAGAAATGAAATCTTAACAGGGACAGTAGTATATACAGAGCAAGAATTAGAACAGATTCGAGAAATGATTAGCTGGATGAACTATATAGTGAGTTAAAAGGGGAGATCTTTCTGAACGATATGCTGCGTAGCATTTTGTATGGCTATTTTTGTTTGTATATAGTAATGTACATTGTATTTATATTCGTCATTGATATGGTCCATATACCCTTAAGTGTAAGGAGCATTTTTGTAGTATTCATACCATTTGTTTTATTAGTCATGATTCAAAGGGTTATTTTATATGTTTCTAAAAATCGTAATGAAGAAAAGAAGCAAATGTTGGGGGTTTTAATAGTAGCACTCATACCATTAATAGTGTGCACTGTACAATTAAGTGTAAATGAATATACATCAAAGTTTAATCAGAATAGATGGTTAAATCATGCAGATAAGCGGGTACATATGGTAGATGATCTATTACAAAAATATAAATTAATAGGGAAATCAAATGAAGAAATTACACAATTGTTAGGAGCCCCAACGGAAACGAGAAGTGGGGAAGAAGGAGTTATCACTTTGTATTATCTTGGGACTGAACGTGGCTTTATTCCAATAGATAGCGAACAGCTTGTTTTACAATTTGATAGAGATGGTAAAGTTATGGAATATACGGTGTATAAAGATTAAAGAAACGTGGAGGGAAGCTATATGTTATAGCTTCTTTTTTATTTTTCAATATGTCACGGAAGGGGGAGAAGGTTTTTGAGTGGAATAAGGAATGAAAGCGGAGGTGATGCATATATATAGATGCATTGGGTGATTATTCGCCCGATTGCTGAGGGTTAATAATCAATAAGTACGGACAAAAAAACCACTGATGAAAGTTTCACTTTATCATATTGTATAAATGAAAAGGAGGTAAGACGGTGAAAGCAATCCCGACTGATGTCCTGAGTAAAGAATTGATGGAAAGAGAAGGAGTTATATCTATTACAGTAAAGGAATTTGAAAAGATAGAAGTAGCTGGAGTAGTAGTCGCTGGTCCAGCGGTTATTTTGATTAATCAAGATTAAGTACATATCATTGAAATAAAAAGCATCCGTTTAGGATGCTTTTTATTTGTATGTAAGGATAAATATGATGGATAATTGTGTTACTGGAGGGAAAGTCTGTGGCAATTATTATAACAATGTTAGTAATGGGTATTTTATTAGGATTTGTTGGAGCTGGAGGAGCTGGGTTTATTATCGCGATACTCACTTTAGTATTCCATATTCCTATTCATGTTGCTCTTGCAACATCTTTAACCGCAATGGCGTTTACGACATTATCAGGTGTTGTCAGTCATTACCGTGAAGGCAATGTAGCACTTATTATAGGCGGGATTGTTGGGGGATTTGGCGCAATTGGCTCTTATATTGGTTCTAAATTTGGTTCACTTATACCAGCTCATCTTCTTCATTGGTTTACAGCTGGGATGTTATTTTTATCGGCAATTTTTATGTTTATTAAATTAATTATGTTCCAAAACAAAGAACAGTCGTCTTTATATAAACATAAAGAGTTTCCCGTTAACTACTTGTTGAAATGTATATGCCTTGGATTAGTTACTGGAATGATGGCTGGTTCATTTGGGATTGGTTCTGCACCGTTTATTCAACTTGGATTAATGGTTCTATTGGGACTAACGATTCAGCAATCTGTAGGGACAACGATGCTTGTTATATTACCGATTGCAATTGGAGGCGGGCTAGGATATAGTTCGGAAGGATATTTAGATTATATATTGTTATTGCAAGTATTAATTGGGACCATGTTAGGGGCATATATTGGCGCGAAGTTTACAAATTATGCACCGCGAATGCTTTTGAGGTTTTCGATGATTATGACACCGGTTTTAGCTGGATGTATGCTATTGATGGAATAAAGTGAAATTATAATAAGCAGGGGGGTACTGCTTACAAATAGCGGGATAAAATTAATATAGCAAACTATTAATATATTTTACGAATGAATTATGTAGGTAATTCATATTTCCCATATAAAAGGATTTGTTTTAATATTATGAGTGTAAAGTTCGAGTATTCGAAGTACTACTTGAATTATATCCCTATCCCTTTTCTAAAAATGCGAACAAGTTTTGCCCTATTCTATTCAATAGTTAATTGCATAGAAATATATTGTTCGATGACCATTATGGAACGTACATAATGGGAAAATCCCGATCCTTAAAGAGGATGCCCCTAATCTTCATGTGAAAATATGATCGGATAAGAAAGCTGACCAATTGATGGTCAGCTTTCTTTTTGTTCAAAAACTATTTCTTCTTTAATTTCTGTTTGTAATAATAAAGCTTTTCCGAAACGACGTTTACATTCTGCACGCACTTTTTCAATGGCTAGTAGCTGAGTAGTGGCGGGAACGGTGACAATAGCTTGGCGAGGCTTTCGATTTTTTTCACAAAAGACACATTCCACAACATAATTAGAAATCATATTTTCATCCTTCCAGTTTTAATTTCTAAAAAGGGATTGTCTATGAAGTTGATGTAATTTTTCGTCATTGTTTTATTATTTTCCTCTTTTTTTCAAGGGGAAAATAATAAAGAGGGCGAATTTTAGTAGGGGAGGGATGTTTATGGAGAGATGGATAGGTAGTGCAGCGGTATGTGTAAATGAAAGAAATGAAGTTTTAATGGTACTGCAGGGAAAAGAGGGAGAAGAAAAAAGGTGGTCTGTCCCAAGTGGAGGACTTGAAAAGGGAGAGACACTAGAAGAATGTTGTATTAGGGAAGTTTGGGAAGAAACAGGTTACAATGTGGAAGTTGTAAATAAAATATATGAAAAAGAGGGTATTACATACGGTGTTCCAGTGTATGTCCATTATTATTTTGTTAAACAAATAGGCGGTAATATGAAAATCCAAGATCCTGATGAGTTAATACATGAAATTGCTTGGAAAGGGATACATGAAGTTGAACAATTGTGTTTAGCTTTTCCAGAGGATTATGAATTGCTGTGCCAATATATAGATAAAGAAGCAAGTATGTAAATACTTGCTTCTTTAATGTATCCAAGACAAGAAAAGCGGAACGATAACTAAACTAGCGCCTGCTGTTAAAAGCATAGATAAACTTGCAATTGTTCCTTCCACAGGACCGATTTCGAATGCTTTTGATGTACCGGTTCCATTTGCGCTTGTTCCTAACATAATACCTTTTGCGATTGCTGTTTTAATACGGCAAATACGTATGAGAGAAGGACCGAGCAATGCTCCTGTTAAGGCAGTTAAAACGACAAATACAGCAGTTAATTGTGACATGCCACCAATCATTTCTGAAATAGCCATTGCGATTGGTGTTGTTACGATATGTGGAGCTAAACTATGTTCTAGTGATGAATCAATTTGAAAATAATTTGCTAGTAGTGCTGAAGTAATGACTGATAAAAACGAACCGACAATGACATTAAGTAAGATAGCCATTCCATGTTTCTTTAATAAATCAAAGTATTTATAGATTGGCCATGCAAAAGCAACTGTTGCGGGTTTTAATAATTCAGTTAACCAGTGACCACCAGATTCATATGTTTCATAAGGTGTATTTAATCCGAGCAATAAAGCAATTAAAATAATGGGACAGACGAGAAGAGGAGAAAGTAGACTCCAATTCCAACGTTGATACATTTTTTTTGATATCCAATATGTGAATAGTGTTAATAGTAAACAAAGAAATCCGATCATTGCGTTGATCCTTTCCGCTTTAGTAGCAATTCTGTTAAAAGTCCTGTAACTAAGGTAACGCAAAGAGTGCTAATCATAATAATTAAAATGAGATCGATTCCATATTGTGTTAGTGTATCTCTGTAACGTATGACAGCGACTGCAGAAGGGATGAAAAATAAAATAAGTTCTTTTAATAAAAAATCTGCTCCGTCCTGTATCCATTCTTTTTTAACTAGGTTAAATTTTAATGAAATTAATAATAAAAAAATACCGATTATACTTCCTGGAACTGGGAGGTGTGCCTGTTTTGCAATCCATTCACCTGTCCAAGCGAAAGAAAATAGTAATAAAATTTGTCCGCTTAACTTCCACCATTTCATACAGTAACCACCTCTTTCTTTTTTTACATAAAAATTGTAAAAAAGAATTAACAATTTCTACTATACGTTCATTCGAAATATTTGTCTAATATATAAATTATATGGTATTAATATATTAGACGTATTAATCGAAAGTGAAAAGGGTGTCCAAAAATGGAATTACGGCATTTGCAATATTTTGTTGTTGTGGCAGAAGAGTTACACTTTGGACGGGCAGCTGCTCGTTTACAAATGACACAACCACCACTTAGTCAACAAATACAGCAATTAGAAAAAGAAATGGGAGTTACATTATTTTCAAGAACGAAAAGAAAGGTTGAACTAACAGAAGCAGGAGAAATGTTTTTAAAAGAAGTAAAAAAAGCGTTTGAACAAATTGAAAAAGCAGTAGAAGTTGCACAAAGTGCACAAAGGGGAGAAGTAGGATCACTTTCAATTGGTTTTGTAGGTGCGGCGATATATGATATTTTACCATCAATTGTTAGGGAATATAGAAAGAAATTTCCGAGAGTGTCTGTTGCATTACATGAATTGTCAACACCAGATCAAGTTCATGCACTTCATGATAACCGTATCGATATTGGCTTTTTACGTCCACCAATTCCAACACAATTATTAGAATTAGAGCCAATTCAAAGGTTATCTTGCACCTTATGTTTACCAAAGGCACATCCACTTGCAGAGAAAGATGAAATACATATAGAAGATTTACGAGATGAGCCGTTTGTATTTATTACGAGACCAGTATGGCCAGCTTTGTATGATACAATTTTATCTCTTTGCAGAGAAGTTGGATTTAGTCCACGCATTGTACAAGAAGCAACAGAGTATCAAACAGTTATGGGGCTTGTAGCAGCAGGGATTGGAATTACAGTAATACCCGTATCGGCAAATAAGTTATATAAAACAGAAGTTGTATATAAAGAGTTATATGATTCTAATTTTGTGGCAGAAATGTCAGTGGCTTACAAAAAAATGAATAGTAATCCAGAGCTGCTAGAGTTTTTAAAAATTGCAAGAGAGAAGAAAAGAATAGAAGTAGAAGATGAATAATAGTAGTAACAGAAAATGGATTTAATTCAAATCCATAAAAGTACACCTTATTAAACAATAAAGCGGAAATGCAACTTAAGTTGCATTTCCGCTTTATTGTTCTTTTTTTAGCTCGATACTAAATAGATAAACGTGTTCATTTTCTTTTAAGAGTAAATCAATACCTGTTTCTTCATCAATGGTAGGAACGCTTACAGTTTCTTTACTGGTTTGAATTACAGCAGCTAAAGTTGTTTTTTGATTGTATTTTAAATTTTTTATAGATTGAATTGTAGTAGTTGCAGAGCTATTTACGCTTCGTGGTTCTTCTTCATGAACAAGCGTTGAACCACCTTCAATATTCATATACCACTGCCTTTTTTCTTGTATATCTTTATCGAATTGGAAATGTGGTGGTAAAAAAGAGAGCTTTACTTTCTTTTTTGAAAAATGTGAGGTAGCTATATTAGCAATTTCTTTTGTTTTTTTACCATTGTTATAATAATCAATTGTAGCATTTATTTCATCTTTATCATTTTTAAGCGTAACGTTATAAAACATGCTATTTCTTTCTTGAAAAGGAGTCATTTGTAAAATAGAAGCTTGCTCTTTTGTTAATTTGTATGGCTCAACAATGGCAATTTCATTGTTTTTTAGTTGGCTACAACTTGTGAGTAATAATAAAGACAAGATTGATAGTAATTTTATACGCATGCAATCTCCTCCTTTTTACAATTATATTCTAAATGTGATTTTTTTATCATTTCGTTTTCTAGGACTAAAGACTTAGAAGAAATTCCGATTGTAGTGCGATGTTTAAAATGTCATATTTTTATACACTAGTAGTATAGAATGTGTATGTAATAAGGTAGGGGAAGAATGTTATGTCTTTATGTCGGTTAGCGAGAAAAAATATTAGAACATTTGCTACCAAAAGGATGAAGCAATTTATGTGGATTGCTATGAGTACTATGATTTTGTTTTTTATGATATCGTTACAATTTAATGAAGGAGCTATTTTGAAAGTAGGGGATGCATTTGTATTTCAAATGTATTTTTACACACTTTTTATTGTATTAATTTTCATATGTATTTTTACTACATATAAAATGATGTACTCTCTTTTGCATGTGAGGAGGGAGGAGTTTACATCTTATGTAGCAGAAAATATGAAAAGAAAAGAGGTACTATGTGTATTATGTCAGGAGCAATTATTCATTTATGGAGCAGCATTTGTTTTCGGATTAATTAATGGGATGCTATTTTTGAAATTATTCACGGTTATCTTTATGAAAATCGCAGGGATACAAGGAATAAATAGTGCGCCAATTACAATATATGCAGTTGTAATTATTAGTATAATTATTATGACTGTCGTTTTAATATCGATGATGCAATGTTATCGATTTGTTCGAAGTTTAAAGGGTGAAAATTCGTTGCGGTTTAAAGAAAGGGCATGAGAAATCATGCTTTTTTCTATTTTACACATAAAAATAATCATGTTACAGTGAAAAGACCTGACAAAGAATGGGAAGGAAAGGTTGTATAGAATGACAAATGAACAATCAATTGTAAAAGTCGATCGGTTAACGAAGCGAATCGGATCAAAGACACTTGTACAAAATATTAGTTTTGAAGTGAAAAAAGGCGAGGTTGTCGGTTTACTCGGACCAAACGGTGCTGGAAAAACGACTTTAATGAGAATGATGGTTGGTATGATCCGTATGACAGAAGGTGAAGTATGGATTGATGGTCAATCTGTGAAACAGCAATTCGAAAAAACCGCTGCGAAAATTGGAGCGGTAATTGAGACACCTGAATTTTATCCTTTTTTGAGTGGCTATGAAAATTTAACATATTTCGGACGAATGAATGGTAATGTGACTGAAGAACGTATCGATGAAGTAGTGAAATTGTTAGGGATGGGACAAGTAATTGATCGCAAAGTAAAAGCGTATTCACTCGGCATGAGACAACGTTTAGGAATCGCTCAGGCGCTTATTCACAATCCAGACGTGTTGATACTAGATGAACCGACAAATGGATTAGACCCTAGTGGAATACATGAAATGAGAATGTACATAAAAAAAATTGCACATGAACAAGGAAAAGCTGTACTTGTATCAAGTCACTTACTTTCAGAAGTTGAATTAATGTGTGACAGAGTTATCATTATTCAGCACGGGGAATATGTGGCTACGCAAAATATTCAGCATAGCCAAAGCGAAGAGATGGAGACGATCCGTATACGTGTAGATGATGCGAATAAAGCAGCGGAAATATTAGGGCATGATGTTTTAGTAAAAGATAATGAATTACTTATTAATGTAAAAGATGAAGAAATCCCAAATGTTATTCGTACATTGCTTGAGAAAAATATTCAAGTGTATCGTGTATATGAAGAAAGAAAAACGTTAGAAGAGCAATTTTTAGAATTAACAGGGGGAAAAGATATTGTTTAATTTAGTATATAATGAACTGTATAAAATATTTAAGCGGAAGCGAACGATTATTCCATTTGCAGTTATTGCAGTATTAATAATCGGATTAGGATGGGTTACGGTAAAGTATTTTGAACCGGAAACAAAAGGATGGAAAGTAGATTATACAGAACGTACTGTAGAAATTGAGAAAAAGCTTGGCATGAAAAAAGAAGCTATTTTAGCAGAAAAATCAGGGGATGAGCTTGTAAAAGAATACCAGCTTAAGATGAAGCATTTAGATACGGATACAGCACCGGCAAGCAGTTCTCCACTTTCTTTCATGAGAGATACAGGTTTTATCGTATTTCCAATTTTGCTCCCATTTATCCTCGTGTATGCAAGTACAATTTTTGCGAATGAATATAGCTGGGGAACATATAAATTTTTAACAATCCGTCCGGCGAGTCGATTTAAAATTTTAACAGCAAAGTTTTTAGCAATCGTTATATTTGCAGCTTTATTGTTTATATTTAATATGATTTTCTCCGCTTTATGTGGACTTGTTATTTATAAATTCCAACAGCCTGCATGGAGTGAGTTTATTTTCCAAGATGGAAATATAATAAAACAAAATATTTTTGTGGAAGCAAGTAAATATTATGTTTTATCATGGTTACCAACGGTTGTGTATGCATCGTTTGCATTTATGATTTCTGTGTTAACGAGATCTAGTGGAGGTGCAATTGGTATTTCACTATTCCTTGCTTTATCAGGCAATATTGCGTTATTAGCAGCCACTAGATATAACTGGGCGAAATATTTATTGCCAGCAAACACAGATTTATATAGTATTTCAAAGAATGGAAGTTTTATTGATGGAGTAACATTCCCGTTTGCATCATGTATGTTACTACTTTATTTGTTCGTATTTTTATGTATTTCATATACTGTGTTTTTAAAACGTGATTTAACTTAATAAGAAAAGCCGTTCAGGGTGCTGAGATGCACTTTGAACGGCTTTTTTTATGAGAATTGTTTAAGTGCTCTTTCGGCTAGTAAAGCAAAGTATTCTGCACTTATAGGCAGTGCCTCTTCATTAATTGTAAAAGCAGGATGATGCCATTCATGTGTACCGCTCGTTCCCATAAAGACGAATGAACCTGGTATTTCCTGTTGGTAAAATGAAAAATCTTCTCCAGCCATTGACGGACTAGGTGAGATGATATTAAGATTCATCTTTGTGGCAACTTGAGTAGATAAGTCTGTAAGAGCTTTATCGTTGTGAACAGCAGGAGGACCTGAAAAAAAACGGAATTCCGTTTTTACACCTAATGCATCAGATACACCTTTAATAATACGCTCCATGAGTGCTGGAATCTTTTCACGTGTTTCAGCTTGGAACGTGCGAATAGTACCTTCTAATGTAGCTTTTTCAGGAATCACGTTCCACGTATTTCCTGCATGAATATTTGTGACACTAACAACCGCATTATGAGATGAACTTATATTTCGGCTTACAATTGTTTGCAGTGCCATCACAATTTGAGAGGATGCGACAATAGGATCTACGCCAGCATCTGGTACAGCCGCGTGTGTACCAACTCCGTGAATTTCAATTTCAAATCGATCAACTCCGGCCATCAGTGGACCATCTTTAATGCCAATAGTACCTACTGGTAAATCAGGTTTATTATGCATGCCGAAAATCGCTTGCACATTACGTAAATGTCCAGCATCAATAACTTTGCAAGCGCCATTACTACTTTCTTCAGCTGGTTGGAATATGAAGCGAACCGTTCCATTTAGGGAAGATTCTCTTTCTTTTAATAAGAAAGCAGTACCTAAAATAGCAGCTGTATGAAAATCGTGTCCACAAGCATGCATTTTCCCTCGTACTTTAGATGCATAGGACAAATGTGTTTCTTCTTGAATAGGAAGAGCATCAATATCAGCACGAACTGCTACAATTGGTCCGTTTTTATTACCAGACACTTCAGCGATAATTCCTGTTTCTAAATTGGAATCAATGATAGTAATATTTTTTTCTTCTAACCAATTTTTTATTGCTTTTGTTGTTTCGAACTCTTCATATGATAGTTCTGGATACTCATGTAAATGTCGACGCATGGAAATAAGTTTTTCTTTTAGTTGATTTGAAATAGATACCATGTAGTATGCCTTCTTTCTTCAGCAAAATATTTATCATAAGTATACAACAATAAAAGAGAGGATTCTCAAATGAAAATCCTCTCTCGTTTATCCCGTATTAATGGGCAGCCCGATTGGTTCAACTAATTAAAGTTTTACTTTATGCTGCGACTTTTTTATGCGTATGATGTTTACGATAACGTCCACGCATTGCGTATGCAATTTGCGGGATTGCAATCCCAATTAATATAAGTGATACACCGAACCATTGTGAAGATAGTACAGCTTCTTTTAAAACGAATACTGACATAATTGTTGTAACTGGTAGTTCCGCTGCACCAAGAATAGTTGCTAAGCCAGAACCGATTTTTGGAATACCGATTGTAAAGGCAATAGATGGAATTACGATACTAAATGTTCCTAATCCTAAACCATATTTCCATAGACCTTGAGAAATGGCACCATTAAAAATAAATGTTGGTGGGAATACAATCATGACTAAAGTTAAAGCACCAGTCATTAAGAGAACACCGCGCGGTAATGAAGGTACTTCAACAGCAACTTTTCCGCTCACGAAAATGTATGTTGCGAATGTAACAGCAGATAATAAACCTAAAATGATCCCAGTCGTATCGAAAGCACCTACTGATTGTTCAAATAAACCACTTGATAAAAATGTCCCTACAAGTAAGAAAATAACAGAAATAACTTTTTCTCTTGAAGGTAATGTTTTTGTTGCGACTGCTTCAATGATAATTCCGACCCAAACGAATTGGAATAAAAGAATAATTGCAATAGAAGCTGGTACAGTTTTTAATGAAGCATAATAAAAAATTCCGGTAAAACTTGCAGATGTTCCTGCAACGAATAAAAGTAATGCTTGCTTTAAAGGAACGCGATGTCTAGAAAATAGAAGTGTAATAGCAAGCAAAATAATCCAACCGAACAAATATTGGCTGCCAATTACCTCTCCAAGTGAAAATCCTTCTGCATATGCAAGCTTAACAAAAATAGCTAAAATTCCATAACTACACGCTCCTAATAAAACTAAAAGAGAATAACGAAGCATGAAAAATTCCTCCCATCTATATGAAGTTGTTCCGTATCGAAAATATATAACTAGAGGGAAGTATACAAAATTAGAAATAAAGGGTCAAATGAAAGAAAAGTATGACATTTTATAGAATAATAATAAAAGTATGATATTTATGCATAATCTTGAAATTATTAATAGTAGAAGTATTATAAAATCAACTTTGTATTGTATAGAGACAGCATTTGAAAAAAATATTTTTTTAAACCAATATGTATATAGACGTACTAGTAACGTGCTAATTATTTGAGAAACTATGTTACCTTTGTTATGGTAATAACAATTAAAGGAGTTGTAAAATCCATTTGAGTTTTTCTATATAATAGAAGGAAATGAAAACGTTTTATTAGAAACTGTGAGGAAGTATGGTTTTTCTTATTACCACGTTGTAAAAGTGATTTCACGAATTGTTCATAGTATTTTTATGTGTTTTTGTTACAATATTTAGGGAGAGGAGTGGAATGATGCAAGATATTAGTATTTTTTTAGCGTTTGGCGCCGGGTTCTTATCATTTATTTCCCCATGTTGCTTACCGCTTTATCCGGCATTTTTATCGTACATAACAGGTATGTCGGTTTCTGAATTGAAAGAAGAAAATGCAATGCTTCGCAAAAGAAGTATGATACATACAGCGTTTTTCTTACTTGGATTTTCAATTATATTTATTGCAATTGGATTTGGTACAAGTTTTATTGGAGGAATCTTTACTGACTATAAAGATTTAATCAGACAGTTAGGTGGTATATTTATCATCGTGTTCGGCTTAATTATTGTCGGGGTGTTTAAGCCGAAATTTTTAATGCAAGACCGTAAATTTACATTTAAAAATCGTCCAAGTGGCTATTTTGGATCAGTACTAATTGGATTAGCTTTTGCAGCAGGGTGGACGCCATGTACCGGACCAATTCTAGTGTCCGTAATTGGATTAGCAGCAACAAATCCAGAATCAGCAATGATATACATGATTGCTTACATACTTGGATTTGCAATCCCGTTTTTCGTATTGTCATTCTTTATTACGAAAATGTCTTGGATTAAAAGAAATAGTATGGCCTTCATGAAAGTCGGAGGATATATTATGATTGTTATGGGTGTCTTCCTATACTTTAACTGGATGACGAAAATTATCGTATATTTCTCAAGTTTATTTGGTGGTTTTACTGGTTTTTAGTATTATTCTGCGAAAATGTTGGAAATACTAACGGAAAAGCATATAATGAAAGTATATTTTGCATATAGCCACAAAAAAGGATGAGAAAATATGAACATAGTTCTTTTATCAAGTATCGTTGCTGTTTGTATGGCTGTCGGTGCGATGTTTATTCGTTTAAAAGCAGCTAAGAAACCTGCAACATTGAAAAAAATTATACTTCCGCCATTTTTTATGAGTACGGGCGCATTGATGTATGTTTTTCCTGAATTTCGATTAACTCCAGCAGAAATGTTAGAAGCAATTGGTGTCGGTTTGATTTTCTCTATTTTTCTTATTAAAACATCTAAATTTGAAATTAGAGGACAAGAGATTTATTTGAAGCGTTCAAAAGCCTTTGTTTTTATATTAATTGGATTACTTGTAGTGCGGATTGTATTTAAAACATACTTAAGTCAATCTCTTGATTTAGGACAACTTAGTGGCATGTTCTTCTTACTTGCGTTTGCGATGATTGTGTCATGGAGAATTGCAATGTATCGTTCCTTTACGAAATTACAGAAGGAAATGGAAAAAGAAGATGGTTTTTATAATGAAAAAGATATGAAGCTAACTTAAAAACTGTATATGTATTAAATAAAAAAGACAGCGTCAAAGGCGCTGTCTTTTTTATCGAAAATAATATGAAGTTACTTTGCAAGTAAAGATTGATAGTTAGAATAATCAATCTTTTTTTCTTGTAGTTTTTTAATTAAAAATTTATGATCACGCTTTGGTGTGGCAATGATGTATCCTTTAATAATTAAGTCTTGTGTAATTTGAGAGGCATTTTCTTGTAATGCAAGTTCTCCAATTTTTCCAGCAATCTTTGATTTTGCAACATCGCGAAATAGTTCTGGAACAGGACTTACAAGCTCTTCTAACAATTGTTTTTGTTCGTCAGTCCATAAATGTCTCGTTTTATTTATGTAGTGTTCTTCCCAATCTAAAATGGACATGCCGTCTTCTTTCGGTAAACGTTTTAAAAATTTTCTGAACATAAAGTATCCACCGATAGACATAAGCCCTAATAAAATAACCGTCCATAATACAATGAACCAACTGAACCATCCCTCGAGCAAGCATATCCCCCCTTAATGATAGCGGTTTTCTTTTATTCATATTATATACAGTGAGATTCATAGAAAGCAAGAACGCTTGGTCATTTTGACCAAGCGTTATAGTTTAAACGAAGTATAGTTGTTCAACACATAAATTATTATTATCGTCTTCAACATACTCAATAATAAGTGTGCCAACTTTACGATCTTTATCTTCAGTTGTGAAAATAGAGTAAGAAGTAAAACGTGTTTTTGATAGGCCGCTTATATGTGTAGGTAAAGAAATGTAGTTGTTATCGCGGAAGAATTCCATCAGTTCAATATCCTCAAATTCTTTTCGGTCAACTTGTTTGTTTGTATAGCGGCGTTGAAGTTGTTTTAAAGATTCATTCCAAGAAATTGCTTTTGTGTCGTATACCATTGTTCTATCTCCTTACTGTATGTAATTATTAAGAACATACGTTCTAATCTAGTATACTCTTTTTATTAGAAAAGGGAAAGCAAAAAATAATGTAAGCTTGGATTTCCAAGCTTACATTATTGATGCGTCCGTCATAATCTCTATTTTTCATTATAAGTTAGATAAGAATAAGAAACAAGATGATATATATAATGTTGAGAGTTTTCAAGGTTCTGTATATTATAGGTGTACTAAAGTGTAAGGGAATGAGAGGCGTGGCATATGTAATTTCACTGCAAGGGCCGATGGCTAGCGGAAAAACAACATTAGCAAAAAGGTTAGAAAAGAGAGGGTTTCGAGTTATATATGAAAATCCATATCCAATTGTAGAGAAGCGAAAAAAATTGAATTTAGATATGAATTCAAAAGTAGGGTTTATTATGAATCAAAAAATGTTTATGGAAGCAAAAATTAAGGAGTTTCAAAATGTGAAAAATTCAGTCGTAATTTTTGATCGCGGACCAGAAGACATTGAGTTTTTTACACTCTTTTATCCAACGATTATAGGAGAAGAGTGGGATATAGAAACTGAATTGAAAGATGAATTATATAAATTAAGAGAATGCCGTTCGGATGCGATTTTTTACTTAGATGTTACGAAAAAGAATGTATATGCTAGAAAAAATAATGATAGAACAAGAAACAGAAGTACGTTTGAGGAGCAATTTAAATTAGTAGAAACTGAAAAAGATTGGTATAAACAATTTCCTGTAACTTATGTGGACACAAATAGATTAACAGTGAACAATTTAGAGGTATATTTTATGGACTGGCTAAAGGAGAGAGGGCTATGAAAAAAATACTTTTATTTGTATACCCAACATTTGCAGAGTTTGAAATAACAGTAGCAACGGCATTGCTGAAAAATAAATATGAAATCATCACAGCGGGCTTAACTAAAGAATTGGTTATAAGTGAAACCGGGTTGCAAGTGCAGCCGCATATAGAAGTAAGTGAAGTACGTGTAGATGAGTATGAGGGGATACTTATTCCAGGTGGAGAAGAAGTACAGTTGAAAGATGCAAAACCTCTTTTTTCAATCATTCGTCAATTTCATGAACAAGAAAAATTAGTGGCGGCAATTTGTGCTGGACCGTATGCGCTAGCAAAAGCAGGCTTATTCAAAGAAATCTCGTATACAGTGACCCTAGATTATCAAAAGCTTGATTGTTTTCCAGTAGAAAATTTTGTGTATAAAGAAGTTGTGCAACACTCAAATATCATTACAGCACAAGGGCATGCATTTGTGCCATTCGGAATAGCGATTGCCTCTTATTTTGGAGTAGCAAACGAACATAATATAAATTTTTACGGTGGTAAAGGGAATGTGATGATGGAAAAGCTTTTGCCTGAGAATGTATAAAAGCTAGCTAATGCTAGCTTTTTTCTTTTTGACATCGATAAATGGCTAACGTTTTCGGATCGCGCCATATACTATTATGAAGTAACAATTCATTTTCTACTTCTTCTTTTAGCCATTCCTTCATTTCGGTGTGAAGAAGTGTGTTATCCGGTATATTTAACGACGGAAACATGCTAGAAATATAGTTTACAATCGGAGTAGCATGATGAAAAACGAGAGCATTATGAATAACTGTTTCTTCAACAGTTGGAAAAACGGATTGTAATATCTCTTTACCGTTTTCTAAACAAAATGGAGTGACTGATGATGTTGTTTTCGGCAAATCAAATGCGTCTAACATGCGGTTACACATTTCAACTATACGAGGTAGTGTAACGCTAGAATTTGTTGTAGCTAAAAGTGAGCCACCAGGACGAATTACTTTATCGAATCCTTGAATTGTTTTTTCGACATCTTTCATGTGATATAGCATATGTCTTGCGACAATCCAGTCGTAGCAATTAGCTTCAAAAGGAAGTTTTCCAGCGTCACCTAGTCTCCATTCAATTAAATTATTCGTTTTAGTGGCTTCAGAAAGCATGGCTTCTGATTGATCAAAACCGGTTAATTGACCTTTATGGCCATTCGCTTGCAAAAGGGAAAGGAATTTTCCGTTAGCGCACCCAACCTCTAATATTCTTTCTCTCCCTTGAAGTTGTAAATGTTCAATAACGATTTCATCTAAATTCACTTGTTTTTCTTCGTAATGTTTATGTGTATCGATACGTGTTTGTAAATTGTTACTAACGCTATATTGCCGTTTTACATCATTCATTTTTTCATATTCCACTTTCATACAAAATTGTTGAATCGCATGTGTTAATACATCGGTTTTCTTTAAACCTTCGTAATGGAGTGCGGATTCAAACCTTTCAAGTAATTTTTCTTCAATTCGAAAATGAATATCTTTTCGCTTTTTCATTGAAATCTCTCCCCTTTGCATCTGTTAGTGAGACTATAGCATGCCTGAAAAATTTGTGTAAATCATTTGTGTACACAAATGGAGGAAATGAAAAAATTGTTTGAATGTGAGTTTAAACTATTGACGATTTAACCGTTTTCATATATTCTTAAATTAAGAAATATTCAAATAATTAAAAGAAATGAGAGAGTCACATGCTTCTTCAAGGAACACATCGAATTGGTCGTATGGCCATGCTGTTGGCACTTGCGGATGAGAATGAAAGCCCTGTATTATCCATTCCGAAAGGTTGGAAATATTGTACGGGGAAAGTGGGTTCGATGAATTCGCAAAAGGTTGTCGCAGCAATGGAAACAGCGGCTAAAAGCAACCAAGTTATTGAAACAGACGTTTACAGAGAAACACATGCACTTTATCATGCAATTATGGAAGCTTTGTACGGAGTGACGAGAGGTCAAATTCAGTTAGCAGACGTTCTTCGTACAGTAGGACTTCGTTTTGCGATTGTGCGCGGTACACCATATGACAGAAAAAAAGAAGGCGAATGGGTTGCTGTTGCATTATATGGAACGATTGGTGCACCTGTAAAAGGATCTGAGCATGAGGCGATTGGTTTAGGAATTAATCACATATGATTTGCCCATAGTCTATTAGTTAGAAGGGGGCCTTACTTTTTTAGGACAGAAGTCTGTCTTAAAAAAGATAAGGTCCCCTTTTGCCTTTTTAAGGAGGAAAAATGATGATTACGTTAACAGGACATACATTGACAGTTGAAGAAATGAAGAGGTTATTACTGGAAGGAGAAGGTGTAACAGCTTGTCCAAATAGTATGCAAAAGGTGGCGGAGTGCCGCGAAGTAGTTGAGAAAATTGTAGAGGACGGAAAAGTCGTTTACGGTATTACAACTGGATTTGGAAAGTTTAGTGATGTGCTTATTCAAAAAGATGATGTAAAGGCACTTCAACATAATTTAATTCAGTCACATGCATGTGGGATAGGTGATCCGTTCCCGGAAGAAGTATCACGCGGTATGTTAATTTTACGAGCGAACACGATGCTTAAAGGGGTATCTGGCGTTAGACCGCTCGTTGTAAATATGCTTCTTGAGTTTGTAAATCGTAAAATTCATCCAGTCGTTCCGCAACAAGGTTCACTTGGTGCAAGTGGAGATTTAGCACCTTTATCTCATCTTGCGCTCGTATTATTAGGCGAAGGTGAAGTGTTCTATAAAGGGAAACGCGTTCATGCAATGGTTGCTCTTACAGAAGAAGGGCTTGAGCCGATTGAACTTGAAGCGAAAGAAGGTCTTGCGTTAATTAATGGTACGCAGGCGATGACAGCACAAGGAGTTCTTTCTTATATAGAAGCAGAAGCAACGGCGTATCAAGCTGAACTAATTGCTTCGATGACAATTGAAGGGTTACAAGGCATTATTGATGCATTTGATGAAAATGTTCATAAAGCACGCGGTTATAAAGAGCAAGTGGAAGTAGCAAGCAGAATTCGTGACATTCTTCATGACAGTAAATTAACAACAAAACAAGGAGAACTACGTGTACAGGATGCATATTCACTTCGCTGTATCCCGCAAGTACACGGTGCTTCTTGGCAAGTTTTAAATTATGTGAAAGAAAAATTAGAAATTGAAATGAATGCCGCAACAGATAATCCGCTTATCTTTGATGGTGGGGAAAAAGTAATTTCGGGCGGGAATTTCCACGGTCAACCGATTGCGTTTGCGATGGACTTCTTAAAAGTAGGAATGGCAGAACTTGCAAATATTTCAGAGCGCCGTATTGAACGTTTAGTGAATCCGCAATTAAATGATTTACCACCATTTTTAAGTCCAGAACCAGGACTTCAGTCTGGTGCGATGATTATGCAATATGCTGCAGCATCACTAGTTTCTGAAAATAAAACGTTAGCACATCCGGCGAGTGTTGATTCAATCCCGTCATCAGCTAACCAAGAAGATCACGTAAGTATGGGAACAATCGCTTCACGCCATGCACATCAAATTATTCAAAACGTAAGACGTGTTCTTTCAATTGAAATGATTTGTGCGATGCAAGCTGCAGAATATCGCGGTATTGAAAACATGAGTACAGTGACGAAGAGCTTCTACCATCAAGGTCGTCAGCAAGTACCTTCTATTACAAATGACCGCATATTCTCAACGGATATTGAAAATATTGCGTATTGGTTAAAAACGAATTATTCGATCAAAGAAAGATTAGATGTAAACGCAGCACTATAAAATGAGAAAAAGGAGAGATTGAAATGGAAAAAGTACAACAAACAATTCGCGCGCCAAGAGGTACTGAGTTACAAACGAAAGGGTGGGTTCAAGAAGCTGCACTTCGTATGTTAATGAACAATTTAGATCCGGAAGTTGCTGAAAAACCAGAAGAATTGGTTGTATATGGCGGAATTGGCCGTGCAGCCCGTAACTGGGAAAGCTATCAGGCGATTGTAGATTCATTAAAAACGTTAGAAAGCGATGAAACGTTACTTGTTCAATCAGGAAAACCAGTTGCAATCTTTAAATCACATGAAGATGCACCGCGCGTTCTGTTAGCGAACTCAAACTTAGTACCAAAATGGGCAAACTGGGATCACTTCCGTGAACTAGAGAAAAAAGGTCTTATGATGTACGGACAAATGACAGCAGGTAGCTGGATTTATATTGGAACACAAGGTATTTTACAAGGAACATATGAAACATTTGGAGAAGCGGCACGTCAACATTTCGATGGTTCATTAAAAGGCACACTAACACTTACTGCTGGTTTAGGTGGTATGGGTGGTGCACAACCTCTTGCTGTAACGATGAATGGCGGTGTTGTTATCGCTATTGATGTTGATAAGCGCAGCATCGATCGCCGTATTGAAAAGAGATACTGTGATATGTATACAGAATCGTTAGAAGAAGCATTAACGGTTGCGAACGAGTATAAAGAGAAGAAAGAACCAATTTCAATTGGATTATTAGGCAATGCGGCAGAAATTTTACCAGAGCTAGTGAAGCGTAATATTACGCCAGATTTAGTTACGGATCAAACATCTGCACATGATCCATTAAACGGTTATATTCCAGTAGGTTACACATTAGAAGAAGCAGCGAAACTTCGTGAAGAAGATCCAGAGCGCTATGTACAATTATCAAAAGAGAGCATGACAAAACATGTGGAAGCAATGCTTGCTATGCAAGCAAAAGGTGCAATTACATTTGATTACGGAAATAACATTCGCCAAGTTGCTTTCGATGAAGGGTTGAAAAATGCATTCGATTTCCCAGGATTCGTTCCAGCATTTATCCGTCCATTATTCTGCGAAGGAAAAGGACCATTCCGCTGGGTAGCACTTTCTGGTGATCCAGAAGATATTTATAAAACAGACGAAGTAATTTTACGTGAGTTCGCTGATAATGAACATTTATGTAACTGGATTCGTATGGCACGTCAACAAGTTGAATTCCAAGGTCTTCCGTCACGTATTTGTTGGCTTGGTTACGGTGAGCGCGCGAAATTTGGTCGTATCATTAATGAAATGGTGGCAAATGGCGAATTATCAGCACCGATCGTTATCGGCCGTGACCATTTAGATTGCGGATCGGTAGCATCTCCAAACCGTGAAACAGAAGCGATGAAAGACGGTAGTGATGCAGTAGCTGACTGGCCAATTTTAAATGCATTAATTAACAGTGTAAACGGTGCAAGTTGGGTATCTGTTCACCACGGTGGCGGCGTTGGTATGGGATATTCACTTCACGCTGGAATGGTTATCGTTGCAGATGGAACAGAAGCAGCAGCAAAACGTATTGAGCGCGTATTAACTTCTGACCCTGGTATGGGTGTTGTTCGTCACGTGGATGCAGGATATGACTTGGCAGTGGAAACTGCGAAAGAAAAAGGCGTTAACATTCCAATGATGAAATAAGGAGGAGAAAACATGCTGGACACTTTACTAATAAATATCGGTCAATTACTAACAATGGATCAAGAAGATGGCTTGTTAAGACGGGAAGCGATGAACACGCTTCCTGTTATCGAAAACGGTGCGGTTGGAATTGAAAATGGTGTAATCACTTTCGTTGGAACAGTGGAAGAAGCGAAAGGACTTCAGGCGAAAGAAGTTATTGATTGCGGTGGGAAAATGGTTTCTCCTGGTCTTGTTGATCCGCATACTCATCTTGTATTTGGTGGATCTCGTGAAAATGAAATCGCACTAAAATTACAAGGAGTTCCGTACTTAGAAATTTTGGAAAAAGGGGGCGGTATTCTTTCAACTGTAAATGCAACGAAACAGGCGTCGAAAGAAGAACTTGTTCAAAAAGCGAAATTCCATTTAGACCGTATGCTATCTTTCGGAGTTACAACTGTAGAAGCGAAGAGTGGTTACGGATTAGATGATGAGACGGAATGGAAACAATTAGAGGCAACAGCACAATTACAAAAAGAGCATCCGATCGATTTAGTTTCAACATTTTTAGGTGCTCATGCAGTTCCGAAAGAGTATAAAGGTAGATCGAAAGAATTTTTACAATGGATGTTAGACCTACTACCAGAAATGAAAGAGAAGCAATTAGCGGAGTTCGTTGATATTTTCTGTGAAACAGGTGTGTTCTCTGTAGAAGAATCAAAAGAATTTTTATTAAAAGCGAAAGAGCTTGGCTTTGACGTGAAAATTCATGCAGATGAAATCGACCCTCTTGGTGGTGCGGAAGCAGCGGCAGAAATCGGTGCAGCATCAGCGGACCATTTAGTTGGAGCTTCTGATAAAGGAATTGAAATGCTTGCAAACTCGAATACAGTAGCAACATTATTACCAGGAACAACTTTCTATTTAAATAAAGAAAGCTTTGCTCGTGGTCGTAAAATGATTGATGAAGGTGTTGCAGTTGCGTTAGCTACAGACTTTAACCCAGGTAGCTGTCCAACTGAAAATATTCAGCTTATTATGAGCATTGCGATGCTAAAACTGAAAATGACACCAGAAGAAGTTTGGAATGCCGTAACGGTTAACTCATCATATGCCATTAACCGTGGTGATGTAGCTGGAAAAATTAGAGTTGGTCGTAAGGCAGATTTAGTTTTATGGGATGCTTACAATTATGCTTACGTACCGTATCATTACGGCGTAAGTCATGTGAATACAGTATGGAAGAATGGTAATATTGCATATACAAGAGGTGAACAATCGTGGAGCACGGCCACTATTTAAAGAAAAATGCAAAGTTTATTGATCGTGAAGTGACAAAATGGAGTGAGATGATTAAAGATTGGGAGGAAGGCGTAGAAATATTCGGTGCTGCCTTAATTGGAGCACCCCTTTCTAAACCATCTATTAGTCATTCAGGAGCAAGTTTTGCTCCAAAGACAATTCGTGCGATGTTAGATGCATATAGCACATATGCAATTACAGAAGAACACGATATGAAAGAAAGTGTCTTATATGATTGCGGCGATATTACGATGCATGTGACGGATATAAAAGAAAGTCATAAACGAATTGCAAAAACAGTTGGTCATGTAACGAAAGTAAATCCGAACATGATACCAATCGTTCTTGGCGGTGACCACTCGATTAGTTTTCCGAGTATAACAGGTTTTGCAAACAGTAAAGGAAAGGTCGGAATTATTCAATTTGATGCTCATCATGATTTACGTAATTTAGATGATGGAGGCCCGTCAAATGGTACACCATTCCGTAGTTTACTAGAAAATGATGTCATTACAGGGAAACAACTTGTTCAAATTGGAATTCGTAATTTTTCTAATGCACGTGCGTACCATGAATATTCAATAGAACATGGCGTGACAGTGTATACAATGAAAGATGTACGAGAGCGAGAAATAAAAGATATTATCACGGAAAGTATTGAAGTATTAAGAAATCAAGGTGTGACTTCTATTTATATTTCTCTTGATATGGATGTGCTAGACCAAGCGTTTGCACCAGGTTGTCCAGCAATTGGGCCTGGTGGAATGGATAGTACGACTTTACTAGATGCGATTGAATTCCTTGGTAAAGAACCGCTCGTTCAAGGGATGGATATAGTAGAGATTGATCCAACTCTTGATTTTAGGGATATGACGAGTAGAGTAGCAGCGCAAGTGATTATGAGTTTTCTTTTAGCGAGGGAAACGGTTAGTAAGCAGGTTAGTATATAGACGGAAAAGTAGATCTTTATTTATGTCTTATCAAAAACACATCACTACTTAAATGTAGTGATGTGTTTTTGTGTTAAAAGAGAATGAATGTGTGTGGAACTGTTAATGGAATTGCGGTTTTTATAGTGTATTGTGTAAATTTAATTTCTTGCTTCTGAAGTGTTGACGTGTAAAATAATTTTGTGATAAAATAAAAATTTTGCTAAAAAACTAAAATTGTGTTAAACTTGAGAAGGTTACCATATATGGAGGTGGATTATTTGTTTCAAATTGGCGATAACATTGTTTATCCAATGCAGGGAGCAGGTATAATTAAAGCCATAGAAGAGAAGGAAATCTCAGGAGAAAAACAACAGTATTATGTTATAAAAATGTCGGCTAGTAATATGGAACTAATGATTCCAGCAGGGAAAATATTGAATTCGAATATACGACCAGTTACGGATATAACCGCATTAGCACACATAATGGATATTTTTCAACATGGGGAATCAGATAGATTACTTACGTGGAAACAAAGGTATAAATTGAACACTGATAAAATAAAGACGGGTAAAATGCAAGAAGGTGCTGAAGTTGTGCGTGATTTAATGCGTATACAGAAAGAAAAAGCACTTAATGCAAGCGAAAAGAAGATGTTAGATAACGCATATGAATTTTTGATTAGTGAACTGGGATTAATTGAAGGTATCACAGAAAATCAGATAAAAAGCTTTTGTTAAGGTTCATTACAAATAATGTATTATATCCCAAAAAAGATCTTGAATTTTTTGGGAACATAATTATAGAAAATTTATCATTTCAAAGACATTCAACTCTTTCAAACCACTTTTAGAGCATTACCTCTATTGTTATTACTACAATCAAATCCATTTTTATTTTTTAATTTCATTTATGAATGTTCGAAGTTTAATTGAATACTTCGATAAAATAGTTACTTGATTTTTGCAATCCTGATTCACACTGGCACGGACGAGGAGCCGTAAGGATGAAAGAGAGGTAGGGCTTTCATTGTTTTAGGTATATAAGTTATTATTTTTAGAAGAATACTGAACCATTTTCACTTCTATTGATAAGGTGTTTTTTATTAAAGAGATAAACGAATTGACAGCCATATATGGTTAACAAAAAAGGTTTCCTCCTAAGGAAACCTTTTTAATATTATTTATAGCATTTTATTTTTGGGATATTCGAATTTTTTATTGTAAAGTCGTAAAAATTGACGTTACTATCTAAAAGTAAGTATGATGCGATTATAGTAAGATTTTTTAGGGGGAAGAAAAATGACAAGTTCAAGTAATAAAGCAGCGAGTATTTATGAAGGAACAAATGTAAATGCTGGGGGATTTTTTGAAAACGTTGAAGAAACAAAGTTGTTTGATCCAATTCAAGTTGGAGCTTGGTCTCTTCGTAATCGTATAGCGATGGCACCGATGACAAGATGCTTTGCAGATAATGAGACTGGAGTAGTTGGTGCTGATGTAGTGGAGTACTACAGAAAACGTGCTGCGGATGGAATTGGACTAATTATTACAGAAGGAATTGTCATTAGTCAGAGAGCAAAAGGAAACCCAGGAGTGCCAGGTATTTATACACAAGAACAAATCGATTCTTGGAAACCTGTTACAGAGGCGGTACATAAAGAAGGCGGGACGATTATTGCTCAAATATGGCATGTTGGGCGTATGAGTCATCATGAAATAATTGGTGGTCAAATGCCACAAGCACCGTCGGCTATCGCTGCAGAGGGAAATGTTCCACGTTTTCGTAAACCATTTGATACGCCAGAAGCAATGACGTTAGAAGAAATACAAGAAGTGATCGGTCAATACGCACAAGCTGGGAAAAATGCGATCGAAGCTGGATTTGATGGAGTAGAAATTCACGGTGCACACGGATATTTAATCGATCAATTTACGTATGAGTTTGCGAATAAGCGAACAGATAAATATGGCGGTAATTTAAAACAAAGGTTAACGTTTATGAAAGAAGTAACGGCGGCTGTAATAGAAGCTGTTGGAGCTAATAAAACACTTCTTCGCTTCTCTGCTTTCAAAGGTGATAATCCTACTTATATGTGGGAAAACCCTGAGTTTGCAATTGAAACGTTCATAAATATATTTAAAGAGGTAGGGTTAACGATGATCCATCCTTCAACGATGAATTATACGCAAGAGATTGCTGACGGAAAGAATTTTCATCAACTAGTAAGAAAATATTGGGATGGTACGATTGTTGGGGTTGGTAATTTGAATCCGAAAGAGGCCGAAGAAGCGTTGGAAGAAGGAACGATTGATGTAGCGGCATTCGGAAGACCGTTAATTGCTAATCCAGACTTTGTTCATCGAATTAAACACGCTGAAAGTTTAGTTGAATATGACGCGAAAGAGCATCTTGCTACGTTAGTATGAATAAAGATAAAAGGAGAGCACATCGAGTGTTCTCCTTTTATTATGGAATTTCATAGGGGGAAGCGGGATGAGTGAAACGCTACTCGTTATTATTAGTATATTACTATTTTTAATGTTGCTTTTAATCGTCTTTTTTATCATTACATTTTTTATAAAAAAACGAACATATCATTCTATTTTAAAATTACATCCGTACTTAGGAAGAATGCGCTACTTACTGGAAAAGATAGGGCCTGAATTTCGACAATATTGGTTTGATCATGATACGGATGGAAAGCCTTTCTCACGTTATGATTTTCAAAGTGTTATGTTTTTAGCGAAATATCGCTCTGAAATACTTGGTTTTGGATCAAAACGAGATTTTGAAGCTTCTGGCTATTATATTGCTAATACATTATTTCCGATATTAACTGAGGAATTAAGTGTGAATCTCACGCAAGAGCGGGAAGGTAAAAAGTACGTGATTCATAAAGAAGGGTTATTTTCAAGAAGAGAAAAATTGACAGCGGATACAACGAATCTTTGGCTGTATGAAGAAGATGATGCAATTATAGTTGGTGAGAACCGTAAATATCCATGGAAGCTACATGGCATGTTTGGTGCATCTGCAACTTCTTACGGTGCGATTGGAGAAAATTATATTTTAGCGAGTGGTTTTGGAGCGAAAATGGCAGGCGGATCGTGGATTAATACGGGTGAAGGCGGCGTTATTCCAGAACATTTACATACAGGAGCAAATATCGTTGCACAAATTGGTCCAGGGTTATTTGGATATCGTGATGAGGACGGTAATTTTTCAATGGAAAAATTCATGGAGAAAGCGAAAGAAAGTAATATTAGAGCATTCGAATTGAAATTTGGGCAAGGTGCTAAAATACGTGGTGGTCATTTAGAGGGGCAAAAAGTAAATGAGAAAATTGCTTTTGTTCGCAACGTCCGAAAGGGAGAGACGATTAATTCACCGAATAGATTTTCATTTTTAAAGAATGCAGCGGATACACTTTGTTTTATTCAACAGTTGCAAGAAAGCGGCGGTAAACCAGTTGGAATGAAAATTGTAATTGGTCAGCAGAAGCCTTTGGAAGATTTAATAAAAACAATGAAAGAACTAAACATTTACCCAGATTTTATTACAATAGACGGTTCAGAAGGTGGGTCAGGGGCAACGTATAAATCGATGGCAGATTGTATGGGACTGCCGCTTATCCCAGCATTACTTACATTTATCGATACAGCAAATCATTATGGTGTCCGTAACAAGTTTAAAGTATTTGCATCGGGTAAATTAATAACACCAGATAAAGTAGCGATTGTTTTAGCGATTGGAGCGGATGCTGTAAGTTCAGCCCGCGGATTTATGATGGCAAGCGGCTGTATTATGGCCCTTCAATGTAATTCTGGCCAATGTCCATCTGGTGTAGCCACGACGAATCCACATTATCAAAAAGCATTAGATCCGTATGAGAAGAAGTGGCGAGTCATGAATTATATTATTAGTATGAGATATAGTTTATTTTCATTAGCGGCAGCGGCGGGAGTGAAGAGCCCGCGCTATTTAACTAGAGAGCATATTGTGTTTAAAGACGAGGTGGGGAGAGTAATTCCTCTTTCGGAGTTGTTTCCTATAGTAAATCAAACCTAAAAGTATATTTGATATGTAAGATTTTTTAGAGGAATACTCATATTTTGGGGAAAATTAGGAGTATAATAGGGAAGTGTTTTTTAAAATGACTATTTTTAGGGAGAGATTCACTTGCAGCAAGGTTCTTACAGTATTACAATTTTTTTACTCGTCATAGGGCTCGTTATATTTAGACGCATGCGGTCTATGAATCGACCAATTAATAATAAAGGAAGACGACTACTATTGCCATTATTTTTCTTATTACCAGGTTTTTCTTTATATGCAGCACCGATACAACTTGCTGATTGGAAAATTGGTATAGCTGCTGGGATCGGATTGTTATTGTCAATTCCACTTATTATTTTAAGTGGGTATGAAGTCAGAGAAGATGGTCAAATTTATGCAAAAAAAGTATCGCTTTTATTGCGACATTTTTAGTTATCGTTCTTTTACGTGCTTATTTTAGAAGACATTTACAAGGGTTAGATCCAAAGTCAATCGGTATTCTTTTCTACACTCTTGCGGTTTGTTATATAGTACCTTGGCGTATTGGATGCTATATGAAATTTCGTAAAGTATATGTAGAGAAAGAGAAAATTGAGACGTCAATAAGCTAAAAGTCATACATTTGTGTGGCTTTTTCTTTTAAAATTTATCGGGTAAACAGATGAAAATAAGGTGTGAAAAAACACTGTTTAATTTTCTGAATATTTTTACTTTAACTTCTTGAAAAATCATTGTAATCCACTGGGATAAAGGCGTTTATAAAGGTTTTCACATGTAATGAAAAGTGCTCGTTCACTTGAAAGAACAAAAAATGTTTGTTAAGGTAGGGAACCATAAGCGAAAACAAGAAAATAGAAAAAGTCATTTTTCGAAATTTTGAATGGCTTATGGACTAAGGGAGAGATTTGGTGAAGATTGAAATTATGGTTTCGCTTGCTATTTATATGGCAGGTATGTTGTATATCGGATATTGGTCTTATAAGAAGACATCCAATTTATCAGATTATATGTTAGGCGGAAGGGGACTCGGTCCAGCAGTTACAGCTTTATCAGCTGGTGCTTCTGACATGAGTGGTTGGATGCTAATGGGATTACCTGGTGCGATGTATGCAACAGGATTATCAATTGTATGGATTGCGATAGGTTTATTAATAGGTGCTTATGCAAACTATTTAATCATTGCCCCGCGTTTACGAACGTATACAGAAGTGGCAAATGATTCAATTACGATTCCAGACTTTTTAGAAAATCGGTTTAAAGATCGTACGAAAATACTTCGTTTTGTCTCCGCTATCGTCATTTTAGTATTTTTCACATTTTATGCGTCGGCTGGTTTAGTTTCAGGTGGACGTTTGTTTGAAAATTCTTTTAACCTTGATTATAAAATTGGTTTATTTGTAACAGTGGGTGTCGTTGTTGCGTATACACTATTTGGTGGTTTTCTAGCTGTAAGTTGGACGGACTTTGTGCAAGGTTGTATTATGTTTATTGCACTTGTACTAGTGCCAATTGTTGCTTTTACGGATGTCGGTGGTGTAACAAAAACATTCAATACGATTAAGCAAGTTGATGCATCACATTTAGATATGTTTAAAGGGACTACAATGCTTGGTATTATTTCATTTTTAGCATGGGGTCTTGGGTATTTTGGTCAACCACATATTATTGTCCGCTTTATGGCAATTACCTCTATTAAAGATTTAAAAACTTCTCGTAGAATTGGTATCGGTTGGATGACGATTTCAATTATAGGTGCAATGCTTACTGGTCTAATTGGTATCGCTTATTATGCTAAAAATAATGCGACATTACAAGACCCAGAAATGGTCTTTGTAACATTCTCAAATATTTTATTCCATCCGTACATTACAGGATTTTTATTATCAGCTATTTTGGCTTCGATTATGAGTAGTATTTCCTCACAATTACTTGTTATTTCAAGTGCCGTAACGGAAGATTTCTATAAAACATTTTTCCGTCGTAATGCAAGTGATAAAGAACTTGTATTTATCGGTAGGCTGTCAGTATTAGTTGTAGCGATGATTGCAGTTGTTTTAGCGTATCATCCGAGTGATACAATTTTAACGCTTGTTGGATATGCTTGGGCAGGATTTGGATCAGCATTTGGACCAGCAATTTTATTAAGTTTATATTGGAAGAGAACGAACAAATGGGGCGTTCTTGCTGGGATGATTGTCGGGGCATTAGTTGTTATTACTTGGGTACAAATTCCAAGTTTAAAAGCGACTATGTATGAAATGGTACCTGGATTCTTCTGTAGCTTATTAGCTGTTATTATTGTAAGTTTATTAACGAAAGAACCAGTTAAAGCGATACATCGTGAATTTAATGAGATGGAAGCAGTATTGGAAGAAGAAAAGAAATGATTTGCAAAAAGAGTAAACGGTGAATAGCGTTTACTCTTTTTACATGTAAAATGAAAGTAAGGACTTATTGACAATAAAAAATAAGTAACTTATAATAAATCTTGAGTTCGAGATAATAAATGTTCATAATGAAAATTTATTATGGTTATAAATCGAACAAATATTTTTTGTGAATTATCTTGAATTCGAGATAATTCAATAGGTTAGACACCGATACGTAATCTTGTAATTAATATCTCGAATTCGAGATAAAATTATAATGACGGATTTTACTTTGTAGCATGGACAAAATGAATAATGAATTTAAATGTAAAAGAATTTTTATAATGAAATAAAAAAGGGGTGGAAGAAATGGAAAAGAAAACAATGGGAATCCATCATATTACAGCGATTGTAGGGCATCCACAAGAAAATGTAGACTTTTATGCTGGTGTATTGGGGTTACGTTTAGTGAAACAAACAGTGAATTTTGATGATCCAGGTACGTACCATCTTTATTTTGGAAATGAAGGAGGAAAGCCTGGAACAATTATTACGTTTTTCCCATGGACAGGTGCTCGTCAAGGTATTATTGGAGATGGTCAAGTAGGAATTACGTCTTACGTTGTACCAAAAGGTGCAATGGAGTTTTGGGAAAATAGATTAGAAAAATTCGATGTTTCGTATACAAAAATGAATCGTTTTGGAGAGCGGTATTTAGAATTCGATGATCCGCATGGTTTGCATATAGAATTAGTTGAAAGAGAAGAAGGCGAATTAAATAATTGGAGTTTTGGAGAAGTTACACCAGAAGTAGCAATTAAAGGGTTTGGAGGTGCTGTTCTTTTATCTACACAGCCTCAAAAAACAGCTGAATTATTAGAACATATTATGGGTCTTGAGAAAATTGGAGAAGAGGGTGAATTTGTTCGATTCCGTTCTTCTGCTGACATTGGAAATATTATTGATTTGAAATTATCAACAATCGGTCGTGGCCAAATGGGCGTTGGCACAGTTCATCATATTGCCTGGAGAGCGAGTGACGATGCTGATCAGCTAGACTGGAAAGAGCATGTGTCGCGTTTTGGATATCACGTAACTCCTGTACAAGATCGAAATTATTTTAACGCGATTTATTTTAGAGAACATGGTGAAATCTTATTTGAAATTGCAACAGATCCTCCTGGTTTCGCTCATGATGAATCGTTAGAGACGATGGGTGAGGAATTAAAGTTACCGGAACAATATGAACAACATAGAAAACAGATTGAACAAACGCTTTTACCATTTGAAGTGAGAAATTTAGATTAAAGTGATTGAAGGGGGAAAAGGATTATGATGAAACATGTTTTTCAAAAAGGAAAAGATACGTCAAAACCAGTGTTGTTATTACTTCATGGCACAGGTGGTAATGAATTAGATTTACTACCACTTGCAGAAATAGTTGATCCGGAAGCGTCGGTATTAAGCGTTAGGGGAAATGTGTTAGAGAATGGGATGCCGCGTTTCTTCCGCCGATTAGCAGAAGGCATTTTTGATGAAGAGGATTTAATTTTCCGTACGAAGGAATTAAATGAATTTTTAGATGAAGCGGCTAAAGAATATAAATTCGATAGAAATAACATTGTAGCTATCGGTTATTCGAATGGGGCAAATATCGCAGCAAGCTTATTATTCCATTACGAAAATGCATTGAAAGGTGCTGTGCTTCATCACCCAATGGTACCAAGAAGAGGAATGCAATTAGCAAATTTAGCAGGGAAATCTGTATTTATTGCTGCTGGGACAAATGACCCAATTTGCTCATCAGCAGAGTCAGAGGAATTGAAGGTACTATTAGAAAATGCAAACGCGAATGTAACAATACATTGGGAAAATCGAGGGCATCAATTAACGATGGGTGAAGTAGAAAAAGCAAAAGAGTGGTATGACAAAGCATTTTAAAAAAGAAGCATCTGCTAATGATTAGCAGATGCTTCTTTTTTATTTAAGACTGGATTGCAAGATGAGATGAAGAAAGTGGTAGCTTAATATCAACAATTGTACCTTTATTTAATTCGCTTGAAATGTGTAATTTACCATGATGTTCTTCAATTATTTTGTAACACATCATTAATCCTAGTCCTGTGCCTTTTTCTTTTAAACTATAAAAAGGTTCGCCTAGACGGGAGATACGATCTTCTGGAATGCCACAACCTTCATCGATAATTCGTATTAAGATGAAATTATCCTCTAATGGTTTTGTTTGGATGAAAATATTTCCGCCATTGGGCATCGCTTCTATCGCATTTTTTAATATGTTTATAAAAACTTGTTTTAATTGGTTACCGTCACATTGAATATCATATACGTAATCAAAATGATCCATGATGATATGAACGCTATGCATAATTGCAGTCGGTAAAATAAATGTAACTACCTCTTCAATTAAAGTTTGTATGTTACAAGTTTGGATAGATAATACTTGTGGCTTAGACATCGCCATAAATTGACTCGTGATGGATTCCATTTGTGAAATCTCACTTAACATAACATCGATATACCATTTTTGCTCCTCATTTATTTCAGGGAGGAGCAACGTTAGAAAACCTTTTAGAGAGGTAAGTGGATTTCGAATTTCATGGGCAATTCCAGCTGTCAGTTGTCCGACTACTGCGAGCTTCTCAGATTTTCGTAATAACTTTTCAGTTTCTTTTAGCTCAGTAACATCTCTCCCCATCACGATAAGACCTTTGCGAGAACCGTCAGGATGATAAAGCGGGACTTTTGATATACTTAAGATTAGATCGAAATCATCTCTATGTATAATAAATTCCTCGCCATGAAGAATTTGTCTTTGTTGCCATGCTAGTTCATCAATTTCTTCACAATGTAAAAAAGCTTCTCGGTATGCTTCATTATATTGAATGAGTTCGCTATCTTTTTTCCCATGGTAAGGTACATGATGGAAATTGAAGCAAGAAAGTGCGTAGTCATTTGCCTCAAGCCAGCGCCCTTCATGATCTTTAAATATAACAAAGGCAGGCATGGAGTTTACTAATGTACGTAATCTCTTCTCACTTTCTTTTAGCATATTCTCAATTCTTTCTGATTTTTCAAGCGGCTTCATAATAGCATATACGCCAGTAAGATGATTTTGAACAAAAATAGGAACTAGTTTTGTCACAACATCTAATAAGAATCCATTTTTATGATAAATAGATAAGATATACTCTTGTTGATTATCCGCTTCAGTATTCTTTATATTTTGTAATACTTGCTCAGAAATATGGGCTTCTAAAATAGAGGTAATATTTTTCTGTTCTAATTCTAAAGAAGTGTAACCTAATATTCTTTCGGCAGAAGGATTTATATGTAGAATAACTCCTTCTAAATTTAATGAAATAATACTATCAGGATTGTGTTCGAACAGAGATGCGTACATTTCTGTTAATGAACGATCTTGTATATGGTTTCGCAAACGTCTAGAAATGTTCGGATGACGTTTTTTTTGAGTTGGTGAATATTTTTTACGACTCATAATAGTTCCTCCGTACAAATAGCATCTAAAAAGATTTGTCTATTCATAACTATAATATAGATGTAATGTGTATTTCTATAAAAAATGGAAGTTATAGAATAAATTTTGTTTTTTTTATTTTTTGTAAGGTGAATGCAGGGTGGTAATAAGGGGAGCTTATATTGTTTTATAAACCTTTTGTAAGTTACAGACGGCTGTTTTCCATATAACATTAGGGTAGAGGAGGGGAGAGGAAATGAAAAATTATATTCAAGGGATTAATCACGTGCAAGTAGCTGCACCTGTAGGGTGTGAAGAAGAGGCGCGTGATTTTTATGGGAATATGATTGGTATGGAAGAAATTCCAAAGCCAGAAGAGTTGAAAAAACGAGGCGGATGTTGGTTTAAATGCGGAAATCAAGAAATTCATATTGGTGTCGAGCGGAACTTTACACCAGCTAAAAAGGCTCATCCAGCTTTTTATGTGAATGAAATTAATGAATTTAAGCAAACACTTATAGAGCAAGGTGTTAAAGTGATTGATGATTATGCACGGCCAGATGTAATTCGATTTTACGTGTCAGATCCATTTGGAAACCGAATTGAATTTATGCAAAATAAAGACTAGGTGGATTCCCACCTAGTCTTTAACTTCTTCTGAAAAGTCCTAACACTTCTACAGTTTCTGTAATATTAACGAATGCATTCGGGTCGATTTCAGAAATTGTTAGTTTCATACTTGCTAATTCTTCACGAGAAACGACGGTCATAAGTACACGCTTTTTCTCGCTTGAATAAGCACCTTCGCCATCAAGTAACGTTATTCCACGTACAACAGTTGAAAGAAGTTGTTTTTTCATTTTTTCTGCTTCATTTGTTACAATCATAAGTGTAACTTTACGATGTTTTGTATGAACAGCATCAATTACTTTACCGGTTACATAAATTGAAAGTAAGCTTGTAAGTGCAACATCCCAGGTGAAGAAGAATCCTGCGATTATTACAACGACTGCATTTAAAATAATAAGGAATCCGCCAAGTTTAATGTCTCGCTTGCGGGATAAAAGCATACCGATAATATCAAATCCACCAGTGGATCCATTACAGTTAAAAACAAGACCAATACCAGCTCCGGCGATGACACCTCCGAAGATAGAAGATAACAATGGATCTGTTGCTACGACTTTTACTGGAACGTAGTATAATGCAACAGATAATACAACTACAGAGACAACTGTGTTAAAAATTACTTTTTTTCCAAGACCTATGTACCCTAAAATAAGGATAGGTAAGTTTAATACAAAGTTAATAATGCCTGTGTTTACAGGGGTTACAATCCCTAAAATAATAGCAATTCCGCCAATTCCACTACTTAAAATTTTGTGGGGGATAAGGAAAAGATTAAAGGCAACCGCAATAATAATAGAACCGATAATAACACCAAGGAATCTGACCATTTCTTTCCCGTCCTTCACTGAAAAATTCATATTATTTCAAGATTATATATGATATTGAAAGTTTTGGGTAAAAACAGTTTATTTCGGTAAATTAGATTAATCAAAAGAATTTGAGTATTTTATTATTTGAAAGGGGATACAGTTGTGAAGATAAAAACATATCAACAGAAAAGCCCGTTGAAGCAAGAATGTGAGGATTCTTATTTTTGTAATAAAGAAAAAAAGATTTATGGTGTATGTGACGGTGCAACACCACTTGTCCCGTTTCGTGATGAAAAGGGACATAATGGAGCATACATCGCTTCGCATTTATTTGCAAGTTATTTTACTGCATTACGAGAGAATCATAGTTTACAATTTGCAGTTGCCAAAGCAAATGAAGCATTGCAAAGCAAAATGTTAGAATATGAAGTAGACATGGGAAAAAAAAGAGCATTTGTGGTGCACATGTATCGCGGCAGTTCAAATAGTTGGTGAGAAAATTGAATATGCGCAGCTTGGGGACTGTATGATTGTCGCAACTTTTCAAAATGGAACGATGCAAGTATTAACGAAAGACACAGTTGAAGGAATTAGTAAACGAGCAAAAAAGAAGAGGGAAGAAGATCGTAAAAAAGGGTTATCTGTACCAGAAGAACATGTTTTTCAAGATGTGCGACAACAGTTAAAATACAATCGTTATCTTGCAAATATGCCAAATGGTTATTCAGTTGCAAATGGAATGAAAGAAGCGATACATTATTTACAACATGGTGAATTACATATAGATGAAGTGAGTGGAATTTTTATTTGTTCAGACGGGTTATTCCACCCAGATTGGTCATTAGAACAAACTGTTGCATATATAAGAAAGAATAGTATAAACGAATATGTAGCAATCATTGAAGAGCTAGAAGCGGAAAAGAGAATAAGGCCAGATGATAAAACGATTATTATGATTGATTTTTAAGAGGAGGCAGTTCAAATGGAAATTAAATGTGTCAATCTAACATTTCAAGATGAATTAGTTCCTTTAGAAAAAGTAAATCAACTGATTATTCACCATACAGCTGAAGATGGATGGGACGTGTATAAAACGCATGAATTTCATCAAAAAGTACGGGGGTGGAGCGGGATTGGTTACAATTATTTTATTGAAGAAGATGGAACTGTAGTGGAAGGACGAGGTTTACATATTGGAGCGCATGCGAAAGACCATAACCGTTATACAATTGGAATATGTATGACGGGAAATTTCGATAAATACGATCCAACTCCTGCACAAGTGAATGCATTATATTCTTTATGCAAAATGTTTATGAAGCAATTTGCTATAAAGGAAAAAAATATACTAGGTCATAGGGAGTTAGAAGGAGTTACAAAAAGCTGTCCTGGTAATCGTTTTTCTATGGTAGAGTTAAGGAAGATATTATCTTAAATATAGAGGAGTAACAACGATGATGAATATAAAAATACCAAATGATAAAAAAGAAGAGCTTGTAGCGCAAATTCAGCAATTTTTCATGGAAGAAGATCTAGATGAAATTGGACGTTTCCAAGCAGAGCGTTTAATAGAAGAAATGATTAAATTAGTTGGACCATTTGCATACAATCAAGCAATTGGAGATGCAAGAAAGCTTGTAAGTGAGAAATTAACGAATATCGAAGAAGATTTATACGTGTTAGAGAAGAATGAAGGAAAATAAAAAAAGAGCCGATGGGCTCTTTTTTATTTTTCTTTCTTATGTTCCTTATATTCATGTACTTTTTCTTTCACATTACCAACTGTATCTTTAGCAGTGCCTTTCACCTTATCCCATTTTCCTTCAGCTTGTAATTTCTTATTGTCAGTTACTTTCCCGACAACTTCTTTTACTTCACCTTTTACCTTATCAATGGCACCTTCTACTTTTTCTTTTAAACCATGATCATGTTTAGTCATACATTTCTCCTCCTTGTAGTTTGATTAGAATGCTCTTTTCATATTGCAAGTTGAATGATGTATCTAGTAATAGCGTATCAAATCTAGTTCGAATATTCAAATGATTAATAGGATAGAAAAGGAATTGTCATGAAATGTATAAAATTGTAATGAGAAGAGAAAGAGTGTTAATTATATTTCTTTTGCAGTCCATATAGATTTCGTATAAGCAATTTTCATATGGGCACGTTCCATATTATTTTGACTGCCGCTACCGAACCTTGCTTGTCCAACTATTAACTTACAATTGGCTTCAATAGCTATTTCAATTCGTTTTTGAATTAATGCGGTATGACAGCCTTTACGTTGAAATTCTGGCAAAGTAGCAGAAGAAGCTAATGAAGCAACACCGTTATTTATATAGAGAACTCCTATACTCGCAGGAGTGTTTTGAACTTCGGCTATGAAAAAATACCAGCCAGGTTTATTGTAGAGAATTTCGTTATTTTGGCGGACGCCATCTTTTGTAAAGGATGGCATATTAAATCCACGTACATAAATGTCTGCAAAAATATCAAACTCATTTTCTTTTAGTTTTCGTATTGTAATATTAGAAGGAAGAAGTGATGAACCCTCTCTCGGTATACTATACAAAGCAGTATGGAAGCTAGATTGATAAAATCCTTTTTGAGATAAGTATTGAAATAATTCAGTTGTACCTTGTGCTGGGGTAATTTCAAAACGACAAGGGATTTGTAGTGATTCATAATAAGAAATGATTGCATCAATCGCATCTGCATTTGTAATACCTTTTACCGTATTAAAAGCAGGACCAGCAATTATTTTTGATGAAAAGGCAGTGGCACTACCGAATTTTTTCATTTGCACTTGCATTGGGTTTCCGCTCATTGTTTGTAGTCTCTCTAATTTAGAAGAGAGCATATCAATTTCTGCATTTTCAATTTCTGTTGCCATATCGAGTGTCATAACAGTAGTCATAAAATTCCTCCGTTAATAAATATATTTCATAGTACATATACGATTTTTGTTTTGAGATTCCTGTTGAAATGTGAGAGAATAAGAGGTTTTTTGGAAGGGAAATGGAAGTGAACTGTCGAAGGGAGTAGAAACAGATTAAAGGTGGTGCTCTCATGAAACAAAAAGCCGTGCAGACATGCTCTAATTGTGGTTCTCAAAATATAGGAGAAGGTGAGTTTGTCGGATATGCACAAATACGGAAAAAGGAAACGATGTTCACATCTTCGCCGGTGGATGCTTATATTTGTACAGATTGTGGGAATATCCTTTTATTAAAGGTAAGGAATTATGAAAGGTTTAAACAGAAACCGTTATGATTATTGAGAAGTGGTCATATCCAACTTTGTATACGAAACGACTTATGTTAAGGAAAATGAATATGAGTGATAGTTTACATATATATGAGTATGCTACAGATAAAGAGATGACAACTTTTACTGTATGGGATGCTCATCGATCGTTATGTGACACATATAACTATATAGAAGAAATTGTGGGTCAGTACAATGGAGGGCAAGTAGCACCTCTTGGAATTGTATTAAAAGAGGAAAAAAAACTTATAGGCACGTGTGGATTTATAAAATATGATTTGGTCACACATACAGCAGAAATTGCATACGCCTTATCTCGAAAATATTGGGGAAGAGGATTAGCTACGGAGGCTGTGTTAGCTTTTTTCTACTATGGTTTTCATGAATTGCATCTTAATAGCATTGAAGCGGGATGTGATTCAGAAAATGAAGCATCTGAAAAATTAATGAAACGTTTGAATATGGAGTACAAATATACAATTCAGAAGGATATGTTTATTAAAGGTAAGAATCGTGATACAAAAAGGTATTTTATATCTAGAGAAAGATATATGAATCAATGAAATATCTTACATTGAAAACTCCTTTAAATGAATTAAGGAGTTTTTTTATTTTGATAACAACAAATGGACTATTAGGAAGCGCTATTTTTATTAACGTTCTAAGTATAGAAAAAAAACGCTATATAACACAATCGCAACCGCAAGTTGACAAAGTGCAACCGCAGGAAGATAGAGATAAGGGCTATGTTTACATACAATTTAGTTAAGAAAACAAAGGGGGACACACATATGGGATTTGGTGAGAAGCTTTTTAAATTAAGAAAAGAAAAGGGGCTTTCTCAAGAAGCATTAGCTGAGAAATTAAACACAACAAGGCAAGCGGTTAGTAAATGGGAAAACGGTCAAGGTTTTCCTGAAACTGAAAAGTTAATAATGATTGGAAATGTATTTGAAGTATCACTCGATTATTTATTAAAAGAAACTGCTGAGCAAAGTAATGAAAATGTAGATGGATATTACGTAAGTCAGGAAATGGCAGAAGGGTATGTAGTGTATGGACAAAAAATTTCTAAATATATAGCGCTAGGATTTAGTTTACTCATTTTATCTACAATACCGTATTTATTATTTAAAGAAAATGCAACAATGTCGACATTCCTTGTCATTATTGTTGCTGTCCTTGGAATTGGAGCGATGATGGTACCTGTAACGATAGAAGAGAGTCGATACAATGTATTGAAAAAGGAAGAACTACTATTTGATCAAAACTTTCTAAAAGAATTGACAAAGAGATATGCGACTATTAAGAAGAGGTATGCAGCAGTGATGATCGTTGGATTTTGTTTTATAGCCGCAGGCGCAATACCGTTTTTGTTTGAGAAAAAACATATCACTTCAGGAGAATTAGTGCAGTATTACCCTTACTGTGTTGTACTTATTGCTATTGGAGTTTATCTTTTTGTTCGTGTGTTAGGAGTATTAGAGGTGTATCGAATTTTAGTAGAAAATAAAGAATATAGTAATCGTTTTATTTTTAAACTGAAAAAGAAAGTGAGAGAAAAAGTAGATAATTTTTAATAGGAGAAAAAATATTTTTATGAAAAGTTAAGATAGGGGTGTAATGATGTCAAATCTTCTAGAAATTGAAAATTTAAGCAAATCATTTGGAAACAAAGTTGTTTTAAGAGATGTTTCCTTCAATGTGCCGTCTGGATCAATTGTTGGATTCATTGGTGACAATGGAGCAGGGAAATCAACAACCTTTAAAACGGTACTAGAACTAATTTCTAAAGATAGTGGTACAGTAAAAATATTTGGTAAAGAAAATATAAATAAAGATGCCAAGCTTAAGGAAAAGATAGGAGTCGTATTTGATGCTATGAATCTACCGGCTCATCTTACAATAAAGCAACTAAACAAAGTTTTTGAAAAGATGTTTGAATCTTGGGGTCAAGATAATTTTTATCGATTAGTTAATACTTTTTCTTTACCTACTAATGAGAAAGTAGGTAAATTCTCGCGTGGAATGTCAATGAAACTAACTATAGCTGTTGCGTTGTCACATAATGTAAAATTATTAATCCTAGATGAAGCGACGGGAGGTCTGGATCCTTCATCTAGGGAGGAGGTGTTAGAGGAATTAAAAAGTTTTGTAGGTAAAAGTAATGGTGGTATATTACTTTCTTCTCATATTATGAGTGATGTAGAAAAAATAGCTAGCCATCTTGTCATTATAAAAGATGGAGAAATTTTATTGAACGAAGAAAAAGATAAGGTTTTAGACAGTTACGCCATTGTAGATGTTGATGAGGAACAACTAACTTTAATTAACAAAGATATAGTTGTGGCTAGAAGGGGACATGGTTCATATTTCAATGTACTCGTATCAGATGTACATAAATTACCAAGTGGTATTGCTCATAGAACCATCTCGATAGAAGAAATGAGTATCTTATTAACAAGGAGTGAAAAATAAATGAAAGGTTTATTATTGACAAACTATTATCTAGTGTATCGAACTTTCTTTCTGTTCATGGGAATAGCGATATTAGGATCGGGATTTGTTTTTTATTTTGGTAATGCTTCAATGTACCGTTTAATTGCTACATTCACTATCTTATTTGCTGCGATTCCTGCACTTGAAGTTATTAAGTATGAGAGTAAGTCGGGTTATGAAAAATATGTACTTACTTTACCGGTTACTAGAAATAACATTGTACAAAGTCATTACTTTTTCTATTTTTTAGTTGTAATTATTGGTACTTTATTATCGTGTGGCATATTTTATGTACGTAGTTTCGTTTCAGATACACCAATTGATAATGATATATTTAAGAGTGTTTCTTTAGGAACGTTCATCATTCTTAATGCTGGAGCGATAGCCTATCCACTCCTCTATGTTTTGGGAGCAGAAAAATCTGATGCTATTACAATTGGGGGCGCATGTGGGGGACTTGTTACTTATTTTGGATTACAAAGTGTAATTGGCTATCTAATAGAACAATTTCCAATATCAAATTTAAATTTATCTGTATACGTTTCAATTCTATATACAATATTTGGCGTTATCATATATATCTTTTCTTTTGTTATTTCGGTATTTATATATCGTAAGAAGGAATTTTAGTATATTTCTTCTTAGTATATTCTGAATTATTTCCAAAGAAATAATTCAGAATATACAGAAAAAAATTCGTAATCATTTGTAGATGTCTGTTATAATGAATAAAAATGAAAACGCTTTAAAGGGGGATATAACCAATATGATGATGAATGTACCGCTAACAATTAGTTCTATGATGGAAAGAGCAGAGAAACTATTTTCGAAGAAAGAAATTGTTTCACGGACACATGATACAGTTACAACGTTAACGTATAAGCAGTTAGGGGAAAGGACGAGAAGACTTTCCAGTGCGTTGAAAAAGCTTGGAATTAAAGAAGGTGAACGTGTAGGAACATTAGCGTGGAACCATCATCGACATGTGGAAGCGTATTTTGCTATTCCAGGTATTGCTTCTGTTTTGCACACAATTAATATTCGTTTATCTCCTCAACATATTTCATACATTATTCAGCACGCAGAAGACCGAGTTCTACTTATAGATGAAGATCTCGTACCATTCGTTGAAAATATTCAATCACAATTATCAACTGTACAAGCTTACATTATTATGACTGATAAAGATGAACTCCCAAATACTACGCTGGAACCTGTATATCATTATGAAAAGCTATTAGAAGAAGGCGATCCAAATTTCCAATTTGTAAAAGATATTGATGAAAATACACCTGCTGGTATGTGTTATACGTCAGCGACTACAGGAAATCCAAAAGGTGTTGTATATACGCATCGTAGTACTGTTTTGCATTGTATGGCACTCGGTTTAGCGGATACAGCTGCTTTATCGGAAAGTGATGCTGCAATGGCGATTGTACCGATGTTCCATGTGAACGCTTGGGGACTTCCTTTCGCTGCTACTTGGTTTGGTTCAAAACAAGTTCTTCCAGGACCGATGTTTACGCCAAAAATTTTATTAGAAATGATCCAATCTGAAAAAGTGACGTTAGCTGCTGGTGTGCCGACAATTTGGCTCGGCGTATTACAAGAGTTAGAAAATAATAGTTACGATTTATCTAGTATGACGAGAATACTATGCGGAGGTGCAGCGGCGCCGAAAAGTGTTATTAAAGCATTTGAACAGAAACATAATGTTCCGTTCATACATGCATATGGTATGACTGAAACGAGTCCACTCGTAACACTTGCACGTTTGAAAAGTTATGAAACGGAATTATCGTATGAAGAGCAACTAGAAATTCGCTCTAAACAAGGATATCTTGTACCTGGTGTCGAGATGAAAGTAGTCGGGACAAATGGTGAAGTGAAGTGGGATGGTACTGAGATGGGAGAATTATGTTTACGAGCACCGTGGATCGCTGAAAGCTATTATAACGATGATCGTACTGTCGAAGGGTTTCGCGATGGATGGTTATATACTGGTGATGTTGTCACAGTGGATGAGGAAGGTTGCGTGAAAATTGTTGACCGTACGAAGGATGTTATTAAAAGCGGGGGAGAATGGATTTCTTCTGTCGATCTTGAAAATGCTTTAATGGCACATGATGCTATATTTGAAGCGGCTGTCGTTGCAATTCCTCACCCTCAGTGGCAAGAGCGACCTGTTGCCTGCGTTGTTCAAAAGAAAAATAGTACAGTAACGAAAGAAGAGATATATGAGTTTTTAAAACCACAGTTTGCGAAGTGGTGGTTACCAGACGATATTGTATTTATGGAAGAAATACCGAAAACATCTGTTGGGAAGTTTTTAAAGCAGGCGCTTCGGAAAGAACTTGAGCATTTGCATAAAGAAAAATAATTAAATTTATATTTGTAAACCTATAAAGAAAATAAGTTGACAAAAACTAAATGGAAAGATAATATAACTTCTATAATATGTTACCTAAAAAACATTTTAAGTTTACAAATAGGAGAAGCAAATATGAATACAAAAAACTTAGTTTTCGTCGCTTTATTTAGTTCTATTATGGGAGTGTTAGGGTTAATACCTCCGATTGCTCTTTCTATTACACCAGTTCCGATTACATTGCAATCACTCGGTGTTATGCTTGCGGGTGGGTTGTTAGGATCACGTCTAGGTGCGTTAAGTCAGCTTATTTTCTTACTTATTGTAGGAGTTGGAGCACCATTACTTGCTGGTGGACGTGGTGGCCTTGGTGTATTTGTTGGGCCAAGTGCAGGATATTTACTTGGTTACATCATTGGAGCGTTTGTTATTGGTTATTTAATTGAGCGTTTACGTGAAGTTTCTATTATAAAAGTATTATGTATTAATATAATTGGTGGTATTTTCGTAGTTTATGTATTTGGTATTACTGTACAAGCGTTTTTAATGAATGTTTCTGTATGGGAGACAATGAAAGTGAGTGCTGTGTTTTTACCAGGGGATTGTATAAAAGCAATTATTGCGGCAGTTCTCGTAACAAAATTACATCGTTCATTGAAACATATTATTACACCCGCTTTAAAGAATGGAAAATATACAAATGCGGGATGATAAAGGGAAGAAACACGTTTATTGCGTGTTTCTTTTTATTATTTTTGTAAAGAAAGGACGTCTCATATGGGGATTACAAAAGAATATAAAAAGCATGCCTCTTTACAACCAAATAAAATAGCGATAAAGGAAAATGATAGAGTTTTAACATATAAAGAGTGGTTTGAATCAGTTTGTAAAGTAGCAAGTTGGTTAAATGAAAAAAAATTGAAGAATAAAACGATAGCAATCCTATTAGAAAATCGTATAGAGTTTTTACAACTATTTTCTGGTGCCGCTATGGCCGGGTGGGTTTGTGTTCCGTTAGATATAAAGTGGAAACAAGATGAGCTCAGAGAAAGAATTGAAATTAGTAATCCGGATATGATTGTGACAGAACGATATAAGGTGAATGATCTATTGGATGAAGAAGGAAGAGTAATTGAAATTGATGAGTGGAAAAGAATGATAGAGAAATATCTTCCTACATATTCCACTGTAGAAAGTGTACAACATGCTCCTTTTTATATGGGATTTACATCAGGATCAACAGGAACAGCAAAAGCATTTTTACGTGCACAACAATCGTGGGTTCATAGTTTTGATTGTAATGTACATGACTTTTATATGAAAAGGGAGGATTCGATTTTAATAGCTGGGACGCTCGTTCATTCTCTTTTCTTATACGGGGCAATAAGCGCATTATATGTAGGACAAACAGTTCACATTATGAGAAAGTTCATTCCAAATCAAGTATTAGATCAGTTAGAAACTGAAAATATATCAGTTATGTATACAGTTCCGACAATGCTTGAATCTTTATATAAAGAAAATAGAGTAATAGAAAATAAAATGAAAATTATTTCGTCAGGAGCGAAATGGGAAACTGAAGCGAAAGAAAAAATAAAGAATATATTTCCTTATGCGAAAAGATATGAATTTTATGGTGCATCAGAGTTAAGTTTTGTAACAGCACTAGTCGATGCAGAAAGCGAAAGAAGACCAAATTCAGTAGGAAAACCTTGTCATAATGTGCAAGTTCGAATATGTAATGAAGCAGGCGAAGAAGTACAAAAAGGTGAAATAGGAACTGTTTATGTGAAAAGTGATCAGTTTTTTATGGGATACATAATAGATGGGGTTTTAACACGGGAGTTGAATGCAGAAGGCTGGATGACAGTGCGAGATGTAGGCTATGAAGATGAAGAAGGCTTTATATATATTGTTGGTAGAGAGAAGAATATGATTTTATTTGGAGGAATCAATATTTATCCAGAAGAAATAGAAAGTGTATTACATGAACACCCAGCTGTCGATGAAATAGTTGTAATTGGTGTGAAAGATAGTTACTGGGGTGAAAAGCCCGTCGCGATCGTAAAAGGAAGTGCTACGAAACAACAATTAAAGAGTTTTTGCTTACAGAGATTATCCTCTTTTAAAATACCGAAAGAATGGCATTTTGTAGATGGAATACCTTATACAAATAGTGGGAAAATCGCTCGTATGGAAGCAAAAAGTATGATTGAAAACCGGGAGAAAATATATGAATAGAGCAGTTATTGTAGAGGCGAAAAGAACACCTATTGGTAAGAAGAATGGGATGTTAAAAGAGTATGAAGTTCAGCAATTAGCAACGCCGCTTCTTACGTTTTTAAGTAAAGGGATTGAGAGGGAAATAGATGATGTCATATTAGGTAATGTTGTTGGGCCAGGAGGGAATATTGCGAGACTATGTGCTTTAGAGGCGGGACTTGGCTATCATATTCCTGGTGTAACGATTGATCGGCAATGTGGTGCTGGTTTAGAAGCAATTCGAACTGCGTGTCATTTCATTCAAGGCGGAGCAGGTAATTGCTATATTGCAGGAGGAGTAGAGAGTACAAGTACGTCACCTTTTCAAAAAAGAGCAAGATTTTCACCTGAAACAATTGGTGATCCTAATATGGGAGTAGCGGCTGAATATGTTGCAAATCGTTATAACATAACGAAAGAAATGCAAGACGAGTACGCTTGTCTTAGTTATAAGCGGACATTGCAAGCATTAGAAAAAGGCTATATACATGATGAAATATTTTCTTTTAATGGATTATTAGATGAATCTATAAAGCCAGAAATGAATTATGAACGAATCATTAAAAGAACAAAGCCCGCATTTTTACAAAATGGAACAGTGACGGCAGGTAATTCATGTGGTGTAAATGATGGGGCATGTGCTGTTCTTGTAATGGAAGAGGGACAAGCCTTAAAGTTAGGTTATAAACCTGTACTTCGTTTCGTTCGTAGTGCTGTAGTTGGAGTAGATCCCAATCTTCCAGGAACTGGTCCAATATTTGCGGTGAACAAATTATTAAACGAAATGAATATGAAAGTAGAGGACATCGATTATTTTGAAATAAATGAAGCATTCGCCTCAAAAGTTGTAGCTTGTGCAAAGGAGTTACAAATTCCGTATGAAAAATTAAATGTAAATGGTGGGGCAATTGCGCTCGGTCATCCGTACGGTGCATCTGGGGCTATGCTTGTAACACGTTTATTTTATCAGGCGCAAAGAGAGTGTATGAAATATGGAATTGCTACATTAGGAATTGGAGGCGGGATAGGGGTTGCGCTATTATTTGAGAAAGTAGAAGACTAGAAAGGAGCTAGTTTTCTACTTTTTGAGGAACATAAGCATTGCTACCAGGTTTTGCTTTTATTTCATTCCAAGCAGCAATCGCATCAGCTTTTGCTTTCCCTTTATTATTTGGATCTTCGAAAAAGTCACGAGTAAAGCGATTGTATTCAAACTGCGCACTAATAGTTGTTTTGTATGTAGGGTCTTTTTTTCGTTCGTTTTCTTCATGCCAAAAAGCTACCGCGTCTTCATATGTTTTTCCAACATTCTCTTTAAAAAGTTTTTGAAGAGCTACTGTAAAGCGGAAGTTTGTTCCGATTTTTTCTTTGAAAAAAGCACGAACATCTTCGCTACAGCGGTGATTTTTAGTAATAATCGTTTGAAGGGAAAGGTCTTTATAAGAGAGGGGAGCTTTGCTCACTTTTTGCACAGAGCTGTTTTTTAAGACTTTCCCCGTAGTTAAATAATGTGAGATACGCTCGGTTATTTCGGTCTTAGAGCCACTAGCTGGCAAACCATGCTCGCGACAAAATGTTTGCAGTTCTGCTTTTAACCAATAATAGTTTTGAAAATCTTTAAGTGATATAGATTTTGTTAAAGGTGGACGCATGAATATAACAACTTCTTTCTTCCATAATTTTCTTTAATTATAAAACGTATGTTCTTTTTGTGGAAGGATTAATTTGTAAATATAACAGGAAGAGGAGATTACATATGGAAAATGTAATGCAAGTTCGTATTACGGGAATTTTAATTGAAGATGAAAAAAAGTATTGCTAGTAAAGCAAAAAGTGGCTAATCGCGATTGGTCTTTACCTGGAGGAAGGGTAGAGAATGGTGAAACGTTAGAAGAAGCGATGATTCGAGAAATGAGAGAAGAAACGGGATTAGAAGTTAAAATTAAGAAGCTACTCTATGTTTGTGATAAACCAGATGCTAGTCCATCTTTGTTACATATTACGTTTCTGCTTGAAAGGATTGAAGGTGAAATTACACTACCTTCTAACGAGTTCGATCATAATCCGATTCATGATGTGCAAATGGTACCGATTAACGAATTAAGTTATTATGGTTTTTCGGAAACTTTTATCAATCTTATAAGTGGCGGTTTTGCAAATGCAGGAAGTTATCAAGGGTTAAAACGAAATATAGGCCTGTAAATATAGTTGAAGGATAGCCGTTAGCTATCCTTCATAAACATGTTTTACACTGCTGACTGTAAAGAAGAAACAAGCTGATTTAAAAACTCGTCCCCGTTCATCACCGCTTTTCCGCCGCCGCGTGCACTCTTTTTATTTCCGCCACCTTTTCCTTCAATTGCAGGAAGAGCATCTTTTAAAAGAGCATTCATATCGAGCGTTACTGTTTTTCCGCAAGCGAGAATACATTGTAGTTTGTCATCATTTTCAATAACGAAATACGTAATTGCATGCTCTTGTTGTTCTGTAATGATAGCTGATAGTTTTGCAATTTCTTGCATAGAACGATCTGTAAATGCTTTAGAAATAAGTAACCCAGCATGTATTTCGGTGGGCTGTTGCAGTAATTCATTTGCCTCTGCAAATAATAATTTTTCATTCATTGTTTGTATTGTTTTTTCGTTTTCCTTTTGAGCGGTAAGAAGCTGTGCTACTTTTGCTGGGATATCAGTTTCGCTACTGTTTAATTGTTTGGAAACATCTTTTATAATTTGTTGCTGTTACCCCATTAATTTAAGTGTACGCCAACCAGCGATAAAGGTTAAGCGTATACCACCTTTATTGCGCTCCCATCCTAGTACTTGAATAGGACCAACTTCACCAGTGCATTTCGGATGGGTTCCACCACAGCCGTTGTAGTCGTAATTTTCGATAATAACAACACGTATATTCTCTGTCATAGTCGGTTCTTTACGAAGGGGCAATGTTTTCGCTTCTTCTAAGTTCATCCACTCTATACAGATTGGATGGTTTTCAAAAACTATATTGTTTGCAATTTGTACTGCTTTTTCAACCGTTTCTGCATGTAAATTTTCTGTTTCTAAATCAATTGTTACCGTTTCTTTACCAAGATGGAATCCAATCGTAGGTATGTTAAAATAATCCCAAAAAGCAGCAGATAAAATGTGCTGAGCCGCATGTTGTTGCATATGATCAAAACGGCGCTCCCAATTAATTTTACCTTCTACGTCTTCTGTATGTAATTGTTCTGCGATGTAGTGACGAATTTCTCCGTTTATCTCTTCTACATTGATTACATTTATATCATTTAATGTACCAGTATCGTATGGTTGTCCGCCACCTGTCGGATAAAATGCTGTTTCATTCAAAACAACGTATAAGTTACCATCTTTATCATAATCTTGCTTTATAATTTTAGTAGTAAAGTCTTGCTTATAAGCGTCAGTGTAATATAATTTGTGTTCCAATTTTCTTTCTCCTCTCGCATTAACTAGTTTCATTGTAAAGCAATTGAAATTAGTTTCCTAATATTTCAGAAGAAAGAAACTATTTTTAGAATTTTCTTGCTATAATAAGGGAAAGAAAATGCGGGGGTGGAATAAATATGTTATATGAAAACGGCGTAGATAAACTGCTTAGTTTAAGCAGAAATATTTCCGAATTATATCGAGAATTAAACGAAATGACCCGGATTTTAACGGATTGTAATCGAGAAAGTGTGAAGTTTGATCGATTATATGTAAAAGAGTTACTTTGGAAGAAAGAAGATGTAATAGAGAAATATGACCAGCTACTTGTACAACTTTGTATTAACGAATGCTTTGATCTAAAAAGTGTCATTACAGGGGAATATAAGTATACATATGAAGAAGTAGAAAACATCGTTTTACAATTTAATGAAAAGTATAATGTCGTAATCTTAATTAAAGATGTGTGTAAAGAATTACAATTCACATATGGAATTGATATGGACATAACGAGAACAACTCGGGTATCAACAGCTCAAGTATAGAAAAAGGAAAAGAAAGCAGATCCTTTGCTTTCTTTTTTTGTGAAAATAGAGAGAGTAGGTTTAACGATGAAGGGGAAGTTACAGCATATTCATCCGCTTGGAATGAGTATTATTTTAGGGACATTGTTTGCTAGGTTTGCAACTTCAATGAGTATCCCTTTTTTAGCGATTTATTTAACGACTGTTAAAGGTGTATCAGCTGGAATGACTGGTGCTATTATCGGAACGAGTGCACTTGTTGGCGTTTTTGCTAGTTTTATCGGAGGGAATTTATCAGATCGATTTGGCCGGAAAACGATTATGCTCTGGTCCATGATTGTTTGGATTTTTGTGTTTATAGGTTTTTCACTTGCGGATCATGTTTTAAGTTTCTTTTTATTAAACGCTTTAAATGGATTATGTAGGTCGTTTTTTGAGCCAACATCAAGAGCATTATTATCAGATTTAACAAAGCCTGAGTATCGGTTACTCGTCTATAACTTACGATACGGTGCAATAAATGTTGGAGTTGCAATTGGACCAATTGTTGGATTACAGATTGGAAGTGCAAAATCAACAATTCCTTTTTTAGTAGCAGCTGGGGTATATATTCTATATACAGCTATATTAGCGTTCCAATTTAAGAAGTATCCAATGGAAAAAAAGAAAGTGAGGACAGAAAAACCTGTTACAATGCTAAATGCAATGCGTATATTGCGAAAAGATATAGTATTTTTAGTTGCTTTAGTCGGTATTATTTTGAGTAATTGCGGTTTTTCACATTTAACGACGACAGTATCTCAATATTTTGCAAATGCATATATATTTGAGGATGGAGTGAAGCTATTCTCATATATGCTCGCTTTAAATGCAATTGTTGTAGTGATTATCCAATACCCTGTTATTCAAATGTGCAAAAAGTATACACCGTTAACATCAATTATGGTGGGGACTTTATTTGTGAGCGGAGGATTGTTTGGCTTTGGAATAGTAGAATCTATGCTAGGTGCTGCCGTTTGTACAATTATTTTTACAATTGGAGAAGTATTAATGTTTTCAATGACGGATGTATTTATTGATGATATTGCTGTTGCGCATCTAAAAGGAACATACTTCGGTGCGATGGGCTTTTCGGGAATTGGAGCAGTAATAGGTCCGTGGTTTGGAGGAGTACTTCTCGATTACTACGGGTACCAAAATGGGTTTGCAGTATTTTCAGCACTAGCTATATTTTCAACTGTCGCATTTCCTGTGCTTTTAGTTACAAAAGGTTTATTGAAAAAAAGATATGATAGAAATTCTAATATAGAAATGCATGCGAAATAACATAAGCCCCAGTAACCAACTGGGGCTTAGTTTGTATTATATTAACTCTTAATTTGAAAAAAGAACTTTCTTTTCATGCTTATCAGCAACTTCATTTTTGGAAATATGAATGGCTAAAAATCCGTTTTCTAAGCAGGCTAGCATCTTTTTGTAAATGATAGTAGTAGGTAAAGGGATTGTTCGTTGTAAGGAAATGTTTTTATGAAGTATGCAAATAGCTAGGCCTGTCTCTAACTTTTTAATGAGTACATTTTGTTCTGAAACATTTTGTACATCTGTTTCCAAAATATATTCTTCTTCAGTTTCACAAAGGTCGATGTGAATTTGATTTGGAAAGCTAAAGTTACTATAAGAATCGGAACAAAATTGATCCATCCATTCTTCGAAACCATCAACATGAAAAAGACAATTCTTCTTTTTCTTGCCCATGTAAGACACCCTCCGTAAAATATCAATTCATATCATGTTATGCATGAATGAAACAGAGGTGAAGAATAAATGATGAAATACAAACATTTTATGTTGAATGTGCACTGTATGTGAATGTTTTTTATTACATATCATGATGTGCATGTTTTTTTTGGCGTGAATGGTTACGGTTTTTTACTTTATGAGATCCGCTTAATGGCTCAGGTTGTCCTTGTTTTTCTTTTGATTCACGGTTGTTTTTACCCATTGTATATGACACCTCCTCTTTCTTTTTAGAATGAGAGAAGTTGACGATTTTATACGAGAATGTTTTTAGAAAAAAAGGTAAAGATAAAGGGGACTAACTATTACAGAAAGGGGATTATATAATGCCATATCATAAAGATAAGCAACAAGCTTTTCAAGCGGCACAGCAAGGCGTTACACAAGCAGAAAATGCATTTAACAACATTGTGAAAAATGATCCAAACTACGGTCATGATTTAAAAGAATTACGCCAAGAGGTTCAGGAAGCATATGAACAAATTCAAAATGCACTAGAGGTAGCTTCAGAAACACAACGTCCACAACTTGAGCAATATGAAAATAATCTCCAAAATATAATGCGAAATGTAGATCAATTAGAAAAGTAAATGAGGTTGTTGTTTATTCGACAACCTTGCTGCTTTAGTAAACGTTATGCTAAAACAGAAAATTTTTCTATTCGTTTTTTCTTTGCTATGTGCAGTACATATATTTCAAGTGGAAAAAGTGGAAGCGAAAATGTTGCTCAGAAAAGAGTTAGAACCAACTGGTTATGTAACATGGGAAGTACCTAATAATGAAAAAATTATTGCAATTACATTTGATGATGGGCCAGATCCAACGTATACACCACAAGTTTTAGATTTATTACGTCAATATAAGGCGGAAGCGACATTTTTTATGATTGGATTTCGAGTTCAGCGTAATCCATATTTAGTGAAGCAAGTGTTAAAAGAGGGACATGAAATTGGAAATCATACGATGAATCATTTGTATGCGAGTAATTCGTCAGATGAAAAATTAGAAAATGATATTTTAGATGGAAAGAAATTTTTTGGAAAATGGGTGAAAGAACCTTTGCTATTCCGTCCTCCTGGCGGATATATTAACGATGCTGTATTTAAAACAGCGAAAGAGGCTGGCTATCAAACCGTTCTATGGTCGTGGCATCAAGACCCGCGTGATTGGGCAAATCCAGGGGTTGACTCCATTGTAAATCATGTAGTGAAAAATGCTAAAAGTGGCGATATTGTATTGTTACATGATGGAGGGAATGATCGTAGTCAAACGGTAGCAGCGCTAGCAAAAATTTTACCTGAGCTGAAAAAACAGGGCTATCGATTTGTAACGGTTTCGGAATTACTACGTTATAAACATTAGAAGAAATCCCAAAAGGAAAATAGACCTTTTGGGATTTTTCTTTACTGGTTCTTTTTACGTTTCTTATTATTTTGTCGCTCTGCTGGAGTTAAAGGCTCGTTTGCAAATTCTTCATTGTAACCAGTTCCTTGTCCTTGTGCAGATGCAGCATTCATTCCTGAAATAGTATGATTTGCTTTTCTTTTACCCATTTTATTTCACCCCTATAACATTTTTTGTATGTTGAATGATGAGCAGTTCATAGTATGTATGAACTGTAAGTAAACCGCTGATAGAGCATTTTACTTTATGATAATAGTATTCATAAGGAGCATGAAAGCTATTCAAATTTAGAAACATAAAGAAAACTTATGATAATCTATAAGTTTCTTATTATTTACTTATTTAGAAAGTTGTAATAAGATATTATCGTAAGGTATTGAAAAGTTTGTCTACATTTTATATTCAGACAACTTAGTCACGTTTAACAGGGGGGAAACATAATGGTCAAACATAATCCATTTCAATCACGTGCAACTTTTGAAGTAGATGGAAAAACGTATCATTATTATGATTTGAAAGCGCTTGAAAATGCAGGGGTTGGCAACGTATCTCAATTACCATATTCCGTGAAAGTTTTACTTGAATCAGTACTTCGTCAAGTAGACGGACGTGTAATCACAGAAGAGCATGTTACAAATTTAGCGAAATGGGGAACGAAAGATGTTCAAGATATCGATGTTCCATTTAAACCATCTCGTGTAATTTTACAAGATTTCACTGGTGTTCCAGCTGTTGTTGATTTGGCTTCGCTTCGTAAAGCAATGGCAGACATGGGCGGAGATCCTGACAAAATTAATCCTGAAATTACTGTAGACCTTGTAATTGACCACTCTGTACAGGTTGATAGAGCGGGTACGGCAGACGCGCTTGCATTCAACATGGACTTAGAGTTTAAACGTAATGAAGAACGTTATAAATTTTTAAGCTGGGCACAAAAATCATTTGATAACTACCGTGCGGTTCCACCAGCTACAGGTATTGTACACCAAGTAAACCTTGAATATTTAGCACCAGTTGTTCATGCTGTGAAAAATGCTGAAGGTGATTTAGTTGCATATCCAGATTCGTTAGTTGGAACAGACTCACATACAACAATGATTAACGGTATCGGCGTTCTTGGATGGGGCGTTGGTGGTATTGAAGCAGAAGCAGGAATGCTTGGACAGCCTTCATACTTCCCGGTACCTGAAGTAATCGGTGTGAAATTAACTGGTACACTTCCAAGTGGTACTACAGCGACAGACGTTGCATTAAAAGTAACACAAGTATTACGTCAAAAAGGTGTAGTTGGTAAATTCGTTGAGTTCTTCGGAAATGGACTAAAGAGCATGCCTTTAGCTGACCGTGCAACAATTTCAAATATGGCACCAGAATACGGCGCAACTTGTGGATTCTTCCCAATCGATGATATTTCATTAGAATACTTACGTTTAACAGGTAGAGATGAAGAACAAATTCGCGTTGTTGAAGAATACTGTAAAGCGAACGGTTTATTCTATACAGCAGATAGTAAAGATCCAATCTATACTGATCTTGTTGAAATTGATTTAAATACAATCGAATCTAACCTTTCTGGACCGAAACGCCCACAAGATTTAATTCCACTTTCAGATATGAAAGATGCGTTCCACAAAGCTGTTGTAGCACCAGTTGGAACACAAGGACTTGGATTTAATGAGCAAGAGTTCGATAAAGAAGTGAAGGTTACATTAGAAGATAAAGAAGTAACGATGAAAACAGGTGCAATTGCAATCGCTGCAATTACAAGCTGTACAAATACATCAAACCCATACGTATTAATCGGGGCAGGTTTAGTTGCGAAGAAAGCAATTGAAAAAGGACTTAAAGTACCTGAGTATGTAAAAACATCATTAGCACCAGGATCAAAAGTTGTTACTGAATACTTAGATAAATCAGGTTTAACAACATATTTAGATCAATTAGGTTTCCAAACAGTTGGTTACGGCTGTACGACTTGTATCGGTAACTCTGGTCCATTAGCGCCAGAATTAGAAGAAGCAATCGCAGCAAACGACTTACTAGTAACATCTGTTTTATCTGGTAACCGTAACTTTGAAGGTCGTATTCATCCACTTGTAAAAGCAAACTACTTAGCATCACCACCACTAGTTGTGGCATATGCACTTGCAGGTACTGTTGATATTGACCTGAAAAATGATGAAATCGGTAAAGATGCAAATGGCAATGCTGTTTACTTCAACGATATTTGGCCATCAGCTAAAGAAATTGAAGATGTAGTTCAAAACGTTGTTACATCTGAACTGTTCAAGAAAGAATATGCACAAGTATTTAACAGCAATGAGCGCTGGAATGAAATCCAAACTTCAAACGAAGCTTTATATACTTGGGATAATGATTCAACATACATTCAAAACCCGCCATTCTTTGAAGGTTTATCTAAAGAGCCAGGTGAAGTCGAAACATTATCAGGTCTACGCGTAGTTGGTAAATTTGGTGACTCTGTAACGACAGACCACATTTCACCAGCAGGTTCAATCGGTAAGCATACACCAGCTGGACGCTACTTATTAGAAAACGGCGTACAACCAGTTGACTTTAACTCTTACGGTTCTCGTCGTGGTAACCATGAAGTTATGATGCGTGGTACATTCGCAAACATCCGTATTAAAAACCAAATCGCACCAGGAACAGAAGGCGGATATACAACATATTGGCCAACTGGTGAAGTAACATCTATCTATGATGCTGCTATGAAATATAAAGAAGATGGAACAGGTCTTCTAGTTGTTGCTGGTAAAGATTACGGTATGGGAAGTTCTCGTGACTGGGCTGCGAAAGGTACTAACTTATTAGGTATTAAAGCAGTAATCGCAGAAAGCTTCGAACGTATTCACCGCAGTAACTTAGTGTTAATGGGTGTACTACCGCTTCAATTTAAAGATGGCGAAAGTGCTGAAACGTTAGGTCTTGTTGGTAACGAGTCATTTGAAATTCAAATCGACAAAACAGTTAGACCACGCGATCTTGTAAAAGTAGTTGCAACTGATGCAGATGGCAACGAAAAACAATTTGAAGTAGTAGCTCGTTTCGATAGTGAAGTTGAAATTGACTACTACCGTCACGGTGGTATTCTGCAAATGGTTCTTCGTGAGAAAATTGAAGAATCTAAAGTATCGAACTAAATTATTGAAATGAACAATAAGGAAGCTAACAATAGTTAGCTTCCTTATTTTATGGAAAGGGATGAAACCATTTGGTTTCATCCCTTTCTTTTTACTATAAAAATGGAGGAAACGTCATGACAGAGTATAAAAGAATATTGTTGCCGTTACGACAAGAGAAAATATTAGTAATAGCAGCTGTATGTAGTGGGATAATTGCTGCCATTTTAAATTTATCACGCCCAATTTTCATGGGGTTAATTGTAGACAATCTTATTCAAAGGGAGCTAAAAGGTGCGTATTTATATATAGCCTTGTTTGCGGGTAGTCGCTTTTTAATGTGGGCGAACAATCTTTTATTTGATTATATAAGTTCAAAAGCGAGTCAACGTATATTACAAACGAAACGTATAGAATTATTACGTAACTATTTCTCATTACCGTTTGAAGAGAGTGAGAAGATTAAGCAAGGAGAGTTAGAAACTTTGGTCGTGTCTGATATTCCGAACTGGGTCAGATTATATGGCTCTATATTAATAGAATATATACACGCTATTGCCCAATTTATTGGGGCTTTCATAGCACTACAACATATAGATATACAGTTTATATTGTGGGTAACTCCGTTTTTATTTTTAAGTACAATTGTTCCAATACTGATGGGAGAAAAGGTAAGAGATATTGCAAGCGTTGCTCAAAAAAATCACTCAAGTGTTGTAGAGATGGTGTCACAGTTTGTAAAGGGGATACAAGATTTGCGGAGTTTACAAAAAGAAAAATGGGCAATTCGCTTATTTAAAAGAGTAACGGCACAATCGTATAAATCGGAAGTAAAGAAGACGATGATGCAACATTGTATTGGAGTAGTTGGAACGGTGATTGAAACAGGAGCATATATCCTTGTTCTCATTATAGGTGCACAAAAAATAATGAGGGGAGAAATAGAAGTTGGTTCACTCATTGCAGTGTTAGCGACAATTGAGATGCTCTTTTTCCCTGTCCGTTATGTGGGCGATTTATTAATAATGACACAAGTTGCAGTCGCTTCGGCAAATAGAGCTTTTTGCTTTTTAAATAAACGAGCAGCAGATAGCAATGTAGAAAGAGCGATGGGGATCAGGATAACAAATGTTTCATTTCAGGAGAATGATGGAGAGAAATGTAGAATTCATAATATCGATTTACAAATTCATCCTGGTGAACTCGTTATTATTGTGGGAGAAAGCGGTGCAGGAAAAACAACGCTTTTAAAGTTAATAACGGGCTTGTATAAACCATCTAACGGTAGCATTGCTTATTATGGTAATGAAGCTCGTATGACTACAGTGTGGCAAGAACCACGTTTTTTCCGAACGACGGTAACAGAGAATATGTATTTCGGGGAAGAGGGTTTAGAAAATCAGCTAGAAAAAAATAGTGAACTTATAAATGCAACGCCGATTATTAGAGGGTTACCTGAAGGGAGTCAAACTGTGCTACATAAAAGCGGTGAAGAGTTTTCAGGAGGCGAAAGAAAACGTCTTGCATTATTGCGAGCGATTGTATCAAATCCAACTCTTATTATTTTAGATGAACCGACGGCTGGGTTAGATCCGGGCAATCAAGAATTGGTTTGGAATATGATTGAAGGGATAGGAAGAGATGTAACGAGAATTGTGGCAACACATGATGTAGAGAGAGCGATGATAGCAGATTGTGTTGTTGTCATGAAGAATGGGATTATTGTGGAATGTGGGAATCCTAGAGAATTATTAAATTGCAACTCATTGTACAATGAGTTGCAAACAAAAAGATAAGAGATATGTAATGCTCTTATCTTTATTCCGCTATTTGCCGGGTAGCCCGATTGGTGAGGGCTGATTAAAGTTTCACTTTATTCGGTCTCATTAAGTTGATAAGTATAAGAATTCGGATCACTAGAATTAACTTCTTTGACGAGAGTAAGTTGATTTGTATCTGGATTATATTTAAAAATCTTAATTGTATGTTCGCTATTTAGTAATGGATTATATTCTTGAATAGCGAATGTATTTTCCGCAATTTGTGTCATATTACTGGTGGGAACATTTTCTATGGAATCATGATTTGTAGAAATTTCAACGACTTTTTCACTGTTGAAAAATAAAAGAACGATTACTAAAATAACTAAGCATATTCGTATATAGCGTAGCTCTTTTGTGATAGGGTGTTCTCCCAAAACAATCATCCTTTCTATAACTATTCTATAGTAGTAATGGTAGTCATTGTGAAAAAAGTAATAATGCCGAGGCCTGCCAAAAGGATAAATGAGATTAATGCGATATAGAGACAAATACGTCCAACTTGTTTTTTTAGGATCTTTACTAAATAGTGAGATAATCCATGTGATAATTCCGATTGGGAAAAATATAAAACTAAGAATATATAGAAGTATTTTTTCAAATAAATTCATGAGAGCTCCTTTCATTGTAAAATGTTCCGTGTATTTCTAATTATATGATTAAAAGGTAAATATTTCATATTATTTATAAAAATTCTGATTATTTAGAATGTGAATATTTTCAAGCTTGTCCGTATAAGCTAAAATAAGGTATATAGCATTTGAATGGATATATTAAAAGAAGATAAACACGTTAGGGTGATATAACATGTGGCGGAAGCTTATGATTATTGTAGTGTTACTTTGTTTAGCGGGATATGCAGCTTATGAACAGTTTGGTCATAAAGAGCAGGCGGTAAAAGTGAAGCAAGAAAAAAGTGAAGTTGCTATGAAAGAGATGATCGCAAGGAATGGTATTGAGATAGGGAAGAGTGCACCGGACTTTGAATTAACTAAGTTAGATGGGACAAATGTAAAGTTATCGGATTTAAAAGGAAAGAAAGTAATTTTAAACTTTTGGGCTACGTGGTGTGGACCATGTCAGCAAGAAATGCCGGATATGGAGGCTTTCTATAAAGAACATAAAGAAAACGTAGAAATTTTAGCGATCAATTATACGCCTTCAGAAAAAGGTGGGGGGGAAGAGAAGGTAAGCAATTTTGCTAAAGAAAAAGGAATTACTTTTCCTATTTTATTGGACAAGAACATTGATGTGACAACAGCTTATAAAGTAATTACGATTCCAACTTCGTATTTTATAGATACAAAAGGTGTCATTCAAGATAAGTTTATTGGGCCGATGACACAAAAAGAGATGGAGAAAAGAGTTGCTAAATTAAAATAATGGTGAAAAGGTAGAGGTGGAGAGTTCCCATTTCTGCCTTTTCTTTTTCAAGTAGTAATCACTTCATGATATGATGTAAGAAATATAAACGTTTAGAGATAAAGGAGTGTATGGAGTGGGGAATGTATCCTTACCGTTAGATTATGTTGTAATTGATTTTGAAACAACAGGATTTAACCCTTATAATGATAAAATTATTCAAGTTGCAGCAGTGAAATATCGTAATCATGAATTAGTAGATCAATTTGTTTCATACGTGAATCCAGAGCGGCCAATTCCGGACCGAATAACGAGTTTAACAGGTATTACTAATTATCGCGTTTCAGATGCACCGACGATTGAAGAAGTGTTACCTTTATTTTTAGCATTTTTACATACAAATGTTATTGTGGCCCATAATGCTTCTTTTGATATGCGCTTTTTGAAAAGTAATGTAAATATGCTTGGGTTGCCTGAACCTAAAAATAAAGTAATTGATACTGTATTTTTAGCAAAGAAATACATGAAGCATGCGCCTAATCATAAACTTGAAACGTTAAAACGAATGCTTGGAATTCGTTTAAGCTCTCATAATGCATTTGACGATTGCATTACGTGTGCTGCTGTTTATCAAAAGTGTGCAGCTATTGAAGAAGAAGGGAAACGAAAAGTAAATAAGGCTATGCTTGATGAAACTGCGGTATATGAAGCGGTGAAAGAAATACTTGCATGTAATAAACGTAATGTAGAATGGCTACGTTGTATGAACGTAGGAAGTTATTTAGATATAAAAGCTTTTTATCCAGTTATGAGATTAAAGGTAAAAGGGCGAAAGAAATATGTATTAACAGAGATATTAGAAGAAGATGTGAAAGAAATATGTACAAGTTTAAAATGTGAACCGGCGTTAAAAAGTGAAGTTGGTAATACGAGAATTATGCTTAATAGCTTAGAGGATGTTATGAAATTAGAAAGTTATATTTTAGAGCAGTATGATTTTGTATTACAGGCGCTTCATGATTATAAAGAAAATGAAATGAATGCAGATGAAAAGTTGAAAGAGTATTTAAATATTATGGTATAAAAAACTCCGTGTGCAATATATTGTACACGGAGTTTTTTTAGGAGTACTAAAACATAAAATTTTCTTACAAATCTGATTAAAGAGTTTTTTGTTTGCTCATACTATGTAATAAGAAAGTGAAGGAGAGAGGGTGAACAACATGAGAAGAAGTCGCCGTAAATCATTTGAAGAACTTGTAAATGAAAATAAACAACAATTATTAAGCGATCGTGAGGCAATTGATCGCATTGAAGAGCGCATTGAAAAACGTTATGAAATGAAACTTTTTAAGCAAGCTGAATAATTCTTAACACTAGTACGATACTAGTGTTAAGGAGGCGATAGTAATGGGTAATCCGAAAAAAAATTCAAAAGACTTTGCACCAAATCATATTGGAACACAATCAAAAAAAGCTGGTGGAAATAAAGGAAAGCAAATGCAAGATCAAACAGGTAAACAACCGATTGTTGATAATGGTTAAAGAAAAGGAGAATATTACATTCTCCTTTTTTATGTATAAATTTGAGGAAAGATAGGTAATTTAAGATGGTGTGTATATACAATATTAGGAGGGAAGTACATGCCAAATCCAGATAATCGAAGTGACAACGCTGAAAAGTTACAAGAAATGGTGCAAAATACAGTTGATAACTTTAATGAAGCAAAAGAAACAGCGGAACTTTCTAATGAAAAAGATCGTGCTGCTATTGAAGCAAAAAATCAAAGACGTTTAGAAAGTATTGACTCATTAAAAAGTGAAATCAAAGATGAATCTTAACAAAATGTACAAAAAGGGCTGACTTTTGTCAGCCCTTTTTCGTAATCGTAAAGTTTTCAACAAGTAAACGCCAATTTTGTGGAAATGGCAAGCCAATCTTCCAATAACTAATACCGCCAATGCCCTGCTCTTTCATTAAATTGAATTTACTTTGAATAGACCTCGCATCTTCAAACCAAACTTCATGTTGTACGCCATTTTCGTCAAAGTAATTAAAATGTGGAGCTTGAGCTGTGAAATCATAGCGGATAGGAACATTATATTTACGAGCAAGTGCAACAGCTGCGACAGAGCTAACTGCTTTTGCTGGTGGATTCCCTTGTTTGAACGGAAGTTTCCAATCGAATCCGTATAAGTTTTGCCCCATCATAATTTTTTGGGGAGGCATTTGAGATTTTGCGTATTGAAGTACTTCTTTTACAGGACCGATAGGAGAGATTGCCATTGGTGGCCCGCCCTGCCAACCCCAGTCATATGTCATAATGACGACGAAATCAACAATTTGCCCTTGCGCTTTATAATCATGGGCTTCGAAAAATTTTCCCTTTTGATTTGAACTTGTTTTCGGTACGAGAGTTGTGCTTAATGTGTACCCGCTAGGTAAGCGTGTTTTTACATTTCGTAAAAAGCGATTATACGCCTCGCGGTCTTCGGGTGCTACACTCTCGAAATCGAAATGAATGTCTCGCATGCCATATTTTTCAGCTGTTTGCAAAATGTTAGTAATAAATTTGTTTTGAATCGTTGCGTCGCGTAAAATAACCGATGTTAGATCGGCACTGAAATTACCATTTTCAATATTTGTAATAACGAGCATAGGGATTGTTTGCCCTTGCGTTGCAATATTAGCAATTTTAGCTGTTTCAGTAGGTTCTTTTAATGTGCCATCTCTTTTTGCCTCAAAACTAAAATAAGCTAAATATGTTAAAAATGGATTGATGGCACGTGTAGCATTAACTAAACTCTCTTTAATCGGTATAGTGGAAGGTTGTAAATAAGCGATGGATTCTACAGCTCGTTTTGTGCCTTTTGGTACATATAATTGTTGTCCGACATGGAGAATAGATTTTAAAGATAAATTATTAACTTTAGCTAAACTAGCGAGGGGGACATTATATGTTTGAGAAATCCGATAGAGGCTGTCACCAGGCTGTACATAATAATTATTTCCTTTTGTATTAACGATAAGTGCCTGACCAACAACGAGCGTTTCAGCTGGATTTAGTCCATTGTCTTTTACTATTTCGTCAGGTGTCGATCCATATTTTGATGCCAAGCTATATACGCTATCACCGCTACGAACCGTTACAATTTGAATCATATGCTGGCTCCTTTCAGTAAAAGATTCACTGTTTTTATTTTATTTTTGATGTTACTGTATTATGATTAAATGTATGCAAGGCAGCAGAAGTGAAAGAAGGCGAATACATATGTTTGTAGCAGAACATGAAGTTGAAATCCGTTATGCGGAAACAGATCAAATGGGTGTTGTTTACCATTCAAACTACTTAGTGTGGCTTGAGTTAGGTCGCACGAAACTTATACAAGATTTAGGTTTTTCATATGTTGAAATGGAGAAAGAAGGAATTATTTCTCCTGTGTTAGATTTACAAATTTCATATCGTAAAGCGATGCGTTACGGAGAAAAAGCAATCGTAAAAACATGGGTAGATACTGTGAGCCCACTTCGCGTTGTATATGGATATGAAATATATAATGGTGATGGTGAACTGTGTATTACTGCAAGTACGACGAATATTTGTGCGAAAAAAGAAGGGTTCCGTCCTGTATCATTTAAAAAGTTATATCCTGAGTGGTATGCGAAATATGAGGAAATTAAGAAAAAATAAAAAAGCGTGGCAGAAGCCACGTTTTTTTATTTTTCATAATTAAATTGTGGGAAGTCGTCACCTTCGTTAAGTGTAACAGATAAATTATGTCCATCGAAGAACCATTCATCATCGCCTTCAATAAAGAAGTTAATGCCTTCTTCTTGAATTTGAACAGCAGGGTGTGCAGGATCATCTTTACGAATACCTAAAGAAAGTCCTTTTTGCACAGTACTGCAACCACCGTATTGTACGAAAAAGCGTAGTGTTTCATTTGATTGTAAGTTTAATTCATTTTTATACCATTGTGCTGCTTCTTTTGTTACGGAAAGATTCATGTATAGTTCCTCCAAATTATGTTGCTTTTTCTTTAGTATAAAAAATAACGCAAAAAGACGCTATTAATATGCTTCACGTTTTCTTTTTGCGTTATGTGGGTTACGATCTTATTTTTGCTTTTTTGAAAAGTTTGCTTTTGGTTCAGTTTTATTTATAATTCGTCCGATATTTGCACGGTGTTTATAAATAACCATACCTGCTAATAAACACATCGCAATAATGAAGATTTTATCCCCGCTAACAATGGATGCAATAACAGCAACAACTGCTGTTACCATAGAAGAAAGTGATACGTATCTTGTTGTAAATAAAAGGGTGAAAAATACAACAGCCAATATTGCAAAAACAACTGGTGAATAGCATAATAGTACCCCAGCAGAAGTTGCAACTGCTTTACCACCACGGAATTTCGCGAAGATTGGATAGACATGTCCAAGAACAGCCGCTAACCCGAACCATAGTGGGTGAATATCTAATCCGAAAATCATTGGTAGACTTGTTGCTAAAGTCCCTTTTAAAATGTCAGCAATTGTAACGGTAAAACCTGCTTTTTTCCCTAATGTGCGGAATGTGTTTGTTCCGCCTAGATTACCGCTCCCGTGCTCACGAATATCGATTCCGTAGCCAATTTTTCCAACAACTAGTGCAAATGGAATCGAGCCAAGTAAGTAGGCAACGATAAATAAAAGATATGTAGTAACCATAAGTTCAGTCTCCTTTATTCAAATGTGTTGATAAAGGGTAAAAAGAGTTTTTCCCGTATATTGTACCATACATTTGTAAAGAGCACATTTCTTTTTTGTAAATGAAAAATTCATTATTTCGTGAAAAAAATTTCACAGTAATGTTACATTTCTCACAGAAACAGTAAGACTATATGTAGTAACATTTTAATCAAAAGATAACAACATATTGGTGGAGGGTTATAAATGTTACAAAATAATACACGTGGAGAAGAAGAATTAATGAAAGTGTTCGAGACAATAGTCCACGGCAATGAACAAGATTTAATGCAAGAAAATGCAAATGTAGACGGCCGCTCTCCAATGGGCGTAATGGGAACCTTCGCATCTGAGAGTGCAAAATATTATGCTGTTGAGAATTTATTGTCAGATCAAGTGAAAAAAGCAATAAATGAAAATATATTATATCCACATGATTTAGATTTTTATGCGACAGGAACGACGACTTGTTCACAAATTCCGTTAGCACAAATGCTTGCTAACGGTTTTCATACGGGGCATGGACATATGAGACAACCGCAAGACATTAAAAGTGCATTGGCTCTTGCGTCTATTATTTTTCAAGCGAATCAAAATATGCAGCATGGTGGTCAATCGTTTGCACTCTTTGATATTGATTTAGCACCTTATGTACGAAAAACAATTGAGAGACATAAAAAACGATTACAATTATATCCGCTTACGAAAGAACAAATAGAAGAATTTGCATGGAAAGAAACGGAAAATGATACGTATCAAGCGTGTGAGGCTTTCGTTCATAATTCGAATAGTATGCATAGTAGGGGCGGAGGACAAGTCCCGTTTATTTCTATTAATTACGGAACAGATACATCAAAAGAAGGAAGAATGTTAATTAAACAACTTTTAAAAGCGACACAAGCTGGACTTGGTAAAGGAGAGACACCGATTTTTCCGATTCAAATTTTCAAGATGAAAAAAGGTGTGAATTTTGAAGAAAGTGATCCGAACTACGATTTATTTGAATTAGCATTAGAGACAACCGCAGAGCGATTATTCCCTAACTTTTCATTTTTAGATGCGCCGTTTAATGCAGTGCATTATGATGGAAGACCAGAAAGTGAAGTATGTTACATGGGATGTCGTACCCGTGTTATGTCTAATATACATGGAGAAGAAACAGCGATTGGTAGAGGGAATTTATCATTTACGTCTATTAATTTAGTGAAATTAGCGTTAATTAGTGGTTCAAAAGAAGCGTTTTTTGAAGCGCTAAACTATTATTTAGATTTAGGAATTAAGCAGCTATTAGAAAGATATGCGTATCAATGTACGAAGCGAGCAAGAGATTTTCAGTTTTTATATTCACAAGGTGTATGGCGTGGTGGAGAAACGTTGCAGCCTGAAGACTCCGTAGCCTCGATTTTAAAACAAGGGACGTTAAGTATTGGTTTTATCGGTCTTGCGGAATGTTTAGTAGCTTTAACAGGAAAGCATCATGGGGAAGATGAAGAATCATGGAAACTTGGGTATGAAATTATTTCCTTTATGAGAGATAGAATGGATAAAGCGACAGAAGAACATCAACTGAATTTCTCAGTAATTGCAACTCCAGCAGAAGGATTATCAGGGAAGTTTGTGAAAAAAGATAGAGAAGAATTTGGTGAAATTAGCGGTATAACGAACCATAATTACTATACGAATTCATTCCATATTCCAGTTTATTATAACATTCAAGCGATAAATAAAATCCGTTTAGAGGGCCCGTTCCATGCTCTCTGTAATGGAGGACACATTACTTATATTGAACTAGACGGAGCAGCAATGCATAACAAAAAGGCATTAAAACAAATTGTACAAGCTATGGCAGAACATGGCGTTGGATACGGTTCAATTAATCATCCTGTTGACCGTTGTAAGTGCTGTAGTTATCACGGGGTTATTGGGAATGAATGTCCAAGTTGCGGGAATGAAGATGAGGCTAATATAGAAAGAATTCGCCGTATAACAGGCTATCTTGTAGGAGATATGTCGAAGTGGAATAGTGCGAAACGTAGTGAAGAGATAGATCGGGTGAAACATAAATGAAAGTGATGAATATTATTCATGATAGTGTAGTAGATGGAGAAGGATTGCGGACAGTCGTGTTTTTTGCGGGCTGTCCGCATCGTTGCGTTGGTTGCCATAATCCGAAATCATGGAATATTTGCAATGGAACGGAAATGACAGTAGAAGAAATTGTGAAAGAGATTGCAAGTAATCCATTAACTGATGTAACATTTTCAGGTGGAGATCCATTTTTTCAAGCTGCTGAAGTGAAAAAGGTAGCAAAAATCGTGAAAGATTTTAAAAAAAACCTATGGATGTATACAGGTTATACGTTAGAAGAGATACAGAGTTCTCAAAATAATGATATGATAGAGTTGTTACATTATGGGGATGTTTTAGTCGATGGAAGGTTTGAAATTGAGAAAAAAGATTTAACACTTCCATTTCGCGGAAGCTCCAATCAACGTATTATTCGATTGAAAGAGTAAAAAGGCGGGATAGATGATATGAATAAAACAGTATTGCTTGTTGAAGATGAAAGAAGATTACGTGAAATTGTTAGTGATTATTTTCGTAATGAAGGCTTTGAAGTAATCGAAGCAGAAGATGGAAAAAAAGCGTTAGAGTTATTTGCAGAGCATGAAATTGATTTAATTATGTTAGATATTATGTTACCAGAAATAGATGGATGGTCTGTTTGTAGAAGAATTAGAAAAGAATCAGCAGTACCAATTATTATGTTGACAGCACGTTCGGATGAGGATGATACATTGCTAGGTTTCGAATTAGGTGCAGACGAGTATGTAACGAAACCATTTAGCCCGAAAGTATTAGTAGCTCGTGCAAAGACGTTATTGAAACGTGCGGATGGTGCGGTAGGAGTAGCGGAAGAAAATGCTATGTCTTTAGCTGGAATAGAAGTAAATCGTCTATCTAGAACTGTTTTAGTAGATGGAGAAGAAATTATATTGACACATAAAGAATTTGAACTTCTTGTGTATTTAATGGAGAACAAAGGAATCGTGTTATCACGTCAACATTTATTAGATCAGTTATGGGGATATGACTATTACGGTGATGACCGAACGGTTGATACCCATATTAAAAAACTTCGAAATAAGCTAGGAGATAAAGCGAAGCATATCGGTACTGTTATTCGAGTTGGTTATAAATTTGAAGAATAATCTAGAACGATTTGTGTAATTTAGCCTAGGGAAATGGCGATTTTATACTCTCTTTTGAAGGTAGAATGTACAAAAAATACTTTTTTTGTCTACAATGTTAGATAGGAGTATTTTTTTAATTAGATTTCACGATGAGTTCACAAGAAGGACACAAAACGTGACTATACTGAAAATACGAATTCACCAGAGAGGGGAAATAAAACATGGGATATTACGACGGACCAAATTTAAATGAAGAGCATAGTGAAACGAGAGAAGTGAGAAAATCAGGTAGTAAAAAAGGCTATTTCTTCACAGGTTTAGTGGGAGCTGTAGTCGGAGCGGTTTCGATTAGTTTTGCAGCACCATATATGCCATGGGCTCAAAATAATGGAGCGCCAGTATCATCATTTAGTTCGGATTCAAAAGTAGAAGGTACTGTAGTTCCTGTTGTAAATAAAGCGAAAAATGAAACTGATTTACCTGGTATGATTGAAGGGGCGAAAGATGTTGTTGTAGGTGTTATTAATATGCAACAAAGTGTTGATCCATTTGCAATGCAACCGACAGGTCAAGAACAACAAGCTGGTTCAGGATCAGGTGTTATTTATAAAAAAGCAGGGAATAAAGCATATATTGTAACAAACAACCATGTAGTGGATGGAGCAAATAAACTTGCTGTGAAGCTGAGCGACGGAAAGCAAGTTGATGCGAAATTAGTTGGTAAGGACCCTTGGTTAGACTTAGCAGTTGTTGAAATTGATGGATCTCATGTAAATAAAGTTGCCACTTTAGGTGATTCAAGTAAACTTCGTGCGGGTGAAAAAGCCATTGCAATCGGTAACCCGCTAGGATTTGATGGAAGTGTAACGGAAGGTATAATCAGTAGTAAAGAACGCGAAATTCCGGTTGATATTGATGGCGATAAACGACCAGATTGGCAAGCACAAGTTATTCAAACAGATGCAGCGATTAACCCTGGTAACAGTGGTGGTGCATTATTTAACCAAAATGGTGAAATAATTGGGATTAATTCAAGTAAAATTGCACAACAAGAAGTTGAAGGAATTGGATTTGCTATTCCAATTAATATCGCAAAACCAGTTATTGAATCTCTTGAAAAAGATGGAGTAGTAAAACGTCCAGCGCTTGGAGTAGGTGTTGTTTCATTAGAAGATGTGCAAGCTTATGCAGTCAATCAATTGAAAGTACCGAAAGAAGTAACTAATGGTGTTGTATTAGGTAAAATTTACCCAATCTCACCGGCTGAAAAAGCTGGTTTAGAGCAATATGATATTGTAGTAGCATTAGATAATCAAAAAGTAGAGAATGCTCTTCAATTCCGTAAATATTTATATGAAAAGAAAAAAGTAGGCGAGAAAGTAGAAGTTACATTCTACCGTAACGGTCAAAAAATGACGAAATCGGCTACTTTAGCAGATAATTCAGCTACAAAGAATCAATAATCGAAATAAAAGAAAGTCTCTTTCATATTGAAAGAGACTTTCTTTATCGGCTATACTAAAGGAATAGGAGGGATTAATTATGACAATTGAAAACCCAACTCGTACGGAAATTGGTGAAGTGCTAAAGAAAAGCAAAACAATTGCGGTTGTTGGATTATCAGATAAGCCAGAACGTACATCGTATATGGTTTCAAAAGCAATGCAAGATGCTGGATACCGCATTATTCCAGTTAATCCAACAGTAGATGAGGTGCTTGGAGAAAAGGCAGTTTCTTCACTAAAGGATATTAAGGAACACGTTGACATAGTAAATATATTTCGTCGCTCAGAGTTTTTAATGGATGTTGCAAAAGAATTTGTAGAGATTGATGCAGATGTTTTTTGGGCACAATTAGGAGTACAAGATGAGGATACATATAAACTTTTAAAAGAAAAAGACTATACTGTAATAATGGATCGTTGTATTAAAGTAGAACATGCGATGACAAAATAGTGTAGATGTAAAGGTAGAAAGATTGATTCAGCCCTCATTATAGATAAGTAGGGCCGATGAACGAGGTGTTCATCATGAGATTTTTTAAAGGCTGTTTTTGGGGATTGTTATTTGTAATCCCATTTTGGATCTTGATCATTTGGATCATAATAAAGGTTTGGAATGTGTAATCTTGGAATACATATCCATTTCTCGTTGACAAACGATTATTTTTCTGAAATAGTAGCCTAGAGGAATCCTTGTGAGAAAACAAGGATTTTTCTATTGAAAATGGTATATAAAAGAGATAAGATAACTTGCCAAAACGATAGTCGAGGCGTTATTCTATAATAGAAACATATGTTCTGATTTTGGATTAGGAAAGGGGCAAGGAGTTTGGCGAAGCATCAGTTCCAATATAATGAAGATGCGATTCAAGTGTTAGAAGGACTTGAAGCCGTTCGAAAACGCCCGGGTATGTATATCGGGAGCACGGACAGCCGTGGATTGCATCATTTAGTATATGAAATAGTAGATAACTCCGTTGACGAAGCGTTAGCGGGATTTGGCGACGAAATTTCAGTCGTAATACATAAAGATAATAGTATTAGCGTTATAGATAAAGGGCGAGGAATGCCTACGGGAATGCATAAACTTGGGAAACCTACACCTGAAGTTATTTTAACTGTACTTCATGCCGGTGGTAAGTTTGGTCAAGGTGGTTACAAAACGAGTGGTGGTTTGCACGGTGTTGGGGCATCTGTTGTAAATGCCTTATCAGAATGGTTAGTCGTAACGATTAAGCGTGACGGAAATATTTACGAACAACGCTTTGAAAATGGCGGTGTTCCTGTAACGACGCTTGAGAAAATCGGGAAGACGAAAGAGTCTGGTACTACGATGCATTTCAAACCAGATACAACGATTTTCAGCACAACAAATTATAATTATGAAACATTATGTGAGAGATTACGCGAATCTGCATTCTTATTAAAAGGGATGAAAATCTCAATAAAAGATGAACGAAATGATTTAGAAGATGTCTTTCATTATGAAACAGGAATTGAAGCTTTCGTTTCCTATTTAAACGAAGAAAAAGATTCAATTCACCCAGTTGTATATTTCACTGGTGAACAAAATGGGATTGAAGCAGAACTAGCATTTCAATTTAACGATGGCTACTCAGAAAATATTCTTTCGTTTGTAAATAATGTACGTACAAAAGATGGTGGAACACATGAAGCTGGATTTAAAACAGCGATGACGCGTGTGTTTAACGAGTATGCTCGTAAAGTAGCACTATTAAAAGAAAAAGATAAAAACTTAGAAGGTACAGATATTCGTGAAGGTGTAGCGGCTATCGTTTCGGTACGTGTACCAGAAGAAGTGCTTCAGTTTGAAGGGCAAACGAAGGGGAAACTAGGTACAAGTGAAGCGCGTTCTTCAATTGATGCCATTGTATCTGAGCATTTAGCATACTTTTTAGAAGAAAACCCTGATGTAGCTACACTTCTTGTGAGAAAAGCAATTAAAGCAGCACAAGCCCGTGAAGCAGCCCGTAAAGCAAGAGAAGAAGCGCGTAGTGGTAAGAAAAAGAAAAAATCAGAAGGTACGTTAAGCGGGAAATTAACACCTGCACAATCACGTAACCCGCAAAAAAATGAACTATACCTAGTAGAGGGTGACTCTGCCGGTGGTTCTGCGAAACAAGGACGAGACAGACGTTTCCAGGCCGTATTACCGTTACGTGGTAAAGTAATTAATACAGAAAAAGCAAAGCTTGCTGATATCTTTAAAAATGAAGAGATTAATACAATCATTTATGCGATTGGCGGCGGTGTAGGAAATGAATTTGATGTTGAAGATATTAACTACGATAAAGTTGTAATTATGACCGATGCCGATACCGATGGGGCTCATATTCAAGTATTGTTATTAACGTTCTTCTACAGATATATGAAGCCACTTATCGAAGCTGGTAAAGTATTTATCGCACTTCCTCCTTTATACAAAGTAAGTAAAGGAAAAGGTAAGAGTGAGGTAATTGAATACGCTTGGTCAGATGAGGAATTAGACGGTGTAACGAAAAAAGTTGGAAAAGGCTATATGTTACAACGTTATAAAGGACTTGGTGAAATGAATGCGGATCAATTATGGGAAACAACAATGAATCCTGAAACGCGTACATTAATTCGCGTAAAAATTGATGATGCAGCAAGAGCAGAGCGTCGCGTTACAACGTTAATGGGCGATAAAGTAGAACCGCGCCGTAAATGGATTGAACGTAATGTACAGTTTGGTATGCAAGAAGAAGGAAATATTTTAGAAAATGAAATGATTATGGAGACGGAGGTGGAATAACATGCAAGCAGAGAAGTTTCATGACCTCCCGCTTGAAGACGTGTTAGGTGATCGCTTTGCACGTTATAGTAAATATATTATTCAAGATCGTGCACTTCCAGATGCACGTGATGGCTTAAAGCCAGTACAAAGACGTATTTTATATTCTATGTATGTAGAAGGTAATGTACATGATAAAGCGTTTCGTAAATCAGCTAAAACAGTAGGTAATGTTATTGGTAATTATCATCCACATGGAGATTCCTCTGTATATGAAGCAATGGTACGCTTAAGCCAAACTTGGAAAGTACGTAATGTTTTAGTTGAAATGCATGGTAATAACGGTAGTGTTGATGGGGACCCAGCGGCAGCGATGCGTTATACGGAAGCTCGTTTATCACCAATTGCATCTGAGTTATTACGTGATCTTGATAAAGAAACAGTTGAATTCGTGTCAAACTTTGATGATACGAGTGAAGAACCGGTTGTATTACCAGCAGCGTTCCCGAATTTATTAGTGAACGGATCTACAGGGATTTCCGCTGGTTATGCAACAGAAATTCCTCCGCATCATCTTGGAGAAGTTATTGATGCTACAATGATGCGTATTGATAAGCCAAATAGTACTGTTGATGATTTATTAACAGTTATGAAAGGACCAGATTTCCCAACAGGCGGTATTATTCAGGGGATTGATGGTATTAAAAAGGCGTATGAAACAGGTAAAGGTAAAATTATTATTCGCGGAAAAGCAGAAGTTGAAACAGTGCGTGGTGGGAAACAACAAATTGTAATCACTGAAATTCCTTACGAAGTGAATAAGGCAAACCTTGTAAAGAAAATGGATGAATTACGTCTAGATAAAAAGTTAGATGGTATTGCTGAAGTGCGTGATGAGACAGATCGTACTGGTTTACGAATTGTTGTTGAATTAAAGAAAGAAGCAAACGCCGAAGGTATTTTAAATTATTTATATAAAAATACAGATTTGCAAATTCCATATAACTTTAATATGGTAGCGATCAATAATCGTCGTCCAACACTTATGACATTACCGAAAATTTTAGATGCTTATATTGGACATCAAAAAGAGGTTATTACGAGACGTTCGCAATATGAATTAAGAAAAGCAGAAAATCGTCAACATATTGTAGAAGGTTTAAAGAAAGCATTATCGATTTTAGACCAAGTAATTGAGACAATTCGAGCTTCAAAAGATAAACGTAACGCGAAAGATAATTTAAGTGCAAAATTTGGCTTTACAGAAGCACAGGCAGAAGCAATTGTTTCCTTGCAATTATATCGCTTAACGAATACAGACATTACGGCGTTACAAGAAGAAGCAGATGAGCTTAATAAGAAAATTATTGAGCTACAGGCAATTTTACAAAGTGAAAAAAGATTGCTTCAAGTAATTAAAACAGATTTAAAGAGAGTTAAGAAAACATATAGTGATGATCGACGCGCGATTATTGAAGATCAAATCGAGGAAATTAAAATCGATGTAGAAGTGATGATCCCACAAGAAGATGTCATCGTTACTGTAACGAAAGAAGGATATGTGAAACGTACTGGATGGCGCTCACATAATGCCTCAAACGGCAAAGACTTCGGTATGAAAGAGGGTGACATCTTACTTGAACGATTCGATACGAATACGACAGAGACAGTCCTCTTATTTACGAATAAAGGAAACTATATATATCTGCCAGTATACGAAATGCCAGATATTCGTTGGAAAGATTTAGGTCAGCACGTTGCTAATATCGTTTCACTCGACCGGGATGAAACAATCATTTGGGCAACGGTTGTACCGAACTTTGAGGAAGAAAAACGATTTATCGTATTTGTAACACGAAATGGTATGATAAAGAAAACAGAATTAAATCAATATAAAGTTCAGCGTTATTCAAGGGCATTCGTTGCTGTAAACTTGAAAAAAGATGATGAAGTTGTCGATATATTTGCGACAGATGGAACGAGTGATATCGTTCTTGCTACACACGGTGCATATGCACTTATTTTCCATGAAGATGAAGTAAGTCCAGTCGGTGTAAGAGCTGCTGGAGTGAAAGCAATTAATTTAAAAGAAGATGACTATGTCGCTTCTGGTAAACCGTTAAATGGTGATAAAGATCAACTTATTCTCGTAACACAGCGCGGTGCTGTAAAACGTCTAAAAGCATCAGAAATTGAAAAATCAACGAGGGCGAAACGAGGTCTAGTTATTTTCAAAGAATTAAAACGTAATCCGTACCGCATTGTCGGTATTGAAATTGTTCGGGACGATGAATTAGTTTACATGAAGACAGAGAAAAACATTGTAGAAGAGATTGATCCGAAAGCGTATCGAAATAAAGACCGGTATAGTAATGGTAGCCTAGTGCTAGATGTTAATGATACTGGTGAAGTAGTAGAAACGTGGACGAAGAAAAGACCAGAATAAAGAGGGCATCTTGCTATGAATAATAGCAAGATGCTTTTTTCTAGGCAATTTATTATGTAAATAATAATAATCTTGTTATAATAACTGGATGAAATCGTTCTCATAAAGTGAAACTTTAATCAATGGGATTTTCTTTATCCACATTGATTATTAGTTGAATCAATCGGGCTTTAACGAGCAGTTGATTCCTCACCTAATTCCTTAGCTTTCGCTGAATTTTGAGTTAGGAATCTTACTGCCCGTTAGAGCGGGACAAATGGAGGGGCAACATGAAAAAAATAGGTGTAGGGATTGTAGGATTTGGTTTTTCAAGTACGACATTTCATATCCCACTATTACAAACGATAGAAGAATATGATATTCGTGCTGTATTATCCTCAAAAGAAGAGGTAGTAAAAGAAACATTACCAAACGCTAATGTTGTTAGTACAATTGATGAATTGGTGAAGCGAGCTGATGTTGACTTAGTTGTTATTACATCACCTAATACAACTCATTTTCCATATGTAAAAGAAGCAATTTTAAACGGTAAGCATGTTGTTGTAGAAAAACCATTTGTTGTTTCAATTGAAGAAGGGGAAGAGCTTATTTTATTAGCAGAGCAGCATAATGTAATGTTAAGCGTATATCATAATCGTCGTTTTGATAATGATTTCTTAACAATTAAGAAATTGTTAGGAGAAAACAGAGTAGGGAATGTATATGCATATGAATCGAATTTTGATCGTTTCCGTCCACATGTACGTGATCGATGGAGAGAAAAAAATCTACCAGGCTCCGGTATATTATATGATTTAGGATCGCATTTAATTGACCAAGCGTTATCAATATTCGGGAAACCAGATGCTATAAGTGCAGATGTAATAAAACAACGACCAGGTGCAGAGGTGGATGATTATTTCCACATAGAACTTCATTACGGAGTTAAACGTGTCATTTTACGTAGTAGTAGTTATGTGAAAAAAGCTGGACCGCATTTTATAGTGCATGGAGAGAAAGGTTCTATCGTGAAGTATGGTATGGATTCGCAGGAAGAGCAATTAAAAAATGGAATGAAGCCAGGTGATAACGGTTATGGAGTAGACGATGAAGAGAATTTTGCTACTTTAGAAACAGAAGAAAGCTTAGAGCGTATTCCAACAGAAGTCGGTTGTTATAACAATTATTATAAAGGTATACGAGATAGTATATTAAATGGTGAGAAACTACCTGTAACAGCAAAAGAAGGTTTAGATGTTATTAAACTGATTCAATTAGCGATTGAAAGCAGTGAAAAGGGTAGAGTCATTTCTATAAAATAAAAAGACACGAAATTCGTGTCTTTTTATTTTTGTGGAACAGAAAGACCATAGAAGAACATCGTAACGATATCTTGTATATGTTTTTCGCGATCTCCTTCAAGAAGTTGTGCTCCAAATTCATCACCTAACTTTGTAAACATTTGAATGTAAAGTAACATCATTGCTTTAGTAAGGTGTGGATTAATTTCGTTTTTGCGCTGAGCTCGTTCTAATATTTCTAAATACCAGGGCAGGATTTTTTCATTTTGATAACTATAAATAAACTTACGGAGTTCTTCGTCCCTTTGCATCATTTGTAGTAACATATCAGGTTGAAATAATCCGCCAGTATTCATTTTTCTTACAATCATTTTTTGCATCATATCATGAAAAGGTAATTTTTCTTCCGCAAGCTCTTTATAATATTGAAATTCAGATATGATAAATTCTTGTATAAGCTCCCTAAATAACGCATCTTTACTTCCGAAATGATTATAAATTGTAACTTGAGAAACGTTTGCTTCTTTTGCGATATGTTCTATTTTCACTTCATTAAATCCACGTTCTGAAAATAATACGAATGCTGCTTCTTTAATGGCACGCTTTTTCTTTTCTTTTACTCTTTCAAAGCCGTTCAATGCAATCACCTCACTTAAAATATACAAGAAAAAATAATGGAAAACAATAATTTTGAAATATAGACTAATAAATATTTCAAAAAATTGTTGCGAATATGGAAGATGAGGAGTACAATAATTTTGAAATATCACATATTAAATATTTCAAAAAATGAGGTGGAATTATGATTTCAGTTCAAGATGTCACAAAACAGTTTTCGAATGGAAAAGGTTTGTTTCATATTACATTTGATGTAAAAGAGGGAGAAGTATTTGGTTATTTAGGACCGAATGGTGCCGGAAAATCAACGACGATTCGTAATTTAATGGGATTTATAAAACCGACAGCTGGTAAAGCGACAATTTTTGGATTAGATTGTTGGAATGAAGCAGCGAAAATTCAAAGGGAAGTTGGTTATCTACCGGGTGAAATTTCTTTTATTGAAGGAATGAACGGATTAGAATTTTTAAAATTAATGCAAGGAATGCGTGGATTAAAGGATACAAAAAGACGAGATGAACTGATAGAGCGTCTGCAATTTGATGTGAAAACACCGATTCGCAAAATGTCTAAAGGAATGAAGCAAAAAGTAGGGATAGTCGCTGCATTTATGCACGATCCAGAGGTGTTAATTTTAGATGAACCAACATCTGGACTTGATCCACTTATGCAGCAAGTGTTTATAGATTTAATATTAGAGGAAAAGCAAAGAGGAAAAACAATCCTAATGTCATCACATATTTTCACTGAAATTGAGAGAACTTGTGACAGAGTAGCTATTATTAAAGATGGTCGACTCGTAACGGTTGAAAATATTCACGATTTACAAAGTATGAGAAGACAGGTGATAGATGTAATAGTATCATCACAAGAAGAGATTGAGTCCCTTACAAAGTGTAATTTGCAATTTGAAGCGGTAAAAGGCAGAGAGGCATCTATCATTGTACAAGGAAATTATCAAACTGTTTTACAAACACTTTCAAACTATAATGTAACGGCACTTCAAACGAGAGCGATGGATTTAGAACATTTATTTATGCATTATTACGATAAGAAAGAAGGGATAGCGCATGAATAAGCGATTATTTTTAGCTAGTTTGAAAGAAACACAAAAAAGTATTTTGAGTTATGCGTCTGGTGCAGCTTTATATCTGTGGTTATTAATTTGGATATTCCCGTCAATGGTATCAGCGAAAGGGCTAAATGAATTAATAGCTGCCATGCCTGATAGTGTGAAAAAAATCGTTGGTATGGAAAGTCCGATTCAAAACGTAATGGATTTTCTAGCGGGCGAATACTATAGTCTATTGTTTATTATCATTTTAACAATTTTTTGCGTAACAGTTGCGACACATTTAATTGCTCGTCATGTAGATAAAGGAGCAATGGCATACTTGCTAGCAACGCCTGTATCTAGAGTACGAATCGCAATTACGCAAGCGGCTATTCTTATATTAGGACTACTGATTATTGTAGCGGTTACGTATGTAGCGGGTATAGTAGGTGCAGAATGGTTTTTAGAGGATAATAACTTAAATAAAGAATTATTTTTGAAGATAAATGTAGTCGGAGGGCTCATATTTTTAGTCGTTAGTGCCTATTCATTTTTCTTTTCTTGTATATGTAATGACGAAAGAAAAGCACTAAGTTATTCAGCGAGTTTAACTATCTTATTTTTCGTATTAGATATGGTAGGGAAGTTAAGTGATAAGTTAGAATGGATGAAAAACCTATCATTATTCACGCTGTTTCGTCCGAAAGAAATTGCTGAAGGATCATATAATATATGGCCGGTAAGTATAAGTTTAACTGCTGTAGCGCTTTGTATTTTTATCGTAGCGATTGTAATATTTAGGAAGAGGGATTTACCGTTATAAAGTAGAAAGTCCACTGAGAAAGTGGGCTTTTTTTATTTGTAAATTTAAACTAGTATGTTCATTGCATCCTTATAAAGGATATTTATCTTTTTAATTACAAAAATATTCAAAAAAGTGAACCTTTTTCTAGGTTCATACGTCTAATACATGTAAAGTTAAATTGGAAGTGATGAAGTGAGGATGAAACAGGAGGAGCGATTGTGAAAGTAATCCCTTTATATAAAATGATTATAAAAGAAGAAACGGATGTTTCTTTAGCGAAAAAAGGTGATCATGAAGCCTTTATAGCGCTTATACATACAGAAAAAGTGAAAATGTATCGAATAGCAAAGGCGATGTTACGTGATGAGACAAATATAGAGGATGCGATACAGACAACAATTTTAAAAGCCTATGAAAATATAAAAAAATTAAAAAAAGAAGAATTTTTTCAAACTTGGTTAATTCGAATACTAATAAATGAGTGTAACAATATTATTAGAGCTTATAAAAAGGTAATTGTGACAGAAGAGAATGATTACAATATGAGTGCGTGTGATCAGTATGAAGATATAGATTTGTGTAATGCGATTCAATCGTTACATGAAGAATTAAGAGCTGTTACGGTGCTTTATTACTATGAAGACATGAATCAAGAGAGTATAGCAAAGCTGTTAGAAATACCGAAAGGAACAGTGAAATCAAGATTATCACGTGCGAGGGAACAACTACAAAAACGATTAAAGATGGAATAGGGGGTGCAAAGGATGGATAATGAAAAATTATTTGATGAGAAATTAAAAAAGAGAATAAAAGATGAAAATGTTATAGTACCTCCAGAGTTAAATGAAAAGATTAATGGCACGGTACATAATCTTAAGGTAAAAAAGAAGAGTTACAAAATTTATATGATGATAATTAGTGCAGCGGTTTGTATACTTTCAGTGGTATCTATGTCTGAGTTTTCTATACAAAGTTTTGCGCAAAACGGTGGAGTATTTGAATATGTAAAGAAAAAAGCATTTTCTGATTATGAAAATGAAGAAGAAATAAAATCGAATGTACATTATCCAGATAAAGAAAAGATTCATCAAAAGATGCTAGATTCTATTGATTATTTTAAAAATATTTCAGGACAATTTGAGGAATATTCTAGCTCATCAAGAATTGCTACAACATATAAGTATGCGATTGATACGGAGAAACAAAGAGGTATCTCTTCGAAAGAAGATAAACTAGCGAAAAAACGAACAATTATATATAACGAGGGCAAGAAAAAAGAGTTTGATGATGAGAAGTATACCTATAAAGAGACAAAATGGAACCCGAAAGAAAGAAACAATGAACTATTAAAATTAAATCCTACGGAAAGGGTAGTGAGAAAATCAGATGAGAAAAAGAGATATGATGATGAATATGTAGGGCTAGCTAAATATAGTATTCAATCAGAATTTGCAGATTTGTTAATTCGATATAAAGATTGGAATTATAAAGAAACGAAATATCTTGGATTAGATTGTTACAAAATTGAAGGAGTTATCAACATAGAGATGCCTGTTAGCACCTCTGAAGATTTAAGAGGGAAATTCGAAATGGTTGTGGAGAAAAATACAGGGATTATGTTGAAATTTCTTAGTTTTCAAGAAGGCTTGATTCAATATTCAGTTACGACTGAATGGATACAAATAGATAAGGGATTGAAAGAAAGTATGTTTCAAAAGGATAGCGCTAAATATGAAAAAATGAAAAACATATTTGATGAATAGAGACAGGAGGAGAGTAGATGGGGAATCATTCATCTTTAAGAGAAGAGAAAATTAAGCAAAAATATAAAAAGAAAACGATAATAAGTTTACTACTGGCGGTATTACTATTTGGTGGAATTGGCTATGGAGCTTATGTATATATGAAAACTTCTAGTCTCGTACAAAAATCTAATTTGAATTTAGCACGAGGTGAAAAATCCAATTTACGTGAAAAATCTGTAAAGCCAATTGCAAATCATGTTTCACTTTTAATTATGGGAATTGATGAAAATCAAGAACGACAAAAGGAATATAATGGTGCATTTCATACAGATGCATTACTGTTAGCGACTTTTAATAAAGATGATAAAACAGTGAAATTAACGAGCATACCGCGTGATACATACACATATGTTCCAGTTGAAAAGAAAAAAGATAAAATAACCCATGCATATGGAAGTGGTTTCGTTAAAAATGGTAAAGATGGAGGACCGCAAGCTTCTGTGGAAGCGGTAGAAAAATTGTTACAGGTGCCTGTTGATTATTTTGTGAAATTTAATTTTGGTTCCTTTACTAAAATTGTTGATGGGTTAGATGGTATTGAAGTGGATGTCCCAGTTGAATTTACGGAGCAAAATAGTAAAGATGAACCTGATACGATTCATTTGAAAAAAGGATTACAAAAATTAAATGGGGAAGAAGCACTCGCACTAGCAAGAACGCGTCATATTGATAGTGATGCAATAAGAGGACAGCGCCAACAACTTGTTATTGAAGCGATTTTAAGTAAATTAAAAAGTGTAGGATCGATTACGAAGCTAGAAAAAATAGTTGAGGCGGTTGATGGTGATTTTAAAACAAATTTAGTAATGGACGATATTTTATCTTTTTATAAATACGGTTTAAACGGTTCAGTTGAAAAAATACAATTAGCTGGTGATGATTTATACTTACCTAATGGCCCAAACGGGCAACGTGTATATTATTATAATCCTAATAAAAAAGATCTACAGAGTTTGAGTAATACTCTTAGAACACATCTAGGATTAAGTGAAAAGCAAATTGAGGAGAATTAAAGCAGATGTAATGTCTGCTTTTTTATTTTTGTCTAATGGTATGACATTTAGTTTTTAATGTTATATACTATTTAAGAATTAGAGTTAATAGTGTAACATAATAGTAGGGTTCAAGTTAAGTAGCAAGGGGGCTATCACATAGAATAAATGTTATTGCTTAAAATAGTTTGGGAGAAATGAAAATACAGGGGAGTAGCAAAAATGAGAATTGCAAAGAATTTAACATTCCAAGTTATTGTGGCCATTATTTGTGGTATTGCAGTAGGGGCAATTTGGCCGAGTGTTGGACAACAAATGAAGCCAATTGGTGAAACATTCATCAATATGATTAAAATGGTTATTGCACCGATTATCTTTTTAACAATTGTACTCGGTATTGCAAGTATGGGAAGTATGAAAAAGGTAGGCCGTGTTGGTGGGAAGGCACTATTATATTTTGAAATTGTTACAACAGCTGCTTTAATTATTGGTATCATCGTAGCGAATGTTGTGCGTCCCGGAGATGGATTAGATCCCTCAAAACTAAAAGGCGGAGATGTTTCACAATATGTACAAAGCGGGCAAGAAATGAAATGGATGGATTTCTTTTTACATATTGTACCGTCTAACATGTTTGAAGCATTTGCAAAAGGTGATATTTTACAAGTGTTATTCTTCTCCATTTTATTCGGCGCAGGATTAACGATGTTAGGGAAAAATGGACAACCGGTTATTGATTTTTTTGAAAGATTATCGAAAGTATTTTTTAACATTTTATCAATTGTAATGAAATTAGCACCGGTTGGAGCATTCGGTGGGATGGCATTTACAATTGGGAAGTATGGTTTAAGCACGCTCATACCACTTGGCAAATTAATGATTTGTGTATATGCGACAATGGCATTATTTGTTTTTATTGTTTTAAATTTTATTTGTAAACTGTATAAATTTAGTTTGTGGAAATATTTAGCTCATATTAAAGAAGAATTACTTATTGTTCTCGGGACATCATCGTCAGAATCAGTACTGCCGCGAATGATGACAAAGATGGAAGACTTCGGGTGTTCGAAACCGGTAGTAGGTTTAGTCATTCCAACAGGCTATTCTTTTAACTTAGATGGAACAACAATTTATTTATCGATGGCTACTATATTTTTAGCACAAGTTTTCCACGTCGATCTTTCACTAGGTCAACAATTAACTATAATAGCTATTTTATTAGTTACATCTAAAGGAGCAGCAGCAGTAACCGGCGGGGGATTCATTGTGCTAGCATCTACTCTATCTGCAATGAATGTTATCCCATTAGAAGGTTTAGCGTTATTACTTGGTGTAGATCGTTTCATGTCAGAAGCACGTGCTATCGTTAATTTAATTGGTAACGGTATTGCAACTGTAGTTGTTGCAAAAAGTGAAAATGAATTTGATGATGAGAAGTATACGAGAGTAGTAGAGGAAATGAAACGAAAAAAAATGGCCGGGTAAAAAGTCAGCTTTGCTGACTTTTTTATTTTTGTAGAAAAGATGTTTTTAGATATATGCATTATTTATTAGCAATAATTAACAAGTATTCAAGTGGTAAATGAGATGAAAGTGATTAAAACAACGAATGTGTATGAATGCGAAATAAGGTTTGAACAACATATGGCATTTTTATGAATATTACTGTAAAAAAATAATTTTTTAAAAATTTTCAATAATAATACTTTACAAAAATTAAAAAATTAGTAGAATAAGAATTAGTAAGAATCGTCTGATAAATATATAGAGAAAAACAGAATTATCAGAAAATTCTTTAATAGCTATCGTTAAGAATTAGGGAGGGTACAAAATGAAAAAGAAACAAATGAAAAAACTAACAGCAGTTGTAGCACCGGTTTTAGCAATGAGCATGGCGTTAACAGCATGTTCTACATCAGGCGGAGATAAAAAGACAAGCACAAACTCAAGTGGAGATAGCAAGTCAGAGGGAAAATTGGCGGCAAAACAAGTGTTGAATCGAACAGTAAACCAAGAGATTCCAACGATGGATTCTTCTAAATCAACAGATACAGTATCTTCACAAATGCTAGGGAATACGATGGAAGGATTATATCGTCTTGATAAAGATAATAAGCCTATTCCAGCTGCAGCAGAATCTAGCACGAAAAGTGAAGATGGTAAAAAATATACGTTCAAACTACGTAAAGATGCAAAATGGTCAAATGGAGATCCAGTAACGGCGAAAGATTTCGTATATGCTTGGCAACGTCTATTAGATCCAAAAACAGCTGCTGAGTATGCATTTATCGCATTCCCAATTAAAAATGCAGAAGTGGTTAATAAAGGTGAAAAACCTGTAGCTGAATTAGGAGTGAAAGCGGTAGATGATCTTACGCTTGAAGTTGAATTAGAGCAAGCGGTACCGTACTTCTTAAACTTAGTAGCATTCCCATCGTACTACCCATTAAATGAAAAATTCGTAAAAGAAAAAGGGGAGAAGTTCGGTATAGAGTCTGATACAACAGTTTATAATGGACCGTTCGTTCTTAAAGATTGGAAGCATGAACAAGGATGGCAATTAAAGAAAAATGATCAATATTGGGATAAAAAGACTGTAAAACTTGAAGAAGTTAACTTCAGTGTTGTTAAAGAACCAGCAACTCTTATCAATTTATATGATAGCGGTCAAGTTGACTTTGCTTTATTAACTGGAGAGTTCGTAGATAAATACAGAAATAAGAAAGATGAATTCGGAACATATTCACAAGTGAGTACGTATTTCATTCGTATGAACCAAAAACGTGATGGACAAGATACACCATTAAAGAGTAAAAAGTTACGTGAAGCAATTGCACTATCAGTTGATAAAAAGAATTTAGCAAACGTAATTTTAAATGATGGATCAAAAGAAGCTGACTTCTTAGTACCAAAAGGTTTAGCAACTGGACCAGACGGTAAAGACTTCCAAGAAACGTTTAAGAATGGTTTAAAACCAAATGCTAAAAAAGCTGCTGCAGCTTGGGAAGAAGCGAAAAAAGAGCTAGGTAAAGACCAAGTTACAATTGAATTCTTAAACTATGATACTGGTAATGCGAAAAAAGTTGGAGAATATATTAAAGACCAAATTGAGAAGAACTTAAAAGGTGTAACAGTTAACATTAAACTTCAGCCATTTAAGCAAAAACTAAAATTAGAATCTGAGCAACAATATGATATTTCATACGGTGGTTGGAATCCAGATTATGCAGATCCAATGACGTTCTTAGATATGTTTGAGACTGGACATTCTCATAACCAAATGAGCTTCTCTGACCCTAAATATGACGGCATGGTGAAAAAAGCTGGAACGGAATTAATGAGCGATGCGAAAAAACGTTGGGAAGAGTTAGGAAAAGCTGAAAAAACATTACTTGAAGAAGATGTAGCGATTGTACCTTTATATCAACGAGGAGATTCTTATGTTTTACAACCAAATGTAAAGGGAGTAGTAAAACATAATATCAGTCCAGAATTTAGCTTTAAGTGGGCATATGTGACTGAAAAATAATAGAGTTGAAAAAGCATTTAAAAGTGGCTTAGCTACTTTTAAATGCTTTTTTGTGAGCTTAAAATACTAATTTTTAGTGTGGTTAAATAGAGGCGAATAAGGTGTATAGTATGTACATATAGTAGATGGGGGATAAATCCTACTAAATTAAAAAATAAGAATATTTAAAATAAAACTATTTACAAGTACGAAAAAAAGAGTAGAATAACATTAGTTGTAATTTTCTGAAAAAATAAATCTTTAGTAAGGGGTCTCTCAAGGATTGGTAATGTACATATAATTAGGGAGGGTATAAAAATGAAGAGAAAAAAGATGAAAAAGTTAACGGCAGTTGTAGTACCAGTTTTAGCGATGAGTGTTGCATTGACAGCATGTTCTGGGGCAGGTGGGGAAAAGAAAACGACTACTACATCAAATAGTGGGGAAGAAAAAAAATCTGATATTAAATATGCAGCGAAACAAGTATTAAATCGTACGGAAAACCAAGAAATTCCGACGATGGATACTTCTAAATCTACTGATACATTAGGTTCGCAAATTTTAGGGAACACGATGGAAGGCCTATATCGTCTTGATAAAGATAATAAGCCAATTCCTGCTGCGGCAGAGTCTAGTACGAAAAGTGAAGATGGTAAAAAGTATACGTTTAAACTGCGAAAAGATGCAAAATGGTCAAATGGTGATCCTGTAACAGCGAAAGATTTCGTTTTCGCATGGAAGCGCTTACTTGATAAGAATACTGCGGCAGAATATGCATTTATTGCTTACTATATTAAAAATGCAGAAGCGATTAATAAAGGAGAAAAACCTGTAACTGAATTAGGAGCGAAGGCGGTAGATGATTACACGCTAGAAGTAGAATTAGAAAAACCGGTACCGTATTTCTTAAATTTATTAGCATTCCCATCATACTATCCATTAAATGAAAAATTCGTAAAAGAAAAAGGTGATAAGTACGGTTTAGAAGCAGATACAACTGTGTATAACGGTCCATTCGTTATGTCTTCATGGAAACATGAACAAGGTTGGCAGCTAAAGAAAAATGATAAGTACTGGGATAAAAAGACTGTGAAATTAGAAGAAATTAACTATAGTGTAGTAAAAGAGGTTGCAACGAAAGTAAACTTATATGATACAGGATCAATTGATTTTACATTACTATCAGGAGAGTTTGTAGATAAATATAAATCGAACAAAGAAGAATATGGTGAGTATGCGGAATCAAGTACATTCTTCTTACGTTTAAATCAAAAACGTAACGGACAAGATACGCCTTTAAAGAGCAAAAAACTTCGTGAAGCAATTGCATTATCAGTTGATAAAAAAGGATTGGCAAATGTAATTTTAAATAATGGATCAAAAGCAACAGATCAATTGGTTCCAAAAGGACTTGCGACAGGGCCAGATGGTAAAGATTATCAAGATACATTTAAAAATGGTCTGAAATATAATCCGAAAAAAGGAGCAGCAGCATGGGAAGAAGCGAAAAAAGAACTTGGAAAAGATCAAGTTACAATTGAATTGCTAAGCTATGATGATGGAACTGCGAAAAAGATTGCTGACTATGTAAAAGATCAAATTGAGAAAAATTTAAAAGGTGTAACGATTAATACGAAAATTCAGCCGTTCAAACAAAAATTAAAATTAGAAACTGCGCAAGATTATGAAATTTCTTATGCTGGTTGGAGTCCAGACTATGCGGATCCAATGACATTTATTGATATGTTTGAATCGAAGAGCCCGTACAACCAAATGAGTTATTCAAATCCAAAATACGATGAAATGGTAGGAAAAGCAGGTAATGAATTAATGAGTGATGCGAAAAAACGCTGGGAAACGTTAGGGAAAGCTGAAAAATTATTCCTTGAAGAAGATGCAGGGTTAGTTCCTTTATATCAAACAGGAAGATCGTATGTAATGAAACCGAATGTAAAAGGAATTGTGAAACATAACATCAGTCCAGAATATAGCTTTAAGTGGGCGTATGTAACTGAGGATGGCGGAAAAAAATAAAGTGAAAGCATTTCAAAAGTGGCTGAGCTGCTTTTGAAATGCTTTTTAGTATGTATAAGGGAATAAATCTCGTTAGCCTATTGAGAATCGGGTAGGTAATTAGGAAGGTTCTATCGGAGGGATTTAGAGAGGTCAGTAAGTAGTAAGACAGATGATAGTAAGAGACCTCATGCTAATAAGAAAAATATAGAACGTAGTAATAGATTGGAATAAGGGGAAGGATGTTTACATATAGTAGACAGGGGATAATCCATATAGTAGTTAAAACGATAAGTTACTATAATAAAAAAATAAATATTTAGAAAATTTACAAAAATACTTTACAAAATCTAAAAAAACAGTAGAATATTAATTAATAAGAATTTTCTGATAACGAAAGTTAGTAGAGAATTTCTAAATGTTAATATCGTACATATAATTGGGGAGGGTACAAAAAAATGAAGAGAAAAAAGATGAAAAAATTGACAGCGGTCGTAGCACCAGTTTTAGTAATGAGTATGGCATTAACGGCTTGCTCTGGATCAGGAGATAAAGAGAAGGCAAGCACAACACCAAAAAGCGGTGAAAAAGAAGGTGGAAAGCTAGCGGCGAAGCAAGTGCTTAATTTAACAGAGTCTCAAGAGATTCCATCTATGGACTCTGCTAAAGCGACAGACCAAGTATCGTTTCTCGCTTTAAACAACGTAATGGAAGGTTTATATCGACTTGATAAAGATAATAAAGCAACACCAGGAGTTGCTGAATCATATAAAAAGAGTGATGATGGTAAAAAATATACATTTACATTAAATAAAAATGCAAAATGGTCAAATGGAGAGCCTGTAACAGCGAAAGATTTCGTGTTTGCTTGGAAACGTGCGGTAGATAAAAATACAGCAGCAGAATATGCATACATTATGTTTGATTTGAAAAATGCACAAGCGATTAATGAAGGAAAAGCTGAACTAGATACATTAGGAGTAAAAGCTGTAGATGACTATACGTTAGAAGTAGAATTAGAAAATCCAGTTCCTTACTTTGTAGAATTAACTTCATTTGGAACATTTTATCCATTAAACGAGAAATTTGTAAAAGAAAAAGGTGAAAAGTACGGTTTAGAATCAGATACGACGTTATACAACGGACCGTTTACATTGACAGACTGGAAACATGAAGAAGGTTGGAAGTTAAAGAAAAATGCACAATATTGGGATAATAAAACAGTTAAGTTAGATGAAATCAACTTTAACGTAGTAAAAGATAGCGGTACACGTGTTAACTTATATGAAAGTGGACAAATCGATCGTTCAGGACTTACATCTGAATTTGTTGACAAATATAAATCAAACCCCGACTTCTTTACACAAAAAACACCGTCAACGTACTTCTTACGCTTAAACCAAAAACGTGGTGGGCAAGATACAGTGTTAAAGAGCAAAGATCTACGTTTAGCGATTGCAAAAGCGTATGATAAAAAAGGCTTAACGAACGTTATTTTAAATGACGGATCTACCCCGGCAGATTACTTAGTACCAAAAGAATTTGCTAAGAGCCCAGATGGAAAAGACTTCCGTAAAGAAAATGGAGATATTTTAAAAACAGATGTGAAAAAAGCAAAAGAGCATTGGGAAAAAGCGAAAAAAGAACTTGGAAAAGATGCAATTACAGTAGAACTATTAAACTATGATGGTGATGGTGCGAAAAAAGTAGGAGAATTCTTAAAAGGAGAACTTGAGAAAAACTTACCAGGTTTAACAGTGAATTTGAAAAACCAGCCATTTAAACAAAAGTTAAAATTAGAATCAGATCTAGATTATGATTTATCTTACGCTGGTTGGGGACCTGACTACTTAGATCCAATGACATTCATTGATATGTTCGTTACAAATGGCCCTCATAACCAAACAGGATATTCAAATCCTAAATATGATGAAATTGTACAAAAAGGTAAAGGTGAGCTATTAACGAAAACGAAAGAGCGTTGGGATAGCTTACTAAAAGCGGAGAAAATGTTATTGGAAGATGCAGCAATTGCACCATTATATCAACGTGGTGATGCTATCGTTCAAAGACCTAAAGTAAAAGGTATTGTTCACCATCCAGTTGGTGGAGACTACAGCTATAAATGGGCATATATTACAGAGGATAAGTAAGATGGGGGGCGTATAATACGCCCTTTTTTCTATGCACTTTTCTTCCGTGCTTGAATATATAAAATAAAAAAGGGAGAATCCCATGAAACGAAACACATACATCGATTTCCTAGCTTATTACGGAATAGGAAGTGCTCATCCTGGTGGCTTTACGTTAACAAAACAATTGTTAGCACAACTGCCTTTTAAATATGGAGCGAATGTCCTTGAGATAGGTTGCGGTACGGGGAGAACAGCGGCGTATATGACAAGGGAATTTGGCTATAAAGTAACAACGGTTGAAAAGAATGAAATTATGATTCAAAAGGCAAAAGATAGATGGTTGTTTGAAGGGTTAGATATACAATTAATTGAAGGAAATGTAGAGCATTTACCGTGTTTGAATAACTCATTTGAGTTCGTACTTGGAGAATCAATCATCGCTTTTACAGACAAAGAAAGGGTTATCTCGGAGTGTTATCGTGTATTACAGCAGGACGGTAAGCTTGTTGTCATTGAAATGATTATTGATAGGCACATTGATAAGGGTGAGGAAGAAAAAATCGCCCAATTATATGGCATGAAAGAACTATTAACTGAGAAGGAGTGGGTACAATTATTTCAGAAAGCAAATTTTAAAAGAATTACAACTGCAGGTGGTGGCACGATTGCAGAAACAATCTCTGGCTATGTAGAAGAGCCAGAATGGAATGTATCCTCACATATTCCGAATGAGTTATATGAGGCGTGGGTACAGCATGAAAATGTACGGCTTATGTACCAACACATTTTAGGGCATCGTATTTTTATATGTGAAAAATAAAGAAAAAGAGTTGGCTAAAGGTAGCCAACTCTTTACTATGTTAAATGAAAAATAATGCAGCTAATGTAATTCCGAAGATGAAACCAAATCCGAGTTCAACACCCCAGCCACAACCGCCGCCTCCCCAGCCGCCGCAACCACAACTACTACAACCACGACCACCACATCCGCAGCTGCTGAATCCACCACCGCATCCGAATCCACAACTATCACACCTGCTAAGGCCTCCACAAAGGTCACAACCACCGTTTGCATAAGCGTCGTAGTATCCGAATCCTGAATCAAAAGATGAGCGCTGTTGCACCGGTTCAATCCATACAGAGCTTTGTGTCACATCGATTATTTTCCCTAAATGTATACGGCCATCACGGTCTTCAATCCGAACAACTTTTCCGAAGTAACGTCGGCATGTATCATAACATTTTTGTCTATGCATGTTCTTTCCTCCTTCCGCATTACAGTAATACGATATGTAAGGGGGACAAGTGCGGCTTGTACGAATGCCCTATCTATCATAATTGTTATAGGAAAGGGGAAATATAAGAAGAGGATATATAAGGAGGAAAAGGCATGAAATCTACAGATCAGTTTCAGACATACGAAGTACCGTGGGAAGAATTTATTGAAGCGTTGCGAGAGGAAATGAAGAAGCAAGTAGGGGCAGATATTATTGATACAGTAGTTTGCAATTTAGAAGATGGTTTTGAAGTGTATACATATGTGCAGGGGGATTTAGATTTTGAATATAAGGAAGCGCTTGAGAGAAAATACGGAAGTGATGCGAAGACACCTAATGTGTTAACGATAATGTTATTAGCTAGTATTTATAATACAAGTGAAGAGAATATACGCTTGCATGCGGATCATAAAGAGAATCCGATTGTTGAAGTGTATGTAAAGCAATGAAACACGCTGTGGAAGGCGTGTTTTTTATTTGTATGATAAAATGTTAGAAAATTGAGAAAGAAGGTGAAGGATTGGGAATTAAACATCTTAATTTAACAGTTACAGATGTAACAGCATCTAGAGCGTTTTTAGAGAGGTATTTTAGTTTAACTTGTAGCGGAACAAGGGGAAATGGCTTTGCAGTTATGCGTGATAATGATGGGTTTATATTAACGTTAATGAAAGGGAAAGACGTACATTATCCAAAAACATTTCATGTAGGATTTCCACAAGAAAGTGAAGAACAAGTAGATAAGATAAATCAAAGATTGAAGGAAGATGGATTTTTGGTTGAGGCTCCTAAACGTGCACATGCGTATACGTTTTATGTGGAAGCACCTGGTGGATTTACAATTGAAGTGATGTGTTAGTTAAAAATCAAACTTTTTGTTAAGTGTTTTTAAAATAAAAAGTAGGAAAAGTCTGTTTTAAGTGTGGAGCTTAAACAGGCTTTTTTACTTATATAATTGGATAGAGAATGCTAGAAGGAATATTACCAAGTGTATGGTCTGTTTACATAATAAAGTTATGGTGGGTTAGTTGTCCTAAAATACAAGTCATATATCTTGTTTCCTCTCATAAATTTAAACATAGGAATTTGTCTACAAAGGTGGCGAAGCCTCATCATGAAAATCCGAATTTGTGCCACGTTCATGTTGTTTCTATTTATATGTTTACCTTTATCAGCTTTTGCAAAAGGAGAGGAGGCAAAGGAAAGGGTCGTTTCACTTGTATATGACGATTCGGGCAGCATGAGAAATAACGATCGCTGGAAATATGCCAATTATGCTTTGCAAAGTTTAGTTGCGCTATTGGATGAAAAAGATAAATTTTCTTACGTTCCAATGAGTAAGCCGAATGATACATTAAACATTTCGTTAACGAAGGATAAAAGGCAAACAGAAATTGAGGGAATTGGAGCATGGAAAACGTATTTAAATACTCCATTTAGCGCAGTCGAAACGGCGATGCAATCTATAAAAAAGGAAGCAGATATAGATGGAAAACGTGAATTTTGGCTTATTGTATTAACTGACGGGGCATTTAATGATTTAGAGAAAGATAAGGTTGGCGGAAAAGAACAAATTTTGCGGGAATTAGCCCAGTTTAAGAAAGAAATGGATGCAAAAAAGATATCGTTACATCCAGTCTTAATTACGATGGAAGAAGATTTAGGACAACAAGAAAAAGAACAACTAAATACGTTCAAGGAAATATGGAAGAAAGAGATAAATGGTGTTACGATGCCGTCAAGCGGAGAAGATGGCATTGTAAAAAGTGTAAATCAAGTGGCAGCATTAGTTGCAAATCGTGATCCATTCTCCTCTGTTGAATCGATTGTAAAAACGAAAGTAGTTGGGAAAAGAGTAGAGATTACAACACCGTTTCCGTTAAAGCGTATGACGCTTGTACGACAATCGCCTTCTCTGCTCGATTATCAGGTCACACAAATTTCTAAACCATTACAATTACAATCTTCTTTTTCCATACATGCACCAGGAGAAGCAAAATTGTTCGGAAATATAGTTCATATAAGTACGAAAAATGAGGAAGTTATTAAACCAGGAACTTATACGATAGAAGTGGACCAGGACATTGAGAAAGAAGGACTACAAGTACTAGTTGAACCAGCGCTTAATTATACGGTTTCTACTTATGACAAAGATGATAGTAGTCAAAAAAATGTAGAGAAAATGTACGAAGGTGTTACTGCTGTTATTGAAGCAAAGCCTACGGAGTTACCAGTTCAGTCTTCTTACTTTCAGGCAGAATTAGAAATAGACGGAAAACACTACCCGATGAAGTGGGACGATAAAAAACATGTATTTTACTACGAAATGAAGATTGCTAAAGGGCTAGTGCGTGGGAAAGTTCATATGAACATAAAGGGATTTTACAGACAGACGAAAGAATTTAAAATCGAAGTAACGGAAAAACCAAAATTATCACTACAAACGATTACGAAAGATTATGAAGAAAAAGTAACAAATTTAGAGAATAGTAAACCGTTTATTATACAACCACAGTTAGATGGTAAGCCGATGACAGAAGAGGCTGTAAAGAAACTATTAAAATCTACTGGTGTCACATCTAAACAATCAATCAACTATGAAATAAAACAACATGGTAATCAAATTTATATTTATCCTCGCCCTCATTACTCCGACACATTCAATTTCACAGATACCGGCACTATAGAAGCTACCATCGTAGTGCAAGATTCAAAATTACAAGAAGTAAAGAAAAAAATATCACTTCATATTCAAAATGCTCCGTTTTATGAAAAATATGCGCTTATTTTTAAGTTTGTCATTCCTATCACTTTATTACTGCTAGTAGTAGGAATCATTGTTTTAGGATGGATTGTTCGGCCAAGATTTCACAGGAAAGCACTACTGTATTATGAATGGGATCAAGAGGTAGCGAAAGATTGGCTATATCAATCTGAACCAGAATTACTTCGAAATAAATGGTGGAACCATTATTTTGGTATCCCATTTAGAGCAGAAAGAAAAACTGTGCAATCCGTTACATTTATAGCGAAGAAAGGTTCGAAATCTGTCTTTGTAGCGAAAGAATCACAAGTAGTTGGAATGATTATTGATGGAATGTTTATAACAGAGGATGAAGTAGGAATGGAACATAAGACACTATATCCAAATGAACTTTTACTAATTGATAGAGGATATGGTAAGGAGATTTACAAGTACGAATGTGAATAGTAGGTAGGGATAAGAAGGGGATGGAGTATGGATTCTCTTCTCCTTTTTCAAACAAGCAAGAATAGGAAGGTGGTTCACATGACATTACAAGTTCCAACAATATTAATTGGTTTAGGTGGAATCGGTAGTACTGTGACGCATCAAATATATGAAAAACTGCCTGAAGAGCGCCGAAAAAAGGTAGCAATGCACGTATTTGATACAGATGTGAATACATTAAGTAAATTTGATCATATTCGAAAGTTTAAGACACAAACAAGTTCTAGTAAAACGCCTAGGGAGTATATTGCAGGAGATCCAACGATCCCAGAGTGGTTTCCGATGGATCCGACTATACTTGATAAGCCATTAACAGAAGGAGCAGGACAGTTACGCGTTATTTCACGTTTAGCGTTACGTGCTGCGATGAAAGAAGATAAATTGACGTCTTTTTGGCAAGAAATCGAGAAAATTTTTCCGGTTACAAGTGATCAAACGGAATATGGTGTGCGTGTCATTATAGTAACATCACTAGCAGGCGGAACAGGTTCAGGGATGTTTCTGCAAATTGCTTTATATTTACGTGAAATGCTTCGGAAGAAATTGCAGCATCATAACATTTTAATACGCGGTGCGTTTTTAATGCCGGATGTTTTAGTAAAGACGAGAACAGTTAGCGCGAAAGAATTTGAAACGGTGCAAGCAAATGGCTATGCATCGTTAAAAGAATTACATGCTATTACGCTCGGGTCTACTGGAGAATTATCAAAACGCGGCGGTGTAACAATTGAATTAGAGTATCGCCCTGATCAAGTAGATGAAGACGGAAGAACGAATCATACAATTAAACAACATCATTTACCGTACAATTATTGTTTCTTATACGATTACGAAAACCTACATGGACACCATTTACACAATTTATCAGACTATATGGAACAGATGGCAAATACAATTTATTTACAGTTATTTAGCCCGATGTCCACAAGTCATTTTGCACAGGAAGACAATCAAATTCAGCAATTAGCAGAATCAAGCGGAAAAGGACGATATTGCGGGGCAGGAACGGCAAAGCTCATTTATCCATATGAACATGTGTTAAAATATTGTGCTTTAAAATGGGCGGTGCAAGGTTTAGATGAATCGTGGCTTCATTTAGATCAACTGTTTCAAGAGAAGAAGCAAAGATACGATCAAGATGTAAAACGTGGGATGCAACGTGAAAAGCCGGAAAGAGGTAAAAGTTATTTAGAGGACTTGGAGCATCTTGCTACCCGTCCAGAGCAAGCTCATATTTTCTATAGACAAATGTACAATGAAACACGTGAAGGAGCAGAGGGTGGTAAGCTCGGAGTTGCGAAATCAAAACTGTTTTTAGAAGCTGTAGAAAGTTATGTACAACGAACGGTGCAAAAAGATGAGGAATTAAATCGTCTGCAACATGAGTGTAAAATTTCAGCTACGAAACTGAAAATGATGGAACAAATGAAAGGTGAAGTGGCAAGAGTGGATCATGCGGTTCGTTTATATGCGTATGCGATTCCGAGCCGTGTACATGAACATGTAACGACACTTTTATATGACATGATTGAATCAGACCGCTTTTCACCAAGTGGTTCTGAAGGGCAGTCCTATCAATTAAATACATGGTTTTTAAAGAAAACAGATCCAGTTCACCCAGTAGCAGCTCGTTTTATGTTATATGAAATTCGAAAGCAGTTAGTCGAAAAAATGAATCGACTACATGAAAATAATGAACAAAAGCGTAATTTAATTCAAAACTACGATAAGAAATTTAATGTGAGTAATATTGATGGAACGGTAACAGCTGTACGCCGAGTAGAAATTGCGCAGCAACAAGGCTGGTTTGGAAAAATGATTAATAACCAGCAGCGTTTATTTAAAAAGGAATTTGAAGATATTGTAACGCAGTACGTACACAAATTAAACGAATACCGTAAAGAAATGCTATTAGAACTCGTTTATCAATCGCTATATCAAGCAGTTAACAAAATGATTCAATATTGGGAAAGATTTTTTGATAATTTACATGAAACACGTGAAAATTTACTGTTTGAAATTCAAAAACGAAGCAAGGAATTTGAAGGGAAAACAAACCCAACGAATGTATACGTATTAGCTGAAGAGAAGTTGCAAGAAAAGATATGGCAAGATATGCAACAACATTTAAATTTAGGTGTATTACCGAAAGATATATGTGCGGAAATTTATATGAGCTTATACGGGGAATATTGCCGGGATGCGAAAACAGAAGAGATTCAATCGAAAAAGGTAGAAGACTTTTATCGTGAGCACATACTAAACTATTGTTACGATGAGTTACAAATACGCTATCGCGATAAATTAGAGCTGAACATCGTTGAAGCATTACGAAAAGAAGCGGATTATAAGAATCGTGATCGTGATGAATATGTTCGTGAAAAAATTGAAGACTTGTTCCATTTAGCAAGTCCATTCGTTCCGAAAGTTTCGCATCATAGGGAATTACAATATTGGGGTATACACCCATCTTTAAAGAAAGAATTGCAAGAGGAATTAATGCAAGAAATGTTTAAAGAAAAAGATACAGTACATGAAGCTTTTTCACCATTTGAAGTCATTTGCTATCGTGCACATTACGGTTTATCACTGCAAGACTTTCCTAAGCTTTCGTCTGGGCATATTGCAAATGGATTTATGAATGATAAAGGTGATTATTTTCAGTCTTACTATCGCCGAGTGAACAAGTTGAATAGTAAAAAATCTAGTTTAACGCCGCATTTAGATAAGTATTGGCACTTACCAGCCTTCATGCCAGACTTAAATGCAACGCAAACGAAGTTAGATTACGATAAATGTAATCGTGCTCTACTATACGCGTATATGTATCGCTGGATTAGTTTAGTTGCTGTTGATGGCCAGTTTGTGTATCAATATAATGGCGTTGGACGTAGCTTCTTAATTCAGTCGATGGGGAAAAATATTTCAAGCGAAAGTTATAAATTACACAGAGCGTTGCTTCATAACCCATTTATTTATGAAAACATCTTGTCCAGGTTTGAAGAAGAACAAGAGAAGGCGATGATACAAGGTGGACATTTATATACACATCCGTTTGTATTAGGTGCTCAAGATATTAGATGGCTTCGTAAAGAGCATGTCCATAATATTTTAGATATGATTTTAATGTATGAACGTGAAGCGAAATATGACCCAACGTTAGAAGAAACTTCTGATGAATTATTGAGGCTATTCCTTGATGAAATTGAGTTATATTTCCAAAACTATTACGGTACAGGTGCCGATATGGTTGCAAAGAAAGAGAAAGAAATGTTTATTAAACAATTGTGGGATCGTTCGTACGCGAAAGGTTATGTAGACCCAAATAGTGCACCGTATAAAAAGTGGCAAAATTTATTAAGTGTTCATGATGAGGAGGAAACATCAAAAACGAATGTTTAATGAATGAAAAGGGAATCCTTAAAAGTGGCAATACAATTTTAGAAAAGAGGGATTCCGATGCCGTTTTTAGGAAGTGTATATCAAATATTTGGATTGTATCCAGAAATTTATTATGGAATGATTTCAGCCGAACTTGCAGAACAGCAAAGGTTGGAACAAGCGGAAAACGAAGAACAAGAAACAGAAGCGTAACTGCATAGGAAGCTTCAAAATAAAAATGATAACACACTACTTGCTCTTTAAACGTATAAGAGTAAGTAGTGTGTTTTTGCTATTTAATAATCCCATTTTCTAAAATTTTAATAGTTGGTGCCACTTTCACATTAGCTTTTGAAAAGGCACTCGGCCAATCATCTTCAACTGTTTTCCATTCTTTATATTGAAATGCTCTCGCATAATCACCAAACCCGAATGGATCGAGTTGCTGTTTTTGGATTTTGTGGATTAAATCGTTTAAATCTTTGTTTAGTTGTTTTGCAATGAGAGAAGTTAATTTCTTTCTATCTTTGTCTATATCCATGTTGAATGTAAGTTCAGATACGGCAATTTTTAAATCCATTTTAACATTAAATTTGAAGTGGTTATCGCTATAGTCTGTACGGATATCACGATTCATGCTAAGAACGTTTATTGTTACGAAATCGTCACCTTCTGTATCTTTTAGATGACTATTACTTTCAACTGAATGAGACGGAATTTTCATTGTAAGTGAAACGGGTATATTAGCTTTCTTTTGCAACATAAGCAAAAGGGCACTTTCATAACGATTTAAAGACATCTTATAAATTCCGCGAGAAGTTAATAGTGCAGAGCCTGTAACGATAACATCTTTTTTTCCTTTTTTTATTTCTGAAATAGCAGGTGTTATACCTTTATTAAACGTTTGCCTATGAAATTCATGAAATGGTGTGAAAACTGTCCGATTGTATAATTTATTTGTATTAATTAAATCTGTTAAATACTCGGGAAGGGCAGGTTTATCTTTAAAGTTATTATATATAACTGAAGAAACTGGACCGTCTACTGCGACCATGCGCATGTTTCCGGTATTTTTAGGATCGCGATACCAAACATCAAGGTAAGGCATAGCCCCTTCTTGTTTTAAAAAATTTGTGCTAAATAAAATGAGCTGTAACTTTTCTGTAGATACTAAACCGCCACTTGAACTATTAAACGTTGCTTTTGCTTCTCGAGGTGTACGCACTTTTGCTTCATGTGTTTCGTACTTTTTTTCTACGTCTTCATTAAAAGTAGGGTTTACGTGGTACACAATTAATTTTCCTTTTGCTTTTGCGTCAAAACCGTAAATTAATGAAATAGATTGTTTTTCTAAGTCTAGCCGGTCTCCACAGCCTGTTAATAAGGTTATGAGAAAGCAAGGTATAGTGAAATGAATAAAGCGCCTCATTTAAATTTTGCTCCTTTTCCAATGCTGATAAAGTGTCATGTATAAGAGAAATACGACTGGGAATAGAAAAACGATAAAATAACTGGCAGTTCCCCAAAATTCTCGCAACGCACTTATTTGGTAAGAGGAAGGGATATAAAAGAATAGAACGAAAATGCACCCGAATAATAAAATCCAAACAGGTAATGGACTCCCTTTTTTGTTAAGTAATTGATTGATTCCATCTGAAGCAGTGAAAATATAAGGAATACAAGAATCGAAAATAATGAAGAGATAAAATGATAAAAAGATAATTTCAAATCGTTCCAGAAATGAAAAGTGAAATGGTGTAACAAGAGAAAGAGTCGGCCATAAAAATTTCGTTATACCATCCGGGCTAAAATAAACGAAAGAAACGAACGTAACTTGTAGGTAAACAAATAAAGTAATCATATTTGCAATAACGATTCCTTTTTTTGCAGCTGATTTGTTAGTTAGATAGGGATAAAGGACGAATGCAAACTCGAATCCGAGAAACGCAATGATAGTTGATTTCACTGTGGTTACAACTGGTATCCATCCTTCCTTTAGAAAGGGAAGAAGATATATCCAATGACCATCTTTAAGAGGAATAAATAATAGTAATGGCATCCAAAGGGTAAAAATTACAGTGAAAACGGCAAAGCGACTAATAATAAGTACACCTTTACATGCAAGCATAAGCATTGGAATAGAAAGCAAAATCATAATTAAAAACATAGGAGATCTAGGTAAAATCCAAATGTGAATAACATACAGGAGGGAAAAAACTAAGGAAACTGCTGCAAGTACAGCATATAAAATCCAAAAAATCATTCCTACTCTTCCTAACCATTTTCCAAGATAACGAGTCAGCACATGAAGTAAAGTATATCCAGGATGCTTTTCCATAATTTTTACAATACATAAACTGACTAAAGTAGTGATAGCGCATCCGATAATAATAGACATCCAGCCATCTGTATTCGCACCTTGTGCAACTTCACGCGGAAGTGTAAGGACACCGAATCCTACTTGAACACCACTAATCGTTAAAATGTATTGAAATAAAGTGATCTCCCTCTTTGTACGTTTTGTCACTTATTCTCCTCCTTTTCCTCAACATCTCTTTGCCGGTTATCTTGTTTTAATTGTAGAGATAGTGGCCGTTTCTTCATAATTTTCCATGGGAAACGTACAAGGGTATCTTTTAAATCCGAAGCATATGACGGAGAAAAAGGACTACCATATGGCACACCAAGTGATTCCATAGAAAGAATATGGATGATAATAATTGCCATTCCAACCATAATTCCAATGACGCCAAATAAAGAGGCGGCTATCATCATTGGGAATCGAAGAAGCCGAATTCCTGCTGACATTTCTAAGTTGGGAATAATGAAAGAGGCAACCGCAGTAATTGATACGACGATAACCATAACGTTACTAACAATCCCAGCTTGAACCGCAGCTTGTCCAATTACAATTCCTCCTACGACGCCGATTGTTTGTCCAACAGGTCCAGGGAGCCGAATCGCTGCTTCTCGGAGCATTTCGAGAACTAATTCCATTAATAAAGCTTCTAATATGGGGGGGAAAGGAATTTTGGCTCGAGATTCTCCAATCGTTAACAACAATTTGAGCGGAATCACTTCATAATGGAAGGAAATCATAGCAATATAAAGAGCAGGAGCAAATATTGCAATAAATAGTCCAGTGAAACGAAGGAGTCGTATAAAAGATGGAATCATAGGTCTGAAGCTGTAATCATCTATCGTCTGAAAAAAGGATGAAAAGGTCATAGGTCCTATTAATACGCCTGGTGAGCGATCTACAACAACGGCAATTCGCCCATCAAGAATATGATGTGCTGTTGTGTCAGGGCGTTCAGTTATTGATAATTGTGGAAAGAGAGTAAAGGAATTATCTTCAACAAACCCCTCTAATTCACCAGTAGTAAGAATCGCATCAACTTTTACTGACTCGATACGGGATGCCATTTCTTTTACGACATTTTCGTTCGCAACATCTGCTAGATAAAGCAAAAAAATCTTTGAAGTAGCTCGTTCACCAACAGTGAATTCCTTCACTTTCAATTCGCGATTTGGAATATATCGACGAATAAGTGCAAGGCTGTCGCTCGCTACTTCATTAAATCCTTCGTGTGAGCTTTTTATGGAGCTCTCTGTTGTAGGTTCTTCAATACTCCTTTTTGGTGCCGCTTGCGTATCAAGCTCTAAAGCGGATAGTTGCCCGTTTATAAATAAAATACTTTTGCCGTGTAAAAGAGATTGTTCAATGTCTGTCCACTGTTGAACTTTTTTTATATTTCCGATAGAAACAGAAGCTTCCCAAAAATCGTCTTCATTCCACTCTTTAAATAAGAGAGGACGAAGAATGTTTATGTTAATAACAGTTTTGTCTACAAGTCCTTCCATATATATAAGTGCAGCTTCCTGTCCGTTTTTTAATGGAAAAGTGCGTGTTATTAATTCTGGAATACCGCTAAACAGTTTGGACAAGTGCTTTAAATTAAGGGAAAGGGAAGAAGAGATAGATTTATTTAATGCGTAATCAGCTTGTTCTTGGGTAGAAAAAGATTTTTCACCACGAATCCATTTATTAAAAGACCCCATTTGTTCGCTTACTCCTTGTTATGTTTTATATGGGTTATTATGGATAGTTACAAGCTGACATATGCGTAGTTTAAATTTTATATTGTATATTTTTAACTTTAACGCTATAATTATAGTGTTAAAGATGGAATCGTGATATGACCTGTTATGAATCTATCGTTTTATTTATGAATAAATGGATTGGTATTTTAGCAAGATGTGCTAATAAACTACTCCACCATGATGATAGCGTGCCAAAAATGTGGTGCGTATATTTTCGTGGTGGAGTTTTTTTATTCTCAAAAAGGGGGAAAGACCATGAATGACAACATGGTTCATATTACAATTGACGGAAAAAAGTATACAGCGGAGCCTGGTTCGACGATATTGGGTGTTATGAATGAGAACGGGATTGAACATCCGCAAATTTGTTACGTGCCAGAAGTAGATCCTATTCAAACATGTGACACTTGTATTGTAGAAGTTGACGGAAAGTTAATGCGTTCTTGTTCGACGATAGCAACGGAAGGTATGAGCATTGAACGTGCTTCTGTTCGCGCAAAAGAAGCACAAACAGAGGCGATGGATCGGTTACTAGAAAATCATTTATTATACTGTACAGTATGTGACAACAACAATGGGAACTGTAAACTGCATAATACAGCAGAATTAATGGAAATTGAACATCAAAAATATCCGTATGAACCGAAAGTAGATGTAAGTGAGGTTGATATGACGCATCCGTTTTATCGCTATGATCCTAATCAATGTATTGCATGCGGTCAATGCGTTGAGGTGTGTCAAAACTTACAAGTAAATGAAACGTTATCGATAGACTGGGAAGCGGAACGCCCACGAGTTATTTGGGATGAAGGAGTAAATATTAATGATTCTTCATGCGTTAGCTGTGGTCAATGTGTAACGATTTGTCCTTGTAACGCTTTAATGGAGAAAACGATGCTCGGTGAAGCTGGATTTATGACGGGATTAAAACCAGATATTCTTGAACCGATGGTAGATTTAATTAAAGAAGTTGAGCCTGGTTATAGCGGTATTTTTGCGATATCAGAAGTGGAAGCGGCCATGCGTGATACTCGTACGAAGAAAACGAAAACAGTATGTACATTTTGTGGTGTAGGTTGTTCATTTGAAGTGTGGACGAAGGGGCGTAAAATCCTTAAAGTACAGCCATCTTCAGATGCACCAGTTAACGCAATTTCCACTTGTGTAAAAGGGAAATTTGGTTGGGATTTCGTAAATTCTAAAGAACGAATAACAAAACCTTTAATTCGTAAAAATGGAACGTTTGTTGAATCTACATGGGAAGAAGCACTGAATGTAGTTGCAAATAAATTAGGCGCTATTAAAGAAGAGTACGGTAAAGGTTCTATCGGATTTATTTCTTCCTCTAAAATTACAAATGAAGACAATTATGTAATTCAAAAATTAGCTCGACAAGTATTTGGAACGAATAATATTGATAACTGCTCACGTTATTGCCAATCACCAGCAACGGATGGTTTGTTCCGTACAATTGGTATGGGCGGTGATGCCGGAACGATTAAAGATATTGCGCAATCTGGTCTTGTTATTATTGTAGGATGTAATCCGACAGAAGGTCATCCTGTTCTAGCTACACGTATTAAACGTGCACATAAATTACACGGACAAAAGTTAATTGTGGCCGATCTTCGTAAAACCGAAATGGCAGAGCGATCAGATGTCTTTATTAGTCCAAAACAAGGAACAGATCAAGTTTGGTTAATGGCTGTTACGAAATATATGATTGATCAAGGTTGGCATAATCAGGAATTCATTAATGAGAATGTAAACTTCTTTGAAGATTTCAAAGAAAGCCTAGAAGAATATACACTTGAATATGCAGAAGAAGTAACAGGTATTTCAAAAGAAACACTTATTCAAATGGCTGAAATGATTCGTGATGCAGATGGTACATGTATCCTTTGGGGTATGGGGGTAACGCAAAATACAGGTGGTTCTGATACTTCCGCTGCAATTTCAAACTTACTTCTTGCAACAGGAAACTATCGTCGTCCAGGAGCAGGTGCATACCCACTTCGAGGTCACAATAACGTACAAGGTGCTTGTGATATGGGTACTTTACCAGGATGGCTTCCAGGATATCAGCACGTTACTAACGAAATGGAACGTGCGAAATTTGAAACTGCTTACGGAGTGAAAATTGACAGTGAACCAGGTCTTAATAATATTGAAATGCTTCACGCAATTGACGAAGGAAAAATGAAAGCAATGTACCTTGTCGGAGAAGATATGGCTCTTGTAGATTCTAATGCAAATCATGTACATGAAGTGTTATCGAGCCTTGATTTCTTCGTTGTGCAAGATGTTTTCCTTTCTAAAACTGCTCAATATGCAGATGTTGTATTACCAGCAGCGCCATCTCTTGAGAAAGAAGGTACTTTCACAAATACAGAGCGCCGTGTCCAAAGATTATATCAAGTTCTTCCTACGCTAGGAGATGCGAAACCAGACTGGTGGATCGTCCAGGAAGTTGCGAATAAACTAGGTGCAAACTGGAATTATAGCCACCCAAGTGAAATCTTTGCTGAGATGGCAAGTTTATCACCATTGTTCTCGCAAGCGAACTATGAAGTGCTTGAAGGGTGGAACAGTTTCCATTGGGGAAGTTTTGATGGAACGAATACACCACTTCTGTTCCAAGACGGATTTAACTTCCCAGATAAAAAAGCTCGTTTTGCGATTGCTGACTGGGTACGTCCAGCTGAATTTCCAGCTGAGTTTGACCTTCACATTAACAACGGTCGTATGCTTGAGCATTTCCATGAAGGGAATATGACAAATAAATCAACAGGTATTCAAACGAAAGTACCTGGTGTTTTCGTTGAAATCTCTCCAGACCTTGCAAAAGAACGTGGAGTGAAAACTGGTTCATTAGTCCGTCTTGTTTCTCCGTTTGGAGCGTTAAAATTACGTGCACTCGTTACAGAGCGTGTAAAAGCGAATGAGTTATATTTACCGATGAATTCTACAGATAATGAAACAGCGATTAATTTCTTAACAGGTCCTGCGGTCGATACGCGTACGAACACACCTGCTTATAAACAGACGAAAGTGCGTATGGAAGTGCTAGAAGTTGATGGCGAAAATCCGATGCCAAAAGCGAACCCGCGTAATAAAAAACGTCATCCTCAAGCTGGTATTGAGGTACATCGTAAGTGGGCACGTCCAGGGTATGTGCATTTAACGGATAAGTAGGAGGAGAAAAATATGGCTGCACCTATAAAAATGATTCAAAAACAAGAATTAACTGAGGAAGAAATAAAACAGAAAAAATTAGATGATTTAAAAGAGCTTCTAGCTAATAATGAAGACGCTCTAAATCAAATGTTTAATATAGTAGGGGAATTGAATGATATTGGCATGTTAGAAGCAGCTAATTCTATGCTAAAGGCGAAAGAACCAATCGCAAAGATTGTTCTTGGCCAAGTGACTCGTGAGCCTGTTACAAATTTAATTAATAATATGATGGGGGCTGCGGGTGCTTTAACAGAACTTGATCCGGAGCTTACGAAAAAGCTTATAGGTAGCTTATTAGTAGGGCTAGAAAAAGGTAATGAACATTTAGAGAGTAATAAAAAAGTAGGGGTATTCGATCTTATGAAAGTATTGAAAGACCCAGATATTAACCGTGCTATCGGGTTTGGGCTTCATTTCTTAAAAGGTATGGGAAAAGGATTAAAAGAAGAATAAGTTTCATGAAGTGAACCTTTTCGCCCAAATGTTTGTACGAAATAGTTTGGGCGGAAGGCTCATTTTGGTAAAATATATAATAAAGTAAAATGAGGTTTGTGGGAGGTATAATGGTATGTCAAAAAAAGTACATGAATTTAATGATATGATACGAAAACTTCGAAAGGAACTTTTCGGAAAAGGGCCAGAACGAATTCATACTGTTTTTGCAGAAAACATGGCGATTGCGACTCTTTATGGAAACTTAACACCTACTGAAAAATTCATTTCAAGTACGATGGACGGTGCGGAAATGGTTCATATGGCTAGAACGAAAATGATTCAAGAAGTATATGCTGCGAATTCCCGTGAACATTTGGAGGAACTTGTTGGAGCGAAATTAGTGAACCTATTTTCAGATATGAAAGTAGAAGAAGATATTGCAGTTTCGGTATTTGTTTTTGATAAAAATATAACGTGAGAGAAGGATACTGATCGTGAAACCGATACAGGTAGAAAGAGAAATCTTTCGTTATGAACAAGGGGCGTTTAAACATATAGAGGACAGCATTGTAACAGAGTTTCCAGTCACGATTAAAATGAACGGACAGGAGTTTGTTACAATGGTTAGTACTCCAGAATATATAGAAGATATGGTAATAGGCTTCTTAGCATCTGAAGGAATCATTCGAAAGTATGAAGATATTGATGACATATGGGTACAAGAGAAAGAAGGATTTGTACATGTCACGACGGCAAAAGTAAATCCGTATTACGAACAAATGCAAAATAAACGATATATTACGTCTTGTTGTGGTATGAGTAGGCAAGGGTTTGTTTTTGCTAATGATGCACTAAGTGCAAAAAAAATGCAGGGTGTCCATGTACAGGTTGCGGCAGAGGATTGTTTTCGGTTAATGAAAGAAATGCAGCAATCTGCGGATACGTTTCATCATACTGGCGGGGTTCATAATGCAGCTTTATGTGATGTGAATGGTATTATTTTAAGCCGAATGGATATTGGTAGGCATAATGCACTGGACAAAATTTACGGTTATTGTTTAAGAAACGATATTTCTATAAAAGATAAAATCATTGTTTTTAGTGGTCGTATTTCTTCGGAAATATTATTGAAAGTTGCAAAAATCGGTTGTGAAATTATACTATCAAAATCAGCTCCAACTGAGTTAGCTTTGCAACTAGCGGAAGATTTAGGTATTACGACAATAGGATTTATTCGGAATCAATCCTTAAATGTATATACGCATCCAGAGCGTGTTTTAAATATAAAATAAGTAAAAGCGAGGCAATAAATATGAAATCTGTCACATTAGACAAGTTACAACGTCCGTTAAAGGATTTACGTATTTCAGTTACCGATCGCTGTAATTTTCGCTGTCGATATTGTATGCCAGAAGAAATATTTGGTCCTGATTACTCGTTTTTGTCTAATGATAAAATTTTATCTTTTGATGAAATTGAAAGGATAACTCGTATTTTCGTTTCTTTAGGTGTGAGAAAATTACGAATTACAGGCGGAGAACCGTTACTTCGAAGAGGGCTTCCAAAGCTTATTGAGCGGCTTCATAAAATAGATGGTGTGGAAGATATCGGTTTAACAACCAATGGATCGTTACTTAAAAAGTTTGCTCCTGATTTATATAAGGCGGGACTATCACGTGTAACAGTTAGCTTAGATTCCTTAGAAGAAGAGCGGTTTTTCTATTTAAATGGTAATAGGAGCAAAGTACAAAGGGTTCTGGAAGGAATACAGGCTGCTGCTGAAGTTGGTATGAAAATTAAAATAAATATGGTCGTTCAAAAAGGGAAAAATGAACAAGACATTTTGCAGATGGCGCAATACTTTAAGGAAAACAGGCATATTCTTCGTTTTATTGAGTATATGGACGTTGGAAATTATAATGGTTGGGATTTAAAAGAGGTCGTCTCTAAACAAGAAATAGTAAATACAATTCACAAAGTGATGCCGTTAGAACGGATAGAAGCAAATTATTCTGGTGAAGTGGCTACTAGGTATCGTTATATAGGAAGCGATGAGGAAATAGGTATTATTTCATCGGTAACAGATTCTTTTTGCTCCTCATGTACGAGAGCTCGTATTTCTGCAGAAGGAAAATTATATACCTGCTTATTTGCTTCTAAAGGAAATGATTTAAGAGAATTGCTTCGTTCTGAACATACAGATGAGGACATTACAGATGTAGTACGCGATATATGGAATAATAGGGAAGATCGTTATTCAGATGAACGCTTAAATCATACAAATAAGAAAACAATACCTAAAATTGAAATGTCACATATCGGTGGTTAATATATAAAGCTAGCGTCATAGTGAAAAATGGAAAATTTACAAGAGTTGTGGATTTTCTATTTTATAGTAAAAGTGATGATTGATATCTCTGTAAAAGATGTGCAGAGAAATTAAGCAGCATTCAAAAACCTTTATTTTGAGGAGGTTTTTTGAAGCTGCTTTTTTATTTGGAGAAAATGGAGGAATGGGTAATGGCATTTCATAAGCCGGAACAAATTGCTGAGCTTGTCATTGAGGCCGGTGTTCAAAAAGTAAGACAGACATTGCCAGCGATGCTTATTCTCGGTTTTTTAGGAGGAGCGTTTATTGCGATAGGTTTTTTACTTAACATTCGAGTTTTAGGGAATTTACCTGAGCGCTGGGGAAGTCTAGTTAATGTTTTAGGAGGGGCAGTATTTCCTGTTGGACTCATGCTCGTAGTATTAGCAGGAGGAGAATTAATTACGGGAAATATGATGTCACTGTCTATGGCGCTTTATGCAAAGAAAATTACATTGATAAGTGTACTGAATAACTGGGTTTGGATTACTCTCATGAATTTTATTGGGGCAATTTTCGTTGCGTATTGCTTTGGACATCTTGGCGGATTAACAGAGGGAGAGTATTTAAATAAAACGGTAGCGATAGCGGAAGGGAAGTTACATGAATCATTTGGGAGAACTTTAATTTTAGCAATTGGTTGTAATTGGCTCGTTTGTCTTGCTCTTTGGCTTGCTTACGGGACGAGTGATTTTGTCGGAAAAATCATCGGAATTTGGATTCCAATTATGGCATTTGTAGTCATTGGATTTCAGCAAGTAGTAGCAAATATATTTGTCATTTCCGCTGTTATTTTTGCTGGTCATCTAACGTGGATGGATCTGGCTAAAAATTTTGTTCCTGTTTTTATCGGAAATGTAATTGGAGGAGCTGGGTTTGTTGGTTTTGCTTACTTTGCTTGTTATCAGAAACAACATTCTAATATGAAATAGAGTTCTTGAGAGGAAGGGTATGTAATGGCTGATCGGTATTCACGACAACAGTTGTTCAAACCAATTGGGAGTAAAGGACAAGAAAAAATTCGAAATAAACATGTGTTAATTGTAGGAGCAGGCGCATTAGGAAGTGCAAGTGCCGAAAGTTTCGTACGTGCAGGTGTTGGCAAGTTGACGATTATTGATCGTGACTACGTTGAATGGAGTAATTTACAAAGGCAACAATTGTACTCTGAACAAGATGCGATAGAGAAAATGCCGAAAGCAATTGCTGCAAAAAATCGGCTAGAACAAATTAATTCGGAAGTACAAATACATGCTTTCGTAATGGATGCAACTTTAGAAAATATGGAAGGTCTATTAAAAAATGTAGATGTAATCATTGATGCAACAGATAATTTTGATATTCGTTTTGTAATAAATGATTTATCACAAAAACATAATATTCCGTGGGTATATGGTTCTTGCGTTGGATCGTATGGTATGAGTTATACAATTATTCCGCAAGAGACACCGTGTTTACATTGTATGCTGAAAAATATTCCTGTTACAGGTGTGACATGTGATACCGCTGGAATTATTAGCCCGACTGTACAAATCGTCGCAGCATATCAAGTGGCGGAAGCACTCAAAATTTTAATAGAAGATTTTTCAGCAATTAGAAAAACATTTTTCATGTTTGATATATGGAATAATCAAAACCATTTTATAAAACTAGGAAAAATAAAAACAGACGCTTGTCTCTCATGCGGTTTGAATCGAACTTATCCTTATTTATCATACGAAAATCAAACGAAAGCAGCTGTTTTATGCGGAAGAAATACAGTTCAAATTAGAACAGTAGACAATAGGAAATACAATTTTGATGATATAGAAAAAGTATTAAAAAAACTGGGAAAAGTAGATCGGAATCCGTATTTACTATCTTGCCAATTCGATGATTACCGCATCGTTTTTTTTCGGGATGGTCGTGTTTTTATTCATGGTACAAATGATATTTCGAAAGCGAAACAACTATATTATCGCGTATTCGGTTAATAGAGAGGGTGTCAACAATGGAAAGAAGAGTGCCAATTACGGTTGAAGAAGCTGTTCGTAAAGTGATGGGATTTGCTCATAAAGGCTTAAAGGAGCTATTACCAATTGAATTAGCTTACGGACGTATATTAGCAGAGGATTTAGTAGCTGACCATGATGTACCGTCATTTAATCGTTCGCCGTATGACGGATTTGCTATTCGAGCAGAAGATACTAATTTAGCAAGTTATGAAACGCCAATTGTATTTGAAGTAGTGGGTGAAATTGGTGCAGGAGCGCTATTCCATGAGAAAGTAGGTCCGTTTCAAGCAGTTCGAATTATGACGGGAGCACAAATTCCGACTGGGTGTGATGCGGTTGTTATGTTAGAGCTGACTCGTCAATATGAGAAGAATGGCAACAATTATACAGAAGTGAAGCGATCATTCAAAACGGGCGACAATATTTCTGTTCAAGGTGAAGATGCTCGTAAAGGAACAGTTCTTGCAAAGAAAGGATCGTACATTAATCCAGGTATTTCAGCTCTTCTTGCTACATTCGGTTATAGTGAAGTACCAGTTGCGAGAAAGCCTGTAATTGGACTGTTAGCGACTGGGAGTGAATTACTGGATGTCAATGAGTCATTACAGCCAGGGAAAATCCGAAACAGTAATACGTATATGATATTGTCTCAAATCCGAAGAGCAGGCGGAAGAGTAAAATATTTTGGGAAGTTTAGTGATGATTTTAATACGTGTTTTACAGCTGTGAAAGAAGCGCTTGGCCAAGTAGATATGTTAATTACAACGGGCGGTGTATCAGTAGGAGATTATGATTATTTACCAGCTATTTACGAAAAGTTAGGTGCATTTGTTCTTTTTAATAAAGTTGCAATGCGACCAGGAAGTGTTACGACTGTAGCACAATTAAATGGCAAGTTATTATTTGGTTTATCAGGAAATCCATCAGCTTGTTACGTAGGGTTTGAATTATTCGCAAGACCGTGTATTCGGACGTATATGTTTAGTGAAAAAGTACATTTAAAAAGAGAAAAAGCGTTATTAGGAGAAGATTTTCTAAAACCGAATCCATTTACAAGATTTGTACGAGCAAAATTGACATATAACGAAGGTCAGTTAATCGCTTATCCATCAGGGTTTGATAAATCTAGCTCAGTTTCTTCATTGGCAGAATCAAACGCGTTTATCGTATTGCCGGGCGGGACAAGAGGATATAAAAAAGATATGTTTGTCGATGTTCTTTTATTAGAAGATAACGAAGGTAGTAAATGGCCTTGGACATTTTGTAAAGGGAGAGGTGGTTCTAATGGGACAAGCGCTATTTGAAATTGTAGATATACCGATTGTAGTTGAAGAAGTAACGAATAAGGTTGCAAGAAGAGAAGCAGGAGCAATTACAACATTTATTGGTACGGTGAGAGAATTAACAAAAGGAAAAAGAACGCTACATTTAGAGTATGAAGCATATAAGCCGATGGCAGTAAAACAACTTATGAGAATTGGTGGAGAAATTAGTGGGAAATGGCCGGACGCAAAAGTAGCAATTACGCACCGTGTAGGGCGGCTAGAAATAATGGATATTGCAGTAGTCATTGCAGTTTCATCACCGCATCGTAAAGTAGCTTATGAAGCGAATGAGTACGCGATTGAACGTATAAAACGAATCGTTCCAATTTGGAAAAAAGAATTTTGGGAAGATGGAACGATGTGGGTTGGAGATCAACTTGAAAACACACCATATTCAGAAGGAAAACCAAAGAAGGAAGAATGAGAAAATGATTACAATTTTACTGTTTGCAAATTTGCGTGAGGAAGTTGGATTGGATCGATTAGTGATTTCAGAAAAGCAAGAAATGACAGTGCAGCAATTAAAAGAATGGTTCAAAGCCAGCTATTGTTTACAAACGCTGGATAAAGTGATGGTGGCTGTTAATGAAGAGTTTGTAATGAATGAAGATATGATAAAAACTGGAGATATAGTCGCATTAATCCCGCCCGTTAGCGGGGGATAATAAGTTTTTTCACCAGATGAAGCGCCAAGAAGATGTGGTATATAAATTAGAATAAGAGAAGGGATGAGTTCTATGCTTACTCAAGAACAAATAATGAATGCATTAAAACATGTAGAGGATCCAGAGTTACACAAAAGTGTTGTAGAATTAAATATGGTTAGAAATATACAAATGAACGGAACAGAGGTTAAACTTGAAGTAGTACTAACAATCCAAGGTTGTCCGTTAAAAGCAAAAATTCAACAAGATATTGAAGAATCACTTTACGCAATTGGTGTCTCTAAAGTGGAGGTAATATTTGGCTCTATGACACAAGAAGAACGTGCATCTTTAACAGAGAAGTTAAAGAAAAATACTAGAACAGAAACTGGTATGCCGAGTATGCTTCGCCCGGATTCAGGAGTACGTTTTATTACTGTAACGAGCGGAAAAGGCGGAGTTGGAAAATCAACGGTGACAATTAATCTTGCAACTGCACTAGCTCGTATGGGCAAAAAAGTGGGGATATTAGATGCAGATATATATGGTTTTAGTATTCCAGCTATGATGGAAACGAATAAGAAACCAACGATGATTGATCAAACGGCAATTCCAGTCATTAGTCACGGTGTTAAAATCATGTCGATGGGATTCTTTACAGAAGGAAATAACCCAGTGATGTGGCGCGGACCGATGCTAAATAAATGGATTCAAAATTTCCTTGCGAATACGCACTGGGGAGAATTAGATTATTTATTACTTGATTTACCACCAGGTACAGGAGATGTTGCCATTGATGTTGCGGCAATGGTTCCGCAAGCGAAAGAAATAATTGTTACAACTCCGCACAATGTAGCTTCATTCGTTGCTTCAAGAGTCGGTGTAATGGCAAAACATACGAAGCATGAGATTTTAGGTATTGTGGAAAATATGGCTTATTATGAAGAACAAGATGGATCGAAAAATTATCTCTTCGGAAAAGGCGGCGGCGAAATGCTTGCAGAACAATTGCAAACAGAAGTAATTGCCAAAATACCTTTTGCGAAACGTGAAGAAAATAATGGTTCATCTGTATATGATGAAGATTCTCTTGTTGGAGAAGTGTTTACATCGTTAGCTGAGGATATTATTTATAGAGGATAGAGGGGGAAGTTTAGTATGGCATGTAACATTGATCATTCTATTGAAGATGTGATGAATAAGCTTGAAAGTCAAAAGAATTTTTTACCTGAAGGGATTTTTAAAGAGTTAAAGAATTTTTTGCAAGGTACTCATTCACAGAAATTATTAAATGATGTTTTTCACCTCCTAAAAAAGTATGATTTAGTCAGTGAGGAAGAACGAGAGACGAGAAACGCACAATTATTATACATTTTGAATTAAGTACTCTTTGGCTTTAGAATTTTTTCAGAAGGGGTGAATGTGATGGATATGAAAAAGATGATTGAAACGATAGAAGTAACTAGAGTGACTGACGAGGAATTATCGATTTCGAATTTACATCCAAAGCTTGTGAAGTTGTATAGTCAAAAAGATAGTGCAGAGTATACGAAGCTATTAAAATATATTTTATCATTATCCGTGCAACTGAAGCTGAATCTCGTATTGAAATATTTTGGTGTACGTCCCATTGTTGCTGCAGACGAGCGTATGCAATTTCAAGAGATATTTAAATGTTTAGCTAACAAAGATGATAATGGCGAATGGTTTCTAAATTTCGTTTCTTTATACGTAGGGTTAATCGTAGTTCTTTATTTTGATGAAAAAGAGATTGAGAGAAGTTTTTTCGATGATATGGTAGTGGGTGAAGGGAATGAAATATAAGCTTCTGCTCATAACATCTTTTTGTTTAATTGCTATAACTGCGATTTTAATTGGTTATATAAATATGCAAGTAATGAATTAAACTAGTTTGATAAAAAGCGTTCTTCAGTTGTTTCCGTCGTTTTTTCGTGCTACTATTAATCGAATTTTTCATAAGGAGAGAAAGCGATGAAATGGATTTATTTTATTATTATTAATGTTATAGCTTTTAGCCTTATGGGGCTTGATAAACGAAAAGCAAAGAAGAAACAGTGGAGAACGCCAGAAAGTACGTTGTTTTTATCAGCGGCAGCTGGGGGAGCAGTTGGAGCTTGGATTGGTATGTATATGTTTCATCATAAAACTCATAAAAAGAAATTTGTTTTCGGCATACCGTTACTTGTTGCAATAACGGTATGTTTATTATTCGTTGTATGAGAAATGTCGAAAGAAATGCAGATTGATTATTGGTAAAGTGAGCATATGAGAACGTATAATGGAGAAAAAATGAGAAGAGGAGAAAAAGGAAGATGGGGAGTCAATCAGCAGAGCAAAAAAAAGGGATACTATATGCGGCTGGTGCTTATACGATGTGGGGTATTCTGCCGATTTATTGGAAATGGATTGAAGAAGTTCCTGCAGATGAAATATTAGCACACCGCATCGTTTGGGCGTTTGTTTTTATGTTACTCGTATTAGGTGTTACGAAGAGATTTCGCCAGTTTATTGGGGAATTTGTGAATCTTTTTAAACGACCTAAATTATTAATGTCATTAACAATAGCTTCAGTCTTGATTAGCGGAAATTGGTTTGTTTACATATGGGCTGTTAATCATAATCATGTTATTGAAGCGAGTCTTGGCTATTATATTAATCCGCTTATTAGTATTTTACTTGGTACAGTCGTTTTAAAGGAAAAGTTAAACTTTTGGCAATATGTTGCAGTTGGTTTAGCTGGAGTAGGAGTTGTCATTTTAACAGTACGTTTCGGATCTATTCCGTGGGTTTCTCTTTCACTTGCCTTTTCATTTGGATTATACGGATTAACGAAAAAATTGTTAAACTATGATGCGACAATCGGGCTTACGATGGAAACGATGTTAGTGACGCCGTTTGCAATCATTTACCTTGTTATAACAGGCGCACATGGTTTCGGCTCATTTGGATCTATTTCCATGTTATCAACGTTACTTTTAATAGGAGCAGGCATTGTAACAGCATTACCACTATTTTATTTTGCGAAAGGAGCGCAACTTATTCCACTTTATATGGTCGGATTTTTACAATATATTGCGCCAACAATTAGCTTAATTTTAGGTGTATTTGTATTTGGTGAACATTTCACAGCTACACATATGATTGCATTTTTCTGTATATGGGTTGCTTTATTTGTATTCTCGGTAGCGAAGACAAAGTTCTTAGTGCAGAAACAACCGAAATTTATAAAAAATAAATCAGCAAAAGTATCATAATGCGTAGTATTTTCTACGCATTTTTCTTTATACTGATACTATATAGGATTTCCATTATAGCTAGTAGGGAGCTGAGAACGTGGAAACAATTTTACATAACGATCCGCTTATGGCTGCTGTACTTTCATGGTTTTTAGCACAATTAACGAAAGTAGTCTTTAAATTAGTCAAAACAGGTGAATTTGATTTTGCAAAGTTTTTTGCTTCAGGTGGGATGCCAAGTTCTCATGCTTCAACAGTTACAGCGCTTGCTACAGGAGTTGGAGTTGTGGAAGGTGTGGAAAGCTCGATGTTTGCGGTTGCTGCTATTTTTGCCATTATAGTTATGTATGATGCTTCAGGAGTAAGGCTTGCAGTAAGTAAACAAGCAAAAATATTGAATGAGTTTTTTCACGGTAGAGAAACAGAATATAAGAAGTTAAATGAACTTGTTGGGCATACACCGTATGAAGTAGTAGTCGGTGCTTTATTAGGGATTATTGTCGGAGTAGGATATTGTTTATGAGCAGAACATTTTATATGTTCTGCTTTTCTTTGTTTTCATACATATTCAGCTATCTTTTTGAATATCGTTATACGGATTTCGAAAGGGTGGGTGAGTAACTTGTTATTATATGAAAAAGTGCATGAAGAAATAGCGAGAAGAACAACTGCACTTCAAACAATGCAACGGCAAGATGGTACGTGGCGGTTTTGTTTTGAAGGAGCTCCACTAACAGATTGTCATATGATTTTCTTATTAAAATTATTAGGTAGAGATAAAGAGATAGAACCGTTTGTAAAAAGATTAGCATCACTCCAAACAAATGAAGGAACATGGAAATTGTATGAAGATGAAGCGGGGGGGAATTTATCTGCTACAATTCAATCTTATGCTGCCTTACTTGCATCGGAAAAATATACAAAAGAAGATGCGAATATGAAGCGAGCGGAAATGTTTATAAATGAGCGCGGTGGGGTAGCGCGTGCTCATTTTATGACGAAGTTTTTATTAGCGATTCATGGAGAATATGAATATCCTTCTCTCTTTCATTTGCCAACACCAATTATGTTTCTGCAGAATGATTCCCCTCTCAGTATTTTTGAACTGAGTAGCTCAGCACGTATTCATTTAATTCCGATGATGCTTTGTTTAAATAAAAGATTTCGAGTAGGGAAAAAGTTATTGCCAAATTTAAATCCCATTGCAGGCGGGGGCGGAGAATGGTTTCGGGAGGACCGGTCTCCGGTTTTTCAAACATTATTAAGTGACGTGAAGAAAATTATAACGTATCCACTTTCTTTGCATCATAAAGGATATGAGGAAGTAGAACGTTTTATGAAAGAGCGTATTGATGAAAATGGAACATTATATAGCTACGCAACTGCCTCGTTTTATATGATTTATGCTTTACTTGCATTAGGACATTCTATTCAATCACCAATTATTGAGAAGGCTATAACGGGAATCACATCTTATATATGGAAGATGGAGAGAGGGAGCCATTTGCAAAACTCTCCATCAACTATATGGGATACAGCTTTACTCAGTTATGCTTTGCAAGAAGCTCAAGTTCCGAAAGCAAGTAAAGTGATTCACAATGCATCAGCATATTTACTAAGAAAACAGCAAACGAAGAAAGTAGATTGGAGTGTACATGCACCGGATCTCTTCCCGGGGGGGTGGGGCTTTTCGGATGTGAATACGACGATTCCAGATATTGATGATACAACTGCTGCGTTAAGAGCATTGGCGCGAAGTAGAGGGAACGAAAATGTAGACAATGCTTGGAAGCGAGCTGTTAATTGGGTTAAAGGATTGCAAAATAATGATGGTGGTTGGGGGGCTTTTGAAAAAGGGGTAACGAGCCGTATATTAGCAAATTTACCAATCGAAAATGCAAGTGATATGATTACAGATCCTTCTACACCAGATATTACAGGAAGAGTGTTAGAATTTTTTGGGACGTATACGCAAAATGAATTGCCCGAGAAACAAAAACAAAGTGCGATAAATTGGTTAATGAATGTACAAGAGGAAAATGGATCGTGGTATGGGAAATGGGGAATTTGTTATATATATGGTACGTGGGCTGTTATGACAGGTTTACGGTCATTCGGAATTCCATCTAGCAATCCATCATTAAAACGAGCAGCTTTATGGTTTGAACATATACAGCATGAAGATGGTGGCTGGGGAGAATCTTGCCAAAGTAGTGTGGAAAAAAGATTTGTTACTTTGCCGTTTAGTACACCATCCCAAACAGCATGGGCGTTAGATGCCCTCATTTCTTACTATGATAAAGAAACGCCAGTTATTCGAAAAGGTATTTCATATTTGCTCTCCAACTCTTATATAAATGAAAAATATCCTACTGGAACAGGTTTACCAGGTGGGTTTTATATTCGTTATCATAGTTATGCTCATATATATCCGTTGCTTACTTTGGCTCATTATGCAAAAAAATATAAAAAATAAACCGAGAGATGTCTCTCGGTTTATTTTGTTGGGTAGTAGGTCCCTTTTGAAAAGAATAAGGTTGTGATGTACCTTATTTTTCGGTTGATTGGCGCTTTTGACGTGCATCAGCGGCATTTGCACGTGCGTTTGCTTCTAAGTCATTGTGGTCAGCGAGTTCGCGAGAGAACTCAACATCAATGCCATCAGTAGCTTTGTTTTGTTTGAAATTTTTTTTGTTCATTCGACACAATCTCCTTGCACTTTATCCCGCTTTAATGGGCAGTAAGACCTCACCTCAAAATTCAGCGAAAGTAAAGAAGTTAGGTGGGGGTCGGGCTGCCCATAAAAGTCCGATTGGTGAGGGCTAATAATCAGTGGGGGATGAAGAAAACCCCCACTGATTAAAGTTTCACTTTATGCGACGTTGCAAAGTTAGTTTGACACAAATAGACTTTTTTATACAAAGAGGAATTGGAAAGTAAAAAGCCGAAATATACAGTATAAGTAATAGAAATGGGGGATAGGGATGGAGTTTTTAAACGGGAAAACAGCTGTTGTAACAGGAGCTGCACAGGGAATTGGAAAAGAGATTGCAAGGGTTTATGCAAAACTAGGGGCGAAAGTATTAATTAGCGATGTAAATGAAGAGAATCTACAAAAAACGACACGTGAGTTATCAGATGAAGGATATGAAGTGTGCTCATATCGATGTGATGTAAGTAATCAAAATGAAGCGAAGTCGTTAATTGAATATGCGGTTCAAAAATTTGGTACATTACATATTTTGGTGAATAATGCTGGAATTACAAGAGACGCAATGTTACATAAAATGGAGAAGTCTGCTTGGGAACAAGTGTTACAAGTAAACTTAACTGGAGTTTTTTATTGTATGCAACCAGCGCTTCTTTACATGAGACAACAAGGGTATGGGCGCATTATTAATATATCTTCAATTAGTAGAGAAGGAAACATAGGGCAAGCAAATTATGCGGCTACAAAGGCAGGAGTTGTAGGTTTAACGAAAACGGCAGCGAAAGAAGTTGGAAGTTTCGGTATTACTTGTAACGCGATTTGTCCGGGGTTTATGGATACAGATATGACAAAAACGATACCAGATAAAGTGAAAGAAAAGATGGTTGGCGCTATTCCAGTTGGTAGAATTGGAACGCCAGAAGATATTGCGAACGCAGCAGCCTTTTTAGCATCAGAATACGCATCCTATATTACAGGTGAAGTATTAAATGTGAGCGGAGGACTGCAAGTTTAAAGGAATACATAATGAAAAGAACCTGACCAGGTAGGTCAGGTTCTTTCTCATTAATTTAAGTTAAGCCAAACGCTCTTCACTTCTGTATAGTTATTTAATGCGTAAGATCCCATTTCACGGCCGAGGCCAGATTGTTTAAATCCTCCAAATGGAGATGCTGCATCAAAGACGTTATAACAGTTTACCCATACTGTACCTGCACGTACTTTACTTGCAACATAGTGTGCAGTTTTAACATTTTCTGTCCACACACCAGCAGCTAAACCAAATTGCGATTTATTTGCACGTTCAATTACTTCATCAATATCGTTAAACGGTATTGCAGAAATAACTGGACCGAAAATTTCTTCTTTTGCGATCGTCATTTCATCATTTACGTCAGCGAATACTGTAGGAGAAACGAAGTAGCCTTGATCGAATGGATTACTTCCTCCGCAAAGTACTTCAGCGCCTTCTTCAATCCCTTTTTCAATGTAGCCCATTACACGTTTTTGTTGTTCTTCGGAAACGAGAGGACCAATTGTTGTTTCAGGGTTAAGACCGACACCTTGATTTAGTTTTTTAGAATAGAGGACGAGATCAGCCATGACATTATCATACATTTTCTTCGGAATAAATAAGCGTGATCCAGCAGAGCATACTTGCCCTTGGTTAAACATAACACCAGAAAGGGCACCAGGAATCGCGCGAGATAAATCAGCATCTGGCAAGATGATATTTGGTGATTTACCGCCTAACTCAAGTGTAACGCGTTTTAATGACTCAGATGCTTGTCGCATAATTTGTTTACCGACTGGAGTAGAACCAGTAAATGCAATTTTATCAACGAGTGGATGATTAACAAGTGCTTGTCCAGCTGATTCACCGAATCCAGGAACAATATTAATAACACCTTTCGGGAATCCAGCTTCTTCAATTAATTCAGCTAAGTATAGAGCTGATAGTGGAGTTTGTTCTGCAGGTTTTAAAATGATTGTACATCCTGTAGCAAGCGCTGCTCCCATTTTCCACATCGCCATAAGAAGAGGGAAGTTCCAAGGGATAATTTGACCGACGACACCAACAGCTTCATGGCGTGTATAGTTAAAGTAATTACCGGAAACAGGGATTGTTTGACCAACGATTTTCGTAGCCCAGCCAGCATAATAGCGCATATGTTCAATTGCAAGTGGTATATCTGCTGCCATTGTTTCACGGATTGGCTTTCCGTTATCTAACGTTTCGAGCTGTGCAAGCTCTTCTTTATGTTCTTCCATTAAATCAGCTAACTTGTACATGAGACGGCTTCGCTCAGCAGTGCTCATACGAGACCAAGGACCTTCGTCAAAAGCCATGCGAGCTGCGACTACAGCTTTATGAATATCTTCGCGACCAGCTTCAGAAACGACAGCAAGTGTTTCACCAGTTGCTGGGTTTGGTGTTTTAAACGTTTTTCCAGAAGCGCTTTCAATGAAAGATCCATTCACATATAACTTTTTTGTACCTTGAAGAAACTTTTCTACCTTTTCATGAAGATTTACAGCTAGTTGACTCATTGTATAACCCCCTTGAAAATATAATGTAAACGCAGTACGAGACGGCGCTTATTCCGAAATCAAGGATGTGGAAACTAGATGGAAAGCCTCTAATTAAAATCATAATTAATAAATACTGAAAATTCAAATTTCATTTGTGTTACAATTGTAAAAAATATGTAATGTAACAGAATCTTCTATATGATTATAAAAAATCCTGCTTGTTTTGCTTTCTAGTAGGAAAAACTAGAAGAACAATGGTACAATAATACATCGTGAGAGGAGGGGGAAAAATGAAAGATTATCATGATGATCCACGCTTTCGAATAGCCCATAGAGAAGCGTTAATTGGTCTTGGACTTACTATTATTAATTTTATAATATGGTACGGATTCGCTTATGGGCTTGGTAGTAAAAATCCGAGTGAATATACATATGTATTAGGTTTTCCCGCATGGTTTTTTTATAGCTGTATCGTTGGATTTATCGTTATGGTTATTTTACTTAGTTTAGTTGTTCGTTTTGTATTTCAAGATATTTCACTCGATGAGGAAGAAAAAAGTGAGGAATAATAGATGAATTGGTATGTAATCATTCCAATGATAATTTCGTTTATCGTTGTATTTTTAATTGGTGTATATGCTTCAAGACGCGTTCAAGCAACTGCTCATAATAAATTTTTACAAGAATATTTTCTTGGTGGGCGTGAGCTAGGCGGTTTATTATTAGCGATGACAATGATTGCTACGTACGGTAGTGCAAGTAGCTTTATTGGTGGTCCTGGTATTGCTTACAATATGGGGCTTGGATGGGTATTGTTATCTGCGATTCAAGTTGTAACAGGGTATATCGTTTTAACGGTTATCGGTAAAAAGTTTGCAATTATCGCTAGGAAGATGGAAGCCATTACTCTTATCGATTATTTAAAAGGGAGATACAATAATAAAGCAGTTGTTATACTTTCAGCGTTATGTATTATTATCTTTTTATTTTCAGCGACAGTAGCCCAGTGGGTCGGTGGTGGACGATTAATCGAGTCACTAACGGGTCTATCGTACACAACAGCACTATTTTTATTTACTTTTTCTGTACTTGTTTACGTATTAATTGGTGGATTTCGTGCAGTCGCTTTATCAGATACATTATTAGGAATTATTATGTTAGTTGGAACGACAATCATTTTAATTGCTACTGTCATTGCTGGTGGTGGAATTGAAAAGATTATGCAGGAACTTGTTCAAATCAATCCAAATTTAATTACACCATTCGGAGCAGATGGCAGTTTAACGAAGTCATATGTGACATCATTTTGGATTTTAATTGGAATTGGTGTTGTAGGTTTACCGCAAATTAGCGTGCGTGCCATGTCTTATAAAAATTCAAAAGCTATGCACCAAGCTTTAATAATTGGAACAGTTGTCGTTGGTACAATTATGATCGGTATGCATTTAACAGGTGTATTTGCAAGAGTAGTACTTCCAGGTATAACGGTACCAGATAAAGTAATGCCGCTACTTGCGATGGAAGTGTTGCCACCTTGGTTAGCTGGAGTTTTCTTAGCTGCACCAATGGCAGCGATTATGTCTACAGTAAACTCGTTATTATTACTTGTAAGCTCGTCAATTATTAAAGATATATACGTAAATTACATAAATAAAGATGCAGCAGACAGTACGATAAAAAAAGGAAGTTTGTGGATTACTGGTATTGTAGGACTACTCGTTTATGCAGCGGCCATTAAACCACCAGATTTTTTAATATGGCTAAATTTATTTTCTTTCGGTGGATTAGAAGCAGCATTCATTTGGCCAATCGTATTAGGGTTATATTGGAGGAAAGGAAATGCAACAGGAGCGCTTGCTTCCATTTTCGTTGGAGTAGGTTCATATATGTGTATTCACCTTTTCTATCCAAATCCGTTTGGTATACATACAGTTGTCTTTCCGATTTGTTTTGCGTTTATCGCTTACATTATTGGAAGTATGAGTGCTGTAAAAAAAACTGTATAGGTTAGCTGGAGAACGTAGTCCTTATAGGACTGCGTTTTTTCGTATGAAATTGTTCTTTTTTATTCTGTATGCCAATTGTTATTCATAAATTAATAACAATTGAGGGGATGGAGTTGAGGTCGATGAAAAAAGTATTATTTTTAGGAGACCCAGGAATTGATGACTCTTTAGCAATTATGTACGGATTGTTGCATCCTGATATTGATATTGTTGGTGTGGTTACAGGATATGGAAATGTAACGCAAGAAAAGGCGACAAGTAATGCGGCATATTTATTACAGTTAGCAGGTAGGGAAGATATACCAGTTATTAATGGTGCGAAAATTCCTTTATCTGGAGATATTACAACGTATTATCCAGAAATACATGGGGCGGAAGGTTTAGGACCAATTCGACCACCGAAAAATCTTTCTCCAAATATAAAGCCTTTTTGTGAGTTTTTTGACATTCTTGAAAAATATAAAGGAGAATTAATTATAGTTGATGCTGGGAGGTCAACGACACTTGCGACAGCATTTATTTTAGAAAAGCCAATGATGAAGTATGTGAAAGAATATTATATAATGGGCGGTGCTTTCTTAATGCCTGGCAATGTTACACCAGTCGCAGAGGCGAATTTTCATAGTGATCCGATTGCGTCGCAATTAGTTATGCAAAATGCCAAGAATGTGACACTGGTGCCGCTCAATGTTACATCTGAAGCTATTATTACGCCAGAGATGGTAAAGTATATTACGAAACATTCTAAAACAAGTTTTAATAAATTAATTGAACCGATTTTTACGTATTATTATAAAGCTTATAGAAAATTAAATCCGAAAATAAAAGGAAGTCCAGTACATGACGTCGTTACAATGATGGTTGCCGCAAATCCTTCAATATTGGATTATGTGTATCGCCGTGTAGATGTAGATACAGTGGGAATAGCAAAAGGAGAAAGTATTGCAGATTTCCGTCCTCAACCTGATGCAAAAGCCTTAAAAAACTGGGTGCGAATTGGTTGGTCATTACATTATAAAAAATTCCTTGAGGATTTTGTGAAAATCATGACGTAGACATAATAGGAGTATACAAGTTAAAATAATGGAGATGGTTATTTGAATAACCATCTCCATTATTTTGTTTTTTAAAGATAGAGAGAAGAGTTACACAATAGGAGAGGAATTTTACTTGAAAAAAACTATAGTATGCGCAGTGATTGTGGGTATTTTCGTTTTGCTAATATCGGGTAACTTTTTAGTGAAAAAAGTGTGGAGTTCAAATAATGATGATGCACAGTATATTGCATCTTTTATTGAAGAACATAAAGATGAAAAAAATAGTGCACTTCTAGTAAAGAGAAATGATAAAGTTGTTTATTCTGTAAATCCAAATGTTGTATTACCAGTTGCTAGTACGATGAAATTGATTATAGCGCTTGAATATACGAAACAAGTTACGGAAGGGAAAATTGATTCTTCTAGTTTCGTTTCCATTAATGATGTGAATCGGTATTATGTACCGAATACAGATGGTGGTGCGCAAGATAGATGGCAAAGGTACTTGGAAAAGAAAGGAAAGATAACTGAAGGAGCGGTTTCTTTAGAAGAAGTAGCAAAAGGAATGGTTAAGTTTAGTTCAAATGCAAATGCTGAGTACTTAATGGAAGTGTTAGGATTAGATAATATTAATCGGAATTTACAAAGTTTATCACTTCCTGCACATCAACCACTACTTCCAATCGTTTCATCTTTGTATATCCCGGGATATTTGCATAAAGAATTACATGTTCCAAAATATAAAATAGAGAAAAAGTTAAAAGAAATGTCTCAAGAGCAATATCGTGAATATGCGATGATTATTCATGAACGCTTAAAGAAGAAGGGACCATTATTACAGAAGGAAATTCCGCTTTATTTAGAGGAACGTTACGACAAAATTTGGTCAGATAGATTACCAGCAGCTTCTGCAAATGATTATATGGTATTACTTCAAAAGGCAAACCATAAAGGTGGCTTGACAGAAGCTGAAGAAAAAGTGTGGGCAAATATCGTTGAAACAGACATGAGTGCCAAGAAATACCGTAAAACATTTAGACATGCTGGGCAAAAAAATGGTTATACGCCATGGACAGTTACAAAAGCAGTTTATGCAATGGATAAACGCGGGAACTGTACAGAAATAGTGTTCTTAGCAAATAATTTAAATGAAGATGACAGCGCAGAAATACGGAAACATTTAGCAAACTTACATTTTCAAGTGTTGCAAAGTGATAAGTATGATGCGACTTTTATTAAATAAACTCGGTGCAGAGAGCACCGAGTTTATTTTTGTGTACAAGCACTTTTTTCCTATCTCTGGGTATGATGGGTAGTAATACTTAGGTGAAAGGGGAAAAGGTGATGAAACAAAGTAAAGAAGAGTTTATAAAGAGCGAAGGCGCTGATTTCCCTGGGAAAACATACGTGAATTGCGTATTACAACATGTATTTGAGTTTCAACGAAATTACTTATTGAAAGACATGTTTCAAGTGCATAAAGCGCATATTACAATGCTGACGGAAGAAAATTTAATGAAAAAGGAAGAAGCTAAAGTTATATTAAACGCACTAAAAAAGATAGAGGGAATTCCAAAAGATCAATTGCTCTATACAGAGCAGCATGAAGATCTCTTTTTTTTAGTGGAACATTTAATTTTTCAAGAAGCGAAATGCGATTTTGTAAGTAATATGCATATTGGTAGAAGTAGAAATGATATGGGTGTAACGATGTATCGCATGAGTTTAAGGCGATACGTACTACAATTAATGGAACATCATTTGTTATTGCAAGAAAGTATGCTGCAACTTGCCGATGATCATAAGGAAACGATTATGACAGCTTATACACATACACAACCAGCGCAGCCAACAACATTTGGTCATTATACGTTAGCGATTTATGATACGATGCAGAGAGACTTAGAAAGAATAAAACGAACGTACACACTTTTAAATCAATCGCCAATGGGAGCAGCTGCTCTTTCTACAACAAGTTTCCCAATTAAACGAGAGCGAGTTGCTGATTTACTTGGATTTACTAATGTAATTGAGAACTCATATGATGCTGTCGCTGGAGCTGATTATTTATTAGAGGTTAGCTCGTTACTTACGGTAATGATGACGAATACGAGTAGATGGATTCATGATTTCTTACTATTAGCGACGAAAGAATATGATGGTATTACTGTTGCAAGGCCATATGTACAAATTAGTAGTATTATGCCACAAAAACGAAATCCAGTTTCAATTGAACATGCCCGTGCAATTACGAGTAGTGCTTTTGGAGAAGCATTTACAGTATTTCAAATGATTCATAATACACCATTTGGTGATATTGTCGATACGGAAGATGACTTGCAGCCGTATTTATATAAAGGAATTGAAAAGGCTATTCGTGTATTTTGCATTTTGAATGCAGTCATTCGAACGATGAAAGTAGAAGAAGAAACGTTGAAAAGTCGTTCCTATAAACATGCAATTACGATAACGGATTTCGCAGATGTTTTAACAAAAAACTATGAAATTCCATTTCGGCATGCTCATCATGTAGCAAGTGTTATTGCGAATATGTCATTGGAACAGAAAAAGGAGCTACATGAATTATGTTTCAAAGATGTGAATATATACTTACAAGAAAAATTTAAAATACAATTATTAGAAAAAGAGTGGGAAGAAATTATATCGCCAGAAGCATTTATTCAAAAAAGAAAGGTGTACGGTGGACCGAGTAAAAAAGAAATGGAGCGCATGATTAAAAGTCGAAAAGAGTCATTTTGGAAAGAAGAAGAGGTATTTGAAAAGGAAAAACAGAGAGTTTTACAAGTCGAAAATGATTTAAATATATTAGTTTCGTATATTATTGAATCGTAAAAGAAGGATTTAATGAATTAATCGCCAATACTTTAATGAAACTATAAATAGAGAGAAGAGATTGTCGATGATTCAATTACGTGTATATGAAGAGATTGTTAATTTTAAAGAAGCGGTTACACCATTTTTAGAAAAAAATGAACAGGAAAATAATCTCATATTAGGTGTATTACAAATGGTACAACAACCGATATTTATGGGGGTAGTAAAACAAGAGGAAGAAATTACAATTGTATTTCTTCAAACAGAAGAAAAGAAACAAATTATTGTTGCTACGTCTGAAATGGTGGGAGAGGCCATCGTGGAACTTGCAAAAAAATTAGCGGAAGTATATCCGAATGTTCCTGGATTAATTGGTAATAAGAAAATTGTACAGAGATTAGCGGAAGAGATTGCCGTGTTAGAAAATAAGAAAACTACTATTGCAATGGAGCAAGGTATATATGAATTAAAACAAGTGAAGAAAAAGTGGAACGGAGATGGAGTCTTTAAAGAAGTAAGTAGTGATGAGCTACCAGTAATAGAACAGTGGATATACCAATTTTGCGAAGAAGTGAATCTTCCTACTACAAAAGAAGAAGCGGAACAAACCGCACATATATTAATTACTAATCGTCGTCTATTTGGTTTAGAAATAGACGGAAAACTTGTTTCTGTAGCTGCAAAAACACGCCCAACTAAAAATAATATAACAGTTAATTTCGTGTATACGCCGAAAGAAGAAAGGAAAAAAGGATACGCATCTAATTGTGTAGCGGCACTTAGTCAACGTATGTTAGATGAAGGATACAAGACAACTACGTTATATACTGATCTAGCGAATCCGACATCGAATAAAATTTACCAAGAAATTGGTTATGAACAAATTGCGGAGTCTATGCTTATATTTTTAGAGAAGTAGAACAAAAAGGCATGCTAATCTAGCACGCCTTTTTGTTATTCATCAATTCTAATAACCTCGCCTTGAGGGAAGTCTTCAGTTTCTAGTAAGTTACGAATAGCTTTTGCTACATATTCAGGTGATAATAGTTTTCCTTCTTCTTTTAATGTGATGAAGCGGTCTAAATTTGTGAAGTCTTCTTTATTTGTTTCACGAATTTGTGCTTGCATATTTGTATCAACAACACCAGGTGCAAAAGCGACGATTTTTACTGGGTATTCTTTTTCCCCTTCTTCAGTCGCTACGCACTGTGTAAACATATTTACACCTGCTTTCGTTGTACAATAAGCGCCCCATCCGAAATAAGGATTTTTTCCTGCGCCAGATGAAATATTTATAACGCGTTTATCTACTTTCCATTCTTTCGTATGTTTCATGAAAGTAGATGTAAGAATCATAGGTGCAAGTAAATTAATGTGAACGTTCGTAATGAATTGTTCGCTTTCTGCTTTTTCAATTGGTTTCATAGGTGCGAGTGTACCAGCGTTATTAATTAAATGAATAGATGATACAGTGTCTTCTTGAATAGATGAAATGATTTTGTTAAAGTTCGTTTCTAAATTATGTACATCTTGAAGATCTAAGGAGTGGAAAACACAATTGCTATTATATTGCTGTGCAAGTTTCGTAAGTTCTTTATTTTCTCTTCTAGAAATAGAGATAATACTCGTGTTTTCTTCTAACAATTGCGCGGCGATAGCCTCACCTAAACCTTGTGAAGTTCCTGTTATAATAACATAGCGCATAGTGTAGTAAGCTCCTCTCATACGTGCGGAATTTTGTTGGACAAAGTACATTGCATAGTTTGTCTACATTTTATAGTATAGAGCACTTTTTACTATAAATGAAATGAGATGATTACGTGCCTTTTTTGAATCGCTTTACGACAACAGTAACTGGTGCCGTCACGTTCACTGGGAACACGTTAGGACTTAGTCCCACATCGCCTGCACCAGGTAATATTTTTGGTACACTTGCTGTTTTTACAACGGTAAATACAGCGCTGCAAGTACCAGGGTTCCCAGCAGGTACAACGGATGACTGGCGATTGAATTCTTCAAGTGCAATTTTAAATCTTCCGGCAGGGAGTAGTATTTTGTATGCAGAGTTAGTTTGGGCAGGAACTTTCCGGACTGATACGGAAGATGTTTTACCATTTTTAAATGATAATATTACATTTACAACACCAGCAGGAACATTTTCTGTTACGCCAGACCCTGCTACCGCGCAGCAAGGTTCAGTAGGCAATCAGTTTTATTATGCTCGCTCTGCTAATGTAACGAATCTTGTTAGTGCGGGTGGGGCAGGGACTTATACGACAGGGGCCGTGCCAGCTACAAGAACTTCGGCTGATCCGACAATCAGTCGTTCAGCTGGATGGACGCTTGAGGTAGTGTATCAAAATGCAAGTTTACCACTTCGGAATTTGTCGGTATATGCAGGTCAAGAAATTATCGATGCTTCATCACCACCAGTTGATACTATCATTTCAGGATTTGCTACTCCGGGAACAGGAGCAGTTACAGGAAGAGTGCTCGTAACTGCTCAAGAAGGTGATTCCAACATTGTTGGAGATCAACTTCGCTTCGGCCCGAATGCAAATGCTACAATTGCATTATTCGGCCCGAGAAACCCTGCTAATAATTTCTTTCAGTCACAAATTTGTAACGACATTGGAGAGTTAGATACAACTGGAACGTTTGGAGAGTTGAATCAGCCGTTAGGGATAGCTTTGGCTGTCCGAAGACAAGGATGGGATATTACAAATGTAAATGCCACTTCATCATTAGTAAATAATCAAACGTCAGCAACAGTTCGATTCGTTACAAATGGAGATGGATACGCTGCAGCTGGTTTTGGTGTTCAAATTGATGCGACGGGTCCAATTATTAATCCTGTTAAATCAGTTGATAAAACAGTTGCAGGAGTTGGAGATATTCTCACCTATACAATTACTGTTCCGAATACAGGGACAGGAAGTGCAGATAACGTTGTATTACAAGACAGTATTCCAAACGGAACGACGTTTATAACTGGTAGTGTGACGGTAGGGGGAGTAGCGCAACCGAGCGCGAACCCAGCTAGTGGAATTAATTTAGGAACGATACCTAATAATGCGCAGAGAATTGTAACATTTCAGGTAAGGATCACGTCATTTCCAAATCCAAATCCAATTCCAAATCGTGCGGTGGTATCTTATCAATTCCGTCCTTTCGTAGGAAGCCCACTCGTTACAAGTACAGCTTCTTCAAATACAGTACAGACGATAATTAATCGTGCGAATGTAAGCTTACAAAAGTCTGTAGATTTGCAAACAGCAACAATTAATGACATATTAACGTATACAGTTAATGTGACGAATAATGGAAACATCACTGCGAACAATGTTATTTTTGTTGATAATATCCCTGCTGGAACAACATTTGTTCCAAATAGTGTTACGGTAAATGGAGTAGCGCGTCCAGGAGCAAATCCAGCAAGTAGTATTAATCTTGGGAGTATTAATGCCTCGCAAACGACTGTAGTCCGCTTTCAAGTTCGAGTAACATCTAATCCTCTTGTAAATCCAATTCCAAATCGTGCAAGTGCAACATTTACCTATACCCCAGTGCCTGGTCAAACACCAATTTCAGGTCAAGCGACAAGTAATACTGTATTTACTACAATTAATGTAGCTGATATAAGAACGCGAAAAACAGTAGATCGAGCTTTTGCAACTGTAAATGACGTTCTTACGTACACCGTTACAATTGAGAATACAGGAAATGTACTTGCGACGAATGTTGTTTTTCAAGATCCAATCCCAACTGGAACGACTTTTATCGTAAATAGTGTAACTATAGATGGGATTTCACAACCTGGAGCAAATCCGGCAACTGGGTTTACGATAGCAAATATTTCTCCAGGCGGAAGTAGGACGGTTACATTTCAAGTACGGGTTACATCTACGCCATCCGGAGGCACGATTGCGAATCGCGGAAATGTATCTGCTAATTTCGTTGTTATTCCGAATCAACCACCAGTGACGATTAATAGACAAACGAATACAGTTGTGACACAAGTTAATACAGGTGGTTTAAATGTAATAAAAGAAGTGAATACGACACAAGCGGCAGTAGGTGATACTTTAACATATACGATTGCCGTCCAAAATACAGGAAACGTTCCGTTAACAAACGTGTTTTTCCAAGACACTATTTCTCCCGCTGTCTCATTTGTTGCAAATTCTGTAACAATTAATGGCGTACCACAAAGTGGATTGAATCCAAATACAGGATTTTCTCTTCCGAATATTCCTGCGGCTCAAACAGTTGTAGTCACATTTGACGTATTAATTGTACAGGATCCAGAAAATGAAGATATTTTAAATCAAGCAAATGTAACAGCAAGTTTTCAAGTGGATCCGAGTGAACCACCCGTAACAATCAATGTTCCGAGTAACATTGTGAATACAACAGTACAATCAGGGAACTTTGAAGTTGTGAAATCAGTGAATACGGATGTTGCAACGGTAGGGGATGTTTTAGTATATACAATCGAAATCATAAACGCAGGTAGTGTACCAGCAACAAATGTATTTTTCCAAGATTCAATTCCACAAGGTACATTATTTATTGAAAACAGTGTCTTTGTGAATGGGGTCTTACGAGAAGGGGCAGATCCAGAATTCGGATTCCCATTAAATAATTTGCCTACTGGTGCGAGTGTAATTGTTACGTTTGAAGTATTAATTGATGACATTCCCCAAGGAAATAATGTCCTAAATAATGCGAATGTAACTGGAGATTTTCTTGTAAATCCCACAGAACCACCAATTACTGTAACGGTACCAAGTAATACTGTTATGACAGTCGTGAATTCTTCAGGGTTAAATGTGAGAAAGAGTGTAAGCGCTACTGAAGCAGGAATAGGAGATACGTTAACATATACAGTTCGTATACAAAATAGTGGAACGGTAGCAGCGACAAATGTATCATTTCTTGATCCAATTCCAGTTGGAACAACGTTTGTAACAAATAGTGTAACAATAAACGGAACATCTCAACCAGGTTTAAACCCAACAACTGGATTTCCACTTGCCAATATTCCAGTAGGAGGGATGGTAACAGTTGCTTTTCAAGTGACAATCACGAGTGTACCACCAAATAGAGTTCTTCCGAATACTGCGAATGTAACTGCGGATTTCCAAGTAAGCCCTCTCCAGCCGCCAATTACAATTGTAACGATTAGTAATATTGTTGTGACGCGAGTGAATGTAGGATCACTTAATGTAATGAAGAGTGTAAATACATCGCAAGCAGGAGTAGGAGATACGTTAACGTATACGATTCTTATTCAAAATACAGGAACTGTTCCTGCAACGAATATTATTTTTCAAGATCCAATTCCGTCTGGTACTGCCTTTGTAGCAAATAGTGTGACGATAAACGGAGTCGTGCAGCAAGGTGCGGATCCTATGGCAGGTTTCCCAGTACCAAATATTCCGGTCGGGCAAACATCTACGATTACGTTTCAAGTTACAGTGACGAGTGTTCCGAACGGTGGAAATATAAGAAACCAATCGAACGTTACTGCAAGTTTTCTTATAAATCCAGCAAACCCTCCAATAATGACTGTAACAAATAGTAATTTTGTAGTGACGCAAGTAAACACAGCACAGCTAAATATACAAAAATCTTCATCTGTACAACAAGCAGCACTTGGAGAAACTTACACGTATTCTGTAGTCATTCGAAATAACGGCACAGTAACAGCAACGAATGTTTCTTTTATTGATCCAATTGCTGCAGAGACAACATTTGTCGCAAATAGTGTAACGATAAATGGAGCGCCACAACCTGGATTTGACCCAAATGTTGGTTTCGCACTTCCGAATATTGCAGCTGGAACATCATTGACAGTAACGTTCCAAGTTATGGTAGTTGCACCGTCTACACGTGGAGCAGTATTAAATACAGCATCTGCTACAGCCACTTTTTTATTAAATCCTTTACAACCACCTGTAACAACATCGAATTCAAGTAATACAACGGTAGTTACAATACCGTTACCTCCTCCTGGTGAAGTAACAGCAACAAAAACAGTTGATGTTGCAACTGGGGCTGTTGGAGATGTATTAACGTATACCGTGCTCATTTCAAACGTAGGGATTATCCCTGTTACAGATGTATTCTTCCAAGATGTCATACCAGAAGGAACGACGTTTGTAGAAGGTAGTGTAACGATAGGTGGAGTGCAGCAACTTGGTTTAAATCCAGAAATAGGATTTACAGTTACGCCATTATTAATCGCTAGTGGAAGTATTGAGGTCACATTCCAAGTGACAATTACAGAAATTCCAGATAATGAAGTCATATTAAATGATGCGGACGTTACATTTACTTCACAACCAAATCCGCAGGAACCACCAATTACGGAAACGATATTAACGAATTTAGTCGTTACGACAATTAATATAGCGTTTATTTTTCCATTGAAACTAGTAGATAAGGAAGTAGCCACTGTAGGAGAAATATTAACGTATGATGTATTGATCTTTAATTTCGGAACAGTGCCAGCAACCAATGTTCAATTTATCGATACGACTTCTGCTGGTGTAGCGTTTATACCAGGAAGCGTGAGCATAAACGGGGTACCGGCACCAGGATTAGATCCTTTCATTGGTTTTACAGTTCCAGATATACCTGTAGATAGTTTTGCACGTGTCACATATCAAGAAGTGGTTACGAGCATACCAGAAGGTGGAACGATTGTTAACTTTGTAGACGTTACAGCGACATTTGCTGTAAGTGAAACAGAGCCGCCTATTACAGAAACAACGACAAGTAATACGACATTAACAGAAATTAATGAACCTGGTTTAAATGTTTTAAAATCAGTGAGTCAACCGGTTGTTGCAGTAGGCGATACAATTATATATACAACAGTCGTTCAAAATACAGGAACAGTGGTAGCGACGAATGTTCAATATAGCGATGTATTACCGGCCTCTATCACATTTGTACCAGATAGTGTAACGATAGACGGTGTGTTACAACCTGGGTTCAATCCGAACAATGGATTCCCGCTTCCAGATATAAATCCAGGTGAAAGTGTAGAAGTCACATTCCAAGTAACTGTTGTTAGTGTGCCAACAAACGGAACAATTGCCAATACGGCAAATGTAACAGGAAGTTTTGTATTAGTACCAGGAGAACCACCAGTTATAGTAACAGAGCCGAGCAATACAACACTTACTACTGTAAATAGAGGACAATTTAATGTTATAAAACAAGTAAATAGGGCTGCTACTCTCGTTGGAGATGTATTAACGTATACGGTTCAAATAACGAATACAGGAACAGTAACAGCTAATGATGTTCAGTTTATTGATACTATTTCAGCAGGAGCGTCATTTGTACCAAATAGTGTAACGATAAATGGAGCCCTGCAACCAAACTTAAATCCAATTACTGGATTTGGAGTTGGAGATATACCAGTTGGTGAAACGGTTATCGTGACGTTTCAAGCGATAGTTACAAACATCCCGTCATCAGGAACAATTACGAACGTTGCAAATATAACAGGAAGCTTTACTTTAGTACCAGGAGAGTCACCGGTTGTAGTAACAGAGCCGAGTAATACGACGATAACAAGAATAAATAGAGGGCGTTTTAGCGTTATAAAATCTGTAAATAAAGAAGCAACACGTTTAGGAGATACGTTAACGTATAGTGTGCAAGTTACAAATACGGGAACGGTAACAGCAACGAATGTTCAGTTTATTGATGTCCCATCACCTAGTTTAGAATTCGTTCCTGGAAGTGTACAAATAAATGGGATTCCGCAAGTAGGTTTAAATCCATTTGTAGGCTTTTCATTATCGGATCTTGCAGTAGGGGATAGCGTATTAATTACATTTGAAGTAAATGTAATCGCAGTTCCGCCGTCTAGTAGCATTATGAATACAGCAAGAGTAACGGGTGATTTCGAATTGATTCCAGGAGAACCTCCGTCTACAATTACAAATTCAAGTAATACGACGGTTACGCCGATAAATAGAGGCAGCTTAGAAATGCTAAAAGAAGTAGACCATTCAGTTGTTGGCGTAGGAGAAACGGTAACGTATACTGTTCGTATATTAAATACTGGTACTGCTGATGCAATGAATGTTCAATTTATCGATGTACTATCTCAGGAAGCTGATTTCGTACCAAATAGTGTAACGATAAATGGGGTTCCACAACCGGGGTTAAATCCGCAGATTGGATTTACGATACCAGATATTCCAGTTGGTGAGACGGCACTTGTAACATATGAAGCTACGATTACAAGTTTTCCGGATGGTGGAACAGTAGTAAATGTTGCTGGAGCGTTAGCAGAATATATTTTAGTACCAGGAGAGCCGCCAGTTACATTGATGGACACGAGCAATACAGTTATTGTAACGGTAAATACTGCAATCTTATTTGTTGCAAAAGGAGCAAACTTTGAAGTAGCGATGGTAGGGGATGTTGTCACTTACGGAATTGCCGTTATAAATGATAGTACAGTTCCTGTGACCAATATTGTGTTAACAGATATCATTGATCCGAATACGCTATTTATAAATGGCACGGTAACGGTAAATGATGTACCTTTTCCATTCGCTAACCCGAATACTGGTATTCCGTTAGGTGATTTTCAGCCAAATGATGCAGCAATTATTAATTTCCAAGTTGTCATAACAGGAGAACAAATAAATAATTTAGTTACAAATACTGCTACAGCGAATGGGCTCGCAACTGTAAATCCGAATGAGCCGCCAGTAGTAGTTGAAGGTGATAGTAATACAGTTGTTATCCCGTTTATTCCTCAAAATGTCTCAACGACAGTCGTAAAAACGGCAGACCATCAAACAGCAACGATTGGAGATGTTATTACGTTTACGACAGTTATTACAAATACGGGGGATACAGCAATACAAAATATTCGTTTTCAAGATATGTTAGATAGTAGTGTTCGATTTGTCCTTGGAAGTGTAACTGTTGATAATACGCCAGTGTCAAATGTAAATCCAGTATCAGGATTTCTTATAGGAAGTTTAAATCCGGGTGAGGCACAGACAGTTTCGTTCCAAGTAGTAGTGGAGAGAGCACCAAGCGGTTCAGGGAATTATATAAACCAAGCGAGTATTCGTTTCGAACATCAAGTAGGCACAGTATTGCCACCTGTTACACAAATGGTAGAAAGTAACATAGTTGTTATTCCATTTGTTCCAACGATAGAACAAATTTGTGAAACGAATCTTAATTGCTTAGGGAAAATTCCTTTTCAATGTTCTCCGTGTAATCATTTGCAAATAAATAAAAAATAAATACAGAAAGAGCATCCGGAAAAAAGGATGCTCTTTCTGTATTGATCATGTAGATTCTTTTTTGGGTGAGGTGAAAAATTCGTCGATTTTGTCGGAGAGTAGTAATGGAATGGCTCCTTTTATAACAGAAATGTCCCAGTCCCACCATGCGAGATTCTCTAGTTTGTCAATCGTTTCTTGCGGGAAACGATATCGAACAAATTTTGCAGGATTACCAGCTACAATTGCATACGGGGGTACATCTTTTGTAACAATGCTCCTGGCGCCGATAATGGCCCCGTTACCAATTGTAACACCAGATAAAATGCAGGATTGATAACCAATCCATACATCATTGCCAATTACGATATCACCTTTTGAAGAAGGGTGACCAGTAATATGTGCTCCTTCATCAAAAAGTGCATTAAATGGATAAGTTGTTATCCAGTCTGCTCGATGTTCACCGCCAAGTATGAAAACGACTTCTTCTGCTAAGGAACAAAACTTACCTATTTTTAATTTTGTTTCATCGTTCCAAGAAAAAATGGTTGGCCCTACTTTACTATAAGTATAATCACCAATATCATATTTATTATATTCAGGTTTTTGATTTAAATATAACATGCTTCTTCAGCCTCCTTTCTCAATTAAGCGATACGTATGGAATATTATATGCAAGATGTAGTAATGTGAACTGTATTAATAGGTGAAATGAACAAAAGGGAGTGGGATGTATGCGATACGAAATGGGTTTATATAATAAACCGTTTCAGTCAATTCAATCAGGAAAAAAAGTATATGAAGTACGCCTATACGATAAAAAACGTCAACTAATAAACAAAGGCGATGAAATCGTATTTACGAATCTTACGACGACGGAAATGATGACGGTAAAAGTAACGGAAATAAAGCGATACGAGAGCTTTAAATCTATGTATGAACAAATTGATAAAAAATTATTGGATTGTGAGAATGATAGTTTAGAGGAAATGTTAGAAAGTACATACAAAATATATACGAAAGAACAAGAAAAAGAGTGGGGAACAGTCGCGATTCGTATTGAGGAAATAAAATGATAAGAAATCGCGGGGCGGCTATCATTGTACAGGAAGGGAAAATTGCTCTTATAAAACGTATTCGAGAAGAGGAAACATATTATGTTTTTCCTGGCGGAGGGGTTGAGGAAGGTGAAACGCCTGAAGAGGCAACGAAAAGAGAGGTATATGAAGAATTAGGGCTACATATAAAAGTGGAGCACCTTATTGCAAAGGTAAAATATAAAGGAAATGAATATTATTATGATGCCTATATTACAGGCGGAGTGTTCGGAAGTGGAACAGCTGAGGAATTTCAGCGGGAAGGTAGAGGAAGTTATATTCCGTTATGGCTACCGATAAACGAGTTGGAAAAAGTGAATATAAAGCCTTATGAAGTGGTCGGAAATATATTTAATCATTATAAAATATAACGTCTGACAACATACAAAAAAAACCATTGACATAGGCTTCTGATTTAAGTATTGTATTCGAGTATGTTTATAATCAGGAGGTTTATATGAGCAATCAAACTACTACACATCATGTGAAAATGACAACAGCGGATCCATCTGGAATTGGTCTATTTGGATTAGCGATGGTAACACTTGTAGCATCATCTCAAAAGTTAGGCTTAACAGATGGCGTTTCACTTGTATTACCGTGGGCAATCTTTTTAGGAGGATTTGCACAAATCTTTGCTTGCATTCACGATGCAAAGCATAACAATACATTCGGTACGACAGCATTTGGTGCGTACGGCCTATTTTGGTTAGGTGTTGGAATGACTTGGTTAATTCAACTTGGAGTATTTGGCGAAAAATTAGCACAAGCTGCAGATTCAAAACAGCTTGGTGTAGCCTTTATCGGATATTTGATTTTCACAATCTTTATGACGATTGGTGCAATGGAAACACATAAAGTATTATTTATGATCTTTGTCCTTATTGATTTCTTATTTATTGGTCTTTCATTAAGTACTTTAGGTGTTATGCCGCACGCAATGCATAATTTAGCAGCATATTCTGAACTTCTTATTTCATTATTATCTTTCTATGGTTCAGCAGCAGCAGTGTTAAATACACACTTTGGAAAAGTTGTTTTACCAGTAGGAAAGCCTTTTGGTATTTTTAAAAAGTAATAAAAAAGCACAGATGATTGTATAGTCATCTGTGCTTTTTTATTTATCCCGCTATTTGCCGGACAGTAAGACCCCCCACCTCAAAATTCAGTGGAAGCAAAGAAGTTAGGTGAGGGCCCTGCTGCCCGTAAAAGTCCGATTGGTTCAACTAATAATGAGTGGGGGATGAACAAAACTCCTACTCATTAAAGTTTCACTTTATTTGAAATAAGTAATGTAAATAAAAGTAGAAAAAATCAATTGAAATTGATTCTCATTATTAATATAATGAGAATGAGAATCATTTATTGTAAGAGGGGGATGCCGAAGTGGCGAAAATTTTAATAGCTTATGCAAGTATGTCAGGAAATACAGAGAGTATTGCTGATTTAATAAAAGTTAGTTTAGATGCTTTTGATCATGAAGTAGTATTGCAAGAGATGGAAGGCATGGATGCTGAAGAATTATTAGCTTATGATGGAATCATTTTAGGATCTTATACGTGGGGAGATGGTGAACTACCATTTGAAGCGGAAGATTTCCATGATGACTTAGAAAATATAGATTTATCAGGGAAAAAAGTAGCGGTATTCGGATCAGGAGATACGGCGTATGAACTGTTTTGTGAAGCGGTAACGATATTTGAAGAGAAACTTGTAGAACGTGGTGCAGAGCTTGTACAAGAAGGATTGAAAATTGAATTAGCTCCAGAAGATGAAGAGGATGTTGAAAAATGCAGTAATTTTGCAATTGCATTTGCTGAGAAGTTCTAAGAATGGGAGTGTCAACGTGGAGACAATGTTAAGTGCAACTGCTATTACAAAGTTAAGAGATGGAAAACTGTTGTTAGCTACTACATATAATGGCTTATTTATTGAACAAGACGGAGAATGGAAACGAATTTTAAATGGTTTTCAAAAACGAATTAGGGATTTACATAGCGAAGATAATGTAGTTTATGGTGTAGGTGACGAAGGGATTTTTATTCGTAGTATGAATGGTGGAGAGAACTGGACAATTCAGCGTTTTCCAACAAAAGCAACGAGTTGGAATGTATGTAGCAATGTACAAGGAACTGTCATTGCTCATGGAGAAAAAACGCTGTATCTTTCTAATAATTTCGGTTCGACATGGGAGACTATTCATCCGTTTCTTGAGTATGGCAGTGCGGCACCGTCTATTCGATCGTTATTTTTATATAAGCATTACTTATTTATTGGTACGAAAATACATGCTAAATATGGTGGTGTTTGGCTCTTTGATTTGAAGACACGTAAATTAAAGAGGATTAAAATTGCGATGAATCAAATGATCTCCGCGTTGACTTTACACAATTCTTATTTAGTAGCGGCAAGTGGATCGTGCAAGGGAGTTAGCGGGAATATTTCTTATTGTAAAATAGATGAAAGTATTGTGAGTGAAAAAATATATTGGCATACATGTCAAAGTGAGCAGAAAGCAAGTAGTTATTTAGACTTAAGTGTAGATCAACATGTTTTATATACAACTTCAACACAAAATAAGGCGGGTATTAGTAGTGTGTGCCGTGTGCTTCTTGACGAAGGTATTGTTACAGTATGTGATTCAGTTAAAGGGCACGGATGGCGCATTGTTAATCAAAAAGATGGTTATGTAGTAGCCGGATCAGGCGAATTAAAAGCAATGCAGTGGGAACGAAAAATAATTTAAGAAAAAAACTTTACTTTTATTATATTGATATGATATAGTATATTTAAACCATTTTACTTTTAATAATATAGAGATTTAAATGAGCTGTAACTTCCGAGGAGGATAGCAATGTTAAATCTCCTCAGGGGTTGCAGTTTTTTAATATCTGGCTTATTATTGTAAGGTGGTTGAAAATGAATATGTACATATAGGTACATTGTAGGAGGATTTTTTTCATGCAAAACGGTAAAGTAAAATGGTTTAACTCAGAAAAAGGTTTCGGTTTCATCGAAGTTGAAGGCGGAGAAGACGTATTCGTTCATTTCTCAGCTATCCAAGGCGAAGGCTTCAAAACTTTAGAAGAAGGTCAAGAAGTTACTTTCGAAGTAGAACAAGGTAACCGTGGACCTCAAGCTACTAACGTAAACAAGAAGTAATTTTTGAAAAAAGAAGGGCTCGCCCTTCTTTTTTTTTGCATTTTTATAGATGTCCTCCTACTTACATATCATAACAAGACTGAATTTTCATTTATTTTTTTGGGTATTTTTGTATAAAGTACATGAATAAATAAATACTGAAAATAAAGTGTTTGTGTGAAAAGGAATTTAGAAAGAGGTAAATAAATTGAAAAACGCTACACATTACATTGTGTTTGATATTGAGAGGAATTTCAGACCGTATAAATCAGAAGATCCGTCAGAAATAGTTGATATCGGAGCTGTAAAAATAGAAATAGGTACAATGAAGATAATCGAAGAATTTTCGGAGTTAGTAAAACCAAGTGCACGATTAACTCGTCATACAACAAAATTAACCGGTATTACGAAGAAAGATTTAATGGGTGTAGAAAAATTCCCTCAAATTATAGAGAAATTTATTCAGTTCATCGGCGAAGATTCTATATTTGTTTCATGGGGAAAAGAAGATTATCGTTTTCTATCTCATGATTGTACATTACATGGTGTTGAATGCCCAAGTATAGAAAAAGAAAGTAGAATTGATTTGCAAAAATTTGTTTTCCAAGCATATGAGGAATTGTTTGAACATACGCCAAGTTTACAATTTGCGGTAGAACAGCTCGCTTTAACGTGGGAAGGGAAACAGCACCGTGCTTTAGCAGATGCCGAAAATACAGCAAATATACTTCTTAAAGTGTATAGTGAGAGAGATATTAATAAGCGATACAAAAGACATGGTGAACTTGAACTTGTAAAAAACGGAAAACTAACAGAAAAAGCGAAAAAAAAGATGCGAAAATGGGTGTTTAAAGAACTAAAGAAAGATACAGAACGCCTTTTTGAATGGAGTACATTTGAAAGTAGTGACACGTGGGAAAGTATAACGGAAAGATATTATATAAGTGAAAATACAGTAGAACTGCTGAAAAAACATTTTCGTACGGCGGTTAGAAAAGCGGAAAGGCAGATTAGATACTTGGCTGAAATGGAGGAGAATACAGAGGTTAAATGAATTTCTTCTCCATCTCTAACTACATACATGTAATAACAGCGTATTGATATTAAATAGGCATCAACTTGTTGTTGTGATTGCGCATTATAATTGCTTAGGGAGTGTTAAGACGTAATAAGAGTTTTAAACCGTATTAATAAAATAAAAATATATATAAAGAAAAGAGTGTAGTTTAATGGAAACAATCTTTAACATTTTAACTGTTTTAGTTTTTGGGATAATATTTACCACACAATTAGCATTAACTACACTTTCTTTCATAGTAAAGAAGAATTGGAAAAAACTTAATATCTCTTTAAGTTGTGGTGTATTAAAGTTTAAAATAGAAGAGTAAGATTGAGTTTTGTACAAGGGAGGTGTGGTAGTGGTAGACTTGGATATTAAAGATGTCACAGTAAAGATGGAATTAAACGGTGTCTTTTGGAATGAGGATGGGATTGCTGAAATGAAGGTGACTACAAAAGAAGAGCATTCTTTTATTCTTCGTCTAGTAGTTGATTTAGAAAGTAAAACTATTAGGGCGACGAGTGCGGAAATAGTGAATGGATTCTGCCCTCTGTGCAAACAGAAAAAGGACGAATGTAGTGAACTTAATGACTTGCAAAACAAAATGGAAATTTTAGAAGAAGCCTACGATTGGGTAAGAGAACATCCGGAATATCGTTTTCAATTATCTTTTTACGAGTACAATAAATTTGAGGTAGTGAAGTGAAGTTTTAATTTTGAGAACATACATAGTGACTAAAAGGAACAACATAAAAAACTTATAGAAGGGTTTAATCAACTAGAAATATTGAAGCAGATATCTTTAATGGAAATACGCTTGTATAACAAGGAAAGAATCTACTTGATTCTGCAACAAATTTCATCTTAGATTAAAAAATTTTAAACATAAACATATTTTGCTATAAAGCAGAGCAACCGATTCTTAGTAGAATCGGTTTTTAATATAAATGTCAACTAAGTCTAAAATAAAAGAGCGCTTGTTAAAAGCGCTCAGTAAAAATAGTTATATGGAAGTATTTATTCAATACCGCTCGGATCAAACGAATACTGCTGCTTATTCTCAATCCGCTCAATCACATCTTGCAGCTCATCTGGCTTCAGAAACTCAATAGGAGAGAAGCCTTTTTCAAACGTAAGTGTGTCTGCTTCAATCATAAGTACATATCGGTCATTTACCTTCGCAATATGTATTTGATCCCCGAAATCAGCAAGCAGGGCCTTTACAGAGATATGGTCTGCTTTTAGCTTTAATTCCACTTCAGGAGCGTGCTCGACGATTTGAGCGGTTGCTTCCATTACCTCTTCGGTTGAAAATTGTTCCATAATTTCGCGTTTCGGACTGGCAGCCCATACTTCCATCGCTTGGTCGAATTGTTCGCGTTCTTCCGTACCTTCTTCAAATACATCTTCAATTTGGTCGTATACCATGTCCATTACCTGTGTTTTCATAATTTCAGGCATAGAGCGTTCATATTCGACAAATTTTAAGAAGTCTTCGAAGTAGCGGGCATGTGATGCTTGGTGTATTTTTAGTTCGCCTACTTCAACCATACCTTCTTCAGGCATGTACGGATATTGGATAGATTTCATATTCTTTGTTGTGATGGCCATTTCAACGTTACGAATCAGTGTTGATTCATCAGAAATAGAAGCCACCTTTGGTTCGAAGTCACATTTCATTACGAATACGAATGGATCATCAAAGTATTTGCGTAGTTTTGCCTGTGCAATTAAAAATACACCTCCGCGTACAGCGCTTGTGTCAAGATATGTATAAACGAGAGGTTCGCTCATATCTTTAAAGCTTTCCTTTGTTTCTGCAAAGCGAATACGATTAAAAAGGTTGTAATGAGGGTTTGAATCCAGTTCGTGTCCTTCTTCTACAATAAAGCGACCAATCTTTGTTGGGGCTTGTTCTGTTTTTGCATGACGTTCTACTTTTCGCTTTGATATTTTTAATAACTCACCATTCAAAAATTCTTTTAATGAGCTATCTTCATATTCTTCAGCGTCTAAAGTTTGAAAATGTTTGTAGCGTTTATCAACTGCTTCACCTTTTCCTTCTACTTGTACAACATAAAAGGAAAGATAATTTATTTCAAAATCCATATTTATCACCTTGTTTCATTTCATTAACTCTTATCAGTATAGAGATGGAAAAAACTTTCGTCAATTTATATAAGGAAGGGGGAGCCCCTTCCTTATATAATTTTTATTTTCTCGATTAAAATCCGTCTTCTAATGCTGCGAATGGAATGTTTAGTCTGTTTTCTACTGTGCGTAAACGTTGGTTTAAGCGGTTTAGTCTACGTGTATGGCGCTCAACTGTATTTTCTAGTCGACGTACTCTTTGTTCAAGCTCATTTACGCGTCTTTCTAATTGACGATTTCCAGTGCCAGGAAAAGAGATTGGAAGTTGGAATTGTCTATTTTGGTCATATGAATTCGTTTGCTCTGCTTGATCTATATAAGATTGGTATTGTGCTTGTAAGTCATACTGTGGTTGTTGGTACGCATATTGATTATATGGATCATATGGATTGTAGGGATACATAATAACATCCTCCATTTCTTTAAAATAGGTTGAATTCACCATAATGTATGTGCAAAAGCGGAGCGGTGACACGGCAAATACCTATTTATATTGAGGGATTTCTCTTTATCGTGCTATTTGCTGGGCAGTAAGACCCCCACTGATTAAAGTTTCACTTTATAAAAAATAGCTTGAGGGTTTTTAATTTGTATTTCTTTTGGTTAATGGTATATACTGGATAAAAGGGGAGTTTACATAAAAGTTACAATTCTATCAAGCTCAAACTTTTATGTAAATATGTATAGACATTTGTAAAAGAAAAGAGTAATTTATATAGAGTGAAAAATAACTTGTAACATTTTATAAACATATTGTAAAATGATTGTAACAAAACATACATAAAAATGAAATAAATACATAATAGTGATGTTGGGGAAAGGGAGAGAGTATATTGTTCCGTAAAGTAAAGGGTATATTAGTTGGGGTGTTATGTGTAGCTATAATGAGTGGCTGTGGTGCAAAAGTAAGTGATGTTGCATTGGTAAGTGATATTGGTGGGCACACTGTAGAGGCTAAAGCAGAAGTGCAGAATACTATTAGTTTAGTTGATGGTCGAACTGGTACTGAAGTGAAAAAATTAGATTTATCTAGTTTAGGCTATTTTGAAGATGAAGCGAAATTTAAAAAGTCTGTAACAAAGGTTGTTGGTGAGGTTGGAAAAAGCGTCGACAAAAAAATGGTTCCTTCACGTATAGCACCTGATGGAAGTTGGCAAGAAGGAAAACCTTCTTATGAATTAATGGAAAAAGAATTAGTAGATAAATTGTTAAATGTTGGTATGTGGGATGCTACGTATCAGTTGCCGATCGTGGAGAAAAAACCAGTCGCAACATTAAGTGATGCGCAAGGAAATGGTACGGTAATTGGTAGATATGAAACGAACTTAGGTGGTTCAACAGGTGGCCGTATTGAGAATATTCGTTTGTCAGCAGCGAGCATAAATGGAGTTGTGCTAGCAAAAGGAGACCGTTTCTCTTTTAATTCATTAATCGGTGATACAACACCAGATAAAGGATATCAATTAGGGAAAGAAATAGTTGATGGTAAATTAGTAGATGGATATGGCGGTGGTGTTTGTCAAACATCTTCAACTTTATACAATGCAGCAGATCAAGCTGGCCTGAAAATGGTGGAGAGAACTACACATTCTAAAACGGTAGGTTATGTTCCACAAGGAAGAGATGCTACAATTGCATATCCATATTTAGATTTAGTATTTGAAAATACGAATGATGCACCTGTGAAGCTTTATATGGGCATTCAGGGTGGAAAGCTAGTTGCTGAAGTACATAAAATGAGATAAGAGTTAAAAAGCCACCTTTTCTAAAAGTTAAAATGAAGTGCACCCCAATTGTTAGACACAGTCTAACAATTGGAGGTGCATTTTTTATTATGAAAATAAAAATGTATGTAAATTCTGACTTTTATTATTTACATAGGATGATTTTACTTGTATCCTTCATAGTAACGGTTATATGTAATGGGAAAATATAGGGATAAGGAGATGAAGTTATTCATGGTACAAATTCATCCGAAAACACGTATTGGTCATGTTGAATTTAAAGTGAAAGATTTAGAGCGTCAAATTGCTTTTTATGAAAATGTTGTAGGCTTAGAAGTAATTAAGCAAGAGGAAAATAAAGCATATTTATCTGGAAAAGGTGGAAAGAACGCGTTACTTGTTCTTGAAAAGTTAGAGGAAGGGGTACTGCAAGAACCGCGTACGACTGGTATATATCATGTAGCCTTTTTAGTTCCGACTCGTGAAGCTTTTGCTTCTGCGCTATTTGGGGTTCTTCGTAATAAGAATGTAATTGACAGCCCGGCTGAGCAAGAAGGGCGTTATACATATTCAAATGAAATTTTACCAATTTCAAGGTTTAATAGTGCAAGTGATCATACATATAGCGAAGCTTTTTATTTGCAAGATTTAGAGGGGAATGGTATTGAAATTTATGCAGACCGTCCGCGCGATCGATGGGGAGAAGGGCCAGGAGGAAGTACACCACTTGATTTAAAAGAATTGGCAACACTTGTTGATTATGAGTTTGCTGGTTTGCCTGCTAATACTGTCGTTGGGCACGTACATTTACGAATAGCTAATGTAGAGAAATCACATGAATTTTATGTGGAAACAGTAGGTTTTGAAGTACAACAGCGTGAAGAGGATTGCTTATTTATTTCAGCAGGGGGATATCATCACCATATTGGTGCAAATACGTGGAACGGAGTAAACAATCCACATCCACCAGTACATGCAACTGGACTAAAGGTATATGCGATTGTACTACCGCATAAAGAAGCATTAGATGAAGTGAAAGAAAGATTAATAGAAAAACAACATGAAATAAATGAAACTACAAATGGGTTTGCGGTGGAAGATCCAAGTGGTATTACAGTGCAGTTTGAAATAGAAGCAGTGTAAAAGAAGCGAGAAAGTGTATAATCACTTTCTCGCTTTTTTGTGATCATTCATAGCTCAATCCAATATCTTCTTACTACATTCCCATCTTCCTCAGTGAAATCATCATCACGAATCCCGCCGTTATGTAAAATTGTTTTTTCAGAAGCGGTATTCACTGCGTCGCAAACGACAAGTACTTTCGTGATGTCTAATTCCTTCGTTTTTTCTAATGATAATGCTAGTAACTTCGTAGCATAACCTTTTCTTCTTTCAGAAGGGCGAATGCCATAACCAATATGACCGCCAGCGTTAAATAAATGTTCGGTTAAACTATGACGTATATTAACAACTCCCACAATTTTATTTTCATCTGTAACAAGCCAATATGTAGAGTCTGGTACCCAAGTTTCAGGGATATTTATTCCGTTATGCGCATCGAGAAGTTCTTGAACCATAGCTGGGAAGTTGGCAGGATTTTTTGAGATAACCCACGGGATCATTTTTTCATCGCTATCTTTCCATTCGTTATAGAAATCTAAGTATTCTTCTTGTAAATCAGTAGTAGGTGTAAGTAACGAGACGTTCATTGTTAGTAAGCTCCTTTATTTATGTAGTTTTTATAAAAAATTATGACAAAAAATGAAAGCGTTTTCCATAATTTCTCAACCTAATTTCATGTAATCCACCTTTGGTTTTTTAGAAAATTAGTGAAGGTTTAAAATTAGGAGTTATTTATTTTATGTTAATATTTAAAATATTAACATAAAACGGTCGGAGTATTAAGTTTATTTTAGTGATATTCTTTCATGTTGATAAATGGATATTTGTGATAATTTTTGTTTTATCTATCTATAATGAATGAAAGGGGGAAGTGCCCGTGAGTGTAGATTTTGATTTTATTATACGAATCGGTGTTGCTGGCTTGTTAGGAGCAATGATTGGTATTGAAAGAGAAATTCGATCGAAAGAAGCTGGATTAAAGACTCATTTCCTCGTAGCGGTAGGAAGTGCGTTAATAATGGTTGTTTCGAAATATGCCTTTTCAGATATTGTGTATGAAGAGCATACGTCTCTAGACCCAAGTCGGATTGCAGCGCAAGTCGTTAGTGGAGTTGGTTTTTTAGGTGCAGGCACAATTATTATTCAAAAGCAGGCGGTGAAAGGATTAACGACCGCGGCTGGTTTATGGGCTACTGCCGGCATAGGATTAGCAATTGGAGCAGGAATGTATGTAGTAGGCATTGGAGCGACGATTCTCGTTTTAATTGGTTTAGAAATTGTAAGTCGTATTTTTAAGGTGCAATTTTTATTTCCACAAAATATTACAGTGCAAATGTTTGTAAACAAACATGAAGCGGTACAACAAGTATTGGAAACACTACAAGTGAAAGGCATCCCAATACTCTCATATGAGGTGGAAGCTTCACAGCAAGGTACAGAAACTGTTTATAAGATAGGGATGCAACTGAAAAATATATCGTCAGAAGAACAGAATGAGTTTATTCAGCATATGCAAACATTACCGGAAGTTACGTTTATAAAGTTAAAATCATAGTGTTGAAAATGAGGATAGATGTAGCAGGAATTTTGCTATTATCTATCTTTTTTTGATATAAAATGTACGGAAAGTCAAGCGTTAATTTTACATGGAATGAATACATGTGTGAACGTTACCTTATTTTTTCTCAATACAGGACATAAAGTGAAAATAGTAAAATAATGGAGCGGGACACTAAAAATGTAAGGTAGGGGAGAGCATGAAAGGCTATTCAAAGAAAATGTTAGTAGGGGTAAGTTTTGCTAGTTTAATGTTAGGGAGTTTTCAAGGGGGAAGTTTGGCAGAAGATACTAAGGGAGAGCAAGTTTCTTATCGAAATGTGCTCAAAATGGAGCCAGTCGGTGTACAACTACTAGTACAAGAATTAGCTCATTCATCGAAAGTGCTCGAAAGCAAGTCTTTTGAGAAAAGGCTACAATTTGCCGATTTATCACAAAGACCACCTGAGGTGAAAAAAGAAAGTAAGCAATTAGCTGTAGCGAAAACTTATACAATTGCTGAATTAAATCAATTAAGCAATCAGCAGTTAGTAGATTTACTTGTAACAATTGATTGGGAGCAAATTACGGGGCTATTTCAGTTTAATACAGACAGTCTAGCATTCTATCAAAATGATAGTAGGATGCAGGCGATTATTGATAAATTGAAGCAGCAAGGACAAGCCTATACGAAGGATGATTCAAAAGGGATTGAGACATTAGTGGAGGTATTACGTTCAGGATTTTATTTAGGATTTTATAATTCGGAACTTAGTAAATTAAATGAACGGGGTTATCATGATAAATGCTTACCCGCATTAAAAGCGATAGCTAACAACTCAAATTTCAAGCTGGGTACATTAGAGCAAAATAGAGTGGTATCATCATACGGAAAGTTGATAGGAAACGCTTCGAGCGATGTGGAAACGATAACATCGGCTGCAAAGATTTTTAAACAATATAATGATAATTTTTCTACATTAGTAGATAATCTTTCAGCTGGAAATGCTATTTACGATATTATGCAAGGTATTGATTACGACATTCAATCGTATTTGTACGATACGAGGAAAGAACCGAAAGATACAGTATGGTATCAGAAAATAGATAGTTATATTAATGAACTAAGTCGTTTTGCATTAATGGGAACGATTACAGAAAAAAACGGTTGGCTTATTAATAATGGCATTTATTATACAGGTAGACTCGGTATGTTCCATAATACAGGAACGAAAGGGTTACAAGTTGTAACAGATGCGATGAAAATTTACCCGTATTTAGGGGAGCAATATTTCGTAGCTGCTGAGCAAATCGCAACGAATTATGGCGGAAAAGATGCAAATGGTAACGTGGTGAATTTAGATCAAATAAGAGAAGAGGGAAAGAAAAAATATTTGCCAAAAACGTATACGTTTGATGATGGGGCAATTGTTTTAAAAGCTGGAGATAAAGTGACAGAAGAAAAAGTAAAACGTTTATATTGGGCGGCAAAAGAAGTGAAGGCACAATTCCATCGTACGGTTGAAAGTGATCAACCTTTAGAAAAAGGAAATCCTGATGATGTATTAACGATGGTTATTTATAATAGCCCAGCAGAATATCAATTTAATCGTCAATTGTACGGTTATGAAACGAATAACGGTGGTCTTTATATAGAAGGTACAGGTACGTTCTTTACTTATGAGCGTACGCTAGAAGAAAGTATTTATAGTTTAGAAGAATTATTCAGACACGAGTTCACGCATTATTTACAAGGTAGATATGAAGTACCAGGGTTATGGGGACAAGGGAAAATATATGAAAATGAAAGGTTATCTTGGTTTGAAGAAGGGAATGCTGAATTTTTTGCAGGGGCAACGAGAACGGATAATGTTGTACCGAGAAAGAGTATTATAGGAGGATTATCTTCAAATCCAGCAGAGCGTTATACGGCAGAGCGAACGTTAAATGCAAAGTATGGAACGTGGGATTTCTATAATTATTCCTTTGCTTTACAATCGTATATGTACAATAAGAGATATGATATGTTCGATAAAATACATGATCTTATTAGGAAAAATGATGTAACAGCATATGATGCATATCGCTCTACATTAAGTAAAGATGCGAATTTAAATAAAGAATATCAAGATTATATGCAAATGCTAGTTGATAATCGTGAGAAATATAATGTGCCATTAGTATCAGACGATTATTTAGCGAATCATGCATCGAAGCGAGTTTCAGATATTGCGGCAGAAATAACAGCGGAAGCAAAATTGAAAAATGTATCAGTGAAGAAAAATAAATCACAGTTCTTTAATACATTCACACTACAAGGAACATATACAGGAACTACAGTAAAAGGAGAATATGAAGATTGGAAAACAATTACACAAAACGTTAATGATACGTTAAAACGTTTAAGTGCAAAGGAATGGACAGGCTATAAAACAGTAACAGCATACTTCGTAAATTATCGCGTGAATGCATCAGGACAATTTGAATATGATGTTGTGTTCCACGGTATTAATACAGAAGAAGGTGCAGAGAATAAAGCACCAGTTGCAGTTATAAACGGTCCGTATAGTGGAAATGTAAATGAAGCAATTTCATTTAAAAGCGACGGATCAAAAGATGAAGATGGGAAAATTACTTCATATAAATGGGAGTTTGGTGATGGAGCAGTAAGTAATGAGCAAAATCCAATTCACGTATATACAAAAGAAGGAACGTATACGACGAAATTAACGGTAACAGACGATAAAGGAGCAACTAATACTGCTACAGCGACTGTAACTGTTCAAAAGAAAGAAGATAACAGTGTAGAAAAAGAACCGAATAACTCATTCCAAACAGCAAACAAACTGCAGTTAAATCAAGTTTTACGTGCTAGTTTAGGAAATGGCGATACAAGTGACTTCTTTGAAATTAATGTGGAGACTGCTAAAAATCTTCAAATTAACGTAACGAATGAAAATAATATTGGAATGAACTGGGTACTTTATTCTGAAGCAGATTTAAATAATTATGTTACGTATGCTCAGCAACAAGGGAATAAACTAGTAGGTAGTTACTACACGTATCCTGGAAAATATTATTTACATGTGTATCAGTATGGCGGGGGGACAGGGAATTATACGGTGGAAGTGAAGTAGTAAAAGGGTAGTTGCCTTTTTCAATGAATGGAAAAAGGTCTGTACTTTAATGAAAAAACAACTGCAGGAAATGTCCCTAATGATAATAACAAATTAAGTGTCGCGAGATATTATATTTACATTAAACAAGTCTAATCAGTAAATGAGATAAAATCGATGAACTAATATTTCATCACGATGTAAGAAAAGTTATAAATATTAAGTGTTTTTAATTGAATTAAACTAAAGGATCAGAGTATATCTGTAACAATAGATAAGCTCTGATCCTTATTAGTTTTAATTAACACACATAAATTTAAGATAATTAATAAATAAGCTAGCTAACGGGATTCTTAAAATGCGCTTATGTAATTAACTAAACAGAAAATTGTTATCACGTTAGCAAGGGATACTAATAGAAAAGCGTGTCCCTTTCCCTAATTCACTCTCTATTTCTATATCTCCGTTTAATTCTCTAATAATACTATAAGCAATCATAGTACCAAGCCCAGTTCCTTTTTCTGTTGTTGAATAGAATGGCAAAGCAATTCGTTTTATTTGTTGAGATGACATCCCAATTCCTGAATCAATAATATCAATTATGATATTTCCTTTTACTTTTTGTATATTTATTTGTAATAATCCACCATTTTTCATAGCTTCAATTCCGTTTTGGATGATGTTGTTTAGACAGAGTTTGAATTTTTTGGGGTCCCCATTTATATAAAAGGAATCTGTACTATTTTGTTTGATTTCAACTTTGTATGATAGAGCGAGTGGTGAAATAGTATCTTTCACCTGATTTAAAATGTGATTAATATCTATTTTTTCTTTTAGGGTGTTCTGTGGTTTGGTTAAAGATAAATAGTTATTAATAGTAGATTGTATTTGCTGCATTTCAATTAACATGATTTCTAAGTATTGATCCTGAGAAGGCTTAGAGGCATGTTTTTCATTTAATAATTGAGTGAATCCATGTACCGTGGTTAGTGGATTGTGGATTTCGTGTGCAATTGAAGCTGCTAGTTCGCTAGCTATATAAAATTTTTCAGCCCGTTGCAGTTTTTCTTTCATTTTATATTTCTCAATCATCTCCTCTATAAAATAAACTGATAATAATAATGTGAAAATATTAATGACTATATAATTTAATAAAAATTCTATGAGAGTAGAGTCTATTTTACCTCCTGTATTTATTTGAGTTACAATACCGCAAATAGAAAGTGAAGCTGTACATACTAAAATAAGAAGTAAGCTAAGTGATATCTTTTTTTCTTTAAAATACATAGGTAATAAGTAACGAAAGAGCATTGTTATACCCAAAATAATAGTGAAGATAATAAATGATGGAAGAACGCCATTTCCGCCTAAGTAAAACCGATAAGAAAGATATAAAATTCCTATAAAAACAATGTTTTTTGTATTTCCATATAGAAAAACCAATATTATAGGAATAAAACGTAAATCATAAATAAATCCGACATGTAAATGAAAAGGAAAAGTCATACAAAAAATAATAGCAATGGAGGAAAGGATAGAAAATAACATATTATTACATGTTATTTTTTCTTTAAACTCTAGCCAAAATACGTGATAGCTAAGGATACAAATTATTATAATAAAGGTATTTAATAAAAGAGTAGAAATTCCCATAGTTTTGCATCTCCGATAGTTTGTAAGTAGAATTATGTATGAGTTGGACATAGATGTTTAGTATTAGTAGACTTTTTATCTAAAAAAGGAAGGGTACTTGAAAAGTGCTGTTATATTACTCGTATTAAAATTGATAAGGAAAATAGAAAAAAATAATAGATAAAAAATCTATTTAAATTTATGTACATATGAAATCATAAACTAACTTTTGTATAGGTGAAATTTGGATTGAGTTACTGATAAAATAAGTCTTTTTAAGTATGAATATTCTGTGAAAATGATATGCGTGGTGACTCCTGTTTTGTAGCCTTCGTTATATTAACATGGAATATATCAAATTACAAAGTGAAATTTTAGAAAAATTTTATTAGTACATTTTATCTGAAATAGAAATGCTATTTATTTGATTATTTTGGTACTTACTCGTATAAAACTTTGTTAGAAAAAGACTTTAAAATTTACATGTTTTTTATGAAGTGTAATATTGTAGCTTTATCTATGTGGCTTTCTCAATAACTATTAAGGTGAAAGGTTAAAATATATAGGTTTATAGATATGAATTATTACATAAAAACGCACTTAAAAAAGGATGTATGATGGTAATAGAATACAAACATCAAGGGGGAACTTAAAATGAAGTTAAATAAACTAGTGCTTAGTTGTGGAGTAGTTTCAGCATTAACACTTGGTGTGTTAGGGAATAATACTTATGCTGAAGAAGTACACAAAACGAATGATCCAATTCATTTAGTTGAACATGTTTCTGCAGACTTATTATTAACTCAAACAATGGATTATAGCGGCGAGGCTGTAACTTCTTTCGTATATGATGGGAGTACTGACTTAAGCTTCTCTATGAAAAATAATGGTCAAAATACAATGGGATATAGTGTAAAAGGTCCAAATACAGAGCTAATTGTTGGTGGTTATATAAAACCTGGAGAACAACAAATTAATGTTACAAATGTACGGAATGCTTTATCTCCATTACCGAATGGAACATATAAAATTTACGTTTCAAATGATGATGGTTCTAAGGGGCAATTCCAAGTTTCAGTAAGATCTATGAATTAAATTTAAAACGCTTTGTTTTTAAGTTAATTTAATCTTTGCTTATTGGAAAGAAGCTAAAATGAATTGAGAATTACCGATAAAAATGAAAACGAGCACCTTATCTAATTGTGAGAGGGTGTTCGTTTTTTGCTATTAAACAGAAAATAATTATAAATATATTTTGATATCCCCATTGCTAACCTACTAGATTGTGTCAACGAGAGAATGTCTACTATAAAAGATATTAAAATAAAGATGATGTAACATTTAGCTACATTATATGGGGAAATAGAAAAACCACTCTTATATGAGTGGTTTTTAGTAATTATTTTTAGGTTATACATTTAAAATTAGGCTAAGTTATAGAAATAATAAACATTTTATCCGTTGTTATTATTTTGGTTCTGGATAATGATTGTAGTATGAGATTCTAATAAATTCTTGGTAGACATTTGTTAATTTGGCATCTCTAAGAGCATCGTTGAATTTTTGCATACGTACACTCCCTTGAGCGTAGCCTCCACCTGGAGTATAAGGGTTTCTAGCTTCAAAGTCATCCAAAAATACTTTTAATTTTTTATAGTCTTGAGATTGATAGAAAGCCACGGCCTCTTCAGGAGTGACATCAAAGTAAGAGGATGACGTTAAGTTATAAGAAGCTGCTTGAGCAGTAGGTGCCTCTAGCATAGTTGCAGCTCCACCGAACATAGTAAGCGCCATAGAAGATACAATAATTTTTTTAAACATAATAAAACCTCCATGTAGAATATTGGATTAATAGTAATCCTGTAATCATTATAGTTACATTGAAAATGATTATCAAATGCAATATTGCATAATATATCCCGCTATTTTTGGGCAGTAAGACTCCCGCCCAAAAATTAAATGAAAGCAAAGAAGTTAGAGGGGAATCGGGCGGATTAAAGTTTCACTTTATTCTTTGAACAAGAAGTCACCTTTATATTTAAATGGAGGAGTATAATAGATTAAAAGAGGTGTATAAATTACTCAGATTAATAAGAAAATGAAAAGGCTATTTTTAATAGGGGGAAAGCTTAATAATTGGAGTAAAGGAATTGCTATTTATATATTTAACATACATATTTGTCTTTTAAATTGTAGGCATGTTTTAGAATTTGTATATAGTAAATTCGTTAAAAAACTTGATAAATAATAAAATGTGTAAATTTTTTGACTATTTTATTAAAATTATTTAATATTTGTAATTTATTGTTTTATAATGATAATTGGGTCGATCGTGAATGTTTTAGATATTGCGATATATACTCGAATTAATTTATTCTAGGGAGGTTACAAAATTGGGTAAGAGAGTCATTATAAGAGTTTTTACATTATTATCAGTACTGGTATTATTCCTTAATGTATTTTTACCTAGGGCTAGTGCAGAGGTTATGACGCATGAGAAATATTCAATGGACTGGAGTTATAGTAACAGTCTAGCTAAGTACATTCGCACTGAAATGATTAAAAATTCAAGTGGTCAAATTGCTTATTGCTTAACTCTTGGATTAAAATCACCAAATGGTGAAGATCTTCCTGAAATGGGGAAAACAGATAATGTAGTATATAGAGTCTTATTAAATGGTTTCCCGCAAAAAAGTGCTGAACAGCTGGGAGTAGCTAATAAAAATGAAGCGCATTATGCAACGCAACTTGCGGTTTGGAATGCATTAGGTCAACTCGATGTAAATGAATTAAAACATGAGAATAAAAATGTTGAAAAAGCAGCTAAGGCTATTATTAGTAATGCTAATAATAGTGAAGAGACTCAAGATGTTTTTATGAATGTGATTCCTGCTGAAAAGCAAAAAGCAGAATTAAAGGGTGAATTCTTCGAAACAAATCTATATTCAGTACAAACAAATGCTAAGAGTGGTTCTTATAAGGTAGTAGCGAAAAATGCACCTAATGGAGTTAGAATTGTTAGTGAAAATGGAGAAGTGAAAGATCAGCTTTCAGTTGGAGAAAAATTTCGTATCCAAATTCCTAAGAATACAAAAACGGGTGAATTTAATTTAAGTGTTGCTGCTAATTTAACTAAAGTTCAAGCAATTGCTTACCGTGGTACGGATACTGTTCAGAATGCTACAGTACTATTAGAAAGAAATGAAGAAAAGCTTAGTAGTGATCTTGCAGTAAATTGGGAAGCAGCTGGTTCTTTAAAAATTAAAAAGGTTGGAGAAAATGGAGAAGTTTTAGCTGGTGCAGTATTTGAGGTCTTTAATACAAATAATGAATCAGTCGGAAAAATCACGACTGGTGCTGATGGTATGGCAGAATTAAACAACTTACCAATTGGTACTTACACATTAAAAGAAATTAAAGCACCAACAGGCTATGTTTCAGATGATAAACCACAAACTATTGAAGTTAAGACAGGAGAAACAGGAGCTGTCCAAATAGTAAATAACAAAGTAAAAGGTAACATCGAAATTAAAAAGCTTAGTGATTCAGGAAAGATTTTACCAAATGTTGAATTCACAGTCTTCACTGAAGATGGAAAAGAAGTGAAAAAAGTAGTAACAAAAGAAAATGGAATTGCAAACGTTGAAGGTCTTACGTATGGTAAATATTATTTCTTAGAGACAAAAACACCTAATGGATATGTTGGAAATAAAACAAAGTATCCTTTTGAAATTAAAGAGCACAATAAAACACTTACTTTTACAGTGGAAAATACCGAAGTGAAAGGTAGTGTAAAATTACTAAAAGTAGATAATGAAGATATTAGTAAAAAATTAGAAGGTGCAGTATTTGAATTGAAAGATGAAAGTGGAAAAGTAGTTGGGAAATATAAGACAGATAAAAATGGCGAGATTAACGTCAAAGATTTAGCGTATGGTAAATATTCATTTGTAGAAAAGGCTTCTCCAAACGGTTACGTTCTTGTTAAAGAACAAATCGTGTTCGAAATAAAAGAACATGGGAAGATTATTGAGTTATTGGCAGTTAATCATCTTATCAAAGGTGATCTAGAAATTACAAAGGTAGATGTGGCTGATGGAAATAACAAGCTTCCAAATGCAGAATTTACGATTTATAACGAAGTAGGAAAAGAAGTAGTAAAAGGAAAAACAGACGATAAAGGAATCGCTAAATTTGAAAAATTACCATTTGGAAAATACACATATAACGAAACTATTGCACCAAAAGGCTATGTATTAAATGAAGAAACGTTCTCTTTTGAAATTAAAGAGAATGGTCAAATCATTAAACACATTGTCAAAGATGAAAAGATTCCTTCAATAAAAACAACAGCTACTGATAAAACAGATGGTACAAAAGAAATGCACACGTCTAAGTCTGTAACAATCCAAGATAAAGTGGAATACAAAGATCTACAAGTAGGTAAAGAGTACACTTTAAAAGGTAAATTAATGAATAAAGAGACTAATAAACCATTAGTTGTAAATGGTAAAGAAGTAACAGCTGAAACGAAGTTTACACCAAAAGAAGCAAATGGTTCTATTACATTAGACTTTACATTTGATGCAACTGGTTTAGAAGAAAAAGAAGTAGTAGTATTCGAAGAGTTACTGAAAGACGGAAAAGTTGTTACGACACATGCTGATATCAATGATAAAGGTCAAACAGTTAAGTTCGTTAAGCCATCAATAAAAACGACAGCTACAAACAAAGCTGATGGTGGAAAAGAGATTCATTCAAAGGATTCTATCACTATTCAAGACAAAGTAGAGTATACTAACTTAGTTGTAGGTAAAGAGTACACTGTAAAAGGTAAACTAATGAACAAAGCTATTAACAAACCATTATTAATTGATGGTAAAGAAGTAACAGCTGAGACTAAGTTTACTGCAAAAGAAAAGAACGGTTTTGTAACATTAGACTTTACTTTCGCTGGTGCTGAACAGCAAGGAAGAGAAGTAGTCGTGTTTGAAGACTTATTACATGAAGGTCAAGTAATTGCAACTCACGCTGACATTAACGATGTAGGTCAAACAGTTCGATTTGTAGAACCGTCCATTAAAACGACAGCTACAAACAAAGCTGATGGTTCTAAAGAGTTAGACGTTTCTAAATCTGTAACAATCCAAGATAAAGTGGAATACAAAGACTTAATCGTGGGTAAAGAGTACGTTGTGAAAGGCAAACTAATGGATAAAGCAACAAACAAACCATTATTAGTTGATGGTAAAGAAGTAACAGTAGAATCTAAGTTTACTGCTAAAGAGAAGAATGGTTCTATCACATTAGACTTCATATTAAATGCTTCTGAACTACAAGGTAAAGAAGTAGTAGTATTTGAAGAACTGTATCAAGATAATATATTAGTAGCTATTCACGCTGAAATTGAAGATAAGGGGCAAACAGTGAAATTTAAAGAGGTAAAGCCGGAACAACCTAAACCAGAACAACCAAATTCAGATAAAAATACGCCAACACCAGAGCAACCTAACGAGCAAGTAAAAGAACAACCACAACTTAAGAAAGAAATTCAATCTAAAATTGGATGGTTACCACAAACAGGTACTAATCTTACAAGTTGGATCTCTATGGTTGCAGGAGCATTACTATTAATTGTTGGTGGAGTGATTTTCTTAAAACGTAAAAATGCATAGAAATTAAAAAATAAGCACATCTGTTTTTATAACAAGATGTGCTTATTTTTATCATTTTAGCCAAGAAGACTCCTATATTTAAGCGTGAATGGCATTTAAAATAGCAACTTTATTTGTAGTAAACAATACATAATTTTGTTTTACTGTTTTAATTAAAATACGGTCTGTTGTCCCATAAGCTGTTCCAATACATATTACATCTACTTCTTCAACACCAGCATAGGTAGCATCTTCGGTAACCTCAATCACATCACGTAATGGAATTATAATCTCCGCCAATTGCCATGAAATAATTAACTCTTCATTTGTTTTTTTTACATTAATGCCTAGCATTATACCAAGACCTTTCAATAATAATAATATGCTATACTTCTGATCTTATTATATAAATTTTTAGATTATTTATCTATATATAGGAATAGAATTTATTTCTATTTGTGAGCATCTTAATGATGTCAAACAAATAGAAGGATATACAGTCTTTCTATTAAGAAATATGTTAAGAACAAAATTTTACTTCAAATTAATATGAATTTGATATGGTTGAGATATTATGAACGAGAAACAGTAAGAGTTGCAGGAAGGAAATGAATAATGAGACTTAAATTAGTAGGGATTTTCATTTGTGTAATTATGATGTTAGGTATCTTTATAATTTACACCAATCAATCTATTGCTAAAGAACCAGATAAGATGAACTATGAATCTCGTGAAAACTTCATAAATAAAGAGAAAGATAGTAGAGGAAAAAGGCAATCAAAATACAATGAAAGTTCTTTTGCTAGTATACAGGCTGTAGTTAATAAGGAATATGGATTACCCGAAGACTTAGTGGACAGGATTGTTACTGCATTAACAGATAAACCTAATGTGTAAATTATTCAGTGTTTATGAATTCTATTATTACTATTTAAAGCCTAATTTCTCAATGTATTGTAGAGAAATTAGGCTTTTTTAATCAATTCATTAAAGTTTTTATAATTCAAGGACTCAAGTTAATGATTATATTTTCAAGTATTCGTTTTGAGCTACATAGATATAGTTTTCGTTGCAACTGTTTGTTGAAATATTTTATCATGCTCAACAATAACCATTGTGGGATTAAATTGTTGAATAAGTTCTTCAATCTGCATACGGGAATAGATATCTATAAAATTTAGTGGTTCGTCCCATATATATATATGAGCTTTTTCACATAAACTTTTAGCGATAAGCAGTTTTTTCTTTTGTCCACCAGAATAATGAGATATATCTTTTTCAAATTGAATTCGGTCAAAGTCCATCTTACTTAGGATGGACTTAAATAAGGTTTCATCAATCTTGTGCTCTTCAATAAAGCCTGATAGCGATCCCTTCAAATGAGAAGTATCTTGTTCGACATAGGAAATGATGAGTCCTGTACCTAAATTAACTAAGCCTGTATGCTGTATCGGATGTCCTAGAATTAGTTTTAGGATACTACTTTTTCCGCTCCCATTCGTTCCATCAAGTACAATTCGGTCACCTTGTTCAACTATGAAGCTAATCGGCTCATTCACAATTTGATCATTGTACTTAACGGACACGTCAACTAAAGTAACCAATTCATTTGATTTAAATTGCAATTGTTCCAATTTTAATGACTCAGTTTTTTCCACATTTTTTAGTAATTTTGATTTTTCCTCAATAGCTTTTTGTTGCCTTGATTCAAGGTTTTTTGCTCTTTTCATCATCTTGGCTGCTTTATGTCCTACAAACCCCTTATCCAACTTAGAGCCTGAATTCCTCGTTCCATTTTTTGAAGCTTCCACGTCATTAGACCAACTTGCTGAACGTTTGGAAGACTGTTTTAATCGCCCTATGTCTTTTTGTAGACGCTCATTTGTAGCCTTCTCGTGTTCTTGCTGTCTATCAAAATTTAACTTCCAAGAAGAATAGTTACCACTTTGAACTTCAATATTTGCTCTATTAATAGATAGGATATGGTCAACGCACCCATCTAAAAAGATTCTGTCATGTGAAATTAAAATAAATCCTTTTTTCTTCCTTAGATAATCGGAGACTATCTTTCGTGCATCTGTATCTAAGTGATTTGTTGGTTCATCAATTAATAGAAATTGACCCGCATTTAAAAACAGTGCAGCAAGCAACACTTTTGTTTGTTCCCCATTTGATAATGTTTTAAATGGTCTGTACATGACCTCAGCATCAACATTTAAATAGGATATCTCACGTAGAAGTTCCCAATCTGCAGCTTGGGGACAAATTTCTTCAAGGATTTCATGAGTGAATTTGTTCTTATCTGAAACAGAGTAGGGGAAGTAATTGAATTCTACTGAAGCAAGGATTTTCCCGCTATACTCATAATTCCCTAACAATAAATTAAAGAATGTCGTTTTACCTCGTCCGTTTCTACCAATAAATCCTAGCTTCCAATCCGTATCTATTTGGAAGTTTACACTTTCAAAAATATTATCAAAGCTACCTGGGTATGAAAAAGTTAAGTCTTGGACCTTTATCATTGACATAATAATTCCTCCTTTATATATCGAAACGTTTCATATAAAGTCGGAACATCCATCCATTTTTTAATTCCTCTATATAAGTTTGATGGATATTAACGACTTATATAGAGCATTACATGTGTAACAATAGTATCTGAAGTACTCATTTTTCTCGCTCCTTTATTTGTGAAGTACATTTAACAATTAGTAAGTTTCAACTAAGACAAACGGGAATAAAAAAATCCCCCAATTTGTAATCGGAAGGATTAGTCTTTCGTCTATACTTAATAAGTACTTATTAATCATTTGAATCATGACAAATAAAGTATGAACTGAATTTTAAAAATGGATAGACTAACCCTATATTTTGTAGTTTGAAGTTATAAAATTCAACTTAAAATATAAATTAGTTAATCATTATTCATCCATCATTCCTTTCATAATTCTATTTTTAGAGTAACATTCTTTTTAGGGAGATGCAATATTAGCTTCAATTTCATCTAATTCTAAATCATTTATAATTCTTTGAGTAAGGAGATAAAACTTTACCGCCCTTTTTATAAACATCACATTTTTGTTCAATAGGTCATGTCTTTTGTCCGTTAAAAAGGGAGGATATGAAATTGACATCAACTTTTTGTGTAACTATAATAGTTACAGTTGGTTTCGTAAATTAATTTGAATTTCTATTTTAACGATAGTATATTTTCATTCCTTTTTAAGTGTGACAGATAGCAACTAACTATAATCCAATAGAGGAGTAGATTCTATCTCATATGTAAAGAGTAGATAAGTTGTACCCGCCAAATTTACGATGCGCAAATACTTAAAAAACTACATTTTTCAGCTTATCCTTTTTAGAATCCTCAGTATTAATAATTGTAAACATCTACAAAAAGTTAACAAGACTGTTGTATGTAGAAAGAAATCTTTTAAAAAGGTCATAATATGGATAATAGGTAGCACACATTTAAATTTACTAGGAGTTGTGCCACTATCAAGACATTTTTTAATAAAAGTATAGAAAAAACTCAAGAAGGTGAGTCCATTGCGTAAGCATGCATATGTGCAATTTTATGTATTGATATTGGCTTTAATAGCTTATATAAGCTTTTGCTTTATATGTATATTTGTTTTTCCAAGTCTTTATTTCGTATCAGATTTTAATATCCGACTATCATCTTTAGTCGTTGAAACTACTGTATTTATCTCATTACTGTATTCTATATTATCCCAAAAAATTAAGTTAGGAGTATTCTGGGTTTGCATTACTATTGCAATAGGGTGTTTTTTGATAGGAAATTTCATATCCGCTTTTCAAGTACTTAATGTAGAATTACCAATACAAAATTTTAATATTTCTGATGTATTTCTACTGTTTTTCTTATTCTTCTTTCTTTTTGCGTTCTTTTATAAAATTATGATGGAATGTAACAAATGGGAGAAAGCGTATTTACTTTGTGATTTATGCATTGTTGTTACTGCTATTTTTACATTAGAGTGGTACCTATTTAATAAACCATCTGCAAATATTTTATTCTTATCAATTGGAGATGTTTTTCTCTCATTTATTTTTCCAATTATAGATTTATTGCTTCTATTACTTGGAGTTACACTGATCTTTCGACCTGCTATTTTCAATGCAAAAAGTAAATTGTTTATTTTTATCCTAGTATTAACTGGATTGGCTATTACGGACTATTTGTATTTTTACTTACAAGGTGATTTGTCAGAGCGTTCAGTTATATTTTTAAGGTGTTTGTATAGAGTTTTCCTATTATTTATCGCTATTGCTGCTACAATCCCAAAGAATACTTCTTCTAAAAGAAATTATTTTATTATTAATCCGACATTTGGAGAGAAACTTCTTGGTATATTCCCTTATCTTGCAGTTGCAGTCTTAATTGGCTTTACTTTGAAAGAGCAAACTTCTTCAGCTACATTGATTACGGGAAATTGTATTGCCTTTGTATTTGTACTGATTCGTCATACAATCGTACGAATGCAAAACAAAGATTTAACTGAAACATTAAAAGTGTTTAATAACCAATTAGAACAAACAATATCTCAAAGAACAAGGGATTTAATAAACAAATCTAATGATTTGGTAAAAAATCAAGAAAGGTTTAAGTCATTATATGAGTATCATCCGGATCCTATTTTAACGATTGATTCAAACGGTATCGTATTAAATATAAACCAGGCTGGAAGTATGTTATTAGGAAAAGAAAGTGCTGCATTGATAGGGAAAGAGTGCTTCTCTATTTTTTTAGATGAAGATAAATCTGAATTGGAAGCAGCTATAAAGAAAGGGAAACGATGTAGTTCATCTTCACTACAGTTACGTGTGAAAAATAACAATGAGAAGGATATACTCTTTTGGTATGTCACTATAGTTCCTATTATGATAGAAGGACAAACCTTTGGGAGCTATGTAATGGTAAAAGACATAACAAGGATGAAACAACAACAGGAAGAGATAAATTACCTTGCATTCCATGATACGGTGACGGAGATTGGAAATCGTATATTCTTCCAACAAGAATTAGATAGATCTATTAAGCGTGCACAAAAAACACAGGATAAGTTTGGGCTCCTGTATATTGATTTAAATCGCTTTAAGACTATTAATGATACATTGGGTCATTCGATTGGTGACAAGGTTTTAAAAGAAGTTGCCAAACGTTTTAGGACATGTCTGTCACCGACTATTCCTCTAGCAAGAATAGGTGGTGATGAGTTTGCAATCATTATCCATAACCAAACAGAGCGACAGTTATTGGATTTGTGTAAAACTCTATTTCGTATAACTGAAGAACCATTTGTAGTAAATCAGCATAGTTTTTACTTATCTCTTAGTATAGGAATAGCAGTGTATCCATTTGGAGGAATAAATACTACTACACTTTTACAACACGCTGATATCGCTATGTATAGCGCAAAGGAAAAAGGTAACAATGCTGTTTGTATGTATGACGAGACATTATCTCAAAAAGTAACTCGTCGATTACGATTAGAACAGGATTTACCAAATGCAATTGAAAATAATGAGTTGTTTTTATTGTATCAACCACAAATTGATAGTAAGGCAGGTAAGGTTATTGGTGCAGAGGCTTTAATACGTTGGCAACATCCAGAGCTTGGGCTGATTTCTCCTTTTGAGTTTATACCTATCGCAGAAGAAACGGCGCAGATTATTTCAATTGGGAAGTGGACGTTACAGAAAGCGTGTCAACAACTGAAAGAATGGCATTCTGCGGGCTTTTCAAATCTAAAGATGGGGATAAATTTATCAGCTATAGAGTTTGAACAGAAAGATTTTGTTCAAACCATTATATCTACCATAGAAGAGATAGGAGTACCTACTAATTCGATTGATTTGGAATTAACAGAGCGAATAGCAATGGTAGATGAAAAGGAAACCTTATCGAAGTTAAAAGCATTAAAATCATATGGTGTACATTTATCAATTGACGATTTTGGTACAGGTTATTCTTCATTAGCGTATCTGCCTCTTTATCCAATTGATACTTTGAAAATTCCAAGAGAATTTGTTAATAGGATTGGAACTTCTACTGATGGAGATGAAATTATACAAACCATTATTTCACTTGCTCATACTTTAAACATGAAAGTGATAGCAGAAGGGGTAGAAACGAAGGAACAATTAACAGTGTTACAACGTACTGCATGTTATCTAATTCAGGGCTATTACTACAGTAAACCTGTAAATGAAGATGAATTTATTGGTTTTTTAAGTACAATACAAAATGAATAAGTGAAAAATCAGTATATGTATGAAATAAAGTGAAAAGACGATCTATCCATATGGATTTGAACGTCTTTTCATTTTATTTTCAGTAGTTATGCAGCAAGGTTTCAGCCTTTGAAAGTAAAATAAGTATCTATATTCCTTGTATTTAGGGCTAATGCGATATGAGGTGAAAGTTGCTTCTTGTGAAACCGCATTAGGGACAGCTCGTATATTCTTAAAGCAATTTGAAAAAGCGGAAGAACATTTCAATCGTTCCATTGACCTTTTGCAAAAACATAATGAAGAAAAATTGATTTTAATAGTAAGGCATAATCTAGGACTATTATATGCAACTCAAAATTTATCTAAATTAGCAATTCGTCATTTATCAGAAGTGACAGAGAAGAATATTGCCCATTTTAAAGCATTGTTCTTACAAGCGCGTGAACACTATAAGCTAAGAAAAACAAATATTGTAAAAGAACTTATTGAAAAAGGATTAGCAGTTTGTATGGAATTAGGAAATGAAGAGTATATCATTTCAATATTTTACGTTCTCTTAATGAAGATGAAGCAATTAAACTCTTAGAAGAAGTGAAAAAAGTATTTCTTACTTCGAAAAGCAAGGTTTATGGGATTTCGTAGAAGAATATGCAGATCTAAAAAAGGAAGAAATTATACAATAATCACATGCTATCATTTTTAATAGCTAATTAACAAAAGGACTTCAATTATGGATTCTCTTTGTTAATGGGATAATGCTTTAGTTTATCTAATTATAACAATATTTGTAAAAAGTGTAAAAGGGTCCTAGTTTGGAGGAGGAATTATTTAATCTTTTTTATTTAATAAAAGGGATGATATTTAGTTATCTGCGCTTCTTAATTATGTTTTTTATCACAATTTGAAGTAAATTTCAGTTAATCTTATTTATTTTATAGGAATTATAAGTTATACTAAAAGTAGGTGCAAAATGTACCATTTGAAAAAGAGTGCATTGCAAAAAGGAATCCGTAAAGGATTCCTTTTTTGTTTCTTTTAAAATGAAGCAACGTTCTAATTATCTCTTTCTTTTTTTATAAATGAACTACCAATGTATAAATTTAAAAAGGTATTTTTGGAAAATTGCCATATTCCTGTAACAAAACAAAGGTATGTTATGTGTGTTAAATATAAAGAGAAAGAAGGAAAAGTTGTGAAAAAAGTTTTGCCAATTGTTGCGTTATTAGGCATGATGAGTTTTGGAGTACAGGAAATGAATGTAAGAGCTGATACATACCACAAGGGCGATTCAAAAATTAGTTTTTGGGATTCGAAAAGAAAGGGTACTAATTTCATGAATAGTACGTCATTACCTGAAAACTATAAAAGTGCAAAAGAAGCTAATATTGAATATGTACGTTTAGCACCTGATAAATGGGCAAAAGATAAAGATTTTCTATTTGAGGATAAACCAGATACTTCTGGAAAGGATTTTCTGATAGGTAATGCAGATAACTATCGGGGATTAGTAAAGGAAGATCTAGAAAAATTAAAGGCGGATTTAGATGCCGCACAATCACAAGGAATGAAAGTCGTTCTTACAATGTTATCCTTACCTGGTGATCGATGGCGTCAATTTAATAATAATAAGAATGACGACAGAATATGGGAAGAAGAGAAGTATCAAGAACAAGCAAGTCAATTTTTGAAGGACCTCGCTCTGGAACTAAAAGATCACCCCGCGGTGGTTGGTTATAATATTATAAATGAACCACATCCAGAAACAGCTAAAAATAATAGATATAATGATTTTTGGACGGAAGATTACGAGAAATGGTATGCAAAAGTAAAAGGAACGACAGCTGATTTAAACAGATTTTATGAAAAGGTGATTAACTCCATTCGTGAAGTGGACAAAGAAACACCGATTATTTTAGATTCAGGTTTATATGCTACTCCATGGGCCTTTAAATATTTAAAACCAGTAGAGGATAAAAAAACACTATATGCATTTCATATGTATGAACCATATGAATTAACGAGCCAAGGTGAAAAACAAAACAAGGAATATCAATATCCAGGATTAGTAAAAGTAGGGGATTTAGAGAAACCTGTAATGTGGAATAGACAGGGATTAGAGAAGTTTTTGAAGCCAATTCAACAATGGTCTAAGAAAAATCATGTACCATCTAATCGAATTATTGCAGAGGAGTTTGGAATTAACCGTACTGTTCCAGGTGCTACTCAATACATGCAAGATCTTATTTCTATCTTTAACCAAAAAGGATGGCATAAATCATTCTATGCATTCCGTGAAGACACATGGACAGGGATGAATTATGAATTGGGAACAGAAAAAATAAAATGGGATGAAGAGGGTAAACCGATGCGTCAAGATAATTCACTCTGGGATGTAATAAAAAAAGATTTACAAACGCGTAAATAGTTTAGAATATTAGGTTTAAGGACTAAATGTAAGCATCTAATTCAAATAGAATTAGATGCTTTTTATTTCGAAAAAAGGTGGAGTTGAATTAAAGGTTCCATCTTTTCTTTTGCATAAAGAGTACCAATCAGGTTTATTTACAACGAAAAATAAGATTTTTAGAGAATAGCTTAGAAAAAATTGTGGAGGTTTAAACAAATGTGGTCACAATTGTTTAAACCTTTAAAGTAAAATGGAAGTTGGACAGTTGCTATACAGGCAGCAAATTTACAATATGTTTCGGCTGAGCCTTCGGGAAATATAATAGCAAATCGTAATGCAGTTAATGAATGGGAGAAATTCGAATTAATTCGGACTGGGGAATTATATACGTACGCTTTAAAAACTAAAAGTAATGGGAAGTATGTTTTGTTTGAGCCAAATGGTAGAGTAGTAGCAGATCGTACATCAATTGGTGCATGGGAAAAGTTTATCTTATATAATGGTGGAGACAATAGGATATATGTATTACAAGCACTAAGTAATGGTAGATATATATCAGCAAATGGTGGTAGAGAATTAACAGCTACTAGTTATGTAGCTGGAAGCTGGGAAAGATTTGTTATTGTATACTTCTAAACTTTGAAGTGTTATATATCTAAATGATAATGGCATGTTTAGTTGGTATAAATACCTAATACAATAAAGTTTTAAGCATGTAATACAAGTGTATATTAACGTGTAAAAGGGCTGCAAATAATTAGCAGTCCTTTTTGCATGGACTTACTGAGGTTATAATGAGAAGAAAAAGAACCCTATAGGGTTCTTTTTCAAGGCATATTAACAGTAAGGAGAATCATGAAATGCTACTTCAAATCTTTATTAGGGGAAAGATTTTGAAAAAGCTTAACATGTATTTATTTTTACATAAATGTAAGATGTAGTAAATTGATAATGTTTATACTTACTATTACTAATATTCAATTAAGATAGTTAATACTATTTATATAGTGTTAACTGGTGTATAGTACAGTATAGATTTAGAAATTTAATATTAGATTACATTTGTTAAAAAAGTTAATAGATATATTATTTCAAATTCTAACTAACATTTAAACGGTTTTAATTGAAATTGGTTGTGTATTAACTCTTATAAGCCAATAAAAGTAAATAAAATAAACAAAGACCCTGTAATAAATACAGGGCCGGATACAGGGTTAAGGGAACGCATAGTTTCTTAATATCATAGTAGCATATATTCTTTGTATAGCTACATGAGGATTTTGACAGAATTAAGAACAAGACAGAAAATCTGTAGGAAAGCAAATATAGTGCTGGAAATGTGATTTTAAATTAAGCTATAGGTATATTGAAATGGATGAAAACTCTTGAGTACCATGATTAAATTGCCTTTAATTAGTGAGGGTTTAGGTTAGAGGGATAATTGAATCTACTGAAAAGAAAAAATGTTTTTTAGATTAAAAGAAGAAAAGACACCTTTTGGGTATCTTTACTTTAGGTAAATAGTTCACATATTGCTGAATTTGATACAAAAACCATAATTCGACTACGAAGTAAATCCTAACATAATCTGAACAGAAAAAATATGTAATATTACATTTTTAGTTTTTAATTGAATATTAGAGCAGTAACGTAAATAAAAGGGCATGCAGTCGTATCTGCAGCTCTTTTTAAGAGGAATTTAAGATACCAACAGGACGCGTATTGGTAAACAGGTTCAAAAATAGTATATGTGTTAAGAAAAAGTCCTATACAAAAAAATTACTGTAAGTAAGCCTATTTGTATGTGAAATAAAGAAGGGCCGTCCTATTTGGAGGGCTCTTCTCGTTTGAAGAATTAATATTCAAATAGTTTATCCATTAAATTTTGAATTTCACGTTTTCTTTTTTCTTTTATCAATTGTATACTAATTACCCTCAATTATTAATTGAGGGTAAAGAAGTAACTGTTGAGATTAAGTTTATTGAAAAAGAAAAAAGGTTTTGTAAAGCTAGCCATTACTTTCGTTGGTACTAAACAGCAAGAAAGAGAAATAGTAGTGTTTGAAGACTTATTACATAAAGGTCAAGTAATTGTAACATACCCTGATGTTAATCAGATTTGGAAAAAGAAAAACAAATTTACATACTATACTTAGCATCTAGATGAGACTTATATCAAAGTCAAAGGAGAGTGGGGTTATCTTTATTGTACAAGGGAGCAAGATGGAGTTAATGATGAATAGTTAATTTCATAATTAAGAAATAGTTAAGAAATAGTTAAGCCCGGTTTAAAATTTGCTTTCTATACTAAAAACATAAGCATACAAGAAAGTTGGTGTTCTTACATGAGCGCAATAATAAAGACTACAAATTTAACAAAGATTTATGGCAATCAGAAATCAGTGGATAATCTTAATATAACCGTAAATCAAGGAGAAATTTACGGCTTTTTAGGTCGAAATGGTGCAGGGAAGACGACTACAATTAGAATGTTATTAGGATTGATAAAGCCCACCCATGGAAAGATTGAAATATTTGGAGAAGATTTATTAAAAAATCAAAAAGAAATCCTTAAAAGAATTGGGTCTATTGTTGAAGTTCCTGGATTTTATGAGAATCTTACAGCACGGGAAAATCTACTAATTAATGCGAAAATTATTGGGATACACAAAAAAAATGCAATTGATGAAGCGTTAGAAATCGTGGGATTGCAACATGAAACTAAAAAGCTTGTGGGCAAATATTCTTTAGGGATGAAGCAAAGATTAGGGATTGCTAGATCTCTTCTTCATTACCCAGAATTATTAATATTAGATGAGCCTACTAATGGTTTGGATCCAATAGGAATTAAGGAAATTAGAAGATTGATACAAAATTTGGCTAAAGAAAGAAAAATTACTTTATTAATATCCAGCCACATTTTATCGGAAATAGAACAGTTAGTAGATCATATGGGGATCATTCATGAAGGTAAGCTCTTAGAGGAAATCGAATTTAACAGCCTTAGAAAAAAGAATCGCAAATATATTGAGTTTCAAGTATCGAATGACAATAAAGCTACAAAAATCTTAGAGAAAAACTTTGGTATTTTTGATTATGAAGTTCATAATGAGGGGATTATTCGCGTGTATTCTAAACTTGGGCAACAAGGAGATATTAATAAAATATTTGTACAAAATGATATTCAGGTTTTGAAAATCTTGATGAGTGAAGACAGATTAGAAGATTACTTCACAAAATTAGTTGGAGGTGGAACAATTGGTTAATCTGTTATATACAGAATTATTAAAGCTAAAACGATCCCATATGTTCTTAATTAGTATTCTCGGTGCATCGGTAGTACCTTTTATGGTAGTAGTAGCATCATTTGTAAGCTTAAAAACTAAACATCCTACTCCTACTATTGTATTTAGTCAATTGTTTGGTGAAGTAAATTTATATACTGTTCTAATAATAGGAGTACCACTATATGGGGTAGTAACCGCCTACCTATTTATTCGGGAATATACAGAAGATACATTAAAGAATTTATTAACTATACCTGTATCACGTATGAATTTTCTTATAAGTAAATTCCTACTTCTATTTTCGTGGATTATGATGTTAACTTTTGTAGCATGGGGATTAACATTATTATTAGGGATAATATTTCAATTTGATGGACTAAGTTCATCCTTAATAAGGGAATCTTTTGTACAGTTTTTGATAGGTGGATTATTGCTTTTTATTTTATCAACACCAATCATACTTTTAACAATTGTACTTAAGAATTACGTACCGACCATTGTATTTACAGTTGTAATAACCATGATTAATTTAATGACAGCAAATTCAGAACATAGAGGATTGTTTCCATGGGCAGCAGCAGGTGATATCTCAAGAAATACGCTTCAGCCCACTTATCCTCCCGAGTACTCCTATATAGGTATATTCGGAACATCTATTATTGGATTAGTATTATTGATTTCATATTTTAAAAAGGTAGATATTCATTAAGAAAAATAAAATGGGACCATCTAAAACTATTAGGTAGTAACAAAAAGTAGATTAAAAAATTATAATTAGCGTTTGATTTATATATGGTAAGGAGGAGTTTGCAAAAATGTCTTTTTCTCAATTCAATATTGATGCTTTTCGAGCCGTTAACGATTTAGGTAAACAGTACCCATTTCTCAATTCTACTATGACGTTCGTGGCAGAATATATGGTATATTTCTTAGCTTTAATTATTGTAGTGTATTGGTTTAATCGATCTAACCAAAATCGAATGATGGTTGTTCAAGCGATGATTGCTTTTGTGATTGCTGAGGTTATCGGGAAAATAGCAGGAAAGTTTCATTCAAACTATCAACCATTTGCAGAGTTACCCAATGTTAAATAAATTGGTAAGAAGCATGCTGTTGATAATTAATTTCCAATTGAGCCATCCAATTTTATTCTTTTCAATTTGTTTTTCATTTTGGCTTGTTCATAAAAAGATTGGTTGGCTATGGATTACACTTGCATTCTGTGTAGCCATTTCTCGTATCTGGGTAGGAGTTCATTATCCTTTCGATGTTATAACAGGTGCTATATTAGGGATTGTTTCAGCGATAATTGCTTATTGGTTAGTACCAAAAGTTACTTTCTTGAAAAGAATACTTTCTATATATGAAAAAGGGGAAAACTACATTTTACCTGCAAAAGATAAATCAAAAAATTTTTAAGGAAAAACATCTGAATTATAAGTAGCTTTTTGCTTATAGTGTTAATTTGATGTTAGATAAAGATGAAACATTTACTACGACAATTGAAGTGGCAAGTTTAAGCCACTTCAATTGTCCTAGAATGACTGAGTGAAAATATGGTTTATATATGTATCATCAATACGAATAACGTTTTCTTGGTAAGAATTTACTCATTACAATTTTTTTTGGAAGACTAAACCTCATAGACACACCCCACATCATTTTCACTTCAAAAATGAATTTCATACTTAAGTTAAAACAGTTATAAGGGATAGGATAACATTGGTGTTCATTCCTTGTTGTAATAATTGTAGATATACATAATTATTTTTTGGAAAACAATTTACAGTAATATTACGTTTTTAGAGGAGAAATCAAGTTGTCAAAATCACTAATAAATATGATTTATTAGTGATTTTGACAACTTGAGAAAATAATTCGTTTATTATTTTGATTACAATATAAGGTAGTATTAGAATGTAGCGTGGAAAGTTAGAGGAAATAAACTGCATATCAAAAGGAGGATGCTTTTGGATAGTTATGTTTGGATTATTAATATCAGAATGAAAAACTATACAATTTAATGAGTGGTAATGTACATTTTGACGTGTAATCCGCGATAGAAATCCTAATGGCAAATTATATCTTAAAGCAGTGTGTTAGGCTCTAACCAAAGGAACTGCGATGAACGTTAGGGATTTAGATATTATACGTTTCAAACATAGCAAAGGTATTAAATTCTGAATAATTAGAATTAAGTCAAATTAAATGGGGAGTCCTTATGAAGAAAATTTTAGTTATATTTCAAAATGGGAATTACTCGAGGCTATTTTTTGCATCTTTTACTTCACAAATGGGTAGTACAATTGGTTTAACTGCACTTATGTTTTATTTTTTAAATCGTTTTTCGCACCAACCTGCATATGCTACTATTACGGAGTTGATGTTGTCTTTGCCCACATTAGTAGTATTTTTTCTTGTTGGTGTAGTTACTGATAGGATTGATCGACAAAAAATAGCTCAAAATTGTGATTGGATCTGTTCTATATTATCGCTTTTATTATTATGGTCTCTTTTTCTAAACTGGATGCCAGCAGCATTTGCGCTGTTATTTTTAAGAAGTATGGTAAAGAGCTTTTTTACACCCGCGCAATCATCCCTTGTACAAGGTGTTTTAACAAGAGATGACTATGCTACTGCAGTTGGTTTGAATCAGATGGTTACAAGTTTGTTTATGCTTTTTGGTAGTGGTATCGGGATTTATTGTTATTGGGTAATCGGTATTTATGGTGCAATCTTAATTGATGCAATTAGTTTTTTTATTAGTGCTCTTCTAATAAAATCTTGTAGAATGTCAGAAGAAATTCGTATGCCAAATGGAAAGCATAATATCAAGGATTTGAACATTTCAATTGTAATGAAGGATTTTGTGAAGGGAATACGTTATATTTTGAACCACAACTTGTTACTTACACTTATCTCCGGATTTATAGTTTTCGGAATTTTAAATGGAGGGCTCTCAGTGATGCAGGTATTTATTTTAAAATACAAACTAGCCCCAAGAAACTATGAAGAAGTTTCAATTATATTAAGTATAGTCTTTGGTATCGGGATTTTACTTGGTAGTGTTATAGCATCTATACTTTCTCAAAAAATAAAGCTTTATCATTTACTAATTTTAGCTTTGTTTATTGGAGGAGGAGCGACTATTTTGAGCTCATTAGTCAATACAGTTTGGCTGTATGTTATTTGTACGGGCATAGTTGCCCTAGCACTTCCGATGATTAATGTAGCAATTGGAGGTTGGATTCCGAAAATAGTAAATCCCAAAATGATGGGAAGAGTACACGGGTGTATTAATCCTTTGATGATGCTCTCACAGTCACTAACCTTACTTTTTATTGCTGGATTTTACCCAGGTATTCTTGCAGTTGAAACTCTTTTTTGGATAGTTGGCGGATGTTTAATATTTGTAGGAGTTTTTTACATGATTAGCATTCCACGATTAATGAAAGTAGAAAAATCAGTTAGCATAACGCTCGAATAATTGTAGTTGATCAATTAATTTAACTAGGATTTGTGAGGGGTTTTATGGAAATTTTTGTTACCAAAATTAAAGATATAAATGATCGCAAATTAGAAAAAATTTGTTCGTGGATAGATGAAGAGAAAAGATATAGAATAAAAAAATTTATTAATAAAAAAGATAAAATTAGAACCTTGATTGGTGAATTACTAGTAAGGACTCTAACAAATAAAAAGCTTAAAATCGGTAATGAAAGAATAGTATGGGGGAAAAATCATTATGGAAAACCTTATTTAAAGGGGTATCCGAATTATTACTTTAACATTTCACATTCGGGAGAATTTGTAGTATGTGCAATTAGTAATAACCCTGTTGGAATTGACATTGAACAAATAAAACATATTGAATACGAAGAAATAGCAAAAAGTTTTTTCTGTGATAGTGAATATGCTTATATACAAAAAGGTGATGTTAATTATCAATTGAGGAAGTTTTATGAGGTATGGACATTGAAAGAGAGTTATATTAAATGCTATGGAAGCGGATTATCAATGTCACTAAAATCATTTTCTATTAATATAGATAGTCACAAAGCTGTTCGTATACTTTCCGATAATGAAGAAAAAAGTAATTCTTATTCAATGGCGATTTTTGATATAGAGTTAGAATACAAAATGGCCGTATGTTCATTAAATGAAGAAATTTCTAGTAATATAACAGTGATTAACCAAGATATTATTATTAATGATTTCTACAAACTTTTATGAGATAGAGGTGCATTTTAATGATGTTATTTTGTTTGCCTTATGCAGGAGGATCCGAAGCGTTATATTATAAATGGGGTGATTATCTAACCCCATCTATAAATCTATGTCCAGTACTGTTAAAGGGAAGAGGGAAAAGATTCAATGAACCATTTTATAATAGCTTAGAAGAAGCGGTAGATGACATCTTTGATAATATTCGGGATAAAATAGGTGAGGAAGATTATGCAATTTATGGACATAGTATGGGGAGCCTATTAGCGTATGAATTATACTATAAAATAATAGGAATGGGATTCAAGAAACCCAAGCATATCTTTTTTTCTGGATACAAAGCACCGAGTGAAAGGGAAAAGAAGGAGATAACTTATAATTTACCAAATAACGAGTTTAAAAATAGAGTTATAGAATTAGGGGGAACACCAGAAGAATTAATTCGTAACGAAGAATTGTTCGAATTTTTCATTCCTTTACTAAAACATGATTTTAAAATAGTTGAAACATATGAATATAAAGAAAAAGCGGACAAAATCACATGCGATATTACTGTATTAAACGGAACAGAAGATTTAATTAGTCTAAAAGGCATAATTGGTTGGAAGAAGCATACTTGTGGGAATTTTAAGATTTATAATTTGGAAGGAAATCATTTCTTTATAAATAACAATGTGGAAAAAATTACAACAATAATAAATGATACGTTAACTGAGGTTTTAAATTAGATTCCTCAGATATATACCAATAGTTATCCTTACTTATTCATGTTCTTAATTATGTGCTGTAGTAGCCTTATCTGTAACTTGATATGAGTTTTAATATTTGTCTTTAATTAAATTACAGTAAAAAAATCTGATTATTTTAATTATTTAGATAAATTTTTATCATATGTTTTTTGCGTGAAAATAAGGAAATTTTTCTCGTAGTAAGTTAAATTTTTTATAGAATTCCTTTTAGTAACTTCTAAATAGGGGGGATTGTATACCTTGTTATGAACGATGAATTTTTTATTTAATTCATTCTCTATATTTTTAACAGTAATAAAATAATAAATAATTTTGGTAATGGATAATTACTAAAAAAGGGGAAATCCAACATGTCTATTAAGAATTCTGGTGAAATAAACAAGGATGGGACAAGAACTTACGATGAGATTACAGTAGCAGAGCAAGATATGATATTAAATAAATTCAATTCCACAAAAAACGAATATCCAAGAAATAAGACCATAAACCAGCTATTTGAAGAACAAGTGGAGAGAACACCTGAGAATATTGCAGTTGTGTTTAAAGATAAACAACTCACATACAGGCAACTTAACGAGAAATCCAATCAATTAGCAAGGATGTTAAGGAATAAGGGCGTTAATACAGATGCTATTATAGGATTAATGATTGATAGATCACTTGAAGTGATAATTGGAATAATGGGTATTTTAAAATCTGGAGCAGCTTACCTCCCAATTGATCCTGATACTCCAAAAGCAAGAATTGATTATATGTTACGGGATAGTCATACCATGATTTTATTGACTCAAGAGAAATTCATTAAGAAAATCGAATATGATTTAGAAATAATCAATTTGGACGAGCTAGATTCAAGTGACTTAAGTACAGGTAATCTGAAACATATAAATCGTTTTGATGATACAGCTTATATTATTTATACATCGGGTTCTACTGGAATACCAAAGGGAGTTATCATTTCGCATTATAGTGCTATCAGAGTCGTTCGAAATACAAATTACATAGAAATAAATAATAATGATACCATTCTGCAGCTTTCGAATTATTCTTTTGATGGATCAATTTTTGATATATATGGTGCTCTGTTAAATGGGGCGAAATTAGTAGTTATAGAAAAAGATACAGTCACGGATATAAATAAGCTTGGAAATATAATTAAGCAAGAAAACATAAACGTGATGTTTATTACAACTGCTTTATTTAATGCGCTTGTAGATATCAAAATAGATTGTTTAATCAATATGAGAAAAATATTATTTGGTGGAGAAAGAATTTCTGTCTCCCATGCAAGAAAAGCATTAGAATTTCTGGGGAAAGATAAACTCATTCATGTATACGGACCAACGGAAAGTACTGTTTTTGCCACATATTACTTTATAAATGAAATAGATGAGGATGTTGACACTCTACCTATAGGTAAACCGTTAGCAAATACTTCAGTTTACATAGTAGATGAAAAGAAAAATTTACTTCCTATTGGTGAACCTGGAGAACTTTGTATTTCTGGTGATGGATTAACTAAAGGGTACTTAAATAATGAGCAGCTAACATTAGAGAAATTCGTTAAAAACCCATTTGCAGAAGGAGAGCGTTTATACCGCACAGGAGATTTGGCAAGGTGGTTACCTGATGGGAATATTGAATTTATAGGAAGAATTGACCATCAAGTAAAGGTTCGGGGATTTAGGATTGAACTTGGAGAGATAGAGAGTCAGTTATTAAAGCATCCAAATGTAAAAGAAACTGTAGTTGTAGCAAGAGAAGAAAAGGACAAGAGCAATTATATTTGTGCATATCTAACATTAGTAGGAGAAGTTACTGTTGAAGAATTAAGAAAATTTTTAGGTGAAAAGTTACCTGATTATATGATTCCTACTTATTTTCTTAAGTTAGATAAAATGCCGTTAACAGCAAATGGAAAAATAGATAAAAAGTCTTTACCTGAACCAGATCGAAGTTTTAATACCGAGGTTGAATATGAGGAACCAAGAAGTGAGATTGAAAAACAGCTCGTTTTAATGTGGCAGGAAACTTTGAATATAAATAAAGTTGGTATTAATGACAGTTTTGCAGTTCTTGGTGGGCATTCGATAAACGCAATGGAGCTTTTATCTAAAATGAATGATAGGTTAAGTGTTGATTTACCATTAAAGGAACTGTTTAGATTATCCACAATAAAGAAAATAAGTGCTTACATCGAAACGAACAAGGGAGAAATTATTGAGAACCGACAATTTACAAAAACTACAGATTTAAAGAATTTACATGAACCTTTCCCACTTACAGGTATACAATTAGCCTATTTAATAGGTAGAGATCCGGCTTTTGAAATTGGTGGAGCAGCTACAAATTTAACGGTTGAATTTGAAATAGATATTAATATAGATAGGTTTAATAGTGCATTACAAAAATTAATTAATAGACATCCAATACTAAGAACAATAGTTTTTGAAAATGGAACACAAAGAATCTTAGAAGGAGAACTTCTTTATTCTGTAGACACAGTAGATGTAAGGCATTTAAATCAAGAAGATATAATGATACGTATATTGGAACAAAGACAAAAAATGATAGCTAAAATCATAGATCCAAGTACTTGGCCATTATTTGAGATAAAAGCATTTATATTACCCAATAATCAAAAATATTTTTGTTTAAATATAGATCCGCTAATTTGTGATGACAGTAGCATGAAAATATTAATCAAGGAATTTAAAATGTTTTACAATCAGCCAAGTCTGCAGCTGCCTGAGCTGGAGTATAATTTTAGAGACTATGTTTTAGCAACCAATGAATTTAGGCAATCTAATCGATATAAAAAAGATGAGAAGTACTGGTTAAATAAATTGGATAATTTCCCAAGTGCACCAGCATTGCCTTTAAAATGCAACCCATTAGAAATTGAAAAACCTACATTCAATAAATGTTCGGAATTTTTAGAACGTGAAACGTGGAATAGATTAAAACAAAAAGCAAGAGAAAAAAATCTTACCCCTACATCGGTTTTATGTGCTGCATATGCTTATGTCTTAGCATATTGGAGTAATCAGAGTCGATTTGCAGTAAATTTAACTGTTTTTAATCGGATACCGTTTCATCAAGACGTAAAAAAAATCATTGGGGATTTCACAACTCTAATGTTATTAGATATTAATGCGAAAGATAGTATTGAGTCATTTTGGAAATTTGCTGCGAAGGTACAGGATACCTTGTTAGAAGCCCTTGAACATAGACATTATGATGGTGTGGATTTTATAAGAGCTATTGGGAAAAAACATAGAATGGTTAATCAAGCTATAATGCCTATTGTATTTACAAGTGTATTGAGTGAGGACTCAGATGATTCATTTAATCATTTGATAGATTTTGAAAAAATTAAATTTTTTAGTACAAGAACATCCCAAGTTTATATAGATAACCAAGTTTATGAATTAAATGGAGGTTTATATATTACATGGGATTACGTTGAACAATTATTTGAGATCAATGTTATTAAATCAATGTTTGAACAATATATAAATGTATTAAATCAGGTTATATTTAATGATCAAGTGTCAGGTATTAACCTTAGTGACAATAGCATAAAAGTTATTGAAACCTATAATGATACAAACAAAAAGTTTGATAAGTGTACTTTACATGAAATGTTTGTGAATCGAGCAAAACTAGTACCAGATAAGGTAGCTGTAATTCATCATGATGATTCGATAACTTATAAAGAACTAAATGAAAAATCGAATCAAATTGCAAGATACTTAATGGATAAGGGAGTTAGAAAAGGTGATTACATTGGTGTGATAGGTAAGCGATGTATAGATACCATTATAAATTTGTTTGCTGTCTTAAAGGCTGGAGCAGCATATATACCGCTTGATCCTGATTATCCTGAAGAAAGAAAAGAATATATAAAAAAGAAAAGTAATTGTAAGTTCTTTATAACACCTTCTACCTATAAAGATGAAAATATTAGGGAATATTCTGGTGATGAAGTCAATATAAAAGTAGATGAAACAGATATGGCATATGTTATTTTTACTTCTGGTAGTACAGGAAAACCTAAAGGAGTTCAAATAACTCATGGTGCAGCAACAAATACAATTATAGATATTAACGAAAAATTCTGTGTGACAGAAAATGATAAAATTATGGGGATTTCTTCACTGTGCTTTGATTTGTCAGTTTATGATGTTTTTGGTGCATTGAGCTGTGGAGCGGCCCTTGTAATTATAGATGATCAAAGGGATGTATATAACCTAAAAAAAGTTGTAAAGAAAGAAGGAATCACAATTTGGAACTCAGTTCCAGCAATTATGGAACTGACAGTGGACTTATATAATGATAGTGAACAGGATGATAGTCTAAGGCTTGTATTGCTTAGTGGGGACTGGATACCGCTGGAACTTCCTCAGAAGATAAAGAAAACTTTCAAAAATGCGGAAGTTATTAGCTTAGGTGGAGCAACTGAGGGGTCAATATGGTCCATATATTACCCTATTAAGGAAATTAAGGGAGATTGGAAAAGTATACCATATGGGATGCCGTTGGCTAACCAGAAAATTTATGTATTAAATCAAAACAAGCAATTGTGTCCCGTAGATGTAGAGGGAGAATTGTACATTGGTGGAGTGGGAGTAGCAAGTGGATATATAAATGATATTGAAAAAACTAAGATGTCATTTATTTTGCACGAAGAATTAGGATATATTTACAAAACCGGTGATTATGGCGTGTTAAAAGAGGACGGATATGTCGAATTTTTAGGAAGAAAAGACAGTCAAGTTAAGATAAGGGGATATAGGGTAGAATTAGGGGAAATTGAAAATTGTATAATCAAATATAAAGGTGTAAATAAAACAGTAGTAATTGACTATACAAACGATAATAAAATGAAAAGCCTGTATGCTTTTGTAGTTTCAGATGAAGACATAAACCCAAATGAACTAAAACAATATTTGCAAAATCAGCTCCCGAATTATATGATTCCATCAAGATTTTTCAAAATAGATGAAATACCATTGACTGTAAATGGAAAAGTAAATAAGAGTATTTTGGGGGAATTAATAAAAAATCATGAACTAGATGAAGTTGCAGCAACTACATGTGAAGAATCAGAAAATGAAACTCAAGCCCAAATATTAGATATATGGAAAGATGTATTCGAAATAGAAAACATAGGAATAGATACTAATTACTATGAAATAGGCGGAGATTCATTAAAAGCGATATCGATTGTTACTGAAATTAAAAAGAGAATGAATATAGAGGTGCCGATAGGAGAAATATTTAAAAATGACACTATAAAGGTATTAGATCAATATTTGAAAAATAGCCAAGACAATCATAGGGGAAATAGGATTGAAAGGGTATCGAAAAAGGATTATTATGCTACATCGCCTTCTCAAAAACGAATGTACATGCTTTCTATGATGGAAAATAATAGAGGAGCATATCATATTCCTATGGCGTTACTTGTCGAAGGTGAAATCGAATGTAATAGACTTGAAAAAGCATTTAGAAAATTTATAGATAGACATGAAATCCTGAGAACAGGATTTGAAGTATTAGATAATGAATTAGTTCAAAGGGTTTATGATAAAGTTGATTTTGATTTGGAATACCAATGTTTAGATATAGTCGTAACAGATGATGAAGGTTTAAGAGATTTAACTAGCAAAATGTGTAAGGAATCAACAAAGCCTTTTGATTTAAATAAACCATCATTAATGAGAGCTAAACTAATTAAAATCGGAGTAGAGAAGCATATATTGGTTGTTAACTTCCATCACATAATAGCAGATGGGGTATCACAAGGAATATTTATGAATGAAATACTCGATTTATATAACAATCTTGATCTACCTAAGATAAATATACAATACAAGGATTATGTAGAATGGAATAATACGTATAATCAATCTAATGCTATAAAAAAACAAGAGCAATATTGGCTGAATTTATACAGTCATCTGCCATCTAAATTAGAATTACCTTATGATTATAGAAAAGAAAATATTGATACCTTTGCAGGAGAAAATGCATACTTTCATATAGAAAAAGAGTTATCTGAACAGATAAGAAGGGTAGCTAAGGATACAGGGTCAACTTTATATATGCTTATGCTTAGCGCTTATCATATATTACTTCACAAATATACTGGAAAAACTGATATTGTTGTCGGAACAGCTGCATCAGGTAGGTTACATCAAGATTTACAAAATATTTTTGGTGTGTTCGTTAACACTATTGCTTTAAGAAACAATATAGATGCTACAAAAAGTTTTAAAGAAATTTTGGAACAGGTAAAAGAAAATACAATTACAGCATTTGAAAACTCAGAGTATCAGTTTGACGAACTAATTCGCAGTATAGACTATGAAAGAGACTCTAATAGAAACCCTTTATTTGATACCATGTTTGTATTGGAAGACGCTAAATTATTTACTAAGAAGCAAGGTGCTTTAAATCTTAGTCCAATTATATTTGAATTAGATAATGCAAAATTCGATATCACTTTTAATATTTTAGATTATGACGATGAGATCGTGTTAAATGTCGAATATAGTACTGGATTATTCAAAAGAGACACAATATTAAGAATGACAGAAAATTATATTAATATTCTGAGAGAAATATCAGGAAATCTTTCGATAAGTGTAAATAAAATAGATATGATCCCACAAGAAGAAAAGCGCTTTTTATTGTATGAACATAACGATACAAATGTAGATTTCTCTAAAAACCAGTTAATACACAAGTTATTTGAAGAACAAGTAGAACGAACGCCAGATAGCATTGCAGTTGTTTTTGAAGATAAGCAATTGACATATAGGGAGTTAAATGAAAAATCTAATCAATTGGCAAGAGCGTTAAGAGAAAATGGTGTTGGTTCTGATAAAATAGTAGGAATATTATTAGAACGTTCGGTTGATGTGATTGTGGGAATTATGGGAATTCTAAAAGCTGGTGGTGCGTATTTACCAATTGATCCTACATATCCTATAGATAGAATTAAATATATACTTCAAGATAGTCAAACTGAAATATTATTGACCCAGGATAAATTAATTAATTTAGTTGATTGTACAGAAGTTGATGATATTAGCATTATTAATATTCATAATGAGCATTTGTTTAAATACGGAACCGAGAACTTACGTATTGATAGCAGCAGTAAAGATTTAGTCTATGTCATTTATACATCTGGTTCTACTGGAAAGCCAAAAGGAGTTATGGTGGAGCATCATTCATTGGTGAACTTATGTAATTGGCATAATTCCTTCAATAAAATAAGTGAAACTGATAAAAATGCTAGTTATGCAAGTATAAGTTTTGATGCATTTGCTTGGGAAGTATTTCCTTATATCATAGCGGGTTCAGAGATTCATATTATAAATGATAATTTAAAATTAGATATTACGAAATTAAACAAATATTTTATTGAAAAAGAGATTTCAATAAGCTTTTTACCTACACAAGTATGTGAACAATTTTTAATGCTTGAGAATACATCTTTAAGAAGATTATTAACAGGTGGAGATAAACTAAATTATTTTGAAAATAAAAGTTACCAGATTGTTAATAACTATGGTCCTACAGAGAATTCAGTAGTAACAACAAGCTTTATTATAGAAAATTCTTATGACAATATACCGATAGGAAAACCAATATGTAATACAAAAGTCTTTATTTTAAACGAATCTAATGAGCTTTGTCCATTGGGAGTGCCAGGCGAGCTTTGTATCAGCGGAGAAGGTTTGGCCCGTGGTTATTTAAATAGACCAGAGCTCACAGCAGAAAAATTCATTCCAAATCCGTTCATTCCAGGAGAGAGAATGTATCGAACAGGAGACCTTGTGAGAATGTTACCTGATGGAAATATTGAGTTTTTAGGAAGAATTGACCATCAAGTGAAAATTCGTGGTTTCAGGATTGAACTGGGTGAGATAGAGAGTCAACTTCTAAAACATAAGGAAGTAAAAGAAGCTGTTGTTATCGCAAGAGAAGATAATAATAATCATCAATATTTATGTGCGTACTTTACTTCCGAAACATCGAAGGGCGAGACTAGGGTTCAAGAAATTCGAAAGTTTTTGACAAAAGAGTTACCAGAGTATATGATTCCTGCTTTTTTTGTTCAGCTAGACAAGCTACCACTTACTACAAATGGGAAAGTGGATCGAAAGGCTTTACCAAGTCCTGATGGAAGTTCGGTTGCAGGAGTAGTAGAGTATGAGGCGCCAAGGAATACAGTCGAAGAAAAGCTTGTATCCATTTGGCAAGATATTTTAGATATAGAAAACATAGGAATTCAACACAACTTTTTTGAAATTGGAGGCCATTCACTGAAAGCGACTACGATGGTTTCTAGAATCCATAAGGAACTTATGGTGGAGATACCTTTAGGACAAATATTCCAAGTACCTACTATAAAAGAGATTGGAGAATTTATTAACTCTACAAAAGAAAGTGTATATGCATCGATCAAAAAAGTAGAAGAACAAGATTATTATCCGCTTTCATCTGCCCAAAGAAGACTCTACATTTTAAACAAAATAGAGGGTAGCGGAGTATCTTATAATATGCCTTTCGCTATGAAAATAAAAGGTGATTTGGATGTTCATCAGCTTGAACAGGCTTTCCGTAAATTAATCGAAAGACATGAATCTTTAAGAACTTCTTTTGTAATGGTAGATGGTGAACCAGTTCAAAAGATTGAAAAAGACATAAATTTCCAATTGACGTATAGAGAAATGGGTACCAATAAACTAGATGATATAATCAATGGATTTGTTAAACCGTTTGATTTGGAGAAGGCTCCTCTTTTACGGGTTGAAATCATACATGTTACAGATGATGAGCACGTGATGGTATTAGATATGCATCATATCATTTCAGATGGTGTATCAATGGGGATTTTCATGCAGGAATTAGCTGAATTATATAATGGTCAAAAATTATCTCCATTAAGCATTCAATATAAAGATTATTCTGAGTGGCAAAGAGGCTTGTTTACTCAAGAAGAAATCACAAAGCAAGAAAAGTATTGGATGAATGTGTTCAATGAAGAAGTACCAGTACTAAATATGCCAACGGACTATAAAAGGCCAAAAAGAAGAAGTTTTGCTGGAGATAGAATCAATTTAAAAATCAATAGTGAAACTTATAATCAGTTAAACAAGTTGGCTACAGAAAATGAAGTTACTATGTATATGCTGATGTTAGCAGGATACACGACTTTGCTTTCTAAATATTCAGGGCAAGAGGATATAGTAGTAGGATCACCAATTGCAGGAAGAAAACATGTAGATTTAAATAATGTAATGGGAATGTTTGTGAATACCCTTGCAATGAGAAATTATCCAAAGGGCAATAGATCTTTTAGAGAGTACTTAAAAGAAGTAAAAGAAAATACATTGAAAGCATATGAAAATCAGGATTATCAATTTGAAGAATTGGTAGAAAAGGTAAATGTGAGAAGAGACATTTCAAGAAATCCACTATTTGATACGATGCTGGTATTTCAACACACTGATAATATGCTATTAAATTTGGATGGACTAAAGGTTAGCATGTTAGAAGATCAGAGGGAAATAGTTAAGTTTGATATTACTATACATGTAAGTGAGTTAGAGGATGGATTAGGATTAGAAATTGAATACTGTACGGCTCTCTATAAAAAGGAAACAATAGAGAGGTTTTTAGAGCATTTTATAAACGTCTTAAGAGAAGTAGTAGAAAATCCAGAACAGAAATTAAGTGAAATAGATATATTAACAGAGAAAGAAAAAAGTAAGTTATTAAACGAATTTAATAATACAAAAGGAAAATATGCTAAAGAAAAAACACTTCCAGAGCTTTTTGAAGAACAGGTAGAGAAGACACCTAATAATGTGGCACTTGTTTTTGAAAATCAAAGTATAACATATAAAGAGCTAAACGAAAGGGCAAATAGCCTTGCGCATATACTTCGCGAAAAAGGAGTTGGTCCTGACGTAGTAACGGGAATAATGGTGGAACGCTCTATTGAAATGATAGTAGGTATAATGGGGATTTTAAAAGCTGGAGGAGCTTATTTACCGATTGATCCAACTTATCCTAGGACAAGAAAAGAATATATGTTACGTAATAGCCATATAGAGATACTATGCGTAACGAATGAGGTTCATAGCGATATATCTTTTCATGGACAAATTATACAATTAGATAAATTAAAATATAAAGAAAATAGAACGAATATCAGTAAAATAAATAGTCCTCGAAATTTAGCTTATGTAATATATACATCAGGTTCTACAGGGAATCCTAAAGGGGTAATGATAGAACAAAATAGTGTAAATAACTTAGTCAATGGGTTAAATAATGTAATTTATAAAAGGTTCAATACTAATGTTAATGTCGCGTTGCTAGCACCATTTATATTTGATGCATCGGTGAAACAAATATTTGCCACATTACTTTTAGGACATACCTTATTTGTTGTGCCAAAGGAAGTATGTTGGAATGCAATGAGTTTAATTGAGTATTATGCAACAAATAAAATACATGTATCCGATGATACTCCGGCACATTTAACAATGCTTAGCTATGTAAATAAAATAGAACAAGAATTAGAAATTAAAGAATTTATTGTAGGAGGAGAGGCATTAACGCCTTATTTAATCAAAGGTTTATTTGGAAAGTTTGCTGATTTTAAACCTAATATCACAAATGTTTATGGGCCTACAGAGTGTTGTGTAGATTCCACAAGTTATAGAATTGAGTTTGATCAAATAAGCGGTGATAAGGTAATTCCGATTGGAAAACCAATTTTAAACACTAATATATATATATTAGACAAGGGAAATAATCTTCAGCCAATTGGAGTAGCTGGGGAACTGTGTGTATCAGGTGAGGGGATAGCAAGAGGATATTTGAATAATCTAGAATTAACAGCTGAAAGGTTTATTGAAAATCCATTTAATAACGGTAAATCTATGTATCGAACTGGAGATCTTGCAAGGTGGTTACCTGATGGGAATATAGAATTTTTAGGACGGATAGATCATCAGGTGAAAATACGTGGTTATCGAATTGAACTTGGAGAAATAGAAAGTCAACTGTCAACTCATCAAGATATCGAAGAAACGATTGTTATAGCTAGAGAAGATAAGGAAAGTAATCAATATTTATGTGCGTATATCGTTTCACAAAAAGAATTACATGCAAGGGAAATTCGAGAATATTTAGAACAGAAACTTCCGGATTATATGATTCCTGGATATTTTGTGAAATTAGATAAACTTCCGTTGACAACGAACGGGAAAGTAGACAGAAAAGCACTTCCTGAACCAGATGGAAGTATTAATACCGGGGTAGAGTATGAGGAACCGAGAAATGAAGTGGAAGAAAAGCTCGTTGAAATTTGGAGAAGTATTATTGGGATAGAGGATATAGGGATTAATCATAATTTCTTTGTATCTGGAGGAGATTCCATTAAGGCAATCCAAATTATATCTAGATTATCTAGAATTGGTCTTAAACTAGAAATGAAAGATTTATTTGCAAATCCAAAAATTAAAAATCTTGGAAAATATATAAAACGAGAAAAGAAAGAACAAAAGGTTCATGAAATAGTAAATGGGGAAGTAGAATTAACGCCGATACAAAGTTGGTATTTTGAGAAAAACCAAGAAGAGATACATCATTTTAATCAATCGTTCATGCTATTTAGAGAAAATGGATTTGATGAAAAACAGATAGAAGAAGTATTTAATAAAATTATGGAACATCATGATGCTTTACGCATGATATATAAAGAAAAAGAGGGAGAAATAATTCAATATAATAGAGGTTATGACAAGAACCTATTTGATTTATATATTCATGATGTTAAGGGTGTTGAGAATAAGGAAGAGAAGGTATATGAAATTGCTACAAATATTCAAAAAGAGATGGATATTAAAGAAGGTAAACTTGTAAAGCTTTGTATATTTAAATCTGATGAAGGAGATCATCTTCTGATTGCGATTCATCACCTTGTAGTGGATGGAGTATCATGGAGAATCCTACTCGAAGATTTGGAGACTTTATATTCACAACTAGAAAAGGGTGAAAAGCTAGAAATAGGATTCAAAACAGATTCCTATAAAGAATTTGCATCAAAGTTAAAAGCTTATAGTGTGAGTAGGGAATTAATGAAAGAAAGGGAATATTGGACAAGTATATCAAAAAGAGAATGTACAGTTTATCCCTAAAAAAGAAAGAAATCACAAAAAACAACTTTGAAAATAGTAGTACAGTAAGTATTACATTAGATAGAGAACTCACTACATCTTTACTTAGAAATACAAATAGGGCATATAACACAGAAATAAATGATATTTTATTAACAGCTTTAGCAGTTGGAACCAGAGAATTGACGGGGAAATACAAGCTAAAAGTAAATATGGAAGGGCATGGAAGAGAGGACGTAATAGAGAATTTCGAAATCAATAGGATTGTTGGCTGGTTTACGACGATGTATCCAGTGCTTTTAGATATAGGGAATGAAAATGAACTTTCGACCAACATAAAGACAGTTAAAGAAACTTTGAGAAAAATACCAAATAAAGGAATAGGTTATGGGGTATTAAAACATTTAGCAAAAGATAAGGGATTTATGAATGAAGAAAAGGCACCAATTTCATTTAACTATTTAGGTGAATTGGATCAAGATATTAACAGGAGAGAATTCTCTATATCGAAATGGTCTATAGGTGAAACAGTGGGTAAGAAAATTAATAGGAATACATCTATAGAAATGAATTCAATGGTTTTAAATGGTGAATTGGTTATTCATACAACATTTAATAAATTAGAATACAGTGAAAAAATGATAAAGGACTTAAATCAGAAATATAAAGAAAGTCTTGAAATGATAATTAATCACTGTGCGAATAAAGTAGAACCAGACCAAACACCTTTTGATTATGGAGATATAAATATAACATTAGAAGAACTTGAAGAAATAAAAGAAAAATACAATGGTTTTATTATTGAGAAAATATATCCGTTAGCAAATATGCAAAAAGGGATGTTATTCCACGCATTAGAAGATAAAAATTCTAGTATGTATTTTGAACAAATTGTAATGGATATAAAAGGGACTGTAGATGTAGATATTTTAGAAAAATCATTTAATACAATAATGAGGAGAAACGAAATATTAAGAGCAGCATTTGAGTATGAATTAGTGGAGGAACCAAGACACGTCATACTTCAAGATAGAAAAGTAGGTTTCAAATATTATGATATTCAAGACGAAAGCATTAAGCAGAAAACAAAGTTTATAGAGAATTATTTACAAAATGATAAACAAAAAGGCTTTAATTTAAGTGAAGACACATTAATGAGAATTAGCTTAATTCAAATGAATCAGGATTCATATAAATTGGTATGGAGTCATCATCACATATTGTTAGATGGATGGTGTCTTGGGATTATATTAGGTGAGTTCTTTGATGTTTATGGAAGAAAGATGAAAGGTGAAGATAGCCATTTAGCGGAGCCAACACCATATAGTGATTATATAAGATGGCTGGAAGAACAGGATAAAGAAGAAGGATTAGCACATTGGAAGAGCTATTTGGATGGATATGAAGAACAAGCACAGGTTCCTAAAATCTTGAATAAAGTTAATGAATATAAAAGAAAAAGAAAAAATGATAGAATTTTCAAAAGAAATGACTCGTAACATTATTCAACTCGCAAATAGAAATCAAGTTACTTTTAATACCGTACTGCAGGCAATTTGGGGCATTCTTTTAGCGAGGTACAATAATATAGAAGATGTTGTATTTGGAACAGTCGTATCAGGAAGAGAGGCAAAAGTAGAAGGAATTGAAGCGATGGTAGGATTATTCATTAATACAATTCCGACTCGAGTTAAACTGGAAAAAGATAGTAGTTTTAAAGAGGTTTTAAGAAATGTCCAGGATGAATCAATAGAAAATAATAAATATAACTATATAAATTTAGCTGAAATTCAATCTTTACATGATCTAAAAAGAAATCTAATTGATCATGTAATGGTATTTCAAAATTATTCACTGGATGATAGTAGTTTTAATCATGCAGAAAGTAATACAGGTTTTATGTGTCAAAATATAAGGGTAGAAAGAACAAACCAATTATGGATTCAACATTGTAGCAATTCCTGGAGAACAGTTAGTATTAAAATTAACTTATAACGAAAAGATTTATCCACAGGAAATAATAGACAATATAGAAATGCATCTTAAAAAGGTAACGGAACAAGTTGTTTTAAATGAGGATAAGAAATTAAATGAGATAGACATAATCCCAGAGAAAGAGCGAGATGTATTATTGTATAGATTTAATGATACAAAGACGAATTATCCGAAGGATAAGACTATACATCAGCTGTTTGAGGAACAGGTAGAGAAAACGCCTAATCATATTGCCGTTGAATTTGAAGGCACTAAAATGACGTATCAAGAATTAAATGAAAGGTCTAATCAAGTTGCTAGATGGTTACGAGATAAAGGAATTACTGCAAATACAATTGTGGGAATTATGGTTGAGAGATCCCCTGAGATGATAATTGGAATAATGGGTATCTTAAAATCAGGTTCAGCTTATTTGCCGATAGATCCTAAATCTCCTCAGGATAGAATTAAATTTATGATACAAGATAGTGATATTCAAATTCTATTAACGCAGGAGAAGTTCATTAATGATTCCTCATTGGATGTAGAGATGGTTAGTTTAGATAAGAGTGAGAATTTTCAATTGAGTAAAGAGAATTTAGCTCCTATAAATGATTCTGAGAACATAGCTTATATCATATATACATCGGGCTCTACTGGAGTACCAAAAGGTGTGGTAACATCACATTCTAATGCAGTAAGGGTTGTTCGTGACACAAACTATATTAAGATTGATGCAGATGATATTATTTTACAGCTTTCAAATTATTCTTTTGATGGATCCGTATTTGACATCTACGGTGCATTGTTAAATGGTGCAAAATTAGTGATGGTATCAATAGATACAGTATTGAATTTAAGTAAGCTAACAAAATTAATAAAAGAAGAAAAAATTAGTGTTATGTTTATAACTACAGCCTTATTTAATACATTGGTTGATTTAGAAATAGAGTGTTTATCTAATATAAGAAAAATCCTCTTTGGTGGTGAAAGAATTTCAGTATCACATACAAAACGAGCATTGGAGTATTTAGGGAAAGATAAGCTGATTCATGTATACGGTCCGACAGAAAGTACTGTTTTTGCTACGTATTATTGTATAAATGAAATCAATGAAGAATTCGACACAATACCAATTGGGAAGCCATTAGCAAATACTTCAGCATTTATAGTAGATGGAAATCAGAGACTACTTCCAATCGGCGTAGCTGGAGAACTTTGTTTAAGTGGAGCAGGATTGGCTCATGGATATTTAAACCGACCAGATTTGACAGCAGAAAAGTTTGTCTCAAATCCATTTATACCAGAAGAAAAAATGTATCGAACAGGGGATCTCGTTAGGATGTTGCCTGATGGAAATATTGAGTTCTTAGGTAGAATAGATCATCAAGTGAAAGTTCGTGGTTTCAGGATTGAACTTGGTGAGATAGAGAGTCAGCTACTTAAATATAAAAAAGTAAAGGAAGCTATTGTTATCGTAAGAGATGATATTCATGGTGAAAAATATATATGCGCTTACTTTACTTCTGAAACATGGGAAAGATGAATTAATAATTCAAGAAATTAGAAAGTATCTAACTAAAAAGCTTCCAGAGTATACTGATTCCTGCATTTTTTGTTCAACTTGATAAGCTACCGCTAACTACAAATGGGAAAGTAGACCGAAAGTCATTACCAAAGCCTGATGGGAATGTAACAACTGAGGTAGAGTACGTAGCACCAAGTAATTTTGTAGAAGAGACTATTATTTCAATTTGGGAAGAAATCCTAGGCATCAAATCTATTGGAATTTCTCATAACTTCTTTGAAATAGGAGGAAATTCACTGAAGTTAATGAGTGCTGTTGCTGCTATTAATAAAGTTTTAAATACAGATATTAGCATTCACAATTTCTTTGAGAATCCAAGTGTAATGGGTTTAGCAAATTATATCCTATCAACTGAACATGATCGTCAAAATAGTTCTTATGATTATGTTGAGGAAGAGGTATAACGGTTTAAAATGAAATTCATTTCTTTTGGAGGTAAAAGATATTAGTAATAGGTGTAAAAAGGCAGATTTTCTATAATGTTGATTGTTTTGAGATTTCAGATTTAATTATAAGAAAAGGGGATTTATCCTAGGTAAAACTGTACAATCTATACTTCTTCTCAGCAGAGAAAAAGGAATAGATTGTGCAGTTAAGCTAGGCCCAATGGTTTGAATTTCAAAGATGTATATGGAATTTGATAGTTGTTTTAGTTATTTACTAATAGTGTGAGAAATTGAATGGGCACCGCGAAGGGAATGATTCTAGTTATGGATATTAAAGGGTTTATAAATGATTTGAAAAAATCAAACATTTTCTTATATCAGAATCAAGGGAAGATAAAAATTATTGGACCTCGTGAACTAATAACAGCTGAATTAAAGGGAAAAATAAAGTTATATAAAGAAAAAATTATTATAGCTTTAAAAAATGAAGATATAGAAAAAAAGAATGAAATTCCAAAAGCGAAACAATCAGAAAATAATTGTTATACCTTATCAATGGCACAAAAAAGGATGCTTATTTTAAATAATTTGGAATCTAAAGGTACGACATATAATATTCCTTTAGTTATCAAAATCGTGGGCGATTTTCAATCCAACTTTAATAATAATGCTTTTAAGGTACTAATTGATAGACATGAAGCATTAAGAACATCCTTTGTAATGATTGATGGAGAACCAGTTCAAAAGATAGAAAAAGAAATAGATTTTAAAATTGAATATAGTGAATTAGGAGAAGATAGCGTATCAGAACGAGTGGCACGATTTATAAGACCTTTTGATTTAGAGATAGCGCCGCTTCTAAGGGTAGAGATTTTACGTGTTAATCAGAATGGACAGATCATGATGCTTGATATGCATCATATTATTTCAGATGGAGTATCAATGGGCATTTTAATGAAGGAGTTAGCTGATTTAGTTAGAGAAAAAGAATTAGCACCATTAAAAGTTCAGTATAAAGACTATTCGGAATGGCAAAAAGAATACTATAAAGGAGATAACATAAAGCAGCAGGAGGAATATTGGCTCAAGGTATTTGAGGGTGACATTCCAGTTCTGAATATGCCAACTGATTTTCCAAGACCACAAATACAAAGTAGTGAGGGAGATAGGCTTGGTTTTGAAATAGATTCTGAATTAACAAATAAACTTAAATTTCTTGCAAGGGAAAATGGAGTTACTATGTATATGCTTCTTTTAGCAGTATATAAAACGCTTCTTTCTAAATATACAAGGCAAGAGGACATAATAGTTGGTTCACCAATTGCGGGAAGAACACATGATGATTTAAAAAATACAATTGGCATGTTTGTCAATACCCTTGCAATGAGAAGTTATCCAAAAGCAGATACTAAATTCATTGATTATTTAAAACAAGTAAAAGAAAACACATTAAATGCTTATGAGAATCAAGAATATCAATTTGATACATTAGTAGAGAAACTAAATTTAAGAAAAGAAACAAGTAGAAGCGCATTGTTTGATACGATGTTTGATATACAAACTCAAAATAATTTTGAGTTTAATATAAATGGAGTAACCACTGAGGTTTGCGATATTGATTTTAATGTGGCGAAATTTGATTTAAGTCTTACGGCGATAGAATATACAGATCATTTGAAATTTGATTTGCAATATTGCACAAAATTATTTAAAAAAGAAACAATCAAAAGACTTGCAGGTCATTTAGTAAATGTAATAAAGGAAATTACCAATAATCCGGGGCTTAAATTAGGAGAAATAAATTTACTTTCAGAAGAAGAAACGGAAATCATATTACACAAATTTAATGATACCATGGCCGAATTTCCTAAAAATAAGACCTTAAACCATGTATTTGAAGAGCAGGTTCTAAAAACACCAAATCATATTGCAGTTATATTTGAAGAGGAACAATTAACATATAAACAACTAAATGAAAAAGCAAATCGACTGGCAAGGTTGCTTAGAAAAAATGGTGCAAAGCCGGATACTGTAATAGGAATTATGGCGGATAAATCCCCAGAAATGATAATTGGCATATTGGCAATTTTAAAAGCTGGAGCAGCATATTTACCAATTGACCCTGAGTATCCTGAAGAAAGAATTGAATATATGCTAAAAGATAGTGAAGCAAAATTAGTTGTTACTCAGGAGCACTTACAATTCAAAGTAAGAATAGTTCCAAGTATTTTATTTAATGATGAAGAAATTAGTTCTTTAAATAAGGACAACCTAGAAAATTTAAATCATTCATCTGATTTAGCTTATTTAATATATACGTCAGGTTCTAGTGGAAAGCCTAAAGGGGTTATGACTACACATCGTAACGTCATTAACTATATTTATGCATTTTCAAAACAAATTACTTTAAATGAAGAAGATTCTATATTACAAGTAGTTTCATTTTCATTTGATGCTTTTACGGAAGAAACATTTCCTATTTTGGCTAATTCAGGGAAATTAATTATTAGTAAAAAAATTGGTGATCTGAACATAGATGAGCTAGTTAAAAATATTGAAAAATATAATGTGACTTTAGTAAGCTGTTCACCACTGTTACTCAATGAAATTGATAAAAATAAGCATTTAATACTTAATAAAAATATGAAATTTATTAGTGGTGGAGATGTTTTAAAGTATGAATATATAAAAAATATTATTGAGATTGCCGATGTTTATAATTCATATGGTCCTACAGAAACAACTGTTTGTGCAACATATTATAAGGTCAGTTCCAATGATTGTATGGGAATGAGTGTACCTATAGGTAAACCACTAAGCAATTATAAATTATATGTTTTGGATAATAACGCTCAATTACTGCCGATAGGAATACCTGGTGAATTATATATAGGTGGAGAAGGTGTAGCGCGAGGATACAAAAATAAAAAAGAATTAACTGAAGAAAAATTCAAGTCTAATGCTTTTAGTTTAGGAGAACGAGTGTATCGGACTGGAGATTTAGTAAGATGGCTACCTGATGGAAATATTGAATTTTTAGGTAGAATAGATAATCAGGTAAAAATTCACGGTTTAAGAATTGAACTGGAAGAAATTGAATATCACTTATTAAGACAATCGAACATAAAAGAAGCTAAAGTAATTGATAAAGAGGGGATAGATGGAAACAGATATCTTTGCGCATTTATTACAGTTAATGATTTGAATGAAGAACTGAACATAGATAAAGTGAGAGAGTTGCTTGCCAAAGTACTTCCTGGTTACATGATTCCTTTGCATTTCATAGAGATGGAAAAATTGCCGATTACACTTAATGGAAAAGTGGATGTGAAAGCATTACCGGAACCAGATTTCAATAAATTTATAGAAAATCATTATGAAGCACCTCGAAATCTAGTAGAAGAGAAGTTGGCTTTAGTGTGGAAGGACGTTTTGGGTATAGAGAAAATTGGAATAAATCATAACTTCTTTGAAGCTGGAGGACATTCACTAAAAGCTTTTTCATTGGTATCAAAGATACACAAAGAATTAAATGTTGAAATACCATTAAAACAAATATTTAATTTTCCTACTATCAAAGGCATTGGCGAATATATAAAAGGGAAAGAAACGAGCTCTTACTCAAAAATAAAGAAAGCTGAGGAAAAGCAATTTTATAATCTTTCATCGGCTCAAAAAAGGCTATATATTTTAAATCAAATAGAGGATAGTGGAATTACTTACAATCTACCAGTTGTTATACAAATGAAAGGGGCGCTTTCAATTGGACACTTTTGAAAAAGCCTTTAAAGCATTAATTGATAGACATGAAGCATTAAGAACTTCTTTTGTAACGATTGATGGAGAACCAGTTCAAAAGATAGAAAAAGAAATAGATTTTAAAATTGAATATAGTGAATTAGGGAAAGAGAACGTATCAGAACGAGTGGGGCCATTCATAAGACCCTTTAATCTAGAGGTAGCTCCTCTTCTAAGGGTAGAAATCGTACAAGTTAGTCAGGATGTGCATATCATGATGCTTGATATGCATCATATTATTTCAGACGGAGTATCAATGAGCATTTTGATGAAAGAGTTAACAGATATATTTGGAGAAAAAAAATTAGCGCCATTAGAAATTCAATATAAAGACTATTCAGAATGGAAAGAAAAGTTTTGTAACGGTGATAATATAAAGAAACAGGAGGAATATTGGCTTAAAGTATTTGAGGATGAGATACCAGTTCTGAATATGCCAACTGACTTTCCAAGACCACAAATACAAAGTAGCGAGGGAGATAGATTAAGTTTTGAAATAGATCCTGAACTAACAAACAAGCTTAAAATGTTTGCAAGGGAAGATGTAGTTACTATGTATATGCTACTTTTAGCAGCATATACAACGCTACTTTCGAAATATACGGGACAAGAAGACATTATAGTTGGCTCGCCAACTGCAGGAAGACAACATGATGATTTGAAAAATACTATTGGTATGTTTGTTAATACTCTTGTGATGAGAAATCGTCCTAAAGCAGACAGTAGATTCATTGATTATTTGAAGAAAGTAAAAGAAAACACCTTAAATTCTTATGAAAATCAAGATTATCAATTTGATGAATTAGTTGAAAAGCTAGCCTTAAAAAGGGATATTAGTAGAAACGCATTGTTTGATACGATGTTTTCTATTCAAAATTTAGATAATCTAGAGTTGAATATAAAAGGCTTAAAAATCGAACCGTATAACATTGATTTTAAAGCGGCAAAGTTTGATTTAAGTTTATCGGCAATCGAAAATACAGATCATATAGAATTTATTTTAGAGTATTGCACAAAATTATTTAAAAAAGAAACAATACAAAGAATTGGAAATCATGTAGTTAATATCTTAAAAGAAATTGTTAATAATCCTGAACAAAAATTAAGTGAAATAAATTTGCTTTCACAAGAAGAAAGAGAAATGATATTAAACAAGTATAATGATACTGCTGTTGAATATCCACTAGGTACTATACACGAACTTTTTGAAGAGCAGGTTAAAAAAACACCAAATCATATAGCTGTAGTGTTCGAAGAAAAGCAGTTGACCTATGAAGAATTGAATAAAAAAGCAAATAAACTAGCTAGAACTTTGAGAGAAAAAGGTGTTGTACAAAATAGTATAGTTGCAATAATGGTGGATAGATCAGTAGAAATGATTGTAGGAATATTGGGGGTTCTAAAAGCTGGAGGAGCATATCTGCCGATAGATCCAGAATACCCTACAGAGAGAATAGAATTTATGCTTGAGGATAGTAGTGCGGACATTATTATTACCCAAGAACATCTAACGGATAAAAATGGTTCCTACGGTGAAGTAGTAAATATAAATCATATAGATATATATGATATCGATGAAGATAATTTGAATCATATCAATTCACCAGATGATTTAGTGTATATCATATATACATCAGGAACAACTGGAAACCCTAAAGGTGTGTTAGTAGAGCATAAAAATTTGGTTAATGCCCATTACACTTGGAGAGATCACTATGAATTGTCAAAGTATGAAGTGAATTTATTACAAATGGCTAGTATGTCGTTTGATGTATTTGCAGGGGACTTATGTAGAAGTTTATTAAATGGCGGGACAATGTATATTGTACCGAGTCATATCAAGCTAGAACTAGATTTATTATATAAGATAATTAAGAAGTATAAGATTAATATTTTTGAATCCACTCCAAGTCTTATTATACCTTTTATGAATTATGTATATGAAAATAATTTTGATCTCACGACATTACGATTATTAATATTAGGTTCTGATAGCTGTCCTATACATGAGTACAAAAATTTGGTTAAAAGATATGGGGAGAATATGAGAGTAATTAATAGCTATGGAGTTACAGAAGCAACTATTGATTCTAGCTATTATGAAGAAGAGTACGATTATATACCACAAATGGTAAATACTCCTATAGGAAAGCCGTTAAATAACACAAAATATTATGTTTTAAACTCTTTATTAGAACCACAACCTATAGGGGTGTATGGTGAATTGTACATTGGTGGAAAAGGTCTTGCAAAAGGATACTTAAACAAGCCAGATCTTACTCATGAAAGGTTTGTTTCAAATGGCTTTATACCTGGTGAAAAAATGTATAAAACAGGAGATTTGGCAAGATGGCTTTCAGATGGAAATATTGAGTTTTTAGGAAGAATAGACAATCAAGTAAAGGTTCGAGGGTTTAGGGTAGAAATAGGAGAAATTGAAGCTAAACTATTAGGTAATCAAAATATAAATCAGGCGGTAGTAATTGATCGGAAAGATAATGCTGGTTTTACCTATTTATGTGCATACATAATAGCTAAAGAGGAGCTAACTACAAGTGAATTAAGAGACTACTTGTCAAATTATTTACCAGATTATATGATTCCTTCATTTTTTATTCAATTAGATAAAATGCCTCTTACACCGAATGGAAAAATAGATAGAAAAGCATTGCCTCTTGTACAAGAGGGGGACCTTTCTAAGGGAACAGATTATGAAGCGCCTCGAAATGAAGTGGAAGAACATCTTGTATCAGCTTGGCAGGATGTCTTGGGTATTAAAGAAATTGGAATTAACGATAGTTTTTTTGAGGTTGGTGGAGATTCTATAAAAGCGTTACAAATAGTTTCTAAACTATCGAAAGTGAATCTTAAACTCAAAATTAAAGATTTATTTGAAAACCCGAAAATTAAAAATCTTAGTAAGTATGTAAAAAATGAATCGAGAGTAAAGAAAAACTATGAAATAATTCAGGGAAATGTTCCTTTAATGCCAATACAGAAAAGACATTTTGTATTAAACGAAGCATTAAATAATAAAGAGCTAAATCACTATAATCAATCATTTATGCTGTATAGAAAAAATGGATTTGAAGAACAGATTGTAGAAAAGGTGTTTCGTAAAATTTGTGAAAAACACGATGCTTTACGAATGATTTATAAAGAGGAAAATGGTGAAATTATTCAATATAATCGTGATTTAAATGGGGATTTCTTTGATTTATATGTCCATGATATTAAGAATCAAGATAATCAACAGGAGATAGTGGGTCAACTAGCAACAAATATACAAAAAGAAATTTCGATTACTGACGGTAAAATGTTAAAACTTTGCATTTTTAGAACAAATGAGGGTGATCATTTGCTTATTACTATCCATCATCTTGTAATAGATGGAGTATCATGGCGAATATTATTCGAAGATTTCGAAATGTTATACAAACAAGCATATCTCAATGAAAAACTTGATATAGGTTTTAAAACGGATTCATTTAAGGAGTTTTCAGAAAATTTAATGGATTATGCGGTAGGTAATAAACTTCTAAAAGAAAAAAAATATTGGGCAGACATATCTAAAATGAAAGTAGATTTTTTAGCAAAAAATGAAGAAATAGATGTGACCGATTATAAAAATAGCAAGACCTTAACCATTTCACTAAATAAGGAGAACACTCAAAAGTTATTGGGAGTAAACAAACAAAACATATAATACTCAAATAAATGATATCCTTTTAGCGGCTTTGTTAGTAACAGTAAGAGATTTAACAGGAGAAAACAGGCTGAAAATTCTCATGGAAGGTCATGGAAGAGAAGAAGTCATTGAAAACATAGATGTTAGTAGGACTATTGGGTGGTTTACTACAATATACCCTGTATATTTTGATTTAGGTAAAGAAAAAGAAATTTCTATGAGTATAAAATTGGTAAAAGAGACTTTAAGAAAAATTCCTAATAACGGAATAGGATATGGGGTTTTAAAATACCTAAAAAAGGATCAAGATTTGTTAAATGATGAAACGGCACCTATATTATTTAATTATTTGGGAGAAATGAGTAAAAAAGCGACCGATGAAGAGTTTTCTGCATCATGGCTATCACCTGGCGAAAGTATAGGTGGCGAAAATGCAAGAGATGCTTCTATAGAAATTAATTCAATAATTGTAGAGGATACATTAATAATAAACACTACCTTCAATGAAGGGGAATATTCTGAATTTTTAATCGCTGATTTTAACCAAAAGTATAAAGAGAACCTTGAAATGATAATCAATCATTGTATTAATCAAACGGAATCAGAAAAAACAGCTTCCGATTATGGTTACAATAAAATGTCACTAGAAGAGCTTGATGAGTTACTAGGTGAATATGAATTCATCGATAATTAAAGCCTGGAGGCAAAACACAATCATAGCGACTACTTAATTGTACAAATCATATTTATAATTTTTGTGCCTTTTCCGACGGAAACTATTTAGGGGGATAAATTTATGAAAGTTAATAAAGTTGAGAAAATCTATCCATTGTCAAATATGCAAAAGGGGATACTGTTTCATGCTATTGAAGATAAAAATTCAGATGAGATATTTTGAACAAATTATATTAGATATAAAAGGTTATGTAGATGAAACTATTTTTGAGGAAAGTTTCAACGAGATTATGAAACGGCACGAAGTGTTAAGAGCATCATTTAATTATAAATTGGACGAGCCATTACATGTAATATTAAGGGATAGAAAAATTAAGTTTAGCTACAATGATGTAAGTAATTTAGATTTAAACACTAAAGATTTATATGTGGAAAAATATATAGTAGATGATAAGGTGAAGGGCTTTGACCTAACAAAAGAAACCCTTATGAGAATTTGTTTGATCAAAACAAATGATAACTCATATAAAGTAATTTGGAGCTTTCATCATATATTACTTGATGGTTGGTGTATTGGGATTATATTAGATGAGTTATTTACTATCTATTCACATAAAATGAAAGGTGAAGAGCATCAATTAGAAGATCCTAGACCCTATAGTGATTATATAAATTGGCTAAATAATCAGGATAATGAAGAAGGATTGAAGTATTGGAGTAAGTATCTGGAGGGGTATGAGTCAACTGCTACCCTCCCTAAATTTAATAACTCTAGTGCTGGAAAGTATCAGAGAAGAGAAAAAGTGATAGAGTTTTCAAAAGAGTTAACTGATAAGATTACACAACTGGCAAATAAGAATAACGTCACCTTAAATACAGTGATGCAGAGTATTTGGGGGCTTATTCTAGCGAAGTATGGGTAACTAACTGTTACGATTTATTTAACCAATTATAACTAAAGTTAATTAAATATATCAGTAAGCCCTGCTAGTCAAGTGATTGGCTAGTAGTGAGGGTTAACTGCGGGCAATCCCTAAAGCTGATTGAACTACAACGTGGCTAGAAATAGCGAGCGTGAATGTTGCGAAAGCAGAAAAAATCAATCAGATGGTGCAAGGTTAAATCCTAAACACTAGAACAATGGGTCTTCCGCATCGAATCATCTAAGTCAAAATGGATAAGATGAACGTTCAACGACTATCTCGTGTAACTGACGAGAGTACATCACAAGCCTATGGTGATGGAAAAATCCTCTATCTCTAAAGAGATAAACATATAGTCTGCGCTCATGTGAAAACATGAGAAGTTCATAAGAGAACTGGCTAAGGAATTGCGCCCTTAGTTGAACGAGATACATTTAATTAAATCTATCAAACCTCATTGAATATATCGAACGTATGTGCTATGTTAGATTCAATGAGGTAAGAGTAATAATGAAATTTTTACGAGTTAGTCAAGTATCAGAATTAACAGGTTTGCATCCGAGTAGTCTCAGGAGAATGCTGGTGGAACACGCTACGATTCAGAAGAACAAATCTTTCATTATCTGAAAGGTGAGTGCCTGAATAATCGCACAGTAAAGGAGTAGACTTCTGATGATATTGGCGAAGAAAGTTAGACTAATCCCAACGCCTGAACAAGAAAAAGTGCTTAGAAACCATGCTGGTGCTGCAAGATTTGCTTATAACTATTGTAAAAGAATGAGTGATAGATATTATAAGCTATTTGGAAAATCTGTTTCACAGTTAGTTTTACAGAAACGATTTACAAAGATCAAGAAGCGAAAGAGATATGAGTGGTTAAATGACATCAATGCACAAGTTCCCAAACAGGCTTCAAAAGATTTTGATACGGCGAGAAAAAATTCGTTCAAAAAGTACAAAAATGGTTATCACACTTCTTATAAATCCAAAAAAGATTTAATCCAAGGATTTTATGCCAATTATGAAAGACTGATTATAGGAAAGAAAGTAGTTCATATTCAGTCTATTGGAGAAGTGAAAACAAGCCAACAACTACCAAGAAACAAAAAACCATCCAATCCAAGAGTTACCTTTGACGGTCGTCACTGGTGGATTAGTGTAGGGTTCCAAGAAGACTTTGAATCACAAGAACTAACCGATGAGTCGATTGGTGTGGATGTTGGTTTAAAAGAGCTGTTTGTAGCTTCTAATGGTACGAAAGAACGAAATATAAACAAAGATGCCAAGGTTAAAAAACTTTTGAAAAGGAAAAAGTCAGCGCAAAGAGATATGTCTAGGAGATTTAAAAAAAGGTGTAAAAATTCAATCTACCGGATATGAAAAAGCGAAAGCTGAGCACCTGCGGTTATCTAGGAAAATTACGAATATCCGAAATAACCATATCCATCAAGCAACAGCTAAATTGGTGAAAACCAAACCAATGAGGATTGTTGTGGAAGACTTATCTATTTCAAACCTGTTAAAAAACAAAAAACTATCGAAAGCATTTTCATTTCAAAAATTACACTTCTTCTTTCAATGTTTATCATACAAGTGTGAGAAGTACGGCATTGAGTATGTAAAAGCTGATAAATGGTTCGCTTCAAGTAAGATTTGCTCATATTGCGGTGTAAAATACGACCATTCAGTTCAACCAGAAGGACAGTGGAGTTTAAAGATTCGTGAATGGTGTTGTGCTTCATGCAATAGCCATCACGATAGGGATGTAAATGCGTCGATAAATTTATCAAGATGGGTAAAATAAATGCTTGATAATAGGAGGTAACGATACTGCCTCGTGTGGAGTGTTATACCCCTCGTCCCTTTGGGGCTGCGAGAACACGATGAAGCACTAACTTGTGTAAATTTGATTGAATTGTATAGATTTAGTTAAGTTTATCGTATCGGTTCTTTACTATGAAGTCATTAGAAGAGATTTTACAATACAATGAAAAATTTGTTGAAGAGAAAAGATACGAAGAGTATGAAACGGGAAAATTCCCGAATAAAAAAATGGTAATTATCTCTTGTATGGATACTCGTCTTGTTGAATTATTACCAAAAGCAATGAATATGCGTAACGGTGATGTGAAAATTATTAAAGTAGCAGGAGCTGTTATCTCACATCCATTCGGAAGTATTATGCGTAGTATTTTAGTTGCTGTATATGAACTTGGTGCTGATGAAGTTTGTGTAGTTGGTCACCACGATTGCGGTATGGCAAAAATTCAGGCAAGCAGTACAATTGAGAAGATGAAAGAGCGCGGTATAACAAATGAGAAATTAGATACACTCCGTTATTCTGGAATCGATTTAGAAAGATTCCTACAAGGGTTCTCTAGTGTAGAAGAAAGTGTAGAACATAGTGTATCAATACTTCGCAACCATCCATTACTTCCAGAAGAAGTACCTGTTCACGGTCTTGTTATAGATCCTGATACAGGAAAATTAGATTTAGTTGTGAATGGTTACGACAATTAAGAATTTACTTTGTCATCCTTTTTATCTGGGACAGGATCAAATCCTCCCGGGTGGAAAGGGTGACATTTTAATATACGCTTACAAGTAAGCCAAAAACCTTTGAGTGCACCATGTTTTTGAAACGCCTCTAATCCGTAATGAGAACAAGTTGGATAAAAGCGGCATGTTGGTGGTGTCATCGGAGAAATGAACTTTTGATAAAAGCGTATAATCCTAATAAAAATCTGTTTCATAATGGTCTCCTTTTCAGCATACTCTTAAAGTATTATAGCACGACTGTACATAATACTTTACTAATGTGCATTTCCGTTATATCATATTGGATATAACGGAATTAAATTAAAAGCGGGAGAGATGTTGTATGCCATCAGTAGAAAGCTTTGAATTAGATCATACGATTGTAAAGGCACCTTATGTAAGACATTGCGGAGTTCACAATGTAGGTAGTGACGGTATTGTAAATAAATTTGATATTCGTTTCTGCCAACCGAATAAACAAGCAATGAAACCAGATGTTATTCATACGTTAGAGCATTTATTAGCATTTAATTTACGTAAATATATTGATCGTTATCCGCACTTTGATATTATCGATATTTCACCGATGGGCTGCCAAACAGGATATTATCTTGTAGTAAGCGGAACACCGACAGTACGAGAAATTATTGATTTATTAGAACTAACATTAAAAGATGCGGTTCAAATTACAGAAATTCCAGCTGCAAATGAAACACAATGTGGTCAAGCGAAGCTTCACGACTTAGAAGGAGCACAACGCTTAATGAACTTCTGGTTAAGCCAAGATAAAGATGAACTTGAGAAAGTGTTTGGATAAAGAAAAACTGCCTGTTAAAGGGCAGTTTTTTTATTTGTAAAAGAGAAAAGTACAGGTTTTATAGAAAAACAATGAGTTTCACTTATGAGCATTTTTAAGAAATGAAAGGCAGTAGGTGAATATATTAATGAGAGCTCCTGTTTGAAAAACAGGAGTTTTTTGTGTGAATGGAGTATTGACTTTAACGTATACGTCAAAGTTTATAGTGAAGATAAATAAGGCGTGAGGAGGAAACGATGGATAAGTATAGCATTGGTGAAATTTCAAAAGAAACGAATGTAACGACGAGAACACTTAGATATTATGAGGAAATTGGATTATTAAAACCGTCGTACGTTGCTGAGTCAGGATATCGTTACTATTCAAAAGATGATGTAATTACATTGCAACAAATAACAACGTTTAAAAAGCTTGGTTTTAAGCTTTCGGAAATAAAAAAAGTGTTAAAAGAGGAAAAGGGGAATTCAGAAGAAAGATGGAAAAGTGCAATTCAAAATGAAATTCAAACAATACAAGCGGAAGTAAAAAGATTAAAGGACTTAGAAAAACTATTATATACAGCATTTCATTCCATTGAATTAACAGGAGAGCTTAAAACAGAAGATTTAATGTTATTCATAAAATCAGTACAGGGAATTGAGCAGAGAGAAAATTTCCGACAAAAATATTTTACGGAGGAAGAACAGAAGGTTATAGAGGATTTACCAACACTTGAAGAAAACGATGAAAGAACAAAAGAATGGTTACAAGTATTAAGAGAAATTCGTCAGCGTATAAATGAACCAGTAGATTCACCGGAAATTCAAATGTTAGCGGAAAGGGTAGTGGCTTTTTCAATGCACGTATTTCATGAAGATGAACAATTAATAAATAAGTATTGGGATTTAATTAAACCTGAAGAGGGAGAGATTGCAAGAGTATACGGACTTGATTTAGAAACGATGAATTATATAGAAAAGATGATAGATTGTTATTTAAAAAAGGAGGAGGGTAAATGACTGGCGCGGGAAAAGAGAAGCTATATGGAATTAAGCATGCGCGGATGGAGAGGCAATATTTTTATAAGCATCTGGGGATTTTCATTTTTGCACAGCTTCTATTTATTTTTATAGTAGGGCTTGTACCAGCTCAAGAGTTGCCAAGCGGTTCCTATTTCCTTCATATGAAAGAGTGGATTTTAAATAAACAAATTGGATTTTATAAAAATGAAACGATTAATACGATTACAAGTGTCTGGACATCAGTGCTTATTATTCATTTTATATGGGCGATGTCTTACATTCTTTTTCCGAAAAAGAAGCGTAATTCTTCGAAACAAGAAACAAGAGAAGAGATAAAAGAAGAAGTGAAAAAGAAAAAGGAGATTAGCATAAATAGGGCGTGGATGTATTTAGTATTTGGGGGCTTAATTGAAATATATTGGGCGACAGGATTAAAAACAAATTCAATGAGTATTTTGACACTCATTGCAATTTTAGTGAGCTTTCAACTACTAATTGAAGCAACTAAAAAAATTCCAATTGGTACGGCATATGCAGTATTTACTGGGATTGGTACAGTTGGAACGATATTGGTAGATATTTTATATTTCAAAGAACCATTTTCGCTCATCAAAGTTTTCCTCGTTTGCTTATTGGCACTATTTATTATCGGATTGAAATTTAGTGGGAATAAGGAAGAGGTGAAATAAAGTGGCATGGATCTATTTAATTATAGCTGGGCTCTTTGAAATTGTCGGTGTAATTGGGATAAAGAAAGTAGCAAAAAATAATAGTTGGACGAATAATATTATTTTAATAGGTGGTTTTATTATTAGTTTTCAATTTTTAACGATGGCGCTTCAAGAAATTCAGTTATCGATCGCATATGCAGTTTGGACTGGAATCGGAACGCTCGGGGCAGCAGTTGTCGGTATTTTATTTTTTCAAGAACCTAAAAACGCTTTTCGGATTATTTGTATTGTTGGGATTATGGGGACGATTATTGGATTGAAAGTAGTGAGTTAAAGAAGAGCACACAAGCTCTTCTTTTTTATGGAAGTATGTCAGAAATCCCAACGAAGAAAGTGATTATCCCAACTATAAAACAAAAGATAGCTTTCGATTTTTGCTTTTGTTGTATTTCAGCAACTCCCGAAAGAATAAATGTGATGCTTAAAAGGATAAATACATAAGAGAAAAGAATAGAAATTCGTGTAAAAAGACTAAAAAAAGCAAGAATAAAAGCAATAGCAGATAGTAAGATTCGAAGGTTTGTTAGCATAGTATCCTCCAATTTATTAACTGTTTAAAAAATCCAAATTAGTGAGAGGTAATGGTCAGTAGGTGATTGGAAATTACATGTTATCTTTAGTGAAAGTAGTTCGATATTACAATGAAGAGCATAAGACTAGAAACGAAAAAATGCGAGATACCCATTGATTTTCTTCCGGATTTCAGTTCATTAATTCCTAGAAGAATAAAGAAACAACTGAGAGCAAATTGCATGTATGGGAGAAGTGTGAAGTTGTCGGTAGCAAGAGAATAAGTGCAAAGAGAGAGTGTGAGAAGCATGAAAAAATAGCGTAATCCAGTTAGCATTGTATACCTCCTTTAAAGAGACTATTTATCGAAATATTTCTGAGAAGCCAAGAAATAAAGCACCAGCTCCTGCTAACAGAGCAAGTATACTACCACCTTTTTGCTGTTTTAAGATTTCCTCTATACTAATAACGAAAGCCATCATCCCTAAAAAGATGAACATATAAGGCATAATTTCTCTATTACTAGTAAAGAAACTATAGATTGCTATACATAAAGCAATAAGTGATAAAGTAATCCGTACTCCTTTTAGCATGCATGTACCTCCTTTTATTTTATATAGCTAATGATGAGAACAATCCAAATGAAAGCACCGGAAATAATACAAATAAGCCCAGTTGCTGCCTCCTTTTTCTTTATTTGTTCAAATGCGATGAGAAACATTAAAGCCCCTAATAGAAATTGTGAAAGAGGTAGAAAATTATTTTGACCTGTATATAATCCAATTGCCGACATAACGAACACAGTGAGTGCGATTGTGATGCGGAGTATACGAAGCATATTAGGAATTTTCCTTATTCTTTTTTGTATAAGGATTATCTTCTAGTTTATCGACGGAATGTTTATAAGCATAGCCTTTATTAATTGTCATGATGGAGAGTACGAGGATGATTAGGACGATGATAATACCGATAATTAATATTTTGAACATAAAACCCCTCCTTTTCTTTATTTTACATAATTTTGTAATTGATGAAAACAATAGAAAATAAAAGGATGAAAGAAGGGTGTTACATGGAAACGAAAAAAACATATTATATATCAATAGGAAATGGTCAAATTTCACAAGTGAAGACGGCGGATACGTATAATTTTGAAATTTATGCAAATGATGAGGAAATTACGGAATTAAGAGAGCACTTCGATCAAGCATATGTAGAAGATTTAGGTTCATTTGTACGCTCCCACGTTCCATTTGTTGAGTATCATCACGATTCAAATAATGACCGATATGATGAACAACTACAAAAAGCATATAGAATGATTTACGATTTAGGAAATCATGAGACGAAAGAATTAGTCGCGCAAATGGGAATAATCAATGGATTGTAATTGGATAATATTATGCAGAAAAGCGAGAATATGCTACAATTTGTGGTAGGAAAAACTTGTAACCATCAATAGGGGAGTAATGGCATGTACAAATTTAAAGATTATTACCACAACACTGTACAATTATCGTTTGAACGTTATCCATTTTCTCCTGAGCCAAAGCATGTTTGGGTTGTATGCCGGTACGGGGATCAATGGTTATTAACGCATCATTTACGTCGCGGTCTTGAATTTCCAGGTGGTAAAGTAGAACTAGGGGAAACACCGGAAGAAGCGGCAGTTCGAGAGGTTCATGAAGAAACCGGCGGCATAGTTTCTGATTTAACTTACTTAGGACAATACAAAGTATCTGGAAAAGACAAAATAATCATTAAAAACATTTATTTTGCAACAATTAGTGCGGTAGAAGAACATACGCATTACGAAGAAACGAAAGGGTCTGTTTTATTAAAAGACATTCCTGACAACATTAAAACGAATAGAAAATTTAGCTTTATAATGCGCGATGACGTATTAGCGCGTACGATGAAACATATAGAAGAAATCGGCTGTTTTACGAAGTAAAGTAGCCGGTTTCTTTTTTTGTATGTAAGAATAAATGTAAATATATCTTTATATTATTTTGGGTATATTATACAATTTTATAAAGATATATTTACATTTTAGGAGGGGGAAGATGGATAAAAGAAAAGAAACGACTGTTACTGTTTCGATGGTTAAATTAAACTTTTCTTTATTTTTTATAATAATTGCTTTGGCGTTTGGAATTGGTTATTTACATATATTTCTTTCAGGTGGGGTTCAAGTTGAAGTTACATTATTAACGATGTTTCTTTTTATTATCGCAATAATTGTTCTCGTTTGTATTCATGAAGCGATACATTTAATTGGCTTTCGCTATATCGGAGGTGTTCCGTGGAGTGAACTAAAATGGGGCGTTAATTGGAAATTAGGTGTTGCATATGCTCATTCTAAACAGGCGGTTACAGTAAAGCAAATGAAGAAAGTGTTAATGCTTCCATTTTTACCAACTGGAATTTTGCCAATTGTATTGGGATTAGCTATGAATCTGGAGCTACTCTCATTTTTAGGAATTCTACTAACAGCAGGTTGTATCGGTGACATTGCCTTATATCAAAAAGTTTCAAAGTTTCCAGATGATGCGCTAGTAAAAGATCATCCGAGTAAACCACAGTTTACAGTGTATGAATAATAATAGAAGGCGTTTTTGAACAACACCTCCTATTATTATTTTTATTTTTTTTCAGTAAATCGATATGTTGTGAAAATCATTGATATAATTTAATTACTATTATTGTGTTTTTATCCCGTTATTTGTCCGTAAAAGCCCGATTGGTGAGGGCTGATTAAAGTTTCACTTTATCTCCACTTCTAAAAACGAAAGCACCTCCAACAAATCATCTACGATACGTGAATGCTTAAAATCACCCCAAAACGAATCTTTTTTCCAAACACCAAGAATCCCTACTTGTTCAGAACCAAGCACATCGTTTTCTGGATGATCTCCAACATAAAGACATTCTTCTGCCTTAACATCTAGTCTTTGCAAAGCACGTTCGAAAATTTCAGGATGAGGTTTTTTAATTCCTTGAGCTTCTGAAACGAGAATGGTGTTTGCATACGTATGTATATGTAGTGCTCGAAGGTTGCTCATCTGAAAATCAGTAAAACCGTTTGTAATAATACCAATTTTAATGTCTCGCTGTTTTAACTGTTGAAGTAGTTCATGCGTGTTTTTGAAAGGAATACAATGATGTTGGAAGTTTGTAATGTAGTCGTGCAGCAGTTGCTCGTGCGTTAAAGTAGTAATGTTATATTCGGAAAGGAGAGTAGCATATACTTTATCTTTCCACGTATAGCCATTATTATCGAGTTCGAGAAATCTAGAACAATACTTTGATTTCTCTATACTCATCAAATGTGAGGAGAAGCGATTATATTGCTCACAAATAAATTGTTCTAAAGATTGGCGCCGATCTAATAGTGTTCCATCTAAGTCGAATAAGATTGCACGAATCATGAGAAGCCTCCTTGCAGTTTTTATAATTAATTATCGCATATTCGCAAAAAAATGATTATGATATTTTGTAGAATGGAGTAATGGGGGATTGTATGAAGGAACTATATGGCAAGTTAGTATGTTGTATTATAGCAAGCAGTTTAGTTGCAGGATGCGATAGTGCTCTCGAGGTTACGAAAGAAAAAGAAATTTGTAAAACAGAAGAAGAGTGCACGCAAATAGGAGATAAAACATTACAAAAAGTATATAAAAAGATAGAGGGACTTTCAGAACTTGAAAAAGTAGAGGATTATGACATAGAAGAGTATGAAAGTATGAATATGAAAGAGGCGGAACAGAAAAAAGAAGAGGATGATAATTACTTTTTTTTAGCTTCTTATTATATCGATGATGATGAAATTGTAGATCCTTATTTTGAGAAATTAGATCGTAAAAGATTGAATAAAGCTTTTGCAGATGACGAAGAAGCAAAAGATGATTTGTTAAGCCAGCGGCAAGATAGAGAGTATCATGAAACTTTATGGGACATGTATCGCACTCTCATTCCAGTGAAATATCGTGAGAATATAACAGGGTTTGATCTAATAACGGATGGTTATGACGGCGTTGTTGCTCATGTCATGCCAAGTATGGATGACCCGAGAGATTGGGTGCTTAGTTTAGACGTGCTTGATTCTGGGGTGAATATAGATGAAGTGATGAAAACATTAATTCATGAAACGGCTCACGTATTAACGATTGGAAATAAACAAGTACCAGTGGATAGAAAGTATTTAGAGGCGTTTGATGAAGAGAAAGACATTTCATCATATCGAAACAAATGTAAAACGCTGTTCGTGAAAAATGGATGTGTGAGAAAAAGTTCGTATATTAACCAATTTTATAATGAATTTTGGAAACCAATTGAGCAAGAGTGGACAGAAAAGAAAGTAGAAGAAAGTGAAGAGGCACAAGTTGAATTTTATAAAGAAAAGCATGATGATTTTGTATCGCTGTATGGAACAACAAATGTAACGGAAGATATCGCAGATACATTTACAGCGTTCATTTTACAAGATTCAAAAAAGGTGAAAGAAGGTACAGAGTTAAAATATAAGAAAATTGCTTTCTTCTATCAGTTTCCTGAGCTTGTAAAAATGAGAGCGGAAGTGCTGTCAGGATTAGATGATGTTTCGAAAACGATAGAACAACAAAGTGGAGATTAATGTGAGTTATGTGTTCGATATAGTTTCGTTAAAGCAAAACGCAAAGAATTAAAAATTCTTTGCGTTTTTTCTTATGTTTATAAAATTGAAAATTCTGTATTTTTATTTAAAAGAAGAAGGAACTGGCGGTATAAAATAGAATTAGTATAAAAATGTCACAATTTAGACACAATTATAATGCGCGTGTTGTAGGGACTATAAGTTTACTCTCGAGGAGGTAATGAAACGTATGAAAACGATTCTTGCTGTTGCTGGTCTCATTTGGGTAATGTCTCACGGTTTTCCGATTTTTGAAGGGGAGCAAATTCGTAGTGCTTTGAATGAAAAGTTTAATGATTATCATGTGATAGATCGAAAAGATAATGTCGTTACAGTACGTGTGAAAGACTGTTTTCATACAGTTACGGTTGCGGATGGAAACATTACAAATGAAACGAAAATGTGTGATAAAAGGTAAAAGAAAGAAGCTGACTATAGCGCACTGTTTTGAGTCAGCTTCTTTTTCTTGTTCCAATTAGAATTTTTTCAAATGCCTCGACAAATACATACATAAGAGTTGCGAGAACACATGTGAGTAGTACGCTAAGTAAAACGAGTGTGAAGTTAAAGACTTGGAATCCGTAGCTAATTAAGTAGCCAAGTCCTTGTTTGGAAACGAGAAGTTCACCGAAAATAACACCGACCCAGGATAAACCAACATTTACTTTTAACGTTGAGATAATTGCTGGAAAGGATGCAGGGAGGACGACTTGCTTATAACATTGCCATTTATTTGCGCCAAATGTGTTCATTACTTTTATATAGTTAGAATCGACTTCTTGAAATGCACTGTAAATAACGAGAATGGTAATGATGATGGAAATGATTACTCCCATTGCGATAGAAGATGAAATGTTTGGACCGAAAATAACGATGATGATTGGACCGAGTGCAACTTTTGGCATTGCATTTAGGACGACGAGGTAAGGATCAAGTACGCGGGCTAGAAGTGGCATCCACCAAAGAAACGTGGCAATAATAGCACCGAGTACCGTTCCAAGAATGAAGCCTAATCCTGTTTCCAGCAATGTCGTCCATATGTGGACCCAAAGTGAACCGTCGATCCATTTCGTTAAGAAGAGATCCCAAATACTCGAAGGAGAGCTAAAGAGTAAAGGATCGATCCATTCTTTTTTGCTAGCTATTTCCCATAGTGCAAAGAAAAGAATAAGTAGTAAAAGCTGTAGTGAGCGAGCAATCCAAGCACGCCTGCGTTCTTTCTTTCGAAATTGTTCATGTAGTTGTTTTATATTATCCAAGTCGTTCCAGCTCCTTCCATATATCTTGAAAGAGGGCTGGGAAATCGTAGTGATGGCGTGCTTCTAATGGTGATAAAGAACGAATACTTTCCGGGACGATAAAGGTTTTCGCGATTTTTCCAGGATTCGCTTGCAGTAAATAAATACGATCACTCATCGCAATCGCTTCTTCAATATCGTGAGTAACAAGTAATGATGTTTTCTTATATTTATTTAGTAAATTGAAAACGAGTTCTTCTAGTTTTAACTTCGTTTGATAATCGAGTGCGGAGAATGGTTCATCTAGTAATAAAATTTTCGGATTAGTCGCTAACGTTCGAACGAGAGCGGCACGTTGACGCATACCGCCGGATAACTCACGAGGATATTGTCCTTCTACCCCATGTAGACCGACTTGTTTTAAAAGATTTAAAGTATGTTTTTTCATCTGTTCATCATAAATCTTCCGAATATGAAGTCCAAGCATAATATTTTCTTCAATAGTTTTCCACGGGAATAAGTAATCTTGCTGCAACATATATCCCATAGATGAAGTTTTCGTTGTAATCGGTTCACCATCTAAAAAGACGATACCGTCAATTGGATCAAGTAGTCCAGCAATGATTGAGAGGAGCGTTGTTTTACCGCAACCACTTGGGCCGAGTATAGAAATAAATTCGCCTTCTTCCACTTGTAAGCTCATATCTTCGAGAATAAGTTTGGCATTCTCTTTTGCAAAAAAGCAGTGAGAAACGTTACGTATTTGTAAAAAACTCATACAATTCGCCTCTATTTCTTAATAACGCTTTCGGCAATTTTTGTATTGACGAGCGCTTCATGTGGGACTTCTTTTTGTAATTCACCAGCGTCTTTCATAATCGTTTGGAGCTGTTTCCATTCTTCCGCATCTAATAGTGGATTTGTCGCATAAGAATGTTGCTTTTTATATCGTTCAATTACTTTTACTGTAATGTCTTTTGAAGTGTCTTTAAATAGCGGGGAAACAACATTAGCAATCTCTTCTGGGCTATGTGTATCAACCCATTGCTGTGCTTTATAGAGCGCACGTGTGAACTTTTCAGCAGCAGCTTTATCTTTCTTTAAGAAACTTTCTTTTGCCATGAACGTTGTATAAGGAACAGTACCAGATTCATTTCCGAATGAAGCGACGATATAACCTTTACCTTCTTTCTCAAGTATACTTGCAGTCGGTTCAAAGAGCTGTACAAACTCTCCAGTACCAGATGCAAAGGCATTTGCAATATTAGCAAATTCGATGTTTTGAATTAAGTTTGTGTCTTTGTGAGGATCAATGCCATTTTTCTTTAAAACGTATTCTCCAACCATTTGTGGCATGCCGCCTTTACGCTGTCCTAAAAACGTAACACCTTTTACTTCATTCCAATTAAAAGAGTCTAATTTTTTACGCGAAACTAAAAATGTTCCATCTGTTTGTGTAAGTTGTGCGAAGTTAATAATCGGGTCTTTTGCGCCTTGTTGATGAACGTAAATAGATGTTTCAGAACCGACGAGAGCAATATCAATCCCGCCAGATAATAGGGCCGTCATCGTTTTATCTCCGCCCGCTGTTGTTTGGAGGTCAACATTTAATCCTTCATCTTTAAAAAATCCTTTTTCAATCCCGACATATAACGGGGCATAGAAGAGAGAGTGGGTAACTTCGCCGACTCGAACATTTTGAGTTTGTTCTTTTGTACCTTCTTTTTTACTACTGCAAGCAGTAAATGTGAAAACAGCTAGTAACGTGATACAAAAAACAGCTATTAATTTTTTCACTATATAACACCTCCTAGAAGTCACTCTACAAGCATGATATGTAGGTAAGTGCCCATATGTGAGTGTAGATAGAAGGAATTTTTCTGGTGATAAAGAAGTACAAATATAAGGGGTGATAAAATGGAGTACGAATATGATGATAGCGTACATTTACATCTTGATTATTTCGGAACAGAATGTGATATGGAATCGATTGCTTATAAGAGGAAGAATGAAGACGTATGGGATGTGTATTTTAATTTTGGAGTATACGGTATTCAGAAAGACGATGTAGAGTTAGGTAGGTTTATGGATGAATATGCTGGTCATTACGTTTTTTCTGTACATGCTCGCGATCTTAGCTGGGAATTTGGAAGTGCCCAGTTTGAAGAGTGGGTTTTGAAAAATCGGATAGTAGAAAAAACGCTACAAAAATAGGAAGAATTTTGTGATTGGATTTCTCATCGTATTATTTATTTTTTTAGCCGGATTTTTTATCATGCAAATACTTATTTACCGATTTGCAAAGAAAAACATCCATAAATATACAAAAATAAAATGGTTTCATATGTGTTTACATATGAATATGAAAAAAGGTCCAAGATTAGATTTTTTTGATTTTGTAATTATAGTACTCGTATGTATCGTATGGAAAATATGGCTGCTTCCTTTTATATAATATACATGCTAATCATTTTCTCTTTTCGTTATAGTAATAGTTATCAAAAACTTGCATTTATAAGTAAAACAGTGAGTGGTGTTGTGAAAGAGATTTTGACAAATACAGAAACACATACATACGGAATTAAAGTACGATTACAGAATGTACAAATTGGCCGTGTGTAAAGTGTTGGATAATAAGAAAGAGGTCGGCCATCTGTGGCCGACCTCTTTCTTATTATGCTTGGTTAGTGCGGAAGAATGGAAGCTTCTGCACAATGTGAATTAATCCGTATGCAAGAATTAAGCACATAAGAGGATTAATGAAAAATCCGTAGCGGTTAATTGCTAAGAATAAGTTTGAGAAGATAATGTAAATAATAGAACTTGCTACTAGCATCATAACGCGTTTATGTTTAAATGAATTTAGCATGAGGCAGAAGCTGCTCAAGAATGTACCGATGATAAACACTCTATGACATAGTTGCATAAAGTTATGAATACGGTATTGGTCTACAGCAGGAGCTGTTTTGAATAACTCAATTGTTTTACCGACAGTGAACCAAGAGAACCAATAAGTGAAGTCCGTCTTAAATCCATTCTTGATTAATTCTTTTGCGTATGCACCTTTGTCATCTAAGCCTTTAGCTCTCATTTCATTTACTATATTTTCATAGCCAATTTTATTAAATGGATCTGCACCGGCAATCAGTGGATCTGCACCTTGGGTTGAGAATAAAATAAATTGGTTGAGCGCTAAATAGTTACGAACAACCCATGCGCCAATAATTAAGAACGGTCCGATAAACCATAACAATCCGATTCGAATGGAGTCTTTAAATCCATATGTAAATAACACAACAAGAACAGGAATGAGCATCATTGGAGCTGGATTTGGACGGAACATAAGTAAAATTGAAACGACAATTCCAAACCATATATGGAATTTCGTTTTATTGTATTTCCATGCGAGAACAAATACATATACACATAACGCCAATAAGAATATGGATGGAACTTCTGTTAGCAATGTACGGAAGTATGTATAGTTACTTGGATAAATAGCATATAAAATACTTGCAACAATTCCATAAATGTTTTTTTCGAACAATTCTTTTCCTATTAAGAATACTAATAGTACTGTACAAAGGTTCATGATCATGTTAATAACAGTTGCTACGTAATAGTAAGGAATGGATGTAATATCAGAAATAATCATAGCGCCAGCTAATAGTAATGGCTGACCTGGTGTGATATATGCATTTTTCCCTGGAACCTCACTAGGTTCTAAATACACATAACCAAATACACCATGTTTTAATAGTTGTTCAGCTGTTAACGAATAGTTAAATGCATCATTTGCACCATATGTTACTTTGACTAACTCTCCATCTAGTCCTGGCTGTTTTACTAAACAAAAAACGTGCAACAGGAAAGAAAGCGCCAAAATTGCATATACCGCTTTAGGCAAACTCTTAAACTTAGTAAGCAAAAATGAGCAACTCCTTTTTTATTAATTCTTTCGTATTTTCATGTGAAATCTTTAATAGTATTAAGGATTTCCAAAACATAGTTATTATATCATAAAGTAGAATATTGAAATTAGGTTTTTCAATAATGAGTAATTTGTATGCCAAAATTTAACTATTTATTAAGGGAATATTAAGAAAATACATCCATGATAGAAGCAAGTATGCAGACGAAATATGTAATATATGTTATTTTAATAGAAATAGTTTTTTCGATGCGGGGTGAAATTAATACATAGAAACGAGGGAATGAATTGAAGTATGGTTCTACACTTTTTCATCTTCCAAAAAGAAATATATTAATTTCTAGCATTATAAGTAGTATGGTGACTTTATTAGTAATAACTATGCTGTTTATAATTTTAAAGGTTTTTAATTTAGACATGATGAAAGATCATTTAAATCAAAAGCTTGTTTTAAGTGTTATGATGATTTTCATATGGGGCATAACGTTTTATATTACGCATTTCAATAAAAAAGAGATGTCTATACTTAGAGCATCCCTGCGAGTGCATTTTATATTATTTTTGCTAGCTCATACAGTAGCGTTATTTTATATTGTCATGCAAGTTAATATGAGTTTCATAGAGGCAATGAATTGGATTTACTTTTATAATATGCAGTTTATATTAAGTTTTGTAGTAATTTATGTAATATATATTCTTGTATATAATTTAATAGGTAAGGTTTTTCTAAGTATGGTTTTAACGAGCTGTACGTTAGTCATTTTATGTATTGTGAATTATTTGAAGCTTATTTTCAGAGGTGATCCGTTATATCCTTCTGATTTCACACAAATTACGCATATGCAATCAGTTATACCGATGGTGATGGACTATTTTAGCTGGAGTTATATGTTTATCATTATCGTAAGTGTCGTAGTTTGTATTGTAGCAGGGATATATATGAGAAGGTATATTCAAAATGTAAAGATTCATCTAGGAATAAGAGCCTTATTAGTAGTAGGATCTATTTTTGTTCTATATGCGTATGGTAATTTTACGAATACATTTATGAATAAAGTATTTCAAAAATCAGGTGTAGATTTTGTTTTGTGGAATCAAAATGAAAACTATGCTTCAAATGGTTTTGTACTTGGGTTTATTAGCAATTTAGATACAACAGTTATGGAAAAACCAAAAAATTATTCTAATGAAAATATGCTTCAAATAGCAAACGATATAAAAAAACAATATAGTGGAAATATAGGGAATCAAAAGAAAAAAGAGAAACCGAATATTATTTTTGTAATGAGTGAATCGTTTTGGGATCCCACGAAAATAACCAACCTTTCTTTTAGTGAAGATCCTGTACCAAATTTACATCATTATATAGAAAACTTTCCTGGTGGACAAACTATTTCTCCTACATTTGGGGGGAATACGGCGAACGTTGAATTTGAGGCATTAACAAGTTATTCAATGAGTTTGTTAAAGCCAGGTTCTATACCATATCAGCAAGTTATTACAAATAAGAAAGAAATTCCATCAATCCCTACGGCGTTGAAAAAAGAAGGTTATTACACAAGTGCAATTCATTCATTTGGTCGCACATTCTTTAAACGTGATGATGTATATAAGGTGTTAGGATTTGATAAGTTCAATGCAGAGGATACGATGGAAAATGTGGATATTGATGGAGATTATATTAGTGATTTAGCGATGAGTAAAGAGATAATTACTGAGTTAGAGAAACAAAAACAACCTACATTTATTCATGCTGTTACGATGCAAAATCATTTTCCGTTTACAGAAGGCCGATTTGGTGAAAACCTAATAGAAATTAGCGGCCTAGAAAATGAAGAATCAAAGGGAGAATTAGAGACGTATACAGAAGGATTAAGACGTTCAGATGAGGCACTTCAATATTTAATTGAGCAACTAGATAATTTAGATAGACCTACATTATTAGTATTCTTTGGAGATCATCTTCCATCATTAGGAACCAATAAATCTTTTTATAAAGAAAATGGGTATATAACGAATGAAAAAACACCAAGTGAACGTTTAGCGATGGCGGAAACGCCGCTATTAATGTATGCAAACTTTGATATGCCAAATGATAATTTAGGTTTAGTAAGTCCAATTCATTTTTCTAATCTTATTTTTGATTATGCAGGATTAAATAAATCCTCATTTTATCAATTTTTATCGGAACTTTACAAGGAAATACCAGTGCTTAGAGATGAATTAAAAGTTGATAAAAATGGAGAAGTAATCAATGATTTAACAAAGAAACAAAAAGAAATGTTAGAGCAATATAAAATGCTCCAATATGATTTACTCGTCGGAAATCAATATAGTAAAGATATCCTCTTTAAATAAAAGAAACAAAAAGAACTTGTATAACGATACAAGTTCTTTTTTCATAGTATTTAACGGGGTAACCAGACAAGCTAGGTTTAGGGAGTATTACTTGTACATTTAGTATATATGAAAATGTAATCGTTTTATTTGTGTATTTGTGAGAAATGTGTGAATTTTATGTTTTGTAAAAAATCGATCATATTAACTTTCATTCTTGTATTGCAGTTGTTATGCATGTAAAAATTTTATCAGTTCTTTATTTAATTCATTCGCTTGATCGATTGGTGAACCATGACCACTATTTGTAAGAGCATGTAACTGAGAATTTTTAATTCGTTGTTGCGTAAGCTCAGCGCTTTTGTAAGGAATTAGTTGGTCGTGAACGCCGTGGAAGATTTTTGTTGGAACGTTAATTTTATTTAAATCTTTTGTTACATCTTCATTTGCAGCTGCTTGTAAAATTTTGATAAGGGCATAAGAAGCGGACTGCATACCGAGATAAGAAAACCATTCAAGGGTTGCGGCTCCTAAGTTTCTATTGAAAAAGGACAAAGATACATCATTTAAAAATTTTGGTAAATTAGCATACATTTGATTAATAAGGGCATCTGCTTGTTCTTTCGGTACACCGTAAGGGGACTCTTGATTTTTAACGAAAGAGGGGGAGACAGCGTCAATTAATGCGAGCTTAGAAATGCGGCGCCCATTATACCGAGACATATAGCGAATAGAAAGAGCACCACCAACTGAGAAACCGACTAACGTAGCGTTCTCTACTTGGAGTGCTTCTAGAACAATTGCGATATCATCGGCTAATCGTTCATACGTGTAACCAGTCCATGGCTTATCAGATTGCCCATTTCCTCGTATATCCATGGCGATACAGCGAAAGCCATGCTCTGGTAAAACATTGAGTTGATATTGATACATTTGATGATTTAAAGGCCATCCGTGAACGAAGAAAACAGTCTTACTACCTGGACCAGGATTAACGTCTTGCACAAAAATATGCACATCTTTCTCGACCGTAACAAACATAAAACTCCCCCTGTTCTATCAATAGGTTCCATTCTAAAAGCTTTGTTTTACTTTTTGGGCCGTCTATATAAAACATCCTCCATAATATACGTATTAATGATCATAGATTTTATGCTCTGTATATAGTCTAAATATATTGCGTTTTTGGTATGATTTTCCTCAAATGTTCGATTTATCTTTGTTTGTCTGTGAAAATCATTTATTATAATAAATGGTATTCTTTGAGATGTTATTTTGAAGGGGTGTTGAAGTGAAAGAAAGTTTTCTATCATATAAAGAAGAAGAAAGGAATGCAAAAATCCTTTTATGGGTGTTATATGTCATTGTTATTGCATATCAAATTTTTTATGCAATCGTATTAGAAGATAAATCAATAATGGATAAGGGATACAACATAATATGGCAAGTTATTTGCGGAGTAGCAATACTGTGCGTGAATATATATTTACTAAAAAAAGAAAAGGCAAACCTTGTTAAATATGCATGGATATTTGCATACATAGGGATAGAAATCGCTAATATAATTTCGTATATTTTTTATAATAAGGCGGCGTTTGATGCGACAAATATAATAGAGATTATTCTCATTTTCTTTGTACCCATATTTTTAAATAAAAAATTTTATGTGTTTTTGCTTTCCTCTATTGTAGGAAAATATTTAATTTATTTATTTGTATTAGAGGAAATAAAAGCATTTATGTTCCTTATTATGTATACCCTTATGTTAATAGTTGCATATATCATTTTAAACCGATTTTTACAATATCTTTCAGCTGTAAAGGAAAGTATTGCGATTGCTAGTGAATCACAAAAATTAGCAGTAATCGGAAAAATGGCAGCGACGGTTGGACATGAAATTAAAAATCCACTCGCTTCATTAAAAGGATTTACGCAATTACAAAGAGAGAAGCATGAAGAGGATCCTGTTTATAAACGTATGATTTTTGAAATAGAAAATATGAATAATATGATAAGCGAGTTGATGGAAGTTGCTACATGCAAGCCTTCTATTTATAAGAAACATGATCTAGGAAAGATTGTATTACAAGCAACAACAACTCTTCGCGAAAAAATGAATGAATTAAATGTGCAGCTTATTTCTAATGTGGAAGAAAAAACAATAGAAGTTGAATGCGATGAACGAAAAATAAGAGGAGTCTTTTTATATACAATAAAAAACGCTTTAGAAGCAATGGAGCAAGGTGGCATATTACATTTACGATTAGAGAATAAAGGAAAAGAGTATGTAATGATCAGCTTAATTGATAATGGTCATGGTATTAAGCAAGAAAACTTAGCCCGTGTTACAGAGGCCTTTTATACAACGAAACAAGATAAAATTGGTCTGGGTCTTACAGTAGCGAATCGAATTGTCACCGAGCACCTTGGTGAGCTACATATTTCAAGTGAAAGAAATACTGGAACGAGAATAGACATTATTTTGCCAAGGAAGTGTGGAAATACTGAAATCCAAGTGGAAGAAAAGCTAGGAGTTACCATATGAATAAAGGCTATATATTTAAAAATGAAGAAATAAAGGCGTTGAAAGTATTTTTAAGTTTATTTTTTATTATATTTTTTGTGTATGATCTTGCCTATGAATTTATCGTACCTTTAATCGCGGGAGAGCAAGAAGGCGTAGGAAAGTTTGAAGATGGTTTAGGTTTATGGCTTTACTTTTTGATGGTAGTATTGTTTTGCATTGGAATATACTTTATGAAATGGAAGAATGTTTTTCCGGTAAAGTATATTATTCTAATTGGCTATAATGTATTAGATTGTATCCATAACATTATGATTTATTATGGTAGCGATGCGGAATTTGACGGTGGAAATATAGTAGAAGTATTTTTTATTTTGTTCGCACCAATCTTTGTAAATAAAAGATATTTCTGGTTAGTTCCAGCGATACTTGTTGGGAAGTACGCTCTTACAGGAATCATTATTCAATCTTCTCTCGTTTTAATCCCAATGGCATTATATAGTATATTTACTATCATATGTTGGATTATATTTTTGAGGGTTCAGTCTTACGTTCGAACGCTTGAAATGATGGACAAAGAAATAAAACAGACAGAAAAACTAGCAGCTGTTGGAAAGATGGCAACGGTTATTGGTTATAAGATTAGAAGACCTTTAGCAAACTTAAAAAAACTTGTGAATAAACAAGCAGACAAGCATCCGGAAGATAAAATTTATAGTGATATTATGAAACAAGAAGTAGATCGGATCCATATAATTGCTACAGAACTTAGTGGATTTGAGAAATCTAAATCACTAGAATCAGAAACTCATAACATACAAGAAATTATCTCTTATGTTATTCGAGTTATGGAAAAGCCTGCTTTAAAACAAGGAGTTCACATACAAGGTATTTACAGTAAAGACTTACCGTCAATTACATGTGATGAAAAACGATTAAAACAAGTCTTTTTTAATTTAATCAAAAATGCAATTGAAGCAATGTCAGTTGGCGGAACAATTACGATTAAAGTTACTGTAAAAGATGGAATCATCATTCAAGTGAAAGATGAGGGATGTGGTATTCCGAAAGATAAAATTCCAAAGTTAAATGAAGCCTTTTATACAACGAAAGAAACAGGAACTGGTCTAGGTTTAGTAGTTACAGAAAAAATTATTAAAGATCACAATGGTAAAATGAGTTTTGAAAGTGAAGTTGGGGTTGGAACGACGGTTGAGGTTATGTTACCACTGCATTAACTACAAAAAACATCACTTATTTGGAAGTGATGTTTTTGTGTTCTTCTTAGGTAGACGTTCTAAAAAAGAGGACGATAACGAAAAATAATATATTGATAGTGAAAAAAGAAAATAATGGATGTTTTACTATGAAAAATATATAATGGCTTTGTCTGTTATTTGTTGTAGTTCATTTATATTTCTATTTGTTGACCCGAATCTCGGGTCTTTTTTTATGAAATGAATTGCTATATATCAGTAATTAGAAAAATAGAACATACAGCACTTGCGGCATGAATATAAAGAGAGGTTGTATTCTCCCTCAAAAATAGGTTTCCAGCTATAATACTGGTAGGTTCGTTTTCTGGCACAACGAAAGCATTTACGTTGGTACATGTGCGTTCTCATTTATTCAGCTATTTGCCGGGCAGTCCGATTGGTGAGGGATGATAATCAGTGGGGGATGAAGACCCCCCACTGATTAAGGTTTCACTTTATCTATTTTTCTGTGGTCGATTGTATTGTGTATATAAATTAAAAAAATGATAGTGTTAGAGCCACCATTTTTCCTGTGGAAGCAAAATAACATCCACATCAAAATTCTCTTTAAACCAATCATACATCAATGTCTCTTTCACTAAATATTCAGAGGCAGAGTGTGACACACCAATTAGAGACATATTCGTTTCTTTTACATAATCCATAATGAGTGAGTATTTATATCGGCCGTAATCATTGTCGATATGGCAATGGATTTCTCCTGTAATATATGCTTCAGCACCTTTTTCTTCTGCTTCCTTCATTAAAGATACAACATCGCCACATCCAGCGATAATTGCGATTTTTTTGATGGAATCATGTCGTTTACCTTCGAAGTCTGTGTAAGGAATCTGGAAGAGTTTTTTTAGATGTTTTTGGAGTGCTTCTGTTGATGTTTCATCTATTTCACAAATAAGGCCAACTGGTTCTTGTTCTGGACCTCCATATGCAAAGTCGTCCACTACAGTAGCGTTTAATGCTTTTGCAATTGAAATACTCGTTCCATGCGTTTGATGAAAATCCATTGGTACGTGACATGTATATATAGAAAGTTGTTTTTCTTTTATTTCTTGCAAATATTTTTCAGGAATTGGTATGAAACCTCGACCGGATCTTCCAATTGGATCACCGCACTCCATTACAAGGGGATGGTGCATAAAGAGTAAATCACCGGGTGTGGATTGTGAAATGAATGTTTCAAGAACGTCATCTGTAGGGAATACAGCTAAAAATACTTTGGTTACATGTTCAGATCCGTGCATCATAAGGCCGTTAAATAAATCTACAAAATTTGCTTCAAAAAATTGTTGCCAAGGAAATTTGATAGGATCATATACGGCTGGTATAAATCGACTAAAGGCACTATCTTTTCCGTATTTTTCAATTTGAAATAAGTGATCGAGTGATTGCTCTATTTTTTTTAAGGCTGGCATGTTTAATAATCCTCCTTAAGATGATTCTTGCTTTATGAGTTGTTTATATTCTTCGTAGCAAAATAAGAAGCGGATAGGAAACAAATAAAACCTAGAATCCAGCTAATAGAAGGAGAATAGGGAAGTACATGCTGTAATAGCCTTCCGCTAGAAATGAAGAAAATACTAAATAGACCTAATAACATAGGATAGCGTTGTAGTTTGAATACAGATAGTAAACATCCTTTCTCCTGCATGAACTACTCATAAAAGCTCGATTGCTGAAACTTTATCACATACATTGTATATTAGTCTTAATTTTCTGTATATAACTTTTAAGAAAAATGGTGATACAATATATGAATGATAAGAGAAGAGAGGATGAAGATTAACATATGTACGTTACTGTAACAGAAGCAGCATATAAAAAGATTATGGATACGATTCCAAGTGAAGCGAAATATATAAAGTTATTTTACGATAATGAGGGTTGCGGTTGTGTCATGAGCGGAATCATCGATTTAGTAGCTGTAGCAGAGAAAGATGAGCGCGATGTGGATATTGAATCAAGCACAATGAATTTTATCGCTGATCGTACAAAGCTTGTATTTATGGACGATAAGTTAACGGTTGATTGGCATGAAGGTGGAGGAACTTTTCAGCTGAAGAGTCCGAGCCAATTTTATAATCCGAATATGAAGTTACATGTTCGAGTGTAGTAAAGGAAAGGTGGTCCAAAATGTATGTTGGAACCACCTTTTTTTATTGTATAAGTTGCTATTATTGTCGTTTTTTGTTGATAAGTCGATATATTTAAAAAATCGCTGATATAATTCGAGTTGCGCCGATATATTCGAAAAATCGCCGATATAAATTCATACACCAAATAACGTACACCTCTCCTGACAATACGAAGATTTTTTCACATAATGAAATGTACATGTGATTGAATTTTCTGTATAATCTTCTTTGCGGAGGGGATACGCATGAGAAGATGGGGAATTGAGTTATTAATTTTAAGTGTTGTTATTATTTGGGGGATTAACTATACAATTGCGAAGTATGGACTTTTAGAATTTACAGCAATTGAGTTTACTGCACTTCGTATGATGGCGGCGGCACCGCTTCTGTTACTCCTTACCTTTTTTATTGAAAAGTCGGTTTATATGGAGCGAAAGGATATACCTAGATTAATCATCGTTAGCGTTGTAGGTATTGTACTGTATCAAACGCTATTTATGGAAACTGTCAAATATACATCCGCTACAAATGCCTCTTTACTCATTTCTATATCACCTATTTTTACAACTGTATTTGCGATTTTTCTGAAACAAGAAAATTTTTCTTCTCGAAAGTTAATCGGTTCTATGATTGCTTTTGTTGGTGCAGCATTAGTTTTAGTAGCAGGGCATTCACTTACTAGTTCTTTTTATGGCAATGGAATTGGACTTATTACATCAATATGCTGGGGGCTTTATCCTGTTTTAGCAGGACCATTAATTAAAAAATATTCAGCATTACGTGTTACAGCATGGTCTGCGCTAGTGGGTGCGATTCCGCTATTATTGTTAAGTGGTCCGCATGTGTTTGTCATGCCATTTCACATTATTCACGGAATGACACTATTTGCTTTACTATATTCTATTTTCTTTGTAACAGTATTTGGTCTAGTAATGTGGTATGTTGGTGTTCAAAAAATTGGAGCGTCACATACGATGGTATATATGTATATAACGCCGCTTGTAGCTGTTTTATTTGCAGCTGTCTGGGCAAATGAATATGTATCGTTTCAACAGATCATCGGTGGAATTATCATTTTTGTCGGTCTATGGTTTGTGAAATCCCAGAAAGGAAAAGTTCATTCTATTGCAGGGGAACCTATATCAAAATAGGAAAACAGATCACCTATGATCTGCTTTCCTATTTTTTTATTTTTGGTAAGAAGATGAGAAATAAGATAGCAGTAATAAGTGGAATTAAGTTTAAAAATGGAATACGGAAGAGTGTAATAAGAATAATACCTGGAAGAAGAACACCGAGGACAGCGTAAAAAATGCTATGATTTTTCGTGTACCAATACAATGAAAGTCCAATAAGTGCAGGGATAATGAGGTGAATGAGAGCCATTAAAAAATAAATCATTAGACGCCCCCTTTATTTGTGTGCTTATTACATCATATCCGTATGTTCATAGATTGATATCATTTTTTTCATAAATGGACGAAAAAAGTTTGAAAAACCGTCACAAAATATGAGAATATGATGTTTGAAATCTTGTATAATATTATTTTCTAAAAACATTTAAACAACATAAACATACTGTTTATGTTGTTTTTAATTTAAATGAAATGGATTTAAGGAATATGAATTTGAAAGAAATTTTTTGTTGGATAGATAAGAACGAATGAAGAGAGGTACAGCATGATTAGTATGTCACTAAGATCATTTAAAATCCAATCGTATTATATACTAGGTATTTTGTTACTAGGATGGATGTTAACACCGTTTTCAGCACACTTTTTAGGCGCTGGAATTGGGCTTATTGTAAGTATGTATTGCGTTTGGCTTTTAGGGAGAAGAATTGAGAAGCTTGGAGATAGTATTGTAAAGAAGACGAAAGCACCGACACTCGGTATGTTTAACCGTTTTGCAGCTGCCATTTTGGGTGCTATTATTATGTACGAAATTGAGCACCACATGGTTATGTGGGCGTTTGCAGTAGGGATTATGGGTGGTTATTTCTTAATCGTTGTGAATTTAGGTTACTATAGCATGAAAGATGAGAAAGAACTAACAAAGAGCTAAAAAAGATAAAAAGATAAAAGAATTCTTTTTAGATGGAATAGATGATCCAGCCACGGATAGAAGCGGTCAGGGCCTTTTTTAGCCCCATGTGATGTGAAACCCGAGAGATGTAGTGAGTAGGGATATTATTTATATGTTCGAAGCCATGACTTGTCTCTGTTGAAATGGGTTTACTCTGGGATAAGTGATTCAGTGATGGATAGTACAGCAGGAAGCATAACTTTACATAAAATACAGGTTTCTGCTTCCAATAAGTTAACATGAAATTACGTATTAGTATGACTCTTAGCTTCTTTAAAAAAGTTGGATATAAGACAGCAAACTATTCCGGTAATTAGAATAATATATTTTATCGTTTCACTTGTATGCTCAAATAAATTAACGTTAAGCATTACAAGTCCCCAAAAAACTTGAATCGCTCCATAACTGAATAAAATTTTTCCTGTACGAGAAAAATTTTTCATAGGTCTCACCCTTTCCTGTATATGTAAATTGTATCATAAAAAAACTAAAAACGAATAAATATAAAGTGAATTTTCTGTAAAATTATAGATGTTGGCATGCCATTTTATGATTTAAGTCACAGATCAAGAGATTAACGTTTCACTTTATATAAGATATAGAAAGAAGCTTACGTTTTCACGTAAGCTTCTTTTTTATGTAAGTGTGTGTAACCGTTAAGCCGCATTGGGTTTTGTCGGTGAGTACGCGAAACTTTACGTTTACACGACACTTATTCATATGAGTAAAGGGTTATTCCAACAGAAATTTTTAATTTAAGCGATTGGGCCGCCTAAGTTAATAATATCTTCAGAAACGCTTTCGAACTTTTTGAAGTTCTCTTTGAATTCATTTGCAAGCTCGATTGCTTTTGATTTGTAAGCAGCTTTATCAGCCCAAGTTTGTTCAGGCATTAACACTTCGTCAGGTACACCTGGTACGTGAAGTGGAACTTCAAGACCGAAGATGTCATGTTTAGCTGTTTCAGTTTTTGCAAGTTCGCCGCTTAATGCTGCTTGAATCATTGCACGAGTGTAACCTAAGTTCATACGTTTACCAACGCCGTATTCGCCACCAGTCCAGCCAGTGTTTACTAAGAATACTTTCGCATCGTGTTTCTCGATTTTTTCACCAAGCATTTCAGCGTAGCGAGATGCATCAAGTGGTAAGAATGGTGAACCGAAGCAAGTTGAGAATGTAGCTTGCGGAGATGTAACACCGCGCTCTGTTCCTGCTAGTTTACTAGTGTAACCACTTAAGAAATGATACATAGCTTGTTCTTTTGATAACTTACTGATTGGAGGCAATACGCCAGATGCATCAGCAGTTAAGAAAATGATGGTATTTGGGTGTCCAGCAACACTTGGCAGTACGATATTGTCGATCGCATGCATAGGGTATGCAGCACGAGTATTTTCTGTTAAAGTAGTATCGTTGTAGTCTGCGATACGCGTTTGGTCATTAATGATAACGTTTTCTAAAACAGATCCAAATTTGATTGCATCGAAAATTTGTGGTTCTTTCTCGTGAGAAAGGTTTACACATTTTGCGTAGCAACCGCCTTCAATATTGAATACACCGTTATCAGACCAACCGTGCTCATCATCACCAATTAATTTACGGTTTGGATCAGCAGATAAAGTTGTTTTACCTGTTCCAGATAAACCGAAAAATAGTGCTACGTCACCTTCTTCACCTACGTTTGCAGAGCAATGCATAGAAAGAATATCTTGTTCAGGTAGTAAGAAATTCATAATAGAGAAGATTGATTTTTTCATTTCTCCAGCGTATTCTGTACCACCAATTAGTACAATACGTTTTTCGAATGAAACCATAATGAATGCTTCAGAGTTTGTACCGTCAACAGCTGGATCAGCTTTGAAGTTCGGTGCAGAAACAATTGTGAACCCTGACTCATGAGTTGTTAATTCTTCTTCAGTTGGACGAATGAATAATTGATGTACAAATAAATTGTGCCATGCATATTCATTAATAACTTGAATTGGTAGGCGGTAATTGCGGTCAGCGCCTGCAAATCCTTTGAAGACGAATAACTCTTCTTTTTCTTTTAAGTATTCTAAAACTTTAGTATATAATTTATTAAAATGTTCTTCAGAAATCGGTTGGTTTACAGCTCCCCAAGCAATTTTGTCAGCAACCGATGCTTCTTTCACAATAAATTTATCTTTAGGAGAACGTCCTGTATATTTTCCTGTTGAAGCAGAAACGGCACCAGTAGAAGTTAATTTCCCTTCATTTCGCATTAATACTTTTTCCACTAATTGCGGAACACTTAGTTGAATCTGTGCATTGCTTCCGTTCAATAATTCATGTAAACCAATTTGGACATTCACAGTACTCATATTTATATACCATCCTTTTCATTTAATGAAATATTTCTCGTAATCCCCAACAAGAGTATAACACAATTATATAAATAATGTATACTATTTATTTCTTTTTGTTTGTGTGAATACATTATTTCCTTATTAATATTTCATTTTAGGCGCATTGAGAAAAACTTTCACGAAAATGTGAATATTAATTGACAAATGAATATCATTTCTTTAGTATAGGTTGGGACGGATACTCTCTTATCCCGAGCTGGCGGAGGGACAGGCCCGATGAAGCCCAGCAACCTCACTTGTATTGATAAATGCAGGTGAATAGGTGCTAAAACCTGTGCGAGGCTACAGGTCTCGAACGATAAGAGCGAAGGGCAAAAAGCAGTATGCAAGTAGCAAATTAAACCTTTCCTCTATATAAAGTAGGAAAGGTTTTTCTGTATGCTTGTGTGGGAGAATAAATGTATGTCGCAATCTGTGGCAAATTAAGGATGAGTTCCGTACAATATATACAATTACTGTAGGGAGGTTTACCACATGACAAAAAAACGTCATCTGTTCACATCTGAGTCTGTAACTGAAGGACATCCAGATAAAATTTGTGACCAAATTTCTGATTCAATTTTAGATGCGATCTTATCAAAAGACGCAAATGCACGTGTAGCTTGTGAAACAACTGTAACAACTGGTTTAGTATTGGTAGCGGGGGAAATTACGACTTCTACTTACGTAGATATTCCAAAAATCGTTCGTGAGACAATTCAAGGCATTGGTTACACACGCGCAAAATACGGATTCGATGCAGAAACTTGTGCAGTTTTAACATCTATCGATGAGCAATCTGCTGACATCGCTATGGGTGTTGACCAAGCGCTAGAAGCACGCGAAGGTCAAATGACTGACGCTGAGATTGAGGCAATTGGTGCAGGAGACCAAGGTTTAATGTTTGGTTTCGCATGTAATGAAACACAAGAGTTAATGCCACTTCCAATCTCGCTTGCTCACAAATTAGCTCGCCGTTTAACTGAAGTACGTAAAGATGATACGTTATCATACCTACGTCCGGATGGAAAAACGCAAGTTACAGTTGAGTATGATGAAAATGGTAAACCAGTACGTGTTGATACTATCGTAATTTCTACACAACATCACCCAGATGTTACATGGGAAGAAATCGATCGCGACTTAAAAGAGCACGTAATTAAAGCTGTAGTACCAGCAGAATTAATCGATGGAGAAACGAAATTCTTCATTAACCCAACTGGCCGCTTCGTAATTGGTGGACCACAAGGTGATGCTGGTTTAACAGGACGTAAAATCATCGTTGATACTTACGGTGGATACGCTCGTCACGGTGGCGGTGCATTCTCTGGTAAAGATGCAACGAAAGTTGACCGTTCTGCAGCATATGCAGCTCGTTACGTTGCGAAAAACATCGTAGCAGCTGGTCTTGCTGAAAAAGCAGAAGTACAACTTGCATACGCAATTGGTGTAGCACAACCAGTATCAATTTCAGTTGATACATTCGGCACTGGTAAAGTATCTGAAGACGTATTAGTAGAACTAGTTCGTAACAACTTCGATCTTCGCCCAGCTGGTATTATTAAAATGCTAGACTTACGTCGCCCAATTTACAAACAAACAGCAGCTTACGGCCACTTCGGACGTACTGATGTAGATCTATCATGGGAACGTACAGACAAAGCTGCAGCTTTAAAAGAGCAAGCTGGTCTATAATATATGAAAAAAAGCTTTGCGCAGTGAGCGCAAAGCTTTTTTTATTTATAATTACGTTGAAATAAAGCGAAGAGTTCAATGTCATGCCAAGTGCCGTTGCGGAATATAGCTTCTTTACAAGTTCCTTCATGTTGAAAACCGAGTGATTTATATAATTTAATTGCTCTCTCGTTGAAAGAAAATACTCGTAAAGAAAGGCGATGTAAATTTAATTCTAAAAATGCATAATTCAATAATAAAGTGAAAGCTTCCTTCCCATAACCTTGCCCCCAGTAATCCTTTTTACCAATATCAATAATGCATTCAGCGTTTCGATTATACGAATCAATATGAATTAAAGAAGTAATACCAATTGGAAGATGCGTAGCTTTTTCTTCAATGATATAGCTTTTAGAGTTTGAAGAATGAATAAATTGCTGGCAAAGTTTTTCTGTATCTTGTAAGGAATATTTATCAAGGTTAAGGGTAGTTGAACTCATAACGTCTATATCATTATGCCATTTATAATACGTTAGAATATCATCTTCGGAAAACTTTCGTAACTGGATACGGTTTGATTCAAACAATATAAGCCCACCTTTTGTATTTACTAGTTTTTGTTCATTATTTCAATACACGAGCTACAATAAATGTGTCCTTCTAGTTCAATATACTTTCTTATATTAGTCATACCATTTGCCGGAAATGGCATATGAATCCACGCTTTTTCATACGTTTGTATTTCTTTTTCACATGATTTACAAAGGATTGGTTTCTTCTTGAACATATGTAATCAACCTTTCATTTGACGTGCTTTACTTGCGCAAAAGGCACTACTTAGTAAAAATAGTGTCGCGAATATAATGCTTACTAATGTAGCGTATGGAATTGCGCCTTTTAAGGAAAAGCCGACAGTGATGGAAGCGACGAATAAGAGGATGAATGTTGTTGTTAATTTTTTATAAAGTTCCATACTATGTAGACCTCCAATCTATTTTTTAGTACAAGTTTTAAAATTGAATTCTATTATGTAGAAAATATAAAGAGTAGCTAAAGATGTGTAGTCTAGGAGTATAAGAAATTGCACTTTCCTTTTTGTGGGTTAGTATACTTATATTGTATCATGGCGCATGATTGGCTTCATACATAATTGTGTAAAGGTATGTATGATAAAATGAAGAAAAGTCTTTAAGAAAGGAAAGATAAAAAATGAGTGTAACTGAACATAAAAAACAAGCTCCAAAAGAAGTGCGTTGCAAGATTGTTACGATTTCCGATACACGTACGGAAGAAACAGATAAGAGCGGACAACTATTACATGAATTGTTAAAAGAAGCGGGACATAAAGTAACTTCTTATGAAATTGTAAAAGATGATAAAGAAAGTATTCAGCAAGCAGTGTTAGCTGGTTATCATAAGGAAGATGTAGATGTTGTATTAACAAATGGCGGTACTGGTATTACGAAACGCGATGTCACAATTGAAGCAGTATCAGCGTTATTAGATAAAGAAATTGTTGGATTTGGTGAGCTGTTCCGTATGATTAGTTATTTAGAAGATATCGGAAGTAGCGCAATGTTAAGTAGAGCGATTGGTGGTACAATTGGGCGCAAAGTAGTTTTCTCGATGCCGGGGTCTAGCGGAGCGGTTCGACTTGCGATGAATAAATTAATTTTACCGGAATTAGGCCATATTACATTTGAGCTGCATCGCCAATGAGTAAGTGTGCTGGAATTGTATTAGCGGGCGGTATGTCGAGTAGATTTGGTGAGCCGAAAGCGTTAGCAATTTGGAAGGGAACTACTTTTGTTGAGCATATTGTGAAAGTGATGGGAAATACTTTGCAAGACATTGTAGTAATTAGCCATACTGATATAAAAGAGCGAGTAGAGCAATTCGTACAAGTCCCTGTTATAGAAGATATCCCGCACTATAAAGGGAATGGACCGCTGGCCGGCATTGTATCAGGTATGGAATACATAGAAGCAGATTGGTACGCTATTATGCCTTGCGATGCGCCAAATGTTTCGCATGAGTGGTTTACCATTTTATTAGAGCAAACGAGCAATGAATATGATGCGGTTGTACCTATTATTAATGGAAGGAAACAACCGTTACTTGCAGCGTATCATAATCGAGTGAAAGAAAAGATTTATGCTTTGCTTCAGGAAGAAAAAAGAAGTATGGGCCAGCTTTTATCACAATGTAATGTGAAGTATATTGTTGGTGAAGATGTACAAGCGAATGCGGATTGGTTTATAAATGTGAATACGAAAGAAGAATATGTGCAGGCTCAAAAAGACCTTTCAAATGAATGAAAGGTTTTTTTGGATACAGAAATTGGGGAACAATTACTGTATAAAGGTATGTGAGTAAATTGATTTTAAGGGGAATTTCTTAAAATCACTATACAGTTAAAATAGTGTATAACCATATATTAATTTTTATGGGTTTTTATTACAAGTCTGTTTAGTTATGTTTATTTTTGATATAATGAATATAGAAATAAAACAATGTTTAACCTTATGTATCATTTATGAAACTAAAATTTATAACTGTGTAATAAACTCCCTTCGTCTAGTTGAAGGGAGTTCTTCTGTTTAAGCGAGTAATTCTGATGCGGTGTGCTGAAGGACTTCTTCATATTGGTCAAGTAACCCACGGAAAATCTCATCCCAGCTTTTTGTTTTAGCATAAGACGAAGCAGCTATGCCCATTTGTATAAGCTGCTCTTCATTTCGCAATAAAGAATGGATGGATGATAGAAATGAATCCGCATGTTTGGGCGGGCAAAGAATTCCTGTTTTTCCATCTGCAATAATATTTTTAACCCCACCACTATTTGCACCGATGACAGGTGTACCGCATGCAAGTGATTCGAGTACGACATTTCCGAACGTTTCAGTAGCAGATGGAAATATCATGATGTTAGAACAAGCATATACTTCAGCTAAATCTTTACCTTGTAAATATCCAGTAAAAGTGACATTTGCTTTCGGAACAGCTTCACGTAAATTTGTTGCTAGAGGACCGTCTCCTGCGATGAGCCAATGAATGTCATTTCGAGTATGGGCTGTTTTGACGATAAGGTGTTGCAACGTATCAATATCTTTTTCAGGGGCAATCCGTCCAACGTAGGAAAGGACATACTTCGCTGTAATATTATATTTTTTTCGGAATAGGTCTGTATTGTAAGATGGATGAAAGAGTGTGCAATCTACACCACGTCCCCAAATGGATAGGGCCTGAAAGCCTTTATTTTTTAGTTGGTGTAACGTTTCAAAAGAAGGAACGAAATTTTTTTGCATATGACTATGAAACCATTTTAAATAGTTCCAAAGCATATTAGAGAGAAATTCGATTTTGTAATAGCGTAAATAAGCATCGAAATCAGTATGATAAGAACCGACAACTGGGATGTTTAACTTTTTTGCATAATATAATCCACAAAGTCCCATGTTGAAAGGTGTAGCAATGTGAATAATGTCAGGCTTAAAGGAAAGAAGTTCTCGTTTAATGCGCGGAGTAGGAAAAGAAAAGCGACATTCTGGATATAATATTGTTAACGGGATACTTCTCATCTTGTTCACATTGGCCACGAAATTATCTTCAGCTGTATGCTGAGGGGCGAAAACAGAATAGGCGATCTGTTCTTTCTGAAAATATTGTGTTATTCGCTCTAACGTTTTCGCAACCCCGTTAACTTGTGGCGTAAAAGTATCGGTAAAAATGGCGACTCTCATCATATCACTCCTTTATGTGAAAAGTGGGATGAATTGATAAAAAGAGATGATGCCAGAGCAAGTGCCAAGGCACATACCGACGAATACATCTGACGGATAGTGAAGTCCTAAATAAATGCGAGAAATACCGACGCATAATGCTAACGGTAATAAAAAAACAAATAAACTTGGATTATAACAAATAAATGGAATAAGGACAGAGAAAACGGCTGTTGTATGACCAGACGGGAAAGAGTGGTCTTTTAATGGGTGGACTGGATATTTCGCATCCTGAATTGTTAAATAAGGACGTTTTCGTGGATAACATCTTTTTAATATTTGTACAGGAATATGGCTAATTGTTAAAGAAATAGCAGATGCGATTGCAGTTTGATGCAAAGTCCCTTTTGCAAAAAATAAAAAGAACAGTGTGAGTGCGATTGAGAAAGTAGCACCACCTATATGAGTAATATTGCTGAAAAAGATATTTAATGTTTTTTGATCAAAGTATCGGTTAATTCCTTTGAAAATGTAACATTCTATTTTATACAGTCCACTGGCCTTCATGAAAATTCTCCTCCCTTGCTTACATATATATGGAGATATTAGCTTTTATTTTAATAAGATTTTATTGAGGGAGTAATAATGTTTTGTAAAGAAAAAGTTAGTTTTTATAAAAAAAGCTGCCACTTTAATGGCAGCTGGAAAAGTTACTTCTGTAATGATTTATAATACTGACCTTTTTCAACATATTGTGTGCGAATTCGCTCCATGTCTTTACGGTCTTCCTCCGTTAACTCACGAATGACTTTCGCTGGGCGACCGAAAGCTAACGTGTTTGGCGGGATTTTCTTTCCTTGTGAAACGAGGCTTCCAGCACCGATGAAGGCTCCTTCGCCAATTTCAGCACCATCTAATATAATAGATCCCATTCCAATTAAAGCATCTTGTTTAATATGACAGCTATGTAAAATAACTTGATGCCCAACGGTAACATCGTCTTCTAAAATAAGAGGATACTGCGGGCTTTGGTGAAGTGTACATTGGTCTTGTACATTTACTCGGTCTCCAATGATTGTTGGTGACACATCACCGCGTATGACTGTATTAAACCAGATACTTGATTCTTCACCAATGGAAACATCGCCTGTAATGGTAACATAATCAGCGATAAAAGCACTACTCGCAATTTTCGGATTTTTTTCTTTGTAAGGATATATCATGTAAAGCCTTCCTTTCCTAGAGACTAGTTTCAGTGTATCAAATTATGAAAAAGAGTGAAATGGAGGAGGTCCGTATGTGGAATTATGAAGCGGAGGAAGCAAAGGCTGTAATCATTATTGTGCACGGCGCGATGGAATATCACGGACGTTACGAGGCTGTTGCAGAAATGTGGAATCATATCGGCTACCACGTCGTGATGGGGGACCTTCCGTCACATGGAACGACTTCAAGAAATAGAGGACATATTGATTCGTTTGATGAATACATAGAGGAAGTTAAATTGTGGGTGAAAGAGGCAAGAAAGTATCGGTTACCTATTTTTCTATTCGGTCATAGTATGGGCGGTCTTATCGTCATTCGTATGATGCAAGAAACGAAGAGAGAAGATGTAGACGGCATTATTTTAAGTTCGCCATGTTTAGGGGTAGTGACTGGACCTTCAGCACCGCTTCAAGCTGCCTCAAAAATATTAAATATTATCGCTCCAAAATTGCAATTTGCAACGAATCTTACAGTGGAAATGTCAACTCGTAATCATGAAGTGAGAGACGCGATGGAGAATGATTCATTGTTCTTGCGCAAAGTATCAGTACGTTGGTATAGTGAATTGATTAAGTCTATCGAAATTGCTCATAAAAAAATAGATGATTTTCCAGATGTTCCGCTCTTGCTAATGCAAGCTTGTGAGGATAAACTTGTAGATAAAACACGTGTCCGCACTTGGTTTGATAATGTTAAAATAAGTGATAAGGCTTTTAAAGAATGGCCGAATTGTTATCACGAGCTATTAAATGAGTATGAGCGTGATGAAATTTTGAGTTATATTCAGTCATTTACTGAAATGCATGTCAATAATATAGTAAAAACAAACAAATAAATCATTATTTGTACATTTAATAGAGGAGATGAAGGAAGAAGTGAACGTACCGAGTAATCCCATAACGCTCATGGCGAAAGTATACCGTGATGTGTTTCCGGTTGTACACCATGAGCTAGCGATGTGGAAAGAGCGTGCCTACCATATTCCGAATGATGAGCTTCATAGTCAGGCAATCGCAAGTATTGAGCATAAAACGTTTCATTGTGAGGGCGGTGGCATTTTAGCTCTGCTAGCAAATGAACACCGAGAAGAATGTATTCGTTTTATCGTAGCGTATCAAACGATCAGCGACTATTTAGATAATTTATGTGATCGCAGTACATCACTTGATCCAAATGATTTTGCCGCACTGCATGAATCGATGTTAATGGCATTATCACCTGAAGTAGAAGGCGGCGGTAATTATTATCGTTATCGTGATGATCAAGATGATGGTGGTTATTTAGATGAACTTGTTGAAACATGCCAAGATGTTTTAAAGAAAACGAAGCACTATGACAAAATTGCTCCTGTTCTTCATGAACTTGCTTGTTATTATTGTGATTTGCAAATTCATAAACACGTGAAATTAGAAGAAAGAGAGCCGCGCCTGAAAAACTGGTTTGAAGCACATAAAGAAAACTTACCTGAGATGAGTTGGTTTGAATTTTCAGCATGTGCCGGTTCTACACTTGGAATTTTCTGTCTTGTCGCATATGCATTTCATGATGAATTACATGATGAAGATATTGCGAAAATTAGACAAGGATACTTCCCTTACGTACAAGGACTTCATATTTTGCTTGATTATTTCATTGATCAAGAAGAAGACCGTATAGGCGGAGATTTAAATTTCTGTAGTTATTACGAAAACGAGCAAGTGATATTAGATCGTATGAAACATTTTGTAGAAGAAGCAGAGAAGAGCATTGGTGATTTGCCTCATGCGAAGTTTCATCGTCTCATAAGCCGAGGATTACTTGGTATTTATTTATCAGACCAAAAAGTATCAGCACAAAAGAATATGCACAAAATGGCACGGCGCATTGTAAAATACGGAGGTCTCACTTCACGATTCTTCTATTGGAACGGGAAGATGTACCGAAAGAAAACGGCGCAGTGATGAAGAAAACCACTCATGTAGAGTGGTTTTATTTGTTATAATATGGTAAAGGTGGTGGCGGAAATGAAGAGATTGTTTCAAAAGCTATATGACCATATTGAGGTTACATTACTCGTGCTACTTTCCATTTCATTTGTAACTGGAATATATATGATGATGAATAGGCCAAGTGGTCCTACTATGATGGATTATGTGTCCCAGGTAATAATTGGCGTAATTATTATAGTAGATATCGTCTTTTTAATAAGTGGTAGAAAAAAAAGAAAATAGTAAATAAAAAAGCATTTGTACAAGGGAGTACAAATGCTTTTTTACTATGAGCGTATTTTTGAAAATACATATATAAGAAGTTCAATCGCAAAAATAACTAAAACAGATAGTCCGAATAAAGGCATGACAGCGCCTAGTATAACCATCATGATAAAGAAAACGAATATGCTTTTCTTATCTCTTTGCTTTGGCGGTGCTGCTAATTTTCCTTTCGGCTTTCTTGCTAACCACATTTTTACTCCGTAATAAATGAGAAGTAATAAAGATAATGTCGTTAGTAAGCATAATATTTTATTTGGCCATCCGAATAAATGTCCTTCGTGAAGCGGGATACCGTAAGTGAACCATTGTGCAAGTAATCCATAATCACGATAGTCTGTTTTCGAAATGAGTTCCCCGCTATATTGATTAAAGTAAGCTGTTATTTCTTCATTTGGTGCAACATGCATACCTGTAATACCAGAACCGCTTGATTTCGAAACTGTGAATACCCCTTTCGGATCAGCTGGTAGTGAGATAACGTATGGCTTCTTTATTTCAATTCCTTTTTGTAATTCATCGACAGAAATAGCTTTCGGTTCATTTGAATCCGATTCAGGAGGAGCTGCTTTTCTTGTTGCCCATGGCAATTCTTTTACCTTTGATTCAGGCGGCGCCATATACAATTTCGGATATCCGAGCGATTCATTCGACGATGCGATTTTATAAATTTGGTTACCCATAAATCCTGACCATGGCAATCCAGATGCGACTAGCAGAACGAGTGGAATTGTAAATATAATACCGATAATAGAATGACGTCGTTTTGCTTTTTCTCGCTTATTGGATACCGGTGTATTTTTGAATTGGCGTATACTCATGTACAACCCAGTCACAATTAAGAATATTGTCCAGCATGCCGCAAGTTCTACAGTATAGTTGATGACAGTGCCACCAACTAAAAGAGAACTATGTAATTCCCGCATTATATTGGCAAACGTTTCACTTGCGTTTTGATCTCCGACAATTTGATTATTGCTATCTAAATACACATATTTTTGTTGTCCCGTATACTCATTTGCAATCGTAAGTCTCGTATTATAATCCCCATTAAACTCGCTAATTTTTGCCACGCTATAATGTGGATATTTTTTCTCTGTTAAGGAAATAGAATCAGCCATCGAAATAGATTCTGTTTGGGCGCTCTTCCCAAAATATAAATCTTTATAGATTAAATCTTCAACCTCTTCCCGAAATAAATACCCAATGCCACTCAGTGACAACGTAATAAGAAGCGGCGTAATAAAAAGCCCAGCATAAAAATGCCAACGCCAAAAAATGTAATGAAGCGAACGATTTACTTTCATACTTTCAGTTCCCCTAACCTTCCCTATATGAATAAATTCCTCATTTTAATATAGCGAGATTAAGTGTGATTACTTTGAAAGAATTGTGAAGAAAGTTAAAAGTTTGTGGGATTTTTATTAAACATAAAACACATTTTAGAAGGAGTGTTTTCTATGTTTATGAAGATCTCTTTATATTTGATAAGTACATCCTAACAACCGCTTTCGCAAGACATTGAGAAGAATCAACAAAATCCTCACTAGCCACAACATTCAAATCAGTACATGCGATAATTGCAGTATCTATTTCATCTCTCAGTTGTAAAACGAGCGTATTCCACAATTCACGAGCTTCTTCAATCTCTCCAGATTTAATGCAAGTAATAATTTGATTAATGCTTTCCTGCCATTTTTCATGATGAATGTATTCTATATTACGCTTTGCAATCCCATCTTGGTAAATCCTAGCTTGAACAGTTGCTTCTGTTGCGAGAAGAGCGACTCTTTTTGTATTTTCAGGAATTGCTTGTAACGTTTCATCGACTATATTTAAAATCGGGATAGAAAGCGAACGCTGTAATTCTTCAAAATAAAGATGCGCCGTATTACACGGCATGGCAATAAAGCTTACGCCAGTACTTTCAAGTTTTTGTGCTCCGTCAATAATCGCTTTTTTCATCGCTCCGTGATCAATAGGGCGATCCATGTAAAACGGTGTTGGACATGAATAAATCATCATATGAGGAAATTCCATATCATGCTTTGCTCCGTATATTGTTTGGCAATTTGCTACAACTGTATCGACGAATGGCCCAGTCGATTTTGGTCCCATTCCTGCTAGTATTCCAATCATTGTTTCGTCTTCTTTAAGAATGTTTATATCCATTATATAGGAAAATAATAAAAAGACGTGCAGTGAATGCACGTCTTTTTTGTTACGTTTTGTCGAACAATCGATATATCCGAGAAATCGTTGATATATTACCCCGCATTAACGGGCAGTAAAACTCCCACCTTAAAATTCGGCTGGAGCAAAGAAATTAGTTGGGAGATAAACTGCCCATAAATGCCCGATTGGTTCAACTAATAATCAGTGGGGGATTCCCCCCACTGATTAAAGTTTCACTTTATCGTTTCTCAATCGCCACAATAAATGGTGGGTTATTTTGCTGGTTAATGAAGCCATATCGCAGTACGTGAGCTTGTTTTTGGTCTAGTTCTTCGGCGAATTTGAGAACAGCGTCGCGTTCTACTTGTCCTTCTGGATGTCCGTGGTAAATGACAAGGACGATGATACCTTGAGGCGTCATTACTTCTAGTAATTGTTCAATTGCTGAAATTGTTGAGTTCGGTTTTGTGACGATATGTTTGTCTCCGCCAGGAAGGTAACCTAAGTTGAAAATTGCGCCTGTTACTTTTCCTTTTGCACCTTCTGGTAATACGGATAGGAGTGTATCGTGACTATCATGAACTAAAACAGTACGTTCGAAAAGTTCTTTTTCTTTTAGACGAGTTGTTGAGCTTTCAATCGCCTCTTTTTGAATATCAAATCCAAATACTTTTCCGTTATCGCCAACGATTTCAGCTAGGAAGCAAGTGTCATGGCCGTTTCCTAAAGTTGCATCTACAGCGTAATCGCCTTCTTTTACTGCCGTTTGCAAGAGAGTGCGAGCAAACGGTAATACACGTTCTAATTTCATTTTTGTTTCTCCTCATTTGCATATTTTCCTTGCCAGCTTCCGCGGCGTACAAATTCTGCATCGATGGAATTTAATACTTCCCATTTATTTAAGCTCCACATTGGACCAATCATTAAATCAGGTGGACCGTCACCTGTGATACGGTGCACAATTACGTCTTCTGGAATAATTTCAAGTTGGTCAACAACGAGATTTACGTAATCCTCAAGAGAAAGGAATTCTAGTTGTCCTTTTTCATATTGTTTCACCATTGGTGTTCCTTTTAATAAGTGAAGTAAGTGGATTTTAATTCCTTGTACATCAAGCTTCGCAACTTCACGAGCTGTTTCCATCATCATGTCGTAATCTTCAAGTGGAAGGCCGTTAATAATATGAGAGCAAACTCGAATACCATGCTTGCGTAATTTATTTACACCTTCCACATAAGACGGATAATCGTGAGCGCGGTTAATAAGGTTTGCAGTTCGTTCATGAACAGTTTGTAGTCCGAGTTCAACCCAAAGGTATGTGCGTTTATTTAAGTCCGCTAAATATGCAACAACATCGTCTGGTAAACAATCTGGACGAGTTGCGATAGAAAGACCGACAACGTCTTTTTCTGCTAGAAGCGGTTCGAATTTTTCTTTTAACACTTCAAGTGGTGCATGTGTATTTGTGTACGCCTGGAAATAAGCGATACATTTTCCGTCTTTCCACTTTGAGCGCATTTTTTCTTTCATTTCATGATATTGCGTTATAACATCATCGCGGCGATTGCCAGCGAAGTCACCAGATCCAGCAGCACTGCAAAATGTACAACCGCCATAAGCAACTGTACCATCACGGTTCGGGCAATCGAAGCCAGCATCTAATGAAACTTTAAAGATTTTTTCACCAAATTCATTTCGTAAATGGTAATTCCATGTATGATAACGTTTATTGTCGTTTGTATATGGAAAAGGGTTTTGAACCTTCATTATTTTCCCTCCTAAGCCGAGTCAAAATGAAACAAAATACATTATAACATACTCATAAGGTTTAGATGGAAGGGACACACTAAAGGGGAATTGAAGCAAGGAGGGACAATTATGGCAGAGCGTCAATCACTTGAATCGTATATTACACAAGCGGAACAAGCGGTGGAATATGCGAAAGAACAATTAGACCAAGGCATGAGACAAGAGCATTACAATACGATGGAGTATTCGGATGCGCAGTTACAATTAGAACAAGCATATAACGATTTACAAACGATGCAACAACATGCGAATGATGAGCAACGTGAGCAGTTAAATAGAGCACGTATGGCAATTCGCCAATTGCAACATCAAATGATTATTACACCCCACTAATAAGGAGTGAATGTAATGGCGAAACGTTCAGATCAAAATAACCCAGAGCAAAAAACGCAAAATGGACATAACGCAGAGTTTTCAAATGAACTTGATCCGATTGTTCAAGTAAAACAGCGTAACAGTAAAAAAGGACAACCGCAAAAATCGAAACAATCAGAGTAAACCAGGTCGAAATATGACCTGGTTTTATTTTGTTATATGACAATAATGTAAGATTGCTGTAAGGTTTGCCGATAGTTGTAAAATCACATTTCCAGTAGAGTAAGGGAGGATTACATTTTAGACAAGGAGTTGCTTTATGGGGAACAATATTACAAATAAACGAATTGATGAGTTAGATTACATTCGTGGCTTCGCACTACTGGGGATTATTTTAGTAAATATTCTTGCACTACTTAACATTAAAATTCCAGATCCTAATACAGTAGATGCCAGCTATCAAAGGTTTCTATACTTATTTGTAGAAGGTCGTTTCTTCTCAATTTTCTCATTCTTATTTGGAGTAGGATTCTATATCTTTATCTCTAGAGCAATTGCGAAGGGGAAGAATGGATACATTCTATTTCTACGCCGCTTAGTGGCACTATTTATTTTCGGTTTGATTCATTACATGTTTCAGCCTGGAGAAGCATTAACGTTATATGCAATTTGCGGGTTAATCGTTTTGCCATTTTATAAAGCGAAAAAACAAGTGAACTTAGTTATTGGTCTTATTTTAACAATTGTTTTTAGTGTAATGGGTGTTAAAGAACTATTACCACTTGGCTTAATTTTATTAGGACTTGCTGCAGGACAATATCGTGTATTTGAAAATCTCACGCAGAACATAAAGAAAGTAGCTATTTTTACAGGTGTTATGTTTGTTTTAAGTGTCGTAGCTGTATGGTATCAATACGGGCACGTGCCTGCTGATCCATTTGTAAATATGATACTAATGAATGAAGATGGAACAATGGACGCTGCAAGCCAATTTTTAAAAATTGGTGTTACAGTGGGACCAATCATTTCAGCTTTCTATGTTGGAGCGTTAATTTTATTACTTCAATTAAAACCAGTTCAAACATTGTTAGCACCACTGAAATATTATGGACGTATGGCGTTAACAAATTATATTGGACAAACTGCAATGATTTTAATTGCCGGTAGTGTATTTAACTTTGCAGGAAACTTAACATACATGCAGACGTTATATGTGTGTATCGCAATTTATGCAATTCAAATTGTATTTAGTATGATTTGGATGAAAATCTTTAAGATGGGTCCACTAGAATGGATTTGGCGTGTTATTACGTATTGGACGGTAACACCTTTAAAGAAATAAAGTGAAACTTTAATCAGTGGGGGTCTTACTGCCCATTAAAGAGGGATAAAGAAAGAAGTGGGCTGTTCCTTTTGCGGAACAGCCTATTTGTATTGTCAGTTTTTGTCGGTAAGTCGATATATTTTGAAAATCGCTGATAAAAGTGAGGGAATCGCCGATATAATTTCATTTATCGATTTACTGTGTCAAAAAACGAACTAGTAGTAAAAGCCAAGCTTACAAGCACACCTTTTTTATATTACAAAAGTGTAAGGTAAATGTAATGTTAACAAATAGCAGTTCATCGCCAAAAGGCGCAAAATAGGTAATGGAAAAACAAGCGTAGGAGGATATATATGACGAAACCAGTTGTAGACGTGAAAAACGTTCAAAAAGTGTACGGTAAAAAAGGTGAGAATCAATCACACGCGTTAAAAGGTGTTTCATTCTCAATTCAAGAGGGTGAGTTTGTAGGGATTATGGGACCATCTGGTTCTGGTAAAACGACATTATTAAATGTAATTTCAACGCTGGATAAAGCAACGGGCGGCGTTGTTGAAATTGCAGGTACGGATATTACAAAAATGAAACAAGGTGAGCTTTCAGATTTCCGTTCACAAAAGTTAGGATTCATCTTCCAAGATTTTAATTTATTAGAAAACTTATCTATTTATGAAAACATCGCACTTCCACTTTCCTTGCAAGGTGTTCCATCACGTAACATTGGACCAAAAGTCGAGAAAGTAGCGGATATGTTAGGAATTACAGAAATACTTCAAAAGTACCCATCTGAAGTATCTGGTGGGCAAAAGCAACGTTCGGCAGCAGCGCGTGCTTTAGTGCATGAGCCTGCAATTATTTTAGGGGACGAGCCAACAGGAGCGCTTGATTCTAAAAATGCAGCGAGTTTACTTGATGCGATGACAAACTTAAATAAAGATCAAGGCGTATCTATTATGATGGTTACACATGATCCGTATAGTGCAAGTTACTGCCAGCGTATTTTATTCATTCAAGATGGTGAGCTATATAAAGAAATTCATCGAGGCGGTACACGTGAAGAGTTTTATAAAGAAATTTTAGACGTGCTTGCAGACTTAGGCACACAAAAAGCATAAGAAGGGAGGTTCTAGAGCATGTTATTTAAACTTTCCATGTCAGGGCTAAAAAGTAAGCTGAAAGATTATATCGTCTTACTTGTTGGTCTTGTCATGTCCATTTCAATTTTTTATATGTTCCAAACATTAGCGTTAAATGAGGCCTTCCTTAAGGAAAATTCTACTATTGGTCAAATTGGATTTGTATTCCAAGCAGGTTCATTTTTACTAGCTATTATAACGTTCTTCTATATTTTATATGCGAACTCTTTCTTACTATCTCTTCGTCAAAAAGAGTTTGGTATGTATATGATGTTAGGAGCAAAAAAGCATAAAGTTACATTACTTATGTTTATCGAAACAATCGTACTAGGTGCTGCGTCTCTTGCGATTGGTATTATAGTTGGAGTAGGCCTTGCAGAAGGTATCGGACAGCTATTAATGAAACAATTAGAATTTGCTGGTAAAGGCTATAAAGCATTTTATTTACCATCAATGACTGTTACTTGCATCTTCTTCTTTGCACTATTTGTATTATCCGCAATTATGAACAGTATTAAATTATCACGTATTTCTGTACTGCAACTTGTACATGCAGATGCACAAACAGAACGTGTTGCGGTAAAAGGAAAAATGACAGGTGTAGTTGCATTCCTTGCGGTTATTTTATTAGGAATGGGCTATGCATCAATGATTTACATGGAAAAACTAAGAGAAATGGGAATCATTATTGCATTAATTACAACAACAGCTGGTACTTACATGCTGTTTGGATCACTTCTCCCAGTCTTTATTAAAAAGTTAAAGGGTAATAAAAAGCGTAGTGAAAAAGGACTTAACGCTTTTACATTTGCACAATTAAATTTCCGTATTAATAGCCTAACAAAGGTACTTGCAACAGTAGCGATGTTAGTTGCTCTTGGAGCCGGTGCAATTTCAGGTGGTATGGCGTTTAAAAATAACGTTATAAAAATGGTTGATGGTTTAGTAATTTACGATTCAGTTGTTCATAATCCAACAGCTGAAGAAAAGAAAGTTTTAGACGGTATTACATTTAAAGAGAAAAATGAATATCGTTACAAAGTTGATAATAAATATGTTTACTATGTAAAAGAAGATTTAGAGAAAAATCGTCCTTTAGTAAGAGATATGGCAAAGATGAAATCGATGAAGGATTTAGTGAACACGAAGAAAGTTTCAGCAGAACTGCCAGTAGGTGCAGTTTCTAGAGAAATGAATGAAAAAGATGCGAATGCTAAAGCACTTCCAGAAGAATGGGATGAGGCTTTTAGAACAATCCAGCCATTCTATGTACATGAAGATCATGCAATTAAAATTGTAGATCAAAAAATGTACGATACTGTAAATGGTAAAGAAGGAATTGTATTTACTGGAAAAACAGATGATTTTGAAGCACACATAAAAGAATGGAAAAAACTTGACGAGTTGCAACTAGATAAATATAAAAATATAGCAATTGAAAGATTAGATAGTAAATATCGAGCTTACGACATGTTCTATGGCGTTGCGAGCGGAACAGTATTTATGGGCTTCTTCCTTGGAATTGCTTTCTTAGCAATGATGGCAAGTTGTCTTATGTTTAAAATTCTTTCTGGTGCATCAAAAGATATTATGCGTTATCAAATGCTTCGTAAAATCGGGGTGCGCCGTGAATTATTAACAAAATCAATTTATAAAGAGTTATTCTTAGTATTCCTATTCCCAGCAATTGTAGGTATTGCACACGTATTAGTTGGTATGAATATTTTCGGATTTATTTTAATCGATCCGTACTTCCGTATTTGGGTGCCAATTGTAATTTTCGTAGTTATTTACACGATTTATTACTTCATTACAGTTCAATTGTATAAAGGAATTGTTCTTCCTAAGGAAGATTAATAAAAAAAACCGAGCGAAACTGCTCGGTTTTTTTATTTTCAGAAAAAATACTTTGACGTTACTGAAATATATAATATAATGTAAATAAGTAACGTAATATAAAAGTAGAAGTAGCTGGATAGGGAAAGGAGGAATCCAATCTGTAGAAAGAAATTGAACTTTTATCCCCACATTTTTTACCGCAACGTATTTATACAATCGTAAGTTTCCACATTGAAAATTTTCAGAACCACCTGAGTATATTGTGAAAATAATGGATAACACATGGAAATCTCATAGCATGATAAGGTAAAATGGACAACATAATGAAAAAATTACCGTTCATAAGATGAGGAGAATACATGTATGGAAGTTGTAGAGCCATTAAAAGATATAAGCCAAATTGAGGCTATGAAAAAATATTTAAAAGAGCACTCCCAGCGAGATTATCTTTTATTTGTTATGGGAATTAACACAGGATTAAAAATTACAGAACTACTTAGTATGAAATTTGAAGATGTATTAAATGAAGATGGGACTGTTAAAGAGTTTTATACTCTTCCTGTGAAAGATGAAAAATTTAAACAAGATATTTATTTAAATACAAAAGTAAAAAAAGCGCTTTTAGATTACGTACAATCTATTGGCGTTAAAAGAGAAAATTACGTATTTCAATCTAATAAAACGCCAAATTCAATTACGCGCCAACAAGCGTATCGTGTAATTCATAATGCTGCAGAAGCAGTTGGAGTTGTTGGTAAGATCGGAACAAATTCAATGCGAAAAACGTTTGGATTTCATGCGTACAAAAGAGGGATAGCGATTGCGTTATTGCAAAAACATTTCCATCACGCGACTCCATCAGAGACGCTAAAGTATTTAGGTATCTCAAAGGATGAGCCCTTTAAAACGGAGATTGATGTCGATTTATAAAAGCCGTAACTAAAAAAATTAGGAGGCGGAAAATATGAATATTAGAGAGAGTGAACTGCCGGGTATTGGATGTAAGTTTGAAGTGATTACAAAAGGTAATGAAAAGATGGTTATCGTTATTCATGATGATGGCCGAAGAGAAATGTACCATTTTGATGCTGATCATGAGGAGAGTATTTCAAGCGTCTCTCTTCGTGATTCCGAAGCGAGACAAATTGCAGCTATATTGGGCGGAATGGTATATAGACCACAAGCTTTAGATACAATTGAAATGGCTTTTGAAGGATTATCAATTGAGTGGTTTAAGGTGGAAAATAATGCACCAGTCGTACAAAAAACAATTGGTAGTTTACATGTCCGAAACACATATAACGTAACGATTATTGCCATTTTGAAAAAAAATATGAAGAAATTCTTTAATCCAGGTCCAGATTCTATCATTGAAGCTGGTGATATGCTCGTATTATCAGGCGAGAGACATGAAGTAAAAAGAATTATTAATGAGTTGCTTTCAGTAGGAGGGGATTCATAATCGATGGATACTTTAATCTTTGAAGTTGGAACTGCGTTAGTATTAGTCGCTTTTGCAGCTATTCTCGCTGCAAAGTTAAAGTTCTCGATTATTCCGTTTCTCATAATACTCGGCATGCTAGTGGGTCCCCATGCCCCAGATTTAGGGCTTATCGATTTAAGATTTATTGAAAGCGGAGAAGTTATTTCCTTCCTCGGCCGTGTTGGCGTTATATTCCTCTTATTCTATTTAGGCTTAGAATTCTCAATTAAAAAATTAATTAAATCAGGAAAATCAATCGCTTTTGGAGGAACTGTTCATATATCGCTTAATTTTATATTAGGTTTACTTTACGGATATATAATGGGTTTCCCCTTATTAGAAACATTAATTATTGCTGGGATCATAACAATTTCATCGAGTGCAATTGTTGCGAAAGTAATTGTTGATTTAAGAAGATCTGGTAATAAAGAGACGGAGCTAATTTTAGGAATCATTATGTTTGATGATATCTTTTTAGCGGTATATTTATCAGTCGTTTCAGGGTTAGTACTCGGAGGGGCAACGTCATTTGTAGGTGCTCTTACATCTATTTTAATCGCAGTAGGGTATATGTTATTATTCTTTGTAGTTGCTAGAAAAGCTACACGATTTTTAAATAAAATGTTAGATATTTCGTCCAATGAAATTTTTATTATTGTAATATTCGCTATTTTGTTCTTTGTAGCAGGATTTTCAGAAACGATTCATGTTGCAGAGGCAATTGGAGCATTATTACTAGGACTCGTTTTTTCTGAAACAGAGCATAGTGATCGAATTGAACAGCTCGTTGTTCCGTTTCGTGATTTCTTTGGAGCTATATTCTTTTTCAGCTTCGGTTTAAGTATAGATCCATTTTCACTTGGCGGAGCAGTGTGGTTGGCATTAGGAGCAGTTTTCATTACTCTTATCGGTAATTTTACCGCTGGAATGGTTGCGGGGCGTAAAGCGGGATTATCGCATAAGGCTTCTACGAATATTGGTTTAACACTTGTATCACGCGGAGAGTTTTCCATTATCGTCGCGAATATTGGAATTGCGGGTGGCTTAATGGCAACGATTAAACCATTCTCAGCCTTGTATGTTTTAATATTGGCATCGTTAGGACCTTTGTTAACGAAAGAATCTGGGAGAATATATTCTTTACTAGATAAAATATTTAAATGGAGCGCTAAAGAACGTGCGAAACGAGAAAAAGAAGCTGGATAGTACAAATAAGGGTGGACTGCATGAAAATTTCATGCAGTCCACCCTTTTATATATTGTTACTGTTGTCATTTTTTGTCGGTAAGTCGATATATTTTAATAATAGCTGATATATTTGTAGTTGCGCCGATATATTCTAATAATCGCTGATATAATCCAAGTAGCAATCAGTGTAATTTCATTTACCGATGAACCGTTATCTGAATTTCATCAACTATTAATCAGTTGCCTTCCTATTTAAAAACGACTACAATTTTACTGTTATATATATGAACGAAAAAAATAGAATAGGAGGGGAAACTATGCCAAGGAAAGTATGGCTATTAGTAGCTGGGATGATTATTAATGTCACGGGTGCTTCTTTTTTATGGCCTTTTAATACAATTTATTTGCATGATCACTTAGGAAAATCTTTATCTGTGGCCGGAATGGTATTAATGATTAACTCGCTTACTGGTGTAATCGGAAACTTGCTCGGCGGTGTTTTATTTGATAAATGGGGCGGTTATAAATCAACTTTAGTAGGGATTGTGATTACACTTGTATCAATTTTAGGTCTAGTGTTCTTCCACGGTTGGCCTTTATACGTTGTGTGGCTAGCGTTAATCGGCTTCGGTTCTGGAATGGTCTTCCCATCGATGTATGCGATGGTCGGTACAGTTTGGCCAGAGGGCGGAAGACGAGCATTTAATGCGATGTATGTTGGACAAAACGTTGGTATTGCGATTGGAACAGCGTGTGGTGGATTAGTTGCTTCGTATCGTTTTGATTATATTTTCTTAGCGAACTTTATTTTATACTTTGTTTTCTTCTTAATTGCTTTTATTGGATTCCGTGGTATGGAAGACAAGAAGGAGCCAGGAGTACAAAAAGAAGTCGAAACGAAAAAAGGTTGGTCACTTACACCTGGATTTAAAGCACTTCTTATCGTGTGTGTAGCATATGCTTTATGCTGGGTTACATACGTACAGTGGCAAGGTGCAATTGCAACACATATGCAAGAATTAAACATTAGTCTTCGTCATTATAGTTTATTATGGACGATAAACGGAGCAATGATCGTTTGTGCGCAACCACTTGTTAGTATGCTAATTCGCTGGATGAAGCGTTCTTTAAAACAGCAAATTATGATTGGGATTTTCATTTTTGCGGCGTCATTCATTGTGTTAAGCCAAGCGCAGCAATTTACGATGTTCCTCGTTGCGATGGTAACATTAACAATTGGTGAGTTATTTGTATGGCCTGCGGTTCCAACGATTGCAAATATACTTGCACCAAAAGATAAATTAGGTTTTTATCAAGGGGTTGTAAATAGTGCGGCGACTGTAGGGAAAATGTTCGGGCCGGTCGTTGGCGGAGCAATTGTGGATTTATACAATATGGAAGTATTGTTTATAGCAATCATGGTAATGCTTGTAATAGCGCTTATAGCAACGAGCATTTATGATAAACGAGTAAAAGTAGAAGAAACAGTTGAAGAAAAAATTGCAGTTTAGTTTGACGGAACATGTAACATGTTTTAGAATATATTTAAATAAAACAACCTTTAGAACAAGGGAGATAGCTCGGCTGTCTTAAGATGAATTCGTTAGTTATTAAGAGTAACGATTAACCGAGAAGTCCTCGCTTTAAGTAAGCTCTTAAGAGATACTAGGTGAAGGATAGTTCACTTAACTTATATGTGTAATAACAGTGAGAAGGAGTAGTAGTAATAGAAGCTGGTTTAGAGAGTTGACGGTCGGTGCAAGTCAATCCACGTTTCGTTATGAACTCGCCTTTGAGTTGCAGTTGTGAAACTAATAGTAGCAATTGCCGTTAATCCACGTTACGGATCTAAGCGAATGTATATTTGTACATTAATTTAGGGTGGTACCGCGGGAATCTATAACCTCTCGTCCCTTTCTAGGGATGAGAGGTTTTTTGTATTTTGGGCGGTGAAAATAAATAGAATTTCAAGGAGGGTATCTCATGAGCTTTAATCATCAAGAAATTGAGAAGAAGTGGCAAGGGTACTGGGAAGAGAATAAAACATTCCGTACGCCAGATGAGACAGAAAAACCAAAATTTTATGCACTAGATATGTTCCCATATCCATCAGGTGCAGGCCTACACGTAGGACATCCAGAAGGTTATACAGCGACAGATATTTTATCTCGTATGAAGCGTATGCAAGGATATAATGTTCTTCATCCAATGGGATGGGATGCATTCGGTCTTCCAGCAGAGCAATATGCACTTGATACTGGAAACAGCCCAGCTGAATTTACAGAGCATAATATTAATACGTTCCGTAACCAAATTAAATCATTAGGTTTCTCTTACGATTGGGACCGTGAAGTAAATACAACAGATCCAAACTATTACAAGTGGACACAATGGATTTTCCTAAAACTATTTGAAAAAGGCTTAGCTTACGTTGATGAAGTACCTGTAAACTGGTGCCCAGCACTTGGTACAGTACTTGCAAACGAAGAGATCATTGACGGTAAGAGTGAGCGCGGTGGACATCCAGTTGAGCGTCGTCCGATGAGACAGTGGATGTTAAAAATTACAGCTTACGGAGATCGTCTATTAGAAGATCTAGATGAGCTTGATTGGCCTGAAAGCTTAAAAGATATGCAACGTAACTGGATCGGTCGCTCTGAAGGTGCAGAAGTACATTTCAACATCGACGGTACAGATGAGAAGTTCACAGTTTTCACAACACGCCCTGATACACTATTTGGAGCAACATACTGTGTACTTGCTCCGGAACATGCACTTGTTGCAGAAATTACAACAGCAGAACAAAAAGAAGCGGTAGAAGCTTACATTAACGCTGTAAAAATGAAGAGTGACCTAGAGCGTACAGAACTTGCGAAAGAGAAAACTGGTGTATTCACTGGTGCTTACGCAGTTAACCCAGTAAACGGTGAGAAATTACCAATCTGGATCGCTGACTACGTTCTTGCAACTTACGGAACAGGTGCTGTAATGGCAGTTCCAGCTCATGATGAGCGTGACTATGAATTCGCATCAGTATTCAATCTTCCAATGAAGGAAGTTGTAAAAGGCGGAGACATTACGAAAGAAGTGTACACAGGTGATGGTGCACACGTAAACTCAGCATTCCTTGATGGTTTAAATAAAGAAGAAGCAATCGCAAAAATGATTGAATGGCTTGAAGTAACAAGCGCAGGAAATCAAAAAGTAACGTACCGTCTACGTGACTGGTTATTCAGTCGTCAACGTTACTGGGGTGAGCCAATTCCAGTAATTCACTGGGAAGATGGCACAATGACAGCTGTGAAAGAAGAAGAATTACCATTAGTTCTTCCAAAAACAGAAAACATCCGTCCTTCAGGTACAGGTGAATCACCACTTGCTAACATTGATGAGTGGGTAAATGTTGTTGACCCTGAGACTGGTAAAAAAGGTCGCCGTGAAACAAATACAATGCCACAATGGGCTGGTAGCTGCTGGTATTACTTACGTTACATCGATCCAAACAATAGTGAAGCACTTGTAGATCCTGAAAAAGTAAAACAATGGCTTCCAGTTGATATTTATATCGGCGGAGCAGAACACGCTGTACTTCACTTACTATATGCTCGTTTCTGGCACAAAGTATTATACGACATCGGTGTAGTTCCAACGAAAGAGCCGTTCCAACAATTATTCAACCAAGGTATGATTCTAGGTGAAAACAACGAGAAAATGAGTAAATCAAAAGGTAACGTTGTAAACCCTGATGATATCGTAGCAAGCCACGGTGCAGATACACTTCGTCTATACGAAATGTTCATGGGACCATTAGATGCTTCAATCGCTTGGTCTGAAAATGGCCTTGATGGAGCTCGTCGTTTCCTAGACCGTGTATGGCGTTTATTCGTTCAAGAGAACGGTGAATTAAGTGAGAAAATTACGGATGCACCAAATAAAGAGCTTGAAAAAGCTTACCACCAAACAGTGAAGAAAGTAACAGAAGACTATGCAGAGCTTCGCTTTAACACAGCGATTTCTCAAATGATGGTATTCATCAACGATGCATACAAAGCTGAAACACTTCCGAAAGAATATGTAGAAGGTTTCGTAAAAATGATTGCACCAGTTGCACCTCACATCGGGGAAGAGCTATGGAGCAGACTTGGATACAATGAAACAATCACATATGCAAGCTGGCCAACATTTGATGAGTCTAAACTTGTAGAAGATGAAGTTGAAATCGTTGTTCAAGTCATGGGCAAAGTTCGCGCGAAACTAACAATGAGTAAAGACGCATCAAAAGAAGAAATGGAACAACTTGCACTTGAAGCAATTCAAGACCAAATTGAAGGGAAAACAGTTCGTAAAGTAATTGTTGTTCCTGGAAAACTTGTTAACGTTGTTGCAAACTAATTAACGCTAAATAAAAGCTCAGAGCATTTAGGCTCTGAGCTTTTTTGTGTAGAAAATCATCTCTGGATTAGATTAGTCTAAGTTTTTAATTATTCCATTACGTACAAATAAAAGAGCGGAATTCCCATACAGACAAACACCTATTTTTCTATAGGAAATATGATAAAAAAGGTAGGCTAAATTGAGTAGAAGAGGTGAAAGGAATGAAAGGGATGGACAATAATGCACCACATGGCTTCTTCGGAGGTGGATCGGGTAGTTATGAACAAATGATGTTAATGGGAGGAGCTGACCAACAAGGATACGGTGGAATTCCGAGCTGGATGGGTGGAGGCTCGGGCGGATTTCCAACATCGGTAGCTGGCATGCAAACTGGAATGCCTACATCAATGGGAGGCTTTTCGACAGCAGGGGTTGGAATGCCTACAGTAACAGGAAGCTTCCCAACATCAGTAGCTGGCGTACAGACAGGATTTCCAGTAGGAGCACCAACTACATTTCCTTCTTTCGTTGGAGGAGTGCAGACAGGATTTCCGGTACCAGGAATAGGTGTTGTAGCTGGAGGAATAGGTGGGTATCCGCAAGTTGTTCACGGTCATCATGGACATCACCACCATCAAGGCCATCATGGACACCATCATCACCAAGGTCAACACGGTCATCATGGACACCATCATCACCAAGGTCAACACGGCCATCATGGACACCATCATCACCAAGGTCAACACGGCCATCATGGACACCATCATCACCAAGGTCAACACGGCCATCATGGACACCATCATCACCATCATCACCAAGATCACCACGGTCATCATGGACATCATCATCAAGGCCAACACGGTCACCATGGACACCACCATCATCAAGGTCAACACGGCCACCATGGTCATCAACAACAAGTACATCACCACGGTCACCACCACATTCATCCGCAAGCTGTTCTTTATCAAATGCACCAAGGCCAACAAGGTCAGCACGGCCACCATGGTCAGCACGGCCACCATGGTCAGCACGGCCAACACGGTCAACAGCACCAACAATACCAACAGTATCAACAACAATCTTCTCCTTGGACAGGAGGAATTGGAGCAGGAGGAGCAGGGGCAGCGGCAGGAGCGGCTAGCATTAGTGGAGCAGCAGGGCACGCTGGACACGTGGGTCATTAATGAATTCCAGAAAAAAAGACATAATAAAAAACTGCTAGGAAATTCTAGCAGTTTTTTTCAGCTTCTTGGCGCTGACGTTCGATTTCAGCACGAAGTTGTGGTTCTGGTGCTTGCCAGCCTTCTGGTTTTAGAATTTTGCCGTCGCCTTCACGGAATCGAGGTTTTCCATCAGGGAATAGTTTTGCCATGTTTGCGTTATTTACAATTTCGAATCCTTTATCAGGACGTACACCCATTTCGGCAAACGTTCCGAATGCAAAGTAAATAAGGTCAATTAGTGCATCATATTGATCTTCAACAGTCGTTGCTTCCAGAAATTCTTCTAGCTCTTCTTGCATAAAACTTGCACGGATTTTTGCACGTTCTTCTGTTAGTTTTGTTGGAGTATTTGTCACAGGGTGTCCGAACTCTTTATGCATTTTTGCAACAAGTTCGTATCCTTTATCTAGACCTTTTTCGTTTGTCATGTTGTTTCATCCTTTCTCGCTTTGTCCGAATTTCATTGTAACATAGGGTGATTATGAAATGAAAAGGGACTGTTCAAAAGTTTCATCTTTTAGTTAAGATAGGGAAAGATTATATTGACTAAACGACAAAACATAAACCAATTAATAAAAGAAAGCCATCCCGGAATACTTTTGGGACGGCCCTGCTCGTTATTTTTCTTCTTTTATTAAAATGGATAAAAGAAGGTCGATGCCAAACATACCGACGAGCAACATTGGTATAACGACAAGTAAATAACGTGTGAAGGAAACATTTTTTAAATATGTATGAGCAAATAAAAAGACGGTGAGAAATAAAATACCATTTAAAATAGGCTTTACTAATTTTTTAGACATAAGCTCCCCCATAAATATCTTCTCTCTATTTGATAATAAAAAACTCCTCTCTCCGTTGTATCATGCTGGAGAGAGGAGTTCAATCATTTCTCATTCAATTACACCAGAATTTGTAATATCTACGGTGTATTTTATAGTAACTGGAACATCTTTGTACATTTGTTTCCACTTTTCTAATTTAAATGGGCGATAATGTTGCTTATATTTAGCTCCTAGCCCGAGAGGATCTACATCTAAAGATTTAAACTGCTTAATTAATTTCTTACCTTGTGTCTCCAATTGTTTTTGAACGACCTTCTCAATCTTTTTTGTGTTCTTAGCATTCTCTAAGTTAATTTGTTTCGATACTTCTTGAATACGGGCATCAAGCTTCACATGAATGGAAAAGGAGGGCTTTCCGTTTTTTATTTTTATATCGTATGTTGGAACAGAACGAATATTGTTAATCATTACGTACCCAGGATCTGCTTTAAATTCATGTGAATCTAACTTATGCTCTTCTAACAGTCCTTTAAATATAAACATATCTGTTTCCGCGATTTTACCAACGTATTTATCCTTTTTAAAAAGACCAATTCCCGTGATTTTTATTTTATCACCATGTTTCTTTAAAATTGGAATATAGTAGTCTTGCCCTACTTGATAATAACGGAATGCTCCTACATGCAGATTATCTGTTGGTAAAGGACCGGTCTCCATATTATGTTCTAGCATTTTTTTTATATAAATCGCAACGTTGGATGAAGTCGTGTACTTTCCTTTTAAAAGTTCAGTACCATTACCTTCAAGTAAAGCAACATATAAGGCATTACCAATGTTTACATCGCGAATTAATGTATCGAAGGAAGCAACCATTCCTTTCTTAGCGATTCGGGTGGTAAATAGAGCAACCCGCATTTGCCCACTAGCAAATGGTTGAGAAGACTCTAAAGATGTGTCAGCTTTTACTTGTTTTACCGCATTTGCTGTTCCTTCAAAAACTTGAACTTTGTTCCCTTTTTGCTGAATAGGACAAACAAATGTTACCTTTATTTTATTATCTTTTGCTACATCGAAGACAGTTCCTTGGATAAGGTGTACGTCATCAATAATATTTTTTTGTAAACATCCAGTTAGACTAAAGAGTGTTATACAAGAGATAAGTATTAATTTATTTTTGATTTTTTCCATTTTCTTTTCACCCACACAATAATAAATAGAATTGGGATGTATACATAAATGAGCCAAAAGCTTCCTTTTGATGCATTACTAATAAAATTATTAATATCGTGTCTGTTTGTTAAAAGTTGTGAAACAATGAGGGTGATAATGATAAAAGCGATTAAAACACCTCTTTGTTTTACACGGAATATTTCGTGAGTTGCTCTCATTGACGCCCATAAAGGGAGGATAAAACTTGAAATAATAACGAGTGCATAGCCTGAGATTGCAATATATTCTAATCTTTCTATAAATGGTAATTGAATAACTTGGGTCATAGAAAGTTGGGCCCATATCGTTTTTAATAATTGTTTTTCACTAAAAAACGAAAAGGCTAAAAGGGTGCTAAATAAATATAGAAGGTTTGAGAATAGTGCCCCATATTGAGCAAATTTATGAGATTGTTTAGGGTTTTTCACAAATGGATAAACCATGAGGTAAATCTCAAAACCAGTCATACTGTAGATTGACAGTTGAGCGGATTTTAAAATATCTGAAAAAGAATGTGTGAAAATGGGTAATAAATTCTCCCAATGTGAGTATTTCAAAACGAATAAGCTTAGAAATAAATACCCTAGTGTACCACCAACAGAGATGACGCAAATGCCAGTAATGACACGAAATCCAGAAGAAATGATGTAATAGCTAACTAGGCACAAAAAAAGTGTTAACATAAAGGTGGAGGCAGTTGGGAACATCCATACTTGAATAATTTCAACATACGTTCGAATAACCGAAATACTGACGATTAAAAAATAAGCTGCAAAGATGATATTAAAGACGTTCCCTATCCACTTTCCAAAGGTTTGTCGTTGTAAATCAATTAAATTTCCGTTTGTTTCTTTTAATAAAAAATACATCATCCATATAAGAATCTGGATACAGATTCCTGTGATTAGAACGCCTATCCATCCGTCGTATCCAGCGGCTTTTGCGGTGATTCGAGCGAATCCGAGAACGCCAGCACCAAACTGTGCACCGTGAATTAAGAAGAAAACAAAGATAGGAGATATTTGATATTTTTCTTGAACTTTACTCATCAATGCACCTCATTCCTTAATCATCAAAGTCTGATCTATGTTTTGTTGAAATTCCTTTTGCTGATTTTTTTACATGTTGTGGCCTCGCTTGTACATCCCTTGTATCAATCATTGTTAAGGGAAAACGAATCCAAGAATCTTTAACAGATTGTTGTCTTGTTGGATAAAACAAAGCGTATGGCTTACGTAAGGAAGTAAGTCTAAATAGATGAGTAAATAAAAAGATAAATCCAAGAGAAATCCCGAAAAGTCCTCCTATTTCTGCAAATATGAGAATCGGAAAGCGTAGTAACCGAACAGCGTTCCCCATTTTATAAATAGGTGTAATAAAGGAAGCAAGTGCTGATAAGGCAACGATAATTAATAAAATATTACTCGTTAAACCAGCTTGTACAGATGCTTGCCCAATTACGATACCGCCTACAATACCAAGTGTTTGACCGACCTTCATTGGTAACCTTGCACCAGCTTCTCTTAACAAATCGATAACTAATTCCAAAAAAAGTGCTTCAATTAGAGGTGGGAATGGGACTTGCGCTCTAGATAAAATTAATGTTTCCAGCAAATCACTTGGAATGAGTTCATAATGATAATTTAAAACAGCAACATATAATGGAGCTGCACAAATTGAGAAAAGAACAGCGATAAGGCGTAAAACTCTTGAAAATGTTGCATATAGCCAAGAGACATTATAATCTTCTGGTGAAATAAAGAAATCGAAATATGATACAGGAGTTAATAGAACGTTCGGTGAACCGTCGACAAAGATAGCGATTTTTCCATCAATTAGTGCTTTTGTAACTCTATCATTGCGTTCTGTATTGATATAGAGTGGGAAAATTGATTTTTCACCCGTTAATTCTTGTAAGTAAGCACTATCATTAATTTGATCATATTCAAGAGCACGTAATGATTCCTCTAGAAACTCTACATTCTCTTTTTCAGCAAGATTATCTAAATACATCATGACAACCTTTGTTTTTGAAAATTCGCCGACAATTATTTCTTTTGTTTGTAAATCTAAAACAGGAAGACGTTTTCGAACTAAATTAATATTTGTATCAATATCCTCTACAAAACCTTCTTGAGGACCGATAACAGTCGATTCGTTTAAAGGAGGGCTTGGTGCCCGATACGTATCAATTGCAATGTTTGCAAGCAGACACTTTTGATTTTGCTGATTCAATTGAATAATTGCATGCCCCTTTAAAACCATATCCTCAATTTTTTGTAGGTCATTCGTAATTGTAATCCCGCTCATCGGAATATGTTCTTTTAGTTCTTCTAGTGAAGCGTTAGGTCGTTCTAAAAGAGTAGGCATTAAGTACTTTTGTAATTTCTCTCCATCAAGCGAAGGTCGATAGTAAGAAATCCAATAAGGCATCGTTTCATCGTCAGATGTATGGTAATTAACAAAATCACTAGACTTTTTGAGCTTTTCTATTAAATCTTGTAGAGAATGAATACGGTCTTCTTCTGGTTTTGTAAAGTCATAAATACTATTACTTCCAGAGCTTTGCTGTTTATCTTGATTCGAATCATCTTGTTTAGAGCGTTGCTGTTTATCCTGAGCTGAGTCGTTTTGCTTAGAATCTTGCTGTTTATCCTGGTTGGATTCATCTTGTTTCAAACTTTGTTGTTTATCCTGAATTGATTCGTCTTGTTTAGAGCTTTGTTGTTTATCTTGATTCGAGTCATCTTGTTTAGAGCTTTGTTGTTTATCCTGATTCGATTCGTCTTGTTTAGAGTTTTGTTGTTTATCTTGATTCGAGTCATCTTGTTTAGAGCTTTGTTGTTTATCCTGATTCGATTCGTCTTGTTTAGAGCTTTGTTGCTTACCCTGAATTGATTCGTCTTGTTTAGAGCTTTGTTGCTTACCCTGAATTGATTCGTCTTGTTTAGAGCTTTGTTGTTTATCTTGATTCGAGTCATCTTGTTTAGAGCTTTGTTGCTTACCCTGAATTGATTCGTCTTGTTTAGAGCTTTGTTGTTTATCTTGATTCGAGTCATCTTGTTTAGAGCTTTGTTGCTTACCCTGAATTGATTCGTCTTGTTTAGAGCTTTGTTGTTTATCCTGAATTGATTCGTCTTGTTTAGAGCTTTGTTGTTTACCTTGATTCGAGTCATCTTGTTTAGAGCTTTGTTGTTTATCTTGATTCGAGTCATCTTGTTTAGAGCTTTGTTGCTTATCCTGAGCAGAGTCGCCCAGTTTAGAATTTTGCTGTTTGTCTTGAGAAGATTCCTTATGTTCCTCTTTTTTTTGTTCTCCATTGTTATCTTTATTATGTTTCATACTTCTAGTCTGTTCTTTGTTATCATCATCTTGATTGTTAGGTTGTTGCTCCGAATTATCTGTTTCGTTTTTTTCTGTCGTATTTGATTTTTTTTTCTTACGTAACCAATTCCAAATCATATGTACGCCCTCTTTAATCTTGTAATATAGTGCTATTTTGTGGCTAATTTTGTATATTATTCATTTATTTATGAAAAGAAGAAGGAGATTAGTTTGCATGGAAAAAAATCTTTAGTAAGCAGTTCATACTATAACGGAGAGAGGAAGAGTCTGTGCAAATTGTAAAAAAGGAGAAGTTTGTGTTAAAAGAGTTTACGTTTGAAAATGGCAGAGAAATTCCTATTCAAATGGGATACGAGACATATGGCACTTTAAATAGAGAAAGGTCAAATGTGATTTTGGTTTGTCATTATTTTAGTGCAACAAGTCATGCGGCAGGAAAATATACAGTGCATGATGAGGAGTCTGGTTGGTGGGATGGGCTCATTGGACCTGGAAAAGCAATTGATACAAATAAATATTTTGTTATATGTGCAGATAATCTTTGTAATGTGCAGGTGAGAAATCCATATGTGATTACAACAGGACCGAAATCAATTAATCCAGAAACTGGAGAAGAATATGCTATGGATTTTCCGGTTTTTACATTTCTTGATGTAGCTCGTATGCAATATGAGTTAATAAAAGGTATGGGAATTTCAAGGATACACGCTGTAATTGGACCGTCGGCGGGGGGAATGATTGCACAACAATGGGCGGTTCACTATCCACATATGGTAGAGCGGATGATTGGCGTTATTACGAACCCACAAAATCCAATTATTACGTCAGTAAACGTAGCACAAAATGCGATTGAAGCAATTCGGCTGGATCCAAGTTGGAAAGATGGAAAATATGGAGAAGAGCAGCCGATAAAGGGGCTTCATTTAGCAAATAGAATGATGTTTATGAACGCGTTTGATGAGCATTTTTATGAAATGGCATTTCCTCGTAACAGTATAGAGGTAGAACCTTATGAAAAGTTTTCTACATTAACATCATTTGAAAAAGAGATAAATAAAGCGACATATACAAGTATAGAGTTAGTAGATGCAAATTCATGGATGTATACTGCGAAGGCAGTTTTATTGCATGATATTGCACATGGGTTTTCTTCACTAGAAGAATCTCTTTCTAACATAGAAGCGAATGTACTTATGATTCCGTGTAAACAAGATTTGCTTCAGCCGTCTCGTTACAACTATAAAATGGTAGATATTTTGCAAAAACAAGGGAAGTATGCGGAAGTGTATGAGATAGAAAGTATAAATGGGCATATGGCGGGAGCATTTGATATTCATTTATTTGAAAAGAAAGTTTATGAATTTTTAAATCGGAGAGTATCTAGTTTTCCTTAGAAGACAAATGATGGGGAAAAGGTGCAATGTTTGTAGTAGGCACCTTTTTTTACATGATTTGTAGACGGAAAATATATGTAGCGATTGCTATACCGAAAAACGCTATGCTAAGCAATAGAAATAAGAATGACATTTCTTGTGTTGATTTTATTTTTTTATTATTTTTCATACTAAGAGTAATAATTGCAGCGATTAAGAAAATGATGCCCATTATGAAAAGGGAAAGTGTCATTTTCATTGGCTCCTTTCATAAAACAAGTATATTGAGGATACAATGCAAGAGTTATGTTTGTAAAGAATAAGTTTTGCGAGAAAATTGAGAAATAGTTTTTCGATTCTTTGCGTTCTTTCTTTTGCGTGCTAAAATTGGTAGAGAATGTTTGTGAAAAAGAAACTAAAGGTTTTATTGTATATAAGGAGGAACTACATATGACAGAAGTTAAAACAATTACTACAGAAGAGGTACAAGAGCGTTTAGAAAATGGAGAAACGTTATTTTTAGTAGACGTAAGAGAAGATGAAGAAGTAGCGGCAGGAAAGATTCCAGAAGCTGTACATATTAAAATGGGCGATATCCCACATAAAGTAGATTTCTTTAATAAAGAGAATGAATATATCTTTATTTGTCGTTCAGGAATGCGCAGTGAAAATGTATGTCATTATTTAAATGAGCAAGGATTTAAAACAGTGAACATGGTTGGCGGTATGCTTCAATATGAAGGTGAAACGAAATAGTTAATAGCTAAAAACTTGAAACGAGTCTGTTTCAAGTTTTTTTCTTTTGCATACAGTATAAAAAAGGAGGAGGGGGAAATGGGGATTAATTTGCGTAAAGTAAAAATTATTAATAATACAGGAGCTGTTAATGTCGGCGACTGTTATGATATCTCGCCTTTAGCTGTAGCAAAAGTATATGCAGGTGCTGGAGGGTCGAGTGCGGCTATTTTTTTAAATGGGAAAAGACAGCCAGAAGCGGTCATTAGAACATCAGTGTTTCTTCCGCCATTAGCAACGAGTACACGTACATTAGGTTCATAGATGAAAGGTAGAGTGTAATTATGCCTGCTCATATAAAAGAGTTTGTTATTGTGAATAATACTGGAAATATATTTACCGGTGATAATTTGAGTGATACTTCATTTACTGCTTCGAAATCATACAGTGGTTCAATGGGGTGCACTTGGATTGATGTTGTTACAGTAATAGGGACGGAGACGAAGCTTTGTTTACAGCCGGGTGATTCGGTGACGACAACATATACAAGAGGCACTCCTGCTGGTACTGTAACAGGAACAAACATGGGGCAAAGTGCAAATGTTTCGAGTATAGCACAAGCTGTCCCTAATACAGATAATTTTGATTCGACTGCTGGACTCCCCTAAAATCATAGAGGGAGTTTTTGTTTATAAGAAGAGTTTATATAGCATAAAAATAGGAGTAATTGTTTGAAAAGTAGTATTGGAGGCCTTTTTGAAAAATACAATTCAAATAGAAGGTGGGTTTTTATCCCGCATTAACGGGCAGTAAGACCCTCCTACAAAATATGTTTCACCTTATATGAAACATATTTTGTAGTTGTATTTTTTGGGAGGTGGTGGGAGTAGTGGAAGGAAATGATGAAAATCAAAAAATACAGAGGTTGATAAATTCTAATTTTAAGTTATCCTCAGATCTTGTCGGCCCTACTTTCCCTCCAGTACCGACTGGAATGACAGGGACAACGGGAAGTACCGGGGCCACAGGAGTCACGGGTCCAACTGGGGATACAGGGGTAACAGGAGCAACCGGAGAAACGGGTTCAACGGGAAGTACCGGGGCAACCGGAGAAACAGGTCCAACGGGAGTAACGGGTTCAACCGGAAGCACAGGACCAACAGGAAATACGGGTTCAACGGGAAGTACAGGAGCCACGGGAGATACAGGTCCAACGGGAAATACAGGAGTCACGGGAAGTACCGGAGCGACGGGAAATACAGGAACAACTGGGAATACCGGTCCAACCGGAAGCACGGGGGCTACAGGAAATACCGGTCCAACGGGAAGCACAGGAGTAACCGGAAATACAGGAGCCATAGGAACTACGGGAGCAACAGGAAATACGGGAGCCACGGGAAGTACAGGAGCCACAGGAGAAACGGGTCCAACGGGAAGTACCGGGGCAACCGGAGAAACAGGTCCAACGGGAGTAACGGGTTCAACCGGAAGCACAGGACCAACAGGAAATACGGGGTCAACGGGAAGTACCGGAGCCACGGGAGAAACAGGTCTAACGGGAAGTACGGGAACAACCGGAGAAACGGGTCCAACGGGAAGTACCGGGGCAACCGGAGAAACAGGTCCAACGGGAGTAACGGGTTCAACCGGAAGCACAGGACCAACAGGAAATACGGGTTCAACGGGAAGTACAGGAGCCACGGGAGATACAGGAGCCACGGGAAGTACGGGAGCAACTGGGAGTACGGGAGCAACCGGGAATACAGGAACAACCGGAATTACCGGAGTAACAGGAGATATCGGTCCAACAGGAAATACAGGTTCAACGGGAGTAACGGGTTCAACCGGAAGTACGGGATCGACAGGAAGCACAGGACCAACAGGAAATACGGGATCGACAGGAAGCACAGGACCAACGGGAAGTACTGGGGCAACCGGAGAAATAGGTCCAACGGGAGGTACGGGATCGACAGGAAGCACAGGACCAACAGGAAATACGGGAGCCACAGGAGAAACGGGTCCAACGGGAAGTACGGGAACAACAGGAGTTAGTACAACTGCAACGTATGCGTTTGCGAATAATACATCAGGAAGTCTTATTTCTGTTTTGTTAAGTGGTACGAATATTCCTTTACCAAACAATCAAAATATTGGACCAGGAATAACCTTTAGTGGTGGGAATACTGTATTTACAGTTGCGAATGCAGGAAACTATTATATAGCTTATACAATTAATTTAACGGCGGGATTACTTGTAAGTTCTCGTATAACTGTAAATGGCAGTCCGCTTGCGGGAACGATAAACGCCCCGACAGTGGCTACTGGCTCATTTAGTGCAACAATAATTGCTAACTTGCCTGCTGGAGCTGCTATTAGTCTGCAATTGTTTGGATTAGTTGCAATAGCTACATTATCTACGGCAACACCAGGAGCTACTTTAACGATTATTAGATTAAGTTAATAAGCAGAAAACCTTGAAACTTTTATGTTTCAAGGTTTTTTTATCTTTGTATTTGTAAGTAAACCTCGTTAACCAGGTGGAGTGGATCCCCTCTAATTATTTAAAGTTTCACTTTATTCACTTGAGCAAAAACATCGCAGTTCGAAAATATATTATAATAGAATGAAAAGAAAGAAATTTGGCAGAAAGGGAGGGTGGCGATGCAGGAGATGGTTAAAGATTTTTTTAGACGCCCACTTCAAGATTTACGTATATCTGTCATTGATCGTTGCAATTTTAGATGTACATATTGTATGCCAGCGGAAATATTTGGGCCAGATTATGCTTTTTTGAAAGATGAGTTTTTACTAACTTTTGATGAAATTGAGCGTTTGGCAAAATTATTTATTAGCATCGGTGTACGGAAAATTAGACTTACTGGCGGTGAGCCACTGCTTCGTAAAGATTTAACAAAACTTATTGCACGTCTTGTGAAAATTGATGGGCTAATAGATATAGGGTTAACGACAAATGCTATCCATTTAACGAAACAAGCGAAGGCATTAAAAGAAGCTGGATTACATAGAGTGAATGTTAGTTTAGATGCGATAGATGACGACATATTTAGGAATATTAATGGTCGAAATATTAATACAAAACCTGTGATTAAGGGAATTATAACAGCTAAAGAGGCGGGGCTGGCAGTAAAGGTAAATATGGTTGTGAAAAAAGGGATGAACGATCATCAAATACTTCCGATGGCTGCGTATTTTAAAGAGCAAGGAATCACGCTTAGGTTTATTGAGTTTATGGATGTTGGTAGTACAAATGGGTGGAATTTTGATCAAGTCGTTACAAAACGAGAATTGATTGAGATGATTCATAAGGTGTATCCGCTTGAGCCAGCTGAAGCACATTACTTTGGTGAAGTTGCGAAGCGATATCGATACGTTGGAACAAATGTTGAAGTTGGTTTTATTACATCTGTTTCTGAGTCATTTTGTTCCTCTTGTACGAGGGCGAGAATTTCGGCAGATGGAAAGTTTTATACGTGCTTATTTGCGACAGAGGGTTTGGATGTAAGAGAACTTCTTAGAGGAGATTTTTCGGATGAGGAGTTATTAAGTGTTATACAAGATGTATGGATGAATAGAAAAGATAGGTATTCGGATGAACGGACAGAAGAAAGTGCAAAAAATCGTCCGAAAATCGAAATGTCTTATATAGGAGGATAAGAAAGGGGGCTATCGTATGCAGGAGCGATATTCAAGACAAATATTATTTTCTGGTGTTGGAGAAGAAGGACAGAAAAAAATAAGAGAGAAGCATGTGCTTATTATTGGTGCTGGTGCTCTCGGTGCGGCAAATGCAGAAGCGATTGTTAGAGCAGGTGTTGGAAAAGTAACGATTGCTGATCGTGATTATGTAGAATGGAGTAATTTACAAAGACAACAACTATATACAGAAGAAGATGCAAAACAGTATAAACCAAAGGCGGTAGCGGCAGCAGAGCATTTAAAAGCGATTAATTCTGAGGTGGAAATAAATCCTGCTGTGACGGATGTAACGGTGCAAGAAATGGAAGAGTTAGTACGTGATGTAGATTTAATATTAGATGCGACAGATAATTTTGAAACGCGTCTTCTTATTAATGATATTTCACAAAAGTATAATATTCCGTGGATATATGGTGGGTGCGTTGGAAGCTACGGAGTAACGTATACAATTTTACCAGGGAAAACACCGTGTTTTCGCTGTTTAATGGAGCATCCGGCGAGCGGAGCAACCTGTGACACAGCTGGTATTATACAACCGGCAGTACAATTAGTAGTTGCGCATCAAACTACGGAAGCGCTGAAAATATTAGTAGAAGATTACGGGGCGCTTCGTGAAACGATGTTATCGTTTGATCTTTGGAATAATCAACAGATGGCATTTAAAGTGAATAGGCAGAAAAAAGATTCTTGTTTATCTTGCGGAAGGTTACGTACATATCCAAGTTTAACATTTGAAGCACAAACGAAAACAGAAGTGTTATGTGGGCGAAATACAGTGCAAATTCGTCCAGGTGTGCGGAAGAATTTTAATTTAGAAGAAATTAAAAAGCGCTTACAAAGAAGCGTAGAGATAAAGGCGACACCTTATTTATTATCGTTTCCGGTAGAAGAATATCGTTTTGTTTTATTTACAGATGGCAGAGCGTTCATTCATGGGACGAATGATATAAATGTAGCGAAAAGTTTATATGCAAGATATATAGGTTGAACCTAAAGGAAATCCTTTAGGTTCAACGGAGAAAGGATTATGAATTTCTCGTATAATCTCCACTTTTTCCACCTGTTTTTTCAAGTAAGTACGTTTCGCCGATAATCATACCTTTATCGACAGCTTTACACATATCATACACAGTAAGAGCGGTAGCCGAAGCAGCTGTTAAAGCTTCCATTTCAACACCGGTGCTACCTTCTGTTTTAACTTTTACTTCAATGAGTAAACGATATTGTTCTTCTGATTGTTTCCAATCGAAAGAAACGTCAACACCTTTTAATAGTAAAGGATGGCACATTGGGATAATATCAGAAGTTCGTTTCGCAGCCATAATTCCTGCGATTTGCGCAACTGCTAATACGTCACCTTTCCCAATTTCATTGTGGGAGATTTTATCGTAAATTTCTTTCGTAACGACAATGCTAGAGCACGCAATTGCTGTTCGAACGGTTGCTTTTTTGTCGCTTATATCAACCATTTTTGCGCGTCCTTGGTCATTAAAGTGTGTGAATGAAGACATGGAATTCCTCCTTGAAGTAATTTCTATTTAATATATAAAGTTTAATCGAGATAAAAAAAATTGCAAATATGAGGTGAGAAACGATGGTAGAAAAACGAATTCCAATTCAAGTTGCTGAGGCAGTAGAACGGGTAATGAAATATGCAAAGCATGGTGAAGTAGAAGAAATTTCTATTACGGAAAGTTACGGGAGAATTCTTGGGGAGGATGTTGTGTCTGATCATGACGTTCCTCATTTTGATCGTTCTCCTTACGATGGTTTCGCCATTCGAGCAGAAGATACGAAAGAAGCAACTCAAGAGAATCCAGTTGAATTTGAAGTAATAGGAGAAATCGGGGCGGGTTCTGTTTTTTTAGAAGAAGTAGGCGCTTTTGAAGCGGTTCGTATTATGACAGGAGCAGCTATTCCAGAAGATTGCAATGCAGTCGTAATGCTAGAGCTGACAGAAGGGTTTGAGAAGAACGGGAAAACATATATGAAGTTAAAACGCTCTTTTAATAACGGTGACAATGTGTCGATTAAAGGAGAAGATATTAAACAAAATCAAGTTCTCGTTAAGAAAGGTGTTGCAATTAACCCTGGAGTTGCGGCCCTACTAGCAACGTTTGGATATAGTACTGTGAAAGTTATAAAACAGCCTATTGTCGGTATTGTAACGACAGGAAGTGAATTATTAGAAGTACATGAGCCTTTAGAACCGGGGAAAATTAGAAATAGTAACTCGTATATGATCGCAGCTCAAATTATGAAAGCTGGCGGGAAAGTTCGTTATTATGGTAAACTCGCGGATGAGTTAGATGCATGTTTTACAGCTGTTCAATCAGCGATGGATGAGGTCGACATTTTAATTACAACAGGTGGTGTATCAGTAGGAGATTATGACTACTTACCAGCTATTTATGAAAGGTTACAGGCGAATGTACTCTTTAATAAGATAGCCATGAGGCCCGGAAGTGTAACGACAGTAGCTGAAGTTGATGGAAAGTTACTCTTCGGTTTATCAGGAAATCCGTCTGCTTGTTATGTAGGCTTTGAATTATTTGTGCATCCAATTATAAAAACGTATTTGTATGCGAAGGAACCTCACGTATATAGAGCGGTTGCTATTTTACAAAAAGATTTTCCAAAGCCAAATCCATTTACTCGTTTCGTAAGAGCGAACGTAACAATTGTGAACGGGGCGTTACAAGCGATGCCGGTTGGTTTAGATAAATCGAGTGCGGTATCTTCACTTGCAGATGCGAATGCTTTTATCGTGTTACCTGGAGGAACGAGAGGATTTGAGACCGGAATGAAAGTGTCCGTATTATTGTTAGAGCACTCTGAGGGATGTGATTGGCCATGGGCAAAGCCCCTTCAATCTTACAAATAGTAGGATATCAAAATAGCGGAAAAACGACACTTGTAGAGAAAATTGTGCATGCAGTAGCTGAAAGTGAAATGAAAGTTGCTACAATTAAACATCACGGGCACGGAGGCTTTCCAGAAGTAGCGCAAAAAGATAGCGAAAGACACCGTAAAGCTGGTGCTGTGGTAAGTAGTGTAGAAGGTGCTGGATTGCTTTCACTTTCTTCACTAAGAAAGAAATGGTCTTTGCAAGAAATTATTCGCTTATATGAGTTTTTTGAAGTGGATACAATTTTAATAGAGGGCTATAAAAAAGAGAATTACTCGAAAGTAGTGTTACTTCGTTCTGCGGAAGACGTTGAGATTTTACATAAAGTAGAAAATATAGTGGCGGTTATTACGTGGTATGATGTTCCGGCAAATATACGAGAAGAATATAAAGTATTTCATATAACAGAAGAAGAGCTGTACATAGACTGGTTTTTACAAACGGTTAGGAGTGCGAAATGATAAAGACATATTATGAAGTAATTGACACAGAAATCTCGATTGAAGAGGTAACGAAGAAAGTAATTCGACGTGAATGCGGTGCTGTTACAACATTTATTGGAACGGTTAGAGAGTTTACGAAAGGGCGTCGTACATTATACTTAGAGTATGTTGCTTATAAGACGATGGCAGAAAAGATGCTAGAGAAAATTGGCCTGGAAGTGAAAGAGAAATGGCCAGGTACATATGTTGCCATTACACATCGCATCGGTACGTTGCAAATTTCTGATATAGCGGTTGTTGTTGCTGTTTCAACACCACACCGTAAAGCGGCTTATGAAGCGAACGAATATATTATGGAACGCATAAAACAAATTGTTCCGATTTGGAAAAAGGAGTTTTGGGAAGATGGTGACTCATGGATTGGTGATCAATTAGAAAAAACACCATATCCGGCGGGAGAGCCTGGGAAGGAGCTATAAGTATGATTCGAGTATTGTTATTTGCGCACTTGCAAGAAGAAGCAGGGGCAAGTGAATTACAAATAGAGAAAGAAAATATTACAGTTGCACAGTTAAAAGATGTTGTTGCGAACGAATATAATGTACCAGTTTCAGAGCCAATTATGGTTGCGATTAATGAAGAATACGCAAATGAAGATGACAGAGTCCAATCTGGTGATGTTGTTGCACTAATTCCACCAGTGAGTGGTGGTTAATATTGGATTCATTAAAACGACTTTCCTACATAGGTAAAGTCGTTTTTTTATGGCAGTTTTGAGAACACTAATCTATAGAACAAGGAGGGAACTATGAAAAAAATATGTGTAGTTATCACAATGCTATGTGTGGCCTTTTTCTCTTCTCCAATTGATTCTTTCGCGAAAGAATCAAGAGAACAGCTTTTAGAGAGTGCATTATCAAATAGGTACTATTCAGTTATTAGACAAGTGACAGAAGACCAATATGAATGTGCTTCAGTTATAAATATAAAACGTCTCGGCAAGAAAGGTGAGTTCGTTCCTAGATATGAAGTGACGCTACAATTTCTTACATTTCAAGGAGCGCATAATCCGCCGAATGACAAAGTTACGCTTACTTTGGAAGATCGTTTAGATCACGTAAAGATAAAGAAAGTGGAGCGAGAAAAGAATGTTTCTGGCGCTATTGTAGAAAAAGTTTGTGAACGGGAAAAAGAAAAAATAAAAGCTCACTCTAACGACTTAGAGTGATAACCTATGGCGTTTAGTAAAGAAAGGTAATGAGTGATGGATATATTTTTAGCGATTTTACCAGCTATATTTTGGGGAAGTATTGTGTTATTTAACGTAAAACTGGGCGGGGGACCGTATAGTCAAACGCTCGGAACAACGTTTGGAGCACTTATTTTCTCAATTGTTGTTTATATTTTTATGAAGCCAGTATTAACACCTACCGTTATTGGAGTTGGAGTTGTGTCAGGTTTATTTTGGGCGCTTGGTCAGGCGAATCAATTGAAAAGTATTGATTTAATGGGTGTTTCGAGGACGATGCCAATTTCAACAGGACTTCAATTAGTCGCGACGACTTTATTTGGCGTTATCGTATTTCATGAATGGTCCACGACAATATCGGTCGTCCTTGGGATTCTAGCACTCGTTTGTATTATTATCGGTGTTATTTTAACATCGCTTCAAAGTGAAGAAGAAAAAAATGCAGAGCAAGCAGCAAACTTTAAAAGAGGTATCGTAATTTTATTAATTTCAACAGTCGGTTATTTAGTTTACGTAGTAGTGATTAGGTTATTTAACGTAGATGGTTGGTCGGCTTTGTTGCCACAAGCAGTTGGTATGGTGTTAGGTGGGATTTTGCTTACCTTTAAACATCATCCATTTAATAAATATGCAATTCGAAATATTATTCCAGGATTAATTTGGGCAGCTGGAAATATGTTTTTATTCATTTCGCAGCCGCGAGTTGGAGTCGCAACAAGTTTCTCGCTATCGCAAATGGGGATTATTATTTCCACGCTTGGTGGGATTCTTATATTAGGTGAAAAGAAAACGAAACGTCAATTAACGGGTATCGTTGTCGGTATCGTTTTTATTATCGCAGCCGGAATTATGTTAGGTATAGCCAAAAGTTAAAGGAGGTATGGAAATGTATAGTGATTTAGCAGGGAAAGTTGTCGTTATTACAGGATCAGCAACTGGTCTCGGAAGAGCGATGGGAGTGAGGTTTGCTAAGGAAAAAGCGAAAGTGGTTATTAATTATCGCTCACGAGAATCAGAAGCGAATGATGTGTTAGAAGAAATTAAAAAGGTGGGCGGCGAAGCGATTGCTGTAAAAGGTGATGTAACCGTCGAATCAGATGTTGTGAATCTCATTCAATCTGCTGTGAAAGAGTTTGGTACGCTTGACGTTATGATTAATAATGCAGGGATAGAAAACGCGGTACCGTCGCATGAAATGCCGCTTGAAGATTGGAATAGGGTAATTAATACAAATTTAACAGGTGCTTTTTTAGGAAGTCGTGAAGCGATTAAATATTTTGTAGAACATGATATTAAAGGGTCTGTCATTAATATGTCTAGTGTTCATGAGAAAATTCCGTGGCCACTATTTGTACACTATGCAGCAAGTAAGGGTGGCATTAAACTGATGACAGAAACGTTAGCGATGGAATATGCGCCAAAAGGTATTCGAGTAAATAATATTGGACCAGGTGCAATTAATACGCCAATTAATGCCGAAAAGTTTGCTAATCCTAAAAAGCGGGCTGACGTAGAAAGTATGATACCGATGGGCTATATTGGAAAACCTGAAGAAATTGCAGCAGTAGCAACTTGGCTTGCTTCTTCAGAGGCGAGTTATGTAACGGGAATTACGCTATTTGCAGATGGTGGAATGACGTTATATCCATCGTTTCAAGCTGGGCGTGGGTAATATAAAAGGACGAAGAGATAAAACTCTTCGTCCTTTTTTACAAAAAAAATAGCGGCCAGCTATTTTAAATTTAGTGATTAATTGTATCTTGAAGATATTCTGTTGCTTGATGTTCAGAAACATTTTGTACGAGTGCAACTTCACTAATCATCATTTTTCGGGCGTTATCTAGCATTTGTTTTTCGCTCGCATTTAAAGTTCTCTCTTTATTGCGGCGAAGTAAATCACGAACAACTTCTGCACTATCTAGCAGATTGCCGTTTTTCATTTTTTCCATATTCATTGTATATCTTTGTTTCCATGAGAGTGATGGGTCTGACTCCCCGTTTTGAAATTCAAGAAGTATATCATCTAACGTACCTCGATCAACGATATAACGAATACCTGATTTTTTTAATTGATCCATCGGAAGCATTACTTGCATATCTTTACTAATGATGCGTATCACACAATATTGACGTGAAGTACCTAATATTTCTTTCTCTTCAATTGCTTCGATGATTCCTGCACCGTGCATTGGATAAACGATTTTATCACCAATTTGAAACAAATCATCCACCTCCATATGTGGTAACCACTTTTAATGATAGCATACGTATGTAAAAATGTCAAATTTTATATAATAACATAATATTTATATTCGAGTCAATAATGTAAAGCGCTTTTTTTTTAGATCTTATTTATCCCGCATTAACGGGCAGCCCGATTGGTGAGGGCTGATAATCAGTGGGGGATGAACAAAACCCCCCCACTGATTAAAGTTTCACTTTATAGTGATTTTTTTAGAAAAATAGTACAGGTGAGAAAGAAGGCATATCCACTTATTTTTAAGCATAAAATGTAAAAGCGCTAATACAATATACCTAAATCCGTTCTTTGCAAAGGAGGGAGAGAAGGTGGGGCGCACAATAAAAATTGATATTACAAATAAAGTTGTAGCTAAATTTAGACCAAATTATTTGGAATTATATACGAGTAAATTTATGATAGGTAAGTTTTATGTCTATACTGAAGATAAAAAATATGTGTTAGAAGACGGATATATATATGAGAATGGAAAGTTTTATCGCATCATAGATACGCACCGTGGCAATAATCAAGCGGCGGAGGGCTGCGATCTAGGATGGTGTTAACATGATTCGTGTGAAAGTGTTTGATGAAAGTCACGAAAAAGACTTAGAAGACGCTGTGAATGTGTTTTTGAAAAAGATTGATGATAGCAACTTTGTAGATATTAAGTACCAAGTCGGTGTTTCTATTAACGATGACGAAAACCAAATTTATTGTTTTTCAGCAATGATCGTTTATAAAGCATAAAAAAGAGCTGGATGAGCCAGCTCTTTTTTATGCTTTATGTTGGGACAACATGTGTCGGTAATACGTTCATAATAGATTGGGTTGTGCCTAATTTCTTTGTCGTTAAAAGAGGCTCCCCTGTCTCATGATTTTGGGCATCTTTACACATACCAAGGTGATAACGATCACCTAAAAATGGATCAATATAAAAACCATTTTTGAATACTTTATCATTCGGATGTTTTTCATGGTGAATATCAGAGCAGTTAATGCAATAGAACATAGCGTTCAACCCCTTTTTATTTTGTTTGAAAAAAGTGAGTCGGTAGTCATTTCGCTCCTAAGGAAATGTTGAGGAGAAGAGAAATAACTACCTACTCAAATGGTGGGCATATTCCTTCTGATTTTTCATATCCCGCGTAGTGTCCCTGAGGGAAGGAGGAGAGACGAAATACGCATGATATACGTAAGGCGCTTCTTTCAAGATGAATGATGGAGTTTCATGTTGAGAGAAGTTTTTATTTTTTGTTGCCTTTGTGAGTATATTATGAGGAAATGTGCAGAGGGTGTTTGTCCTGTTGAAAAAATGTTGAGAATTTCTCAACAGTAAAAAAGAATTAGCGTTGACATGAAACTAAAAGGTGTTATATTATCTAAATGAAACCAAAAGGTGTTATATTTGAGTGCTGAATAAAGGAGAATGAAAATGGAACAACAAAATACATTAACTGATATTAAACAAACGATCGTTTTTAACGCGTCTATTCAAAAAGTATGGAATGTAGTATCGACTGCAGAGGGGATTGCATCATGGTTTATGCCAAATGATTTCGAATTAAAGGTAGGACATGAATTTCATGTGCAATCACCATTTGGGCCATCACCATGTAAAGTGCTAGAAATTGATGAGCCAAACCACCTATCTTTCTCATGGGATACAGATGGCTGGGTTGTTTCATTTAATTTGAAAGACCTAGGAGATAATAAAACAGAATTTACATTAATTCACGGCGGCTGGAAACATCCTGATGAAATTCTTCCGAAAGCGAATGCGAAGAGCTCTATTATTCGCGATAGAATGAGCGGCGGCTGGGTAGCGATTGTAAATGAAAAACTGAAAAAGGTTGTCGAAGGCTAAGTGTCCTCATCAGCAGCAAAATATGATGTATTTCAAGCAATTGCTGACCCAACCCGCCGAGAAGTAATACGGTTATTAAGTGATAAAGAGTTACCGATTTCCAAAATAACGGATCACTTTCCTATGAGTCGTACTGCGGTTGTAAAACACCTTCATATTCTTTCAGAAGCGAATTTAGTAAGCGGAAGAAAGAGCGGAAGAGAGAAGATATATCGTTTGCATCCAGAACCATTAGAAGAATTACAACAGTGGCTCTCGTATTATGAACGTTTTTGGGATAATAAATTATCCATGCTGAAACATATTGTGGAGAATGAAGAGTAAAAAGAGGATGACCGAAATGGTCATCCTCTTTATTATTGCTCATTTGTTTGTGTAGCGGGCTTTAATAAAAGCCAAGCGATAATTAATGTACATACTGCTAATACGAAAGTGCTCATATAAATGACGTGTACACTTGCTGCTAATGCGGATTGTGATTCAGTTGCTACACTTGCTGTAGCCCCGCCGTGTCCGCCAGATACAAGATCAAGGTTTTTAATGCCACGTGCGTGAATCATCGTATTGAAGATTGTTCCAAAGATTGCAGCACCTAACGTTTGACTAAATGTGTTAATAAATGTGTTTAAACCAACGGCTGTTCCGCGTGTATGAGCTGGTACAGCTGCTTGAATTGTTACCATGTAAATTGGTGTCACAAGCCCCATTCCTAAGCCAAATAATCCGACTGCTACATAAATAAGGAACGATGGTGAATGTGTTGATAATGTAAATAATAAGAACGTAGCGACTGATAAAATGCTAGCTCCAAGTAAAATGATTTGTTTCGTTTTTAATTTGCCTACTAAGTTACCAGAGAAGATAGCACCAAATGTCCACATAACAGGAATTGGCATTAAAATAAGTCCGGCTTCCGTTGCATTTTTTCCTAATACACCTTGGCTCCAAATTGGAAGGTACATTGTAATACTAATAATCATTGCGCCAGCAATAAGCGTTAATATGTTTATTGTAGATAATGTACGGTTAGAGAAAAGTGCTAGCGGAATTAATGGTTCCGGAGATTTTTTCTCGATGAATAAGAAAATAATGAATGAAACGACGGCGAAGATTAATAGGCCGATAATTGTTATGTCTCCCCAGTTTTGCTTACTGCTACCTGTTAATAATGCGTATAGTAGAGCGATCGTACTTAATGAGAAGACTGTTGCACCAAGATAGTCGATATGGTGTTTAGCGGGCTTAATAGATTCTTTGTAGTAAATGGCAATCATTAAGCAAGCGATAATGCCGAATGGAACGTTTAAGAAGAAAATATAACGCCAAGATAGGGAGTCAACTAAAAATCCACCTACTAACGGTCCGATAACACCAGATACACCCCAAACGGCACTCATCCAGCCCTGTGCTTTCGCGCGGTCTTTCGCTTCGCTATATAAGTCTCCAATAATTGTCATTGTAATCGGCATAACAGCACCAGCACCGATACCTTGAAGAGCGCGGAAGAAAATTAATTGTTCCATCGATGTAACGACTCCGCAAAGTGCAGAACCGACTAAAAAGATTGTAGCTCCGATAAGTAAAACTTTTTTACGGCCAAACAAATCAGCAAGCTTTCCGTATATTGGAGTCGAAACAGCTGTTGCAAGCATATAAATTGCATATACCCAACTAACAAGTTCGACGCCTGACAAATCACTCGTTATACGAGGGATTGCTGTACTAACAATCGTTCCTTCTACTGCAGAAAGAAACGTCATTAGCATTAAAGACATCATGACTTTTTTTCTCATACGTTTTCCCCTTACCCTTTTTCAAATATTCAACAATATAAAATATAAAGGTACTAAGGTATATAAAGCAACAAAAAAGCAATGGGAAGTTAAGGGGAGGGGATGTTTGTCGTTTTTTGTCGGTAAGTCGATATATTTGAAAAATCGCTGATATATTTGAAAAATCGCCTATATAAGTAGTAGAATCGCTGATATATTTACAGAATCGCCGATATAATTTCATGTACTTAAAAAAAGAAACAGGAATCCCTGTTTCTCGGTTTAATATTGCATTTTCGCGTTTTCTCCAGCTGTTGTTCCGGCAATTCTACCAGTAACAAGAGCAGATGTAATATTATAGCCACCAGTATAACCGTGAATATCAAGAACTTCCCCACAGAAATATAAGCCGTTCGTGAATTTAGAAGACATTTCTTTCGGATTAATTTCTTTAACGGATACACCGCCGCCAGTCACGAATGCTTTTTCAATTGACTGCGTACCATTTACATTCACAGTAAATTCTTTAAAGTCTTTCACAAGTGCACGAATCTTTTCGTGAGAAACTTGTCCAGCTTGTTCGCTGCCATCAATTTCATTTTTTTCTAATAAGAATAGGAAGTAACGCTCAGGTACATAACCTTTTAACACGTTTTTAATTCCTTTTTTCGGATCTTCTTTCATTTGTTTCAGCATGCGTTGGAATAGTTGTTCACTATTTTCGTCTGGCAATGCATCGATACTCATTTGAATGGTATTTGTTTTGAACTTTTTCAGTGCTTTCACGACGAATTGACTACAGCGAAGTGCAGCAGGACCAGATAGGCCGAAATGAGTGAAGAGCATGTCCATTTTGTGAGAAATAATAGTTTTTCCTTTCGGGTTTAATACGCTTAAGTTTACATCGCGTAAAGCTAGACCTTGTAAGGAGCGATCACGAATAAATGGTTCGTTTGAAAGGATTGGTACTTCTGTTGGGAATAATTCTGTAATTGTATGCCCGGCTTTTTTAGCCCAAGCATATCCGTCTCCAGTAGATCCAGTTTGAGGAACAGATTTTCCACCAACAGCGATAACGACGTGATTTGTTTCTAACACTTCGCCAGTTTGTAGTACAACTGCTTTCGTTTGACCATTCTCATATTCAATCGTTTCAACGGGTGTATTCGTACGGATTTTTACACCTAAGTCTTTTAATCGTGTTAAAAGTGCGTCTACTACCGATTGTGCTTTATTTGATACAGGGAACATGCGACCATGATCTTCTTCTTTCAGTTTTACACCGAGATTTTCGAAGAATGTAATAATATCTTCATTATTGAAAATAGAAAAAGCGCTGTATAAGAAGCGGCCATTTCCTGGTATATGTTTAACGATCTCATCAAGTGGTAGACGGTTCGTTACGTTACAACGGCCGCCACCTGAAATTGCAAGTTTACGCCCTAGTTTATTTCCTTTATCAAGAAGTAAGACGCTTGCGCCTTCTTCTGCAGCACCGATTGCAGCCATTAGCCCAGAAGGACCGCCGCCGATGACAATAACATCATAATGCATAATATATCGACCTCATTTTCTACATTTCCTGCCTAAAAGAATAGCATGTTTTCCCTTAAAAGAAAAATAGAGTGAAGTACTGCTTAATGAGAGAATTGTGGTACAATACAAAAGTTAGAGTTCAGTACTATCCTGCCATTTGTAGGTGATAAGACTAAAACCTCAAGATTTAGGAGAAGTAAATAGGGAGTTTGTTAGCCTGTAAATGCTCGAATGGTTCAACTAATAAGGAGTAGGAGAGAAGTCTCCAACTAATTATAGTTTCACTTTATGTAGATGTAGGAGGATTTTTGTATGTCCGATTCGAAATTTCTGCGCGGAACGCTTATTGTTACGCTAGGGACATTTTTAGTAAAGTTCTTAGGCATGATTTACGTCTTTCCGTTTCATGCATTAGTAGGAACAGAAGGCGGAACGCTCTATACATATGGATACATTCCATATACGATCTTTTTAAGTATCGCAACGGCAGGTGTGCCACTTGCTGTTTCAAAATTTGTTTCCAAATATAATGCGCTTGGCGATTATAAAACGAGCCGGAGAATGTTCCGCTCGGGAATGGTTATGATGATAGTAACAGGAGTTCTTTCGTTCCTAGTACTGTACATGACGGCGCCATTGTTTGCAGAAGCGATGCTTGGTAAACAAAGTATACACAATAATGTAGGAGAAGTTACGACGATCATTCGTCTTGTAAGTTTCGCACTTATTGTTGTACCAGCAGCGAGTTTAATTCGTGGTTATTTCCAAGGTCACCAGTCTATGGGACCAACTACCGTTTCACAAATTATTGAACAAATTATTCGTATCGTCTTTTTATTAGCAGGTAGTTTTATCGTTATTAAAGTACTTGGCGGTACAGTTGCAACAGCAGTTGGAGTAGCGACATTTGCTGCGTTCGTTTCAGCGGTTGGAGCACTCGGAGTGTTAATTTGGTACTGGTTAAAACGTAAAAAATATTTGGATCAATATTTAATTGAACAAACTGTACCAGAGTCAACAGTAAGCACCGTTCAATTGTTTAAAGAATTATTTGCATATGCGATTCCTTACGTTGTAATTGGGTTAACAATTCCTTTATATCAACAAATTGATACATTGACATTTAACTCAATTATGCAGGCGATTGGTCAAGGTGATATCGCAGAGCGAGCCCTCGGTATTTTCACAATGTGGACGCATAAGTTAATTATGATTCCTGTATCACTTGCGACAGCGTTTAGTTTAACGCTTGTACCAGCAATTACAAAATCATTTACTGAAAAACAATACCGCTATTTGAAATTACAAATTACACAAACATTCCAGGCGAATATGTTTTTAACATTGCCAGCAGTTGTCGGTATTTCTTCACTGGCATATCCAATTTATACTGCGTTTTACGATTCAGATCCACTAGGTGGACAAGTATTAATGTGGTATGCACCAGTTGCGTTGTTATTCGCTTTATTTACAGTAACAGCGGCAATCCTGCAAGGTATTAACCAGCAGAAGCATGCGATTATTGCGCTTATAATGGGCGTTATTTTGAAATTTGTATGTAACGTAATCTTTATTCGTTATTTCGGTACAGTAGGAGCAATTCTAGCGACAGCAGTTGGTTTCTTAGCTTCTGTTTGGTACACAAATCAACAAATTAAAAAATACGCACACTATTCATTCGGTGTTGTATATAAAAGAACATTCCAAATTGCAGTACTGACACTTATAATGGTCGTTACTGTAAAACTATCACAATGGATTCTATCCTTCATGATTTCGCCTGATGGCCGTATTGGTGCTCTTATAACAGTTGCGATTTGTGCAGGTATTGGCGGTTTTGTTTATGGATTGTTAGCAATTCGCACAGGAGTACTTGAAAGAGTATTTGGCGGAGAAGCATTAGATAAAATTCAACGTAAACTTGGTAGTAGATTTAAAATAAAGTTGAAATCAAGAGGGGCGTAATTACGTCCCCTTTTCTATGATAAATAAAGAAGGTGAAAAACGTGAGATTAGATAAATTATTAGCGAATATGGGATATGGAAGTAGAAAAGAAGTAAAGAAATTATTGAAAGATGGCGTTGTGAAAATTGATGGAACGCCAGTAAAAGATGCAAAAGTTCATGTAAATGTAGAAGAGCAAGAAGTTATGATTCACGGTGAAGTTGTGGAATACAAAGAGTTTGTTTACTTAATGATGCATAAACCACAAGGTGTTATTTCAGCGACGGAAGATGATAATCATGAAACAGTAATAGATTTATTAGAATTAGAAGATGCTATCTTTGATCCGTTCCCAGTTGGACGACTTGATATCGATACGGAAGGTTTCTTATTGATAACAAATGATGGGAAGTTATCGCATCAATTATTATCTCCGAAAAAGCATGTGCCGAAAAAATATTATGCACACGTTGCAGGAGTAGTAACAGAAGAGGATGTAAAAGAGTTTGCTAAAGGTGTTATTTTAGACGATGGCTATGAAACAAAGCCAGGTGCACTTACAATATTGAAAAGCGATGATATTTCTGAAATTGAGCTTGTGATTACGGAAGGGAAATTCCATCAAGTGAAGCGTATGTTTGAAGCGGTAGGGAAAAAAGTAGTCTACCTAAAGAGAACAGAGATGGGTCCGTTAGTATTAGATGAGGAACTAGAACTTGGACAATACCGAGAGCTAACAGATGAAGAAGTAGAAATTTTAAAAACATATCAAGTAGATACTGAAAAGTAGTACCTTTATAGGCGCAGAAAAGACCCCTTTCTAATTATTAGAAAGGGGTATGTATTTATTTACCATACAATTATTTTTCGTTATGAGGTCATTCTCACTTTCTTTCCTGTTGTTGTCCACTTACCGCGGCAAGGGCTATACACGAGTTCATTAAACTGCAACACATTTAGATCACGTTGTATCGTTCGCGGTGTGATCCCGAACTCATCTACAAGGTCTTTCGTCGTTACCGTTCCGTTTTCATTGATGTACATATAAATTGATTTAATGCGTGTTAGCATACGAGTAGTTGTAGGTTTCAAGAGAAAACCACTCCTCTACTAGTTTTTTTGACCCCATTCAGGAAAGAAGGTCGTTACTACCATTGTACTCTACATGATAAAATTCATGCTTTAATCTACTTAAATTTTACAGAAATTTAACAAATATTCATATAGAAAAATATTGGTAGTTGACATTGTATATATGGTCAGTCAACTAACACATAAAATTCTACGTAAAACGCCAAATTCCTGCAAATTTTTTTAGAAAAATAAAAGAAAAACTAATGAGAAATATCTGAAATATTACAATTGTTCGGCATTTGATTTTCGTGTATGGCATAAGAGATTTCGGTTTGTTATGATTAAAGAAACAATATAGTGAAGGGTGGATGCGTGATGTCAGCAATTAATTGGACAGAAGAAGTTGCAAAACGAAAAGATGATTTAATTCGTGATACACAACAATTTTTACAAATTAAAAGTGTATGGGAAGAAGAGTCAGCGAAAGAGGGCGCACCATTCGGTGAAGGTGTAGAAAAAGCTTTATCTTTCATGTTACATAAAGGAGAAAATGAAGGTTTTACTTCTAAAAATTTAGAAGGATATGCAGGTCATCTTGAAATGGGACAAGGAGAAGAGTTAGTAGGTATTCTTTGTCACGTTGACGTTGTACCAGAAGGAGATGGCTGGACAACTCCTGCATATAGTGCAGATATTCGCGACGGAAAGATTTTTGCGCGTGGTGCAATTGACGATAAAGGTCCAACGATGGCAGCATATTATGCGATGAAAATTGTGAAAGAATTAGACTTACCTCTTTCAAAACGTGTTCGTATGATTATAGGAACAGATGAGGAAAGCAATTGGAAATGTGTAGATCACTACTTTAAAAATGAAGAAATGCCAACGATTGGTTTTGCACCAGATGCAGACTTTCCAATTATTAATGCAGAAAAAGGAATTTCTGATATACAAGTTGTGCAAAATGGTAGTGAAGAGAAAAAAGGTACATATGAACTTGTTTCATTTGATTCAGGGCGCCGTTTAAATATGGTCCCTGATTTTGCAGAAGCGGTTATTACAGGAGAAGATGTAAATGCACTTACAGTAGCATATGAAGAGTATTTACAAACTGCTAAAAAAATAGGGAAATCGACTATAGAAGGAAATACAGTGAAGTTGCAAATAGAAGGAATTTCAGCGCACGGATCTACTCCTGAAAAAGGAGAAAATGCAGGTTTATTATTAGCAAACTTCTTAACTACAGTTTCACTTGATGGAAAAGCAACTGCATTTGCGACATTTGCAACAGAAACATTTACTGGTGATATTTTTGGTGAAAAAGCTACTATTGCTTATAAAGATGAAATTAGCGGTCCGTTAACAGTGAATGTCGGTCGCATTTCTTATACGAAAGAAAACGGTGGTAACTTAGGGCTAAACGTACGTTACCCAGTTACAACTAACTTTGAAGAAACAATTGTGAAGTTGAAAGAATATGTTGGTACGCATGGTTTTGAAGTGGCTGACTATTCTAATTCTCGCCCACATCACGTCGATAAAAATCACGTATTAATCCGTACGTTACAACGTGTGTATGAAGAACAAACGGGTGAAAAACCAGAACTATTAGCAATCGGCGGCGGTACTTATGCTCGTTCATTAAAAGCTGGTGTGGCATTTGGTCCGCTGTTCCCTGGAAAAGAAGAACTTGCGCATCAAAAAGATGAGTATATCGAAATTGAAGACTTATTAAAAGCAACAGCAATTTACGCGCAAGCAATTCATGAATTAGCGAAGTAATGGATATATAAATAATGTCCGCTCTCTATTTTGGAGAGCGGCTTCTTTTTACCTGAATGAGATAAGAAAGAAAAGCAACAATAGAAAGAAGGAGAAGATGTACATGGAACTGCATTATTTTGTCGCAATTACGTTACCGAATCATATAAAAGAAATGCTGTCTAACTATAAAGAGGACATGCAAGAGGAATTGCAATTTCGTTCATGGGTACATAAAGAAGACTATCATATTACCCTTTCATTTTTAGGGAGTGCAACGGAGGAACAGTTAGAGGGAATAAAGAATGGATTACAAACAATTGCAGAAACAAAAGAACTATCGTTCACGTTACAAGGTTTTTCAACGTTTGGTAGGGAAGATCAGCCCCGTATTTTTTGGGCGAAGGTAAGTGAAAATCACGATTTGTTTCAGTTGCAAAAGCAAATACATGCCATTTGTGAAGAAAATGGATTTTCTCTAGAAACACGCCCGTATCACCCGCATATTACCGTTGCTCGTAAATGGATAGGAGAAGAAAAGTTCGATTTAGAACTTATAAAAGAAGTGCCTAAAATATCATTTCAAGCAGATACAATTACTTTATACGAATCCCACGTGAAAGAAACCCCGAAGTATAAATCGATTGCTGAAATAAAATTACAAAAATAGAATGTTGAAAACGTTTTTTATGCAGGTGAATATACTATAGAGAAGAATGGAGTTACTGTATAGAGTCTTGTTGATAAGAAAAGTCTTATCATTTGCAGCTCATTTTATCTCGCCTAATTGGTGAAGGCTAATAATAAGTGAGGATCGAAAAGTTTTCTCGCTCATTAAAGTTTCACTTTATTTTAACTTTGAGAATGATGGTGATTTTTTTATGTTGAAAGTAAAACGTCCATTTGATGCCTATTTAGATGAAATGAATAAAATTACAATTTTGCTCCCACATGCGTATGGAACAAGTCGGACATTTCGTTTGCAAGAAGGAAGTAATGTGAAAGATTTACCGATTGCTCATACTATTGCGCTTCCAGATGCAACGAAGTATGAGTGCTTTATAGAAGAGCCGCTAGATGTGGGGAAGTATTATACAGTACGAGATGAACGGAATGAAGAAACTGATTTACAAATAGGTGCTGTTATTCGAACGACAATTTTCGATGAAAAGTATTATTACGAAGGTACAGATTTAGGTGCTGTGTATCAAAAAGAAGAAACGACATTTAAAGTATGGGCCCCAACTGCAAGGCTTGCGAAAGTAAGAATTTATAAGAGTGATAAAGAATATATCGATCATGAAATGTACAGGGGAGAAAACGGAGTTTGGATTCAAACATTACAAGGTGATTTAGACGGAGCACGCTATACATTTCTTGTTTGTATTAATTTAATATGGAACGAAGCTGTGGATCCTTATGCAAAGTCGGTGACGGTAAACGGAAAACACGGTGTTGTTATCGATTTAGAAAAAACGAATGTAACAAGACGAGAGGGATTACCAACATTACAATCAATGACAGATGCCATATTGTATGAACTGCATATTCGTGATGCGACTATACATCAAAATAGTGGAGTAATTCAAAAGGGAACATATAAAGGATTGATGGAGGATGGAACAACAGGACGGAACGGGGCGTTAACAGGGTTGTCTCATATAAAAGATTTAGGTGTTACACATGTTGAACTATTACCTTTATATTGTTTCGGTGGTGTAGATGAGGCGAATCCTTCATCCGCCTATAATTGGGGATATAATCCATTATATTACAATGCACCAACAGGATTTTATGCTACAAACCCCTCTGATCCGTATAACAGGATAGTTGAGTGTAAACAACTAATCGAAACATTTCATGAACAAGGTATTAGGGTGATTATAGATGTTGTATATAATCATGTTTATGAAAGAGAGCTATCATCATTTGAGAAGCTTGTTCCAGGATATTATTTTCGTCATGGTGAAGATGGTATGCCTTCTAATGGGACGGGAGTTGGAAATGATATAGCATCTGAACGGAAAATGATGAGGAAATTCATTGTAGAGTCTATTTTATATTGGCTTACTGAATACAATGTCGATGGATTCCGATTCGACTTAATGGGAATTTTAGATGTTGATACAATGAATATGATAGAAAAAGAAGTGCGAAACATAAAACGAGATGCTTTGTTATTAGGGGAAGGATGGGATTTACAAACACCGCTTCCTGCCAAAGAAAAAGCAACGTTAAATAATGCGAAGAAAATGCCACATATCGCGCAGTTTAATGATCAATTTCGTGATGGGATAAAAGGGAGTACATTTCATATAAATAAGCGTGGTTTTGCATTTGGTGGGCATGTAGACTGTAACCATTTGCAGTATATTGCAGCAGGAAGTCTTTTAAGTATGAAAGAAACGGGGCTGTTTCTAGAGCCGGCGCAAAGCATTAACTATGTAGAATGTCATGATAATATGACGATGTGGGATAAACTAGTGCGCAGTAATGAAGAATCAGAAGCGATTTTGAAAAAACGTCACCTGTTGGCGAGCGCGATGGTTATTCTTTCACAAGGCATTCCTTTCTTACACGCAGGGCAGGAGTTTTATCGTACGAAGAAAGGAAATGAAAATAGTTATAATGCAAATGATGAGATCAATCAATTAGATTGGGATCAAAAAGAGAAAGAGATAGAGACCGTTAACTATATAAAAGGTTTAATTGCGATTCGTAAAGAGCATGGGGCATTCCGATTACAAAACGCAGATCTTATAAAAAAACATATGACTTTTTTACAAACATCTACAGAAGTACTTGCATATCATCTAGAGCATGCAGAATCGTTTGGGCCGTGGAAAGAGATTGTCGTCTTATTTAATAGCTGTTTAGAAGCCAAAACTGTGCAGCTTCCGAAAGAAGCAACGTGGCATGTGTTAGTAAACGAAAACGAAGCGAAAATAGAGCCAATTTCTTCATTTAGAGGAAAGGAACTTAAGCTGGCTCCAATTAGCACGTATATATTGACGATAATGTGACAAATCGCTACTTGACGATGAGAATGTAATAAATGTAGAATTGACAAAGGTGACGATTTTGATAAGTTGTCATTCTATGACAGGTTTTGTAAAATAAAATAGAGGATTTTTGGCTTAGGCTAATTTTTCTTTTCATTTACAGTAAAATATATGAATCCACAACATATGTAGAAATGTTGCGGTTTTTCTTTTCATAACTATAAAAGATAAGGATTTGTTAACGGGTAATGAATATGGAATGGTTGGAACAATTATTAGGAAAAGAGTGGAGTCTTGTACCGGCTGGTGGAGTAACGGGCGATGCATATATTGCGCAAAACGGACAACAGAAGTTATTTTTAAAGCGGAATACATCGCCCTTTTTAGCGGTATTGTCAGCAGAAGGAATTGTTCCAAAATTACTTTGGACAAGAAGGGTAACGAATGGTGATGTAATTTCTGCTCAAAAATGGCTTCCGGGACAGAAGCTAGAGCCAGAGGATATGAAACTAGAACGTGTTGCGAAACTTTTGAAGAAAATACACTCCTCTAAAGCGCTTGTACAGATGATTCAAAGACTTGGGAAGCAGCCGCTTCACGCACAAGAGTTATTACAACAGCTGCAACTCGTTTTAAGAGGAGATATAAGGGATGATGAAACAATTCAGCAAGGCCTTCAATATTTAATGGATTCATTAAAAGCTATTGAATACAATGAATTCGTTGTATGCCATTGTGATGTAAACCATAACAACTGGCTATTGTCGGATGAAGATGAGTTGTTTTTAATTGATTGGGATGGAGCTGTAATTGCTGACCCAGCTCTAGACCTCGGTATGTTATTATATTGGTACATTCCGCGCCAGGAGTGGAGTGAGTGGCTCGGTTATTATGATATTGAAATGGATGAATCGCTGCTTAGGCGTATGAGATGGTATGTGATAGCACAAACGATTTTGTCTATTCAATGGCACACAACAAAAAAGCAGCAAGCAGAAGCTGAATATTGGCATCAATATTTACAGCAACTACTTGCTTCAGAATAATACTTAAGAAAAATTGTCCATTCCAGCAATCCACTGAGTAAGTTGTTCTTGATTATTGGAAATATGGTTGTCCAAATTAGAGGAAGATTTACCCGATTGACTATAAGAATATACATCGTTTAGCATTGCTTTAGCGTCACTACTTATATTATCGTTTGCGAGTAACGATTGAATGAGGCGCTCTAATTGCTCGCATTCTGAAACTGTCCCGCAACAATCACTTTGGTGGTTGACTAAAATATCTTTCAGCACTTCTAATTGATGTTGTTGATTAATTGGCATGAACGGATCATCCTTTCGATTGTTTTTCTCTTCAAATGTAAGAGAAAAAGCTGTTTCGTCATGGAATGTTTAATGCTGTATGTAGTTTTTATCAAAATGGTACATCTTATACTTGAAAGAAACGGACCGAGTGCTCGTACGTACTTGGTTTTTTGTTTGGTAGATTGATTAAAAAAGAAAGAAGGAATTATTCCTTTAAAATAGCTATGTAAAGAGAGGGAAACATCTATGCGTTTAAGACATAAACCGTATGCAATGGATCGAATTAATGAATATTCACATATCGTAATCGGAAACCCAGAGGAGCGCGCTGGTAGCTGGAAAGAAGTATTTGGAAACGAACAACCAATTCACATTGAAGTAGGTACAGGTCGTGGCCGCTTCATGTATGATATGGCAAAAGCGAATCCACATATTAATTATATTGGAATTGAAAAATTCACAAGTGTTGTTGTAGATGCACTTGATAAATTAATTGAAGAAGAATTACCAAACTTAAAGTTAATTAATAAAGATGCTGAAGATTTAACAGTTTTCTTTGCGAAAGGTGAAATTGATCGCGTTTATTTAAACTTCTCAGATCCATGGCCAAAGAAACGTCATACGAAGCGTCGTTTAACGTATAAAACATTTTTACGTAATTACGAAGAAGTATTAGTAGAAGGCGGAGAAATTCATTTCAAAACAGATAACCAAGGTCTATTTGAATATTCTCTTATGAGTATGGCTGAGTATGGTATGTTACTAACGTACTTAAGCTTAGATCTTCATAACAGCGACTTTGAAGGTAACATCATGACTGAATACGAAGAGAAATTCTCTAGTAAAGGTCATCGTATTTACCGAGTTGAAGCAAAATATCGTACAGAGCCTATGCAGTAATGCATAGGTTTTTTTACAGCTAAAATAATCAGAATTTTATGTTAAGATTAATTGAAAGGGGGATGTGTAATGGAACAGTTACAAATTGGAGATATAAAAGTAACGTGGTTAAAAGGCGGGAATACACATTTAGATGGAGGAGCAATGTTTGGTGTTGTGCCGAAAGTACTTTGGTCACGTAAATATAAACATAATGACACAAATCATATTTATTTACGAACAGATCCGTTACTTTTGCAAACGAAAGACGGAAATATGCTCATTGATTCCGGGATAGGAAACGGTAAGTTGAATGAGAAGATGAAACGAAATCAAGGTGTAACAGAAGAATCATCGGTTTATGAATCATTAGAAAAATTAGGATTAAAGCCTGAAGATATCGACTACGTCTTGATGACACATCTTCATTTTGATCATGCATCTGGTCTAACAAAATGGGAAGATGATCACCTTGTACCAGCATTTCCAAATGCGAAAGTTTACGTAAGTGAAACAGAATGGAATGAAATGAGGAATCCAAACATTAGATCACGTAATACATATTGGAAGGAAAATTGGGAGCCAATTGTAGATCAAGTTGTTACGTTCCAGCAAGAAATAGAAATTACAGATGAAATCAAGATGGCGCATACGGGTGGTCATAGTGATGGACATGCAGTTATCACTTTGGAGAGTCAAGGGGAGACGATGCTACACTTAGCAGATCTATTGCCGACGCACGCGCATCAAAATGTATTATGGGTAATGGCATACGATGATTATCCTATGACCTCGATTGAAAATAAGCAAAAGTGGATGAAGTATGGTGCTGAAAAAGATGCTTGGTTTACGTTTTATCATGACGCGTATTATCGCGCTGTGAAGTGGAATGAGGAAGGGCATATTGTAGAAAAGATAGAGAGAAAAACGAGTATAGAAGCATAGAAAGAGGAGGTTGTTCCATCATATTTATTGGAGCAGCTTCTTTTTTATTGTCGGGTTTTGTCGGTAAGTCGATATAATTGGGAAATCGCCGATATAATTTGAGTTGCGCCGATATAATTGAGGAATCGCTGATATAAAACGAGTTGCGCCGATATATTCGAAAAATCGCTGATATAATTTTAATCAATAGCCGCAATTTCAAAAAAATAAGAGGTTCACCTAATGGGAACCCTCCTTTTTATGCTGCTATAACCTCTAAAACAGTACCTGTTTTAGCATCAACTAAAAATTCAAATCGTTCTTGTATATCATCTAACATTGTTGTAAGACCGCCGCGATAAACTTCATATGCGACATCATATTTTTCAAATGTCTCTGGAACCATATGTACCCAAGAGCCAGTAATTTCACCTTTATGACTTAATGCTTGTTTCACCATTTTCAATGCTTTTTCTGAAGAAATATGGGATTGTTCTTGTACTTTGTTTGCAACGAGACAACCAGCTGCGAACCCAACGCCAAGACCTACTACTAAACCTTTCCAGCTCATATATTCACCTCAATTCTATAAAATAAAAATAGTGTACCGATAATAATTATAAAGCAAATACAGCCAAAAAAGAAGAAACTAGAAACATTTCGAAAATTTCGTTACAATAAAAGAGGTATTCTACTAAGGTTTGAAAGAAGGGGACTTCGTGAATAAAGAGACATTACAATTATTTCGTACGTTAACAGAATTACAAGGTGCATCAGGTTTTGAACATGATGTACGCCGTTTTATGAAACAAGAATTAAGCAAATATGCGGATGAAATTGTACAAGACGGTTTAGGTAGCGTATTTGGTCTGAAAAAAGGGGACGAAACTGGCCCGCGTGTTCTTGTAGCAGGTCATATGGATGAAGTAGGTTTCATGATTACGCAAATTACGAAAAACGGAATGCTTCGTTTTCAAACGTTAGGCGGATGGTGGAGTCAAGTTCTATTAGCACAGCGTGTACAAGTTATGACGAAGAATGGTCCTGTTATTGGGGTTGTTGGTTCTATTCCTCCTCATTTATTAAGTGACGCGCAACGTGCAAAACCGATGGATATAAAAAATATGTTAATTGATATAGGTGCAGATAGTTATGAAGATGCGATTGAAATTGGTGTAAAACCAGGACAACAAATCGTGCCGATTTGCCCATTCACGCCGATGGCAAACGAAAAGAAAATTATGGCGAAAGCTTGGGACAACCGTTACGGATGTGGCCTTGCAATCGAATTGTTAAAAGAATTAAAAGATGAAACATTACCAAACACATTATACTCTGGTGCTACTGTACAAGAAGAAGTAGGTCTCCGCGGAGCGCAAACAGCTGCCAATATGATTCAACCAGACATTTTTTATGCGCTTGATGCAAGTCCAGCAAACGATGCATCTGGTGACAAAACGCAGTTCGGTCAATTAGGAAAAGGTGCTCTTCTTCGTATTTATGATCGCACGATGGTAACACATAGAGGAATGCGCGAATTCATTTTAGATACAGCAGAAACAAACAACATTCCGTACCAATACTTTATTTCACAAGGTGGTACAGATGCGGGCCGTGTACATACAAGTAACTCTGGTATCCCATCAGCAGTAATTGGTGTTTGTGCACGCTACATCCATACACATGCTTCAATTTTACATGTTGATGATTATGCAGCGGCGAAAGAATTAATTACGAAGCTTGTAAGAACAACAGATAAAACGACGTTAGAGACAATTAAGAATAACGCGTAGAGAGAAGGGCTGAAGAGCCTTTCTTTTTTTGGCTTGAATAGATGACCCATCCATGTGTGGGAGCGGTCAGTGCCTAATTGGTGCTCGCATGATGTATTAAGACCCTGGATAGGAAAAGAGAGGAAGGCTGTTTTTGTGTTCGAGGACGGTAATGGTGAGGAAATCCACCTTCTTTTTTAGGTTGAATAGGTGCCACGGTGATGTATGGTAGTGATTGATGTTTAATTTAAGTAGAACGAAATGATGAATTTTTATAGAGGTGAACGAAATGAAAGTAGTAGTAGGGTCAAAGAATAAAACGAAGGTTGGGGCTGTGGAGAAGGTTTGGAAAGATGCTGAAATTACATCTCTTTCTGTTCCATCAGGAGTATCAGCTCAGCCTTTCTCAGATGAAGAGACGATGGAAGGAGCGATTAATAGAGCGAAGCGAGCGCTAGAGGAAGGAGAAGCTCCAATTGGTATTGGGCTAGAAGGCGGTGTAATGAAAACGGAGCACGGTTTATTTATGTGTAACTGGGGCGCGCTAGCAACAAGTGATGGGAAAGTATTTGTGGCCGGAGGAGCGCGTATTACGTTACCAGACGATTTTTTAGCACCTCTTGAAGATGGTAAAGAATTAAGCGAAGTGATGGAAGAGTTTGTGCAGCGAAAAGATATTCGTAGTCACGAAGGTGCGATTGGTATTTTTACAGATGATTATGTCGACCGCACGGAATTATTTGTACACGTTGTTAAGTTGTTAGTTGGGCAATATAAGTATGACAAAAAGCAAGCATAAACCTTGCACCGTGCGCGATGTATGGTAGTATAAAAGAAAGATTATAACATGAAAAATGCACTCGTTAGAGGAGGAAATATAGATGAAGTCATTAGAAAGCATGGAGCAATTCCAAGATTTAAAAAATGAAGAGAATGTAGTCTTTATGTTCTCAGCAGAATGGTGCCCAGACTGCCGCTTTGTAGACCCATTTATGCCAGAAGTAGAAGAGAAATATAGTGATTTCTCATTTTACTATGTAGATCGCGATGAGTTTATTGATCTATGTGTAAAATTAGACGTATTTGGCATTCCGAGCTTTGTAGCGTACAATAAAGGTGAAGAAACTGGTCGCTATGTAAACAAAGATCGTAAAACACAAGAACAAATCGAAGAGTTCATTGAAGGTTTAAAATAAGGCAATTTGCCAATTGAATTGTAAAACAACCTCTACCTTCGCGGGGGAGGTTATTTTTTTGGAAGGGAGGAAAAAGAGATGAAGATGACAAGTAAAAAGATGAAAGATGAGTTAATAAAGAAATTATCTCGCCCAGAATGGGACTTTCAGTATGATAGTGAGAAAGAAGTTTTACGTATTGAACAAAAAGACTCCAAAAAAGGTATTAACGTATCGCTTCCAGGAGTTGTGGCAAAATGGGAAGTGAACAAAGAAAAGGCAATTGAAGAAGTTGCTTATTACGTACAAGAAGCGCTAATTGCGATACATAAAGAAGAAAATAGCGGAGCGAAAATTTTACCTGTTATTCGCTCTACTTCTTTCCCGAAACAAGCAGAAGAAGGAAATCCGTTTATTATGACGGATCATACGGCGGAAACACGTATCTACTATGCGTTAGATTCGAATAAAACGTATCGACTAATTGACGAGCGTCTATTACAAAAATTAGAACTTACAGAACAGCAAGTGCGTGAAACGGCATTATTCAACGCACGTTCGTTAGGTTATGAATTTAAACAAGACACAGTAGCGGGTAATACATTCTACTTTTTAAACACAAATGATGGGTATGACGCGACTCGTATTTTAAACGAATCGTTACTACAATCGATGCGTGAAAAGATTTCTGGTGACATGGTTGTTGCTGTTCCTCACCAAGATGTATTAATTATTGCTGATATCGTCAACGAAATCGGTTATGATATTATTGCACAAATGACAATGAAATTTTTTGCCGAAGGGCATGTTCCGATTACATCACTTTCATTCGTATATGAAGATGGAGAATTTGAACCAATCTTTATTTTAGCGAAAAATCGGAAGAAGACAGATGGAAAAGAGAAAGGATGAACGAAGTGAACGTTTTTTACAACCTTGAAGGAATTGGTGACACTTTAATTGTTGCCTTACAAGATATTACTTTAGAGAACCGTACTTTTGATCGCAAAGGAGATGTTGCACGCGTATACGATCGTGAAAGCAACGAGACAGCAGGATTCAACATCTTTAATGCATCTTCTTACTTAGAAGTAAAAGAAACAGGAAACCTTACATTAACGAAAGAGCTTGTAGAGAAAATCAACGAAATTTTAGTGAAGAATGGCTTTGAAGAAACAGTAGAAGCAGATCTTTCTCCGAAATTTGTTGTAGGCTATGTAGCTGAAAAAGAAAAGCATCCAAATGCTGATAAGCTAAACATCTGTAAAGTAGAAATCGGTACAGAAACATTACAAATCGTATGTGGCGCACCAAACGTTGATGCAGGACAAAAAGTTGTCGTTGCAAAAATTGGTGCTGTAATGCCAAGCGGTATGTTAATTAAACCAGCAGAACTTCGCGGTGTTCCTTCTTCTGGAATGATCTGCTCTGCACGTGAATTAGAGCTTCCAGATGCTCCACAAGAAAAAGGTATTCTTGTATTAGAAGATAGCTTTGAAGTTGGACAAGAGTTTAAATTTTAATTGATATAAGAAAAGAGAGGTTGTCCTTTTGGACAACCTCTCTTTTTTTGCGTTCTTTGTCGGTAAATCGAAATTCGTGTTGAATCGTTGATATATTGAGAGTTGTGATAGATATATTTAAAAAATCGTTAATATGATAAGGATGTCACCTTTTTTCTTAAAATCTATATTGTATTTTATAAACAAACTAGTTAAAATTTAGAAAAATAGAAGGGGATAGACGTATGAAACAACAACTAAAAATCGCAGAACTTCTAAAACGAATTGAAACTTCAAAACAGCAAGATGTTGAGCTAGGTACTTATGAAATATATGTGTTTAGTGAAAGTGAATTAGAAAAAGGACAAATCGGTTATCGATATGATAAACATAAAAATTCATTAATAAGTGAAGAAAACGGAAAGTGGCAAGAAGGATGGATTACAATTGGATATGAAACGGATATGGGCGATCCAGTTTTCGTAAATATAGATGATGACGCTTATCCGGTTTATACTGCAGAACGTGGTACAGAAAAATGGCAGCCAGTTTATATTGGAAATATGGATGAGATTATAGGGCAATTATAAGAAAAACTTTGAATCCGGTGCAAAGTGATGGGAGAGAAGTATGAAGTATATAAAAATAATGAGCATGATTGCATTCATTGGAATATATATGGCCGGTTGTTCACAAGAGCAGCCGAAAAAAGAAACTACATCTTCTATACAAGAGAAAAACAAAGATACCAAAGAAGACGCACCGGTAGAAAAGCAGCAAGAACAAGAAAAGAATGAAGAGTCACAAGCAATTCAAACGAATGAGCAAGTAGAACATAAGCAAGAGGAAGTATCATCTGAGGAAAAGAAAGAAGAAACTACGCCAGTACAGCCAACTGAGCAACCAGTGCAAAATAATGAACAAAAAGTAGAGAGTAATGAAAAACAAGAGAAGTTTCTCGTCGTTATTGATCCAGGGCATCAACAAAAAGCGAATTTAAATTTAGAGCCGATTGGACCAGGGGCAACAACGCAAAAATATAAAGTGACAGACGGTACAACAGGTGTTGTGACGAAAAAGAGAGAGGCTGTACTTGTATTAGAAATGGCTTTTTTATTAAAAGAAAAGCTTGAAGCAAAAGGGATACAAGTATTAATGACGAGAACATCACAAGACGTTGATATAAGTAATAAAGAACGGGCGACATTCGCAAATAATCATAAGGCTAATTTATTTTTACGTCTTCATGCAGATGGTTCTGAAAATCCAAACCAAAGTGGATTTTCTGTATTGACGCCGGCAGAAGGAAGTCCGTATACGAGAGAGATTTATGCGGAAAGTCTTCAAATCTCTCAAATGATTGTAAATAAAATGAGGGAGAACCAGCAAGTAAAAGTAAATGGAATTAAATTTCGGGATGATCTTTCTGGATTTAATTGGGCAAAGGTTCCTGGTGTGTTATTAGAACTTGGGTTTATGTCAAACCATGAAGAAGATAAAAAATTATCTGACCCGCAGTATGTAAATTCTTTATTGCAAAGTGTAACGGATAGTATAGATGTATATCGGAAGAGTAAAGCTTAAGCGCAGTCTTACATGAAAGGCTGCGTTTTTCTATATGAAACACTCGTAAATTAGAATATTGTGGATAAATATGACATGCTTAATTTTACCTGCACTTTTTGCCGAATGCTGATACAATAAAGGATGTTACTATTTAGTAGAAAGAGTGGTAAGCATGTTAGATTGGATGAAAAAGCTGTTTAACAAAGAGGAAGAACAAACAGCGATGAATAAAGAAGTACCAAAGCAAATTGAAAGTCAGCCGAAAATTCCTCGTGTAAACCACTACACTGAAGCAAGAGAAGCACAAATGGCAAGTAGGAATGCAGGTAAATGCCGTTTTCCTTTAGTACCGGATAATGGGTTCGATGAAGAGGATGAAAGCGAAGTAAATCGCTTCGAAGAACAACCTGTTCAAGGAGTAACATATGAAGAATCGACTGCCCAAAGAGGAATAAAGGTGGAAAGAAGCAGACGACCGTATGTGGAAAAGGTAGTTTCTACATATGAAGAGCCGGAAGTGCAATATGAACCGGTGCGGGAGTCTGTCGTTAAAAAGGCATCTGTACCTTCGCAAGAGAGTAACCGTAGACCATTTCGTCCAACAGAAATGATTTCGCCAATTTATGGATATAATCGTCCTTCAGTAGAGAAAAAGAAAGAAAAGCAGGAGGAAGTAAAGGAAAGAGAAGACCTTGAAATATCTGTAGAGGGTAAATCAGTCGTTGATGCATGGTTAGAGAAAAAAGGATATACATTATCTGATTTCTCGGAAGGACAAGCACCAACTTCTTCTAGTCATAGAGCTGCTAACCAGCATGGAGAGCAACAATATGAAGAGAATAAAAAGGAAGAAAAGTCAGTAGTTGATCAATGGCTAGAGAAAAACGGTTATGAAATTGAACGCCAAGTGCCTTTAGTAGAAGAAAAAGAAGTGATTCAAGAAATGAGTACACCGCAGGAAGTTTCAGCGGATGAATTACTTCATAAAACAGTAGCTGAGCAGATGGAAAGTGCTAAGCTAGAAAAAGATGTAGTGGTGTTAAACGAAAACAATCTACAAGAAGAATTAGTAGCTTCTAAAGTAGAGCACGAGGATACAATATTATCAGAAGATATTAAACGTAATACAGAAATAAAACAACCTACTATTGAAGTAGAAAAGCAAGCTCCAGAAGAATCAGTGATTGTCAAAGCAGAAGAAAAACTTGAAGAAACAATCATTGTGGAAATACCAGAAGAAGTGTCAAAAGTAGAAGTAATTGCGGAAACAGAAGAGTCAGAAGAAGCTGAAGTAATTACAGAAACAGAAGAGTCAGAAGAAGTGGAAGTAATTGCGGAAGCAGAAGAGTCAGAAGAAGTAGAAGTAGAAGTAATTGCAGAAACGGAAGAGCTTGAAGAAGTAGTTATGGAAACAGAGGCACCTGAAGAAGTGGAAGTAATTGCGGAAGCGGAAGAAACAGAAGAAGTGGAAGTAATTGCGGAAACGGAAGAAACAGAAGAAGTGGAAGTAATTGCGGAAGCGGAAGAAACAGAAGAAGTGGAAGTAATTGCGGAAACGGAAGAAACAGAGGAAGTGGAAGTAATTGCGGAAGCAGAAGAGTCAGAAGAAGCTGAAGTAATTACAGAAGCAGAAGAGTCAGAAGAAGTAGAAGTGATTGCAGAAATAAACGCGCCTGTAGTAGAGACATTTGTAGCACTTGAGGACATTCAGCAAGAAGATGAAGCAATTGAACAAAAGAATGAATTCATACATGTTGCTGAGGCTGATGAACAAACGAAGAAAGATGTTCAAAGCTTTGCGGATGTTTTAATTGCAGAAGAACAACCAGTTGCAGAGGAAGCACGGATTGCAGAAGAACAGCCAACTGCCGAGGAAACACCGGTCGTAGAAGAACAACCAGTTGTACAAAAAGAAGAACCAAAACGTGAGAAAAAGCGTCATGTACCATTTAATGTTGTTATGTTGAAACAAGATAGAACACGATTAATGGAAAGACATGCAGCTAGAGCAAATGCAATGCAGCCTTCTGCTAATGTACGAGTAGAGAATAAGCCAGTACAACAAGAGGTAGCAGAACCACAAGTGGAAGAACGCCCAGTGCAGCAAGTAGTAGCAGAGCCACAAATGGAAGAACGCCCAGTGCAGCAAGTAGTAGCAGAGCCACAAGTGGAAGAACGCCCAGTGCAACAAGAGGTAGCAGAACCACAAGTGGAAGAGCAACCAGTGCAGCAAGTAGTAGCAGAGCCACAAATGGAAGAACAATCAATACAGCAAGTAGTGGTAGAGCAAGTACAAAAGCCAATTTCAAGTACGGAAGTACAAGAGAAAGCATATGTTGTAAATCAAAGAGAGAACGATATGCGAAATGTATTGCATACACCACCGACATATACTGTTCCACCATTAGCGCTGTTGTCGATTCCACAGCAATCAGCGTTAGATAATACAGAATGGTTAGAGGAGCAGAAAGAATTATTAGATACAACGTTTAATAATTTTCACGTTGGAGCACATGTTATTAATGTATCGCAAGGGCCAGCGGTAACTCGTTTTGAAGTACAGCCAGACCCAGGTGTGAAAGTAAATAAAATTACAAACTTAAGTGATGATATTAAGTTAAGTTTAGCTGCGAAAGATATTCGTATTGAAGCGCCGATTCCAGGGAAGAGTGCAATTGGAATTGAAGTTCCAAATAAAGAAAGTAAGCCGGTATTTCTTCGCGAAATTTTAAGAAGTCCTGTATTCACAAAGAGTGAATCACCGCTTACTGTTGCGCTTGGACTTGATATTTCAGGGGATCCAATTGTAACGGATATTCGAAAAATGCCACATGGACTTATTGCGGGTGCAACCGGTTCTGGTAAAAGTGTGTGTATTAACGCCATTTTAACGAGCATTTTATATAAAGCGAAACCACATGAAGTGAAGTTAATGTTAATCGATCCGAAGATGGTTGAGCTTGCACCATACAATTCTGTTCCGCATCTTGTAGCACCTGTTATTACGGATGTAAAAGCAGCAACAGCTGCATTAAAATGGGCAGTTGAGGAAATGGAACGCCGTTATGAATTGTTTGCACACGCAGGTGCTCGTGATTTAACTCGCTACAATACGATTGTAAGTGAGCGAGAAATTCCAGGAGAGACATTACCTTATATCGTTATTGTCATTGACGAGTTAGCCGATTTAATGATGGTAGCACCTGGTGATGTTGAGGAAGCGATTTGTCGCATTGCGCAAAAAGCACGTGCTTGTGGTATTCATTTATTAGTAGCGACGCAGCGTCCATCTGTAGATGTTATTACAGGTTTAATTAAGTCAAACATTCCAACGCGTATTGCGTTTACTGTATCATCTCAAGTTGATTCGCGTACGATTATTGATATTGGGGGCGCGGAGAAATTACTTGGCCGTGGTGATATGTTATTCTTAGGGAACGGTACATCTAAGCCAGTTCGTGTACAAGGTGTATATGTATCGGATGATGAGATTGAAAAAACAGTTGATCATGTGAAAAAGCAAATGAAGCCGAATTACTTATTTAAGCAAGAGGATTTATTAGCGAAAACAGAACAAGCTGAGTCAGAAGACGAATTGTTCCTTGATGCATGTCAATTTGTTGTAGAACAAGGGGGAGCGTCCACATCTTCTGTACAGCGAAAATTCCGCATCGGTTATAATCGCGCGGCACGTCTCATTGAAGAGATGGAATCGCAAGGGATTATTTCTGAAGGTAGAGGAACGAAACCGAGAGATGTCCTTATTTCTGAGGATGAATTTGCCGCTATGCAGGAAACAAATGTATAGTAAAAGGTTTTGCTGTATACTAAGAGAAAATGTTGGATAGTAAAGTAGGGAGTAAAGCGACATGAAAGAAATTGAATTAAAATTAAAAGGTGAAATAAATAGACTAACAAATAAAACATTTAAATTTGACGAACGTGTTGGAGAAGGTTGGTTCTCTGCCGTTTACTTTTTAAAAACTAGAGAAATCATCGAAGAATTTCGCCCGAAAAGTGTTGTAACGATGCAATTTTTCCAAAAGGAAAATGCAGTTCTTTGCGGAACGGATGAAGTAATTGCATTGCTACAAACATTCGCTAAAAATCCTGAGGAACTTGAAATTAACTCTTTAAAAGATGGCGATAAAATTAGTCCATTTGAAACAGTGTTAACAATTCATGGTCCTTATGAAAATTTCGGATTTTTAGAAGGTGTCATTGATGGGATTTTAGCTCGTCGTACATCGGTTGCGACAAACGTATATAACGTTGTCCAAGCTGCGCGTAGCGTAGATAAAGAAAAACCAGTTATTTTCATGGGAGATCGTGACGATCATTATACACAACAAGCTGGTGACGGTTATGCAGCATACATCGGAGGTATGAGCGCACAAGCGACGCATGCGATGAATGAATGGTGGGGCAAAAGTGGTATGGGGACGATGCCTCACGCATTAATTCAAATGTTTAATGGTGATGTTGTAGAAGCTGCAAAAGCATATCATAAGAAATTCCCAGAAGATGAATTAGTTGTATTAATTGATTACAACAATGATGTCATTACAGATGCACTTCGCGTAGCGCGTGAATTTGGATCAACATTAAAAGGTGTACGTGTAGATACGTCCCGCACGATGATTGATCAATACTTCATTCGCCACCCAGAAGTACTTGGAACATTCGATCCACGTGGTGTAAACCCATCGCTTGTATTCGCACTTCGTAAAGCACTTGATGAAGAAGGATTCCAGCATGTAGACATCGTTGTAACTGGTGGATTTGATGAGAAGCGTATTCGTGAATTTGAAGCTCAAAACGTACCTGTTGACATATACGGGGTAGGAAGTAGCTTATTAAAAATGAATATTGGCTTTACTGGTGATAACGTAGAATTAAATGGAAAACCAGAAGCGAAAGCTGGTCGTAAATATCGTCCAAACCCACGTTTAGAGCGTGTTCAATTAGAAAAAAGAGAAGAGATGTAAAAGAGAGAAAAACTGATAGGTGATTGACCCTATCAGTTTTTCTGTTATCATAGTATAGCGGCTTCTTTTTTGCTATAATGGACTTGTTATAGACATATAAAGAAGTACGTACGAGTTTATCCTGATAAGTGAAGGGAAAGAATAACTTCACTACATCAAAAATGTATGATGATTACCAAAATAAGAAAAGATTCATATACTGTCTTATAGATAGGCCGTTGTATTAGTTCGAAATGTTGGAGGTTCTTTAAGATGACAGTTTACCATTTTGTAGGAATTAAAGGAACAGGAATGAGTTCATTAGCGCAAATTCTTCATGATATGAAGCATACTGTTCAAGGGTCTGATTATGAAAAGCGTTTCTTTACACAAACAGCGTTGGAAAAGCGTAGTATCTCGATCCTTCCTTTTGATAAGAATAATGTAGAAGAAGGACAAGTGATTATTGCAGGAAATGCATTTCCTGATACGCATGAAGAAATCGTAGCAGCAAAAGAATTAAACATCCCAGTCCATCGTTACCATCATTTCTTAGGTGACCTGATGAACCAATACACAAGTGTTGCTGTAACTGGTGCACATGGAAAAACATCAACAACTGGTTTGTTAGCCCATGTAATGCAAGGTGCACACCCTACATCTTACCTTATTGGAGATGGAACAGGGCATGGGGTAGAAAATAGTAAGTATTTTGTATTTGAAGCTTGTGAGTATCGTCGTCATTTCTTGTCTTATAATCCAGACTATGCAATTATGACGAATATTGATTTTGATCATCCAGATTATTTTGCAGACATCAATGATGTATTCAGTGCATTCCAAGAGATGGCATTGCAAGTGAAAAAAGGCATTATTGCATGTGGAGATGATGAAGAACTTCAAAAAATTCAAGCGAAAGTACCTGTTATTTTCTATGGATTTGGAGAAGATAATGATTTCCAAGCACGCAACATCCAAAAGAGAACAGATGGCACGATATTCGATGTATTCGTTCGTAACACGTACTATGATACGTTCAAAATTACAGGATACGGCAATCACAGCGTATTAAATGCGTTAGCAGTAATCGCGCTTTGCCATTATGAAAATGTTGATGTAGAAGCAGTAAAACATCAATTAACAACTTTTGAAGGCGTAAAACGTCGTTTTAATGAAAAGCCGATGGGAGAGCAAGTAATCATCGATGACTATGCACACCATCCGACAGAGATTAATGCAACGATTGAAGCTGCTCGTCAAAAACATCCAGAGCGTGAAATTGTCGCTGTATTCCAGCCACACACATTCTCACGTACAGAAAAGTTCTTAGATGAGTTCGCAGAAAGCCTAAGCAAAGCTGACCAAGTATATTTATGTGATATTTTCGGATCAGCACGTGAAAACAAAGGTGAATTAACAATTGAAGATCTGCAAAAGCGTATTGACGGTGCAGAACTAATTACAGATACAACAACGGATGTATTAAAGAAACATAAAAACGGCGTTCTAATTTTCATGGGCGCAGGTGACATCCAAAAATTCGAAGCAGCTTATGTAAAAGAAGTTCAAGTTGCAGAGAAGTAATAGGAAAGACGCATAGCTTGGCTGTGCGTCTTTTTTTGTTGTCGTGGTTGTGTATTAATGTTGAAACGTCGATATATATGGAGTTGTGTTCGATATATTTCAAAAATCGTTGATATATTGGTACGCGTTTTGAAATGTAAGTGTTAGAATAATAAGAAAACTAAAAAGGGGACTAAAAAACATGTTCACACTCCGAGTAGATGACGAAATCGAACTACAATTATTAGAAAAACATCATAAAGAGGAATTATATCAATTATTAGATCAAAACCGTAATCATTTACGGAAATGGCTCCCTTGGGTAGATGGGACAAAATCTGCTGATGCTTATGATGAGATTTTTCCGATGTGGTTAAAGAAGTTTGCAGAGGGAGATGGTTTTGAAAGTGGCATACGTTACAAAGGAAAGCTCGTTGGGATGGTAGGTATTCATCCAGTGAGCTGGGGGAAGAAAGCGACGAGTCTTGGGTATTATCTTGCAGAAGATGCTGGCGGGAAAGGTATTATGACGCGTAGCGTAAAGGCTGTACTTCACTATGCATTTGAAAATTTAAAGCTGAATAAAATTGAAATTCGTTGCGGTGTTGGAAATGCGAAGAGTCGCGCAATTCCAGAGCGTTTAGGATTTAAGTTAGATGGTATTTTACGAGATGAAGAATGGCTATATGATCATTTTCATGATATCGCTGTATATAGTTTACTAGCTTCAGAATGGAAAGAGATTCGATGAACGAGAAGATTCGTATTGTTCCATATGAAGGTACGTTTCAAGAGGAAATAGTAGATCTTATCGTTCATATTCAGCAAAAAGAGTATAATGTTCCCATTACGAAAGAAGAGCAACCTGATTTACTTGAAATAGAAACGTTCTATCAAAAGGATCACGGAAACTTTTGGGTAGCACTTTATGATGGTAAAGTAGTTGGAACAGTAGCTTTATTAGATATTGAGAATCATCAAGTAGCGCTAAGAAAAATGTTCGTACAAAAAGAGTTTCGTGGAAAAGAATGGGGCGCATCATATATGTTGCTTCAAACAGCAATTTCATGGGCTGAGGATAAAAAGTTGAAAGATATTTATTTAGGAACAACAGTAAAATTTTTAGCGGCACATCGTTTTTATGAAAAGAATGGTTTTCAAAGTGTGAGTATAGATGAGTTGCCGAAAAACTTTCCGGTGCTACAAGTAGATAAGAAATTTTATAGGTACATTGTGTAAAAGGTCATTTAGAAATGGCCTTTTTCTATGAACCAAAATGGAAATAGTGGTATAATTTGGATTAGGGGGTGTAGGTATGAACTTTCCAATTCAAAGAAGTAAGTCAGTAGTCATTTTCGTTTGTCTTACGTTAGCTTTTATGTGTATATATCCAATTGTCATGCTTTTCACTAATAGAGCGCATTGGATGTCAGCGTTGATTGGGATGGGTTTATGCTTCCTTGTAAATGTACCACTCGTTTGGGAAGTATTTATTAAAAAACATAAAGTAGAAAATGGTGTATTAAAGTACGGCATTTTAAATGACGATATCGTATTGAAAGAGATAAGAATCATTCGTCAAGTTGGGAAATACCTTGAAATTACGACGAATGCATACAAAGTACATATGGTTGCGATGCCGCAAAATATGAATGAATTTTTGGCGCTTATCAAGAAAGAAAATCCACATGTGAAAATAGAAATGGTAGAGAAGAAATAAAAAAAAGCTCGGAGAAAATTCCGAGCGTTTTTATTATTATTTTAAGTTCTCTGGGTTTAAAGCTTCTAATTCAGGTACAACGAAGCGTCCGTCTTTACGGATTAGTACGTCGTCGAAGTAAATTTCGCCACCGCCGTATTCAGGGCGCTGGATGCATACTAAATCCCAGTGAATGTTCGAGTTGTTGCCGTTCCATGCATCGTCGTAAGCTTGTCCAGGAGTGAAGTGGAAGCTGCCATCGATTTTTTCATCGAATAGGATGTCTCCCATTGGATGTAAGATGTATGGGTTTACGCCGATTGCGAACTCACCAACGTAGCGTGCACCTTCGTCTGTATCGAAGATTTTGTTAATGCGCTCTGTATCGTTTGCAGTTGCTTCAACGATTTGACCATTCTCAAACTTAAGTTGTACATTTTCAAATGTATAACCGTTGTAAGGAGATGGTGTGTTGTAAGAAACTGTACCGTTAACAGAATCACGAACTGGTGCAGAGTATACTTCACCGTCTGGAATGTTTAAATGACCTGAGCATTTAATTGCTGGAATGTCTTTAATAGAGAATGTTAAGTCAGTTCCGGGACCAGTTAAACGAACTTTATCTGTTTTATTCATTAATGTAACAAGGCTATCCATCGCCTTATCCATTTTACCGTAGTCTAAGTTACAAACTTCGAAGTAGAAGTCTTCGAAAGCTTCTGTACTCATTTTAGCAAGCTGTGCCATAGAAGCATTTGGGTAGCGAAGAACAACCCAGCGCGTTTTCGGAACGCGAATGTCTCTATGAACTTTTTTACCAACTGTTTGGCCATGAACTTTCATACGCTCACTTGGAACGTCAGCTTGTTCATTAATATTATCGCCAGAGCGAAGGCCGATATAAGCGTCCATGTCTTTCATTACGCTTGCTTCATATGCAGCGATTTGTTCGAAATGTTCTTCAGTAGCACCCATTAATAAAGAGCGATCTACTTGATGATCTTTTAAAGAGACGAATGGGAAACCACCAGCTGCATATGCTTCTTTTACAAGTGCAGTTACAAGTTCTTTTTGTAAGCCAAAGTTTTCAATTAATACTTTTTCACCTTTTTGTAAGCGGATAGAGTAGTTAATTAAATTGTATGCTAACTTTTCAATACGTGGATCTTTCATATGTAAAGCCTCCCTACTAATTATGTATCCTCTCCTATTGTAACCTACTTAGTGGAATTTGTTGAATGATTTATGTTACAGTTAACGAATAAGTATGAAAATTCTAATGATGAGATAGGGATTAGAATGAAACGGAAAATGATTGTATAATAGGGGAAAGTATGAAAAAGATAAAGGAAGTGATGAAATGCAAGTTCTTTTATATGTAAGTGCGGCTATTATCGCGGTTGCTTTCGCAGTATTAGTAGTGTATGTATGCAGAACGTTGTTATCGGTTCAGAAGACGTTAGAAAACGTTGCAAGCACGTTAGAAGGTTTAGAAAAACAAATGCAAGGAATTAGCGTAGAGACAGAGCAATTATTACATAAGACGAATGCGTTAGCTGATGATATTCAACAGAAGTCACAGTCATTAAATAAAGTGGTAGCGGGTGTAGATGGGATTGGAACGACAATCCAATCTTTAAATACGAAGCTTCGTAATGTATCAGACTCTGTAACGGATGAAATTGAAAATAACGCTGATAAAGTAGCGCAAGTTGTACAGTGGAGCAGTGCGGCGATTGAAGTATACAATCATTACCGTGCGTCGAGACAAGAGAAGAAGGTTGAAAAAGAAGAGCGTAAATTAGAAAGAATTGAGAAAAAAGCTGAAAAGAAAGAGAAGCGCTCTAGATTTCGTATGAGAGGTGAATCGTGATGAATATGACAAAACTTGAAACAATTGAAGAGCTTGAAGTCTTAGTAGAAAAGAATGAGCCGTATGTTCTTTTTAAACATAGTACGACATGCCCGATTAGTCACGGTGCATACACAGAATTTCAAGCGTATTGCAGTGAAGAAAGAGCGGTACCAGCGTATTACTTATACGTACAAGACGCGAGAGATGTGTCGAATCGTGTTGCAGAACAGTACAGCATTAAACATGAATCTCCGCAAGTGTTATACATAAAAGATGGGATCGTAGTATGGAATACGTCTCATTGGAACATTAAAAAAGACGCTTTAGAAGAGAATATTAAGTAAAAAGAAGCAAGCTAAAGGTGCTTGCTTCTTTTTTTTGTTTTTGTTGAAATATATTTAATGGTACACTGTTATTAGTTCAAATTAAATAACTAGATTGTTGAAAGTAGGTTTTAAGTAATGAAGAAAATGGCATTATCCTTCGCGGTCGTAAGTTTATTACTGGGAGCTTGTAGTAACGATAGTAATACGATTAGTAAGAAGGATGAAGTTATACAAAAAGATACAAAAGAAAAAAGTATGATTCCGAGAACTGCTGTTTCTAAAGATTATTATAGAACTGTTATTCCTTTAAAAGAACAAAAGGTTATTAATACAGCTAATATAAAAACAAATTCTAAATTAGATTTAGCAGAGTATGAAAATGGTTTAATAAATATTGCAACGCAACAATTTGATACAGAGAGTCACGTACTGCAATTAAATCAGTATATTCCAGAGAAACTAGTTGATGAACTAGTTGCGAAAGTAGAAGCGCCAGTTTTGACGAATATTATAGAACAAGACTATTTTGGAAAACAGAATTCAAATGAATTAAGTTTATCTGGTGTTATGATTGGCTTAGCTATGTCTTCAAGTGTATCGAATGAAGAAGCTATGTCTAAAGGGTCTGAAGTTGCTAAACAACTTATTGAAGCTATTAACAAAAATGATAAGTATAACAAATCTCCAATTACGTTTGCTATCTTTAAGCAAGAAAGTACTAGTTCTTTAAAAAATGGTACGTATATTGCTAGTGCTACTGTTCAAAAGAATGATACGAACCTTGGAAATTGGAGTACAATTGATGAAAAGTCGTATTCATATCCTTCTGATGAATTTACACAAGCACATGGAGAAGATAATACAAAAATAAATAACTTTGCTAAGGAAATAAAAGGTTTTTCTAATGGAGATTTTATTCCAGTCAACGCTAAAGTTTCTTATAAGAAAGATCAAATGGATACATTAAATATGAATATTGTTATTAAATATAACGGTAAAACAGAATTAATGGCTCTTACCCAATTGGCTGCTCAAGGCATGTTAGACAAATTGCCTAAAGATGCGAAAGTACAATTACAGATTAAGTCCGAGAGTAAAATTGAGGCCGTTATTATAAAAGAGAAAAACAGTGATAAACCGTTTGTTTCCTTCTTGTAAAAAAGACAGTATGTAAACTGTCTTTTTTTATTTTAAATAAAAATATACAATGTTTTTTGATAGTAATTCATTGCTGTATATCGTGTGACAATCGTATATGTATCAGCTATAATAAGTTATCTTAAAAAAGTAATATATAGGAATTTGAAAGAGGTGGCTTTCTTATGGCATCACAACAATTAGGTCGTTTACGTTCTAAAATTGATCAACTTAATTTACAAATATTAGAGTTACTAAACGAAAGAGGTCGTCTCGTACAAGAAGTTGGTAATTTAAAAGAAATACAAGGTGTGAAACGTTTTGATCCTGTACGTGAAAGAAATATGCTGGATTTAATTGCAGAGAATAATAATGGTCCATTTGAAACTTCGACTTTACAACATATTTTCAAACAAATTTTTCAAGCTGGTTTAGAATTACAAGAAGATGATCATCGTAAAGCATTACTTGTTTCTCGTAAGAAAAAAACAGAAGATACAATTGTTGAAATTAATGGTGAAAAAATTGGTGACGGAAATCAGCATTTTATTATGGGACCGTGTGCAGTGGAAAGTTATGAACAAGTACGTCAAGTTGCTGAAGCAATGAAAGAGCAAGGTCTGAAATTAATGCGTGGTGGTGCGTTCAAACCACGTACTTCACCGTATGATTTTCAAGGTCTTGGATTAGAGGGATTACAAATTTTGCGCCAGGTAGCAGATGAATATGATTTGGCTGTTATTAGTGAAATTTTAAATCCGAATGATATTGAGATGTCATTAGATTACGTTGATGTTATTCAAATTGGCGCTCGCAATATGCAAAACTTTGATTTGCTAAGGGCAGCTGGTGCTGTAAATAAACCAGTATTATTAAAACGTGGTCTATCAGCAACGATTGAAGAATTCATTAATGCGGCAGAATATATTATGGCAAAGGGAAATGGAAATATTATTTTATGTGAACGAGGTATTCGCACGTATGAAAGAGCGACGCGTAATACGCTTGATATTTCCGCTGTGCCGATTTTAAAGAAAGAAACACATTTACCTGTCGTTGTCGATGTAACGCATTCTACAGGGCGACGTGACCTTCTCTTACCAACTGCAAAAGCAGCGATGGCAATTGGTGCAGACGCAATTATGGCTGAAGTACATCCAGATCCAGCTGTAGCTTTATCAGATGCGGCGCAGCAAATGAATATACCGCAGTTCAATGATTTTATGAATGAATTAAAATCATTTGGAAGTAAATTATAAAAACTTTTAATGAGCTGTTCCAAGAAGGCATTTTGGAACAGCTTTCTCCTATTGTATAGCGACTGTCATTGTCGATTTTTGTTGGTAAGTTGATATATTTAAAAAATCGCTGATATAATTAGAGTTGCGGTCGATATATTTGGAAAATCGCTGATATATTTCGAGTTACAGTCGATATATTCGAAAAATCGCCGATATAAATTTCATTTACTATCGTACTGCTTAAAATAAGATTTCTACTTAGGAAACATCTATTTTTTTACAAAAAATGCCCTTTTTTCATAAAAAATACGAAAATACGAGAAAAGAAGCGAATTTTTTCGAAACTTTTGCGGGAAAATATTGTATGAGCCTGCGTTTTTATCGTATCATTAGTAAAAGGAAGAACTCGGGACGATTGGTGGCATCTGCAAATAGAGTTGATGTCTTTTTTTCATTCAAGTAACCGATACATAAAAATAGATAACAAAAATAGAAGGAGTGTGCGATGAG